>NZ_JBXAWP010000003.1:0-1152835 GCF_057291955.1 Achromobacter sp. 1L-A-4-B-C2
CTTGTGAAGCAAGCCAAGGTTTAACCCCGGACTTAAATCACAGTGCATCGCATCAAGCGCCCACACTTATCGGTTGTTTAATTGTTAAAGAGCGGCACTGCAAATTCGGTACTACAAACTACTTACTGCTACCTGCTGATCCTGCCAGCGCTGCGCGGCTTTTGCCTTGCGTCGCTTGCTGTTTTCAGCAGCAGAGAGGCGAGATTATGAAGAAGTTTTTATCGCTTGTCAAGTCAGCTTCGTTCGCTTTCGCGCCACCGCTTTCTTGCCTGCGACCTCTTCAGGTCTGCTCTCTTTAGCAGCTATCGAAACATCAGAACCACCCATTCGGGTAAACCCTAAGTTTTCGGCAACTGCCAAGCCTGAAACTATAACACGACTTTTGCAGATTATGCAACTGGCTTTTGCCTAATTTGCATCCTATCTTGCAACCCCGCCACCGGCTTTCGCTAGGGCGACTCTGGAAACCAGAGGTCGGTTACTACTCAGGTGGCTTGCGATTTCGATCCAGGTAAACCCTTACTCGTCATCACCAGCCAAGCCCAAGACTATAGCACGATTTTTGCAGATTGTGCAACTGGCTTTTGCCTGATTTGCACCATTCCTTGCAATCCCACCTGACTGCCATCGCTGGCTACTTGGCGGCAGGCCGGAGCCCGTCGTACTGCTTGGCTTCGCCGTTCAAAAATGTCTGAACCGCGAAGGATCGAGACTATAGCACAGGTTTTTGGGCAGGCCGCCCGGGCTGGCAAGAAAGTTGTGTAAATCTAAATACGCATGAAGTCGGCATCGCAACCGGTGATGCCGCCGTCTATATAGATAGTTGGCGCCCGGGCTTGCCTAGGCGTAGGGTACGTTTACTATTCGCTGTACGCCGCACCTACTTGGAGACGAGCACGCTATGCCCCCCGCCATCGCCCAGCGCGAAGATATTCTGATCAATGTGACCCCGTTTGAAACCCGCGTTGCGCTGGTGGAACAAGGGTCAGTGCAGGAACTGCATGTGGAACGCAGCATCCAGCGTGGCCATGTCGGCAATATCTACCTTGGGCGTGTGGTTCGTGTGTTGCCGGGCATGCAAAGCGCGTTTATCGATATTGGCCTGGAGCGCGCCGCCTTTATTCATATTGCCGACCTACGTGAGAACCGCGGCGAACGTAGCCAGGGTTTGACGCCCACGCCCATCGAAAAGCTGCTCTTTGAGGGACAGACCATCATGGTTCAGGTGGTCAAGGACCCGCTGGGGACCAAGGGCGCGCGTCTGTCGACCCAGATCAGCATGGCGGGACGGATGCTGGTTTATCTGCCCCATGATCCCCATATCGGGATTTCGCAGAAGATCGATGCCGAATCCGAGCGCATTCAGCTGCGTGAGCGGTTGCAGGCGCTGATGCCGGCGGATGAGAAAGGCGGCTTTATCGTGCGGACGCAGGCCGAAGGCGCTAATGATGAAGAACTAACCGCCGACCTGGAATATTTGCGCAAGCTCTGGAGCAGCGTCCAGGCTGCCGCTAGAACCCAGCCCGCCCCCGCGCTTTTGCATCAAGACCTGACGCTGGCGCAACGCGTATTGCGAGACATGGTGGGGCCGACGATTGGCGCCATTCTGGTGGATTCGCGCACGACCAGCGCGGCGATGCTGGAATGGGCACGGGTCTACACCCCGTCGGTTGTCGACCGCATTCAACATTACAGCGGCGACCGCCCCTTGTTCGATACCGCCAACGTCGACGACGAGATCGCGCGTGCGCTGTCTCGCAGGGTGGATCTGAAATCGGGCGGGTATTTGATCATCGACCAGACCGAAGCACTGACGACGGTGGACGTGAATACCGGCGGGTTCGTAGGCGGCCGCAACTTTGACGACACCATATTCAAGACCAACCTGGAGGCGGCCCAGGCAATCGCGCGCCAACTGCGGCTGCGTAACCTGGGCGGCATTGTCATCCTGGACTTCATCGACATGGAAGAGCAGGAACACCGCGACACGGTGCTGGCCGAACTCAAAAAAGCCTTGTCGCGCGACCGCACGCGCATGACGGTTAATGGCTTCACGCAACTGGGGCTGGTGGAAATGACGCGAAAGCGCACGCGGGATTCGCTCGCGCATCAGCTTTGCGAGCCCTGCCCCATGTGCGAATCACGCGGCAATGTCCGCACGCCTCGTACCGTCTGCTACGAGATTCTGCGTGAAATTCTGCGCGAGGCCCGGCAGTTCAATCCCAAGGAGTTTCGGATCTTGGCGTCGCAGGACGTCGTGGATTTATTTTTGGAAGAAGAAAGCCAGCATTTGGCGATGCTCGGCGATTTCGTCGGCAAACGGGTATCCCTGGAAGTCGAGAGCACCTATACGCAGGAAAAATACGACATCATTCTCGTTTAATCTCGCCTGACACGCGCGTATAGCAAAAACCCATCTGACTTTCACATCAATCTTCGCAAATTATGTGACGTAACGATTCGATTGAAATGAAGTTTGAAACGGATGGCGGCGAGTAGCTTCAGCCGATAAGCTCGCGGGCGCTTTGACAGGGTTTACCCTGCCAAGCGCCCTTTTTCATGCTTTCGGAGGTTATTCAATGAAGTCCCTATTCCGTCCGTTCTTGCTGCTGGTTGCGGCGCTGCCGCTGGTGCTGGCCGCTTGCGGCGACAAGGAGCCCGAGCAGCGTGCCGCGTTCATTCAGTACCTGCAGACTCGCATCGTGGACAAGCCCGGCGTGCGCGTGCCCAAGCTGACGGATGAGGAACAGAAGTCGTTCGGCGACTACGCTGCCCATTACGCCGTGATCACCGATTTCAACGCCGGCATGGACGCGTCCGTAAAGCCGTTGTCGGGAATCATCCAAAAAGGCGCCCTGCGTTCGTTGAACGATATCGTGACGCGCCGCGAGGATATGAAAGCCGCGCAACAGTCCTTGAGCGATATGGGCGTTGCACTGAAAGATCAGCAGACCAAGGCGGACGCGGCGCACGCGCAACTTAAACAGCCGGCGGACTTGAAGACGGTTTACGACAAGGCCTATGAAAAGACCGTGAGCCTGCCCGCCGACACGTTCCGCGACGTGCTGCCGCAATTGAATGCCACCTTCGACAGCGGCTTGAAAATCGCCGACTACGTCGAGGCGCACAAAGCGCAGATCGAGATCTCCGGTCCGATCGTCAAGGTGAACGACCCGGCGGTGCAAACCGAGTTGAACCAGCTGCTGCAAAACCTGAATGAACAGGCCAAGAACCTGCAACAGGCGCATACCCGCATGCAGGCGTTGATGCTGGGCCGATAAGTCAGGGACCATCAAGCCGAGGCGATTCGATTGCGCCCGGCTTTTTTTGCGCGATACACGGCGGCGTCGGCGGCCTCAAGCAACATCGATGCCGGTTTTGCATCGGTAGGTCTGGCAGTTGCCACACCGATGCTGACCGTGACGATGCCGCCCACATTGTCTTCATGCGGAATACCAAATTCCGCAATCGCTCCCCGTATGGATTCGGCAATGGCCGTCGCGTCGCCGCGATCGGTATCGGGCAGCAGCAGCACGAACTCTTCGCCACCATAGCGGGCCGCCAGGTCGCGAGGCCGCCGGGCTTTACTCTCGAGCGCCCGCGCCAGCCGTTTCAACAGCTCGTCGCCCTCTTGATGGCCGTAGCGATCGTTGTAGCGCTTGAAGTGATCCGCATCCAGAAAAAGCAGTGAGATCGGCGTGCCATTGCGGCGGGCCGATGCCCACTCGCGTTCAAGCGTTTCGTCAAACGTGCGCCGGTTGGCGATGCCGGTCAGGCCATCCGTCTGTGCGCGCTCTCGCAATTGCTGTTCGAATGCCTGACGCCACCGCATTTCACGACGGAACAACACAATCTGCGCCATCACCGAGAAAAACAATGCCAGGGTAATGGGCACGATCAACGCCGCGCGCCGTTCCCAACGCGCCAGGATGTCGTCCACGGATAGCGCCACGTCGATCACCAGCGGCGTCTTGTCGATGGTGTCGAAGGTGTAAAGACGGTTCACGCCATCAGGCGCCCAGTCGCCCACGAAAGTGCTTTCACGCCGGATCAGGAATTGCTGGAATGCCAGCAGCCCGACCCCGCTACCCGCAACATTCGCAACGGAATAAGGATTACGCACCAGCACCACGCCGTCGTTGCGGAATATCGTGATGGCGTCGTTGTGGCCGATGGATAGCTCTGCGAATCGATCGCGGAAATACGCCATTCGCAACGAACCGGCAACGACTCCGGCGAAACTGCCATCCGCATTCACCAGGCGACGGCTGATTGCGATGCTTTCATCGCCCTGCCGCAGGCGGCTGATATAAGGGCGGCTGACGTACAAGCCCACATCGTGCGCATCGCGGTGCACGCGAAAGTAGTCGCGGTCGGCAAAATTCAACGGCGGGGGATTAATCGAGGTGGAGTCATAACGGATGTTTCCGTCGCGATCCAGCACCACGATGGCGCCCAGGTATTCGGCGGTGGACGACCGGTCAAACAGAAAGCGCTGTAGCGTAGGACGGCTGACGTCCCCGATACCGGGCTCGCCCAGCCGTTCTACGACGCCTTGCAGGGATAAATCGTAGATTTGAAGCGTGCGGCCAATATCAGCGGCAAGCACCCCAGTGATGTTACGTGCCGACTTGTGCGCGGTAGCCCAGGTGGCCTGACGGTCGATCCACAGCAACGCCACTGCCGCCATGCAGATGCCGATGGCCACCAGTCCGGCCAACGCGTACAAGGCGCGGTGCACAAAACTGCGAGACTTCAAACCGGCGCTCCTTGGCGATGCGTGCGGGTGTCGTGGCTGACGTCCTTGTGATATTCAGCAGGATAATGCCGCCGCCTGGCGCGGCGCGCAAGGCGGCAAACCCGAGCAACGCTCCGGGCGCCGTACGCCCGGCCTTAGCCGTCAAGAAACCGCCGCCGCGCCGATTCGGAACGGAAACGCGCCCGCGCCCCGGACCCGGTCCGTCTCGCGGTGTGCGCTGATCGCCCACGCAGGCGCAGCGCTGCCCCCTGGCGTGAGCAGCTGACGCATCGCGTCAGCCGAAAATCCGCACTGCAACGCCAAAGCCTGGCGTCGGGCAAGCTCAACCCCTACAGCGTGCGGTGTCAAAAAACCCCGGTCCGAATGCAGCATGGCAGCCCCCTGGCAAATGCTCTTCGTAAGTGAAGAGTCAGTGCTGATAAATCTACCGCAGCCGGGCCCCGCCGCGCGTGAAATGAACCGAAAAGTTGTGCAACGATGGCGATATACAGCGTTACGCCAGGGGATTGGTAGCCGCCTCGGCGGCTTCTCGATCCGGCTTGTCGTTTCGCCCGTCGGCAGGCCCCGTCATATTGCCGTACAGCAACGACCGGCCCGCGAACAGGCCGCCCGCCACTTCCAGGTCGAAGCGTTCGGTATCGCGCCGGCGCACGTCCTGCACCACCTCGGCGGCCTCGTCCGCCGGCACCCCGATGGCGCGCAATGCGGCTTCGCCGAATACCAGCGCCGATTCCAGCGTTTCGCGCACCTGGTAGTCGACCCCTTCCTTGGCGAGGGCCAGGGAATGAATGCGGTCATACGCCCGGACCACCACGCGCACCAAGGGGAATTCGGACTTGATCAGCTTGACCATGTGATTCACGGCCTGCGGGTTGTCGATACAAATCAGGATCGCGCAGGCATTTTCAGCGCCGGCCGTACGCAACATGTCGATGCGGGTACCGTCGCCGTAGTACACCTTCACGCCCCACTTCGCTGCCGCGCGGATGGCGTCGGTGTCCGTATCCAGAATCGAAACTTTCAGGTCGCGCGCCAGCATCGCCTGGGTGACGATCTGGCCGAAACGGCCAAAACCCACGATCAGTGCGCAGCCGTCCAGATCTTGCGCAACATCGACTCCGTCCATGGAAGGAACCGGCGCGGGTAGCAGCCACCGCAACGACAGTACACATAATGGGGTCAGAGCCATGGAAATAATGACGACTGCGGTCAGCACCGCACCGGTATGCGCGTCGAAAATGCCGGCAGCCGCAGCCGCCCCATAAAGCACGAACGCGAATTCGCCACCCTGCGCCAGCAACGCCGCCCGCGTCACCGCCTCTGCGTGCGAGGCGCGCAGTAAGCGGGCCACCACGTAGACGCCCAGCGATTTCACGACCATGAACGCGACGACAGCCGCCAGGATCAGCGGCCATTCGCGCACCACGGCCGACAGGTCCAGCGACATGCCGACGCCTAGAAAGAAGAGGCCCAGCAATATGCCCCGGAAGGGTTCGACTTCGGCCTCCAGCTGATGTCGAAACGTGGATTCGGACAACAGAACCCCGGCAAGGAACGCGCCCATCGCCATCGACAAGCCGCCAAGTTCCATCAGCAAGGCGGCACCCAGCACGACGAGCAGGGCCGCGGCGGTCATGACTTCGCGGGCGTGGGCGGCGGCCAACAGCCGGAACAACGGGTTCAGCAACCAGCGCCCGGCCGCCAGCAGCGCCAGGATGCAACCCAGGGCGATGGCAGTCTGCGTCCACGGGTTGCCGTGATCCGCCGTCGCGCCGCTGGGCGCCAGCAAGGCCACCAAGGCCAGCAGGGGCACGATGGCCAGATCCTCCAGCAGCAAAATGGAGACGATGCGCTGGCCCTGCGCGCTGGTGCTTTCGTCGCGCTCGCCCAAGATCTGCATCACGATTGCCGTGGACGACAGCACGAACCCCATCGCGGCCATGAAGGCGGCCGCGCCCGACAGGCCCGCCAGCAAGCCCACCACCGTCAGCAGCCCGCCGCAGGCCAGGACCTGGGCCACGCCCAGCCCGAAGATTTCACCCCGCAGCTTCCACAGGCGCGAAGGCTGCATTTCCAGCCCGATGATGAACAGGAACATGACAACGCCCAGTTCCGCCACGTGCAGGATGGACTTGGGGTCGGAAAAGAAACCGATGCCGAAGGGACCGATCGCCAAGCCGGCCGCCAGGTAGCCCAACACGGAACCCAGCCCCAGGCGCTTGAAGATCGGTACGGCGACGACCGCCGCGCCCAGCAGGACGACGACGTTCACAAGTTGATTGCCTTCGATAGGCGAAGCCATAAGGCGCTCCTGGTTATACGATGGGGCCGCCATGCAAGGCAGGGCCCGGCCACAGCAGAGGGGCCTGCGCCATTTTCCGGCTATCCGTCGGATTGGCAATCAGAAACTACGGGGCTTGGGCGGTGGACGGGGCGGCGCCAAGAAGCGCCCGCGCCGTGCCCCGGGCGGCACAAAAAAAAGCCGCCGCGCTGGTTGCGCGGCGGCTCGGGCCGATAAGGGTCGCGTTCAGTCGTCGCGAAATTGCATCTTGTACAGCGACGCGTACAGGCCATTGGCGGCCAGCAGCTCGGCGTGGGGACCCTCTTCGACAATTTTGCCGGCATCCAGCACGATGATCCGGTCGGCGTTCTGAACCGTGGACAGCCGATGCGCAATGACCAGCGTGGTGCGGCCCTTCATCAGGCGTTCCAGCGAGGCCTGCACCTGGCGTTCGGATTCGTTGTCCAGCGCCGAGGTGGCTTCGTCCAGGATCAAAATGGGCGCGTTCTTGATCAGCGCACGCGCAATGGCCAGGCGTTGGCGCTGGCCTCCGGACAGGCGGGCGGCATTCTCGCCGACCTGCGTGTTGATGCCCTGCGGCAGCCCTTCCACGAATTCCAGCAGGTTGGCGGCCGCCAGGGCGTCGCGCACTTTTTGCTCGCTGGACTTGCCCAGCGCGCCGTAACCGACGTTGGCCGCGATGGTGTCGTCAAACAGCACGACATCCTGGCTGACCAGCGACAGATGCGAACGCAGGCTGCGCAGCGTCAGCTCGTTGATGGGGGTGTCATCCACCAAAATCGACCCGGAGTCGGCCAGCACAAAGCGCGGCAGCATGTTGACCAGCGTGGTCTTGCCGCTGCCCGAACGGCCCACCAGCGCGACCGTCTGGCCCGGTTCCACCACGAAGGAAATGTCGTGGACCGTATCGCGGTCGGCATCGGGAAAGCGATGTTTGACATGGCGAAATTCCACCTTGCCGCGCACCGGTTCGGGCAGTTCCTTGGTGCCGGTGTCGATCTCGGGCGTCTGGTCGATCAGCGTGAACACGCTTTCGGCGGACACCAGCATTTTTTGCATGCGGGCGGCCACGTTGGTCAGGCGCTTGATGGGGTCGAAGATCTGCGCCAGCGCCGCCATGAACGACGCAAAACTACCCACCGTCAGCGAGCCGCTGTTGGCCTGGCTGAGGGCCACGGCAATGACCGCGCCCACCGAAACCGAAATGCAGACCTGGGTCAGGGGCGTCAGCGCGGCGTCCGCCGTGGCGGTGCGCATGGCAAACCGGCGCAGGCGGCGGCTGACGAAATCGAAGCGACCGCGTTCGACTTCATAGCCATCGAACAGCTTGATGACGCGCTGGCCGTCGATGCCTTCACCGACCACCCGGGTCAGTTCGGCGTTCATGTTGACCGTATCGCGGTTGATGCGGCGCAGGCGCTTGATGAAAAAGCGCGAGATCAGCACCGACACCGGCAACATGATCAGGATGATCAGCGTCAGCACCCACGACATGTACAGCAGGACGCAGATCAGCGCGATGACCACCAGCGTTTCGCGCACCAGCACCGTGATGACATCGGTGGCATAGCCGGTGACGTTGCCCGCGTCGATGGTGAAGCGGTTCAGCAGGCGCCCCGTGTCGCCGCGCTTGAAGTCGGCGTCGGGCAGGCCCAGCAGGCGCTCGAACATGTCGCGGCGCATGCCCAGCAGCACGTTGTTGGCCACCCAGGCCAGCAGGTAGTCGCTGAAGAAGTTGCAGATGCCGCGCAGCAGGATCAGGCCCACCACCGCCAACGGCAGTGCCCAGACATAATAGGGTTTGTTGCCGGAAAAGCCGCCGTCCAGCAAGGGCTTCATAATGACGGCCAGAACCGGTTGGGTCGCGGCCGCGCCCGCCATCAGCAGGACGGCCAGCAACAAGCCCTTCCAGTAGGAACCCACCCGGCTGTAGATCCGGCTCCAGAGTTCAGCCTTGACGGGGGTGGAGTCCGCGGGTGTGTTGCGTGCGGGAGAATTCAAAGGGAACACTCGCTTTTATACAATTGTGCCCAGGATTGTACTGGCTACGCGCCGCCGCGCTGAGCCGCCCTACCCCTAATAAGACTAATTTGCCTTCCCACCCATCCATGTCCGATATCAGCTGTTTATACGTGCGCCTGCCCAATTGGGTGGGCGACGTCTGCATGAGCCTGCCCAGCTTGCGCGCATTGCAGGCCAGTGGCCTGCCCCTGGTGATCTGCGCGCGGCCATGGGCCCGCGACCTGCTCGATGGCGTGCCGAAGAAGGATTTTGTTCCCATGCGCGGCAAGGTCGGCCCGGACCGGGCCGCCGTCAGCGCCCACCGCCGCTCGCTGGGCGCCATGGGCCGCCGCGCGCGGGGCCTGCTGCTGCCCGATTCGCTATCCAGCGCCCTGGTGTTCCGGCTGGCCGGCCTGCCGTGCGCCGGCTACCGCGACGATGGCCGCAGCTTTCTGCTGCGCTGGCCGGTGACCAAGCCGGATGAATCTTTGCACGCCGTGCAGTCCTGGCACCACCTGACCCGCCAGGCCTTGTCGCTGTGGGGCCTGCCCAGCGGCCCGGCGCAGCCCGGCCCCACGCTGGACCTGCCGCTGACCCCGTCGCACCAGCAGGCCGCCAACCAGGCCATGCAGGCCGCCGGGCTGAGCGCGCAGCGTTTTGTCCTGATTGCTCCCACTGCTACCGGCCTGCACAAGGGCAAGATCAAGGTCTGGCCGGGGTTCGATACACTGACGCGCGCCTTACAGGCGCAAGGCCATACCGTGGTAATGTGCCCCCCTCCGGCCGAAACGGACGAGGCACGGCGCAACGCCCCAACGGCGCAATTGTTGCCCGCCTTGCCGCTGGGCGCGTTTGCCGCGTTGACGGCGCGCGCGGCGCTGGTGATCTGCAACGACTCCGGGGTCTCCCACGTTGCCGCCGCCGCGTCCGCCCGGGAACTTGCGCTGTTTGGCGTGACCCGGCCGGGCCGAACCGGTCCGTGGTCGCCTCGGGCGGTATGCGTCGGGTCGGAGCATGCATGGCCGACCGTCGACGAAGTAGAACAGCAGGCGATGTCCCTGCTGGGCGGGACGATGTAATCAGGATTGTTTTGACATGACCTTTTCCAGCTACCTTACGAATCTGATCATTCCCTACAACTTGTGCGTGACGCTGGTCATCATCGGTCTGGCGCTGGGATGGTTCCGGCTGCGCAAGACCGGCGCGGCCATCATCGCCGCCGGCTTGCTGTGGGCGCTGGCCTGGTCCCTGCCCGCGACCTCGCTGTGGCTGGGCGGCGCGCTTGAAAACCGATATCCGCACTTGCCCCCCGCGGACTCCCCCACCGCCGACGCCATCGTCGTGCTGGGCGGCAATACCGCAAATGGCCGCGCCAACTGGTTCCTGCCCTATGACAAAGACACCGCCGTCGTGCGCGTGGACACGGCCGCCCAGCTGTATCTGGCCGGACGCGCGCCCAAGGTCGTATTGTCCGGTGGCGCGCTGGAAGGCGACGTCAGCGAAGCGCGCGGCATGGCGCATGCCATCCGCCAGCAAGGGGTACCGGAATCGGCGTTGATCCTGGAAAACAGCAGCCGCACCACCTACGAAAATGCGGCCTTGACCGAAGACGCGCTGAAATCGCGCGGCATCGCCAAGGTGCTGCTGGTGACGTCCGCGCTGCACATGCCGCGCGCCATGGCGGCGTTTTCCAAGCAAGGCGTGGAAGCCATCGCCGCGCCCGCGCCGCCGCAAATCGTCGCCCCGGCCGACGGTTCGCTGTCGCCGTGGCTGCCCGACCAGCGCACTTTCGACGCCAGCCGTTCCATCATCAAGGAATACGCCGGCCTGTTCGTCTATTGGCTGCGCGGATGGGTATGAGCCTGACGGCTTCCGACCTGGATTGCCGGGCGGGCTGCGGCGCATGCTGCATCGCCCCGTCTATCACTCGGCCGATTCCCGGCATGCCCCAGGGCAAGCCGGCCGGCGTGCCCTGTATTCAGTTGCTGCCGGACATGCGCTGCGCGATTTTCGGCCAGCCATCCCGCCCCGATTTCTGTGGCGGGCTGCAACCCCAGCAAGAGATGTGCGGCCCGGACCGCGAGCACGCGGTGCGATGGCTGGCGGACCTGGAACGCGCCACCGCGCCCGGCCATTGACCGTCAACGGCCAGCGGTCAATCGCCCGCCGTCAATCGCCCGCCGTCAATCGCCGGCCGTCAATCGCCAACTATCGAACGCATCCCCTGCTTCAAGCCTGTTGCCGCGCTTCAAGCACCTTTTCATATAGCGCCTCGTAGCGCGCAGCCACGGTTTCCCAGCTTTGGTCACGCGCGATCGCCAGGCCGCGCTCGGTCAACGCCGCCCGCAGATCCGGTTCCGAACCCAGCCGTTCCAGCGCCTGTGCAAGCTGTGCGCCGTCGCGCGGGTCTTGCAGGATCAGCGCGTCTTTACCCGCGGACAGGTATTGCGCAAACCCGCAGTAAGCCGGCGAGCTCACCACCACGGGCAAACCGTGCGACATGGCTTCCAAGGGCGCCATGCCGTAGCTGTCGTTCAGGGTGGGATGCGCATAGATATCCGCCGCGCTGAAATACTGGGCCACTTCTGGCGTGGGGTCGATCAACGTTACGCGGTGGGCAATGCCGCCCGCTGCGCGCACGCGGTCGCGGGTCGCGTCATCGGCGCCCACCACCAGCAGCTTGTATTGCGCCGGCAGTTGCGCCAGCGCGTCCAGCAGCGCCGGCAGGCCCTTGCGTAGCGGGTTTCTTGCCACCAGCAGGCAGCCGATGGTGTCGGCATCCCAGCCCAGACGGGCGCGGGTCGCTTCACGGCGAAGCGCCAGATCAGGCGATGGCAGCTTGACGCCCGGCGCGATGATGTCCACCTTCAGCTGTGGGCCATAACTGCGGTGCAGCTGGTCCATGATCAGCCCGGACACGGCCACCACATGACGCGTGGGCGACTGGCGCACGCGCAGCTTCTCCAGCAGCAGATAGGTGGCCAGGCGCGGGCTGAGCCACGCGCGGAACCCCTGCACCGGGTTGACTCGCGCCACGCGGTTATAACGCACCGGCGTCACGTGCATGACCTGGATTTCGCCTGCCCAGCCGTTCATGTGTGAATGCACGATGTCGAACCGGCCGCGCGTCAGCCGATCGGCGCGCCAGGCAAAATACAGCACCCGCATCCAACTGGGCAGCCACCCGGGAAACCGCACGGGCAGAAACTCGAACGGCAGATCGCTATCAAAATCGCGCGCAACGACGGACACGTCGTGACGCTCGCCCAGCACCCGCATCAGCTCCACGCCGTAAGCCTCGGCGCCACCGAAGCGGTTACCGAAACGGTCCACCAGCAGCGCGATGCGAAGCCGCCGCTCAACGGCGCCGGCGGGTGTCTTCATACCGGGTCAGGCACTTCTGCAGGAAACGGATGATGTTGGTGGAACGCGCCACCGTCACACGCGGCAAGCCGAAAGGATCATCCGAGGCCGCGGCCAGGCCGCGTTGGGTCAGCGTGGCGTTGTCGTAGCCGGCCTCGCGCGCCATGGCGCGATGCTCGGGGCCGTGGTCGCCATAGGGGTAGCAAAACGCGGTGACCGGCGCGCCCAGCGCTTGTTCCAGTTCATCCTTGGATTCCACGATCTGGCGGCGCGCCTCGTCGGGCGCAAGCTCGGGCAGATGCACATGGTCCAGCGTGTGCGAGCCCACTTCGTTGCCGGCCTGCGCCCATTCGCGCATTTCGTTCACGGTCATCAGGGCCGAAAAAGGAATGCCTTTTTGCAAGTCCCAGACGTTGCCGCCGTCGAATTGGCGCGCAACAAAATAGTTGGTGGCGGTAAAGCCCAGCTCGCTCAAGATCGGCATCGCGTTCTGATGCACGTTGCGGTAGCCGTCGTCAAAGGTAATGCCGAATACCTTGCCTTGCCGTTCACCGCGCACATAGGGCATCACGTCGCGCATCGACAAGCCGCGATAACCCAGCCGACGCATCCAGCGCATCTGGCGGGCGAAGCTGTCGGGGTGCACCGTCAGCCCACGAAACGGCGTGCCCTTGGGATTGGGCTCGCCGATCTGGTGGTACATGAGAATGGGAATAGACATAGGACCGGATTATAGAGCCCGACGTCCATCCAGCGTACGCTGGTAGACGTCCACTGTGGCCGCCGCGAAACGTTGCAGATTGAAGTCGCGCAAGCTGGTTTCGCGCGCCCGCGCGCCCATCTCGCGCACCGTGTCCGGATGGTCCAGCATGAAACGCAGTTTGGCTGTAATGGCGGGCACGTCCCGCACCGGCACGATCCAGCCGTCGACGCCGTCAGTCACGTTTTCCGGCAGGCCGCCGGCATCGCTCACCAGCGCGGGCAGACCCAGCGCCATGATCTCGCGGCAGGCGAAAGACAGGGCTTCGCGATACGACAAGACGAAGCCGGCGTGGCAAGACGCCAGCGACGCGCGCACGTCGTCCAGCAGGCCCGGAAAGCGCACTTGATCGATCATGCCCAGCTCGCGCACCCGAGCCAGCTTGGCTTCGTTGGGCGGGTCGCCCGCCACCATCAGCAGCACGCGCGCTTTGTCTTCGGGCGGCAACGCGGCCACGGCGGCCACCAGGTCCAGCCAGCCCTTGTCGTAGTCAGTGCCGCCGGCGCTACCCAGCAGCAGCTTGCCCTGCCAGTCTTCCCCGAAGATCAGCGCACGCAGCTTGTCCAGACTTTCGGGCGGTGGCGGTGCGAAGAAGTCAGTGTCAACGCCGTGGCGTATCGTGGTGATGGGGCGCTTGCTGTAGGGCGAGCGCTGCATCAGTCCATGCACGTAATCGCTGACGGCGATGCCGTGGTCCGTGGCCAGCGCCACGCGCAACTTGTGGCCAAAGCTGGAAAGCGGGTGGTCATTGTGCTTGGTAAACACGATGCGAGGCCGGCGCGCCATGCCCAGCGTCGCCAGCATGACCTGCTTGTGATCGGCCGAACCGTTGGCGTGAATGATGTCGAAACGCCCGGTCTTGATCAGGCGGCGCAACTTTGCGCGGTCCTTGAACCAGGACGACGGGCGCGTCGTGTACAGCATGTCCACCACCGTCACGCCGGGAATCGCGCGGGCGTAGCGATACAGCCGGCTGGTGGGCGGCGCCGCCACGGTGATGTCGTGGTCGCGCGCCAACGCCTTCGCCAGATTGATGATGTAGGTGACGTGCCCCCCGCCGTTGTTCGCGTGGAAGTTCGTGTACAGGATCTTCACTTTTGCTTCTCGGCCAGGAACATCAGCTTGGAATAGCGAAAGAAGCTGCCCGCCGCGGCCGTCACCGCCAACACCAGGCCGTGCCGGCCATCCAGGAAACCGCGCCGGATCAGGTAGATGCGCACGAACGTCCAGAAGCCGTGGCCCAGCGCGCCGAACACCGACGTGCGGCGCCCCTTGGCGTACATCATGGCGGCGGCATCCGACGAATAGCGATTGACCTTGTTGATCAGCGCGTCCAGGTTGTCGTAGGGATAGTGGTTGAAATAGCCCTGCAATTTCAAGGGTTGGCCATTGGCCGGCACCACCCGTTCGTGCACGGCGGCATCGGTGAAGCGCGCCGTGCCGCGTTTGAACAGGCGCAGCACGTAATCCGGCCACCAGCCGCTATGTCGAATGTCCTTGCCGCAAAAATTGGACAGACGGGCAATCTCGTACGCATCGGCGCGCGGGTTGGCCAGCACGTCCTGAATCTCGCGGGCGAGTTCGGGGGTCACGCGTTCATCGGCGTCGATCGACAAGACCCAGTCACCCGTGGCCAGGTCCAGCGCGCGGTTTTTCTGCGGGCCGAAGCCGGGCCAATCAGCCGTGACTTCGACGCGCGCGCCCAGCGCCTGCGCCAGCTCGACGGTGCCGTCGGTGCTGCCCGAGTCAACCACGATGAATTCGTCGGCAAAGGACACGGACTTCAGGCAGGCGGCGATGTTGGCCGCTTCGTTCTTGGTGATGATGATGACTGATAGCTTCATCCGCGATTCCTAAGACGCTTTTTCCAGGCTTTCCAGGCGTGGTAACGCGGGCCCCAAAAAGGGTCGCGCGACAACCAGATGCGCCGGTTTAGCCAGCTTCCGCCCTGATTGCGCACGGCGAAGCGATAGATGTGTTCGGGGTCCGCGCCGGGCGTGTTCTGCCCGAAAGGGTCGGTGGTGTACAGGTGCGCAAAACCCGCCTGGCGCGCGGCGGCGACGTAGTCGGCGTCAAAGTAGCCTTGCGGCCAGCACAAGTGGCTGCTGACCGAGCCCAGACGCTGCACCAGCGTCTGGCGGGAATCGTGCAGCTCGCGGGCGATGTGCTCGCACTTGGTGTCCACATCGTTGCCGCAGATTTTGTCCCAGCGCGTGTGCGTATGCGTGTGCGAATGGAATTCGAACGTGCCCGCCGCCTGCATCGCCTCGATTTCGCTCCAGCGCAGCATGGCGTCGTCCGTCCGCCCGGCCGCCACCCATTGCTTGCAGGTGTCGTGGTCGGGCGTGGCCGGCAGCACGCCGCCCTGACCGGCGTGCGCGCGCACAGGGCCGTCGCCGATCCAACCCGTGATGGTGAACAGCACGGCGCGCATGCCGTGGCGCGCCAGAACCGGATGCGCGTGCACCCAGTTGTTCAGATAGCCGTCGTCGAAGGTGATCAGCACCGAGCGCTCAGGCGCCGGCTGCCCCGCCAGGTAGGCGGCAAACTGCGCGGCCGTCAGCGATTGATAACCCGCGCGCGCCAGGCGCGACACCTGCGCTTCAAACACGTCGGGCGTCGCCGCGATCATGCCGCCCGCGGGGGTGACATGGTGGTACATCAGCACGGGGACGTTGGGCGCGTTCATGCGGCGCGTTCCGCCAGCCATTTCAGGTAGACGGCTTCGGTGGTTTCGGCCAGGCGCACGGGCGAAAACACGGCTTCTTCCCAGACCATCTTGCGGCCGGCGTCGCCCATCTGGCGGCGCAGGGCCGGGTCATCGATCAGGCGCTGCAAGGCGTCGACCAGGGCTTGCGGGTTCTTGGGCGGGACCAGGATGCCGGTTTCGCCATTGCGGAACATTTCGGATACGCCGCCTACGTCGGTGCCCACCACCGGCAGGCCGCTGGCCTGGGCTTCGACGTAGACGGTGCCCGAGGCCTCTTGCTGCGTAGCCAGCGCAAACACGTCGAACCCGGCCAGCAGATTGGGCACGTCGCGCCGCATGCCCATCAGGTGGATGCGGTGTTGCAAGCCCAGCTTGGCGACGTATTCCTGCGTTTGCTCAAACACCGGCGAGCCGCCCCCCACAAACACCAGGTGCAGCTTGGGCCGGCTTTGCATCAGCGGCGCCATCGCGTCGATGAGGTCCTTGTGGCCCTTGGTGGCGCGCATGACCGCCACGCAGCCCACGATCACGTCGTCATCGGACAAGCCCAGCTCGTCACGCAACGTGGACCGTTCGACAGGGGCCGGCAGCACGATGGGCGAATAGACGGTGGCGATCTTGTTGGCGGGCACGCCGCGCTGGATCAGGTACTTGCGCACGTGGTCACTCACGGTCGTCACGCGATGCGGCAGCCACGTGTAGGACCACATCGAACCGACCTTGTTCGACAGGTGCCGCGTGCGCACGATCAGCGGCGTACCGACCAGCCGGCCGGCCATTGCCGCAATGACGGTATCGCGCCGGCTGTGCGTATTGAGCACGTCGAACCGCCCCTCGCGCAGGATACGGCGCACGGCCGCCACGCCCTTGAAGTAATTCACCGGCCCGTCCATATCGACTTTATGCACGGTAAAACCGGCATCCGTCAGACGTTCGACCAGCATTGCCCGCGATTGGACGATGGCTTCAACATGGTGACCACGCGCGCGCATGGCCGTCATTTCCTTGAAGATTCGCCCTTCCTGGCCACCGAAACTGGTAGCCGCTTCCGAATGCACGATACGCAGGCTTCGCATCAATAGGTCACCTCAACTCCATCGGGTTTGGTCCAGGCGTTCAGGTTTTCAAGTAGCGTGTCAGCCATGCGGACGCGCCATTCTTCGCCCAGCCGCACTGTGCATAGAAAATTGTTCTTGGTATAGACGATGTCGACGGGCACGCCCGGGATACCGTTTTCCGGTTCGGCGCGGAACGGGTTCAGCATCTGGCGCAAACGCGCCGCGTCCGCCGTGCCGTTCAGCTTGACCCGCAGCGATTTGGCGCGTGCTTCGCGGGCCAGTTGCAAGTCGTACAGTTGTTCGGCAACGATGCGCATGCCGCCTGAGTAATCGTCGTTGCTGACCTTGCCTTGCACGATGACCAGCTGGTCTTCGCGCAAGCGGTTGCGATGCTTTTCGTAGAGCTCGTTGAACACCGAGATCTCGACCTGCGCGGTGCCGTCATCCAGCACGGCAAACACCATCTTGCCTCGCCGCGTCATCATGACCCGCACGCTGGCCAGCACGCCGCACATCCATTGCAGGTCGCGCTGCGGCTCCACCCGCGCCAGCTGCATCGGCACGATGCGGCGCACTTCGTCGCGCCAGGCGTCGAACAAGTGGCCGCTGTAGTAGTAGCCCAGCGCGGATTTTTCTTCCGTCAGCTTCTTGTGCAGGTCCCACGGCGCGACCTTGGCCAGTTCGCCCGCGACCACGTCGCTGCTGTCGTCGCCGAACAGCGATGCCTGGTTGGCGCTGCGGGCGGCCTGTTCGGCCGCTTCCATCGCCGTAGGCACCGAGGCCAGCATCGCCGCGCGGTTCGGTTCGATGGTGTCGAACGCGCCGGCCTTGATCAGCGCTTCGATGGTGCGGCGGTTGACGGCCTGCTTGCCCACACGGCGGCAGAAATCGAACAGGTTCAGGAACGGGCCGCCTTCCTTGCGCGCGCGCAGGATGTCTTCGACGGCGCCCTGCCCCGTGCCCTTGACGGCGCCCAGGCCGTAACGCATGGTGCGCGGCGGCTTGCCTTTTTCGGTGTACTTGTCCTTGACCGGTTCGAAGCGGTAGCCCGAAAAATTGACATCGGGCGGCAGCACTTCAACGCCGTTGTCCTGGGCGTCGCGGCAGAAAATCTGGACCTTGTCCGTGTCGTCCATATCGGATGACATGGTGGCGGCCAAAAACTCCGTCGGGTGATAAGCCTTGAGCCACGCGGTCTGGTACGAGATCAGTGCATAGGCTGCCGAGTGCGACTTGTTAAAGCCGTATCCCGCAAACTTTTCCATCAGGTCGAACAGCTTGACGGCCAGGTCCGGGTCGTGGCCCTTTTCCTTGGCGCCTTGCTCGAACAATTCGCGGTGCTTGGCCATTTCCTCGGGCTTTTTCTTGCCCATGGCGCGGCGCAGCAGGTCGGCGCCGCCCAGCGAATAGCCGCCGATGATCTGCGAGATCAGCATCACCTGTTCTTGGTAGACGATGACCCCGTAGGTGCTTTTCAGCGTGCCTTCCAGATCGTTGTGGAAGTAGTCCACCGCGGCACGGCCGTGCTTGCGGTTGACGAAGTCGTCCACCATGCCCGATTCCAGCGGCCCCGGACGATACAGCGCCAGCATGGCGATGATGTCTTCGAACGTGTTCGGCCGCAGCTTCTTCAGCAGCTCTTTCATGCCGCGCGATTCCAGCTGGAACACGGCGGTGGTGTTGGCGTCGCACAGGATCTTGTAGGCGGCCGGGTCGTCCAGTTCCAGCGCCATGACGTCGAAGTCGCGCTTGTCCTCGTTGAACTGGCGCACATAGCGCACGGCCCAATCCAGGATGGTCAGGTTGCGCAGGCCCAGAAAGTCGAACTTGACCAGGCCGGCGGCTTCGACGTCGTCTTTATCGAACTGCGAGACGGCGCTGTTTTCCTGCCCCGGCTGGCAATACAGCGGGCAGAAATCCGTGAGCTTGCCCGGCGCGATCAACACGCCGCCCGCGTGCATGCCGATGTTGCGGGTCAGGCCTTCCAGCGGCTTGGCCAGATCGACCAGCGCGCGCACTTCCTCTTCCTGTTCGTAGCGGTCCTTGAAGGCCGGTTCGTCCTTCAGGGTGCGTTCCAGGGACCACGGGTCCATCGGGTTGAACGGGATCAGTTTGGACAGCCCGTCGCAGAACATGTAGGGCATATCCAGCACACGGCCGGCGTCGCGCACCACGGCCTTGGCGCCCAGCGTACCGAAGGTGGCGATCTGGCTCACGGCGGCGCGGCCGTATTTTTCCTTGACGTAGTCAATGACGCGTTCGCGGTTGTCCTGGCAGAAGTCGATATCGAAGTCGGGCATGGAGACCCGCTCGGGATTCAGGAAGCGCTCGAACAGCAAGTCATAGCGAATGGGGTCCAGGTCGGTGATGCCCAGCGCGTAGGCCACCAGCGAACCCGCGCCCGAGCCCCGGCCGGGTCCGACGGGCACGCCGTTGTTCTTGCCCCAGTTGATGAAGTCTTGAACGATCAGGAAGTAGCCCGGAAAGCCCATCTGGATGATGGTCTTGCATTCCCAGCGCAGGCGCTCGTAGTACTGCTCGCGCTTGGCTTCGCGTTCGGCTTCGTCGGGAAACAGGAACGCCATGCGCTTTTCCAGGCCCTCTTCCGACAACTGGACCAGGTAGTCGTCCAGCGTCACGCCGTCGGGCGTGGGGAAGTTGGGCAGGCGCGGCTTGCCCAGCACCAGGCTCAGGTTGCAGCGCTTGGCGATTTCAACCGTGTTGGCCAGCGCCGAGGGCACGTCGGCAAAGCGCCGCGCCATTTCTTCCGAACTGAGCAAATATTGCTCTTTGGTGAACCGGCGCACGCGGCGCGGGTTGGCCAGGATTTCGCCTTCGGCGATGCAGACGCGGGCCTCGTGCGCCTGGAATTCATATTCGTCCAGGAATTGCACCGGGTGGGTGGCCACCACGGGCAGCCCGGCTTCGCCCGCCAGGCGCATGGCGGCCTGCGTGTAGGCTTCGTCGCCGTCCATGCCCGCGCGCTGCAATTCAATGTAGTAGCTGCCCGGAAACAGGTGCGCCCACTGGCGCGCCAGCGCCAGCGCCGACACGGCGTTGCCGGCGTCCAGCGCCTGGCCCACGTCGCCCATGCGGCCGCCCGACAGCGCGATCAGGCCCTGCTGGCCTTGCAGCCATTCGCGGCGGATTTCGGCACGCCCCTTGCCCTGGTTCGTCAGAAAGGCCTTGGACAGCAGCTCGCAAAGATTCAGGTAACCCTGATGGTTGCGCACCAGCAACAACAGCCGGAATGGCTTGCCCGGGTCATCGTCGTTGCTTAACCAGACGTCACAGCCGGCGATGGGTTTGACCCCCGCGCCGCGCGCGCCTTTATAGAACTTGATCAGGCCAAAAAGGTTGGACAGATCGGTCAGCGCCACGGCGGGCTGGCCCAGCTTGGCCACGCGCTTGATCAGGTCGGGGATGCGAACAATACCGTCCACCACCGAGAACTCGGAGTGGACGCGCAGGTGCACAAAAGGGGTCGGGTTTGTTACGGCTTCGGACATAGCGGGAATTGTACCCAGGGATCACGGTCCAAGCCCTTGCGTCCGGAATTTTGAGCGTGGCGCCGCATGGAAACTGAAGGGACCCGTCAGGCGAACCTCAGGAAGCTTGTGTAACAATACGAGGTCGATCTGACCTATCTGCCGCAGGACGACGTTCAAGTATGAAATGGTTAATCCCCGGGATCTGGCTCGCCGCCATCCTGTTCGCCCACTTCCGAGGCCGAGTCAAACTGCCGCTGGGCCGGCAGTTGCTTGACCACTCGGTGCTGCTCGCCCCCGTCAATGCCTTCATGGTGCTGGCCTCGCGCGTGCCTCCCACCCCGTACCTGACGACCAGCGAAATTGCCGAGCTGAAGGTGCTGGACGACAACTGGGAGACGATACGCGACGAAGCCGTGCAAATGGCGGAAATGCAGCGCATCCGGGCCGCGGACGCCCATAACGACATCGGCTTCAATTCTTTCTTCAAATACGGCTGGAAGCGGTTCTACCTGAAGTGGTATGACGCCCGCCACCCGTCCGCCGAAGAGCTCTGCCCCAAAACCGTTGCCATCCTGAAAACGCTGCCCAAGGTCAAGGCCGCCATGTTCGCCGAGCTGCCCCCGGGCGGCCAGTTGAACCCGCATCGCGATCCGTTCGCCGGCTCGCTGCGCTATCACCTGGGCCTGGTCACCCCGAACGATGACCGCTGCCACATCATCGTCGACGGCGAATCCTATAGCTGGCGCGACGGCGAAAGCGTCGTGTTCGACGAAACCTACGTGCACGAAGCCTACAACCACTCGGAACAAAACCGCATCATTCTGTTCTGCGACGTCGAACGGCCGCTGAAATGGCGCTGGGCCGAAGCATTCAACCGCTGGTTCGGGCGCGTGGTGATGTCGGCGGCCAGCTCGCCCAACGACGGCGGCGACCAAACCGGCGCCATCAACCGGCTGACGCATGCGCACTGGGTCATCGACCAAAAGCGCAAGGCGTTCAAGAACTGGAACCGCACGGTCTACAAGGCCACCAAGTACGGCTTGATTGCGCTGGTGATCGTGGGCTTTATCGCCCTGTAAGGCCAGACGCTATCGGCGGGTGGCCCGCGCCACCCGCCCCTCTCAAGCCCCCCCTCAAGCCAGCCTCAGCGCTTGAGCGATTCCCAGCTTTTCATCAGCCGCTTTACCGAAACCGGCATCGGCGTGCGCAGCTCTTGGGCAAACAACGCCACCCGCAATTCCTCAAGCAACCACCGGAACTCGTCCAGGCGCGGGTCCGGCGCCCCCTTCAGCGCCGACCGTGCCCGCTGATATTGCGTCAGCAGCGGCGCCATTTCGGCCACCAGCTTGGCGTCGCGCGCCGGGTCGGCACGCAGCTTGTCGATACGCGCCACGGCGGCCTTCAGGTAACGCGGGTAGTGCGACAACTGGGCATAAGGCGTGTCGCGAATGAACCACTTGGGCATCAGCGCGCTTAATTGCTGTTGCAGGTCGGCGTAGGCGGACGCGTGCGGCTTGGCTTGCGGCAGCTTGCGCTGCACGGCGGCGTACTCGGTCAGCACCGCGCCGGCCAGCCGCGCAACCTCCTGGGCCAACAGCCCCAGCCTGCCCTTGCCTTCCGCGCGGCGTGCATCGAACTGCTGCTCGTTCACCGGCCAGGGTTCGGCCAGGCAGGCCTGGCCCAGCGCGCAGTCGATGATCTGGTCGCGCAATTCTTCCTGCGTGCCCAGCGTCATGTACAGCATGCTGATCTTGGTCAGGTCGGCCAGGTTCTTTTCCAGGAACTTGACCTGCTCGCGCAGGCCCAGACGGAACAGCCGCAGCAGGCCGGCGCGGTGATGCTTGCGCGCCTCGTCAGGGTCGTCGAAAACGTCCAGGTCGCAATGCGTGCCGTGATCCACCAGCGCGGGATAGCCGATCACCGACTGGCCACGCCGCTTGATCTCCATGATTTCCGGCAAGGGGCCGAACGACCACGTCGTCAGGTTTTCGTGCGCCAGCGCCTGGGCCACCTGCGTATCGCTGGCGGCCAGTTGCTGGAACGTGGCCTGCGCCTGCTTGCCGAATTCAGCCCGCAACTGCGCCAGGTTGCGCCCGGCCGCCAGCATGCGACCGTGTTCGTCCACCACGCGGAAGTTCATGAACAAGTGCGCGGGCAAGGTTTCCAGCTTGAAGTCGCCCACGGCCGGGCGCACCTGCACCTGGTCCCACATGTCGGCAATGATGGCCTCGACCAAGCCTTGCTGCGGATCGGCCTGGCGTTCAAACCAGCGGTCGTAAAAGCCGGCCGCGTAGTCAGGCAACGGCACGCAATGGCGACGCAGCTTTTGCGGCAACGACTTCAACAGCAGGTGGACCTTTTCCTTGAGCATGCCGGGCACGAGCCATTCGCAGCGCGCCGGGTCGATCTGGTTCAACGCAAACAAGGGCACCGACAGCGTCACGCCGTCGCGCGGGGAACCGGGCTCGAAGTGATAGTCCAGCGCCATCGTCACGCCCTGCCATTCCACCTTTTTGGGGAAGACATCGGTGGTGACGCCCGCGGCTTCGTGGCGCATGAGCTCGTCGCGCGTCAGCATCAGCTTGGCGGCGGCGGCCTTGTCCAGGCTGGACACCCACTTTTCCAGCGTGGCCGTCTGCGAGATATCCGCCGGCAGTTGGCGGTCGTAGAAGGCGAAGATCAGTTCGTCGTCCACCAGAATGTCGGGGCGACGCGTCTGATGTTCCAGCTTTTCGATGCCGGCGATCAGCTTGCGGTTGTGCGCCACGAACGGCAGGCGCGTGTCGATCTCGCCGGGCACCAGCGCCTGGCGGATAAAGAGTTCGCGCGCCTGCGTCGGGTTGACGCGCCCGTATTGAATGCGTCGGCCCGTGTAGATCGTCAGGCCATACAGCGTGGCGCGCTCGTTGGCCACCACCTGCCCGGCCTTCTTTTCCCAGCGCGGGTCCGACCAATTCTTGCGAATCAGGTGGGCACCCACCTTTTCCAGCCACACGGGGTCGATCCGCGCCACGCAGCGCGCATACAGGCGCGTGGTCTCGACCAATTCAGCCGCCATGATCCAGCGGCCGGCCTTCTTGACCAGGCGCGAGCCCGGGTGGATGTGGAAGCGGATTTCGCGCGCGCCCTGATAGTGGCCGCCTTCATCGCTTTTGAAGCCGATATTGCCCAACAGGCCGGACAGCAGCGCCAGATGCAGCTGTTCGTAGGTGGCTTCCGTCTGGTTCACGCGCCAGCCCTGCTCGCCCACCAGCGCGGCCAGCTGCGTGTGCACGTCGTGCCATTCGCGCAGCCGGATCGGCGACAGGAAGTTCTGCCGCAACAAGCCCACCAGCTTGCGCTGGGACGCCTTGTGCTGCACCTGTTCGCCATACCAGCGCCACAACTTCAGGAAAGAAATGAACTCCGATTTGTCATCGGCGAACTTGGCGTGCGCGGCCTCGGCGGCTTCGCGCTCTTGCATGGGACGGTCGCGCGCGTCCTGCACCGACAGGGCCGACGCGATGATCAGCATTTCGGCCAGGCATTGGTGTTCGCGCGCGGCCAGGATCATGCGGCCGATGCGCGGGTCCACCGGCAGCTTGGCCAGTTCATGGCCGGTTTCAGTCAGCACGAACGACGCGCCGGTGCGGGTCGCCTCGCCTTCGCCTTCGTCGTCGGAAGCGGAGGCCAGTTCGATGGCGCCCAGTTCTTGCAACAGATGGTAGCCGTCGGCCACCGCGCGGCCCGGCGGCGCCTCGACGAACGGAAACTGTTCGATATCGTCCAGCTTCAGCGACTTCATCCGCAGGATGACGGACGCCAGCGACGAGCGCAGCACTTCCGGGTCGGTGAACGGCGCCCGGTTATTGAAGTCCAGCTCGTCGTAGAGTCGGATGCACAGGCCCGGCCCCACGCGGCCGCAGCGGCCGGCGCGCTGGTTGGCCGACGCGCGGCTGATGGGCTCGATGCGCAGCTGTTCAACCTTGTTGCGCCACGAATAGCGCTTGATGCGCGCCAGCCCGCTATCGACCACGAAGCGGATGCCGGGCACCGTCAGCGAGGTCTCGGCCACGTTGGTGGCCAGCACGATGCGCCGCGCATTCGTGCGCGGGTGGAAGATCTGTTCCTGCTCGGCCTGCGATAGCCGCGCGTACAGCGGCAGCACTTCGGTGCCAGCCGGATGGCGCTTGCGCAGCGCTTCGGCGGATTCGCGGATCTCGCGCTCGCCGGGCAAGAACACCAGCACGTCGCCCGGGCCGTGCCGTGCGCACTCGTCCACGGCGTCGACTATGGCGTCGATCAGGTCGCGTTCTTCGTCGCCCGACATGCGTTCGCGGTCGCGGCCCGGCTTGGCGGCGGGCGCGGCGGCGTCTTCGGCCGGTTCTTCCCGCACGGGGCGATAGCGCACTTCCACCGGGTACAGCCGGCCCGACACCTCGATGACCGGGGCGGGCTTGTCTTCCGAGGCGGCAAAGTGCTTGGCAAAGCGGTCGGCATCGATGGTGGCCGACGTGATGATCAGTTTCAGGTCCGGGCGGCGCGGCAGCAGCTGCTTCAGATAGCCCAGCAGGAAATCGATGTTCAGGCTACGTTCGTGCGCCTCGTCGATGATGATGGTGTCGTAGCGGCGCAAAAGTGGATCGCGCTGCGACTCGGCCAGCAAGATGCCGTCGGTCATCAGCTTGATGGACGCGTTGGGGCCGGTGCGGTCGTTAAAGCGCACCTGGTAGCCCACCACTTCGCCCATGGGCGTGTTCAGCTCTTCGGCAATGCGCTTGGCGACCGAGGTGGCGGCCAGGCGACGGGGCTGGGTATGGCCGATCATCTTCTGACGGCCCCGGCCCAGCTCCAGGCAGATCTTGGGCAGCTGCGTGGTCTTGCCCGAGCCGGTTTCCCCACTGACGATCACCACCTGATGGCCCGCGATCGCGCGCGCGATCTCCTGCCGCCGCGCACTGACGGGCAGGTCTTCGGGGTAGGTCACGGCAGGAATCGGCCGCTCGGGGCGATCCGCGCGCGGCGGCCGCTCGGGGCGTGCGGGGCGCTCCGCGCGGGCAGGCCGCTCGGGACGTTCGGCGGACGCTGGCCTTGCGGGCCGGCGGGGCGCGCGGGCGGCCTCGGCCGGGGCGGCAGGCGCGTCGGGGGCCCCCGGGGAAGCCGCTTTGGGCGCCCGCGGGCGAGATGAATCAGGCATGTACGATAGTCCGGTTAGCCCGGCATTATAAATTTCTCTGGCGCCCCTGCCGGCGCCCCCTTGGGAACGCATCGAAATCCGGCACTAAATTAGCCTTGATTTTCCGCCTGCGCCCCATCCCGTGGGCCATATAATTTCGCCACGCCGTCATGCGACGGCGCTATGACGCGGCAAGGCGCCGCGTTTTTACCGACTCTCAGGAATCCCTCCGCCCATCATGCCCGACCTGGAACCAGACACCGTCTCCGCCCTTGAAGCCCCGGAATTCGCACCCGCCCAATTCGTCCGATGGTTTCGAGACGTGGCGCCCTATGTGCATGCTTTCCGAGGCAAGACGTTCGTGGTGGCGTTTGGCGGCGAACTGGTTCAGGCCGGCGCGCTCAATGCGCTGGTGCAGGACTTGTCGCTGCTGTCGTCCCTGGGCATCCGGCTGGTGCTGGTGCACGGGTCCCGGCCCCAGGTCAATGAACAGCTGCGCCTGAAGGGCTACACCCAGCAGTTCGACCGTGGCCTGGCCCCCACCGACGCGGCCGCGCTGGAATGCGCCAAGGAAGCCGCGGGCGAAATCCGCCTGGACATCGAAGCCGCGTTCAGCCAGGGGCTGCCCAACACGCCGATGTCGCATGCGCACATCCGCGTCATTTCCGGCAACTTCGTCACCGCCCGCCCCACTGGCGTGCTCGAAGGGGTGGACTACAAGCACACCGGCCAGGTCCGCAAGATCGACGTCGAGGCATTGAAGTTCGCCATCGAAAAAGGCTCGTCCGTGGTGCTGCTGTCGCCCCTGGGCTTCTCGCCGACGGGCGACGCGTTCAACCTGGCCATGGAAGACCTGGCCACCAGCGTCGCCGTGGCCCTGCGCGCTGAAAAACTGATCTTCCTGTCGACCTCGCAAGGCGTGCTGAACGATGACGGCACGCTGGACACCGAACTGGCGCGCGTGGATGCCGACGCGTTGCTGGCCGGCGGCGAACTTGACGAGGAAACGCACGCTTTCCTGCAATACGCGTCGCTGGCGGTCAAGCGCGGCGTGGCGCGCGCCCACTTGCTGCCCTTTGCGCTGGACGGCAGCGTGCTGCTTGAAATCTTCACCCACGACGGCGTGGGCACCATGGTGGTCGAAGACACGCTGGACGATTTGCGCGCCGCCACGATCGACGACGTGGGCGCCATCCTCAGCCTGATCGAACCGCTGGAAGCGGACGGCACGCTGGTGCCGCGCCCGCGCAGCGTGATCGAGCGCGACGTAGAAAACTTCACCGTGCTGGAGCACGACGGCGTCATCTACGGCTGCGCGGCGCTGCACACCTTTGCCGACGAACAGATGGCCGAGATGGCCTGCCTGATCGTGCACCCGGAATGGCAAGGCTCGGGCGAAGGCGAAATCCTGCTGCGCCATATGGAGTCCCGCGCACGCGCTTCCGGCGCCAAGCGCTTGTTCGTGCTGACCACGCGCACGTCGCACTGGTTCATGAAGCGCGGCTTCGTGCAAGGCGGCATTGCCGACCTGCCGCGTGAAAAGCAGAACAACTACAACCGATCGCGCAACAGCCTCGTCTTCATCAAGAAGCTGTAACGCTGCCGGCGGGCCGTTCCCACCGTACCGTCCCCTGCGTTCGAAGGGGCTTGGCGCCCTAGCCGCGCCAAGCCCGCTAAAATACGGCGTTATTCCTTATTCGGCAGCGAACCATGTCCCGTATCGTCAACTGTGTGAAATTGAAGCGTGAAGCCGAAGGGCTGGATTTCCCCCCCTACCCCGGTGAACTCGGCACGAAGATCTGGCAGAGCATTTCCAAGGAAGCCTGGGAAGAATGGAAAGCCATCCAGACGCGCCTGGTCAATGAAAACCGCCTGAACCTGGCTGACGCCCGCGCCCGCAAGTACCTGAAAGAACAGATGGAGCGCTTCCTGTTCGAAGACGGCACCGTCGAAGCCCACGGCTACGTTCCGCCGTCGGCCTGATCCGGCACTCCGCGGCCCATCACGAAGCCCCTCGTTCGCGAGGGGCTTTGCATTTTGGCTCGCTGTCGCGTGATCACGGACACGCAAGCTGAAGCTGCCCTTAAGATCGAAGTTTGCCGGCCGTATTAATGCTGTCATGAAAGAAGAATCGCGCTTGCCTCTCCCCGCCGATCCGCCGTCGTCCATTCAGCGCGCCATGCAGATCGAACCCGATCGCCAGACGGGTACGCTGCGCGATGTCCGGCACGTTGTCATCCTGATGCAGGAAAACCGGTCGTTCGATCATTATTTCGGCACACTGCCTGGCGTGCGAGGCTTTGCCGATCCGCATCCCGTGCCCACCATCGCCGGCAACGTGCTGACGCAGACTGACGGCGCGGCCACCTGCCGGCCTTATTCGCTGCGCGCCGAACATGCCAGCGACACGCCCGTCGGCTATATCACGCCGCACACCTGGATGGATGCGCAAGACGCCTGGAACGACGGCCGCATGGACCACTGGCTGCCGGCCAAGGGCCGCCTGGGGCTGGGCGCCTACACCAGCCAGGACGTCCCGTTCCAGACCGCCCTGGCCAACGCATTCACCGTGTGCGACGCCTACCACTGTTCATTGCACGCGGGCACCAATCCCAACCGCCTGTTCCTGTGGACGGGCACGAATGACCCCACCGGCACCGCCGGCGGCCCGGCGCTGGTGAACACCTACGACCGGCTGGGGCCAGCCACAGAAGGCTATGGCTGGACCACCTACCCCGAACGCCTGCAAGACGCCGGCGTGGACTGGCGCATCTACCAGGACATGGCCGACAACTTTCACGACAATCCGCTGGCAGGCTTCCGGCAGTATCGCCAAGCCTACGCCAGCAGCGCGGAGTCGGCGCCGCTGCGCGACCGCGCCTTGTCCACCCACACGCTGGATGACCTGGCGCGCGACGTGGCCACCGGCCAGTTGCCGGCCGTGTCGTGGATCATCGCGCCCACGGCCGATTCGGAACATCCCGAAGTGTCGTCGCCCAGGCAGGGCGGCGCCTACACCGAGCGCGTGCTGGACATCCTGACCGGCAATCCCGACACCTGGAGCCGCTGCGTTTTCCTCGTTACCTATGACGAAAACGATTGCTTCTTCGACCACGCACCGCCGCCGGCGCCCCCCGCGCGCCACGACGATGGCTATTCGGGCGGCCTGTCCACGGTGGAACTGGACGGCGAATACCACGATGCCCGATGCGGACCCAGCGCCGCGTTGGAAGACCCTGCCGCCCTGCACGGCCGCGCTTTCGGGCTGGGGCCGCGCGTGCCGATGCTGGTGGTTTCGCCCTGGAGCCGAGGCGGCTGGGTCAATTCGCAGGTGTTCGATCACACCTCGGTGATCCGCTTTCTGGAAGCGCGCTTTGGCGTGGCCGAACCCAACATCAGCGCATGGCGGCGGGCCGTGGCGGGCGACCTGACATCCGCTTTCGACTTCAGCGGCGACCGGGGCCCGCATCATCCCGACAGCAACCGCCACGCCTGCGCCCTGCCGTACGCGCTGGAAGCCGTGGGCCGCATGACCGCCGACGCCGAGCACTATCGGCTGACCCTGCGCAACCCCGGCAGCGCGGCGGCTGTGCTGCACGTCTACGATCGCCACGACCTGGCGCGCGCGCCCCGCCGCTACACCATCGGCCCCGGCGCCCGGCTGGACGATGGTTGGCGTCTGGGCACGGGCGGCGCCTACGATCTATGGCTGCTGGGTCCGGACGGCTTCCATCGCCAATTCAAGGGCGATGCGCAAGATGCCGGCATGCTGGAAGCGCAGCTGGTGCCGGTAACTTCCGGCCTGCGCATCCGGCTGGTCAACCACAGCGATACGCCGCAGCCGGTCAAGCTGGAATCGAACATGGGCGACGGTTGGCGCACGATGGCGCACGTGCAAGCGGGCGGCGCATTGGAGCTGAAGTACGTGGGCTGCGAAGGCTGGTACGACGTGCAGGTCAGTGCGCCCGCCCTGCCGGCTTTCGGGCGCAGGCTTGCGGGGCGTATCGACGCCGGCAAGCCCGGCGTGCCCGACCCCCGGCTATGCCAGGGCGCCGTGCTGCCGCTGTAGCGCGGTGCGCCGCAGTGCGATGCAGGCCATAAAAAACCCGGCGCGATGTGCCGGGTTTTGTCTATTCGCCTGCGTGGCCGCAAGCCGTCGGGCCGCAAGCCGTTGGTTTACGCGTCCTCTTCCGACTCTTCTTCACCGCGCGCCAGGCGCTCGGTGTTCTTGACGCCCGTGTGACGCACGTCGGCGCCCTTGACCATGTAGATCACGCGTTCGGACATGTTCTTGGCATGGTCGCCAATGCGTTCCAGCGCACGCGCAATGAAGATCATGTCGATGGCGCGCGAAATGGTGCGCGGGTCTTCGATCATGTAGGTGATGAGGTGGCGCAGCGCGCCCTTCCATTCCTTGTCCACTTCCTTGTCGCTGCGCACGACGGCGGCGGCCTGGATCGGGTCAAGGCGCGCAAACGCGTCCAGCGCCTGATGCAGCATGGTGCGCACCGCGGCGGCCATGTGGCGCAGTTCAATCACCGGGATGTGGCGCAGTTCGGCTTCGTGGATGCGACGCGCCACGGTGGCAACTTTCTCGGCCTCGTCGCCCGAGCGTTCCATGTCGGTCAGCATCTTGGACACGGCCATCAGCATGCGCAGGTCGATCGCGGTGGGCTGGTGGCGGGCCAGGATGCGGCTGATGCTCTCGTCGATCTCGACTTCGTGGCGGTTGACTTCTTTTTCCCGCTCGCGGACTTTTTCCACCAGCGACAGGTCGCCGGTGGCCAGCGCGTCGATCGCTTCCTGGATCATGGCTTCCACCAAGCCGCCCATTTGCAAGAACTGCGAACGGACGCTTTCCAGATCGGCGTCGAACTGCTTGTTTGTATGCTCCGTCATCCGGGCTCCCTGCGTGGTTGATCTCATTGCATTGCCCCGAAATAAGAGAGTTACGAGATGGGCCTGCACAACCGGCAAGGTTATGACCCAAGTGTGACAGGATTATGAATCAAGGCCGGGCAGCCCGCCGACGTTACGCCGCGCGGTCCAGGCGGCGGATGCCCGACTGCGTGGCCAGCAGCGCCACGTCGGCGCCGGCCAGGGCGAATAAACCGCAGGTGACCACGCCGGGCAGGTTGTTGACCCGCGCCTCGAACGCGCGCGCATCCGAGATAGCCAGGCCCGACACATCCAGGATGATGTTGCCGTTGTCGGTGACGAATCCCTCACGCAGGCGCGGCTGCCCGCCCAGGGCCGTCAGGGCGCGGGCCACGGATTCGCGCGCCATCGGAATCACTTCCAGCGGCAGCGGAAACTTGCCCAGCGTCTGGACCAGCTTGGATTCGTCGGCGATGCAGATGAAACGTTCAGCCACCGAGGCCACGATTTTCTCGCGCGTCAGCGCGCCGCCGCCGCCCTTGATCATGGACAGGTCCGCGTCGATTTCGTCGGCGCCGTCCACGTAGATGGGCATGGTCGACACATCATTCAGGTCCAGCACCTTCAGGCCGTGACCCGCGAGGCGGGCCGCGCTGCGCTCCGAGCTGGCGACGGTGCCGCCGATGCGGCCCTTGAAACGCGCCAGGCCGTCGATGAACAGATCGGCCGTAGAGCCCGTGCCCACGCCGATGATGACGTCCGGGCCAGCGACCTGTTCTACGAATTGCAGGGCGGCGTCGGCGGCTTGTTGCTTGAGTTCTTGCTGGGAGAGCATGGCGGGAAGAATGCGGGAAGGTTGTTCAAGCCAGGAAATTTAGCATGCGGCGGCGGGTGGCCAGGCACGCGCCAGGATCGCGGCTGTATCGGTGTCCGGCCCCAGTTCGCCGAACACCCCGCCGCCCGCTTGCAGCCGGCTGGCCACAAAGGCCTCTGCAACGGCCGCGGGCGCATGCTGGATCAGCAAGGCGGCCTGCCACAACCGCGCCAGGCCGCAGGCGATACGGCGTGCCTGGAATTCGGCCTGTGCGGGGTCGGCCAGCAGCGCGCGCCACGCCGACAGAGCGCGCGCAAAGGCCGCATGGCCGGCGGCCGGCGCGAATTCGTGATCCAACGCGGGCAACGCGTCGGGCTCGCGTTGCAAGGCGCGCAGCACATCCAGCGCCATGACATTGCCCGAGCCTTCCCAGATGGAATTGACGGGCGCCTCGCGGTACAGGCGCGGCATCGGCCCTTCTTCCACATAGCCGTTGCCGCCCCACACTTCCATGCATTCCGCGATGGCGTTGATGGCGCGTTTGCACACCCACAGCTTGGCGGCGGGCGTACCCACACGGACCAGCGCTCGGGCCTGCGCGTCAGCGCGTTCGTCCACGGCGCGGGCCAGCCGCAGCGCCAGCACCATCGCCGCCTCGCTTTCCAGCGCCAGGTCGGCCAGCACGTTGCGCATCAGCGGCTGCGCAATCAGCGATTTGCCGAAGGCATGCCGATACTGCGCATGATGCAGCGACTGCACCACGGCCTGACGCAGCAACGCCGCGCTGCCCAGGACGCAATCCAGCCGCGTGGTGGCCGCCATTTCCAGCAGCACCGCCAGGCCGCGCCCCGGCTCGCCCACCATCACGCCCCAGGCATTTTCAAATTCGACTTCGGCGCTGGCGTTGCTGCGATTACCCAGCTTGTCTTTCAAGCGGCGCACCCGAATGGCGTTGCGCGGCCCGTCCGGTATCCAGCGGGGTACGAAAAAGCAGCTGAGCCCTTCGTCCGTCTGCGCCAACACCAGATGGGCGTCCGCTTGCGGCACCGAAAAGAACCACTTGTGGCCCACGAGCTGATACGCATTGCCCCGGCCCGGCGTGCCCAGGGGCGCCGCGCGGGTGGTTGCGGCGCGCAGGTCGGAGCCGCCCTGCTTTTCGGTCAGGCCCATGCCGATCAACGCGCTGCGCTTGGCGGCCAAGGGCGCGTCCGCCGGATCGAAGTCGCGCGAATACAGCGCGGGCAACCATTGCCCGGCGAAGTCCACCGCGCCGGCGGGCTCACGTTGCAGCAGTGGCACGGCGGCGAACGTCATCGTGGTGGGGCATAGCGTGCCGGCTTCAACCTGCCCTTGCATCAGATAGGCGGCGGCGCGCGCCACCTGTGCGCCGGGCGTCGGTTGCGCCCAGGCGCGGCTGTGCAAGCCGCGCGCCAGGATGCCGCTCATGAGCAGGTTCCAGGCCGGGTGAAATTCCACGTGATCGATGCGGTGCCCGCCTCGGTCATAGGCAATCAGCCGGGGCGGGCAGCGGTTGGCTTCGTGCCCGGCCTCCAGGGTTTGCGCGCGCCCCAGCCACGCACCGTGCGCGGCCAGGTCACCGTGCCAGGCCTGCGCGCCTTCGCGCCGCACCGCTTCCTGCAAGGCGGGGTCGGTGTCGTACAGCGAATAGTCTTCCAGCACGGGAACCTGGTTCTGCACGGTGTGCGTGGAAAACGTGGCGGACGAGGCAGACGCGGCCGACGTAACCCGCGTGGCAAAGGAAGACATGGCGGCTCCTGAATAAAAGGCTATCTGGCCATGGGCGCCACCTGTGCCCATGGCCGCAAGACTTCAACCTGCGCCGCCAATTCCAGCAGCAACGCTTCGCTGCCCAAGGGGCCCATAACCTGGATGCCGATGGGCAGGCCGTCGGACGACATGCCGAACGGAATCGAGATGGCGGGCATGCCGGTCAGGTTGGCCAAGGGCGCGAACGGTGAATAGCCGATCACGCCCTTCTTGCCCAGACGGTAGGCCAGGTAGTCGGCGTTGTCCATGGCGTAACGGCCCAGTGGCGCCGGCGGCTGCGCCAACACCGGGCTGAGGAAAAGATCATGCCCCTGGGCGCCATCGCGATGCAGGAAGCGGCCGATGCGGCGAGTGATTTCGTGGCAGGTGTCCACGCACGCCACGTACTGCGCGCCCGAAATGGCCCGGGCGTATTCCCGCGCGCCCAAGGTGGTGGGTTGCAGTTCGTCGGCGGCCAGCCGGCGCCCGCGCGTGGCCACAAAGCCGTCGATGGCGTTGGCGGCGGCGCTGGCAATAAGCGGAAGCATGGGCGAAAGCACCTCTTCCGAGCCCACGGGCGGCAGCGCCGGGACCAGCTCGTGCCCCAGCGACGCAAAAAAGCGCGCGGCTTCATCCACGGTGGCGGCAACCTCGGGGTGGATGGCCCCGCCTTCATAGGTGGTGTTGACGAAGGCGATGCGGCGGCGCGGCGCGTTGTGCGGGTCGGCGGCAACGCGGACAACGACCGCCCGGTACGACGGGGTGGCCAGCGCGGGCGCGGCGTAGGGCGCGCCCACGTCAGCCCCTGCGCTGATGTCCAGCGACGCGGCGCAATCACGCACCGAAATCGTCATCATGTGTTCGGTGGCCAGGCCGCCCCACCCTTCGCCCTTCAACGGCCCCAAGGGCATCAGCCCGCGCGACGGCTTCAAGCCCAGCACGCCGCAGCAAGAAGCGGGGATGCGGATGGAGCCACCGCCGTCGCTGCCGTGCGCGATTCGGACCATGCCGCTGGCCAGCGCCGCGCCCGCGCCGCCGCTGGAACCGCCCGCGCTATGGCCGGCCTTCCAGGGGTTTTGGGTGGCCGGCCCGTAGACGGGGGATTCGGTGGTGGGGCTCAGGCCCAATTCGGCGCTGGTCGTGCGGCCGAACGGAATCAGCCCGGCGCGGCGGTAACGCTTGACGATTTCGGCATCCACATCCCATTGCACGTGCCCGTACAGCACCGACCCCATGGCGCTGGGCAAACCCAGCGCCGCCGTGCCCAGATCCTTGAGCAAAGTCGGCACGCCCAGGAAGGGCCGGGTGTCCAACTGCGCCCGCCGTTGTTCCGGGGACAAGGCGGCAAGCTCGTCGTCCAGCGCCTGGGCCAGCCGCAAGCCGGTCTCGGCCTGGACGCCGCAGGCGGCGTTGATGGAGGGATTGCGCGCCGCCACCCGCTCCACGGCCTGCTGCATTGCAGCAAGCGCGGTAGTGACCCCCTGGGCGATATCGGCGCCCAGCGCCGTCGCGTCGAGGGATGAGGAATCATGGCGGTCAGCGGTGCTCATGCTTGCGATGCTCCGGGGGTTCGACGGCGACATGCCGCACACGCCAGGATATCGACAGTCCGGCTCAGCAACAAGCCGGCGCCGCAAGCGGGGCCGGCGCCATGTCGGCCGACTACGGCTGGCTGGCGCTGGAAGACGGCCGTTGGGCGGCATCGTCGGTGCCGTCGAAGTCAGCGCCGTCGCCGCCGTCCCCGTTGTCTACCCCATCCGCGCCATCCGCGCCATCCGCCAACAAGCGCAACGCATCCGCTTCAGGCAGCGCTTCAACGTTCCGCAGGTTTTTCAGCATGGCGCGGGTACGCACTTCCGTCTGGCCGATCTTGTTGCTGGCCGTGTCCAGCGTCTTCTTCACGCTGGCCAGCGCGTCGCCGAACTTGCCGAATTCGGTTTTGACGGCGCGCAGCACCTGCCACACCTCGGACGAGCGCTGCTCGATCGCCAACGTGCGAAAGCCCATCTGCAAGCTGTTCAGCAGCGCCGCCAGGTTGCTGGGACCGGCGACGTTGATGCGCAGGTCGTGCAGCTTGTCCAGCAAGCCGGGGCGGCGCAGCACCTCGGCGTACAGGCTTTCCGTGGGCAGGAACATGATGGCGAAGTCCGTCGTATGCGGCGGCGACACGTATTTACCGGCAATCAGCCGCGCTTGCAGTTCCACGGCGCGGCCCAACGCGGCGCCCGCGGCCTTCACGCCTTCCGCGTCGGCCGCGTCCTGCGCATCCATCAGGCGTTCGTATTCTTCCTTGGGAAATTTGGCGTCGATCGGCAACCAGACGGGCTCGCCGCCATCGCCACGACCCGGCAAGCGGATGGCGAATTCGACCACCGCGTCGCTGCCCGGCACCGGCTTGATGTTGCTGGCGTATTGGTCGGGCGTCATGTTGTCTTCGATCAGCCGGGCCAACTGCACTTCACCCCAGGTGCCGCGCGACTTCACGTTGGTCAGCACGCGTTTCAGATCGCCCACGCCGGCGGCCAGGGCCTGCATTTCGCCCAGCCCCTTATGCACGGCTTCCAGGCGGTCGGACACCAGCTTGAAGGATTCGCCCAAGCGCTGCTCCAGCGTGGCGTGCAGTTTTTCGTCCACGGTGCGGCGCATCTCGTCCAGCTTGGCGCTGTTGTCGGTTTGCAGGGATTGCAGGCGCTGGTCGACGGTGGCGCGCACCTCCATCAGGCGGCGTTCGTTGATCTGGATCAGCCCTTGCAACTGCTCGCCAAAGCCGGCCGCGAAACGGGCCAGCGACTCGGCCGATTCGGCGCGCGCGGCCTGCGCGTCGCGCGCCAGGCCGGCGCGCAGTTCGCCCTGCGACTGCCCCAGTTCCACTCGCAACGCCCGGGTCGACTCCGAAAATTCGCTGCGCAGGCCACGCTGGCCTTCCGCGATATCCGCGCGCAGCGCGCGTTCGGTTCTTTCCAGGCCTTCCAGCAGCGCATCCAGCCGCGCATGATCGGCCGACGGCCGCAGCCACGCCAACAAGGCCGCCACACAAGCCAGCACCGCGCCACCCGCGGCGACCCAAAGCAGAATGTCATTCAAAACAGGCATCTCCAAAGGCGCAAATTGTAGGCCGCATCATCGTCGCGTTGTAACCAAACGACAAGCGGTGCCGCATGCCGCCCAACGCCGCCGTCCCAACGGGATTAAACTTCCCGAACCCTGAACACAACGTTCGACCCAATTTGAATTCCGCCAACCCCTTCTCCGCTCAGTCCGGTTCAAGCTTCCAATCCGTATTCGGCCCCCTGGACCTGGATACGCAAAAGCCGCTGGTCACCGGCGGTGATCGCCACATTTTCCAGCACCCGAACTTTCCCGCCTTGCTGGTCAAGGTCATGGACATGCAGGCCCGAGCGGTCTACCTGGAAACGCGGCCGTTCAAGCGTTGGTACAAGCAGTACCAGCGGGAAAGCGCCTACCGCGTCTACCTGAACGAGATTGCCGAATACGTCACCACCACGACGCGCCCCTCGGGCGTCTGGCAGGTGCCGATGGCACGCATTCTGGGCGTGGCGCAGACCTCGCTGGGCCTGGGGCTGGTCGTCGAGAAAATCACGGACGCCGACGGCAACATGGCGCCCACCGTGGCGGACCTGGCCAGGCAAGGCCGCGTGGACGCCAAGTTCTTCGAACAGCTGGACGAATTCTTCGACGACCTGGCCGACGCGCACGTCGTGCTGCACGACATATCGGCCAGCAATATCGCCTGTGGCCTGAACGCCGATGGCAAACCGGGCATGTATCTGGTGGACGGCTTCGGCGTGTTGCCGCTGGTGCCGGTCTACGCGTGGAGCAAAAGCCTTAACCGCAAGCGCATCGCCCGCAAGTACGGAAGAATGCGCAAGTCGTTGCAGGCGCGCATCGAGGCGGCAAACAAAGCCCGGGCCGCCTCGGGCACCCCAAGCGCCTAGCGCACTTCGGGCATTCCGGGCGCTTCGGGCAGCACGACGCCCTGGCGATCCACCCACACATAATCATGGCCGGCGCGCTGGCCTCGCCGCAAGGGGTTGCGCGTGCAGAACGCGGCGTACGCCGGGTCCACAAAACGGTAATGCAGATGTTCGTCGCGCCCCGGCGGAATGCCCAGGCGCGTGGTGCAGATCAGCGCGTCGGGCGAATCGCCCACGTCTTGCACATACAACGCCTCGGGATCGAAGCGGCGCGCATCCCATTGCGGCACCTTCAGCCCCAACGACCGGCACAACAGCGTCTGCCCGGCGCACAGCCGCGATGGCGGGCGAGGCTGGCCTTGCGCATCGGGGTTCAACGCCTGCATCCGGGCCAGCGCGTCCGGGCCGGATAGTGCGTCCGTCCAGGGATACCCGGACTTGATCAGCACGGCGTTGCCCGGCCCCCCGGCGCTGAAATTGAGCGAATCGCCCCCCCGCGCGTAATACATATAGATGGCGCCGCCGTCCATGAAGAGTGCGCGGCGTTTGTGGGTGTAGCCCAGGGACGCGTGGCTGCCCTTTTCTTCCAGGTAGTAAGCCTCGGTTTCAATGATGCGCACCGAAAGCCACAGCCCGTCAACCCGATGGCGGATGACCTTGCCCAACAGCTCGCGCGCCAGCGTGCAGGCATCGCGGTCAAAGAACGCATCGGGCAGCGCCTGGCCGGCGCCGCGCGATACCGAGCTGGGGGAAGCCGACTTTGCAGCCGTCATCGCAACCCGCCTGGCGTCAGGCGAAGCGCTCGCCGTAACGCTTTTCGCTGAAGCCCACGGTGACTTCGCCGTCGGGTGTCACGGTGACGGGGCGGCGCACCAGCGCCGGGTATTCGGCGATCAGGTCGCTCCACTGCTTGTCGGTATGGGCCGACTTGCGGTCTTCCGGCAAGTTGCGCCACGTCATCGACGAACGGTTGACCAGCTTTTCCCAGCCGCCGACCTGGTCGGACCACGATTTCAGCGTGGCCGCATCCACGGGGTTGTCCCGGTAGTCCACAAAGGCATGGTCAACGCCATGTTCGGACAGCCAGTCGCGCGCCTTGACGCAGGTGCTGCACTTGGTCAGGCCATACAGGGTGGTTTGCTTCATTTGGATTCAGACTCCTTGCGCCATTGCAGGCGGTTGGCCAGGATCACGCACGTGCCCACGGCCAGGATGAACAAGGTGGCCAGCGCGTTGATCTCGGGCTTGAGCCCCAGCCGCACCCGCGAAAACACTTCCATCGGCAGCGTGCTGGAGCTGGGGCCGGACAGGAACGAGGCCAGCACAACGTCGTCCAGCGACAGCGTGAAAGACAGCAGCCAGGCCGACGCCAACGCCGGTGCGATCAAGGGCAGCGTGATCTTGAAAAACACGGTGATGGGGGTGGCGCCAAGATCCAGCGCGGCTTCTTCCAACGAACGGTCCAGGTCGCGAATACGGGTCTGGATGACCACGGCCACGAACGCCATGCACAGCGTCACATGTCCGACCCAGATGGTGAACACGCCGTTTTCCGACGGCCATCCCAGGCTGCCGCGCAGCTCCACGAACATCAGCAGCAGCGAAATGCCCAGCACGACTTCGGGTATGACAAGCGGCGCGCTCAACATGCCCACGTACAGCGCAAAGCCGCGAAACCGCCCCATGCGGCCCAGCACGTAGCCGGCCCACGTGCCGATGATGACGGCGGCGGTGGCCGTCATCGCGGCGATGCGAAACGACAGCCACGCCGCGCGCAGCAGCGCATCGTCATTGGCCAGCGCGTGATACCAGCGGAAAGAAAAGCCTGCCCACGACGTGACGGTGGGCGACTCGTTGAACGAGAACACCATCAGGCTGATGATGGGCACGTACAGGAAGAAATATCCCAGCCCCAGCACCACGGCGCGCAACGTTTTGTTGGGGCCCTTCATTTGCGGCCTCCGTTGGCCAGTTCCTGCTGCTTGACCTGGTTGTACTGGAAGACGACCAGCGGCACGAGCAAGAGCAACACCATCACGCAGGTCACCGCGGACGCCATCGGCCAATCGGCGTTGTTGAAGAATTCGTTCCACATAACGCGGCCCATCATCAGCGTATTGGCGCCACCCAGCATTTCAGGAATGACGTATTCGCCCACCGCCGGAATGAACACCAGCATGGCCCCGGCGATCACACCCTGGCGCGACAGCGGCACGGTGATCTGCCAGAACGCCTGCCACGGCTTGGCGCCCAGGTCGTAAGCGGCTTCGAGCAGGCGCAGGTCCATCTTCACCAGCGTGGCGTACAGCGGCAGGATGAAGAACGGCAGATAGGCGTAGACCATGCCGATATACACCGCCACGTCGGTGCGATAGATTTCCAGCGGGCTGGAAATGATGCCCAGGCTTTGCAGCAGGTTGTTCAACAGCCCGTCGTTGCGCAGGATGCCGACCCAGGCGTAAACGCGCAGCAGCAGCGACGTCCAGAACGGCAGGATCACGCCCAGCAGCAGCAGGTTGCGCACGCGCGGCGAAGAGCGCGCGATGTAATAGGCGATGGGGTAGCCGATCAGCACGCAGATCAGCGTGGTGATGCCGGCGATCTTCACCGAGCTGAGGTAGGTCTTGAAATACAGGCTGTCGGTGAACAACAGGATGTAGCCGCGCAGGTGCAGGCTGAACTGCACGGCTTCATCCTGGAATTCAGCCAGCGACGTATACGGCGGAATACCGAATTTGACTTCGGCAAAGCTGATCTTCAATACCAGCAGGAAGGGCAGCAGCAGGAACAGCACCAGCCAGGCGAACGGCGGCACCACCGCCAGCGCCCGGCCCGACGGCAACCAGTCGCGGGGCGAAAAACGAATCATGACGCCAGCACCGTCGCGCTGTCGGCGCCCCAGCTGACGAAGATTTCTTCGTCGATGCCCGGGGCGTCCATCTGGGCCAGCAGCAGGCTGGGCACGCTGGCCTCAACCGTCTTGCCGGAATCCAGCCGGATCTGATACAGCGCGTAGCTGCCCATCCAGGCCATGTGGCTGACCATGCCGTGGGCCCAGTTGTATTCGCCGTCGGGTTGGTCGCGCGAGACCAGCAGGCGCTCGGGCCGGATGGACACGTGCACTTCCATGCCCAGCGGTTCGCTGACGCCGTGGTTCACGAAGAGCGGCCGCGTCAGCTCGGCGCATTCGATGGCGACGTGGTCGGGTTCGTCCACCACGATGGTGCCGGTGAACATATTGGTCGACCCGATGAAGCTGGCCACGAAACGCGAATTCGGAAAGGCGTAGACATCCTGCGGCGTGCCGCACTGGACGATCTGGCCTTCGGTCATGACGGCCAGGCGGTGCGCCATGGTCATGGCTTCTTCCTGGTCGTGCGTGACCATGATGCAGGTCACGCCCACCTGCTCAAGGATCTTTACCAGTTCAATCTGCGTCTTCTGGCGAATCTGCTTGTCCAGCGCGGACATCGGTTCGTCCAGCAACAACAGCTTGGGGCGCTTGACCAGACTGCGCGCCAGCGCCACGCGCTGCTGCTGGCCGCCGGACAGCTGGTGCGGCTTGCGGCGCGAATAGCCGGCCATCTGGACCAGGTCCAGCGCTTCGAACACGCGGTCGTGGATTTCGGCGCGGTCCACGCCTTCCTGCTTCAGCCCGAACGCCACGTTGGCCTCGACCGTCATGTGCGGGAACAACGCGTACGACTGGAACATCATGTTCACGGGCCGGCGGTAAGGCGGCACGCTGGTGATGTCCTCGCCGTCCAGCAGGATCTGACCCGAGGTGGCGTCCTCGAAACCGGCCAGCATGCGCAGCAAGGTCGACTTGCCGCTGCCGGAGCTTCCCAGCAGCGCGAAGATCTCGTTGCGCTTGACGGACAGGTTGACGGAACGCACGGCGACCACATCGCCAAAAATCTTGACCACATCGGACACCCGGACGAATTCGTCCGGGTCCACCGTATGCGGCGCCGAGTAACGGCTATCGCTCATGACTTATCTTCCAGACTTCAGCTCGGACCACATCCGGTTTTGCAGGCGTTGAATGTTCAAGGGCAGCGCCTTGATCACATACAAGGTCTTGGAGACCTCAGCCGGCGGATAGATCATGGGGTTGTCGGCCACGTCTTTCACCACGTACTGCCGCGCCTCTTTATTGGCGTTGGGGTAGAACATCGTGTTGGTGATGGCGGCGTGCACCTTCGGCGTTTCGATGTAGTTGATGAACGCCAGGGCTTCTTCGGGATGCGGCGCATCCTTGGGGATGACCATCAGGTCGAACCACGCGGGCGCGCCGCCCTTGGGGATGAAGTAGTTCACTTCATACGACTTCTTAGCTTCTTGCGCGCGCTTGCGGGAAATCATCACGTCGCCCGAAAACCCGTAGACCATGCACAGGTCGCCCACGGCAAGTTCGTCGATATAGCCCGACGAACTGAACTGGCGGATGTACGGGCGGATCTGCTTGAGCACGTCCAGCGCGGCCTTGTAGTCGTCCGCGTTGGTGCTGTTGGGGTCTTTGCCCAGGTACTTGAGCACGGCGGGAAACACCTGCGCGGCTTCGTCCAGCATCGAGATGCCGCACTCTTTCAGCTTGGCGGCGTTCTCGGGCTTGAATATCATGTCCCAGTTGGCCAGGTCGACGTTGTCGCCCATGATCTGCTTGACCTTGGTGACGTTGTAGCCCAGGCCATTGGTGCCGTAGCCCCACGGAATGGCGTACTGGTTGCCGGGATCGACGGAGGCGACCAGCGCCATCACTTCGGGGTCCAGGTATTTCCAGTTGGGGATCTTGGACTTGTCCAGCTTCTGGAACAGCCCTGCCTCGATCTGGCGCGAGGCGTAATGGGTGGACGGTACAACGACGTCGTAACCGGACTTGCCGGCAAGCAGCTTGGCTTGCAGCGTGTCGTTGCTGTCGTAGACGTCATAGCGGACCTTGATGCCGGTTTCTTTTTCGAAACCCGGAATCGTGTCCGGCGCCGTGTACTCGGCCCAGTTGTAGACGTTGACGACCTTGTTCTGCGCGACCGCCGACGATGCCGATGCCGCGACCAACACCGCCCCAAGCGCCCAGCGCATTCCCGCCCTTAGTTCCATTACATGCCCCTTGCCGTATGCCGTGTATGTCAGGACTACCAAAAGGCGAAATGATAAAGCTTTTTAGCGATGACCTGCCCAACTTTACCGGCGAGTTCGCGCAATTAGCGGCCGACCGCGGGCGGGGCCAAGCCCCGGGTCAGGGCTGCACGCCCACGCCCCAGGCGGTCCAGTAGCTGTCGCGCAATTTCATCCAGTAGCGGTCGCCCTCTTCGCCGGCCACCTTGACGAGTGATCGGCGCAGGCGATCCAGGTTGCCCTGGCGCTGGCGCTCGGACAGGGCGCCCTGCGTGCCACGGTCGAAGTCGATCAGCCAGACCTGGTTGTCGGCGCCGATCAGGATGTTGAACGCATTGAGGTCCGCGTGCCAGACGCCCGCGCGATGCATGCGCACGATGGCCTGCCCGACGGCGCCCCACAGCGGCTCGGCCAGCGCATGGGCCAGGGGCCGCACGCCGGGGATGCGTTCCACGATGATGGCCGCGCGGTAGATGGGGCCCTGGCGCCAGTAGGCGGCGGCAAGCGGCGCGGGCACGGCCAGGCCCTGGGCGCGCATCGCGGCCAGCAGGCGGAATTCGCGGAAGCTGCGGGTGCGGTCTTCGCCGTTCCAGAGGTAGGCGTCGCGGCTGATGCGGGCGATCATGCCGCCGCGTCGGTAGCGCCGCAACACGCCCTGCCAGCCCTGCCCTTGCACGAACCAGGCTGCCTGGCGGCCGCCCGCGTCCACGGGCCGGGCGCGGTCGCCATAGTGGCCGGGGTTGAAGATGTCGGGGCCGGCGTTGCCCAGGCGCGCGTCGCTCAGCATGGCGCCGGCCAGCGGCGCGGGCCAGGCCTGGCGCACCGCGCCCGAGCGTGCGCCATCAGCCTTCACGATTGCGCATCCAGTCAGCCACGCCGTAGAACGATTCCAGCAGCCGCTCCACCAGCGCCGGGTCGATGCCCTGGTCTTCCATGGCGCGCCCGATGCACGTCACCCACTGGTCGCGTTCGACCTGGCCGATGGAAAACGGCAGGTGGCGCGCGCGCAAACGGGGGTGGCCGAAGCGTTCGATGTAATGGTCGGGGCCACCAAAGTAGCCGCAGAGGAACCAGAACAGCTTGTTGCGGGCCTCGTCCAGGCTGGGGCCGTGCGCGGCGCGCAGTTCTTTCAGGTCAGGCTCCATGTCCATCAGGTCATAGAAGCGGTCGACCAGCGCGCGCACACCGGGTTCGCCACCCAGAAGGTCAAAGATACTGCGGGAATTTTCCACGGGTTCGCTAATGGTATGGACTCGGGTTGTCATCAGGTTTCTCGAAGGGTGACCAGCGGCGGTGTGCGCAACACGCCGCGCAGGGCCAGGGCGCCGCCGGCCCAGGCGCCCAGCATGCCTGCCCCGATGCCGGCCAGCCACGGCCACAGGCTCAGGGTAATGGTGAAGTCAAACACCTGGGTCGACAGCGCCCAGGCAATGGCGGTGGCGCCGGCGGCCGCCAACAGCCCCGCCAAGCCGCCCACCGCCCACAGCTCGATACGCTGCGACCGGGCCAGTTGCGAGCGCGTGGCGCCCAGCGCGCGCAGCACCGCCGCTTCCCGCATGCGCTCGTCGCGCGTGGCCGTCAGCGCGGCCGACAGCACCAGCACGCCCGCGGCCAGCGTGAACAGGAACAGCAGTTGCACGGCCTTGCCCACTTCGTTCAGCACGGATTGCAGCTGTTGCAGGATGGCGCCCACGTCGAACACGGTCAGGTTGGGAAACTGACGCACCAGGGCGGGCAGCACGGCCGCTTTGTCGGGCGGCAGGTAAAAAGAGGTGATCCAGCTTTGGGGCATGTCGGCCAGCGCCGAGGGGGTCAGGATGGCGAAAAAGTTGACGCGCATCGTATCCCAATCCACCCGCCGGGTGCTGGTGACGGCGGCTTGGACCTGCTGGCCGGCCACGTCAAAGGTCATCTTGTCGCCCAGTTTCAGGCCCAGCGACTTGGCCAGGCCGGATTCCAGCGAGACCTCGGAAGCGCCCGGCTTCAGCCAGCGGCCTTGCTCGATCTTGTTGGACGACGGCATCTGGTCGCCGTACGACAGGTTGAATTCGCGGTCCACCAGGCGCTTGGCGCGCGGTTCTTCGTAGTCGTCGGGGCCGACCGGCTTGCCGTTGATGGCGATCAACCGCCCGCGCACCATCGGTGACAGCGTGATGCCGCCCAGCCCTTCGCGGGTCAGCGCGTCGGTGACGGGCTGACGCTGGTCGGGCTGCACGTTGATCAGGAAACGATTGGGCGCATCCGCCGGCATCGTGCGCTGCCAGCCCTGGATCAGGTCGGTGCGCGTCATGGTCAAGAGCAACAGCGCCATCAGGCCCACCGCCAGCGCGCACACCTGCGTGATCGTCGCGGCGCGACGGCGCACCACGCCCGCCAGCGCAAAGCGCAGCGCGGGCAGGCCCGAGGCCAATCCGCGCACACGCGCCAGGCCCAGGATGCACAGCCAGGCCACCAGCGCGAACACGGCAAAGGCGCCCAGGAAGCCCCCGGCCACCACGGTGCCCAGCTTTGCATCGCCCGCGAACCACCAGATCAGCAAGGCGAAGCCGACCGCGCCCACCGCGTAGCCGACCGCGCTGCGGGCGCTGAGCGTGTCCGCGTCGCGGCGCAGCACCCGGGCGGGCGGCACATGGCGCAGCTGCGCCAGCGCGGGCAAGGCAAAGCCCAGCAACAGCAACAGACCGGTCAGCACCCCTTGCAACGCGGGTATCGCGGACGGCGCGGGCAGGCGCGTGTCGATCAATGAGCCCAGCAGCATCACCAGCACCTGGTGCACGGCAAAGCCCAGCAGGCAACCCGCCGCCGACGCAAACAGGCCCACCAGCGCAAACTCCAGCGTCAGCATGCGCGAGACCTGCGATTGCACCGCCCCCAGGCAGCGCATGACGGCGATGCCGTCGCGGTGCCGCGTCATGTAGCGGCCGGCCGCCAGCGCGACCGCCACGGCCGAAATCAGCACCGCCAGCAAGGCGACCAGCGACAGGAAGCGCTGCGCGCGGTCCAGCGTGCGGCGCACTTCGGGCCGGCCCGATTCCAGCGTGGCCACTTTCTGGCCGCGCTTGATGTTCTGGTTCAGCCAGGTGGCATAACCGGCCACGGCGTCCGGCTGGCCGGCCACCAGCATGGCGTAGCCGATGCGGCTGCCGGGCGCGATCAGGCCCGTGGCGGGCAGGTCGCTGGCGCGCAGCAGCACGCGCGGGGCCACGTTGACGAACTGCATGCCACGGTCCGGCTCGTACGTGATGACGCGGTCCACGCGCAGATGGGCGTCGCCCACGTTCAGCGTGTCGCCCACTTTCAGGTTCAACAGGGCCAGCAACTGGGCATCGACCCACACCGCGCCCTGGGGCGGGATGTCGCGGGTGGGCGCGTCCGGCGCGAACGGGGCGTTGGCCACGCGCAACGCGCCGCGCAGCGGGTAGCCAGGTTCCACGGCCTTGAGCGCGGCCAGCTGGGCGCCGTCGCCCGCCCCCACCATGGACGGAAACTGCCAGGTGCTGGACAGCGTCAGGCCTCGTTCGCGCGCCTGGTCCAGAAACGCGGCAGGCACGGGCTCGTCGGCGTCCAGCACCAGGTCGGCGCCCAGCATCTGGCCCGCATCGCGTTCCAGCGCCCGCCCGACGCGGTCGGCCAGAAAGCCCACGCTGGTCACGGCGGCCACGGCCACCACCAAGGCCAGCACCAACAAGCGCAGTTCGCCCGCCCGGGCGTCGCGCATCATCATCCTGGCGCCCAGGCGCAGGGTGGACCAGAAACCGGGGCGCTTGGCCTGTGACATATCAGGGAAATCCATCATTCATCAATGTTAAAAACCGCTTATTGGCCGTCCGAATCCCGATATCATCCCGGGGCGGGCGGCAACGCCGCCCATAAAGATACCTAATACCGGAGAAGACAATGCGTAAATCCTGGCTTGCGGCCACGATTCTGGCCGCCTGCGCGGCCGCCACCTCCCTGCCCTCGGCAGCCCAGACCACCCTGAAGATGGCCTACGCCCTGTCGACCTCGTCGCACTACGGCGCGGGCGCCGACGCCATGGCCAAGTCCATCGAGGCCTCGTCGAACGGCAAATACAAAGTACAGCAATTCGCCAACAGCGCGCTGGGCGGCGAACGCGAAGTGATCGAAGGCTTGCAGATCGGCACGATCGACCTGGCCATCGTTTCGACAGGGGCCACCCTGAACTTTGTTCCCGAGACGGGGGTTTTCGATATCCCCTTCCTGCTGCGCGACCTGCAACACGCGCGCGCCGTGCTGGACAGCAAGATCGGCCAGGACATGCTGGCCAAGTTTCCCAGCCGCGGCATCATTGCCCTGGCCTGGGGCGAGCAGGGCTTTCGCCATCTGACCAACAACGTGCGCCCGGTCAAGACCCCGGCCGACGCCAAGGGCCTGAAGATCCGCACCACGGAAAACCCGATCCACATCACGGCTTTCCGCCAGATCGGCATCCTGCCCACGCCCATGGCCTGGCCCGAAGTGGCCACCGCCTTGCAGCAAGGCACCATCGACGGCCAGGAAAACCCGTTGTCGGTCATCACGTCGGCCAAGCTGTCGCAAATGCAGAAGTACCTGTCGCTGACCGGCCACGTGTACGGCCCGGCGCTGGTGCTGATGTCGGCCAACGTCTATGACGGCCTGTCGGCCGCCGACAAGGCCAACTTCGACAAGGCCGGCAAGGAATCCGCCATGGCCATGCGCGCCTACGTGGACAACATCGAGAAAACCGGCGTTGAACAGCTGAAGAAAGAAGGCATGCAAGTGTCCGAAGTGGACCGCGCCGCCTTTGCCGCCGCCGTCGAGCCCGCCTACCCCGAGTACTACAAGAAGTTCGACAAGAAGCTGATTGACGCGATCCGCGACACCAAGTAAGCGGCGCGCGCCCCGTGCGGGCGCGGCGCCATCAGGCGGCGGGATGCTGATCCCGCCGCCTGCCGTTTTCCACCCTGTGCGTATCACGCCATCGGGATTCATCATGCGTTTGCTCTGCGCTTTCGACCGCGGCCTGTTCAAGCTGGTCTCGGTTCTTGCCCAACTTCTGCTGGTAGCCGCCGCGGCTGCCGCCTTCTACCAGGTCATTGCCCGCTTCGTCCTGCATTCGCCCGCCGACTGGAGCGAGGTGCTGACCCGCGCCCTGCTGATCTGGACCGTGCTGCTGGGCGTGGCGCTGGCCTTCCGCCACGGCGCGATGATCAGCGTTGAACTGCTGCGCAACCTGCTGGGCGGCGCCAAGCGCCGCGTGCTGGAAACCGTGATCGGCCTGATCTGCGCAAGCTTCCTGGGCTTTCTGGCCTGGATCGGCGGCAACATGACCTACCGCGTGCGCTTCCAGACGGTGCCCAGCCTGGACATCTCGATTTCCTGGATCTACCTGGCGATCCCCGTGGGCGCCACGCTGGCCGCCATCGCCGTGCTGGCCCGCTGGTGCGCCGGCGAAGAAGACGACGTGCCCGTGCGCAACGACGCACAAGGCTAAGCCGCCCCCATCGAACCTACGCAGCAGATATCGCCATGTCCCAATTAATGATTGTCTCGATGCTGATCTTCTTCGGGCTGTCCGTACCGGTCGCCGTGTCGATCGGCCTGGCCAGCCTGGCGGGCGTCGGCAGCTCCGGCCTGCCCTGGGTGGTGGTTGCCCAGCAGCTGTACGCCGCGCTGGACAAGTACCCGCTGGTCGCCATTCCCTTCTTCATCCTGGCCGGCAACCTGATGGAAGCCGGCGGCATTTCCGAGCGCATGGTGGAATTTGCCAAGAGCGTGGTGGGCGGCATCCAGGGCGGCCTGGCCTGCACCTGCGTGCTGACCTGCATGATATTCGCGGCGGTGGCCGGCTCCAGCGTGGCGACCACGTTCGCCGTGGGCGCCATCCTGATCCCCGCCATGGTCCGGCACGGCTACCCGGCGCCGTTTGCCGCGTCGCTACAAGCCAGCGCGGCCGAATTAGGCGTGATCATTCCGCCGTCGATCCCGATGATTCTGTACGCCGTGTCCACCGACACATCCACCGGCGAACTGTTCATTGCCGGCGTGATGCCCGGCATCCTGATCGGCCTGGCGCTGATGTTCTACGTGTGGTTCTACGCCAAGCGCAACAACCTGGGCAAGCGCGACGGCGAAGGCCGCCTGCCGCTGTGGCCCGCGTTCAAGAGCGCCTGGCTGGCGCTGATGATGCCCGTCATCATCCTGGGCGGCATCTACGGCGGCGTGTTCACGCCGACCGAAGCGTCGGTGGTGGCCGTGATGTATGCGGTGGTGGTCGGCAAGTTCATTTACCGCCGCCTGAGCTTCAAGCAGCTGTCCGTTACGCTGCACAAATCCGTGGTGTCCACGGCCGTGATCATGTTCGTGATCGCCAACGCGGGCGTGTTCAGCTTCCTGCTCAATCGCGCCGGCATTCCGGATGCGCTGGGCACGTGGCTGTCGCAGATCTTCGAAACCAAGTTCTCGTTCCTGATGGGCGTGAATGCCGCGCTGTTCCTGATCGGGATGTTCATCGAAACGTCGGCGTCCATCGTCGTGCTGGCCCCGTTGCTGCTGCCCGTGGCGCTGAAGTTTGGCGTGGAACCGGTGCACTTCGGCATCATCATGGTGGTGAACCTGGCGCTGGGCATGATCACCCCGCCCTTCGGCGTGAACCTGTTCGCCGCCTGCGCGGTGGCCAAGCTGCCGCTGGAGCGGATAGTCAAACCGCTGATTCCGTTCGTGGGCGTGGTGATCGTCTGCTTGCTGGTGATTACGTATTGGCCGGGCCTGTCGCTGAGTCTGCGCGACCTGGTCTACGCGAAGTAAAAAAAGGCGGGGTTACCGCCATCACCGCCCATCACCGCCCATCACCGCAGCGTGCGTGATGGGCGGGTCCTTCAGGCCGCCACCGCGCGTTCCCAGCGCACCGCGTGGCAGCGCAATTGCCGGCCACCGGTTTGCCGGCCACCGGTTTGCGTGACCTGCGGCGCTTCGCTGCGGCATTCATCGCGCGCCTCCGGGCATCGCGGATGAAACGTACAGCCCGACGGCGGCCGGATCGGGTTGGGCACCTCGCCACCCATGGGTTCACGGTCGCGGCGGGGCTCGTCCAGGTCGGGAATCGTGTCCAGCAGCATCCGCGTGTAGGGATGCCGCGGCGATTCGAACAATTGATCGGCCGGCGCCTGCTCAACGATTCTGCCCAGGTACATCACCGCCACGCTGTCGGACACGTGCCGCACCACCGACAGGTTGTGGCTGATGAACACATACGTCAGGCCGAATTCCTTTTGCAGGTCGCCCATCAGGTTCAGGATTTGCGCCTGCACCGACACGTCCAGCGCCGAGGTCGGCTCATCGCACACCAGGAATTCCGCCTGGGTCGCCAGCGCCCGTGCAATCGAAATGCGCTGGCGCTGCCCGCCCGAGAACTCGTGCGGAAAGCGGCTGGCGTCGCTGGCGGACAGCCCCACCAGCTCCAGCAGTTCGTCCACGCGTCGGCGCGTGTCGGCGGGCGTGCGGCGCAGGCCCAGGGTGATGATGGGTTCGGCCACGATGTTGCCGACGCGCCAGCGCGGGTTCAGGCTGGCGTAGGGATCCTGAAAAATCATTTGCGGATACAGCACGCCGCCCGCCCGGTTGCGCCCGTATTGCAGCGTGCCGCGCGTGGGCGCGACCAAGCCGACCAGCAGCTTGGCCAACGTAGACTTGCCGCAGCCCGATTCCCCAACGATGCTCAGGGTCGTGCCGCGCGGCACCGCCAGCGACACGCCATCCACCGCCTTCAACGTCTGCATGGGCTGGCGCGACAGCGTGCGTTCCAGCCAGGGTGGCGACACGTCGAACCAGCAGGCCAGGTCGTCGGCCCGCAACAGCACATCATCGTTACGCGGCATGGGCCACTCCTTCCTGGTGCAGCCAGCAGGCGCTGACGGTAGCGCCCGAAGGCGAAGCGGCCAGGGGCGGCCGGGTGTGGGCACAGCGCGGCCCGGCAGACGCGCAACGCGGGTGAAACGCACAGCCATCGGGCATGGCGTGCAGGCGCGGCATGGCGCCGTCGATCTGGTTCAAGCGGGCGGCTCGATGGCGCAGGCCCGGAATGGCGTTCATCAAGCCTTGCGTATAGGGGTGCCCGGGCCGACGCAGCACGTCCAGCACCGGCCCGATCTCGACGATGCGGCCGGCATACATCACCGCCACGCGGTCGGCGGTTTCCGCGATCACGCCCATGTCGTGCGTAACCAGCAGCACAGCCGTGCCCTGCTCGCGGCACAGCCGGCGCAGCAGCGCCGTGATCTGCGCCTGCACCGACACGTCAAGCGCGGTGGTGGGTTCGTCCGCGATGATGAGCTTGGGGCGCGCGGCCAGGGCCAGCGCGATCACCACGCGCTGGCGCATGCCGCCCGAGAACTGGTGAGGATAGTGGTCGATGCGCTTGTCGGCCGCCGGAATGCCCACCGCCAGCAGCAGCTCCAGCGCGCGGGCGCGGGCGGCCGGGGCGGACACCTTGTCGTGATGGCGGATGGTTTCGATCAGTTGGTCACCCACCGTGAACAGCGGGTGCAGGCTGGTCAGCGGGTCTTGAAAAATCGCGCCGATTTCTTTGCCACGCAAACGCTGCCGCGCCTTGGCCGGCAGGTTGTCGATGCGCTTGCCCGCCAGCAGGATTTCTCCGGCGCCCAGGCGGCCGGGCGGCTCCAGCAGGCCGATCACCGCCATGCCGGTCAAGGACTTGCCCGCGCCGGACTCGCCCACCATGCCGAGGATTTCGCCGGGTTGAATGTCAAAGCTGATGTCGCGCGTGGCCACCAGCGTGCCGTGGCGCGTGGGAAATTCCACCGACAGGCCGCGCACCGACAAGGTCGGCACGCCGGCCGGCGCAGCGTTAAGGTCGATTGCCATCATGACGGGCTCCTGCTCCTTGCGGGACGCGGATAGCTGGAAGAAAAAATCTGCTGCACCGGGGGATGGCCCCAGGTGCGGTCGGGGTAGCGCGCAACCAGGCCGTCGAATTGCCGCTGCGCCTGCTCTTGCGCCAGGCGCGCGTCAAAGCCGGGAATGCGTCCGTCCACCATGACGAAACGCCCGTCGATGATCACTTGCGACACATCGCGGCCGCTGCCGCTGATCATCAGCGTCTGGATCGGGTCGATCATCTGGCCGTTGCGGTCATGCGAAAAATCGAAGACGACGATGTCCGCCTTGGCACCCACGGCCAGGCGGCCCAGGTCCGGCCGACCCAAGGCGTCCGCGCCGCCGACGGTGGCCGCGTCGTAGTAGTCTTCGGCGCGCACGGCTTCGGTGGACCCTTCGGCCACGCGGCACAGCATCATGCCCACCTGCATGTTCTGCACCATGTCCGGCGGCCACGTGTCGGTGCCCATGCCGATGTTGATGCCCAGCTTGCGATAACGCGCAAACGAGTCCAGCGTGGCGCCGTGCCGCGCCGACACCAGCGGACAGTGCACGATGCTGGCGCCCGCATCGCGGATGATGTCCAGGTCATTCCCGGGGCGCGGGATGTGGCGCGAACCGGATACATAGGTGCCATGCGGCAGCAAGGCGCGCGGCGACAGGAAGCCCAGGCTTTGCAACCATTCCGGCGGACTCATGCCGTGCTGTTCCAGCACCAGGTCGTATTCCAGGCGCGACTGGCAGCAATGCAGCCGGATGGGAATATCGCGTTCTTGCGCGGCTTGCGCCGATGCGCGCAGCAGGTCCGGCGTGCAGGTTTCGATACGGTCCGGCGCCAGCATGGCGCGCACCCGGCCGTTGTGACGTCCGTCGATCTCATCGCAGAACGCAACGGCGTCGGCCAGCCCCGCCATGCCGCGCGCCTCGTCGTAATGGCAGCGGATATTGCCGTCGGCATCCACATAGGTGTGGCCGCTGCGGTAGGCCGGCCCCAGGTACACGCGCAGGCCGAGTTCGCCCGCCGCGTTGGCGGCCGACAGGAATTCGTCGCGGGTTTCGCCCCACACGCGGTAGAACAGCGACGCAATCGGCAAGGCGGTGGTGATGCCGTTGCGGATCAGTTGCGCAAACGCGTAGCGTTTCTGAAAGGCCAGTTCGGCGGGCGTGTACATCTCGTACGGCCCCTTCTGCATGTACGTCTCGGGCCAGATGCGGCCCTTGCGCCAGGCGGGTGAATTGTCGAAACCCAGGATGGTCGTGTCCAGGTCCGACAAGGCATCCAGGTCCACGAAGCCGGGGCCGATCACCGCGCGGCCGTAGTCATGGCGGCGCGCAACGCTGCCCGGATAGCGATGGCCCACGTACACGATGCGGTCGCCGTCGAACACGACTTCGCCGTTCTCGTAGAGGCAATGGCGGCCGTTTTCATGGCCGACCACCCAGCGCGCGGTCAAGAGGATGGGGCCTTCCCTGTTGGGCATCATCGCGGACATCATCGCGGACATCACGGCGCGCTCGCCAAGGCACGCCCGTCGCGCGCCACCACGTGGCCGCGCTTGACGACCAGCTTGCGTACGGGCCGGGCCACGATGGCCTCGGCCACGGTCTCGGCATCGACCAGCACGAAATCGGCATGGCAGCCCGGCGCCAGGCCATAGTCCTGCAACTGCATCACGCGCGCATTGCCATAGGTGGCTACGTCCAGCGCCATCGCCAGTTCGTCGTCGCGCCGGAAGTTGTTGCGCAGGCCCACCAGCATGGTGCGCTCCAGCATGTCGGGCTTGCCGTACGGGCCCCAGGTATCGCGCATGCCGTCGTTGCCGGTACAGACGGTGACGCCGGCCTGGCGCAGCCGCGCCACATTGGGCACCGGCCGCGACGCGGACCCGGTGGTCATGATGTGAATGCCGGCGGCCAGCAGCCCGTCCGTCAGCGCTTGCACCGCCTGCGTGTCCGGCATGCCCAGGCAGAACGAATGCGACAAGGTGACCTTGCCCTGCATGCCCAGCGCCAACACGCGGTCGATCGTCATCTGCATCGAAAACGCGCCCAGCTCGCCGGCCTCGTGCAGGTGGATGTCGATTGGCTTGCCGTGCTTGTCGGCCAGCCCGAAGATGGCATCCAGATGCCCCTTGGGATCGCGGTCCATGCCCGCCGGGTCCAGCCCGCCCACCACCTCCGCGCCCATGCGCAGCGCCTCGTCCATCAGCGCCAGCGTGCCGGGACGGATCAGCAGTCCGCTTTGCGGAAAGGCCACCAGTTCCACGTCGATCTGGTCGCGGTACTGCTCGCGCGCGCGCATCACGCCTTCGATCGCGCCCAGGCCGATGTCGGTGTCCACGTCCACATGGCTGCGGATGTGGCTGGTGCCGTCGGCAATCGACATTACGATCTGCCGCGCCGATTGCCGATACGGGTCGATACCCAGGCGCTTCTTTTCAGCGCGCTCGTTCTCGATCTTGTCGATCAGGCGCGGGCCGACCTCGTTGCGATACCAGGGCATGCCGTACATCGTCTTGTCCAGATGCGCGTGGGCGTCGATCAGCCCCGGCAGCATCAGCGCACCGCCCCCGTCCACCACCGGCACGCCTGAGGGCGCCTCGCCCCCCAACGCGTGGAAGCGGCCGTCCTTGACCAGCACCGTGGTGATCTCGCCACCCGCCGGGCGGACGTGGGTGTACAGCGTTGCGTTTTCCATGCTTGACCTCTATTGAAGATTGCGCCGTCAGCGCAGACGGGGATTGAGCGCGTCGCGCAGCCAATCGCCCAGCAGGTTCACCACCAGCACGATCAGGCTCAGATACAGCGCGGGGAACACCACCACCCACCACTGCCCCGAAAACAGGAACTGGTTGCCCAGCCGGATCAGCGTGCCCAGCGACGGTTCGGTAGGCGGCATGCCCACGCCCAGGAAGCTGAGCGTGGCCTCGATCAGCACGGCCAGCCCCAGGTTCAGCGTGGCCGTCACCATGACGGGGGTCAGCGTGTTGGGCAGGATGTGCGTCAGCATGATGCGCAGCGAACTGACCCGGATCAGCCGCGCCGCCTGCACATATTCCTTGCCACGCTCGACCAGCGCCGACGCCCGCACCGTGCGCGCGTACTGCACCCAGTTGGTCATGGAGATGGCCAGGATGAGGATCACGGCGGACAAGGTTTCGCGCAGGCCCGGCGGCAGCAGTTGCCGGAACACCGCGGTCACCAGAATGGCGACCAGAATGGTGGGGATACTGAGCAGCGTGTCGCCCACGCGCATCAAGGCGTTGTCGACCCAACCGCCGAAATAGCCCGCCGCCAGGCCCACCAGCAAGCCGATGGCCAGCGACAGCACCACCGTGGCCAGCCCGATCGCCAGCGACATGCGCGAGCCATACAGAATGGCCGACCACACATCGCGGCCCTGCGTGTCGGTGCCCAACAGGAACTGCGGGTCGGCGCCTTCCACCCAGAACGGCGGCAGCTCGGCGTTCAACAGATCCAGCTGCGCCAGGTCATAAGGATTTTGCGGCGCGATCCACGGCGCGAACACCGCCAGCAACACCACCACCAACAGCACGATGCCCGCGCCCATTGCCACATAATCGTGCCGCAGGCTCCACCACAAATCGCTTTGCAAGAAGCGTGACAGCCGGCTGCGCGCACCGCCCGAATACGGCGTAGAGAAAGGTTTAGTGGCCACTGGCGCCTCCTTTGACGTGCTGGCTGCGCAGGCGCGGATCGACCACGCCGTACATCATGTCCACCAACGTGTTCAGCGCCACGAAGATGAAGGACACGATCACCAGATAGGCGGCCATGACGGGAATGTCCACGAACATGACCGATTGGATGAACAGCAAGCCCATGCCCGGCCACTGGAACACGGTTTCGGTAATCAACGCGAAGGCGATCAGGTTGCCGATCTGCATGCCCGTCACGGTAATGACCGGCATCAGGCAATTGCGCAGCGCCAGCCGAAAATGCACGATGCGATCCGGCAGCCCGCGAGCGCGCGCGAACTTGATGAATTCCGTGCGCAGCGTCTCCAGCATTTCGGCCCGCACCAGCCGCATGATCAGCGTGATCTGGAACAGCGCCAGGGTGATCGACGGCAGCACCAGCGCGGCGCGGCCGGACGGCGTCAACAAGCCCGTTGACCACCCGCCGATCTTCACCGTGTCGCCCCGCCCGAAGCCCGGCAGCCAGCCCAGCTGCACCGAAAAAATCAGGATCAGCATGATGCCGACGACGAAGCTGGGCAACGAGATACCCAGGATGGACACGAACTGCAAGGCCTGCGCCATGCGTGACTTGCGATAGATGGCCGTCAGCACGCCCAGCGGCACGCCGATCGCAAGCGACAGCAGCGTGGCCATCATCACCAGTTCGAACGTGGCCGGGAAACGTTCGGCCACCAGCGCGAACACGTCTTGCTGGTTGCGGTAAGAAATGCCGAATTCGCCCTGCGCGGCGTTGGTGACGAAGTGCACGAACTGCATGCCCACCGACGCGTTCAAGCCCAGGCGTTCGCGCAGCTCGTCGCGCTGGGTTTGCGAAGCCTGCTCGTTAAGCATCATGTCGACGGGATCGCCGACAAAACGAAATATCACGAAGGCCAGCAACGCCACCGCCAGCATCACGCCGACTGCGTTAAAGACCCGTCTAACAATGAATGCCAGCATGTGCGGCCTCCTTCAGACCCGATGTCGGACTGTTGCAACCGCCGCCCCCGACCGGGGCGCGGCGGTTGCATGAACCGCGCGTGCTACTGCATGCGCACCGTCCACAGCCGCGCCTTGTTGTCCGGCATTTGCAGCACGTCGCCCACCTTGTCGCCCACGGCCCAGGCCATGGGCTGCTGGTGCAGCGGCAGGAAGCGCACGTCGTCATGCAGCGTCTGCAACACTTCGGCCATCATCTTGATGCGCTTGTCGCGGTCCATCTCGGCGGCGGCCGCGTCGATCTTCGCGTCCAGCGCCGGGTCGCCCCACTGCCCCCAGTTGAAGACGCCCGCCGGGCCGGTGCGGCTATGCATCACTTGCAGCAGGATCGACAGCGCATCGATCTGCGGCTCGTTGGCCCAGCCGTGGATGGTGATGTCAAACTCGCCACGCGAGCGCTTGGGGTTCTGCAACGACCGCGGCCCGCTGGCCAGCGACGCCTTGACGCCAATACGCGCCCACATCGACGCGGCGGCCTGACACAGTTCTTCTTCGTTCACGAACATGTCGTTCGAACACAGGAGCGACAAGGTGAAGCCGTCGGGGTAGCCGGCATCGGCCAACAACTTCTTGGCCTTGGCCGCATCGAACGGCAGGCGCTCTTCCTGCTTGATGTCGTAGCCGGGAATGGACGGGGCCACCAGCGCGCCGGTGGTGCGCGACAGGCCGCGCATGACGCGCTTTTGCAGCAGATCGGGCGACAGCGCCATGTACAGCGCCTGGCGCACGCGCAGGTCTTTCAGCGGGTTCTTGTCGGTGATGTTCGAGCCGACCAGCTTGTCGCCCAGGTTCATGCCGAAGTACAGCGTGCGCAATTCCGTCGCCGCCAGCACCTTCACGTTGGACGCGGCGCGCAGGCGGTCCAGGTCTTGCAGCGGCGCGTTTTCGGTGAAGTTGATGTCGCCGGAAAGCAGCGCGGCCACGCGCGTGGGCGCCGACGCGATGGGCGTGAATTCGATGCGGTCCAGATTGTGGCGGGGCTTGTCCCACCAGTCTTTGTTCACGACCAGCACGGTGCGGGTATCGGGCCGGTATGACTCCACCTTGAAGGGGCCGGTGCCGTTGGCGTTGTGCGTGGCATAGCCTTCGATCTTCTTGGCGGCGTCGGTCGGACGCGTGCTGTTGTTATCGACCAGCCATTGGCGGTTGAAGATGAAGATATTGGTCAGGTCGTTGAGCATCAACGGGTACGGATGCGTCATTTCGATGTCGACGGTCAGGTCGTCTACACGGCGCACGGCCTTGAACGCCGGCAGGTTGCCCTTTAGCGGCGAGGCCTCGTCCGACACGCGCGTCATCGACGCCACGACGTCGTCCGCCGAAAAGGGCGCGCCGTTGTGAAACTTGACTCCCGGGCGCAGCTTGAAGCGCAGCACCGTGGGCGACACCGATTCCCAGGATTCGGCCAGCGCGGGCGTGATGTTGAACTTGTCGTCGTAGCGGATCAACGCTTCGTACACGTGGTTCAGGAAAGCCAGGTTGAAGGTGCTGCCGTAGGAATACGGGTCCAGCGAATCCAGGTCGCGCGCGGCGCCCCACTTAAGCGTGTTGGCGGCCGAAGCCCCCGTGATGGCCGACAGCGCGATCACCGCGCCGGCGGTCCATTTAAGCAACGTCTTCATGGCTGCAACTCTCCCTTGTCTATCGGGCTGATACCCGGTTTGATGTCGCCGGGTCGGGCCCGGCGCGGTAGGCATGGCGATCGGACCCGGCGGGGTCAGTTCAATGCGCACAAGCGCTGCGCGCGGTCCAGTGAGGCCAGGGCCAGCATTTGGGCCAGCGCGGCGCGATAGGAATCGATGATCGGAACGAGGGGCCGGCGCGGCAGCACAGGCAGGTAACCGGCCAGGGCGGCCCCAGCCACGATGACCACGTCGGCGCCCTGCGCCACCGCGGCGTCCAGCGCCAGGCTGACTTGCGCGGCGGATTCGGGCGAGCGCGACACGTAATCCAGCGCGTTGCCGGGCAAGGCGATGATGGCGGCGCAGCGGGCTTCCAGACCTAGTTGGCGGATCTGTTCGCGCAACATGCCGGGCCAGCGCTGCCCAACGGTAACGATGGCGTAGCGGTCGCCGCGCTGCATGGCGGCCATGATCGACGCTTCGGCCATGCCCACCACGGGCACATTCAGGCATTCGCGCACGGCGCCGATGCCGGGTTCGCCGAAACAGGCCAACAGGCAGGCATCGAACGGCGTTTCGGCCCGGGCCACTTCCTGCTCCACGGTTTGCAGCACGGCATGCGCGGCCACGGCGGCCTCGACGCGGCTGGCGATATAGGCGGGTCCGAATACGGCGGTGACGGCGTGTATGTGGGCCGCGCCATCGAAAAACGTGCGCGCCTGGGCGGCCAGGCTGCGGGTCAAGTCGGCCGTGGTGTTGCCGTTGACCACCAGCAGGCGGTATGGCGTGAAGGCGGGCCGGTCGACGGTGACGGCGTGGGGCATTGCTGGCATTGCGGGCAGTGCTGGCATCAAGCAACCTCGGCGGTTTGTATACAAACAATCTGAACGGACTCGTTCAGCGAATTCCGTTTCGTATAAATGTTTGTATACGATTTATGCCGACAATGTACGCGCTTGCGCTCTGGCTTCAAGCTATCGCTAACCCTTAGCGGGCGTTGTAGTATGCTTGCCCACACCCGCAGTGCGCAGCGGCGGCCGGTGCCGCGGCCTATCCCATTACAATGAAAACGCGCACGTCCAGGAGCCAAAGAAGACGATGAAACCTCTCGCGCCGCCGGCCAACGAGCCCGCCAAGAAAGACGTAAACCGCAGCGAAATCGTATACATAAATTTACGCCGCGCCATTATCGAACAGGCCTTGCTGCCGGGCGACAAGCTGCCCGAAGACATCATTGGCGAGCGTTTCGGGGTCAGCCGCACGATTGTGCGCGGCGTGTTGACGCGGCTGTTCAGCGAAGGGCTGGTGGATTTGCGCCCCAATCGCGGCGCGGCGGTGGCGCGGCCCAGCCTGGAAGAAGCGCACGATATCTTCGAGGCCCGGCGCTGCCTGGAACGCGATGTCGCCCGCCGGCTGCTGCAACACATCACCGAAGCCGGGCTGACGCGCCTGGCGCGTCACGTCGAAGAAGAGGAAGCGGCCCGCAAGCGCAACAGCACGAATGAATCCATCCGACTGTCGGGCGAATTCCACATCCTGATGGCCGAGCTATCCGGCAACGCGGTCTATGCCCGCTACGTGAACGAAATCGTGTCGCGCTGCTCGCTGATCCTGGCGCTTTACGGACGGCCGCATTCCAGCGAATGCGCGGTCAGCGAACACATGGACATTGTGGAAGGCCTGCGCGCGCGCGACGAAAAGCACGTGCTGCATCTGCTGGAACATCATCTGGAATCCGTGACGGCGCGCGCGCTGCTCAGCACCGACGGGTCGGGCGTGCGCGACATCCGCAAGATTCTTGACCGCTACGGAACCTGAGCCGCGCGGCCGACCTCGCCGCGCGCAGGCGCGGCGTAGGCGCCGGCCCGCCCGTTCGGGCGTGCCGGTCCGGCACGAATGAGAAAAGCGCCCGGTCGGGGCGCTTTTTCGTTCGGGCACTTAGATTTCGCGTTCTTCCGTCTTGAGGTTGTTGTCGCGAGCGAAATCCACCACGAACTTGTACGCCAGCGGTTCCAGGTCGCGCAAACGCAGGTCGACCACGATTCCGCGCACGCCGTCGATCACGACAGGCAGCACATAGGGCGAATAAGTGAGGTGGTTACCAGCACAGCCGGCGGGCCGGAACTGTGCCATTACGCCAGCGAGCCGCTCCGCCCAATCGCTGGGGCGGAATCGGCTACCGCTTTCGGTAACGCCATGAATTACGAATTGTCTGACGCGAGTTGCCATGAGTTCTTCACTACAGCGCGCCTTTCACGAAAGCCGGATCTTCGGCGTGATCAAACATGCGCCCTGCGCCGCGAATTGTATATGATTGATCCTTTGCCCTCTTCCAAAAGCCGATTCCGCCCCGCTTTCGCCCGGGGTCCATCGAATTGAAGGCGGCTTTTTGAAGGCGGCTTTTTGGTAATCCCCCAGGAGGATCCGCAATGACCTCGCCTCTGGCCAATATCTATGCCCGCCTGCCGGTTGCGTTCACGCACGGCCACGGCGCATGGTTGTGGGATGCCCAAGGGCGCAAATACCTGGACGCACTGGCCGGCATCGGCGTGTCGTGCCTGGGACACGCCCATCCGAAACTGGTGGCGGCCATCAGCGAACAGGCCGCGCGCGTCATCCACACGTCGAACATCTACGAAATTCCCCAGCAGGCCGCGCTTGCCGCCCGCCTGAGCGCTTTGTCGGGCATGCAGGAAGCGCTGTTTTGCAACAGCGGCTCGGAAGCGAACGAGGCGGCCATCAAGCTGGCCCGCTACTACGCCTACCAGCGCGGCAACAAGCACGCCCACATCATCACCATGGATTCGTCCTGGCATGGCCGCACGCTGGCCACGCTGGCGGCCACGGGCAGCGACAAGGCCCGCAAGGGCTTCGAACCGCTGCCCAGCGGCTTCATCCAGGTGCCCTATAACGACCTGGACGCCGTGCGCGCGGCGGGCGACGCCGAGCCGCGCACCACCGCCGTGTTGCTTGAAGTGCTGCAAGGCGAAGGCGGCATCCGCCCATCCGACATCTCGTACCTGCAAGCGGTGCGCGCGCTGTGCACCGAGCGCGGCTGGCTACTGATGATCGACGAAGTGCAGTCCGGCATCGGCCGCACCGGCAAGTGGTTCGCGCATCAATGGGCCGACATCAAGCCTGACGTGATGACGCTGGCCAAGGGGCTGGCGGGCGGCGTGCCGATTGGCGCGATGCTGGCCGCAGGGCCTGCCGCCGGGGTGTTCACGCCCGGCAGCCATGGCACCACGTTCGGCGGCGGGCCGCTGGTCTGCGCCGCCGGCCTGGCCGTGCTGGACACGCTGGAAGACGACAAGCTGCTGGACAACGCCCACACGGTGGGCAACTACCTGAAGGACGCCCTGGCGCAAGCCTTGGCAGACACGGCGGGCGTTACCGAGGTACGCGGGCGGGGCTTGATGCTGGGCATAGAACTGGCGCGCCCCTGCGGCGTGCTGGTGCTGCACGCCCTTGAAGCCGGCCTGCTCATCAACGTCACGCGCGACCGCGTCATCCGCATGCTGCCGCCCCTGATCCTTACCCAACAAGAGGCGGACCAGATCGTCGCCACCCTGGTCCCGCTCATCCAACGCTTCCTGTCCGAAAAACCATAATCAACGTACCGACCGGGCCACCAGCCCGGTCGGGCTCAATGACCTGCGACAACACCATGACTCCTCCCACGACTCAAAACGGCCCGTTGCGGCATTTTCTCCAGTTCAAGGATTTCTCTTCCGCTGAAATCGCCTACGTGCTGGACCGCGCGCGCCTGATCAAGGAAAAGTTCAAACGCTACGAACCCCATATGCCGCTGCACGACCGCACGCTGGCGATGGTGTTTGAAAAGGCCAGCACCCGCACCCGCGTCTCGTTCGAGGCCGGCATGTACCAGATGGGCGGCTCGGTCATCAACCTGACCTCCAACGATTCGCAGCTGGGCCGCTCCGAGCCCATCGAAGACACGGCGCGCGTCATCTCGCGCATGGTCGACATCGTCATGATCCGTACGTTCGAGCAGACCCGCATCGAGCGCTTTGCGTCGCATTCGCGCGTGCCGGTCATCAACGGCCTGACCAACGAATTCCACCCCTGCCAGATCCTGGCCGATATCTTCACCTACATCGAACATCGCGGCCCCATCGCGGGCAAGACGGTGGCCTGGGTGGGCGATGCCAACAACATGGCATACACCTGGCTGCACGCAGCCGAGATGCTGGGCTTTACGCTGCACGTGTCCACGCCTGCGGGCTACGAACTTGAAGCCTCGCGCATCGGCTCGCCGTCGGACAAGGTGCTGCGCCAGTTCAAGGACCCCATGCAGGCGTGCCAGGGCGCGCACCTGGTCACGACCGACGTGTGGACCAGCATGGGCTACGAAGCCGAAAACGAAGAGCGCCGCGCGGCGTTTGCCGACTGGTGCGTTGACGCTGAAATGATGGCGGCGGCCGACCCCGAAGCCGTGTTCATGCACTGCCTGCCCGCCCACCGTGGCGAGGAAGTTACCGGCGAAGTCATCGACGGGCCGCAAAGCGTGGTCTGGGACGAAGCCGAAAACCGCCTGCACGTGCAAAAGGCATTGATGGAATTCCTGCTGCTGGGCCAGATCAACTAAGCCTGCCGGGAAGCGCAAAGGGCCTGGATATCCTCGGATATCCAGGCCCTTTCATTTGGGCTGCCCTGGCGGCAATGCGACGGCTGGGGTTGCGTGGCCGGCCCGCGCCGCATTCAATACACCGCAATCAACGCAGCGTACGTTCCCACGCCGCAATGGCGTCCACCACCGCCTGGGGCTTTTCGGGCACCAACGCGTGGCCCGCGCCGGGAACCACGACGACGGACACGCGGTCACCGAACTCATCGCGGATTTCGTTGCGCGTGGCCGGCGGCTTGAACAGATCCAGCTCCGCTTGCAGGTCCAGCAAGGGCTTGGCCCCGCCCGACCACCAATCGGACTGGCGCGTGGCCTTGCCGGCCAGGCGCTGGCTCTCGCTGACGTCCGGGTACCAGCCGTTCAACCAGACGCGCGCGTCGTTGCCGGGCGCAAAGAACGCGTACTGGATCGACTTCAGGCGTTCGGCGTCGGGCAACGACAGTTCGGCGCTGCGATCCACGTGTTCGCTCAGACCCTTGGGATATTGCTTGGCCGCCGCCGCCACGATCACCACGCCACGCACCAGCTCGGGGTGGTCGACGCCCGTGGCGCGCGCCACCCAGTTGCCGAAGGCATGACCCACCATCACCACCGGTTGGCGCGCCACGGTGCGAATCACGGCGGCCTGGTCGTCCGCCAGATCATGCAGCGTGATGCCCGACATCGGCCCGGTACTGCCGCCGATGCCGCGCGGCTGCGGACGCAGCACGCGATAGCCCGCTTGCACGAAGCGTTCGGCCAGTTCGTCGAAATCCTGCGCGCCGCGTCCCCGTGACGGCAGCAGCACCAGCGCGGGCCCCTGCCCCTGGTCCAGCACCTCAATCGACGCGCCGTTGCCGACCAGCACATTGACGCGTTTGGGTGCATCCGCCAGCACCGGCGTCGACGCCACGACCGCGCAGCTGATCGTCAGCCCCGTCAGCAGCTGTTTCATTTTCATCATGCCTCCTTGCCGGCCCATCGCCGGCCCGCCGTCACAGGATTTTCTTGAACATCGTGCGGCGCGTGTTGCGAAACGAAGGCCGCACGCGGCTGCTCCAGTCGGTGGCGCGCACGGCCAGCCACGGCGGGCTGCCGAAGGTTTCGCGGGTGTGCAGGTCGTAGCACGCCAGGTATCGCGGTGATTCATCGCGACATTCAAAGCGCATCGCGCGCACCGTGCCGGGCACGGACGCCAGCCCCGGCAGATGTTCCTGGTCATACCAGGCGTTCAAGTCCTGCTCGGCCTCGGGCAGCACATCGGTTTCAACGATGTAGTGCCACGGCGCGTCCTGGCCTGCCGACGCCCCCGGCAGGTCCAGCGTTTGATGCAACACGCGGGCGCGAGCGCCAGGGAAGCTCTCGGCCAGACGCGCCTGGATTTCGGCCAGCGCATGGCTTGCGCCGCGCAGGTACACATACGTGTCCGCCTCTTCAACGGCGGCAAACGCGCTGACCTCAACCTTGTCCAGCCCGGCCGTCAGACGCTCTGCCATGTCGGCCGCGCGGGCCTTGTCAAAGCGTTCGCCCAGCGACACCAGCAATACGGATTCCTGCACTGTCATCTCCTTCAATGTCCGACGCGTAGCGCCACCAGGAAGCGCGACACCATGTTGTACGCGCCCACGGTCGCGGCCAGCTCGACCAGTTGCGCGTCATCGTAGCGTGCTCGCACGGGCGCGAACACCGCGTCGGGTACCTCGATGTCGCGCGTCATGGCGTCGGTCAACGCCAGCACCTCGGCTTCGCCGGGGGCCAGCCCTTGCACATCTTGCGGCGCCGGGTTGGAGCGCAAGGCGTCGATCACTTCCTGCGGCATGCCTCCCGCCAAGGCGTGCGGCACATGCGCGTCAAATTCGTAGGGCGCGTTGTTCAGGGTCGCTACGCGCAAGATGATCAGTTCACGCAGACGCGGCGACAGCGACGTCTTCTGGCGGATGGCGGTCAGCATGGCTTCCCAGCCATCCACGACGGCGGGGCTGTTCAGCAGCACCTGGTATAGCGGCGAGATCCGGCCGCGCGCGGCGCTGATACGCGCCTCGATCGTAGCCAGTTCCTGGCGGGTGCCCGGGACCACGGGGGTGACTCGGCTGGCGCTCATGCTTACTCCGGACGGATGTTCTTGCGCTGGATCAGCGCGGTCCACTTGTCGCGGTCGGACGCGATCAGCGCGGCCAGTTCCTGCGGCGAGCTGGGCGCTGCCTGGGCACCAAACTTCTCCAGCTTGGCGCGCACGGCTTCATTGCCCAAGGCGGCGCGCACCGCCTGATTCAGCTTGTCGACAGTGGCGGCGGGCGTGGAGGCAGGCGCGACGATGCCGTACCAGTTATTCGATTCCACGCCGGCAATGCCCTGTTCGGCCAAGGTCTTCACATCGGGCAGGAGCGGGTGGCGCGTGGGCGCGGCGATGCCCAAGGCCTTGAGCTTGCCGCCCTGGATATGGCCGATCAGGCCGGGCACGTCGCCGAAGAAGCCCGACACCTGGTTGCCCATCACATCATTGATGACCGGCGCGGCCCCCTTGTACGGCACATGCAGCACGTTGGCCTTGCTGGCGTCGGCGAACATTTCCATCGTCAGGTGCGGAATGCTGCCTATGCCCGACGAGCCGATCGCCACGGATTGCGACGCCGCCTGCGACTTCTTCACGAAGTCCGCCGCGTCGCTAGCCGGGTTGGACGGGTTCACCACGAACACCGTGGCGTTGTTGACCACCTTGGACACCGGCGCAAAGTCGCGCACGGGGTCGTACGGCAGGTCTTTGTACAGCGCCGGGCTGATCGCCACCGCGCCCACGCTGGTCAGGAACAGCACCGAGCCATCGCCCGGCGCCTTGGCCACATAGGCGGCCGCGATGTTGCCATTGGCGCCCGCCTTGTTTTCGACAATAACGTTTTGCTTGAGCTCTTTGCCCAGCTGTTCGGCCAGCACGCGACCGACCAGGTCCACCGGACCGCCGGGCGGGAACGCAATGATCAGGCGCACCGGGCCGTCGGCATGGGCCGCGCCGAAAGCGGACAGACTCAGCACGGTGGCCGAAAGCAATTTCTTGAACATGGTGTCTCCTCGTTGAATCGAATTTTTTTAAGCGACGCGCAACGTCGGGTGTCTACGCGAATCCGTACAGCTTTGCGGGGTTGTCCACCAGCACCCGCTGGCGTACGGCGGCATCGGGGCAGGCCTGAAAGAAGGTATCCACCAGCTCGCCGTCATCGGGCATATCGCCCGCCACGTTGGGATGTGGCCAGTCGGTGCCCCACAGGCAACGATCGGGCATGGCCTGCACCAACGCGCTCACAAAGGGTATGCCTTCGGCAAACGGGCGCTTGCCCGACGCGATGCGGTCGATGCCCGACACCTTGACCCAGGCCTGCGGCACATCGGCCAACGACAGCAATGCGCGCATCGCGGGCGAATCCAGGCCGTCGGCCGCCTTCAATCGGCCCATGTGATCCACCACGAAAGGCACGGGCAATGCCAACAGGCGCGGCAGCAGTTCGGGCAGCATCGCGCCGTCCACATGCAGGCACAGATGCCAGCCCAGCGGCGCAATCAGCGCCACCACGTGGTCGAACACGGCCGGGTCCGGCGCGCCGCCCAGGTGCGGCACGAAGTTGAAGCGCGCGGCGCGCACGCCGCCGTCGTGCAGTTGCCGGACACGCGCCGCCGTGGCATCCGCGCCCAGCAACGCCACGCCGCGATAGCGGCCACCGCTTTGCGCCAGGGCATCCAGCAGCGCGCTATGGTCCGAGCCGTGGCAGTTGGCCTGCACCACCACCGCGCGCTCGATGCCCAGGTGCGCATGCAGCGCGGCCATGGCGGCATAGGGCGCATCGGGCGGCGTGTAGGAACGGCCCTCGGCATAGGGAAACACGTTGCCGGGCCCGAAGACATGGCAATGCGCGTCGCAGGCGCCGGGCGGCATGGCGTGGCGCGGACGGGTCGGGGACGCAAGCGGTGGGCGGCAATCAGGCACAGTCGGTTCCTGCTGGGAAAACGACATCCTCGCGGATTGCGAGCCGACTAACAATGCTATATCTTTGATTTCAGATATAGAACATATACATAACAGCGCGGGCGCATCGTGGATTTAAAGCAGATCGAATATTTTGTCAGCGTCGCCGAGCGGCGCAGCTTTTCGCGCGCGGCCGAGTTGCTGGACGTTGCCCAGCCCACCCTCAGCCGGCAGGTACGGCTGCTGGAGCTGGAGCTGGGCCAGCATCTGCTCTACCGCAACGGCCGCGGCGCCGAACCCACCGAGGCCGGACTGCGCTTTCTGGAACATGCGCGCGCGCTGCTGACGCTGGCCGAACGCGCCAAGGAAGACCTGCAAACGCTGCGCGCCACGCCAACCGGCAAGGTGGTGGTGGGCCTGCCCCCGCGCATTGCGCGCGTGTTGACGCCACCCTTGGTGCAGGCGTTTCGGCGGGGCTTTCCAGAGGCGTCCATTGCAGTGGCCGAAGGCCTTAGCGCCCAGGTGCGGGAATGGCTCTTGGCCGGCCGGGTCGATCTGGCCCTGCTTTACGATCCCGCGCCCTCGCCCCAGCTTGCGTATGAATCGCTGTTCCGTGAAGACCTGGTGCTGGCCGCTGCCGCCGGCCATCAACCGCCCCTGCCCGCCCGCGTTGCCGTGGCGCAGCTGGGCGACTACCCGCTGGTACTGCCCAGCCTGCCCAACGCGATCCGGACCCTGGTGGAAAGCGTGTGCCGCGCGCAAGGCGTGCGCCTGAAGGTGGCGGCCGAGGTCGACGCCGTGCAGACCATCGTGGAACTGGCGGCGCAAGGCGACGCGTACGCCATTCTGCCGCGCTCGGCCGCGCGCGGACCTGCCGCCGAGCACGCCCTGTCCCTATCGGATATCGGCTCGCCCCGCATCACCAACAACCTGGTGCTGGCCAGCGCCCGCCACCGTCCCGCCACACGCCTGGCCACCGCCACCGCGCAACTGATCCGGCAACTGAAGCTTTCCGAACTGTTTGCCCCGGCCACGTGATGCGCCCGTCGGCCAAAAAGGCGCCGCGTCTGGCCGCGCAAGGCAAAAGAGTTAAAATGCCGGCTACCTTTCTTGTTTGGCGGCTCGTTGCTGTCAAAGTCCTGTTGGCGTCTCACCTCAAACAATGACCACTATCCTCCCGAACCTTCCTACCGGCCAGAAGGTCGGCATCGCCTTTTCCGGCGGTCTCGACACCAGCGCAGCCCTGCTGTGGATGCGCAATAACGGCGCCATCCCCTATGCCTACACGGCAAACCTGGGCCAGCCGGACGAGTCCGACTACGATGAGATCCCCCGCAAGGCCTTGGCCTACGGCGCCGAAAATGCCCGCCTGATCGACTGCCGCGCGCAGTTGGTGGCTGAAGGCATCGCGGCCCTGCAATCGGGCGCGTTCCATATATCGACCGCCGGCATCACGTACTTCAACACGACGCCCATCGGCCGCGCCGTCACCGGCACCATGCTGGTGGCCGCCATGAAGGAAGACGACGTCAACATCTGGGGCGACGGCAGCACGTTCAAGGGCAACGACATCGAGCGTTTCTACCGCTACGGCCTGTTGACCAACCCCGACCTGAAGATCTACAAGCCCTGGCTGGACCAGCGCTTCATCGACGAGCTGGGCGGCCGTTCGGAAATGTCCGAATACATGCGCCAAGCCGGCTTCGACTACAAGATGTCGGCCGAAAAAGCCTACTCGACGGACTCCAACCTGCTGGGCGCCACCCACGAAGCCAAGGACCTGGAACAGCTGAACTCCGGCATCCGCATCGTCAAGCCGATCATGGGCGTGGCGTTCTGGCGCGACGACGTGGCCGTCAAGGCCGAAGAAGTCACCGTGCGCTTCGAGGAAGGCCAGCCGGTCGCCCTGAACGGTGTGGAATACAGCGACCCGGTTGAACTGCTGCTGGAAGCGAACCGCATCGGCGGCCGCCACGGCCTGGGCATGAGCGACCAGATCGAAAACCGCATCATCGAAGCCAAGAGCCGCGGCATCTACGAAGCCCCGGGCCTGGCGCTGCTGTTCATCGCCTACGAACGCCTGGTCACCGGCATTCACAACGAAGACACCATCGAGCAGTACCGCGAAAACGGCCGCAAGCTGGGCCGCCTGCTGTATCAGGGCCGCTGGTTCGACCCGCAAGCCATCATGCTGCGCGAAACCGCCCAGCGCTGGGTGGCCCGCGCCATCACCGGCGAAGTCACCATCGAACTGCGTCGCGGCAATGACTATTCGCTGCTGAACACGGAATCGGCCAACCTGACGTACGCGCCCGAGCGCCTGTCGATGGAAAAGGTCGAGAACGCGCCGTTCACCCCGGCGGACCGTATCGGCCAGCTGACCATGCGCAACCTGGACATCGTCGACACGCGCGAAAAGCTGTTCACCTACGTGAAGACGGGCCTGCTGGCTTCCAGCGGCACGTCGCTGCCGCAGCTGAAAGACGCCGCGAAGAAGAAGTAAGCATTCTTGCAGGCAAGGCAACAAAAAACCCCTCGGTCATCACACCGAGGGGTTTTTTTATGGCGCCGCGCCGGGGCCTAGAGCTCGACCTGCATCCCCATTTCCACCACGCGGTTGGCCGGGATCTTGAAGAACTTGGTGCTGCGCGTGGAGTTCCGGGCCATGAACGAAAACACCGCCCGGCGCCAACGCCATAGCGCCGGCTTGCGCGCCGCCACCACGGTCTGGCGCGACAGGAAGTACGACGTGCGCATCGGCTCCAGGTCCAGCTCCGGATACGCTTCGGCCACCAGGCGCAAGGCCTCGGGCACGTCCGGATCTTCCTTGAAGCCGTAGTTCACGGTGGCGGTCCAGCTGGAGGCCGACAGCTTCTTCACCACGAAGCGTTCTTCAGGCGAAATGTAGGGCACGTCCGCCACCAGGATGGTCAGGAACAGCACGTGGTCGTGCAGCACCTTGTTGTGCTTCAGGTTATGCAGCAACGCGGGGGGCACGTTGCCGGAATTCATCGTCATGAAGATGGCGGTGCCCGGCACGCGCGACGGCGGATATTGTTCCAGCTGCTCCATGAATTCCTTGAGCGGCTGGCGGTCGCGCTGCTGCATGTCGGACAACAGGCGACGGCCACGGCGCCACGTCATCATCAGCGTGAACACAACGATGGCGACCAGCAGCGGCAGCCAGCCGCCCTCGTGGATCTTGAACACGTTGGCCGAAAACAGCAGCACGTCGAACAGCAGCAGAAAGCCCAGCACACCGAACCACAGCATGCGCTTCAGGCCCGTGGACCCGCGCGGCAAGACGGCAAACGCCAGCACCGAGGTGGTCAACATCGTGCCCGTCACCGCGAACCCATAGGCGGCGGCCAGGTTGTCGGAATTGCGGAACAGCAGCACCAGCACCAGCACGGCGCACAGCAGCAGCGCGTTGACCTGCGGCAGATAGATCTGGCCCTTTTCCACCGCCGAGGTATGCAGGATCTGCATGCGCGGCCAGAAGCCCAGCTGCACCGCCTGGCGCGTGACCGAGTACGCGCCCGAGATCACGGCTTGCGATGCGACGATGGTGGCAATGGTGGCCAGCGCCACCAGCGGCACCAGGCCCCAGTCGGGTGCCATCAGGAAGAACGGATTGCGGATGGCCTCGGGGTCGCGCAGCAGCAGCGCGCCCTGGCCGAAGTAGCACAGCGTCAACGCCGGCAGCACCATGCTGAACCACGCGCTGCGAATCGCGGGGCGGCCAAAGTGGCCCATGTCGGCGTACAGCGCCTCGGCGCCCGTCAATGCCAACACCACGGCGCCCAGCAGCACGAAACTGATCAAGGGAAATTCAACGACGAACCGCAGGCCCCACATCGGGTTCAACGCCGCCAGGACTTCGGGCGTCTGCCAGATCTGCCAGCCGCCCAGCGCCGCCAGCGTGCCGAACCACATCAGCATCACGGGGCCAAAGAGCTTGCCCATCAGGCCGGTGCCATGCGACTGGATGGCGAACAGCCCCACCAGCACGACCAGCGCAATGGGCACGACCCACGCGTCCAGGGTGTGGGACACGATGCCGATGCCTTCCAGCGCGGACAGCACCGAGATGGCGGGCGTAATCATGCTGTCGCCGTAGAACAGCGCCGCCCCGAAGATGCCCAGCACGATCAGCACCCACCGCATCTTGCCGTCGCGGTTGCGCACCGCCAGTTCCAACAGCGCCAGCGTGCCGCCTTCGCCCCGGTTATCGGCGCGCAGGACCAGCGTGACGTACTTCAAGGACACCACCACCATCAGCATCCAGAAAAGGATGGACAGCACGCCCAGCAAGTGGGCGGGCTCCAGGTCGGTGTGCACGCTAAGGCCCGTCAGGCAGGCGCGCAGCGTATACAGCGGGCTGGTGCCGATGTCGCCGTACACCACGCCCAACGCGCCCAGGATCAACGCGGCGCGCGACGACGGCGCATGCACGCCCCCCGCGTGGGGGCCGGTGGGAAGCGGGGCACCCGCCGTGGCTTGGCTCATGATGTGGGTTCTTGACGAGTTAGTTGCGCCCCTTTGCGGGGGCCGGGGAACACGACGGAAAGCCGGGTTCCGGAGAAGTCGGGGCGACTGGTCAGCTTCCACCAGGCGCCATGCGCGTGCGCGATCTCGCGCACGATGGCCAGGCCCAATCCCGAGCCGCCCGCCGTGGCGGTGGGCGATCGGTAAAAGGCTTCAAAGACGCGGTCGCGTTCTTCGGAGGGAATGCCGGGCCCGTCGTCCTCGACCGTCAGGGACGGCGGGTTGGCACCCACAATCAACGTGATGCGGCCGGTCTCGTTGCCGTAGCGCAGCGCGTTGTCGATCAGGTTGCCCAGCAGTTCGGCCAGCAGCAAGGGGTCTGCATCGATCCAGATGGGCGCATCGGGCGCCACCAGGTCCAGCTCGTAGCGCGCCTCGCGCACCCGGGGAAACCATTCGGCGCCGTGCACGCGCACCCATTCACACAGGTCGATGCGCACAAAGCTGTCTTGCGGGCGGGCATTGGGGTCGGCGCGCGCCAGCACCAGCAACTGCTGACCCAGGCGGATCATCCGGTCGCTCACGGCCTTGATGCGTTCGGCCCGCGCCCGCACGTCGTCCGGCAGTGGGCGGGCCAACATCAATTCGGATTCCAGCCGCAGGCCGGACAAGGGGGTGCGCAGCTGGTGCGCCGCGTGGCCGATGAATCGGCGCTGGGCCGCCAGCGAGGCGTCCAGGCGCAGCAGCAGGTCGTTGGTGTGCGTGACCAGCGGTTCGATTTCGACCGGCACGCCCGCCACTTCCAACGGCTGCATGTCGTCGATGGAACGCTGCCGGATCTCTTCGGACAGATGGTTCACGGACCGCAATCCGGATCGCACGCCCTGCACGACCACCCAGGTGAACAGCGCAATCAGCGCCACCTGCCCCACCACCATCAGCCAGAAGAAGTCTTCCAGCATCCACAGCGACATATCGATCTTGTGCGTGATCACCCAGGTTGCCGCCAGGTCCAGCAGGACAAGCAGCAGAATGGGCGGCATCAAGCGGATGACCAGATGCCGGGCAAGCGAGCGGGAGGGGAGCAAGGGGCGGGACGCCGTAGGAGCGGAAGGAGTGCGATCGTGCATCATGACGCGATACCCTCGCTTGGGTGCATGCAGAAGCGCAGCCGGCGCATACCGGCGGCGCCCGGGCCGTCAGGCCGTTTCCACATCCAGCATGTAGCCGAAGCCGCGCACCGTCTGGATGCTGGCGCCCGTACCTTCCAGGCGCTTGCGCAGGCGGTACACATAGACTTCGACGGCGTTTTCGCTGAAATCGGCATCCCAGGCGGACAGCGAATTCACGATTTGCCGCTTGGTGACGACGCGGCCCACGCGGGCCATCAACATTTCCAGCACGGAAAGTTCGCGCACCGACAGCGACAGGCGCTGGCCATTGGCGCGGACTTCGCGGCCGACCGTGTCGAACACCAGGGGGCCGACTTCGATCAACGGCTGTGCCTGCCCCGCGCGCCGCCGGCCGAAGGCACGCACGCGCGCCGCCAGCTCGGGCAGTTCAAAGGGTTTGGTGACGTAATCGTCGGCGCCGGCATCCAGGCCCGCAACGCGGTCTTCGATGCCGTCGCGCGCGGTAAGGATCAGGACCGGAACCTGATTGCCGTCTTGGCGCAATTGCCGCAGCACATCAAGCCCGCTCATGCCGGGAAGGTTCAGGTCGAGCAGCATCAGGTCATACGGCTGGCCAGCCAGGGCGCCCAGGACTCGGTCGCCTTCCGTCAGCCAGTCGACCGCATAACCCTGGTCGGCCAGGAATTCCTGGAGCGCATGGCCCAGGGTGGTGTCGTCTTCGATTACCAGAACTCGCATGCCGCGATTCTAGCGCGATCCGAAAAAAAAGGGGCGCGAAATGCGCCCCCTTCCGTGGGATTCGTTCACCGGCCGGACGGCGCCCCGGCGGGAGCCGGGGTTGCGGCGCCCGCGGCGGGTGCCTGGCCGCTCGCTGCGGCGCCCCCCGAAGGCGGCGTCGTGACAAAGCCGATGCGCGACATGCCCGAACGGCGCGCCGAGGCCATGACCTTGGCCAGGGTTTCGTAGCGCGTGTTCTGATCGGCGCGAATGCGGATCTCGGGTTGCGGCTTGGTGCCGGCGATCGACTTGAAGCGGTTGGGCAGGTCATCGATATTGACCGGCTTTTCGTCCCAGAACAATGCGCCGCTGGCGTCAATCGCCAGGTCGACCGTCTTGGGTTCTTCTTCGATCTGCTCGGCTGCCACCTGGGGCATGTTGATCTTGATCGAGTGCGCCAGCAGCGGCGCCGTGATGATGAAGATCACCAACAACACCAGCATGACGTCGATCAGGGGCACCATGTTGATCTCGGAAACCGTATGGCTTCCGGATCCTTTTCCCTCGAAGCTGCCAAAAGCCATTATTCGCTCCCGCGTTGAACCGCGGCGCCGTTACCGTTCTGGCGGCGCAAGGCGCGGACCTTGCCGTCGGACAGCGCAACCTGCTGGCCGGTGGTCAGGAACGCGAACAGGTCGTGCGCAAAGGCGTCCAGGCGCGACAGGAACACGCGGTTGTTGCGCACAAACGTGTTGTACGCCAGCACGGCGGGAATGGCCACGGCCAGACCCAGGCCCGTCATGATCAGCGCTTCGCCCACGGGGCCGGCGATGCGGTTGATGGTCACGCCGTCGGACAAGCCGATGCCGACCAGCGCGTGGTACACGCCCCACACCGTACCGAACAGGCCGACGAACGGCGCCGTGGATCCCACCGAGGCCAACACCGTCAGGCCGTTTTCCAGCTTGGCGGTTTCTTCGTCGATCACCTTGCGCATCGTGCGCGTGACGAAATCGGAATTGCTGCCGGACTCTTCCAGCTTGGTCGCGCCGAACTTGTTGTGGTGCGCCTGCGCGTGCATGGCGTGGCTGGCCAGGTGCGAGAACGGATCGCGCGCGCCGTGCGTGCTGATCTCGTGCTCGACCTGCTCCAGCGAGCTGGCGTTCCAGAACTTGTTCAGGAAATCGGCCGAACGCCTGCGCATGCTGACGTTGCTGGCGGCCTTGACCAGGATCAGGTACCAGGTCACCAGCGACATCAGGATCAGGATAATGAACAGGCTCTTGCCCACGAAGTCGCTCTGCGCGACAAAGTGCAGAAAGCCCATGTCGGGGGTCGCGATGGGCGCGGTCGGCGGCAACGCGGCGGCGGCGTTTTGCAGCGCGTCAGCCGATTGCTGGACGACACCGGCACCGGTCGTGGCGGCTTGTTGGGCTGCGGGCGCAGCGGCGGCGGCAGCCGGAGCAGCCGGGCTGGTAGTCGCCTGCGCCACCAGGGTGGCGCCATGCAGTGCGTTGGACATCTCAGTTCCTCATTACGAAATCGAACGGAATTTTGGCTTTGGCGGGATAGGCCACGCCGTTACGGGTATAGGGCTTGAACTTGGCCTTGCGAGCCGCGGTCAACGCGGATTCGTCCAGCCTCGGAAAGCCCGAGGAGGTGTCGATCGTTGCGCGGTCCACCAGACCCTGCGTGTTGATCTCCACCAGCACCAGCACCCGCCCTTCTTCCCGCATGCGGCGCGAGGCCATCGGGTAGCTGGGCATGGGGCGCGCGCCCTGGAATTCAATGCTGGACACCAAAACGGGCTGGTCGGGCGGCGGGCCTTGTTGCGGGCTTTGCGTCGCCTGCGCGCCATCCACGGCGCCGGCGGGCGGCGTCTGCACGGGCGGCGTCTCGGGTTTGACTTCCTGCTTGGGCTGCGGTTTGGGTTGGGGCTTGGGTTTGGGCTTCGGCTTGGGCTTGGGGGCCGGCATCGGCGGCTTTTCAACCACGGGTTCCGGTTCCGGTTCAGGCTCGGGCTTCATTTCCGGTTCGGGCTCAGGGTCGGGCTCGACCACGGGTTCGGGCTCGGGCGGCGGCGGTTCCACGACGGGTTGCGGCGGCTCGGGCGTGGGCTCGGCCTTGGCCACCTGCGGAACGGGCGCGTCGATGAGGCTGACCATGACAGCCTCGGGCTCCTCAAGCTCAGGACGATTCGCGGGTGCCATGAAAATGGCCCCGATTACCGCCGCGTGTAGGGCGACAACCGCCAGACCGGCGCCAGCGCGTATACCAAATGAAGACGGCGAAGAAGAAGTCCAACCGCGTTGAAAACTAGGCATGAATCAGCCAGGGTGCATTGACTTATCCGGCCAGCTTGACGAAAACGCGCGCCAAAAAAAAGCGGCGTGAGCCAGCCGGTACAAGCCGATCATAATATCTTAAATGCGAATGATTCGCACGTCCTATTTCGTCTGGAATAGCGTAACACTGCCCTACCGGGCTCAACCAGAAAGCACAAGACGGCATCAAGAAAGCTTGCGCCAGCGCAAGGGCGCAGCCCGTGGAGCAGGCGCAGGAACACGCCCAGGCATCACGCCCATGCGCCACACACAGAGAACGCCAAAACAAAAAACCCGCCACGGTAAGGTGTGCGGGTTTTGCGGGTGATCTGCAAGAAGTACGTTCAAATTGGCGAACGCAACGCATGGGCTTTTGGTGGGTGCTACAGGGGTCGAACCTGTGACCTACGCCTTGTAAGGGCGCCGCTCTACCAACTGAGCTAAGCACCCGATCCTGACACTTTCAGCGCCGCCTCAATGCGATGATTCGCTTGAAGCAGTGACTAACTCGCAGCCAACTCGGGGTACTCAAAAGCAATACGCGGGCCGGAGTATACCGGACCGCGTCATTGTCGGCAAATCGCTTCGGGCCGATGCCCCGCGATCGCCGTGCCGTCCATTAGTTGACGGCGTCCTTCAGGGCCTTGCCCGGACGGAACTTCGGCACCTTGGCCTTCTTGATCTTGATCGTTTCGCCCGTACGCGGGTTGCGGCCAGTGCGAGCTGCGCGAGCCGACACGGCAAACGTGCCAAAGCCAACCAGCGTTACCGTACCGCCCTTCTTCAGCGTGGTCTTGACGGCACCGATCAGGGCGTCGAGCGAACGGCCGGCGGCAGCCTTGGAGATATCGGCCTTGCTGGCGATGTGATCGATGAGTTCGGTTTTGTTCATTCAGGAGTACCCCTCACAAGGTATTGAGTCTGGCGAGGCCGTGCGGTTCATGGCTGTCATGCAGGGACGCCACCAACAAAACGCAAGGCCCGGCAAACGACGAACAGACAGTGGATGGACTTTTTTCTTGCGCTGCAAAGCACAACTTTTAAACTGCTGCGCCGCTTAGGATTCGATGGCATAAATGCCTTCAAACCGTCAGCGACGCAGACGTGTATTAGGCCTTGGCGTAGAGCGGCTGTCAAGCAAAAACCTCACCACAACCCGCGCCAATACTAGCTTTTAGCCATTTTCGCAATAAACAAAAACGCGCATTTCGGGGTTTGCGCGACACCGAAAAAAATCACTTCAAGCCTGAATCAAACATCGGCCCAGCGGCGCAGCAAATTGTGATAAATGCCGGTCAGTTGCACGATCGACGCATGTCCCGCCACGTCCTGATTCAAACGCTGGATGGCCACGTCCATGTCAAGCAACAATGCGCGCTGGCTGTCTTCGCGCACCAGGCTCTGCATCCAGAAAAACGAACTGACCCGCGCACCACGTGTCACCGGATTCACCTTGTGCAGGCTGGTGCCGGGATACAGCACCATGTGCCCCGCGGGCAGCTTCACGGCGCGCGGCCCGTAGGTGTCATCGATGACAAGCTCGCCGCCATCGTAGGAATCAGGGTCCGAGAAGAACAACGTGGCCGACAAGTCAGTGCGCACGCGCTCGGCCGTGCCGGTGATGCCGCGCACCGCGTTGTCGACGTGATAGCCAAAGGCTTCGCCGCCTTCATAGCGATTGAACAGCGGCGGGAGTATCTTGCGCGGCAAGGCGGCCGACATGAACAGGTTGTTGGCGGCCAGCCGTTGCAGGATCAGGTTGCCCAGCTCTTGCGCCAACGGATGCTGCTCGGGCAACTGGCGGTTGCGCTTGACCTCGGCGGACTGGTAGCCCGCCGTGATCTTGCCATCCACCCATTCCGAGGCGTCCAGCCGCTGGCGGATATCCGCCGCCTCTTGCGGCGTGAATACATCTGCGATCTGTATAAGCATGTGCCTGATCCTTTGCCGGATTATCCCTTCAGGCAACCATTAAGCGCCTGATCGAAATCAAACAGCAGGTCGGCTTCGTCTTCGATGCCGACGGACACGCGGATCAGGCTGTCCGCGATGCCCATTTGTTTGCGGCGCTCGGCGCCCATCTCGTAATAGATGGTGTGCGCGGCGGGCAATGCCAGGCTGCGCGTGTCACCCAGGTGCGTAGCCATCAGCACGATGCGCAGGCGGTTCAGGAAATCGAAGCAGTCCACGCCTTCGGCAAGCTCCACACCCAACAGGCCGCCGAAACGCGAGCCAAAAAGCGCGGCGGCGCGTGCATGCTGCGCGTGACCGGCCAGGCCGGGATAATGAACCTTGGCCACACCGGGATGCTCATCCAGAAAGCGCGCCAGCGCCAGCGCGTTGGCGCAGTGCTTGGCCATGCGCAGCGCCAGCGTTTCAGCGCCCACGGCGATGCGGTGCGCGGGCTCGGCGGCCAACGTGCCGCCCATGTCGCGCAAGCCCTTCTTCTTGATCTGGGTCAGGCCCCAACTGGTGGACGCCCCCTTGCGGTAGGCGTCGTAGATGTTGGAATAGTTGGCCCAGTCGTACAGGCCCGTATCCGTGACGGCGCCGCCCAGCGCGTTGCCGTGGCCGCCGATGTACTTCGACAGCGAATTCATCACCAGCGATGCATGCACGGTGGACGGGCGGAACATCCACGGCGACGTCAACGTGTTGTCGACGACGTAGACCAGGTTTTTCTCGCGGCAGATTTCACCGATGACCGCCAGGTCGGCCACTTGCGTGCCCGGGTTGGCGATCGTTTCAGTGAAGACCATGCGCGTGCTGGGCTGGATCGCGGCGCGCACTTGCTCGGCGTCTGTTGCATCGACGAAGGTGATTTCGACGCCCAACTCCAGCAGCGTGCCAAGCAGGCTGTTGGTGTTGCCGAACACAAACTGGCTGGACACCAGATGATCGCCGCGACGCAGCAAGGTCGTGAAAATGGCCGACAACGCCGCCATGCCGGTGGCGAAGCTGACGGTGCCCTTGCCGCCTTCCATGTGGTTGATCTTGGCTTCCAGCGCCGTGGTCGTGGGCGTGCCCTGGCGCGCATAGGTAAAGCCCGCCTTGCCCTGGAATACCGCCGCCAGCTCGCGCGCGTCGTCGTAGGCGAATTCCGACGAGGGATGCATCGGCTTGTGCACCGCTCCGTGCTCGACGGATTGTTGGCGGTCGGAATGGAGGATCGTGGTGGTAAAGCCGTTCTGGTGCATGATGGGCAGACGCGTAAAAGGAAGAGCTACAAGGTAGTCGGGTCGGACAAGGTCAGGCTTGACGCTGGCGCACGGTTTCGTACAGGCACACGGCGCTGGCCACGCTGACGTTCAGGCTTTCAACCGAACCCAACATGGGGATGTTGACGAGCTGGTCGCAGGTTTCGCGGGTCAGGCGTCGCATGCCCTCGCCTTCGGCGCCCATGACCCACGCCATCGGCTGGCGGGCGTCAATCTTGTGCATGCTGTCGGTGGCCTGGTCGTCGGTACCCACCAGCCACACGCCACGATCTTTCAGGCTGCGCATGGTGCGCGCCAGGTTCGTGACCATCAGATAAGGCACGGTATCGGCCGCGCCGCACGCCACGCGCTGCACGGTGGCGTTCAAGCCGACGGCGCGGTCGCGCGGGGCAATCACGGCATGCACGCCCGCCGCATCGGCGGTGCGCAGGCAGGCGCCCAGATTGTGGGGATCGGTCACGCCGTCCAGGATCAGCAGCAGCGGCGGGCCCTCGATAACGTCGAGCACTTCGTCCACATCCACCGCCAGTTGGCGCTCGTCGGCCAAGGCGACCACGCCCTGGTGCCGCGTTCCGCGCGACAGACCATCCAGGCGTTCCATCGGCACGGGGTGCACGCGGCGGCCCGCCTTTTCGGCCTGCTCGATGAACGTCTGCATGCGCTTGTCGCGGCGCGAGGCCTCGACATAGATTTCCTTGATTGAGTCGGGCGCGTGGCGCAGCCGCGCGACAACCGCGTGAAACCCGGCTAGAACTTGGGTCGACGCCATAGATGCAATACCTTTAGATAAACGAATACCCGCCCCAGAGGGGGCGGGCCACCGGACCAAGCCGGCCATCTGCGCAATGTTACCCCTTATGGCCCCGCCGCCCTACAGCGGGCGGGCCATAAAGGCGTCACAAAGCGCGTGTCAATGACGCTTGTGCGTCGCCTTTTTGGCGGGCGATGCGCGCTTGGACGCACGGGGCGGCTTGCCGGCCTTCTTGGCGTCGGCGCGGCGTTCCTTGGCGGTCTGGCCCTTCAGCGCGGCCGGCTTCGGGGCTGCCGCCTTCTTCACGCGGCGCACGGGCTCGTCGGGCCCACGGGCCGCCGCCTTGCGCAAGGCGTCGAAGCTGGTGCCCTGCACCAGGCGGAATTCAATGCGGCGCGCTTCGAGGTCGACGCGCGCCACCTGCACCTGGACCTTGTCGGTCAGGCGGTAGCGCATGCCGGTGCGCTCACCGCGCAACTCATGCAGCCCATCATTGAACTGGAAGTATTCGCCGCCCAGCTCCGACACGTGCACCAGGCCTTCGACGTGCAAGGTATCCAGCGTGACGAAGATACCGAAGCTGGCCACGCCGGTGACGGTGCCGCTGAAGTCTTCGCCCACGCGTTCCTTGACGAACCAGCACTTGAGCCAGGCCTCGACGTCGCGCGATGCTTCGTCGGCGCGGCGCTCGGTGGCCGACAACACCAGACCCATCTTTTCCCAGATGGCGTGCTCGTGTTCTTTCTGCGTGCGACCGATGACGACCGCGTGGTCATCCAGGCTGGGCACATAGCGCTGGCCGGCCAGCAAGGCCTTGATGACGCGATGGGTCAACAGATCGGGGTAGCGGCGAATGGGCGACGTGAAGTGGCTGTAGCCGGGGTAGGCCAAACCGAAGTGGCCCATGTTGTCAGGGCTGTAGACGGCCTGCTGCATGGAGCGCAGGCACATCGACTGCAATAGCTGGTAGTCGGGACGGCCGCGCACGGTGTCAAGAAAGTCACCGTAGTCCTTGGCCGTGGGCGTGTCGCCCCCGCCCAGCGACAAGCCCATCGTGCGCAGGAATTCGCGCAGCGATTGCAGGCGTTCCGGCGTGGGCCCTTCGTGGATGCGGTACAGGCCGGGATGCTTGCTGCGCGTCATGAAGTCGGCCGCGCAAGTGTTGGCGGCCAGCATGCACTCTTCGATGAGCTTGTGGGCGTCGTTGCGCACGGACGGCACGATCTGTTCGATACGGCCCAGTTCGTTGCAGACGATCTTGGTTTCGACGGTGTCGAAATCAATGGCGCCGCGCTTCTTGCGGCCTTGCACCAGCAGCTGGAACAGTTCGTACAGATGCTGCACATGCGGCATCACGTTGCGCATGGCCGCGGCGGCGGGCCCGCCCGGCTGCTGCAAGGCGGCCCAGATATTCGTGTACGTGGTGCGGGCATGCGAATGCATCACCGCGTTATAGAACTGGTAAGCGGTAACCGTGCCGGCCTTGGCGCCCGTGGCCGGAATGACCATGTCGCAGACCAGCACCAGGCGGTCGACGTCGGGGTTCAGCGAGCACAGGCCGTTGGACAGCGATTCGGGCAGCATCGGGATGACGCGGCGCGGGAAGTACACGCTGGTGCCGCGCTCGATGGCGTCGTCGTCCAGGGCGTCGCCGGGACGCACGTAATGGCTGACGTCGGCAATGGCGACCAACAGGCGCCAGCCTGGACGCTTGCGCTGGCCGGTGCCCAGTTCGACGGGCTCGCAATACACCGCATCGTCGAAGTCGCGCGCGTCTTCGCCGTCGATGGTGATCAGCGGCACGTCGCGCAGGTCGACGCGGTCTTTCAAGTCGGTTTTGCGGACAGTATCGGGGATGCGCGCGGCTTGCTTGCGAGCGGCTTCCGAGAATTCGACGGGCACGTCGAACTTGCGCACGGCGATCTCGATTTCCATGCCGGGGTCGTCGATTTCGCCCAGCACCTCGGCCACGCGGCCCAGGGGCTGCGTATGGCGCGTGGGCTGTTCCATGATTTCAACCGCAACTACCTGCCCATGCTGGGCGCCGTTGGTGTCGCTGGGCGGAATCAGGATGTCGTGCTTGATGCGTTGATCTTCGGGCACGACGATGGACAGGCCATGCTCGTGCAGAAAACGCCCCACCAGCTTATTGGTGCGGCGTTCAATGACTTCAACGATGGTGCCTTCGGGCTTGCCACGGTATTCGCCCGTGGGCTTGACCAGCACGCGGTCGCCATGCAGGACCTTGAGCATTTCGCGCGGCGACAGGAACAGGTCGGGGCCGCCGTCATCACGCAGCAGGAAACCGAACCCGTCACGGTGACCCAGCACCTTGCCGGCGACAAAATCCAATTTGGTCGCCAGCAACAAAACGCCCTTGCGATTGGGCATCAACTGGCCGTCGCGTTCCATGGCGCCTAGGCGGCGCTCGAAACCCACCATCGTCGCGGCTCGCTCAACGCCCATGCGTTCGGCCAGTTCCACCGGAGACAACGGCGAGCCCGCGGCTCGCAGTGCGGTCAGGATGGCTTCACGGGACGGTACATCGGGATCGAAGTCCGGCGGCGCTTCGGGCAAGGGTGTTGATCTGTTGTTTTTCGATTCGTTATTCGATCGTTTTGCCAAAGCTGAAAGTTCCGTATATAATGCGCAGCTTCTGTGGTTCGCCCAAGGCTGAACACTGAAGCAGAAATGGTCAGAAGGGGTTGAAAACCAAAGCGGTTGCTAACCCCAGGTCGAAAGACCCATTGTAAAACCAAGTGCGCTCAGGACGCATGTTTTAGTTAAGTTTTGGTTAAGTCAGTATGTTGAAAACAACGTACGCGCTTAATAGAACAGAGCTAAAACAATGCAACTAGAGCGGCAGCGTATCACAGTGTTCTGACAAGCATGTCTCAGTGCCCAGGTGGCGGAATTGGTAGACGCGCACGGTTCAGGTCCGTGTGCCGCAAGGTGTGGAGGTTCGAGTCCTCTCCTGGGCACCACGGAATTTAAATCGAACTTGCTTGCCGACTACGGTCGCGAACAAGTTGGATAGTAAAAATGCAGTAAAGACTGCCAAAGCAGTATCAGCAGTACTTGCAGTAAACCTGCTAGAGCTCATGGCTCTTACAGTGCCCAGGTGGCGGAATTGGTAGACGCGCACGGTTCAGGTCCGTGTGCCGAAAGGTGTGGAGGTTCGAGTCCTCTCCTGGGCACCACCCGCATAGATGACGAAGCCGCGTTGCGCGGATTCGATAGCAAGACAGAAAGCCCCGAACATCGGAAGATATTCGGGGCTTTTGCTTTGTTGTCGGTGTTTTTACTTGTCGCCGATTTAACTGCACGCCGGGCTATTTCATTTTTGTTTCGGCTTTATGTTTCCGGTCGCCAACGTGGCCGGTTTAGCTTGTTAATCGCCACGCCGATATGCCGGCTTCGCGGTATTAATCCCCTACCCTTTTTCATACCGCGCCCGCTCAGCGCCACGGCACCTTGCGCTGCAAGTGATGGCGGGCGTACAGATCTTCACCCATGCCCTCGATCTGTCCGTCGATCAGCGCCTCGAAGGGACGCAACAAGGCATCGACGTTCATGGGCGCTTCAATGGCGTTCAAGGCATGCGTGACCGCTTCGATTGTCGACAGTGCACCGGGGATATCGGCATGACGAACGCGATAGCGGGTCACCAAGCCGGCGGGCAACATCACGCGCGGCAGCGCAGCCAGTTCGGGGTTGATATGCAGCAGCTTGCGCGCGTGGCCCCACGTGCCGTCCGGCACGATCAGTTGAATCGGCAGGTCCAGGTCATGCCCATAACCGGGAGTCAGGACGTCGGCGGCCGGCCCCGGAAACAATAGACGCGGCGTGTAGCCGGGCTCAGCCCAATCGCTGGTCGTAAAACGTTCGCCCACCACGCGGCGCGCGCCGACCAAGCCCAGCACGGCCAGCCGGGCCGTGTTCAAGGCGTGGCGCGCTTCGCTTGGATGTTGAAGCACCACGACGCGGGTGCGGCATGACAAGGAAGGAATCAGCGCGCACAGGCAATGGGATTCCGGACGCAGGCAGCGCGTGCAAAGGGTACGTGACATGGGGCGACACTATAGCGAAAGCCGCCAACGCCAGGCGCGCGAAAAAGTGAAAAAAAGGCAGGACACCGGCTTGCACACGCAAAAGAAAGTGTGCATAATCTCGCTTCTCTGCTGCTGAACAAGAAACGACGCGCAAGCGACGCAACACGTGAAGCATCAGCGCCCAGGTGGCGGAATTGGTAGACGCGCACGGTTCAGGTCCGTGTGCCGCAAGGTGTGGAGGTTCGAGTCCTCTCCTGGGCACCAATTATTACATCACGAGGTACCTGTCGTGATGCGCCAAGAAAAACCCCGATCGTGAAAACGACCGGGGTTTTTTCTTTTGCATGCGGCCGGCGTCAAGACAATACTCGCGGCGATACTCCCGGCAATACGCACGGCATTATGCGCCGCACTACTTCAGCTCGCGCGTCATCACGACGTGCGGAATTCCAGCTTCCACGAATTCCTCGCCTTCGACGACAAAGCCGTGCGCCTGATAGAAGCCGGCGGCGTGCGTCTGCGCATGCAACACCAGCATGCGGTGGCCATCGCCATGGCCCTGCTCGATCAGGGCATCCAGCAACAGCCCGCCCACGCCCATGCCGCGCGCCCGCTTCTGCACGGCCATGCGGCCGATGTGCCCGTCGGGCAGCAAGCGCCCCGTACCCATTGGCGTGCCGTCCGGCCCGTACGCCACGGCGTGCACCGATAGCGCGTCGTCGTCATCCAGTTCGACCTCGGGCGGCACCTTTTGCTCGACGACGAATACCTCGTAGCGAACCGCACTGGCGTCTTCGCGCAGCCGGTCCCAGGTGCCCAATGCAATACGCACCGCTGATTTTTTTTGGGTCGACATCTTCATTTCCCTCGCGAGCGGCAATCAACAATAAATATCCTACGCCGCATTCTCAAGCGGGAATGATACCGGCACGAAAAGGGGTACGATCGCGGCTTGCCCCCGTTGCCCGCATCCAACATGACACCCGCCGCTCCGCCCTGGTTGAAAGCCGCTCCCGCGCTTTTCCTGTTGCTGTGGTCCAGCGGTTTCGTCGTGTTGAAAATCGGTCTGGCCTATGCCGACCCGCTGACGTTCCTGGCCGTGCGCTACGCCTGCGTGGTGCTGATCCTGGCGCCGTTCATGCTGGTGCTGCGTCCCGCCCTGCCCCGTGGCGCGCGCGCCTGGGGGCATCTGGCGATGGTGGGCCTGCTGCTGCAAGCCGGCTATTTCTGCTGCACCTATCTATCGCTGAAACTGGGCATGTCAGCCGGCGGGCTGGCCCTGATCGCGTCATTGCAACCCATCCTGATCGGCCTGCTGGCCCCATTGATCGCTCACGAGCGCGTCGACGCGCGGCGCTGGGCGGGGCTGGGACTGGGCGTGGCGGGCGCTGTGCTGGTGATCGTGGCCAAGGCATCCATCGACGTGCTGGCGCCACTGGGGCTGCTGTTCGCCGTTGGCGCGCTGCTTTGCATCACCAGCGGCACGCTTTACGAAAAGCGTTTTGGGGTGGCCACGCATCCGGTCACGTCCAACCTTCTGCAATACGCCGTCGGCCTGGCAGTGACCGCGCCGCTGGCATTCTGGCTGGAACCCATGCGCATCGAATGGACCGGTCCGCTGCTTGCCGCGTTGGCTTATCTCGTAGTGGGCAATTCGCTGGTGGCCATCACCTTGTTGTTGACCATGATCCGCCACGGTGAAGCGTCCCGCGTGTCCGCCCTTTTCTTCATGGTGCCGCCTTGCACCGCCGTGTTTGCGTTGATGGCCCTGGGCGAACCGATACCCATGTTGGCGTGGCCCGGCATGGCGCTGGCCGCCCTTGGCATCCTGCTGGTCACCCGCAACCCGCGCCCGCGCCCGCGCCAAGTAGAATGAGCGCCTTCCCGCGCCCACGCCCCCATCACCACCGATGAACGCCGTCATTACCGCCGCCCTGCCGGTCTTTGCGCTGATCCTGACCGGCTGGCTGGCCGCCCGCGGCAAGGTGCTGGGACCCGGCGCCACCGACGCGCTGAACCGCTATGTCGTCTACCTGTCGCTGCCGGCGCTGCTGTTTCGGGCAATGACGCAGGTAGACCTGACGCACATGGCGCATTGGGGTTTTGTCGCCGCCTTCGCGGGCGGCATCGCCGTGACCTTCCTGGTGTCTTTCCTGCCCGGCCGTGGCGGGCGCCGCGCACTGACCGACCGCAGCATCGAAGGCCTGGCCGCGTCGTATGCCAATGCCGGCTACATGGGCATTCCGCTGTGCGTGGCGCTGTTCGGCGCGGAAAGCCTGGCGCCGGCCGCCTTCACCACCCTGCTGACCGCCAGCGTGCTGTTCGGCTTTGCCATCGCGCTGATCGAATTCGACCGGCAACAAGCCCCGAACCCCGCCGCCACGCTATTGAAGGTAGGCCGCGCCTTGATGCGCAACCCCTTGCTGGCCGCGCCGGTCCTCGGGCTGGCATGGGCCGCCACCGGGCTGACCCTGCCCGAAGGCATAGACCGCTACGTCGCGCTGCTGGGCGCGTCCGCCAGCCCCTGCGCGCTGGTCACCATCGGCCTGTTCCTGGCGCAGACTGAAACCGCCACCGCCGGCCCCGGCGTGCTGCGCCTGGTGACCGGGAAGTTGTTGCTGCAACCGGCCGTCACCGCGGTGCTGGCCTTTTATGTTTTTTCGATGCCACCGCTGTGGGCATGGACGGCCGTGCTGATGAGCGCGCTGCCCATCGGCACCGGCCCCTTCATGCTGGCCAAGATGTACGGGCGCGATGCCCGCCTGACTTCGCGCGCCATCCTGGTTTCCACCGTCGCCTCCGTGTTGACCGTCAGCCTGCTGGTCGCGTGGATCAGTGCCCACCCCATTTCTTGATTGATCGTCATGCTGCTTGCCGCCGCCATCTTCATTCTTACCATCACGCTGGTCATCTGGCAGCCGAGAGGCTTGTCCATAGGCTGGAGCGCCGTCATCGGCGCTGGCCTGGCGCTGGCCACGGGCGTGGTGCACCTGGCCGACATCGCGGACGTCTGGCGCATTGTCTGGAACGCCACCGCCACCTTTATCGCTATCATCGTCACCAGCCTGATCCTGGACGAAGCCGGCTTCTTTGAATGGTCGGCCTTGCACGTCGCGCGTTGGGGCGGCGGGCGCGGACGGCTGCTGTTCGTGTTGATCGTGCTGCTGGGCGCGGCGGTGTCGGCGCTGTTCGCCAATGACGGCGCAGCGCTGATCCTGACGCCTATCGTCATGGAAATGCTGCTTGCGCTGGGCTTCGGGCCGGGCGCGTCATTGGCCTTTGTGATGGCGGCGGGGTTTATTGCCGACACGGGCAGCATCGCGCTCATTGTCTCGAATCTGGTGAACATCGTGTCGGCCGATTTCTTCGGCATCGGCTTTGGCGAATATGCGTCGGTGATGCTGCCCGTCAACCTGATGGCCGTGGGCTCCACGCTGGTGGTGCTGCTGCTGTTTTTCCGCAAGAGCATTCCGCCGCGCTACGACGTCAGCCAATTGCCGAGCCCGGCGTCCGCCATTCGCGACCCCATCACCTTTCGTGCCGGCTGGATCGTGCTGGCCTTGCTGCTTGCCGGCTTCTTCGTGCTGGAGCCCATGGGCATTCCGGTCAGCGCCATTGCCGCGGCCGGTGCGCTGGGCCTGCTGGTCATCGCCGGCCGCCAGCACATCGTGGGCACGCGCAAGATCATGCGCGAGGCGCCCTGGCACATCGTGATTTTTTCCTTGGGCATGTACCTGGTCGTCTACGGCCTGCGCAACGCCGGCCTGACCGCGCACCTGGCGCAGGTGCTGGACCGCTGCGCCGAATACGGACTGTGGGGCGCGGCGATGGGCACGGGCCTGATCACCGCGTTCCTGTCGTCCGTCATGAACAACCTGCCCACGGTGCTGGTGGGCGCGCTGTCCATTGCGGACACCAGCGCCACCGGTCCGCTGAAAGACGCCATGATCTACGCCAACATCATCGGCAGCGACCTGGGGCCGAAAATCACGCCGATCGGCAGCCTGGCGACGCTGCTCTGGCTGCATGTGCTGGCGCGCAAAGGGCTGCGGATCACGTGGGGCTATTACTTCAAGGTGGGCATTGTGCTGACGTTGCCGGTGCTGCTGCTGACGCTGGCCGCGCTGGTGTGGCGGCTGCAATAGCGCGGCGACCGTCCCTCTGCTTTTAATAACTTTTAGTTATTACGCAAGCACAAATAGATGGTTTGAGCCATTAAACCGCCGCCGTAAACTTTCAAGCATCTCCACGGGCGCCCCTACACGCGCCCGTTTGCTTTGAACCGATTCAATCCCCCCGGGATGCCCCATGAGTTCCAACGCCTCGACCTTGCCCCTGCCCTCGGCCCTGCCGCCGCTGCACATCAACCGCAAGCCCTTGTGGATTGCGCTGCTGCTGTTGCTGGCCGGCGCGCTCTATCTGCTTCAAACCGTCAGCTGGCGCCAGGGCGCACTGTGGGTGATTGGCGCTCTGCTGGGCGTCACGCTGTATCACGCATCTTTCGGCTTTACGCAGGCCTGGCGCGTGTTCGTGTCCGACCGCCGCGGCGCGGGCCTGCGTGCGCAGATGCTGATGTTGGGCGTGGGCGTGCTGCTGTTCTTCCCGTTCCTGGCCGCCGGCACGCTGTTCGGCCAACCCGTCACCGGCTTCGTATCGCCCCCGGGCGTGTCCGTGGTGCTGGGCGCGTTCCTGTTCGGCATCGGCATGCAGCTGGGCGGCGGTTGCGCGTCGGGCACGCTGTTCGCCGTGGGCGGCGGCAACACGCGCATGCTGGTCACGCTGCTGTTCTTCATTGTGGGCTCGGTCGTTGCCACGGCCAATTTCAGCTGGTGGTCGACGCTGCCCGCCTTGGCGCCCACATCGTTGATCAAGACCTGGGGCCTGGCGCCCGCGTTGATCGCCAACCTGGTGGTTTTTGCCCTGATCGCCTGGGGTACCACCGCGCTTGAAAAGCGTCGCCACGGCCACGTGATTTCCTTTGCCTCGCGCACCGCGCGCCCCGTTTCCCTGCTGCAAGGCCCGTGGCCGCTGATCTGGGGCGGCGTTGCGCTGGTCGTGTTGAACTTCGCCACGCTGGCGCTGGCCGGCCGCCCGTGGGGCATCACATCCGCCTTTGCCTTGTGGGGCGCCAAAGCCTTGAACGCCGTCAGCGGCGATGTGGCCGGCTGGACGTACTGGAGCAAGCAGCCTTCGCTGGGCGCGCCGCTGCGCCAGGACGTCACCACCGTCATGGACATCGGCCTGATGCTGGGCGCGCTGGCCGCCGCCAGCGCCGCCGGTAAATTCGCCCCCGTCTGGAAGGTGCCCGCACGCTCGCTGGCCGGCGCCGTCATCGGCGGCCTGTTGCTGGGATATGGCGCTCGCTTGGCCTTCGGTTGCAACATCGGCGCGTACTTCAGCGGCATCCTGTCGGGCAGCCTGCATGCCTGGCTGTGGCTGCCGGCCGCCTTCGCGGGCAGCGCGCTGGGCGTGCGCTTGCGCCCCGCCTTCGGCCTGGCCGTCGAGAAAACGCCCCCGGCTTCCAGCTGCTGACGGCCCGCTGCTGAAAAACTGTGTTCCACGCATCGCCCCCTTTTCAGGGGGCTTTTCTTTTTTCGGCCGCGCCGGCTGGTGTATGGTGGCGTCACTTGCGCACCCCGGAGAGAACATGAGCTGGATGCTTGGCCGTTACACGGCCTTTTTATTGACCCTTGCCGGCGCTGCCGTCACCGCTTTCCTGGCGGCTACCGATTCACTGTGGTGGCTATGGGCCGCCGTTCCGCTGGCGATGCTGGGCGCGCTTGGCGTCTACGACCTGATCCAGACGCGCCACGCCATCCGGCGCAACTATCCCGTCATCGGCAACCTGCGCTTTCTGTTCGAGTTCATCCGCCCCGAGATCCGCCAGTATTTCCTGGAAGACGACACGCAGGCCGCGCCCTTCTCGCGCGCGCAACGTTCCATTGTTTATCAGCGCGCCAAGCGCGAAATCGACAAGCGCCCCTTCGGCACGCAGGAAGACGTGTACGGCGACCGCTACGAATGGATCAACCATTCCATGTCGCCCTCGCACATCAATGACACGGACTTTCGTGTCACGGTGGGCGGCCCGGACTGCACGCAGCCCTATTCGATGTCTGCCTTCAACGTGTCGGCCATGAGCTTTGGCGCGCTGTCGGCCAACGCCGTGCTGGCATTGAACGAAGGCGCGCGCCAAGGGGATTTTGCGCACGACACTGGCGAAGGCGGCATCAGCCGCTACCACCGCCAGCCGGGGGGCAGCCTGGTGTGGAACATCGGGTCGGGTTACTTCGGATGCCGCGACGAACAGGGGGCATTCTCCGAAGAAGCCTTCATCAAGAACGCCTGTACGCCGCAGGTGAAGATGATTGAAATCAAGCTGTCGCAGGGCGCCAAGCCCGGCCATGGCGGTATCTTGCCCGCCAGCAAGGTCACGCTGGAAATCGCCGAAGCGCGCGGCGTGGCCGCGTGGCAGGATTGCAACTCCCCAGCCAGCCATTCGGCTTTCGACACGCCTATCGGCTTGATGAAATTCGTGGCGCGGCTACGAGAACTGTCGGGCGGCAAACCGGTAGGATTCAAGTTCTGCGTGGGCCACCCCTGGGAATGGTTCGCCATCGTCAAGGCCATGCTGGAAACCGGCATCACGCCGGACTTCATCGTGGTGGACGGCGCGGAAGGCGGCACGGGCGCGGCGCCGGTTGAATTCGTGGACCACGTAGGCACACCGCTGCGCGAAGCGCTGCGCCTGGTGCACAACACCTTGATCGGCGTGAACCTGCGCGACCGCATCAAGATCGGCGCATCCGGAAAAATCATTACGGCCTTCGACATGGCGCGCGTCATGGCGATGGGCGCCGACTGGTGCAATGCGGCGCGCGGTTTCATGTTCGCCATCGGTTGCATCCAGGCTCAGGCCTGCCATACCGGCAAATGCCCCACCGGCGTCACCACACAAGACCCGCTGCGCCAGCGCGCCCTGGTGGTGCCCGACAAGGCCCAGCGCGTGGCCAACTTTCATCGCAATACGCTGCACGCGCTGGCCGAGCTTCTGGCGGCGGCGGGCCTGACGCACCCGGGCCAACTGCGCCCGCATCACATCGCACGCCGCATCTCGTCCAGCGAAATCCGTTTGTTGTCGGCGCTGTTTCCGGAGTTGGCGCCAGGTGAACTGCTGCGAGGCGAATTCCGGCATCAGGTGTTTCGCGTGGGCTGGGCCATGGCCCAGGCGCAATCGTTCCAACCCACGCAAGACATCACCACGGCGCTGGCCGAGCACCGCGCCTAGCCACGCAGCGCTGACCGCTTGAGACAGCTTGGGGCGGATGGTCGGACGCGGGCGCTACAGCCAGCGTTCGAACATCCGCGAAAAGAACTCCATGAACCGATCGTCCACCCCACGCTGCCGCCAGGTTGCCGGGGTGATGGGCACGGAATCGGCAACGTCGCGCTGGAACAGCGCTTCCATTTCGCCGGCGAATTCCGGGCCCAGCACGACCGCGTTGATCTCGTAGTTCAGCGCGAAACTGCGCCAGTCCATATTGCTGGACCCCACCGTGGACCAGACGCCGTCCACCACCGCCGTCTTGGCATGCAACAAGGCATCGCGGCGCTCGTAGAGCTTGACGCCGGCTTCCAGCAGATCGGTGTAATGCGAGCGGCCGGCGTTAAAGACCAGCGACGAATCGCTGAACCCGGGCAACACCAACACCACATCGACACCGCGCCGCGCGGCGGCCGATAGCACGTCGATAAAGGCCGGGTCGGGCACGAAGTACGCCATGGTGATGTGGATGGATTTCTGCGCGCTTTCAAATGCCGACATCAGCGTCAGATAGACGGTATAGCCGTCGCTGCGATCGGGTTGATTCGCCAGGATGCGCACGGTGGTCGACCCCGTCGGCGGCGCGACATGCGTGCCGCCGCCCTTGATCGGTTCATCCGATTGCGACGCCCATCCGGCCTGAATCACCTGTTCCAGCTGCGCCACGGCCGGCCCTTCGATGCGCAAGTGCGTATCGCGCCATGGCGCGGCCTTGGCATCGCCCTTGGCCTTCGGGCCGTCTTGTTTTTCATCGTCCGGCTTGGCATCAGCCTCTTTGCCCGCGCCGCTGCCCGAGCCGCCACTGGATTTACCACCCGACCCGGGGGTCGAGCCCGAGGCCGACCCCGGCGACGACTCATAAACGCTGCTGACATTGATGCCGCCCAGGTAGCCGACCTTGCCATCAACCACCAGCACCTTGCGGTGATTACGCTGGTTCGGTGACCACCCCGCGCGCGCGGCGACCGGGTTGACGGGGTTGAACACCGCCACCTGAACGCCTGCGTCGCGCAAGCGTTGAAACAAGGCGTCGGGCGTCTTGATGGTGCCCACCGCGTCGACCATCAAAGACACTTCGGCGCCGCGATTGCGCGCGGCGATAAGCGCCTCGGCAAAGCGCGCGCCTTCGGCATCGTCTTCAAAAATATAGGTCTCCATGTGCACATAGCGGCGCGCCTGTGCAATGGATTTCAGCATCGCTTGATAGGTCGTGGGCCCGTCGGCCAGCAATTTGACCTGATTGCCGGGCGACAGAGGCGCGCCGCTGACGGCTTGCTCGACCGCCAGGTGACGCGCCAGGAAATCATCCTTCGGCGTGTTGGGGTCGGCAACAATGCCTTGGCCGCGCCGGTAGCTTTCGCGTGCGGCCTCGGCGGACAGCCCGGCCTGTTCTTTACGGGCCTGGCGTTCATCGGCGTCCGGCACCCGGGCGCAGGCCGCCAGCAGCGTGGCCGCGCACGCCAGCACCAATGCGTGCGCCCAACGACGCGCGCCGGGCAGCCACGAAGGCGCGCCCGGCGCGCGTACTACCCGGCCCAAGGCCGGTGGTGGTCTCATGGCGACTTCGGCTTAACGCCGGCCGCTGGCCACCAGGCAGCCCAGCAAGGCGCCTACCAATGCCGCCACGCCCACCGACTTCCAGGCATGTTCGTGCACGTATTCATCGGCGTAGGCCTTGGCGCGATAAGCACGTTCGCGTGCCGCGCCTTCCCAATCACCCGCATGGTGGCGCGCTTCGGCAAGTTGCGACTTCAGCCGAGCACGGGCGGATTCAATCTCGGAGCCCGTATAAGAAGCCGTCGAACGCAAGAGGTCTTCGGTTCCAGAGAGCAGATCGCGGAAGCTGTCGTTGACCCGGTCACGGTGCAGAGCCATCTCGGCGCGTTGGTGCTTTCGATTCATAGTCGCTCCTTTGAAGATTGGGGTCGCAAGGGGGGAGAGCCACGCCGCGTTGCCGCAACGTCAACGACGCCACCCCGTTGACCATGTCCCCATTGTGCCGATCATTTGGCGGCGCCGCTCCAGCTTTCGCAACCAGCCGTAATCCGATATTTCAGCGGCCCGAAACTTGCTGTAGGGCTACCGCGAAGCGCCGGGCGGGCGGCATCCCTGGTTCGGCCCGCTGCTTCGATTTCGTAAAAGTCCATTGCATTCAGCGGCTTAGCGCTTGACACCGCAGCCCCCCTGGCCGCCACAATAACCCCCTTGCAATGCGCTTCAACTGCCTCAAAAAAGGAATGAACGCATGGTTTCCCCTTCCGCAATGCTTGCCCCCGCAGCGCCGTCTTTCGTGGCGCACGAGGCCCAGGCCCCCCGTCCCGAACAGGCAGAGCTGCGGGACGGCCTGCTGGATGATCCGGCGCATATCGACCCCAAGTTTCTGTACGACGCGCTGGGTTCGTCGCTGTTCACGGCCATTACCCAACTGCCCGAGTACTACCCGACGCGCTGCGAAGCCGAGATTTTTCAGAATCACGCCCACGACATCGCACGCCACATCGGGCCGGTGCAGTCGATGATCGATCTGGGCGCGGGCGATTGCGTCAAGGCCGAGCGCCTGTTCGCGCGCTTACGCCCCCAGCACTACATCCCCATCGATATCTCGGCCGATTATCTTCAAGCCGCCGTGGAACGCCTGCGCTTGTCGTACCCCGACCTGGAAGTGACTCCGGTGGGCCAGGATTTCTCACAAATTCTTGCGTTGCCGGCGGGCGTTCCGCCAGCGCAGCGCCTGTTCTTCTACCCCGGTTCCAGCATTGGCAACCTGAATCCGGACAGTGCGCTTGCCATGCTCAAGCGCATCCGCGCGCAATGCGCCGGTGGCGGACTGCTGGTGGGGGTAGACCGGGTCAAGCCCAAGCAGGTGCTTGAGCCTGCCTATGACGATGCACTACACCTGACCGCGGCGTTCAATCTGAACTTGCTACGGCACGTGAACAACGTGCTGGACAGCGATTTCGACGTGGCCGACTGGCGCCACGTCGCCCTGTTCAACAGCGCCCGGTCGCGCGTGGAAATGCATCTTGAAGCGCTACGCGCGGTGCGTGTGTCGTGGCCCGGGGGCCAGCGCGAATTTCGCGAAGGCGAACGCATCCATACCGAAAATTCCTACAAGTTCACGCCGCAAGCGTTCTCGGACCTGCTGCAACGCGCCGGCTTTGGCGACATTGCCCACTGGTCGGATTCGCGCGGCTGGTTTTCGGTTTTCAGCGCCCGTGCATGACGCGGGCAGTTCATCAACGCCACTGGAGGATCGCCATGGAACCTGCCTGCCTGCTGACTCACCCCGCCACCGGACCCTACGCAAGCGGGCAGGCCGGCCAGCATGACCGCTACGACGCGGTGCGGTCCACCAGCACCGCGCTTGCAGCGCCGCTCAGTCCTGAAGACTGCCAAGTGCAGTCCATGCCGGACTGTAGCCCCGTCAAGTGGCACCTGGCGCACACCACCTGGTTTTTCGAGACCTTCCTGCTGACGCATTTCCACCCGGCCTACAGCGTGTTTCACCCGCAGTACAGGATGCTGTTCAATTCCTACTACAACGCCATCGGCGCCAAGCATCCGCGACCGCAGCGTGGGCTGTTGTCGCGCCCTGCCCTGTCCGAGGTCCAGCAATATCGGCAGCATGTCGACGCGGCCATGCACGACCTGATTTCGCGGCTGGGCGGCAATGATCCTGCGTTTGATGCCCTGCTTGAACTGGGCTTGAACCATGAACAGCAACATCAGGAATTGATCCTGACTGACCTTAAGCACATGCTGTCCTTCAATCCCCTCAAGCCCGCGTACGTGGCGCCGGGCTCGCCCGCACTGCCGCCGGCCACGCCGGCCGGGTGGACGCGCTATGGCGGCGGCATTACGCGCATCGGCCACGACGGCCGCGGTTTTGGTTTTGACAATGAAGGCCCGGCGCATGAGGTGCTGCTGGGGCCTTACTACCTGGCCGACCGCCTGGTCACCCAACACGAGTTTCTGGAATTCATCCGCGACGGCGGCTATAAGCGGCCCGAACTGTGGCTGTCGGCAGGTTGGGACCGCGTGTGCGCCGAGGGCTGGCGCGCGCCGCTTTATTGGCAAGGCCAACGCGACGACTGGCAGGTCTTCACGCTACGCGGCCTGCGGGAAGTGGAATTGCAGGCGCCCGTCACGCACGTCAGCTACTACGAAGCCGATGCCTATGCGCGCTGGGCCCGGGTGCGCTTGCCGCGCGAGGCGGAATGGGAACACGCCGCGCGCCAGCAGACCGACCCCGTGTTTCCCGGCCGCGCCAACATGCTGGAAAACGGCCACCTGGACCCGCGTCCCGCGCCCGCGCGCAATGCGTCCGGCGGACCGGTCCAGCTGTTTGGCGACGCCTGGGAATGGACCGCAAGTTCGTACGAAGCCTATCCCGGCTACAAGCCCGACGCAGGCGCGGTGGGCGAATACAACGGCAAGTTCATGTGCAACCAATACGTGTTGCGCGGCGGCTCGTGCGTGACGCCGCGCGACCATGTCCGGGCCAGCTACCGCAACTTTTTTCCACCGGAAGCGCGCTGGCAGTTTTCGGGTATTCGGCTGGCCAGGGATGCGTGAAAAGGCACGCTGATTTTTCGCTTGCCGCCCGCTTGCACGCGAAAAAAGTTTTATGCTAGAATTTCGTTCTTCGTTGATCAGCGACACGGATTTGGAAACAAACCGGGCACTGAAAAACGGGGAAAGCAGGACAAGTTGGCGCATTAGCTCAGCCGGTTAGAGCGACGGAATCATAATCCGCAGGTCCCCTGTTCGAATCAGGGATGCGCCACCAAGAATACCAAGGCCCGCACACTGTTGCGGGCCTTTTGCTTTGCTCCGCAATTACCCTTGCGCTCCGCAAAATAGGTCATATACTGGATGCATAAACAGCAATCGGATATGTCGTACCTCAAGCCCATGCCCCCAAAGCTCGGCGGGTGCTGGACCTGTACCCACTGGCACGGCGAAACAACCGACCAGGGACGCAGGCCGTACTGCCGCCGCGATCCTGGCCACCGCATCGCCCCTGTCTACCCAGATGAGGGGTGCGGATCATGGGTGCGCGAGATCGGGGCGGACGATGAGATCAAGCTGGTGAAGGACCGGGGGCCGCGGGAGACTTAACGTTTGGCTTTGGCTACCGCGCTTGCCCAGGCGTGGCCAGCCCTCAATCCGTCGATGGTTCGGTCAGCATCTGCTGCCAGCGCTGCATATTCGTCCGTGCACGTTTTGAGAACATCCCAGGCTCGGGTAGCGGCTTGTTCAGAGACTCCGGCGCGGGCGGCAGCTTGGGCGGCTCGGGCACGCTGGGCAGCGATGGCGTCCCGCAGGCCGTCAGCGCTAGCAGCAAGAAGATCGCGATCAGCGATAGATAGACGAGTTGCTTCATTGGCTTCCTCTAGGCGAGCCGCATAATCGGTCGCCAACTCCTGTTCCTGGCGCCGGTACTGCGCCTCGATCTGGCGGGCATTGGCTGCCGCCTCCAGTTGCGTGCGCGTGACACCCTCTGCTTCCCGATGCGACCCGTACCAAGCCACACCAAGGCCCAGGGCCAGCAGCGCCCCGGCACCGATCAGATAGGGAAGCGCGGCCCGCAGCAGCGGGTTCATGGCGTGTTCAACCATTCCGGGACTTGGGCTGGGGCAGCAGGTGCTGGCGCAAGTACTTCTTCCACCTTCCTGACTGCCGTGCTGGCCGACTTGGCCGCGGCCGTGGCTTTCGTCGCAGCGGTGCCGGCCTTGGTCGCGGCTCCTTTGGCAGCCTTGATGGCGCCTTCGGCAGCATCTGCGGCCTTATCCACCTTGTCCGCGGCCTGCTCTGCCGTGCCCGCCGCGCGGCTCACGGTTGCCGACATGGCAGCCAGCGCTTGGCGGTAGTCTTCGCGCTGCTGGTGGTTCGCATCCACCTGCTCGGCAATGGCAACGATGGCCGTTTTCCACGTCAGCAGGCTGCCCAGCGCGTAGCCCCCGCCGAAGATCGCCGCGACAAGCAAAACTGCGTAAATATTACGCAGCACGCGTGCCAGCTTCGGGTGCCGGCATAGACACCATTCATGCAGCTTTTCCACGGACTTCCTCCTTGAGTGCGGTCACCTGGGATTTGAGGTCGGCGATGGTCTGCGCTTGAAATTCCGCCCGCTCAGTCAGCGCAGCGACCTGGGCCTGGAACTTCGCCAGCTCCAGGTAGATTTCGTTGCGCTGCTTGTGCGCCTCATTGGCGGAAATGCGCGCGGCCTCAGCGGCCTGGCGCTCGACTGCCAACTGGCCTTCTAGTCGTTCAATAGCGTCCTTTTCCGACTTGGCACCGGCCAGCGACACGCCAAGCCGTGCCGTTAGGATCGGGAGCACCTTCCATACAGCACCACCCCCGATAAGAGTCGCCACCAGATATCCGACGATCTGGGAAAGCGTCAGCGGCTCGCCGGCCGCCGCTGCGCTCACCGCATCCGCACCCACCACGGACAGCATGAATCCCAGGTTCTCCTGCATCACGCCTCCGTGGCCGTGCGCGACTTCCATTCACGCGGGATCTGGAAATGGGGGCCGTCCTTGAACGTCTTCCAATTGCCGCCCCACTCCACCGGCACGCCTAGCTCGGACGCGCACGAGTTCACGACGTCGGCCAGGTCCTTGAACTTGGACCAGTCGTCCCACGGGATGGCCCCGCCGATCAGCGGCGCCAGGTCCACGGCGTGGCCCAGCCCGTCCGCCTGCGGCAGGTGGTGGCTATTCATGGTCTGGCTGGCACCCTTGGCGACGTATTCGCGCTGCTGCGCGACCGTGCGCACGCCCTCCACCACCGTGAAATCCACGGGCGTGCGCTGAATCGCCAGCTTCACCACGTCGACCAGATCGGGATGCACGCCGACAAGCCGCGTCAGGCTGCGCTGCGAAAGTTGGAACTTGCTCATTACAGTCGCCTCCAGGCGTAAAAAAACCCGCCGGAGCGGGTCGGATTAATTGGTCCTACAATCACCCAAAAAACCGGTGACAAAATGCGTGAGACATACCTGGATGGTCTAAGGGGCTGGGCGTCCCTATTCGTAGTCTTTGGCCACCTCGGCCCGGTATTTCTGTTGGCAGGACATTCATTCCCGCCTCTCCCATTTTTCCTAGATGCCCGGCTGGCCGTGTTTGTTTTCTTCGTCCTGTCTGGGTACGTCCTTTCCATCGGCTACTTCCAGACCGGAAACCGGATAGACGTTTTGTCCCTGGCGCTACGTCGATATCCTCGGCTCACCATTCCCATCGCCGCCTCCGTGGTTATCGCGTATCTGGTCAGCATGTCTGGGCTTGCGCACAACCATACCGCTGGCTTGGCAGCGGGGAGCCCTTGGCTTTCACTCGGCTTTAGCACCGCGCCCAGCGGCCTTGACGTCTTGCGGTTCGCCTTCCTGGACGTGTACCGGTTTCCGCCCGTAGACGCGATTTTCCTTAACGCCGCCCTATGGACGATGCCTTTTGAATTGCTAGGGTCGTTTCTCATATTTGCAGTGCTGCTGGCTTGCGGCTCATCACGAGTTGTGCAGGTCGCGGCCGTCTGCACCTTCTGCGCGTTCACATGGTGGGCCAATTCCTACTTGCTTCCATTCGCCCTCGGCATGGGGATCGCGCTCATGAAATCCGCGATGCGGCCCAGACCAACACGCGCCGCAAACCTTTTTGCGCTGGCCTGCTTGGCATTGACACTGGTGGCGGCCGGGCTTCGCTTCCCTGCTGACGGCACCATCCCACTTTCGGTTACCTCGGCGGCGATTCTCGGTTCCTGTATCCTGTCGCCCACCGCCCAGCACTTCCTAGACCTGCCGATTTCTCAATGGCTCGCGCGCATTTCCTTTCCGCTCTACCTGACCCATCTGACCGCCTTCTACACCGTGGGGGCCGGTATGTATCTCTGGTTGGGGGATGGCGGCCAAGTCAGCGCAGAGGGCGCGGTTGCAGTCGCTGGCGCGGCCACGATTACCGCGCTAGCCCTCGCAGCCGCGTTCCTACCCGTGGAGAAATTTTCGGTATCAGCCGGGCGAACTTTCAGCCGCTTCGTTATCCGGCTGGTCACCAAGCCCTTGCGCGCTGGGGCCTGATTCCGGCGTGTTTCCAGCATCTATCCAAGCAAGATACGCCTGATAGTCGGCGTTCTCAGGATGCACAGGAATGGAAGTGGAATCGGTTGTCCGGTAAATGGTCGTGCTGTCGATAATTCGGTACATAGTCAGAGCTCCGCAGAAATGGTGATGGTGGCACCCACAGCGTTGCCGATGAGCTTCGACGAACTTCCCTGCACCAAGGCGGCAGAGTTTGCAGTTGCGCCGATGCCGGCAGAGGAATCGCTAATGGCGTTGAATATCAGTGAAGACAGTCCGACAGCGCCACCACCCGACGCTGTTACAGCGATTGCCCCGCTATTCGTAATCGAGGGGGGGGCACGCATCGGGCCAAACTCAAGAAGCCCTTCAGCGACTGTGGTGCTGACAACTTGGCACATGCCGTAAATACGGGCAGATGCGACAGTGCGTAGAACCCGCGTATACCAGACGCACAGATCCATTTCGGCTTTCGTTGGACGATTCTCAAACGTGGTTGGGTTGAGACCCGCTTCAAACTGAGGTAGCGAGAGCGTACCGGTACCAAACTCAATATTGGTGTTCGTGCCCCCGGTCACCGTGCCGGTCACGGGGCTTGTTGCGAAGCCGCCCGCGGCAATTCGCCCCGTCGCGGTGCCGGTCCAAGAAAGCGCATGGTCACCCGACCGAAGATTGTTCCCTTCGACGACTTGGACGAGCGTACCCGCCGAGATCGTTAGCGTCGTCACTCCTGCGGACGTGGAGAACGTATAGGTGCATCCACCGCTACCAGCCTTCCAGCGGTCATGCCCATAGGCACCAGCGGCGAGCGTAACGGTTCCGGAAACGGCGCGCTGATTGATGTTGAACTTGCCGTTAATGAGCAAGTTCTTGAACCCGCCAGTCGGGATCAGACCGCTTGCTGCATCGCTCTGGTAGAAAGGTCGCTCAAACACCCGTCCAACCTCCACCCAAGCTGTTCCAGCCGCATTGCGGCGGTAGACGACTCCAGTGGACGTGTTGGCCCAGGTCATGAACGGCGCCGCCAGAGCTGCTGGGTCCGTATCTCCCGCGAAGTCCGTGGCAACGGTTGCGATTGCAGCATTGGCTTGCTGCACCATCTGGAGACCGGGGAGCGGAGGCGTAGTAGAAATCGCGATAGTTTCTTGCATATCAATACCCTTGTGCTAGCCAATTGACCACGCGCTCCACCGGAGTCGCATTGTTAAACATCTGAATGTTGAAACCCTCTTCGGGATCCACATCTTGGAGAACGGACGACCAATCGCCGTCCACGGCGTCAATCGTCGTGACCTGAAGATTCGGCTTCATGTGGAAGTGCTTCGGAAAATTGACCCTTAGGCCACCAGCCGGGACCGTAACGCCGGTGCCAGACTGAACTAGGTCTGGAACGTCGATGGTCCAAGAGAAGTGACGGACAAACGGAACGATCAGCGGCTGATCCGTTTCCAGGACAAGGCGCACGTTGAAATAACGAGCGTTGATCGTCCCGGGGATGTAGTCCTGCCACTCGCCAAACACACCGTCGTCCAGCGCCGACTGGATCTGAGGCCGGACTCGGTAGTGCTGGCGGTTGGAGTCATTGAGAACGTCCACTTCGCTCAGAACGTCGGCTAGGGCAAGGAAGTCTTCGCCGAAATTCAACGCGTATTCGTCGATCTCAAAATCCACGCGAACGGGCGCGACGTAGCCAAGATCCACGATGTTGGATGCGTTCGTGGTGTAGGTTCCGGAGGTTCCAACCCCGCCGAACCACAGGACATCTTCCAACCCAAGTACATTAGGTGCGGACAAAATGTCGCCCACGCCCACAAGGGTAAGTTCACCATCATGGACGTATGCACCTCCTGAGAGGGTTCCGCTCCACGCCGGATCCTCTTGCACGGTGACCAGAACGTTCCGTACCAGAACGGCGCCGGAGATTTGGACGCTGTCCGCCGGCCCATAGATCGTCACGCCACGTGTCTGGAACCGGGCTGCCACGAAGTACGTACCATTTCCGACAGCCAACATGTCCAAGTTGCGCGTCGTTCCAACGGTTCGGGAATTAGCCCACGAACTGCCCAGCCGAACCTCATAGTCCGGCTGGCGAATATCGACGACAGGGTTCCAGACGAGAGTGGTAAGCCCATCTCTGAAGACGCTTGTCAGCCCAGTCAGTGCAGGCAGCGGAGAAAGCAGACCTTGAACCGTATAAGTCGCGGTGAATGGCTGCCCCGTTCCGACTGCGTTGATGGGCCGAATAGCCGCGACAAGGACATCACCGGTCTTCGCCGAAATGGTCGCCTGTCGTGCTTCAGTCGTGAACGGCTGCTGCGCAATACCATTGATCGAATAGTTGATCTGGACCCGGCTAGAAATGGAGATGGTCCAGTCAATTTGCACATCAATGGAGTCGTTCTGTACGCTGCGAATTGCTTCATTGAAACGTACGGAAAAGATCACCCCACCGAGCAAAGCCCCATCCCTGGGCGGTGTGTAGATGTAGGGATTGTTTTCGCTTGCGTAGTACCCAGGGTCATCGTCTATGGCCGAGAATTTCACCCCTTCCGCTGACGGCTCCACACTGGTGATCTTGAACCGCCTTCCGGGCATCTCCAGCGGTCCGAACTGCCACACCCAATCCAGGGGAGTCACGTCCTCGTAAGGCGCGTCGCCGGGCATCTTGAAGCCGCCCAAATCGGTGACTATCTGAAACTCTGTCACCTCTCCCACAGCAGACGTCACAGACACCACTTTCATATTCCCTGCCGGATCTCGCAACAGGGCGATCCCATTGCCATCGGACGGAACCTGGCTGTCGAGAACAACCTTGGGCAGAACGGAGCCGGAGCCACTTGAGCTTCCTGGCATCATGCGGCCCGAGTAACCCCACACTGTTAGATCGTGGGTAAGACGGATGACGTCGCCTTTAGTCGCAACGAATCCTTCAATGTCTGTCTCAAACGTCGCACGTCTACGGTGCCAGACCTGAGAAGCAGCAATAAGATTCGCCTCTCGCCCCGCCATATCAACGTTGGTGCAACCGTCAAGATCTAACTGCAAAGGATTGTTGGTTGCCGCCGCGCCAGGCACGATTACCCGAACTTCATTGAGAGTCCAATTTCTCGCTTCATCCACAAAACTGAGGACGATTTCGTCCACAGTGGATTCGTTGGTGTATGCCAACTGGAACGACCCAGCCCTGATATTGAAGGGGCCGAAGGTGGCCACTTCTGGCAAATTCTCAGCGTTCCAAACTACGCCCAACTTGCCAGTCTGTTGCGTCTTGGCAGCGCGACCCGCTCTGGCGATGGTGTCGAGAGCATCGGCCGAACTGACCTTACGGTCCAGCACATAGTTAAACGTCAAACGGTTCGCATCACACCATGCAGCCCATGCTTTGATACCTTCTATGTCGATGTCGGAATCCGCTAGGCCAACTCCATACATGCGGCGTCCGGAAGGGTCTCGGCGGCCCCTGGCAAACCATAGAAACCACCACGCCGGATTGGACGTCTCCTGATTCACCCAACTGCTGCCGTTCCAAACGGGGCATGTTGCGCTACCGATCGCGCTAAATTCGTCTACGGCGCCGTTCAACTGCCCGGTCGCCTTTATTCGCAGAGCGATCCGAGCTTGGCCAGTGTAGTCAGCGGGATCTCCTTGATATGCGAGGATTTGACTCACCGCAGTCTCATTTGACTCTCGGCTGTCGTTGACGTCCGGAGTCACCTTCATCACTCGCACTTCGAACTGCCGGCCTTGCGCACCAGGGACATCCCAGTTTATTTGGGCGCGTGTGGGCTCTTGCCTATTTCCCCAAAGCCGATATCCAGGACTACCAGGGGTAACCATAGGGTCAGGCGCGATACCCTGCCAGGGCTGACCCAGTTGGTAAGGATGCGGAACCCACATCCATTGACCCGTGTAGACCTGGCCTGTTACGGGATCAGCTTGCATGAAGATCTCGCCTTCAGTGTGATCCCCGTAGTTGGTCGTGCCCATCATCACCTGAGTCGTGCCACCCGGAAACAAACGGGCCGACCAATAATGTGTGGCATACACCGCATTGATATAGCCGAGTTCTAGCCAATCGGTCGTGCCCACCTGGCGATACTGAATCCGGAAGTCCACGCGCCGGCTTTCCATCGAACCGTCATCCGCCACTCTGAATAGGCGAGACGCCAATTCAACGGTGATGGAGTAAACGGAAGGAGGCGTTGTGCGGGTCTGCCAGCCGTCAGTAGCATTCAGCGAGAAGCCCTGAAGCGTATCCACATTCCCAGGGAACATCGACAGGACTCCGTCGGGTCCCGCACGCTGCATCTGAACACCGTCATACGACTCAATCGGGGTGTTCCCAATCTTGAAATCACGAAGGTTCAGATCCATCCCTTGCAGGCCAAAATTGAAGACCTGATTCAGAAACTGATCATCGCCGAGCTGATTCGTCCACGTATTCGCGCCTAGGTCGGGAACAATCCGATGGCGCCCCATGATTATTGGTAGCGGCTCCCAAGGGCGGGGTCGGTTGCGTCCTCCCTGGATCGCGTACGTCGGACTCGACTCGTATTTCTGGCCAGCGCCCAACTTGGCGGCGGTAGGCAGGGGCATCGGAAGAAGCGCATTGATCAAGACCGTTCCAGCCAACATGATCACGCTACTACCAATCGCTCCCGCTGTAGCACCCGTAAACCCAAGTGCCCCTCCTAAAGCCGCGCCATAACCAGCGCTGACGATGACCAGAGCGACGAGCGCCACCGTGCGCAAGATCTTGCCACCACCGCCGCCGCCTTCCATCTTGGCGCGAACAATGATCTGGTCGCCCTGCCGAGGGATGAGTCGGCGCCAGAGAGCAGAGGGCACTCGCCTTCCGTTCTGCCAGACATCCATCGGAGCTTCGACCACCCTCAGCCCGATACGGTCTAAGTAAGCTCCCAAAGTCTCGCCGGGCAGAAACGCCGCGTAGCAGAGGCTCTTTCCATTGGCAGTCACCGGATGCGGAAGGTGGACAAGCGACGGGGTAGACTTTACGACTTCCACCGGTAATACCCCTCAAGCTTGAAGTGAATGCGCGTCATGTCTCGTAAGCGCTGACGGATGACTGAGCCGGCCGATTTGTCCGCGTGCAGGACCCACCATTCGTGAGCGATCCAACACATGACGCCGATGTGGCAGAGCCGTCCTCGACCTATAAACAATGCCGGGCATCCGTCCGTCGCGTTCTCGACGCGCTCGGCCAGATCCTCCCGGCATTCGATGATTTGTGCCGACTGATCGCGCAGAGATTGAGCATGCGAAACCGGGAGATGCGGCCGAACACCGAATACTTCGGCCGACACTCTGGCGGCAAGGGCCGCACAATCTCCAGTCTCCGGAACGTAAGGCAACCCGACGTACTTATCTGACCAGTGCATCACCACAGACCCGGCGCCGTCTTGGGGTCGTAGCGCACGGCCACAGCGCTTTGCCCCAATGTGTTCTGGTACCCCAGGACTCCGCTTACCACCAAGTTGTTCACGACCAGACCCGTAAGGTCCATCGTCATGTCGAATTCAATAAGGTTCGGGTCACTGCGCAGTACCTGAATAATTCTGCAACGTGCCCCCTTCCCGCCTCTGCTGAACTCAAGCCATTGCGTTAGCTCGCGCCCAACGTTGTCAACCTCAAGACGTGCTTGAGGTAGCTGCTGCTCTTTGTCATCCGGCAACGCTACGCGGAACGCGGTGGCGAAGTACTCGTCGCCCTGGATAGTTATGTTCTGGCTGTCGTTGACAAATCGAGCAGGGACTACCAGATCAGGGTGCAGGATCTCTACGGCAACAAGGAACGGCTCGTCCGCGCTCGTAGCAAGTAAGTTCTGCTGGGCAGCATCCGAATAATTGACCGGCATATCAGCCCACCGTCTCTATCTGCCCGGACGCGCGCCAGACCTTTCCGGGGCTCGACCATTGGAGCGTTCCATCAACGATCCGCGTTTGCTTGGTTATGCCGTCCAAAGGATCGACCCAATCAAACCAGCCAGTACTGCCAGCAAGATCCACCCGCCGCCACTGGTCAAATGCAATCTTGTCGGCCACTGAATCCACGTGAATGGTCACGGTGCGACGAACAATCGCCAACGATCGTGTTGGACGTTGCTTAGCAATCCCGCTATCCATCTCGGTCCGTAGAACTCCATAATCAGCCTCTTCAGTAAAGCCGGACAGAAGGATCTTTGCGTACGCGGGGAACACGCTCATGCTGGCATCCCCTTGATAGCCTTAGCCGTATCACCGTTGCGTTGGATATCACGCACTACGATGCGGATCACTTCGCCTTGCGCATCAAAGGACCGGTTGGCACTGGAAACTTGCTGCGGAGTGCCGTTGTTCACGATCTCAACGCGGGTGTTGGAGCCCGCCACGGACGGCATCGAACCGGCGCCCACATAGCCGCCATCCGCATATCCCTTCAGGCGGTCCAGAAACCCAACACCGAGCCTACGGGTGGCATCAGCTGGGATCACATATTCGCCAGCGTGGACAATTCCTGCTGGGTCGTACTTGCCTCCGGCGCCGGTATAACCGCCACTCGCAAAAGTTCGAGTCATGCCGTCAAAGCTTCCAACCGCAGTGCCCCCAGACGTGTAGTTGGGAGATGCCGAGATAGAACTTCCGAACAACGAGGCAGCAATACCCCCGACCAAACCGCCGATCTGACCCGTTTTCCCATAATCGCCGAACAGCACTCCAGCCAGGTTTGCAGCAGCCGCATCGGCTGCCATGCGGGTCAACGTATCGGCGAACTTCTGACCGATGTCATCAAAGTTTCCAGATAGGATGCTGTACAAGCCATCACCGAGAGAATTTTGGATGCTGCGCGCCGCTTCACGGGCGAACTCGTCCATTTCAGATGCCGTGTCCTGAGACACCTTAGACATCTTCTCGAGATGGGCCTGAGTCTCTGCATAGGCCTTGTTCTGCTCGTTGATGAAGTCGAGCGTTTGTGCCGACGCCAAGGCCTCATCTTTTTGGGCCTGGGTCTTGAAGGTCACAGACCCAATACGAACTTGCTCTAGGAGCTTTTCGTACTCGGTCTCCTTCCCGACTAGGGCGATGCGCTGGTTCATCTGATCGATCAGCTTCTGACCTTGATCAATCTTTTCCTTGCTGCTTCCTCCGCCACCACCAGCAGATGACGCGGTAGCTCGGATCGGATCTAGCGTTGGGGTCGGAGCGCCGGTCTCGTCGACACCGGAAAGGCCCTCCATCAACTTCTTGTCTTGGGCGCCTAAACGTCCCTGCGCGAACACTAGCCGCGCCTCTCCCGCCTTGATCGCCTCCTGAATGGCGTTGATGCGCTGCTGATAGTTCTCGTTTTGCTCAAAGCCAAACATGTTCTCCGACTTGCCGGAAGGATTGGCCGCCTGCGCCGCCCTGAGCTTCTCGACTGCCTCACGGTTCTCGTTCAACCGCCTTGTAATATTTTCGACTTCCTTTGCCGGATCCGAGTCGCCAAAGATGGTATCGGCGACCTTGACATTGATCGCTTCTAGCCAGCTATCCGCTGCCCTAGCCGCCTTGGTGAACTCATTGATTACCGTAACCAGGCCGGTCGCGACTTCTGCCAGGAACTGCGTGAATGCTGCAAACGTCGCCTTGGTTTCGGACGATCCGAGAAGATCTGTAAAGTCGTTCACTGCCGACGTAAGGCCATTGACACTGCCGTCATCGCCGGTCATGAGATCGTCAATCTGGTTCTGCAACGCTTGCAGCGCACCGCCGAGGGTGTTCCTCGCGGCTTCCGCAGCCCCACCGTAGGACGACTCCAAAGCCTTAAGGACAACATCCTGAGCTTCTGCTACGCGCCCGGTATCTTCCAGAGACTTGACCAACTTCTTCTGCTCTTCCGTAAACCGGAAGCCCTGCTTCGAAAGAGCATCCAAGCCCTTGCTTGGCACATCAAGGGCCTTGCCCACAGTTTCTGCCGACTGCTCAACCGTCATGCCCAAGCGAACGGACATATCGATGGCGGCCTGGAGCGCCCTCGGGAATTCTTCCCCTACAACTCCCGTATAGGAAAGCAACCGGGTTTGAGCGCGGTTAATGTCGCCTTCGCTAACAAACCCGGCCATACCACTGGCCATCTTGTTCAGTTCAGACGCGGTAAAGCCTGCTGCATTGCCCGTGGATTTGAGAACGGCCGCCAACTGAGCCTGTTCATTTTGGGCGTTCTTCGTCTCCTCGATGAACTTGCCGAAGATCGTACCCACCCCGACACCCAGCAATGCACCGCTCAGCAGCCCGGTGAATGCGCCGCTAACTGAGGTGGCCGCATCCTTCGCCTGCTTCTCGATCTCCTTGAATCGCTTCTCGGAAATCTTGGACGCACGTTGGGCATCCGTCTCAAACGAACCCGTCTTCATGAGCAGGTCTACGACGATGCTGCCGGCTGTTGCCATTAGGTATCCTGAGGTTTAAAGCCAAACGCCTTCAACGTGCGCAAATCGGCGTCTGTGTGTTCTTTGACGAGGGGGTGGGCCAGCCAGTCAATCAACGGTCCAACGTCGCTTCCGCCCATGCTCCTGGCAACCAGAGCAGCTGGTCGGTGATACCGGTGCATGTCGTCGAATGGGAATCGCTCGTAAAAGTGCATCCACCGTTCGAATTCCATCCGAGACATGCTTGCCTGTAGCTCGGCAATCGTGCGACCGCCGAGCGCCAGCGCTAGGACGTGCCAGAACCATTCGTCGCTTCCGGCCCGGATGCTTTTCCCGCTTCATCCTTTCCATATCCGTTTGCCTCCAACGCGGCACGGAAAATGGCGTTCATCGGCGCCGGCTTCAGCTCGCAGGCCTGGTCGAACGTCAAAGCCGGTTGACCGTCTTCTTTGCACAGGCTCGCGGCGATGAGAATCGCCATTGCCTTTGATCGCTGCTCAAGGTCTTCCGAACGCGCGGCGACGGCGTACTTGGCAAACACGACACCTGAGTACTCCCGGAAATGCAGCTTGTGCTTGGTACCGTCAGCCAACTCGACTTCGCGTTCGTGAACGTTAGGAGTTACGAATAGGGACTTATCCAGCATGCTCATGCCTTCGGCGTCAGGATGACCGGGCCGGAACGCTGAATCGTCAGCGTGCCGCGCACAATCTCATTGGTGGCAATGTCCAGATTCAAGTCGGCGATGTAGCCTTCGAACTTGATGCTGGATCGTCCTGCCGGAGGGTCGATCTCGTCGTTCGAATCCAGCGTCGGGGCGGCCGTGCCGTCAGACAGCAGGACGATCCAGTCCAGCACATCGCGGCGAGCCTTCATGTCGAACAGATCCTGTTGCGACGCGTTCGTCGGGATGAAGTTGAAGGGGACCGAAACCTGGCCAGGGTTGCCGAGGCCGCCCGTGTATTCCTTGTCGTCCTGCGTGTCCAGGCAGGTGGTTTCCAACTGATCTGCGGCGCCACCCAGGCCGGTAATGCCGGTAGGGCAAGCCATCTTCACCAACACAGGCGTCGAGTCGGCAGTCTTGAAGTACAGCTCGGTACCTTGGGTTTTTACGATTCCAGCGGTCATTGCGGGCTCCAAAAGAAAAAGCCCGCTCGAGGCGGGCAAGGCAAAACTAGGTAGTAGGGATCTATCGGGAGTTAATGAAGTCGGCCTGAAGGCCAATTCGAAATAGCTTTGTGTCTGGGTCGCGCTGGTTGACGGCCAATCGGTTAGAAAACCCTGCGGCGTCTATGGCGTCACGCACAGCTGTGGCCAAAGCGTCGACCTGGGCATCGTCCATGGACCAACAATCAATCTGCACGCTATCAAAATCGCCGCACGGAACGCCGCTGATCTGGTCGAACGGCTGTCCGCTAACTTCAAACCAAGTCACGTACGGCCTGTCTGTATCTTGCGGCGCGGCGCCGTGGCGGAATATGCGCACAGGGTCGCCACCTACGATTGCGAGCACAGCGGCTGTCTTGAGGGTTTGAAATACGGCTGGCAGCATTACTTGTTCCGGTTCTTGGCGCCCATTTCGGACACTACCTTTTCGATACGTTTGTTCAGATCCTGAGTGATCACGTTGATCGCGGCTGCTCCATGTTGTGTTACAGCAGGGCGGAGCCAGGGAGTCGCGGCCTGCTTGCTCGTTCCGTACTCCATCATGAATGCGATGTCATTAGCACGGATCTCTTGCAAAGTCCGTTTACGGATCCTCCGCTTAGAATCGGCCATTCTTCTGGTAGCTCGCCGTCGCTGATTTCCCGCAGGGTGTTTTTCGTACTTCACCGTGACGATATATCGCTCGCCCTTCGTGCCATCGCGCAGATTCTTGCGCATGGCTACTACGTTCTTTTCAGTGAAGCCAGTCGTCGTGGTTATGCCTGTCTTTCCTGGCATGGCAATTGCTCTTCGCAAGTTCTTCTTGGCCTCGTCCCGAATCAGCCTGGCACCTTTGGCCAGAGCCAGCTTCACCGGGCCGCCACGCTTCGATACGATCTCGGCAGGCAAGCTTTTGAGCGTGGCCAGAACGCCGTCGACGCCGGAAAGCTTGACCTCGACCTTCATTTTATCCTCATGAACGCGTAGCTGCGGATGCCTTCGCGGCTGAGTTCCGTCTCAGCGTCGTTGTGTTCCATGCAGACAAAGCCCTGGGCCTTCATCCAGTCGATTAGGCCGCGATGGGAGAAATACCAAATGTGCTCGCCGGGCTTGTAGTGGCGGCTTGCCGGAACGCCATCGCCATCTTCGAAGATAGGGATGGCAACGAACGCCCATTCGCGAACTTGGGCCAGCAGTGCAGCCGGGTCGGGGATGTGTTCGAGGCTGTCCCAGCACGTGATCGCATCCACCGGACGGCTGTACGGGTCGCAGTATGCGTCCCGCTGGCGCAACCACTCGTTGGCCTCTGCGTTGACGTCATAGCCCTGCGCGGCCGCGTACTCCACGAATCGACCACCACCGATACCAATGTCCACGACCTGGCCAGCGTAATGCCGACGCACCAGGCACAATCGCGCTTCCGTCAGCAGTTCACCCATCGGCGACGAGTCACGCTGGCGGAACTCTTCCCAATAGCTGGTCGTGTAGTCCATCGCGGGACGGGGATGGAACCCCATGCCCAACTCAGGCCACCAGATCAGGGAGTCTTCGCAGCCAGTCGGCAAAGTCACTTGCATGGTTCTTGATTCGCTTGTCGCAGTTGTGTTGTCTCTGCCGGCACCGGCAAAGGTTGTCCGGGACCGAGAACCGAATCCGGCTCAGGTCCATGTACTTCTCGTCCGCAATTAGTTCTGGGGCGTTGAATCCGCCCTGCCCGCCGCAGATGATCCAGGCAGGCACCTTCATAGCGATGGCGGCCGGCAGAATCCAGCCGATGCCGCCTATCACCGCCGCAGCCCCTCGGACCAATGCCATAAGCTGCCGGACACTGAACTCACCGCCGTGATAAACCTTGTCAGCCGGTGGCAACTTGCCCACAGCCCACTCCTTGCCTGGCTCCAGATCGGCCACCGAAATGACCCTATATCCAGCCGCCCGAGCCACTTCAGCGGCCTCGGCGATGTACATGGTCAGCGGGTTGCGCGCTTCTGCCACCCATTCCGCTCTAACCGTCGCTGGTCGCACCACCATGTACCGCCCTGCAATTGGTGACGGGCCGAAGTCAGGTAGGTCAAATTCCCCAGGCGTTACCCCAAAGCACCGGCGCATCCCGGTAACGATGCCCGCTGTCCCATACTGGACAGAGACCGTCGTATCCCTCGGGGCCTTCACCCAACGAGCCTCGTCCTGCCTCGCCATATTCTTGGATTGAGTCCGCAACGCCGTTTCAGAACGAACGAACTTCACATCGGGCAGGTCTTCATACAACTCCGGCCAGGGCGTTTCAAGATAGACCGGGTCTTGCAACTTCTTCACGAAGGCGCGTTGGTAAATGTTGTCGCCTAATCCCTTCATGCCACGAACGATCAAGCTGCCCCCATTGGGAAGCAATCCAGCGCCGAGCCCGGCGTACAGTTCACAACCTCAATCCCGCTGTTGGCTCGTGCCCAGTCTCGAAACTGGTGCAGATGCACAGCGCGCCGGAACGGCTTCGTATTCACCAAACCGTTTGTGTATTCACCGAAGAAATGCGACCCGTGCATATCAAAGCCATACAGTCGGATCCGACTTGCGCCGAGATTCACCGCAACCTGCAACGCTAGAACCCCGCTAGCCCACTGCGTATTGCCAGGCCGACAGCGTTCCACGCCATGCATCTCGCTGCTGGAGAACCGCCGTCCGGCAAAGTTCATTGCCTCGGGGTAGGCTCTCCACCAGGCGCGATCATTCGCAGCCAGGAAGTTCGCCCAAGGCGCCAGTTCAAACACGTTGCTGACCACCCCTACACGCTTACCGCGCAGCGATTCAGCCAGGTCACGGCTCATGCTCGGACCCGGTGCCAGCAACACAAACTCCAATTCAGCCCTCGTTCAACCCGGCCGCGACCGGCAGAGTCAGGTATTCGAGCCCACTATCCTTGTCGGCAAGCACGCCTCGGATGTTGTAGACAGTGCCACGATGGATGATGCGATCAGTGGCCAGGATCTCGCGAGCACGGATCGTGATTCGCGCCGTCACTTCGGACTGACCCGCCGCCGACTGCACAAACTCCCGAGCAGACAGCGGCTCGACGGCTGCCCAAACCTTGGCGATTTCCGCCCAGGTCTCGACCATCGCTCCGGTCGTGGTGTCTTGCACGTACGAGACGCGCTCAATCGAAACGCGGTGGCGCAGCTTTCCAGAGTCGAGCATCAGACCACCGTAGGCTTGCGCAGGCTGTAGATCAATGCGGTGGCCGCCTTGGGCAACGCATATCCGTATCCCCACTGGTCGCCAACAGAGAACTCCTGCGATCCATCACGCTCTCGGTACAGATACGCCACCGTCAAGATAGTGGCCTGCTGTACCCGGGCAGGCACACCCACCGGGTCGCCGTTTGAATCCACCTCTACGAGTCCGGAGGAATCCGTAAACGTGGCACCGTACTCGCCCAGATAGTCCATCACGGCATCGCTGGCGGCTTCGATCTTCATTGCCAGATCGGCGTCGTCAGCATCCGTATCAGAACGGATGTTGTCCCGGCACTGTTGCAACGTAACGAGCTTCATAGCTTCACCGGGGCTGTCTTGTCGACGCCGTTCCGGCCGTCCTTCCCATCCCGGCCCTTCTTAACGGCCAAGCGCCATCCGCTTTCGGGGCTGTCAGGCTTCGCGCCGGTGTCCTTTTGGGCAATCCAATACGACCCGGCCCATGTCACGGAATCGCCGGGCGTGTACACGTGGCCTTCTTTGAATATCCCGCAGTCGACCACGACCGGCATGGTCAGATCGAATTGCTTCGTCAGATCACCACGAACGAGCTTGAATGTCACCGTCTTTACGCCGTCGAATTCGACCTCAAGGTCTTCGAATCCAAGCCCGTCACGGCCATCAGTTCCATCTTTCGGCACCGGAATTTTGTCGATTGCCTTCTGTAGCGTGTCCTGGGCTCGCCGTTCGAACTCCAACGCCCACTTGGCCACCTGCATTTCCAGAACCGGCGCTACGTCTTCGGCCGTGACGGACTTGCCGTCAGACGGTCGAGGTAGTTTCGCCACCAATTCCGAAAGATGCTCACGCAGGGCTTCCATATCCGCCGGCGCGCCATCTTTTGGCTGGGGGAGCGCGCCCACCGCCTTTGCAACCAGGTCTTCGACCTGCTCCATGTCGGCGTCTCGACCGTCCTTAGGCTTCGGAATGCTGTCCACCGCTGCCTTGACGGCGGCTGCAATTTCCTCGGAGAGGTCGGGCCGTTCGGCAAGCTTCTCCGTCAGTTCAGCGATCTGCTTCTGCAACGGCTCGACGGCTTGGCGGATAGCCTCGCCCATCGCTTGGCCGAACTTCTCGGGGTCAAACAACATGGGCTGGCTCCGGTTTGGCGGCTTTTCGCATGGCTTCAATTGCCTTCTGGGTCGCGATTAAGGATTTGGCTTCCAAGATCAGCGACTTGTCTTCATCCGAAACTTCGGCCGGTGACGGAACCGGGGCCGGCTCCTGGGAAGGCTGAACGATCTTGTTCTGCCGGACCTGATCCAGCGGGAAGTCCTGCTGTTGCATGTAGACGGTATCGCCACCGTCCAGCGGCGGCAGGTTGACTTGCTTGCGACCTTCGTTCGGCGCGATGATCCCGGCGTCCACGCCAATCTTCAGCGCTTCCATCTGGGTCTTAGTGTCCATACGCATCAAGCCGTCCAGATCCAGGTCAACTCCCTTGCTCACTCCATCCAAACCCAGGCCATCGTCAAGACACGCCTCCATCTCTTCAATGGGAGACTGTAGGCAGCCAGAGTAGTAGCCGCGGTCAAGCGCTTCGATGTTGTTGTAGCTGGGGGCTTGACCAACGCCGACCTTGTATCCGGGTACATGAAACACGGAACAAATGCGCTCGTCAGACCAATTCAAAATCTGAATGAGCTGAGAGTCGGTTGCGTTGCGGCTCATCGGCTCGAATTTCATGCCATCGCCCAGCACAGCCACCTTCCCGGCATTCACTCCGGAATACCCAGTCTCCCAAGCTGCTTTGATCGCGGCAGCGTTCTCGGCAGTGATATTGCCAGGCGCAACGAGAATCCCACCTGGATTCGCGTTGTTGCCGAAGAATGTCGCGGTGTTGCGTTGTATCTTGATCCCAATACCCGCCGCTATGGCAGCTGCGAAAAGGGGCGAGATGCCGACCAACGGGTGGTATAGGCAGTTCATCCGGTCATGGATGATCTCGCTGGCAGGGACCGTTTCGCTGGCAGTGCGCACGCCAGCAAGGTTGTCTTGGCTCAACTGGTAGTAAACCGACCCATCATCCGAAACGAGGGGCGTTACCCGGCAAGGGTCCAAGACGTGAAGGCGCATGACCACACCCCGCGCGTCACGCTCCTTCAAGACATAGGTGTTTCCATGTCGAAGCTTCGACATGATCCACCACTGCTTGAACTGGATGTGGTTCTGATAACGGTTCGGATGGCGCAGAACCGGCCAAAATGGAGAGTTCCCTTCTACCTCTGACCAAATTCCGTTTGAATCCTTCGCTACGAGTCTCGTGCGCAGCTTTCCGATATCGTTCGAAATCAGGGTTATGCAGGCATATACGATGGGCGAACACAGCAAGTCTTCAGCCGTCCACTCGTCATTCTTCTGCCAGCCACCGGGGTACGGCTCACGGACAAACGGCCACCAGCCGCCTCTTCCACGACCGTCCACAGGAGCTAGCCACTTGGACAGAAGCGAACGCACCCCGAGCTTCATCCCATAACCTTTTGTTGGCGCGTGTATTTGCGCTTCGGTTTGGCGTCAGACGCATTCTCGCTCGGCGCCACTGTACGATCCGCGACCAAATCACGAGTCATATAAACGCCGTGGCCCAAGGCCTTGAGAATTTCTGCGTCGCGCTTGGACATAACGCGTTCACGACCATTCTTATAGGTGAATGTGACTCTGTTCATTGTTATCCCTTTCCATCTTGTAGAAGGGGCCTCCCTTCGAAGGCCCCTTGAACCAGAAGGCTAGTTAGGCGCCCCAGCTCACGCCCGTCAGATAGGCCACACCCGAGGCACGGCGGCGCGCCCAGTTGATGTAGCGCTCAGCGCGGAATGCCGTGCTGTTGGTCTGGAACATCGAAACCAACGACGTGGCCGTACCGGTGCCGCTGTTGTTGGTGGGGTTGTCCAGCATCTGAAGCGACGCCTCTTGCGAAGCGTCTACCGTGACCTGACCATCGTCAGCCAGCCAGATATCGGAGGCGTTTGCCAGGACGACAATGCCGCCGGCAGAGCTCGTCGGCAGGTAGTCGGAAACCACGACCGGGACGCCCATGAACGTACCGCCGTTCATCGTCAACCCGGGGAATTCCGACTGACCAAGCGGGTTCTGCATCAGGCTCAAGGCCAGGGCCGTAGTGCTGTCCATGATGTACACGGCATTGCGCGGGGCGTTGCGGGCCGTGATAAACGGAGCCCACAGCGCTTGAATGTCTGCGCGCACTGCGGCTGCGTCCGAACCGCTGGACGCGATGGCGGTTGCGCCGTTCGTGATCGACGCCGGGGAAACGTTCGCCACAGCGGTCTTCGCCGGATCGATGAAGTCGATATCAATGCGTTCGATGACCGCCGCCGCCAGACCATCACGAACGAGACGTTCCGCGCTCGGATTGCTGAATCGGATCAGCTCGTTCGTCAGAACACTGATCGCTGCGACCTTGTTCCAGCGCAGTTCGGTGGCAGTGAAGTCGAACGAGGTCAGGGGCTTCGGCGCGCCTTCACCCACCCAGTAGGCATTGCCGCCAGTCGTCTGGCCACCGATGCGGACATTGAACGGGATGCGGTTCAACGACGGTACCGAGCCTTGGCCGAATTGGCCGATGATGGTACGCGGACGCAAGAAGTCCACGAAGTCCCCGGCAAAGTTCTGGTAGTCGACGAGCGGACCAGCCCAGGTCGCGTCCAGCGTCGTGCCGGCTTCTACCGTGGCCTTCATCAACATACCGAGGTTCAGGCCGTTGGCCTGCAATTCCAGCGCTTTGACGACTCGCTCGTTTTGCGGGTAGTGATTCTTGGCCAGCTTCAGGGCCATTTCCGGGTTGCCCTTGGCGGCCAATTGGCACATCGCAAAGCGCGCGAACTCGATGCCTTTTTCCAGCTTGGTTGTGTCCTTGACCGAGACCGGCAGCATGCCCCGCGAATCGCTGGCTTCCTTCTCGGTATGACCCTTCACCGGCTTCGCAGCGGCGATGAGGTCCTTTTCCATGACGCGCAGATCGATCAGTTCTTTGTCGATCGCGTCCACTTCAGCGGTGATTTCAGCAAACCGCTCCTGCTCTTGGGAATCCTTGGTTCGGCCTTCGTCCACCGCCTTGGATTGAATGGTGGTGCGCTCGTTGGTGAGCGCGGCGCGCTTGTCATCCAGCGCCTTGATTTGTTCTTGCACGTTCATGGTCTGTTTCCCTTTCGTTCGGGTATAAAAAAACCCGCCAGTGGCGGGCTGTTTCTTGGTTCCCGAGACGCCGGGAGATACGGGCTTTCGCCCTGCTTCTTCATCGCCCTGCGCTTCATTGCCAGACGCGGCGCGCAGAGCGGTGTCGATACTTTTGATGCTGTGAATGGAGGCGGACGCATTGGCCGGGATCGTCACGAGGCTCAGCTCGAAGATCTCCGTTTCCGAGAAGCGCACGCCGCCGTTCTCGATAAAGCTGTACTCAATCGCGCGAAAGCCGATAGACACCCCGCGCACGAGCTTGGCCTTCACCGACTGCCAGGCCATGTCGACCAGATCCTTCAGGGCGCCCGGCTCGTCAATGACTGGCAGCGAGGCGGTGAAAGGAATGCCGTTCTTGGTGGGCTTCCCGAACTTTGCGGTGCCGACAGGCTTGTCATGCTGGTGCTGCCACAGAAGCGGCAACTCGGCGGCAAACTTGGCGCCCAGCGGTTCCACGACGTCGCCCACGCGATCAGGCTCGGGCGTGGTGGCAATACCGGTTATCTCGCGCTTCGATTCGTCCAGCGCCTTGATTTCCAAGAGGCTGTATGCGCGGGTATTGAGCTTGTCAGGCATGCAGGCCTCCCAATGCAAAAAGCCCGCTCTGGGCGGGCATGGTTATGATTTTCATGGTCATACGAAGAAAACTTTGTACTCGGCGACGGTGGGCGCCTGCTCCGGTGGCATTGCCGCCACCGCCATCGCCAGCGAGACCATGCCGTCAATCCGGCCTGAAGACTTCGCCTTCGTGAACTTCCGATTTCCCGCAGGATCCTGGACGACCGCAGCGTTCATCGCGCACATGGTCAGTACCGGATGCTCGCCATGCTTTAACTTCGCTCCCAATAAGCGGGCCTCAAGTTCGCGCAAGGCCGGGCTCATTGACATGAACCCCTGGCCGAACTCAACGAACTTCGCCAGTTCCTCTTCGGTGAAGCCGACCCGAATCAGCCAGGGCTTCAGGAATCGCATCATGGCCCGGTCAAACGCCAGAGCTACGACGTTGCACGTGTCGAACACCTTGCGCAGTTCATGAGCGATGAACTCGTATTCAATTGCCCGGCCTGGCGTGGTCAGAAGCAGCCCCTGGTCGGCCCACACGTCGTATGGCACGCGGTCATTACGGGACTTCTCGGCTAACCCTTCCTCGGGAAGCCAGAACCTCGGGTGGACATCGCCCTCGTCTGACACCAGCACCAAAGCGGTCAAGTCCGACACGCTGGACAGATCGAGGCCGCCGTATACCGTCTTGCCCGCCAGCATCTCCGGCTGCGCACCGTTTTCTTCCCAGATAGCCCGGGACACAAATGGGTTATGCGCCTCCACGCGCTGATTCAGGATCAGGTTGCGGTACGAGTTTTCCCGGCTAGGCATGCGCTTGGCGTCTGCCGCTTGGCGGCGCACCTCGTCCTTGTTCATGAAGTCGTCAAAGTGCGGGTTTGCCGCTCTTATCGCTTCATCCGAGAACGCTTCCAACTCCATCGGTGCCGTATGCAGCACCACCTTCTGCCGTGGATCGGCACCCGTCAGCGCGTCGTCGATCAGCAGACTAAGCAAGTCCGCGTCCGTAGGCGCTTGGGTGCTGATCACGATCGACAGCGGCGAATCCTGCGCAGCGCTGGCCGTCTCAAGGGCTTCGTAAAGCTCAAATCTAGGGCCTCGCACTTGGCCCAACTCGTCATGGATGGTGAAGGCGGGGCTCAGACCGTAAGCGGTGCTGGCCTCTGCGGACAGCGCCCGGTAAAGCGTTCCCATCTCCGTGCAAAACAACTGCTTAGCCGTATCTCGGATCAACACGTACTCGGACAGATCCGGCGACATCCGCACCACCTTGGCCGCCAGGGCAAACAGGATTGCCGCCTGCTCCCGGGACTGCGCCGCGCTGTACAACTGGCTGTTCGGCTTCGCCTCTGGCCCACACAGGTGGAGCAGCAAAAGGAAAGCAGACAGCGCCGTTTTGGCGTTCTTCCGAGCCATGCTCAGGATGAACAGCCGCGTCGGGCTGTCGTAAATCTGCTTGATCCAGCCGCGTTGGTGCTTCGTCAGCTTTACCGGCTTACCTACCAACTTGCCTTCGGGGATTCGGCAGTACTGCTCAATCCAGGCAATGTTGCGGTCGCCACGCGTCAGCCGTCGACGAGTTCCCAAGGCTTCTTAGACTTTGCCTGCCGACCGTTCGCACGGCCCACGGTCTTCGGGTCGGCCGTGGCCTGGCGCGTGATGCGCAGCCGCGTAGCCAACGAAGACGCAGCCCGGCCTTCCCGCTCTTGCATTGAAAGCAGCCGGTCGTACCGCTTGAGCCCATCATCATCAGCCAGCCAAGTGCGATCGAAGTTCATGATCTCGTCTGCCAGCAATCGAGCCTGGACAACGTGACGACAGTACTGCTCCAGCAGGGGACTATGCGTGGGTGAGAAGGCGGTCGCGGGCTGGTCATTGACCACTTCCGCCCAGACCATCCGCTCGGCGTCCGTAATGTGCACCGGAGCCCGAAGTCGCGAATCGCTGGAAACGGACGCAACTTGGGCCGAAGTCATCAGTTCTGCCTGAGACTTCCTGCCGCGTTGTGCCATTTCTTCCTTTAACTGCGTCCCGCTTTTTTCTGGACGTTTATGAGAAAAGAGTTGAGCGGCCGGTCTTGGTGGCGTTGCTCATTTTTTGAGCACCCATCCCCCCCGGCCATTTGTAACATTTCAAGGTCGGAAATGAGAGTTTTTCTCATCTTCCGGAGGCCGCACCGGACTGGTGCATACCCTCTATGGGGTAGCCATCCACCCCGATCTGTACCTTTCGGCGCCCGGACTTCTCGAGCGATTGCTTGTCTGAGTCGTGATGCGCTTTGCATAGTGACTGGAAGGGGCCGTTCCAGAACTTCTCTGGATCGCCCTTGTGTGGCTCGATGTGATCGCACACCCTAGCCTCTGTCACCCTACCCTCTGCCTCGCACATCACGCATAAGGGATGCGCCCTTAGGTGACGTTCGCGCAACTTCTGCCAGCGCCAGGTCTTGTACCAAGCGCTCCAGGGTTGGCTGCTCATAGCGGCTTGTGCCAACTACGGAACTGGCCCACCGATGCGACCTCGGACGGCTGAGGGATTACGGACGTAGATACCAAGCGGTATCGCACCCATCCGTGCTTCACCTCTACTACTTCCTTCTCGAACCCTGTCATCTTGCTAACCCCTAAGGAGCCAGCAACTACCGGCTGCTTTCGGAAGGGCCAGGTCATAGAGGCTGGGTATCGTCCCGCTCACCGCCTACTGCCTCGCCATCAAGCGTGAGCTCGGGCTGTTCCATCTCTTCGCCTTCATCTGCCAGTGCATCCAGCAGCGCGTCGAGCTTGGCTTCTATGCGGTCAAGCTGTGTAGGCTCGGAAGGCTCAAGCCACTCCCGCTTTGCCCGTCGCTCTTGATCTCGCTTCAGGCTTCCTGGGTAGCCGCGACGGTCTTGCACCATGTGGACCATCTCGATTACGCAGACAGGCGCTTATCGTCGAAGTGGAGTCTGTCCCAGCCCTCATGCGCGATTGCCCAGGGCCGAACGTCTTTCGGTTGTTTGTCCATAACAGGGCTCCAATGCAAAAAGCCCCGGCATCTGCCGAGGCTTCGTTTCCTATGGACGAGCGCCGTCCACTTGGAAAGGATGGTACCTACGTTGATACGCAATGCAACCCCTCACGCGACCACCTTAATCATGTCTCGCCGCCGCAACATAGGCAGCAGTATTTCCTTGGCTTCTTGGTAGCGGCGCTGCTGCTCTTCCAGGCTACAACGCGGATTGCGGAATACATGATTCGGCACATCCTTGTTCCGCAGGCTGACCCCAACAGCGGCGCGCAGGCCAACCGGCAGCGTACTGAGGCAGACATCTACCTGTTCGGCGGTGTACCGGTTCAGCTTCGCGTCGGTGTCGTCGTCATCCCCATAGGCATCCATGTCGGATACGCCCTGGAATCCCGGCGCCACACGACTGTGGCCCAGATGCTCGCGGTGCGCCTTGGCCCAGTGGAACCAGGTCATGAGCAGTTCTTCCAGTTGTTCGCTTTCGTCTTTCGTCATGTGATCCTCGCTGAATAGCTGCTCTAGTTCCTTTCTTGCCTGCTCCTGCCGGCTCAATCTGGGCGGCTGCCTTGGTCTACGCTCTATCCCCTGAAGCCGCTCGCAGACCAGGGCCGGGTCGCCCATCGCCCACTTAGGCAGGAGCGCGCCCATTACGCGTACTCCGGGCTGTACAGCACCTTGCTGCTCATGTTCACCGGGCTCGGCATACGCATGTCTTGCAATCGCGCAGCAGCGAATTGCAGCCCCTTGTCTTTGCTCATCTGATACACGCGGCCGGTATCTTTAAGCAGACGAGGCGGAACGACCTCTGACGGCCTTAGCGCCACCCAGGCACGGATCACGGTCATTGCCTCACCAGTCGGAAGACTCGGGTCGACCTTGTGGATTTCCTCGGCAATCCTGGTGGCGCAGCTGGTGTGCTTGGTGATCTTCACGCCGTACTGGCTGCGCAGCCGATCTATGGCGGCATTGCGCATTTGCTTGTTCGAATCTTCAACGCTTCTCGGCATAGCCATGATGTTTTCCTTATCGAATAGACGCTTGGACGGTCAGGGCCACACCGATAGCGGGCCATGCGTGACTGGAAACCCCATACAAAGGGCCAGGCTTCGCTTTGATTCCGATCTGGGGAGTTGATCCGCCACCCGAGGCTGGGTACTGATCGATGATTGCTTGGCGGACATTCGAGTCTTTTGCTTTCGTGGTCCCGCAAAGGTGGATCTTCACGTCCTTGCGGTAGACGAGATGGACCGAATCCGGGCTATGCCAAGCCTGAACAAACCGTCCCACCCACAAGCACGTCTCGAATACCTCTTTCCCGACAGCCATTCCGTAGCTGGCGATCATCTCGATTGCCAGGCGGGTAGGGTTGAATTGGTGAATCCGGTGCTTGATGAAGTCCAGCATGTCCTGATTCTGATAAACGCCCGAGTCCACAAGGCGCGTATCCAGCATGAGGCACCAGCCCGATTCAGCTGGGCCAGGATCAATTGCCAGCGTGTACTTGGAAGCCGATGCGGTGCCGGCCATCGGATCCATCGCAACGTCCATTTGCTTCATGCCGCACCCACTTGCGCCCGCAGGACACGAAACGGGTCGAACATGCCAGGCACGTACCCGCTACGAACCACGCAAATGGTCAACGCCACGTGCTCCAGCGCCTTCTTGCGATCCCGCTCGTTGATGATGGGCATTTCCGGCAATTCCTTGGCTTCACCCCGGCCAACTGCGTACACGTGTGATTCGTAGGTGGCGAATTGCCTCACTTCCGGTCGGCGATGGACCGCTTCATCTTCCATAAGGAGAACCAACGCGTTTCGAACACTGGGCTTGGTAAGCCCCGTCGCCGCCGAAATCTCGGCAATCGTCTGCATGTTCTGTTTCTCTAAGGCCGCGAGCACTATCCGCTTATTGCCTCTGCGATTCTTCGTATTCATGGTTGATCCTGGATATGGCCTTAGACGGTTTCGGGCACGCCGGAGTACTGCACGTACGTGTACGGGCGGCGCTGAGGGTTGGTGGTGAACTGCATGGCTTGGCGGTTAAAGAACAGGTAAAGGCTGCGAGCCTGGGTCTCGCCGTTGCGCTGCTTGTGCAACTCCAGCTTCGCGTCGGGCGTATCCGGCGCTTCCCCATCTTCCTTCTGGGCAGACCAGACCGAGAAAACGTTGTCTGCTGCGTCCGTCAGCTTCGAGCTACCAGCGACGTCCATCTTTCCCGGGTTCTTTTTCTCGTTCTCGCCCTTGCGCGGATGCGCCACCAGATGAAGGTGGACGCCGAACTCACGGCAGAAACTGGCCAGCTTGCGCATGGCTTCCTTCTGGGCCGACATGGCGCCAGCGCCGTCCTCTGGCACGTCGGTCATCATCAGGCTGTCGATAACGAAATGGCGAATCCCATATCGCTTGAAGCCGTAGCGGAAGACTTCCAACAGGCGGTCGATGGTGGCCGTGCCGGTCAGGTTGAACAGCCACGCCTTGTCTTGCAGCCATAGGCCGCAATGGTCAAAGTAGGCCTGCGCCGGGCGATCTTGACCGGTCAACTGCTTGGTCATGCGACGGCCCTGGTTCACGGGCGTCATTTCTCCCGAGAACACGCATACCCGTTCGCCTTGGCACTGCAAACCGATCAGCACCTGGTTCAGCAGCAAAGACTTACCGTGGCCGTTGTAGCCGGTCCAAACCGTGAGCTCACCCTGGCGGAACTGGAACCACGTGTGATCGGTGCCGTTGAAAGTCAGGCAGGGATCGACCACCTTGTCGCCGCTGGGCCAGAAGGAGGCCTTCACCTGCCCCCAGAAGTCCGACATGGGGCGCAGTTCTTCTGGGTCGAATGGACGGGCAGCCCGGAAGCAGTGGTCAAAGTCCGCCGCTTCAGCACCGCCGAGCATGTAGTCGTTGGCGTCCTTGGCCTTGTCGAACAGCACAACCTTGCAGCGTTCCAGGCCCAAACGATTGGCCACTTCCCGGGCGCCCTTCTGTCCTGCTTCGTCGTTGTCGTAGCAGAGGTAAATTTCGGAAAACCGTTGCAGCCGCTCCCAGTCGTTGTCCAGCCACTGGTGATTGCCTGCCCCTGCGTTAACTGACAGGGACGGAATCCCCATCTGGTGGCCGGTCATTGCGTCGATCTCGCCTTCGAAGATCGCAACGGTGCGGGCCTTCGGGTCGATCAACTGCCAGCCGAACAGGCAAGGTTCAGCGCCTCCTTCCTGACGCATGTCCTTCTTGTCGGACACGCAGCGGTACTTGGCGTTGATGAACTCGCCTTCACGCAGATATGGGAAGACGGCATAAGCCTTCCCGCTACGCTCCTGTTCGGCGATCTGGAACGCTGCGATTGTTTCTTCAGTCAGGCCACGGCTCATCAGCCAGTCCCGCACGGGTTGCTTGGGTTTGTGCGCGGTAGGCTTGGCCGGACGCTTGTACGTCGGCATTTCCTTCTTCGGCATGCTGTCTCGGATGCCCAGGAAAGCCTTCGCTTCTGCCATGGCCTGCCCGATGGACAGGATGCGGACGGATGCCCAAAGATCCAGAAGATCGCCCGAATCGCCCGTATTGAAATCCTTCCAGACGCCCTTCTTCGTGCCGGTCAGCCGGACGGACAGGGAACCGCCCGCATCGCCAGACACACTGCCGGCCTTCCACTCGCCGGATGCCTTCTTGCCACCGGGCAGCAGGTATTCCGCGATGCGCAGGGCGTCGTCCGCCAAGCGTTGGCTCAATTCGTGGGCATTCATGCTGTTGCCTCCAGGCGATGACCGTCTTGCCACAGGTATGCAGTTTTCTCGCTGCAACCGGCGTTCTCCGCTTCGAACGGCGATGAGAAACCTGCGTTGAGCCACCAGCCAGCACCCGGTGCCTTCCGTTCCACTTGGCCGACATAGCCCGAGAACTTGCGGGCGCCGAAAAGCGTTTCTGGCCGCAGGTACACCGCCATTTCCGGTTTGCTCTGCCACTCCGAGACTTTGGCGTCGATTACAGCCTTCACGTCTTGGACGGAATAGCCTTCACCGAGTCGCGCTCGGATCAGGCCCAGGTTCGATTCAACCGCCCGGTAGTGGCAGCCGGTACGGTCGTTCAGATGGTCCAGGATTTCCCTGGCTTCGGAATTCGAGGCCTTCACGCTTTCGAGTTCAGGCTTTTCGGCTGATGCTTCGTCGGGCTTGCCCGACAAAGTGTTTTTCTTTTCTTCTTCTCTACTCTTCTCTTCTCTAGGCGTTTCCTGGCGTTCCATGGCGTTTCGTGGCGTTCCGTTTTCCTTATTGGCGTTTCCTGCGCTACCTTGGCGTTGCCGATAAGCCCGCACACGATCAGTGCTCTTGTCGTCGTCCATGCGTTCGCGCTTAGGCTGGCGCTTCTCCCACGCAGCCAGGCGCCCGGTGTCCTGGTTGACCAGGGCTCGATCATTCATCGCCGTGTAGATCGCTTGGGTACGTCCATCAGCGAGACCCAATGCGCAATCCAAAGCTTCAAAGTCGATATCGCCAGGGTTTCCGCGTTCGTCCGCAGCACTAGCGGCTTCGAGAAGGCATGCCCAAACCGCGATTACCTCGGCAACCGACGCGCCGGACTTCTTAGCGACCAGCTGGAACTTCGGGTCGTTGACCGTGCCGTGGTGCCAACGGAACCAATCAATTCCATTCGCCATTTCAGTACCCCCTCAGTCGCAAGACCGAGAAAACAACCCGCACAAACCATGCGGGGATAAGGCCAGTGCAGTAGCCTTCCATCACGTGAGATTTGATGAACGTCTTCATGACGAGGCCAGCAGAGCTTTCATCGCCTCTGCCCATTTGTGAACATGCGGAGCCATAGCAGTACGACGCTTCAGCTTGGCAAGCTTGCGTGCTTCTTCCATGGCTTTGTCGTAAGCGACCTGTTGAGATTCGGTCATGCTGGCTCCGCGTTTTGGATAACGGGATCTTCGCTGCGCAGTTCAGACCCTTTTTTCGAAAAGACCTTGGAGAAGGCGCTTTTCGTCGAAGAAACAACAGCGTCCGGACACTTTTCTTTCTGGAAGAACCCAGCAGCGTTCAACGCAGCAGTCGCAACCTCGGCTCCCTGCAACTGAAGCTGCTCGATGCACCAAACCAGCAGATCCATCTGCTTGCCATAGCGCGTTTCGAACATGGCCTTGTGCGGGTGAACAGCGATAGCCAGTCCGTCGTCTTGATGGTGACTCGCGCACAAAGGAAGCACCTTCCAGTGAGCCTCAGGCTTCGTCCGGCCGTCTATGTGATGGATCGACACGTAGTCGTTGAAGATCCCATCCATGCGGCAGGCAACGCAGCCAATGCGGCTGGCCAACTGGTCATGGAAAGCCTTTTGAGCGACCGACACCGAAGTGCCCTTCATGCCCTTCGACTTGATAGGCTGGCTGCGACGACTGATGGCGCCACGCGCACGGAGCGGGGTGCTGCGCTTGAGGGTGGTATTCCAGGTCATGCAGCCTCCCTGCCGAGGGAAGTCGGGGACCACTGAACGCCCTTCTCGTCACCCACGGAATGGGCGAAGTTGATAAGCTCGCTCATCTTGCGAACGCCCATCTTGCTAGTGCGACGGCCAAGCATGACGAAGCCGCCACGGATGCCTTCAGCAATGCGGTGTTCTTGATCCAGGCTGGCGGTCAGAATGTCCTTCCAGTCTTCCGGCGACAGCTTTTCCAGCTTTCCGTTGATGGACCAGTCAACCTGTTTGGAAAGATCCGTCAGGATCGACCACAGCAGGTCGTTTTGATCGATGGTCCGGGTGCGCTCCTTGATCTCCACCCGGTAGCCGTCAGGAGCGTTCGCGCAGGCGTGAGCCGCATTACGGCGCGCCAGTGGGTGGGAGAGGATGAACACTTGGCGTTCCATTACGCCCTCGACACATTGCGGGCGCCACGGAAACCCATAACTGCCAGGTCCATGAACAGCGTGTAAAGCTCGTCCTTCTCTTGCTGAGAGAGCGAACCATCAGAAAGAGCATCGATGGTCGACGAAGCAATCTTTCCGGTCAGAGCGGAAACGCGCATGACCTTCTCTTGAATCGCCCTAAGTTCGTCAGGCCATCCACCGTCAGGCGCGGGGGGTACGTCCAGAACGGCAAGGCCGTGTTGCCCAACCGAGTGGGCCTCAACCCAGTCACGGGCGTACTCGGAGCCGCCAGCCTTTTCTTCCATCCACTCGCTCAGCAGGTCAGCCATTTCCACGCTGATCGCATCGCCTTCCGACCGCTTCAACTTGGCGCGCAGCGATTCGGGGTGAATAGATTTGCCGCGACGCTCGGTCAAGAAGCGAGCCGCATCAGCCACACCGCCCGGCGTCTTGCGTACGCAGTTGTAGAGAACGTCCAGCCAGTCGGTGTTGGTATAGCGGCAGGTCATGCGTCACCTTGAAATCTGTTTTCTTTCAGCCTTTCGGCGTTTGTGCGGCGCAACTAAGATTCACCGCATGGAACAACTCAACTTTCTCTACGACGCAGTTGCAGCAATCGCAGGCTTGGCCTTCTTGACCCGGCGCGGCTTGCGCAAAACGTCCCAACGGAAGTTGGGGAACAACTCTTCACAGACCACTCGCTTGCCGGTAGCCTCTTCGATGACCGGGCAGTGCTCCGAAGGAAGCGGACGCGAGCCATTGACCCACTGGCTGACGGACTGCGGGGTCACTCCGAGGATTGCAGCCAGAGCTTTCTGACTTCCTACTATCGAGATGGCCCTTTCGAGGCCGACATTTCGGTCCATATCCGGTCCTAAAGCATCACTTGCCTCCATACTAAACCAATGCTTTATGAAAAGCAATCATTGCTTGCATGCCCGCTGCGCAAGCACAATCAAGCAATGCTTTCCCCCGCTCTGATTCAAGAACTCCTCTCATCGCCGCCCGAAGACCTCGCAGGCAAAGTTGCCGCGACCATCGGGCGCGGACTCGTGCCCGCTAAAGACGTTGCCGACGCATGTGGAGTTACGGTCCAAGCCATCAACGGATGGAAGACCAACGGGCGTGTTGGAAAGCAACACATAAAGACCTTGGCGCGGATGACGGGGCTGCCCATTTCCTGGTGGCTCCCGGGAGACGACCTGGACGAAGACACGACCGGCATCGGCGCGTCTGCACCGTGGCCCTTTGCCTCGGTGGACCGCGAACGAATCGACGCGCTCCCGGCTGATCGCCTCAAGCACCTAGAGGGCGTTATCCTCTTTGCGCTCCAGGGGTATGACGGGGGCACGACGACTATCAGCGTGCCTTCTCAACAAGCCTCATTGCGTGGCTCAGGGGCGCGCGGATCAGTCGTCGATATGGATCTGGCAGAAGACGCATTCCCTATGCGTATTGGCGGGATGCCGCCCGCACCCTGGGAGGGTGGCAGAACCGTTGCTCAATCGGAACTGGAAAGCCGTATCAGGCTTTCGACTGAGGTAGGTGTTGTGGCCAACGTTGGCCCAGGCGATCCCCACGCAGCGAACGACAAATTTGAGAAGGTTCCTGAAATGGCGGACGTCCGCCTCGCAGCTGGCGACGGGATCGAGATCGTCGATGAGACGCAGACCGGTGTAATGCAATTCCGCCGCTCGTTCCTTCGGTCGGTCGGAGCTGATTCCGGAAAGGCGCGCGTCGTCTACGCAAAGGGCGACAGCATGGAACCCGTAATTAAAGACGGTGCCGCACTGTTAGTTGTCCCAAATGAAAGCCTTTCGTTGAGCGACCTGGCTAACGGCGGGGTCTACGCCATCAACTATGACGGCAAGATGATCGTCAAGACCGTGGCGCGCGACAAATTGACCAAGCGCTGGGTGGCCAGGTCTTTCAACCCGGCTTATCCGGACATATCCCTAGAAAATGGGCCTCCCGTCCGCGTCTTAGGTCAGGTTGTGTGGACCGGGGCCAGACTGCGGGACGATGAGGCTGGACAATGGTTACGGCGCTAGCCGAACACTTCTTTCAGTCGAGGTAGCCGAATGCGTCTTGGTGCACTTGTTTTGACGGCCTTGCTCATAGGAGGCTGCGCAACGCCGCCCGGGAAATTGCAGCATGACGACTTTGACTGGTCAGAAACTTCACTAGCTATTCCTCCGGAAAAAGTGTTCGCTGGGCTGCAAAACTATGCCAGGGCGTGCGGTGGCATTCTCGACCAGGCGCCAGCGTGGTACCCGACGACTACCGGTGATGGGTCCAAGGTCGATCTGTTCATGAAAGGGATCGCTGGCCAGACGGATTTTGTCTACGGGGTTATCGAACTGAACGCGGCAGCGGATGGAACGACCAAGGCCAGGACGGGTATCCAAACGGTTTACTCGAAGCCCGCCTTTCGTAAGCGCGGATGGTGGACAGAGAAGACAGAGAAGATGTACGCAGAGATCCAGTCAGGCTCTTCGCCCACCTGCCCATAAATTCCATTACCATCCCGGCATCAACCCACGGAGCGTATCGAATGATTCCAGCAATCGGACTGATGGTCGGTGCATACATCTTCACCCGCATGGTCGACATGCTGGGGCGAGCTGACGTTTCCGTGATCGCCAAGATTTTCTCCGTGCTTACTATCCTGGTCGTTCTGTTTGGCTGCTTTGTGCTTACCTTTGGCAGCGCCATCCCTGCCTTGCCCCCAAGGCTCAGATAGAACGCCCTGCCCCGCAACCCGCCATGTGCGGGTTTTTTTACGCCCATACATAAACCATTGCTTGCTTTTAATATAAAGCAATGGTTTAATTGAGTCACTGCCTCACGGAACACCGCTTAGGCCTCAGGCCAGCACCGATCCGCGACGGGAGTACTCAGGCAGGTTTATGGCGCCACCTGACGCCCGTTAGCCCGAATGACCGCAGTACGGGTCGCGTGAGAAGGGAATTGCCTAGCCAGGGCTGCAACCTGGTGGACCGGATCGCCACGACGAGTACCCCTTGGGAGACGTGGACGCTGCGAGCAAGGGACGCAAATGAGCCTCTTTGGAGGCCACATTTGAATCGCCGCTGGATGGCAGCGCAGCGATTCATGTGTGATGACTCATTACCCCGGAGAAATGATGAAGAAGCTCTTAGTGCTGCTGCCGCTGGTCGCCCTACTCGCAGCTTGTGACGATGACGCCCGAGTCGCCAGTCGCAATCTGTCCAAGGCTGCAGACAACTTCGAAGTGAACCGCCGCATCGTCTTCTACAACGGCATCACCGATCAGTACATGCTGACCGTTGAAGGCCGCTGCTCGATTGACACAAGCTCGACCGGCAAGACCTTGCATGTCATCTGCATGACCGGCCCCGGTGAATACAAGAAGCACTTCCTCGGGCTTTCCGACAACGTGACGTTTTTTGCCGAGCAGCTGGAAGCGGTTAAGGCCAGCGCCTACCACTACCGCGTCACGTTCAAGCCGCAGCAGATCATTCCTGATATCGACTTCCGAGGCAGCGGGAAAGCCCTGCAAGACCTTGTGAAGTGATAGCCGCCAGCCCGTTCCTAGAGCGGGCTTACGAATGAACAAGGAGAGAGAAATGGAATTCGAAGACTTTCCGAAAATGGCGCGGTTCTCGCGTGAATGCATCATCACCGAGAAGATAGACGGAACGAACGCGCAAATTGCGATCACCGAATACGGTGACATATTCGTTGGCAGCCGGACGCGATGGATCACCCCAGAATTCGACAACTATGGGTTCGCCGCTTGGGTACAGGAGAACCGCAGCGAACTCTTGAAGCTTGGCCCCGGTCGCCATTTCGGCGAATGGTGGGGTGCTGGAATTCAACGGCGATATGGCGTGCGAGACAAAAGGTTTTCGCTGTTTAACGTATCGCGGTGGTCGGATGACGGCGTACGACCGGACTGCTGCTTGGTAGTGCCTGAGCTGTATCGAGGGGTGCTAGGTGTTAGCACGGTGGAGTGCGTGATAGACGAACTTTCATTGCTCGGTAGTCGCGCCGCTCCCGGGTTCATGAACCCTGAAGGGATCGTGATCTATCACGTCGCAGCGGGTATTGGCTTTAAGAAAACGATTCATAAAGACGAGTCGCCGAAGTCTCTTGCCGCTTGATCGCAGAGCCCGGCCCGCTTCTTTCAGGATTCATACCGATTAACAAGGAGAACGAGCATGGCGACAGGCCAACGAATTGCCCCGCCGTCTCTCAGCCGCGGCGTATTCGGCTGGGACTCGTGCCGTCTGGCCGACGCGTATAGCACTCAGGAGCTGGTCGATGCCATTACCTGGGTCAGCCAAGCCCCGTGCTGCGCTAATCCTGAAACCGGTTCTATCTGGCTGCTGAACAAAAAGGCCCGTCGCATCAGCGATCAGTTGGCGTGGGCGGTTCGCCACAAGATGGAAGAGAAGCGCCGCGCCGAGAAATATCCGCTCGGCTACATGCAAGGTCGCGGAGCGGCTTAACCCCCATCCCGTTGATAAGCCCGAGGGCAAAGGAGAAGAGATGGCAACGAGACAACCTCCGGCACGCGCCAAATGCACGTTCCGATCCAAGCATGGCAGCAAGATGGACATCAGCGGCGACATTCCCACCGCCATCGAAATGGGCTTCTTCTACTTGGACACGCCGCAGCAACGCGACGAGCTTCTGACCAAGCTTATTCACATCCACGAGAAGCTGCGCAACAAGGGCGAATAACCCTACGAATTCTCCCCCTGGTGCTGCACAGCAGCCGTAGCCGCACGAAACGCGGCGCTATCAAGAGTGCTGAGCGGCATGGTTCGACTCCATGAACTGCTCCGATGCGCCAAGCGCGCTAGGCGCAGGTGGCCCGCCAGCACCCTTGATGGCAGCAGCCCATGAGGCACCTGAAACATGGAACCATCCCCCGGCGCGCTGGTGTCCGCAAGGGGTGGCAGAGAAGCCGAAACTGTAAGCCATCAACGCCTAAGCCAGACAAACACGATCCTCGTGTGCGGATGAAGGCTGCGGGCTGACCACCCCGGGAAAGTAGCGGGGACTATCAAGAGAGGCGGTTTGTGATGCTGCTATTGCCGCAGCGAGCAACCGAAGGGCACGACGAGAGCAAGCCGCCTCCCTTGATGGCAGCAGTACCGTGCTAGCCGGGCCGGGCCAAACCCGGCTGCCATCAGCAATCGTCCGGAGTAGTTGCCGGAGCTGGAACCGTAACCAGCACTTCCCCCAGACGTCACTGCGGTAGCGCCTTAGCCGCGCTGCACAACTCAACTTTCAACACGCGAAAACGGGTACGACAAACCGGTGCTTTATCCGGGGCGCAGTGACGTCTGGAAGAAGTGAATCTACGACTTACGCAGTCTTCCCCCACCTATCCAAGCAATTCGCCTACAGCAATCCCGGGCCCGGGTGCGTGATCGGTGATGCGCCGTGACTGGATGGCCGGAGGACTGCACCTTTAAACGGTGATCCCATGCCATCTATCAACGAACGTTTTGAATCGTACGTAGAACGTGTGCCCATGTCCGGGTGTTGGATTTGGATGGGGGCCGTCCGAGAGCGCGGTTATGGACAATTCCATGCGAGTGGGAAGAACGTCGTAGCCCATAGGTACGCGTATGAGACGTGGAATGGTCCGATCAAGCGAGGTGAGGTTGTATGCCACCGCTGCGATGTGACTTCTTGCGTCAACCCGGACCACCTATTTGCGGGCACTCAGCTCGAGAACGTCCAAGACATGGATGCCAAAGGCCGCCGTGCCCTCCAGTTAGGTCGCAAGAATACGCGAGCGAAGCTTACCGAAGCTCAAGTCAAATCAATTTTCTATGACCAACGTGGCTACAAAGAGATCGCCGCCGATCATGGCATAGGTAAATCAAACGTCTTTCAGATTAAACGCGGAAAGGCGTGGCCACATTTAGCACTTATCCCGGAGGCCCGAGATGGATGACCTAAAGCAGATGCTTCGCAACGCCTGGGACATGCGCTGGTACTACGCGATCCTCCTTGGCCCTCTGATCTATTACGTGGGGTGGTGACATGGACCGTTACCACGGAGACGAGCAGTACGAGGTCTTAACGGCCACCGTCCAAGACGTATGCCAGACGCTGGGCAATCCTGCTAGCTGGGATGCAGACAACCACGACGCGCTGTACTGGGCCAAGCGGCTGGGGGATGCGGACTTCTTCGCCAACCTGGGCCCGGCTGACCACATGGCGATTCTGTACGCGGTGATGTACAGCAACAGCCCGTGGGTGCTCGGCTTGCAGCGCGATATCAAGCACGCCATAGCCATCGAGTTGGACGGTTGAATGACCCTCCCCACCCTATCCCACCTAATCGGCCTGTTCGCCGCCCTGTACCTGGTTGCGCTCATCGGTGATGAGGTGGCGGCCATTCTGAGGAAATCAGCATGAATAACGGATTCTGGGATCGCCCGGCAGATGAGCGGGCCGCAATCATGGAACACGCTGCTGAACGTGGCGGCGTAGAGAACTTCTTCGACCTGGAGCCAGAGGACCGGGCGCGGGCGTATAGCCAGGACGACGACCAATGATCCGCCTCCTGCGCAAGCTACTCCAAACGGATGCCTACGAGAAAGTAGGCATTTTTTCTGCCTGCCTGCTCTTCGTCGGTGTTGCTGTACTGGCCTACGGGAAGATTCAGCAATCTGAGAAGGCCTCTAACGAGCAATGGGCGCACGACGGCGGGACGAAGTACGCAGCTAAGGAATAGATATGACCGAAATCACCATCAACATCGACGATTACTTGAATCGACACGATGTCAGCCGTCGACCTGCGTGAACGCATCGAGGACCTGGTTTGCGACGCGATCATCGGCAAGCTGACGGCGCCGGGGAAGGACTAAGCCATGACTGAGAAAACTCATTACCGGAAGGCGTTCGATAGCCCGTACCTGAGCAGCGCCGATATCGTCGAGCCGACCGTTTTGACGGTCGCCCGCGTCTCGCTCGAGGTTGATCGCACCAAGAAGACGAAGGACATGTTCAACACTGCCCACTTCGTCGAGAAGGAGCTACGCCCCGGCGAGAAGCTAAAGCCGATGATCTTGAACGCTTCGAACAGCAAGACCATGAAGGGGCTGACCGGGTCCGCCTTTATCGACGACTGGCAGAACATCCGCATCACAGTCTACGTGGACCACAACGTCCGCTTCGGCAAGGAGACGGTTGAAGGCCTGCGTATCAGCCCACACGCTCCTGAGCGCAAGTACCTGACGCCGAACCAGACGAAAGCCTGGGAGAACGCCAAGTCTGCGTACAAGCGCGATGGCAGTCTGGATGCAGTGCTAGCCCGGGTAAGTATGTCCGAAGAGCATCAGGCCCAACTCATGGAAGAGTGCGAGGCCGGGGAGCCTGCAAATGCAGTTTCATGACGTCCAGCAGAACACCGAGGAATGGCAGGCGTTGCGGCTAGGTAAGGCGACCGCCTCAAACTTCGGTTGCATCATGGCGAACGACGGCAAAGCCTTCGGCGACCCAGCCAAGCGCTATGCCCTGCAACTTGCTCTGGAACTGGCTACCGGCAAGAAAGCCGAGTACAGCTTCAGCAACGAGCACATGGAGCGCGGACACGAGCAGGAACCGGTGGCCCGCATGCTCTACGAGGAAGAGTATTTCGTCGACGTCAGCAACGGCGGCTTCTTCTGCCACGGCACCTACGGCGATTCCCCGGACGGGCTGGTGAACGATGACGGCGGCGTCGAAATCAAGTCCGTCATCGCCAGCACCCATTACGCCACCTTGACTAGGGGCGAGTTCGACCCGGCATATCGATGGCAGCTAATCGGCCATCTGGACTGCACGGGGCGCGACTGGTTCGACTTTGTTAGCTACTGCTCGGACTTCCCAGCGGACAAGCAATTGCTGGTCTACAGGCTGATGGCGACCGACTACCAAGACGAAATCGAACGGCTGCGGGCACGCCGCGCGCAGTTCTTAGAACTGGTTCAGGAAACACTTTTGAAGATCAAGGGATAGAAATGACCTACGACAACACGGACCGAGGCGTCCTGTTCAAGAACGACCGCAAGAACTCCGATAGCCAACCTGATTACAAAGGAAATATCAATGTAGGCGGCGTCGAATACTGGCTATCGGCTTGGGTCAAGGAAGGAGCCAAGGGAAAGTTCATGAGTCTGTCCGTCACCCAGAAGGAAGACCAACAGCGGCCACCCGCGCAGCAAGCCGCCCCGAAGCGTAACGATTACGCGGAGCAGAGCGGCGGTGGCCGCGCCCAGACCTCCGGTGGCAGTCTGGCCGACATTGACGACGATATCCCATTCAGTCCGATGTTCGGCCGCAAAGCGCACTACCTCTAAGCCCCCCCCGCAGCCCCGTACCCCGCCGTCTGTCCGGGGCTGCCCTTCTATTGCCTGGAGATCCACGTGGAATCCAAAGACTCCCCTCAGTACGACGAAGACCCGGTAGTCAATTTGGTGATGTCCGTGGGTCTGCCGGGCTTCGTTATCGGGTTCATCGCCGTTATCGGAACCATCCTATTCATCTGCCGCCGCGCGGTGGAATTCTTCTTCCCTGGAGCCTGAGAGCATGAACACAGAATGGAAGCCTATCCCCGCATCGCTTTATGACTTGATCTGCACGGGCGACTTGGAGGCGCTGTTGTGGCGGTTGAATGGCGTGCGCGCGGCTGAAGAAGTACGGATGGCGCTGTACAACGCCCGAAAAGCGATCCTTGATGCCGAGGAACACTCGGACTGCACCCCCGCCCCTACCTCGCACCCTATACCCACCGGAGCGACGGGGGAGGTTGAGCGGCGCCTATCCCTCGGCGTCGTGCTGGGTTTGGGGGAATACATCATTCAGACCACGGCATCCGGTGAGGCGGCCCAGATCGTATTTTCCCAGGCCTCGGACCATGACCGCGCCACGCGAACCATTGGTGACCTCAAGGTTTGCGGCCACGGTCCGTTTGACCATTCCAGAATCCGTGGGCAGATCATGTTTACGAGCGCAGCCGGCTTGGACGCGCTTGAGGTGCAGTTGAGAGAACTGCGCAAAGAACACTGGCCCGAAACGGTCGCTGCCGCTCCCGCTGCTGGCGATGCGCTGGATGCGGCACGGTGGCGGGCCTTCATCGGCTGCGCACGCATCCGGCCGCTGGGTAGCGCGGGCCTGGAACAGCCAGACCCGAACCACTACGCACACATGGGGCTGGAAATCTGGACGGTGTACGGGCGCGACTACAGCCCGAAGCTACTGGAGCGGATGGACGCCGAGAATGAGCGGGGCCGCCGCTGGCTGGTGATGTTCGCTGATGTTGCCCGCGCCGCCATTGCCCAGCAGAAGGGAGAGGCGTGATGGACGTGGCCGTCTTATTCGCTCGCCAAGACAGCACCTACAAGGGGCTGCCGGGCGTGGACGTGTTCGACATCGCCCGCGACGCCAGGACGTTTCAGGGCGGCATGCCAGTGGTAGCGCATCCGCCGTGCCGTGCGTGGGGTCGCCTCCGGACCTTCGCAAATCCGCGCCCGGACGAAATGAACCTTGCGCGCCTGGCAGTGGCCCTGGTGCGTGAATTCGGCGGCGTATTGGAACACCCGGCCGGCAGCACGCTCTGGGCCGCCCAGATGCTGCCACGACCTGGTGGTGCCCGAGACCAGTACGGCGGCTGGACCTTCGCAGCGCCGCAGATGTGGTGGGGCCACAAGGCCGAGAAGGCGACGTGGTTCTACATCGTTGGAGTGGCGCCCGCGGATATGCCGCCCGTCCCCCTGGTGCTGGGTGAAGCAACCCATGTCGTCCAGTCCCGCAAGCGCCAAGACTACCGCCCGCACATCACCAAGGCAGAGCGCGAGCACACCCCCCCCGAGCTGGCCGCGTGGCTAGTTGAGGTTGCGCGGCGCTGCCGCACTGAGAAAAGGAAAGCAGCATGACTGAGAACAACGCCGCCCAGCCTGGGCTGACGGATGCCGCTTTGATGGACCTGGAAAAGCAGGTGCAACGCGATATTCCGCGTTTCGGACCAAATGTGCATATCGGCGTTCGCGCCGGGGTGCTGCGAGCGATGCTGTCCAAGCTGCGCGCGGAGGGCGTGCAGGCGGGCGATGAGCGGGAGGCCATGAGCGCTCTCGACTATCTGGTAAGGCAGGCCAAGTCATCCGGGAGTTCATGGCACGCGGACCAGAAAGCCGGGGTGATTCGCGCCGCCCTGGCAAGCGCCCCTGTTGCCCTGCCCGCCGGTTACGCTCTGGTGCCGGTAGAGCCAACGCCCGGCATGATCGAGGTGGGCGCAACCGAGCGCATTACCCCGCACGCCAGCGCGGGGCACGGGGCTGTCGCCGCCTATAAGGCCATGCTGGCCGCCGCTCCCGTGGCAAGCGCTCCTGTAGCCGACGACAAATGCCTTACGTGCAACGGTCATGGAATGGTGGGCGGCCTAACTCCGCATTCTGGATACGACGCCGAACCTTGCCCGGAGTGCGCCCCTGTAGCCGGGGAGGCGCAGCCGGTGGCGTATCAGGTGCGCCATCCGTACAGCCCCGAATGGAAGGAATGCGACCAATCCGCGTTCGATGTGGTTCGCGCGACCCGGCCGAAAGATGCTCGCGCGCTCTTTCTTGCCGCGCCCCAGGCCAGCGAGGCGGTGCGCAATGCGCGAACCGACGGATTCATCGCTGGATTCATCTGTGCAGGCGGTGACGCCGAGGAAGCGAAGAAGCAAGCGCCGCAGCTTCAAGCTTGCATCGACGCATGCACGCCCCAGGCTGACAAGGACGGCGGGGATTGCGCGAAGGGTGCGGGGGATGTCCATTTCATCGCCGGAACGATCGTGACGCATCTAAATGGCCCGCTCGACCCCGCCGGCGTTATGGCCGCAGCGCACGCTATCACGGCCTGGGCCCACCGCCAGCACCCCCGCACGGACGGAGGCGGACGTGGCTGACCTGAAACCGTGCCCGTTCTGCGGCCACAGCGACCCCAAAACCGAACATATCGAAGGCACGACTCTTCACCCGGCCTACTTCGTCAAGTGCGGCCATTGCGGCGCGCAAGCCCCGTGGTCAGATAAGGGCGATCACGTCGATAAGTGGAATAAGCGCGCTACCACCGACAACAAGGAGCAGTAATGCCCACCCCCACCTTCATCTTGACCATGCCCAAGGGCCATGTGAGCCCGGGGCGAAGCAAGGCAGATTGCCAGGCGCTGGCCGCATCCTTCGACCCAGCCACAGCCAGCCGCGACAAGCAACTGGAATATGCAGCCTGCGTCCCTGTTCTTTATCCGAAGCCGGCCGCGCCTCCATCCACCGCCGATTCCCCCGGCCTACAGGCAGTCGCCGTAATGATCATCCTTGGATTCGTCGTTTTGCTGGCCGTGCTGGCACTGGAGAAATAAATGGCACACGCAGCCCAACACCAGGCACCGGCCGCGTGCTGGTGCGCCACCTGCCGCCCCGTGTCGTTCGGGGATATGCGGATGGTGCTGTGCCCGGTGTGCGGGAATAAGCGCTGCCCTCGGGCGGCAGACCATCGCTACGCCTGCACAGGTAGCAACGAGGCCGGGCAGGCAGGCAGCGCAAATATGGCGCATCTGGCGCCGCAATGTCTCATAAATGGAGCCAACATGACGCAAGAGGAAATCGAAGCAATCGCCCAGCGGCCTACGTACTGCAAGGCGGATGGCGAAGCGGTCACCCTGTCGCGAGCCGAGCGGGATGCGCTGGTGGGAATCTGCCGCGTTGTCGTGGAGAAGTTCTCTAGCGGCAATTCTGTCCCCGTCGAACGCATATCGATTCGAGCCGATGAACTCGACAAGGAATCCCCATGACCATGCTCCCCGAAATCGACCCTGAAACCGACGACTGGTCCAAGCGTGACCCCGCCATCGCATTCCACCTGATCGACCGATACGCTGATAACTGGTCGCATGCGGGCGTACTGATGGAGCGATGGGCCAGGGCTTGGGTGAAGGCTAATCCGGAGAAGGAAGATGACAGATCGTGAATTGCTGGAACTGGCGGCGAAGGCTGCTGGGCACACCACGCGGTCAGACAACTTCGACGTATGGATCGTGGAAGACGACGGCAGCCCGGTAGAGCGCTGGAACCCGCTTCAGGATGACGGGCAGGCGCTGCGGCTGGCAGTGAAGGTGCGCCTTGATGTGAGCTTTCGGGACGACGATATAGAAGTCATCGCCTGGGGAGAAGAACGCGGCGCCATCACCTACGAAGGTGACAACGGCGACCGAGAATGGTGCGCCCGCCGGGCCATCGTCCGAGCAGCAGCAGAAATAGGAAAGACCCGCAGTGACTGACGTTATTGAGCAGATGCTCAGAACCACCCGCAAGAATTGGATGAAACAGCCCGCCTAGCGCGGGCTTCGTTTTGGAGAAACCAGATGGAAGAACATTTTAAGGGCGTTGTGGATTGGGTTGGCGAGAACTATCCGGCCTACAAGGGTTGGCGCATGCGCTCGTTCGCGTGGGAATACGACATCGCATCCAGCGTACAAGAAATCGTCAACGCCGCTGATGACGCGGTTGAGCGTGGCGACGATGTACACCGGTCCGACTTCGAAGGCATCGTTGAGAAGGTCATCCCCCCGGAGGGTTACGCCTACATCACCTTCCAGAAAGACAACACCAGGGTAGGGATAAACGTCCCCTGCCACGTGTTCCAGAAGCAAACCCAGCCCGCCTAGCGCGGGCTTCGTTTTGGAGAAACCAGATGGGATTCCGAACCGTTGTGATGCTCTACAACGATCAAGCCGGGAATTGGGAGAACGACCCGAACCTGGGCAAGAACATAGCGCGATCGATGAACTTCGCCATGGGCTTTGGCGAAAAGGACCGGCAGACGGATCTTGGCTATGGGCACGTTGTGCTGTGTGAGCATGCCGACGCCCAGACCATCGGCGTGTTCGACAGTTACCGCTTCGTGCCGATTGCGGCGGGCGCATTTCGTCGAGACGAGCCAACCGACGCGATGTCGGTTCGGATGGTCAAGGAAGCGGCTGACCGCCTTGGTTTCCGCCTAGTAAAGAAGCGCTCGGCTTAATGCCGGGCTTCGTTTTGGAGGCGATATGAAACGTCTTTTGCTCTGCGCGATGCTTGCCGCTCTTGGGGCTTGCTCGCAGGCAGACGCCCAGAAGCCCACCATCGGTCTGCGTCTGGGCAGCCTGCCAACGTTCGACAACGGCGTATACGAGTTCAGGACACCCTCAGGCGCGCATTGCGTGGCGCTCATAGCTTATGGGCGCCCTTCACTCTCGTGTGATTTCAGTAAGTAGGAGGCGATATGAAGATCCGTAAGCGTCGGCTTCGGCCAAAGCGCATGGGAACATTTTCGAACGCTTTGCACCCGGCAACCAAGATGCGAATGATCTTCGCACCGCTCAAAGGGCGGCCGGGACTCTACGGACTCAATCTCTGGCGAGTGAAATAGGAGCCGATATGAATACGTTTTTGAGCGCCGAAGAGATGGCCGAACTGACCGGCATCAAGACCGGTAAGCGCATCAAGGGCAAGACCGTTCACCGCGAGCAGTTGCAGGCCGAGTGCCTGCGCACGATGGGTATTCCGTTCTATCTGAACGCCCGAGGGCGCCCGGTGGTCGTTCGAGCCAATATCATGGGCCGACCAAGCGCAGAGCAACCGAAGCCTGCCTGGCAGCCCCGAGTTTTGAGAGCAGCCTGATATGGGCCGAAAACCTTACAAGAACACCAACCTTCCGCCACGGATGCGCGCCCGCAAGCAGAAGAGCGGGACGGTCTACTACTACTACGACATGGGCGGTCGACCACGCGTAGAAGTGCCGCTGGGGCCGGATCTGGTGGATGCCGTCAGGCAGTGGGCAGACCTGGAGCGGGATAACGCCCCGTCATCTGCCCCGGTTGCCACCTTCCGATATGCGGCCGAACGCTACATCCGGGATGTGCTCGTGACAAAAGCACCCCGGACCCAGGCCGACAACCTTAAGGAATTCGCGGTCCTGTACAAGTTCTTCGACGACCCGCCCGCTCCTCTGGACGCCATCAAGCCCCAGCTCATCAAGCAGTACATGGCATGGCGCAGTGACTTGGCCCGGCAGTGGTACATGGAAAACAAGCGCGAAGTACCGCCAAACCCGGGCCACGTCCGGGTCAACCGGGAAATCGCCCTGTTCAGCCACGTGTTCAACTTCGCCCGGGAAGTGGGGATTACGGACGCACCCAACCCTTGCGCTGGCGTCCGCAAGAACCGGGAGACCGGACGGGACGTGTACGTAGAGGACGACGTATTCGAGCGCGTATGGGCGAAGGCAGACGGGCCTACCCGGGATGCCATGGATCTTGCCTATCTGACTGGCCAGCGTCCAGCCGACACGCTGAAGTTCGACGAGCGGGATATCCGTGACGGGATGCTTCACCTCGGGCAGAACAAGACCGGGAAGAAGCTGCGCATCAGCGTGGAAGGAGAGTTGGCGAAGGTGATAGCCCGAATCCGAGCCCGCAAGGCCGGATACAAGGTGACGTCTACCGCGCTGGTAGTGAACGAGTCCGGGCAGCGCCTAGGGTATGACGCGCTGCGCCAGAGGTTCTATGCTGCGCGGGAAGAAGCCGGGGTGCCAAAGGAAGGCTTCCAGTTCCGAGACCTTCGGGCAAAGGCCGGAACCGACACGGCTGAGTCGTCCGGCGATATCCGGCAGGCACAGCGCCAACTCGGGCACAAATCCATCCAAATGACCGAGCATTACGTTAGGGAACGCAAGGGAGATAAGGTCGGTCCGACCCGCTAAAATCCGCTCCGCAACCGAAAGGCGACACAAGCAAACATGCGGCTTCTAGCTGCGCATTTGCTGACCAGTTGCGGAGCGGGAATTGGACCTACAGCATTGATTTAATTGGCCTTTTGCATGGAATCATAATCCGCAGGTCCCCTGTTCGAATCAGGGATGCGCCACCAAGAATTTAAAAAGGCCCTCACTTCGGTGAGGGCCTTTTGCATTGCAGGGGCTGGGGCGGAGGGCTGAAGCGCTGCCCCTTGCGCAAAATTAGCGCAAAGCGCCAGGGGCGCTGCTGCCTCCGTCTGCCCCGTCCGCCTGCTTCTGCTTTACAGCTTGCGAAGCGTATCGCGACGCTTGCCGCCCCAGGTTGCGGCCAGGCTGGCGACGAAGGCGCCGATCAGCATCGATGCGAAACCCCACAGCGCGAACGCGGCGGCTGCCTTGCGCGCCTTGTCGGCCGCTTCCTTGGCCTTTTGCTTGGCGTCTTCGGCGGCCTTTTTGGCGTTGGCGATGGTCTGCTCGACACGGCGCTGCGCCACGGCAGGTTCCTGACCGGTTTGCGCGGCCACGACCTTTGCCACGTAGTCGCGGTCTTCGGGCGTCATGTCACCACGCGCCAGGCTCATGGCCACGATGCGGCCGACTTCCGTGCGGGCGGCGTTACGGTCGCCGGCCGCTTCGGGCCGGTCCGAACGCAGCAACGTATCGGTGAAGTACTCCGTTGCGCGATCCATGCCACCGCCGCTGGCGCCGGCCGCGGCCGTGGCCGTCACCGCCGTGCCTGCACCGGCAGCCACCGACGCGCCCGCCTTGGCCGCGCCGGACGCCAGCGTGGCAATGGCCGAACCCAGCAAGGCCGCGCTGACAACCGCGCTCAGTGCCCACACCAGAAAGCCGTGCGCCGTGTCGCGAAAATAGATCTCGTCGGAATGCACGTCCACCCACTTGGTGCGCAGGCGCCCCGCGACGTAGCCGCCGATACCGTACGACACGATCTGCGTGAACAGCATCCACGCAATGATGCTGATGCCCACGGCGGGCGCCGACATGCCCTCATCGCCCCAGGGCGACACCGACAGGAAGCCCAGGCCGGTACCGCCGGCAAACAAGGCCAATGACAGCGCCGCGGCGATTACGGCACCCGCGAATACCGCGGCCCAGGACACCGCCGATATCGCCGACTCGCGTGGCGGCACGGCGCCGTAGGGTTGGCTCAAAGATGATGCGTTTTCCATGGTGATTCCTTGTTCATTGTTATTTCACGCCGGCTGCGTGCAACGCCGCACCGACGCGGATGCACGAGACGGCCAACCGGCATCAATGCCAGAAAAGCGCCAGCAGAATGATGATGGGAATAGGCACGCCAAGCAGCCAAAGCAAAATGGAACGCATGACAGACTCCTTCTCAGGGTTATCGAAAAAAGTGGACGTGGCGCTCAGGCCAGGTCGATCGCGCCCGGCATGCGGGGGTCCGGCGCAGGCGGTGTGGGGTCCTGCAGCGGCGGATCATCCGGGGGCTGATTCGGGTCCGACAGGGGATCGTCGGGCGGCAGGTTGCCGGGCAACGACGGGTCATCCGGCGGCAGATCGTCCGGCAAGCCGGGCTCTCGATGCGGGGACTGGGGCATGATCGGTTCTCCTCTGTGGCGCAAAGTGCACCGCCCTGCCCTTCAGCAAGCGGCGTTCCCGGCACCGGCAACGTCCCACCACCCCGTCCCCGCCGTACCCGCCTACGCGTCCTCCGCTCCCATTAGCCATTACCAGCGCGCGCAAAAAAGCCCTCTTGCGAGGGCTTTCGGTCATTCAACAGCGAGGCGGCTTCACGGCTTGGGTTTGCCGTCCCGGCTTATCGCCACGGCATTATTTCCGTCTTTACCCAGGATTTTCATGATTGCGGCCTTACCGGCAACCGAAGCTTCATCCTGGCTGCCATATCGCTTTTCAGAATAATTGGTGCTGTGCACATTGCCGGTTTCGGGATCCAGCAACGTGATGATCCAGGCGAATTCGCCCGGCAGCAGTTGCCTGACTTGAAGCGTGGCACGCGTGCCAGGGCGCAATCTGTTCGGCATGTTGCCGCCTTTTCCAGGATGGGACGCCGCCATCGTAGCGCAAACCGTGGATGCATGAAGCCCTTGGCGTACACCGTTTGAATTGCTGCAACCGCACACGAATTCATGCTGCGGACCGCGCGGCAAAAACGCCACACCGAGATCCCCGCGCCAGGAAAACCCTAGGGCCAAGTCCGCAAATACAGGCGCACAATCAGTTCACACATACAGACCGTACAACGCGGCGCCGAATCCCTTTAATCAGGCGAGGACGGAGACAACATGACTTACGTAGCAGTGGTAATGAGCTGTTTGATGGTTATGGGTATCGTCGGATTAGTGGTTCAAACGATTCGAAGCGCGGGCCCCGAGCCCTGGCTGAAGATATCGGCGGCGATTGTCAGTTCAACTTTTGCGTCGTTGTTGCTTATCCCGTTGGGATACGCGGTGGCGCAGTCCATGCTGATCGACTGATTGCTTTCAACCTTCGGTAATCGCCGCCCCGGGCTACACGCCCCGAGCGGCTTTGCTTTTCGTTGCTGCCCAACACAACAAAGAGCCCGCTGTGACCATCGCCACTCCTTGCCAGAATGACGCGGTCAAGCGGGTAGACAGCCATACGGCTGCGAAAAAGGTGGACAGCACCGGAGTGAAATAGGACGCCGTCGCCAACAAGGTCAAGTTGCCGTTCAGTATGCCCACGTTCCACAGCGCGTAACCGGCAGCCATTGCACCGCCGGTAATAACGAGTTCAAGCGTGGCGGGCACGGTAAACGCCAACGGCGGTTCGGCGCTGAATCCGTACTTGGCCCACAAGGCTGCCGCCGTCAGCATGAAAAACAAGGTCACGCCGTTTTTACCGTCGGCATATCGTTTGGTCACGTTGCAATACACGGCCCAGATAATGGCGCCGCCCAATGCCAATCCATAACTCAGGGGGTTGCTGGAAATGTTTGCCAGTGTGCGTTCCCAAGACAGGCTTGATCCGCCCACGACCCACACGATGCCGCATACCGACAGCAATATGCCGGGCACCACCCAGGCATTGGCGCGCTGCCCGTTCATGGCAATGGCGAACAGCACAGTCAGGCAAGGCCAAAGATAATTGACGATGCCCAGCTCGATAGCTTGGGCGCGGTCCAGCGCAAACCCCAGGGATAGCGACAGGCAGATCTCATACGCAACGAACAGCATGCTGCCCACCCAGAGATAACGCCTCGGAAAACTCCGTAACGTCGGAAACCCAAGCAGACACACAAGGAAGGCTGAACCTACCGTATAAATAAGCGCGGCGCCCCCGACGGCGCCGAAATTCTCACTGACGCCGCGAATCAGGCCGACGACCGTGCCCCAAAGCAAGATCGCCAGCAGACCGAAAAATGTGGCCGTATTCCGGCCGGGAGAGAATCGCATTACCGTTTCCGCTAATTTGCTTGATGCCCCTCGTTTGGCACCCGAGCGGCGGCAGGCGGGCAGTGTAGCGAAAACCAATCGTTATCGTAGTGACCGACCGGGGCGGCCAGTACCGCGCCGGGATACGCGACAGACCCACTGAAACATCAAACAAGAGGGAGTATCAGCGGCATGGCCATTTCCATACGCAGATTGAGCGATGTGCTAGCCAGCACGGAGTCGGGCCGGCTTTACCGGATCGAAGTCTTCTTGCAAGCGGATACGCCCGGTGCGTCCGGCCCGCCCCTGCTTGCGACGTCCCGGTACATCCTCAGAACGTCTGAGGGAGAAGGCGTGATCGCCCTGGGTGAGCGACGATATCAGTTGAATTCCGGCGAGGTCCTGACGGCGCTGGCGCCCCAGCAACCGCCGCGGCCTGATGCGTAAACCGCCTGGCGCCCCGCGCTAGCGATCCCACGCCACCCGCCGCTTGCCTTCGCCTTTGGCCTTGTAGAGCGCCACATCGGCGCGCTCAAGCAGCTGCAACATCGTAATACCGGAGTCGGGATAGACGGCAATACCCACGCTGGCCGACACGCCCACGCTGATGCCCGGATAGGGCAAAGACAAGCTATCGACCAGCGCCTCGGCCACGGACTGTGCCTGTTCCTGGCCCACGCCCAGCAGCAGCACCGCGAATTCGTCGCCGCCCAGCCGGGCTGCCACATCGGACACGCGGATCGCGCGCGCCATGCGGTCCGCGGCCTCTTTCAGCACGGTGTCGCCAGCGGCATGGCCATGCAGGTCGTTGACCGCCTTGAAGCCGTCAAGGTCGATGGCCAGGATGGCGAAGGATTCGCCGCTGCGCTGCGCCACGGCTAATTCGCGCAGCACGAGCTCACCGAACAGCACCCGGTTGCACAGGCCGGTCAAGGGGTCGTAGTGTGCCAAGTGCTGCGCGTGCGCCAGCATGCGGGACGCCTGCAACAACGCCGTGCCGACTTCCTCTGCCTCTTTGACGCTTGTGCCCGCCAGCTCGACGGTGCGCCCCTCCCCCAACGCCAACGCCGGCCCGACCAACCCCTGCACCGCGGACGTCAAGCGGCTGGCAAGACGCAACGCCAGCCACAGCCCCAGGCCGAACGCGAACAAGGTGCCCAGGGCAATCCAGGCAATCGACCGGTACAGATCCGTGGTGACCAGACTCATGGGCGCACCCGCCACAACCGTCCAGTCCGACAACATCGAACGGCTGAACGCCGTGTAGACCGGCGTGCCTTCCTTGGTGATGGATTCGAACGCCCCTTCGCCTTCCTGCTGCACGGCCTGCGCCAGCGCCGGCACGGCCTTCTGGCCGACGAACTTCGCGCCGTCGCGAGTGCGGGCGATGATTGTTCCCGAGCCATCCAGCACCGCGGCCACCCAGCCTTCGGGCAAGGCGCGCCGGGCCAGCGCGTGGCCGATACGGTCGGGGGACAAGCCCACGTTCAGGCTGTAAATCACATTGTCGGCCCGCACCACCGGTACACCCATCGCAATCGTCGGCTTCTTGCTGACGCCGCCGATGAACAGGCTGGTCAGCACCGGCGCCCGCGTAGCGAATACCCGTCGCAGGTCATCGGGCGCACCGCTCAGAGGCAATGGCGCGCCAAAGGGCGCCAGGGTATTGATCAGCTGGCGCCCGTCGTGGTCGGTCAGGACATAACTGTCCACGATCTGAAAACGCAACGAATCCCGCGCGCGCTGATGAAAACTGGCAAGGTCGCCGCTAAGCAGGTCTGGCGAGGTGGCCAGCATCTGCAAGCCGGCTTGAACGCCGGTCAGCTCGCGATCAAGGATGGCGGCAAGGTTGCGAGCCAGGAAAATCGTGTCTCGCAGGATCCGGTCTTTTTGGACGACGTAGCTTTCGTACACCGCCACCGACGCCACGACCAGGGCCGGCAAAATACAGGCAAAGACGAGTGTCAGCAGACCGGTGCGCATTGAATACCGGTGTTGAGGGCGCGTCCGCACGCCAGGCAGGCTTTCGCCATCAGCCATCGTCTTCCCTCTTGGAACCATGCGCCTCCCGATACGTCCTGTACGGATCGCCGTCCGGCCAGGATGAAATTCAGAAATTATTGCAGAAGCCCGCAACCGCACACTCCGCGCACAGACGCCTTTTCGGGGCGTTATCACGCCTTTGGCGCGCCACATCGCGTCCCCAATTTACTCCGAAAAATCCGCGCCCGCGACGATTTGATGGGGGCGAAACGCGTCTTGTCCGGGCGCGACAGCCAAGCTGTTGCTACTATCGCCGCCATGAATAATCCGTCCCTGAAAAAGACCGTCGGCGCCCGCCTGGACGCGGCGGATATTACCGTGCTGATCCATGGCGCCATCGCCGCGCTGCTGGGCGCGGGCATGCAGCAGTTAATGGCCCATCGGGCCTGGCCCTGGGGCCACCCCTTCGCCTTGTATTTCCTGCTGCAATGGCTGGCGCTGATGCCGCTTGCCGCAGCGTTGCTGTCGGGAATGAAAAGCCGCCGACGGTGGCTGACGGCGCTGGGCATCTTCGGCGTGTTGCTGCCGCTGGTCACTGCTTACGGCATGACCGCCGCCTTTGGATCCATGCCTGATGAACGAGGCGGCTGGGCGGGCCGTGGCGAGACGGCAATGGCGCTGTTGTTGGCGGGCATGGTCGGCTTTGTGCTGCTGGCCTTGGTGCAGGCGCTGGACGTTCACAGGCCTCGCTGGAACTACCCCGCCATTTTCCGCGCCGCATGGCGCAACGCGGTGCACCTGGGCTTGAGCCTTGGCCTGGCGCTTTGCGTTTTCATGCTGATGGCGGCGGCCGGGGCGATGTTCGACATGATCGGAATCCGCATCGTGCGCAGCCTGGTCGAGGACGCGACGTTCCGCTTTGCCGTGTGGCCGATGGTCCTGGCCGCCTGCCTGGTCGGCGTGCGCCGCCGGCCGGCGCTGACGAACATCCTGCAACGCGCCTGGCTGACGCTCAATGCGTGGCTGCTGCCGCTGGTGACGGTGGTGGGCCTGGCCTTTACCGTCGCGCTGGCGGCAAGGCTGGCGCTGGGGCTTCAGGCCGTGCAATTATCCGCCGGCGTGCTGATCGCCTTTTTACTGGTCTGGATCAAGCTGATCAACGCGGCCTGGCAAGACGGACCGCAAGCAGACCCGTTTGGGCCTGGGCTGCGCCGGCTGTTGCGCTGGGCGATGGTGTGTCTGTTGCCGTTGGCGGCCGTCGCCCTGACCGGCGCGGTAATTCGCGTCGAGCAATACGGCTGGACGGTGCTGCGCGCCTGGGGCGTGGGTGCCGCTGCGATCCTGGTGCTGTACGGGGTCGGGTATGCGTGGGCGGCAATACGTGGCAAACACCATCATGCGGCGCTTGCAGCCACCAATCTGGTCGCGGCATTGGCCACGGTGGCGCTGCTGCTGGCGCTTGCCACGCCGCTGGCCAACCCGCTGCGCCTGACCGCCGAAAGCCAGTTTCAGCGGCTGGTGGACGGGCGCAAGGATCCGGAGGATTTCAGCTTTCATGCAATGGGCAGAGACTACGGCGTGTGGGGACACGATGCCTTGCGCCGGCTGGCGGACGGCGCTGCCAATGCGCGCGAGCCTCGTATTGCCGAAGCCGCCAAAGAAACGCTGCAAGGCGGATATTTCCGCTGGGACGCGCCCTTGGATCCCGCGCGGGATCAAGCCCCCGACCTTGCTGTAACGCTGGCCGTGACACCGGCCGGGCGCGACGTCCCGGTGGCGTGGTGGCGCACTCTGCGACGCGAACATCCCGCGTTGGCACGCGCGTGCGTGCCTGGTGCCCAGGCCCTGGCCCGCGCTGCTGCGTCGGCCGCCGCTGCGTCGGGCGCCGAAGCGTCGGGCGCCGAGGCACCGCCTGTGTCGCGCTGCCGTGTCATCTTCGCCGACCTGACGGGTGACGGCGCGGACGAACTGGTTTTGTACGTGGCGCCGCAATCCGACACAGACTGCCCGGGGCCGGACCGCTTCAGCGCGTTTACGCTGGATGCGGCCGATCAATGGCGTTATCTAGGCGACCTGCACGCCGCCAGCTTTGAACAGCCCATGGAAGACGTCACCGGCGTGGACGATGTGGCGCAGGCGTTAAAGCAGGGGCTGGTGCGCACCCGCCCCCGAGCCGATCGCGACCTGCTCATTGGCGACCAGTTGCTACGTCTGCGTTGATGCAATGGCCAGCCGCCAGGCGCTAGTCGGCCAGCGCCGAATCGTTATTTCGGCGGCGCCACCGGCAGCTTGTCTTGCTGCTCAAGCGTGTTGTCGGTGGGCGAAAAAAGATCCCAGCACGCCATGAACAGCGCGGCGATCAGCGGCCCGATCACAAAACCATTCAGCCCGAACAGGGCCATGCCGCCCAACGTGGAAATCAGCACCACGTAGTCGGGCATCTTCGTGTCCTTGCCCACCAGGATGGGTCGCAGCACGTTGTCGACCATGCCGATGACCAGCACCCCGAATGCGATCAGCACCGCACCCTTGACCACGGCGCCGGTCAGCAGGAAGTAGATCGCGACGGGCGCCCAGATCAGGCCTGCGCCGATGGCCGGCAGCAGCGACAAAAACCCCATGATCACGCCCCACAGCAGCGCGCCCTGGATCGACAGAATCGAAAAGATAATGCCGCCCAGCGCGCCCTGCGCGGCCGCCACCGCGATGTTGCCCTTGACGGTGGCGCGCACCACGGTCGTGAACTTGCGGAACAGATGTTGCTTGTGCGCGTCGCTAAGCGGCATGGCGCGCTTGATGCGCGCCGACAGCTCTGGCCCGTCACGCAGCAGGAAGAACAGCAGGTACAGCATGATGCCGAAGCTGATGACGAACTGGAACGTGTCCTGCCCGATGCTCAGCGCCTGGGTCGCAAGGAACTGGCTGGCCTGCATCGCGCCGGCGCTGAGTTTTTCTTGCAAGCTGGGAATATCGGCCAGATCGAAACGCGCCAGCACGTCATGCACGGAAGGCGGCAACGCCGCCATGGCTTGCTGGAAATAGGCGCCGAAATTCAGTTCGCCGGACTTGATGCTCTGGTACAGGTTGGCGCCTTCGCGAACCAGGGACCCGGTAATCGCCACCAACGGCAGAATGACCAACAGCAACACGCCCAGCAATGTGATCAGCGCGGACAGATTGCGCCGCCCGCCCATGCGCTTGACCAGACGGCGCTGCAAGGGTCCAAAGATGATGGCAAGAATGGCACCCCAGAAAACGGCGCCGTAGAAAGGCCACAACAGCCAGCCGAACGCGATGGAGACCACCACGAGCAGGAGCAGAAAGGTTCTGTAGTGCAAGCTGGGTGATTGGCTCATGTTCCATTCCAGGCACGGCGATCGCCGCGAGACCCGCATTGTACAAAGCCCATGCACCGGCGCCCTGTCACTCGCCGCGCCGCGCGGCCAACAGGATCGTCCGGCGAGCCTGGGTCAAGGCGTCCGACTGTGCGTTCAGGCCTTGCAGGCGCAGGTTCAGTTCCTGTTGCAGAGTGGGCGTCGCCACGCGCGCCTGGTCGTCCACCAGCTGGATGTCGGCGGCATTGGCGGCCACAAAGGCCCCAACGCCCAGCGCATCGCGCGCCACCGAATCCATTTTGGAAGCCGACCGCATGAGCTCGGTGGCGGGCCCGGTCACGGCCTCGTCGTACACGCCGTCATACACCGGCGCCAGATCCGCCGGCAATTCCAATTTGGCGCGCGCGCTGTCCGCCTTCGCGCGGGCGTCCTCCAGCCGGCCGGCGCTGTCGGCAAGCGTCTTGCGCGCGGCCTCGAAACCGCTTTGACGCTGGACGATTTCACCGACGGATCGAATCGTTTCCAACTCAAGCACTGCGTGCATGTCCTGGGCCGACTTGGCCATTTTCTGCTGGAAGTCGGTGATGACTTCGTAGGCGTCGGCGTAATCGCCCACCGCTTCCTTTTCCGCCTTGCTCAGGGCGGGCAGGGGCAGCAGCGCATCGTTATTGACCCGCGCTTGCAGCAGCTGGATGAACGCCGCGCGCTCCTGGGGCTCTTTGTTGACGCACGCCGTTGCGAACAACAGCGACGCCGTTGCCAGAACCATCAGGCCGGCTCGCCACAGTGACATGCGTGTCCTCCTCGCCATAGCGGGTTGATGTATAGACCGATCAAAACCGCGCCGCCTTCGAAACGGAAGCCGACGCATGAGGCCAGATTATCCTGAAGCCCTTGCCGCGCGCCGCCCACGGGTGGAATTTGTTGCGATCGAAGCGAGTTGACACAGGGGCCGGCAAACGGACGCCGTGGGTCACGGCTGGACGCGCCGTTGCGCCAAGGGATAAGCCATCGCACAGCGGCGCGCGGAGTCAAAGCCCGCGGCGGCTTCTGCTTGCAAGCGCGCCTGCAAGCCGGACGAATACGACGGCGCCACTACGTCAAAGCCCAGCCGCCGATAAAACGGCGCGTTCCAGGGCAGATGCAGGTCGGTGGTCAGCACCACGGCGCGGTAGCGGTCCGCCTGCCGAGCATGATCCAGCACCGCCCGCATCAACGCGCGCCCAAGACCGCGCCCCTGCTCGGGCATGGCCACGGACATTTCAGCCAGGTAGAGGTCGCCATCCAGCGGCATGGCCAGCGCAAAACCACACAGCCGCTCGCCGTCCACGGCAACCCACAGCAGGCCAGCGGCGAGGGCCTGACGCAACGTGTCCAACGGCAAGGTGTCGCCGTCGGCGGCCCACGCCATGTCCGTGCCAAGAAAGCGTTGGGCGGCGGAGCGTTCGATGTCGGCCAGGCGGGCCAGGTCGCAAGAATGGGCAAGTCGAATCATGATGGCCCGGAAGTATGCATCAAAGGGATGCACGAGAAGAGAGGCACGAGAAGAGATGCACCGAAGGGAACCCGCCCCGGCGGCGCACCCTGGTCGATGCTTCCGAGGGAAGCCGCCTTGAAGGGGCCGTAAAATGCGAAATCCCGGCCAGCCGGCCTTCGTTACGTGGTACCGCACTTCATGACTCAACCCGCCTCTTCCGCCCCTTGGGGATTCACCCTGCCCGACTGCCGCGGCGCGGCCGCGCTGCTGTATTTCATGAACGACCTGGCTCGCGTGGTGAATCAGTACCTTGGGCAGGGCCAGTTGTCGGAAGACGCCCTGGCGGCCGCCCAAAAGGCCGTGGACGCGCTGGTCCTGCGCTATGCAGACCTTGACGCGGCGCCCGAGGCGTTCAACGACGAAAGCATCGTTCTGGCCCTTGAAACCGAACGCCAGCCCGACGGATCGATGGGCGCGCAAGTGGCCTTGCGGATGTCTCCCCGCCTTGAAGAGCTGATCATCGAGGCCCAGCGCCAGGCCCGACAGGCCGAGCACTGAGCCCGCCCCGGGGGCCTGGCCCGGCCCCCTTAAAAAACACTTGCACGGCAATAAAAGTCGCGATAATATCGACGACTAATGCATTTTCGCGCCCCATATTTCCCAGAATAAATTGGCCGAAAACATTAGACCAGGGGCTTGAACCCGGGTACCCGCCGCGAAAACCGCGCGCCACCCAGCCTCCCGGCATTGCAGTCTGATTTGCAAAAACTCCAGGTTTCCCAAAACCAATCACGAGAAAAAACGCGCAAATCGCCGGCATCCGTCCGGATACATGGCACTACCCCGCCACATCTTCACCAATCCGCCAGTCCGGCTTGGAAAGAAGCAACAAGACACGTTGCAACCAGGATCGTGATTACCCATCACATTCCAGGTCGCACAGCACCCGCCAGAGTCAACCCGCTCTGTGCGATCCCTTGAGCCCGCAGGCGCATGCACCGACATGGCAGCCCTCTGGCTCGAACCAATGTCGTCCAGGACTGACCGATGGCATTGGGCCGCAGCACCCCCGCAGTACCCCGTTACGCGCGCACGCAAAAAACATGAGAATGCGCAAACTGACGGCAACACTTATGCGTTAGTGTCATGCCTGCCCTGTCAAAACAAAACCCGGTGACAAGGCAACCGCGAGGACGCGAGGCGCTTTTGGTACGTCCGCCCTTCGCAGCATGCGCCAGACGCAGCTTTTCTAATAACTAGAACCTAAGAGAACACACACCATGAATACTCGTTTCACTACCTCGGACCTGATCCGCCGCCCGGCTCACACGACGCTGGACAACACCCCGATCCATATCGGCGACATCGTTCATCTGCAACCGGCCAATGGCCCGGCCATTCGCGCAACCGTCATCTTCAACGCGCCGATCAACGGCACGACGACTTACACGACGGAAGTCGTGGCTTGCGGCAATACCACGCAGAAGGCCCCTGGCCAGCGGATCCGTTTCCGCCACGAACACGTGCATCGCATCGAATCGGTGCGCAACGCTTCGTACTGAACCCATCGGCGCCACGCGCCGATATCGCTGACAGCTTCGCCGCGCCTGGTGCGCGGCGATTTCATTGTTGCGTGATAAAGTCGCTCGCAACGCAGCCCTGGCACGCTTACCATGCAGAACAATCGACTCGCGGTACGGATCTGGGACCTTCCCACCCGCCTCTTTCACTGGGCGCTAGTCGTCTGTATTGTCGGCGCGTTCGTCAGCGTCAAGCTGGGCGGCCTGTATATGGACTGGCACGTGCGCTTTGGCTGTACGGCGCTGGGCCTGATCATCTTCCGCCTGTTATGGGGCATCGTCGGCCCGCGCTACGCGCGCTTTGCCACGTTTGTGCGCGGCCCCGGCGCGGTGGCCAAATACCTCAAGGGCGCCGCCGCGCCCGCCGGACATAATCCGCTGGGCGCCCTGTCGGTACTGGCGCTGCTGCTGGTCATCGGCTTTCAAGCCGTCAGCGGCTTGTTCACCACCGACGACATCATGATGCAAGGGCCTTTGTTCGGTTACGTCAGCGCCGACACCGCCAGCACCCTGACGTCGTGGCACAAGCTGAACGAGTGGGTCATCATCGGCCTGATCGCGCTGCACCTGGTGGCGGTTGCCTGGTACGCGCTGGTGCGCCGCAAGCGCATGGTGCGATCCATCATCACGGGCGATGTCGACGCCAAGGACCTGCCCGCCGGCACGCCGCCCGCGCAGGACGGTTTCGCCGTGTGGTTGCGCGCACTGCTGCTGGGCGCCTGCGTGACGGGCCTGGTGCTGTGGATACGGTCACTGGAAATCGTGGCCGACATGTCGTTTTCGTAATCCGCCACGCACAAACGCAGCGCCCGGAAAAACAAAAAGCCCCTCGATGCATCGAAGGGCTTTTTGCTTGGAAAGTATCGATGCCGTCGCCAGACGGCAGCGCCTTACTTCTTCTTGCGGTACGAGTCGTGGCAAGCCTTGCAGCTGGCGCCCACATCGCCGAAGGCCGCACGCAGCTTGTCCAGGTCGCCGGAATCAGCAGCTGCCGATAACTTGACGATATTGTCCTGGAAGGCTTGTTGCTTTTGCTTGAAGCCGGCAGCGTCGCTCCAGATTTCGGGACGAGCATCACCGCCTTCCGTTCCCGGCCCGAAAGCCGTCCACGGCAACGCCGACAAGGTCTTGAGCACTTCGACGTTGGCCTTGATCTGCGCGGCGTCGTAAGGCGCCTGACCCTTGACTACCGGCGTCATGCGACCAAAGTGCGAGGCCATCAGCGTCAACGCCGATTGGCGGTACTTGACCGCGTCTTCGGGCTTGGCGAACTGTGCCGAGGCGGTCGTCGCGAGCAACGGCGCCACGGTCATACAGGCCAACGCGACTAGCGTGGACAACTTTTGCATTGCAATCTCCCGTAAGAACAACAAGAATGCCGCGCGCATGACGCGCGCGGCATGGCGACTATACCGCCCGGGCCAGCTCGGCGGCCAGTCCGATGTACGAACGGGGGGTCATTGCCAACAGGCGGGCCTTGGGTTCTTCCGGCAACGCCAGGCCCTGGATGAATTCGCGCAGCGCTTCTTCGGTAATGCCCTTGCCGCGCGTCAATGCCTTGAGTTGTTCGTAAGGCTGCGGCAGACCGTAGCGGCGCATCACCGTTTGCACCGGCTCGGCCAGCACTTCCCAGCAAGCATCGATGTCGGCGTCGATGGCGGCCGTGTTCACTTCCAGCTTGCCCAGGCCGCGCATGCAGGCGTCCCACGCCACCAGGCAATAGCCCAGGCCCACGCCCAGGTTGCGCAGCACGGTGGAGTCGGTCAGATCGCGCTGCCAGCGCGAGATTGGCAGCTTGTCGGCCAGGTGGCGCAGCACGGCATTGGCCAGGCCCAGGTTGCCTTCGGAGTTTTCGAAGTCGATCGGGTTGACCTTGTGCGGCATGGTCGACGAACCGACCTCGCCTTCCTTCAGGCGCTGCTTGAAGTAGCCCAACGCCACATAGCCCCATACGTCACGGTCCAGATCCAGCACGATGATGTTGGCGCGGGTGATGGCGTCGAACAGGGCCGACATCCAGTCGTGCGGTTCGATCTGGATGGTATGGCGGTTCTGGGTCAGGCCCAGGCCGGCCAGCACGCGCTGGCTGAAGGCGGGCCAATCGATTTCCGGGTAGGCCGACAGGTGGGCGTTGTAGTTGCCGGTGGCGCCGTTCAGCTTGGCCAGCGGTTCAACGGCTTCGACAGCGGCAATGGCGCGATTCAGGCGCGCGGCCACGTTGGCAAACTCCTTGCCCAGCGTGGTAGGGCTGGCCGGCTGGCCGTGCGTACGCGACAGCATCGGCTGGTCGGCTTGCGCCACCGCCATGTCGTTCAGCTTGGCGGCCAGTTCGCGCAGGCGCGGCACCACCACCTGATCGCGGGCGCGCGACAGCATCAACGCGTGCGAGGTGTTGTTGATGTCTTCCGAAGTGCAGGCGAAGTGGATGAATTCGGCGGCGCGGGCCAACTCGGCGTCGTCGGCCACTTTTTCCTTCAGCCAGTACTCAACGGCCTTCACGTCATGGTTGGTGACGCGTTCGATGTCCTTGATGCGGCCGGCATCGGCTTCCGAAAAATCCTGCACCAGCTGTTGCAGGCGCTGGCGGGCGGCCTGCGAAAAGGCGGGCAGCTCGGGCAGGCCGGCGTCGGACAGGGCGACCAGCCAGGCCACCTCGACTTCGACGCGATGCGCCATGAAGCCGGCTTCGGACAGCAGGCCGCGCAGCGCGTCGCTCCGGGAAGCGTAACGGCCATCCAATGGCGAAAGGGCATTAAGTTGGCTCAACTGGTCGGCGATTTGCATGGTCTGAAGAAGAAATGGCTACGGATGGGAAAACCCGGCGATTTTATCATCCAGGGGCGTGCAACATTGTGGCAAACTGGCGAAGATTCCGGCCAACGGACGGCTTGACCGTCATACGGCCTGCTATACTTCGGCCGCTTTTCGACTCCGCTTGTGACTCCATGAAACTGATCGGCTCGCTTACCAGTCCATACGTACGCAAAGTGCGTATCGTCATGGCCGAGAAAAAGCTGGACTACCGGCTTGAACTCGAAAACGTCTGGTCCGCCGACACGCAGATCCAAACGTACAACCCGCTGGGCAAAGTGCCCTGCCTGGTCATGGAAGATGGCGGCGCGCTGTTTGATTCGCGCGTCATCGTCGAGTACGTGGACACCTTGTCGCCCGTTGCCCGCCTGATTCCGCAACAGGGGCGTGACCGTGCCGCCGTCAAGTGCTGGGAGGCCATCGCTGATGGCGTCCTGGACGCCTGTGTCGCCATCGTCAAGGAAAACCAGCGCCCCGAGGCCCAGCGCAGCCCGGAATGGATCGAACGCCAATACGGCAAGATCCACGCCAGCCTGGACGCCATGAACAAAAGCCTGGGTGACAACGCCCACTGCATGGGCATCAACTACAGCCTGGCCGACATCGCCGTCGGCTGCGCGCTGGGCTACCTGGACTTGCGCTTCGCCGCGCTGGACTGGCGCGCCAACCACCTGAACCTGGCGCGCCTGCACGACAAGCTGGCGCAGCGGCAATCGTTTATCGACACCGCGCCCAAGACCGCCTGAGCGGTTCCCCGCCTGCCCGTTTTACACGGGTGCTTGATGACCGGCCACCTTGTGTGGCCGGTTTGCATTGCGCGGGCGCCAGACTTGCCGGCGCGGCGGCCAGGGCCGCCGCCGAACTGCCTTATTGCGCCGCGAACGTCTGCCAGGCCTTGAACAGCATGTACGCCGCCAAGGCGAAAAGCAGGCATGCGAACACGCGCTTCAAGGTCTGCACCGGCAGGCGGTGCGCCATCCGCGCGCCCAGCGGCGCGGTCAATACGCTGGTGCACACCAGCGCCAGCAACGCGGGCCAATAGATGTAGCCCAGCATGCCGGGGCGCGTCGCCCCTTCATTCAGGCCCGACACCACGTAACCCACGCTGTTGGCCAGCGCAATGGGAAAACCCAGCGCGGCCGAGGTGGACACGGCGTTGTGCAAGGCCACGTTGCACCAGACCATGAACGGGACCGACAGAAATCCGCCGCCCGCGCCGACCAGCCCGGACAGGAACCCGATGCCCGCCCCCGCCGCGCTGGTGCCCACCACGCCTGGCATCTGCCGAGCCGGTTTGGGCTTCTTGTTGCGCAGCATGCTCCAGCCGGAATAACCGACGAACAGCGCAAAGAACAGCGACAGCCACAGCGTGTTCAGGGCCGCGAACACCGCTCCGCCCGATATCAGCCCGCCGATGATGATGCCCGGCGCCATCGCCCACACGATGTTCCATTTGATCGTGCCGCGCTGCTGGTGCGCCCGCACGCTGGAGATCGACGTGAACAGGATGGACGTCATTGACGTTGCGATGGCGGCGTGCACCACCAGTTCGGGCGGCATGCCCTGCCAAGAGAACAACATGGTCAGCAGCGGCACCAGCAGCATCCCGCCACCGATTCCCAGCAGCCCCGCCGCAAAGCCGGCCACCGCGCCCAGCACCAGCAGGCAAATCACCATCGAAACATCCACAACCCTCTCCTCTCGTTTTGAATTCTCAGGTTCATGAACAAGGCCCCGCGGGCGACGCGCCCACGGGGCCTTGCTTGATCGCGCATGTGCCGGTGCGGCGTGTGCGCTACAGGATAATGCCACCGCCCAGGCAAACGTCGCCATCGTAAAGCACGGCCGACTGGCCCGGCGTGACGGCCCATTGCGGGTCGGTGAAGTCCAGCGCAAACGTATCGCCTTCAGCCCGATCCAGACGGCAGGCTGCATCCGCCTGGCGGTAACGCGTTTTGGCGCCGTAGCCGGCAAGCGCGGGCGGATGGCCCGCCACCCAACTGGCGTCCTGGGCCTGCAACTGGCCGGACAGCAGCCAGGGATGGTCATGCCCCTGCACCACGTACAGGATGTTGCGTTCCAGGTCCTTGCGCGCCACGTACCAGGCCTCGGCCGTGCCGTCCTCGCGCTGGCGGCCCTTCACGCCGCCCACGCCCAGGCCCTTGCGCTGGCCCAGCGTGTAGAAGGACAGCCCCTCGTGGCGGCCCACCTGCTGGCCTTCCGGCGTCAGGATCGGGCCGGGCTCGGTCGGCAGGTAGCGGTTCAGGAATTCGCGAAACGGGCGCTCGCCAATGAAGCAGATGCCGGTGGAATCCTTCTTGGCGGCATTGTGCAGCCCGATCTCGTGGGCGATGCGGCGCACTTCGGTCTTGTGGATTTCGCCCAGGGGGAACAGCGTGCGCGACAGTTGCGCCTGGTTCAGCCGGTGCAGGAAGTAGCTTTGATCCTTGGACGCGTCCAGGGCCTTGAGCAACTGGAACTGCGTGCCGCCCCCCTCGGCCGGCACTTCGCGCACCCGGGCGTAGTGACCCGTGGCGATGTGCTCGGCGCCCAGCGCCATGGCGTGGTCGAGAAATGCCTTGAACTTGATTTCGGCATTGCACAGCACGTCGGGGTTGGGGGTGCGGCCGGCGGAATATTCGCGCAGGAATTCGGCGAACACGCGGTCTTTGTATTCGGCGGCGAAGTTGACGAACTCGAAGTCCACGCCAACCAGGTCCGCGACGCTGGCGGCGTCCAGCAAGTCCTGGCGGGTGGAGCAGTATTCGGAATCGTCGTCGTCTTCCCAGTTCTTCATGAACAGGCCGACGACTTCATAGCCTTGTTGCTTGAGCAACCATGCGGTGACCGAAGAATCGACCCCGCCCGACATGCCCACGACAACGCGGCCTTTCTTGGTGGATATTTGACTCATGATGCGGCTATTTTAGTTCGGACGCGGCTTCGGGCGCCGGCTCGGCGTTGGGCTGCGGCTCTGCTGCCCGGGACACTTCCATCAGCCAGGCGCGAAACGCCTGCAAGGTGGGCAGGTTGGCTTTCTGCTCGGGGTAACACAGGTAATAGCCCATGCGCGCGCGGATCGGCAGTTTGATGGCCACGGCCAGCTTGCCGTCGCGCAACTCGTCTTCGATCAGGCAACGCGGAATCAGCGCCACGCCGAAACCGGCGGCGGCGGCCTGCGACAACAGCGCGTACTGGTCAAAGCGCGCGCCTTCCAGGCTGCGACGGCTGTCGCAGCCGGCTTGCTCGAACCAATCGCGCCAACCCTCCAGCGCCGACGTATGGTGCAGCAGCGGATACGCCAGCAGAGCCTCGGGCGATGGACAGCCGCCCGGAATCAGGCGCGGGCTGCACACGGGCACGATGTCGCGGCCCACGATGTAGTCGGCGCCACTGCCCGGCCAGATGCCTTCGCCGAATCGCACGGCGGCATCCAGTTCAGGCGTGGAAAAATCGTAGCCCTGGCGGTGCGGCAGGAATTCAACGTGGATGTCGGGGCGCAAGCGCATGAAGGCCGTCAGGCGCGGGATCAACCAGCGCGCGCCAAACGTGGGCATACAGGTCAGGTTCAACGTGCCGCCCTGCCCTTGATGCGCAATCAGCTCGACGGTGGCCGCTTCGATCTGGCCCAAGCCCGCCTGAACCTTGGTCAGATAACTGCGGCCGGCCTCGGTCAGCACCAGGCCTTGCCTGATGCGCAGGAATAGTTCAACCCCTACGAACTCTTCCAGATGTTTCACCTGTTTACTGACGGCGCCTTGCGTGACGCACAATTCCTGCGCCGCCCGCGTAAAGCTGCTGTGCCGCGCGGCAACTTCAAATGCTTGAAGATCCGTTAAAGAGGGACAGAAACGTCGCATGATTCGCCCCCACGTCGCGTGGGGCTCCCGCCCCGGCGGGGCTTGATCGGGGGATGTATCCCCGGCCTCGATCGCGTGTGCCGCGCGCGGAAAAGTTACACAAAAGTAACGCCCGAATCGTGTCGGCAAACGGGAGGCATGAAAAAAAGTCATAGCTTACGGAGAAACTTTCGTTTGCGCAAACCGCCCCGCCAGGAAAGAATCGTTGCGTTTGCGACTGCCTTTGCGCATTCGCTTTCCATTTATTAGGGGAATCCATGCAACGCCGTAACGTAGTACTGGGCCTGTGTGTCGCCGCCGCGACCCTGGCCATGCCGCTGACCTCGGGTATCGCGCACGCTGAAGACGCGTATCCCAGCAAGCCCATCCGCCTGATCGTTCCCTTCCCGCCCGGAGGCACCACCGACATCGTCGGCCGCCTGTTCGCGGACAAGCTGGGCAAGGAACTGGGCCAGACCGTCGTGGTGGAAAACCGCGGTGGCGCGGGCGGCTCGATCGGCAGCGCATTCGTTGCCAGCAGCGCCCCGGACGGCTACGTCCTGGGCATCGCCACGGTCAGCACGCACGGCATCAACCCGGCCATCTACCCGAACCTGCCGTTCGATGGCGAGAAGGACTTCACGCCCATCTCGAACCTGGCCGCCGTGCCGAACATCATGACGATCAACCCCAAGGTTGACGCCAAGAACATCGCCGACTTCATCAAGCTGGCCAAGAGCCAGCCGGGCAAGCTGACGTACGCGTCGGCCGGCAACGGTTCGGTTTCGCACATGATGGGCGAACTGTTCAAGATGGCTTCGGGCACCGACCTGATGCACGTTCCGTACCGTGGCGTGGGCCCGGCGCTGAACGACGCGCTGGCCGGCCAGGTCGACGTCATGTATGACAACCTGCCGTCCACCCTGCCGCACGTGCAGTCCGGCCGCCTGATCGCCATGGCCGTGGCCTCGCCCAAGCGCGTGGCCAGCCTGCCCAACGTGCCCACGTTCGCCGAAGCCGGCCTGCCGGCTGTGAACGACGCGTCGTGGTTTGGCCTGGTTGCCCCGGCCAAGCTGCCGGAACCCATCCTGGCCAAGCTGAACGCCGCCGTGCAGAAGGTTAGCGCCGACGCCGACGTGAAGTCGCGCCTGGAAGCCCTGGGCGCCGAACCCGCCGCCAACAGCTCGGCCGACTTCGGCAAGCAGATCGCCGCTGAAATCGCCAAGAACAAGCGCATCGCCAAAGAAGCCAACGTGAAGATCGACTAAGCGATCTTCGGCCCGCGCCGCGCCATCACGGGCAGCGCGGGCCTTTCGAATCACGAACGCAACACCTCTATATGCGAATTACCCAACCCCTGTCTTACCGGCTCGACCTTCCGCAGCAATATCCCGATTCGGAGCCCTCGGCCCCGCTCGTGCTGGACTCTCCGCACAGCGGCACCGCCTACCCTCCCGACTTCGCCGCCGCGGTGGACTTTGGCGCGCTGCGCACTGCCGAGGACACCTGGGTTGACGACCTGTGGGGCGACGCGCTCGACATGGGCGTGCCGATGGTAGCCGCCGCGTTTCCGCGCGCCTACATCGACGCCAACCGCGCGGCCGACGAGATCGATGAATTGCTGCTGGACCAAGCCTGGCCGGATGCCGTGAACGCATCGCCCAAGGTCAAGCTGGGCAAGGGCCTGATCTGGCGCATGCTGGACGACGGCACGCCGCTGTACAAACGCAAGCTGACGGTCGAGGAAGTGCGCCACCGCATCGACGCCTGCTGGAAGCCGTACCACGCCGCCCTTGGCCAAGTGCTGGATTCGGCACACAAGAAGTTCGGCAAGGTCTGGCACATCAACTGCCACTCCATGCCCAGCGTGGCCGGCGCCTTCGCCACCGACCGCCCCGGCCTGGTTCACCCGGACTTCGTGTTGGGCGACCGCGACGGCAGCACCAGCGACCCGGCGTTCCGCGAGTTCATCGCGGCGTGGCTGCGCGAGCGTGGCTATAACGTCACGGTCAACGACCCGTACAAGGGTGTCGAACTGGTGCGCGCTTTTGGCCGCCCCCAGGAAGGCCGCCACAGCTTGCAGATCGAAATCAACCGCAAGCTGTACATGGACGAAGTCACGCTGCGTCCGACCGAAAACTATGGCCGCCTGAAGGCCGATCTGCGCGACCTGACCGCCGCGCTGATCAACTGGACTCGCGCGCAAACGGCCTGACGCCGGACGTTTACGCGCAAGTGCCGGCCAGCGGCGTGGTAAGACTGGCCGGAGCAAGTGGGTTGCAAAACCCGGAGCCCCATGGTTCGCCATGGGGCTTTTTTTCGTCCGGCAAATGCCGTAGCCCAAAGAACCTGCCCACCCCCAAGGCGGGCCAGCCCCCTTGGGGGCAGCAAGCGAATGCAATGAGCGCACCGTAGGGGCAACGGCCCGCCGCCGGGCCGCCCCAAGGCGGGCCAGCCCCCTCGGGGGGCAGCCAGCGAATGCAATGAGCGCAGCGTGGGGGCAACGGCCCGCCGCCGGGCCGCCCCAAGGCGGGCCAGCCCCCTTGGGGGGCAGCGCGCGAATGCAATGAGCGCGCGTGGGGGCAACATTAACGTGTATAACTACGGCGAACCTTCTGAGGAGAGGCGTCGATGCACATCGGGATACCCAAAGAGACCCGAGACGGGGAAACCCGTGTCGCAGCAACACCGGAGACCGTCAAGAAGTACGTAGGCGGCAAACACACCGTTGTCGTGGAGCGCGGGGCCGGCGTCGCCGCCCGTTATCTTGACGACGCCTACGAGGCCGCGGGAGCCACGCTAGGCTCTGCCCAGGATGCCCTGGGCGCGGACCTGGTCATGAAGGTTCGCGCCCCCTCCGCCGATGAAGTGCCCCACATGAAGCGCGGGGCCGTCGTCATCGGCATGCTGGACCCGTTCGACGCCGAAGGCATCGAACAGATGGCCGCCGCCGGCCTGACCGGCTTTGCCCTGGAAGCCGCGCCCCGCATCACCCGCGCGCAAAGCCTGGATGTGCTGTCTTCCCAAGCCAACCTGGCCGGCTACAAAGCCGTGCTGCTGGCCGCCCACCACTACGGCCGGCTGATCCCCATGATGATGACCGCCGCCGGCACCCTCAAGGCCGCGCGCGCCGTGGTGCTGGGCACCGGCGTGGCCGGCCTTCAGGCCATTGCCACCGCCAAGCGCCTGGGCGCGGTCGTCGAGGCGTCCGACGTGCGCCCCGCCGCAAGGGAACAGGTCGAATCCCTGGGCGCCAAGTTCATCGACGTGCCTTTCGAAACCGACGAAGAACGCGAAATCGCCGAAGGCAAAGGCGGCTACGCGCGCGCCATGCCGCCCGGATGGATGGCGCGGCAGGCGGCGCTGGTGTCCGAACGCTGCAAGCAGGCCGACATCGTCATCACCACCGCGCTGATCCCCGGCCGCCCCGCCCCCACGCTGGTGTCGGCCGACACCGTCGCGGCCATGCGACCCGGCTCCGTGTTGGTGGACCTGGCGGTCGAACGCGGTGGCAACTGCCCCCTGTCCGAACGCGGCAAGATCGTGGAAAAACACGGCGTGACGATCGTCGGCCTGACCAACCTGCCCGGCCTGGTCGCCACCGACGCGTCCGCGCTCTATGCGCGCAACGTCATGGACTTCCTGAAGCTCATCATCAATGCGGACGGCGCGCTGGCGATCCAGCGCGACGATGAAATCGTGGCGGCCTGCCTGGTGTGCGAAGGCGGCAATGTGATGCAAAGGACCTGAACATGGAAGCGATCAACCCCACCCTGATGAATCTCATCATCTTCGTGCTGGCCATCTATGTCGGCTACCACGTTGTCTGGAACGTCACGCCCGCCTTGCACACGCCGTTGATGGCGGTGACCAACGCCATCTCCGCCATCATCATCGTGGGCGCCATGCTGGCGGCCGCGCTGACCGAAGGTGGCCTGGCGCGCGGCATGGGCGTGTTCGCCGTGGCGCTGGCGGCCGTGAACGTGTTTGGTGGCTTTCTTGTCACGCGGCGCATGCTGGAAATGTTCAAGAAAAAGGATCGCAAGCCTGGCCCGGGCAAGGAGGAAGCGAAATGATCTCGCTTAACCTCGTCACCCTGCTCTACCTGATTGCCTCGGTCTGCTTCATCCAGGCCCTCAAGGGGCTGTCGCATCCGACCACGTCCCGGCTGGGCAACGCCTTCGGCATGGCCGGCATGGCCATTGCCGTGCTGACCACGGCAGCGCTCATCATCGGGCTGGCGCGCGAAGGCACCGCCACCATCGGCCTGGGCTGGGTCCTGCTGGGCCTGCTGGTGGGCGGTTCCATCGGCACCTTGATGGCCCGCCGCGTCGAGATGACGAAGATGCCCGAACTGGTCGCCTTCATGCACAGCATGATCGGCCTGGCGGCGGTCGCCATTGCGGTTGCCGTCGTCGCCGAGCCGCACGCCTTCGGCATCGTGCCGGCCGGCATGCTGATTCCCACCGGCAACCGCTTCGAGCTGTTCATCGGCACCTTCGTGGGCGCCATCACGTTCTCGGGCTCGGTCATCGCGTTCGGCAAGCTGTCGGGCAAGTACAAGTTCCGGCTGTTCCAAGGCGCGCCCGTCGTGTTCCCGGGCCAGCACATGCTGAATCTGGCGCTGGCGTTGGTGATGCTGGGCTGCGGCCTGTGGTTCATGCTGACGCAGGAATGGACGCCCTTCATCATCATGACGCTGGTGGCCTTCGTCCTGGGCGTGCTGATCATCATCCCCATCGGCGGCGCGGACATGCCGGTGGTGGTGTCGATGCTGAACAGCTATTCCGGTTGGGCGGCGGCGGGCATCGGCTTTTCGCTGAACAACCCGATGCTGATCATCGCCGGCTCGCTGGTCGGCTCGTCCGGCGCCATCCTGTCCTACATCATGTGCAAGGCGATGAACCGGTCGTTCTTCAACGTGATTCTGGGCGGGTTCGGCGGGCAGGCGGGCAGCGCGGCGGATGCGGGCGCGGCGCAGCAGCGCAGCGTCAAATCCGGCAGCGCCGACGATGCGGCATTCCTGATGACCAACGCCGAAAGCGTGACGATCGTGCCGGGCTACGGCCTGGCGGTGGCGCGCGCGCAGCACGCGCTGAAAGAACTGGCCACCAAGCTCACGGAACGCGGCGTGACAGTGAAGTACGCCATCCACCCGGTGGCGGGTCGCATGCCGGGCCACATGAACGTGCTGTTGGCCGAAGCCGAAGTGCCCTACGACCAGGTCTTCGAAATGGACGACATCAACAGCGAGTTCGCGCAGACCGACGTCGTGCTGGTGCTGGGCGCGAACGACGTGGTCAACCCCGCCGCCAAGAACGATCCGAAGTCGCCCATTGCCGGCATGCCGATCCTGGAAGCCTACAAGGCGCGCACCGTGATCGTGAACAAGCGTTCGATGGCATCCGGCTACGCCGGGCTGGACAACGAGTTGTTCTACATGGACCGCACGATGATGGTCTTCGGCGATGCCAAGAAGGTGCTTGAGGATATGGTGAAGGCGGTCGAATAAACCGCGCCATGCAACGAACGCCTGGCGACAGGCGTTCGTTGCGCGCCTTCATCCGAGCTTCGGACCGGCGCCTTTCTGTACCTACGCCGCCGCTGTCTGGCGCAGCTGTTCGTCCACCACTTCCACCCAATGCCGCACCGGCGTGTCGGTGCCGCTTTGCAGATGGCCGATGCAGCCGATGTTGGCCGACAGGATCACGTCGGGCCCGCCTGCGGCAATGGCCGTCAGTTTGCGGTCGCGCAGCTGCAACGCGATATCCGGATGCAGCACCGAGTACGCACCCGCCGAGCCGCAGCACAGGTGTTTGTCGGCAAACGGCTGCAAATCGAAACCCAGATCCACCAGCAACTGCTCGGACAGCGGCCGCAGGCCCTGCCAATGCTGCAAGGTGCAGGGGGGGTGATACGCGGCCCGCGCGCCGCCGGGCAAACGCGCACGCAGCTGGGCGGCATGCGGGGCGACAATTTCAGCCACGTCCTTGACGCGCGCAACGATATCCGCGGCCTTCTGCGCGTAGGCAGGATCATGCTTCAAATGATGCGCATATTCCTTGACCATCGCGCCGCAGCCGGATGCGTTCATGACGATGGCCTCCACCGCCCCACCCTGTATCAGCGGCCACCACGCGTCCACATTGGCGCGCATCTGCGCCAACGCGGCGTCTTGCGCATCCAGATGAAAACTGACCGCGCCACAACACCCCGCGCCTGGGGCCAGCCGCGCGCCGATACCCACCGCATCCAGCACGCGGATGGTGGCGGCGTCGATGGTGGGCATCATGGCCGGCTGCACGCAGCCGGTCAGCATCAGCACCTGGCGTGCATGCCCTGACACAACGGGCAAGGCGCCCGCATCGCGGCGCTCGGGCACCTTGCGCTTGAGCGCCTCGGGCAGCATGGCGCGCATCGCCTGCCCCGCTTTCATCGCGGGCGCGAACATGGGCGACAACATCGCACGACGCAACAGGTTGCGCTTGGTCTTGTCGGCCCATGAACGCGGCACGCGTTCGTCCACGATCTTGCGCCCGATGTCGATCAGGTGCCCGTACTGAACGCCCGACGGGCACGTGGTTTCGCAATTGCGGCAGGTCAGGCAACGGTCCAGGTGTTGTTGCGTGGACTGCGTGGGCTCGGCGCCTTCCAGCACCTGCTTGATCAGATAGATACGCCCGCGCGGGCTGTCCAGCTCGTCGCCCAGCACTTGATACGTGGGACAGGTGGCAGTGCAGAAACCGCAATGCACGCAGCGCCGCAAGATGGCGTCGGCTTCGTTGCCCAAGTCGGTATCGCGGGCCCAGGATGCCAGGTTGGTTTGCATGCGCTATAGCTCCAGAACCAGGCGGCCGGGGTTGAACAGGCTGGCCGGGTCAAGCTCCTGCTTGAGCCGGCGCGTGATCGCCGCGACGCCGGGCGCCAGCGGATGAAATACCCCGTCGGCCGGTGGCTTGCTGTTGCCGGGGCGGAACAAGGTGGCGTGCCCGCCCAGCCGCGCGGCGATTTCGCGAAGCTCGGTGGCGTCACGTTGGCCGGACAGCCAACGCTGGCCGCCCCCCCACTCGATCAATGTGGGCCCCAGGCCCAACGCAGCGGCGGTGGGCGGCAGCGCAAGGCGCCACAAAGGCCGGCCGGGGTGAAAAAACGGGTGCGTCTGCTCGCGCAACGAGCGCCACCACACCAGCGCGGCATCCGGTAACAGCGCGTCCCCGCCGATGACGTGGCGCGCGCTGGCCAGCGCAGGCGGCGCGCCTGACAGCCGCACGTGCATAAGCCCATCGCCCCCGTCATCGTCACCCGTCCAGCTGGTGGCGGAAATGGGCAACGGCTTGCCGCGCCACAAGGCAAAGCTTGCCAACGCCTGCGCCTGCGTGGCGGGCAGTACCAGCGTCAGTTCTTCCATGGGGCGCGGCACCACCTTCATCGACACATCAAGAATCGCGCCGAAGATGCCATGCGACCCCGCCAACAAGCGCGACACGTCGTACCCCGCCACGTTTTTCATGACTTCGCCGCCGAACGACAGCATGCGCCCTTCCGAGTCCAGCAGCCGGGTGCCCAGGACGAAGTCGCGCAATGCGCCCGCGCTCATGCGGCGCGGCCCGGACAGCCCCGCCGCCACGCAGCCGCCCACGGTTGCCGATGCCGCGAAGTGCGGCGGTTCAAACGCCAGCATCTGCCCGTTCTCGGCCAACACCGCTTCAAGCTCGGCCAACGGCGTACCGGCGCGTACGGTCACCACCAGCTCGGAGGGGTGATAGCTGACGATGCCGCGATACGGCGTCATGTCGAGCAGGCAGTGGCCGTCTTGCGGCGTGACCGGGCGATAGTTGCCGTAGAACGCCTTGCTGCCGCCGCCCATGACAAACAACGGCTTGTGGCCGGCACGAGCCGTCATGACCTGGTCGCACAATTCCGACAGGACAAAATCCATAGGGGATGCGTCCTAGAAACGGGCGAGATCGGGGAACCGCAACTCGCCCGCATGGACGTGCATCTTGCCGTATTCGGCGCAGCGGGCCAGCGTGGGAATGACTTTTTCAGGATTCAGCAGGCACGGCGGGTCGAACGCCCGCTTGACCGCCAGGAACGCGTCGAGTTCTTCGCGAGAGAATTGCACGCACATTTGATTGATTTTCTCCATACCCACACCGTGCTCTCCGGTCACGGTGCCTCCTACCTGCACGCACAGCTCAAGAATCGCGGCGCCAAATTTCTCGGCGCGCTCGACCTCGTCCGGCTTGTTCGAATCGAACAGAATCAGCGGATGCAGGTTGCCGTCTCCTGCATGGAAAACGTTGGCGCATCGCAAGCCGAATTCGTCTTCCATTTGCTCGATGGCGCCCAGCACCCGCGCCAGGTGGCGACGCGGAATCGTGCCGTCCATGCAGTAATAATCAGGGGACACGCGGCCGGCCGCCGGAAACGCGTTCTTGCGTCCCGCCCAGAACTTCAGGCGCTCGGCTTCCGACGTGGACACTTGGCAACGCGTTGCACCGGCATCGCGAAACACCGCTTCCATCCGCGCGATTTCGTGGGCGACCTCGTCAGGGGTGCCGTCCGATTCGCACAGCAGGATGGCTTGCGCATCCAGATCGTAGCCGGCGCACACAAAGGGTTCGACCATATGCGTGGCGCGGCGATCCATCATCTCGAGTCCAGCAGGAATCATGCCCGCGGCGATGACCTGCGTGACCGCATTGCCGGCCGCCTCGACGCTGGAAAAGCTGGCCATCACCACCTGCGCGCAAGCGGGCTTGGGGATGAGCTTTACCGTCACTTCGGTGACCACGCCCAACATGCCTTCTGATCCGATGAAGACGGACAGCAGATCCAGCCCGGGTGCATCGGGCGCCTCGGAGCCCAGCTCGACGATGTCGCCGTCAATGGTGACGACCCGCACGCGCAACACGTTGTGCACGGTCAGGCCGTACTTCAGGCAATGCACGCCACCGGAATTCTCGGCCACGTTGCCGCCAATGGAACAGGCGATCTGGCTGGACGGATCGGGCGCGTAATAAAGGCCATAGGGCGAGGCCGCTTCGGAAATGGCCAGGTTCCGCACGCCGGGCTGCACGATGGCGGTGGCGCTGGCCAGGTCGATATGCTTGATGCGATTGAATTTGGACAAGCCAAGCAGCACGCCCTGGCTATGCGGCATGGCGCCGCCAGACAAGCCCGTGCCCGCGCCGCGCGCCACCAGCGGCGCATTCAACCGCTTGCAGATCCGCATGACGGCTTGCACTTGTTCTTCGGTTTCAGGCAGGGCCACCACGGCCGGCAGCGCGCGATACAACGACAGGCCGTCGCACTCGTAGGGACGGGTATCTTCTTCGCGGAACAATACGCAGTGCGCGGGCAACGCGGCCGACAACGCCTCGATGAGCTGCTGCAAAGAATAAGGCGCCTGCACTTGTGCCAGGCCGGTTTCGACCAGTGAATTCATGAGCGCAACAATAGCGCGAGCGCACTATGAAAACAGGCCGGGATTTACCCGCATCCATGGGATAAACGCCGTGCCCGACTCGTAACCAGCAGTAATTGCGCGCGGTGCACGCGTAAAAAAGCCGACGGCAATACCGTCGGCTTCAGCAAGGCGCGCGGCCCGCTTGATGTCTTACCAGGACACGATCTTGCCGGGATTCAGAATGTTGTTCGGATCAAACGCGTGCTTCAGGCTACGCATCAGATCCAGCGCATCGTCGCCATGCTCTTCCGCCATGAATTGCATTTTGTGCAAGCCCACGCCATGTTCGCCGGTGCAGGTGCCGTCCGCCGCAATCGCACGGCGAACCAGGTTGTGGTTGATCGTTTCCGACTCTTCCCATTCCTTCGGATTGTCGGCGTCCAGCAGCATCAATACGTGGAAATTGCCGTCGCCCACGTGGCCGACGATGGTATACGGGAAACTGGCGCGTTCCAATTCTTCGACGGTGTCGCGCACGCAATCGGCCAGGCGCGAAATCGGCACGCACACGTCGGTGGTGCTGGCGCGGCAGCCGGGACGCAATTGCAGGCCCGCAAAGTAGGCATTGTGGCGCGCCGTCCACAGGCGGCTGCGGTCTTCGGGGCGCTCGGCCCATTCGAAGTCCATGCCGCCATGTTCGGCGGTAATCGCCTGCACGGTTTCGGCCTGTTCCTGCACGCCGGCCGGGCTGCCATGGAATTCAAACACCAGCAGCGGCGTTTCGCGCAGGCTCAGCTTGCTGTATTGGTTGACCGACCGCACGCTGGCGGCGTCCATGAATTCCACGCGCGCGATCGGCACGCCCATCTGGATGATTTCAATCACGCTTTGCACGGCGGCGTCCAGCGTGGGGAAGTTGCAGACGGCCGCCGACACGGCTTCGGGCTGCGGGTACAACCGCACGGTGACTTCGGTGATGATGCCCAGCGTGCCTTCGCTACCGACGAAGATGCGCGTCAGGTCGTAGCCTGCCGACGATTTGCGCGCGCGGCCGGCCGTGCGGATGATGCGGCCATCGGCCGTCACGACGGTCAACGACATGACGTTTTCGCGCATGGTGCCGTAGCGCACGGCGTTGGTGCCGGAGGCGCGCGTGGCGGCCATGCCGCCCAGGCTGGCGTCGGCGCCCGGGTCGATCGGGAAGAACAAGCCGGTGCTGCGGATCTCTTCGTTCAACTGCTTGCGCAGGACGCCGGCCTGCACGGTGGCGGTCAGGTCTTCGGCGTTGATCGCCAACACCTTGTTCATCTGCGACAGGTCCAGGCTGATGCCGCCCTGGATCGCCAGGATGTGGCCTTCCAGCGACGAGCCGGCGCCATAGGGAATCAACGGAACACGGTGTTCGTTGCACAGCTTGGCCACCGCGGCCACGTCTTCCGTGCTGTGCGCGAAGACCACGGCGTCGGGCAGCATGGCGGGATACGGGGACTCGTCGCGGCCGTGATGCTCGCACACGGCCGAGGATTCAGACAGGCGGTCGCCAAAGCGCGCGCGCAAGGCGTCCAGACAGGCGGCCGGCACCGGACGGCGCAACGTTTCAGCGTGCAAGGGAGCATTCATGATCAGCGTGTTCTCGGGGAATTCGCGGCGAGCGCGGGTTCGTTAATCCGAATATTCTACGCCGCCACGCATGCTGCGCCGCAAACCGCCCCAGGAAGACGGCGTGCGGCGCGCCGGCGTGACCGGCCGCTTACTTGCCCGAGGTCAGCGCAACGCGGCGGCGTTCGCGCACCGCGTGCGCCAGGCGCTCCAGCACGGCAACCGACGCGTCCCAGTCGATGCAGCCGTCGGTAATGCTCTGGCCGTACACGAGCGGCTTTCCCGGCACCATGTCCTGGCGCCCGCCCAACAGGTGGCTTTCCACCATGACGCCGATCAGCCGCGCGTCGCCCGCTTCCATCTGGCGCGCCACGTCGTCGATGACGCGGGGTTGGTTTTCGGGGTCTTTGCTGCTGTTGGCGTGGCTGGCGTCCACCATGATGCGCTGGGCCAAGCCGGCCTTGGACACGTCCTGGCAGGCGGCGTCAACGCTGGCCGCGTCGTAGTTCGGCGTCTTGCCGCCGCGCAGGATGACGTGGCAGTCCTCGTTGCCGGCGGTGGACACAATCGCGGAATGCCCGCCCTTGGTCACCGACAGGAAGTGGTGCGGCTGCGACGCAGCCTTGATCGCGTCGACCGCGATCTTCACATTGCCGTCCGTGCCGTTCTTGAACCCCACCGGACACGACAAGCCGGACGCCAGTTCGCGGTGCACTTGGCTTTCCGTCGTGCGTGCCCCGATCGCCCCCCAGGAGACCAGATCCGCGATGTACTGCGGCGTAATCATGTCCAGAAACTCGCAACCGGCCGGCAACCCCAGGCTGTTGATATCCAGCAGCAGTTCACGGGCCACGCGCACGCCCTTGTTGATGTCGAAGCTGCCGTCCAGATCCGGATCGTTGATCAGGCCCTTCCAGCCCACCGTGGTGCGCGGCTTTTCGAAATACACGCGCATCACGATTTCCAGATCGGCGCTCAGGCGGTCACGCACCGGCTTCAGACGCTTCGCGTATTCAATGGCGGCGCGCGTGTCGTGAATCGAGCAGGGGCCGATCACGACGATCATGCGGTCGTCCATGCCGTGCAGGATGCGATGCATGCCCTGGCGGGCAGCGAACACGGTGTCGCCCGCCTCCTTGGTGCATGCAAACTCGCGCATCACGTGCGCGGGCGGATTCAGTTCCTTGATTTCTCGGATGCGAAGGTCGTCGGTATTGTGTGACACGGTACTGCTCCTGGGTTGCCCGCCAACGGGTCCATCTCCGATCGGGGGTTTCCGATCCCCGGCGGCACAAAAAAAGCCGCCAGTTCGCTGGCGGCTTTTTGGGGGGATTCTTTCCAAACTTCAGATTGAGTGCGTCCCTTCCTCCGCCAGCGGCTTCAGAAAACCATAAAAATAAAAGGTAAAGGCGGGGGACGCGAATTTCATGGGAAACGACTCTAGCACAAAACATTCGGGCCGTCACATCGTTTTTTGGCGACGGTGGCGGCCCGATTTGACGTTCAGGCGGTACCGCCCACGGTCAGCCCTTCCATGCGCACGGTCGGCATGCCCACGCCCACCGGCACGCTCTGGCCGTCCTTGCCGCAAGTACCCACGCCGGAATCCAGCTGAAGATCGTTGCCGATCATGGTGACGCGGGTCATGGCGTCAGGGCCGTTGCCGATCAGCGTGGCGCCCTTGACCGGGTAGGTCACCTTGCCGTCTTCGATCATGTAGGCCTCGGATGCCGAGAACACGAACTTGCCGCTGGTGATGTCGACCTGGCCCCCGCCGAAATTGACGGCGTACAGGCCGCGCTTGACCGACGACACGATTTCTTCGGCAGGCTTGTCGCCGGCCAGCATGTACGTGTTGGTCATGCGCGGCATCGGCAGGTGCGCAAACGATTCGCGGCGGCCGTTGCCGGTGGCGGCGGTTTTCATCAGACGCGCGTTCAGCGTGTCTTGCATGTAGCCGCGCAGGATGCCGTCTTCAATCAGCACGTTGCGCTGGGTGGCATTGCCTTCATCGTCGATGTTGAGCGAACCGCGGCGGTCGGGCAGCGTGCCGTCGTCGACCACGGTGACGCCCTTGGATGCCACGCGTTCGCCGATGCGGCCGGAAAACACGCTGGAGCCTTTGCGGTTGAAGTCGCCTTCCAGCCCGTGGCCCACCGCCTCGTGCAGCAGGATGCCGGGCCAGCCGGACCCCAGCACCACCGTCATCTCGCCGGCGGGCGCCGGGCGCGCTTCCAGGTTGACCATGGCTTCATGCACGGCACGTTCGACATAGCCTTGCAGCATTTCGTCCGTGAAGTAGGCAAGCCCCAAGCGTCCACCGCCCCCGGCATGGCCCATTTCGCGGCGGCCGTTGCGTTCGGCGATCACGGTCAGCGACAGGCGCACCAGCGGGCGCACGTCGGCGGCCAGACGGCCATCGCTGCCGGCCACCAGCACGACGTCATATTCGGCACCCAGACCGGCCATCACCTGGATGACATGCGGGTCGCGTGCACGCGCCATGCGCTCGATGCGTTCCAGCAGCGCCACCTTTTCCGGCGCGCTCAGCGTGGCGACGGGGTCGATGTCGGCGTACAGGCTGCGGCCCATTTCGGCTTCGACCTGAGCGGCCACCTTGACCTTGCCGGCGCCGCGCCGGGCAATGCCGCGCACGGCGTGGGCAGAGGACAGCAGCGCGTCGGCCGACAGGGAATCGGAATAGGCAAAGGCGGTTTTCTCGCCGCTGACGGCACGCACGCCGACGCCCTGGCTGATGGAAAAGCTGCCGGTCTTGACGATGCCCTCTTCCAGACTCCATCCCTCGCTGCGCGTGTACTGAAAGTACAGGTCGGCGTAATCGACCTTGTGGGTGAAGATCTCACCCAGGGCACGCGCCATATCCGCTTCGGTCAGGCCCCAGGGGTCAAGCAAAAGCGATTTGGCGGTGGCAAGGGAAGCAATAGCGGGATCAGTGATTTTCATAGGCTCTATTCAGGGGGCATCGGCGCGGCACGGGCGCACGCGTTGCGTGGATGCACAAGACCGTATCGTACCGCTGACCGGCCCCCCTCGTCCCGACTTTGGCAAGGCGGCCACTGCCGAGGGGTGAAAGATTATTCACGCGTGAATAAATATGGGGACATCGAATGAAGTATCAAGTTAAGCAAAACAACTAAATATTGTTTCACCACATAACAGTTGGGGAGCCGCTCCGGAACGCGGTTGAACGACTCCTAGGCTCTTGGCATACAAGAGTGAGAAATACCCAGGATTGGTCTGACAAGCGCTGATCAAAATGCGGAAACTCGGCCCGGAAGACACCCTAATTCACCATATCAATCCGCTGAGCGGGCAATGCCAAAATGCATGGCGGCCGCATCGAGGCAACGAAAGTGTCAATTCGGTCACCCTGCTTGGCTCATAAATCGGGGGCTGGCATGGCCCGGCTTTAAATCGTCCACGACCAACAACATAAACTCGGCGGAGGCTGTCACAAAACGCGATTCTTTCGCTAATTGAAACAAATGACGCTGGGAACAGCCCCTGTTTGCGGGATTCGTCCGCCTTGTGAACCAAATTCGAGTCTGTTTCAAATCGTCCTAAATTTGGGAATATCCTTCCCAAAACTTGTTCCTGCCCGAGGCCCGCATACCGTCAGGCCTTGCGGCTCTTTTGATACAAAGTAATTAGCTCGAAAATAGAGAAGTCAAGCCGCAACTTATGTATTATGCGAAGCACAACAATTAAACATTACTTCGCCGGCGATTAAAGCAGTTCCATAATCAGGAATAAACCATGGCCCGAGAAACATACGCAGCTCTGCAAGCAAAGATCGAGAAGGAAATCAACAAGCTTCAAAAGAAGGCGGAAGTCCTCCAAACGAAGCGTCGCAAGCCCGTGATCACCTCCATCATCACGTCCATGCGCGAATACGACATCACCCCGGAAGAAATCATTGCGGCATACGGTTCGGGCAAGCCCGCGCGCGTGGCCCCCGGTGGCCGACGCAAGGCTGGCGCGGCTGCACGCCCCGCCACCGCCGCCAAGCGTGCCGTTGCCCCGAAGTATCGTCACCCGCAAACGGGCGAAACCTGGAGCGGCCGTGGCAAAGCCCCGCGCTGGCTCGCGGCTGAAGAAGCCGGTGGCGCGACACGCGACAGCTTTCTTATCAAAGAATAAAACCTATTCTGTAGTAAGAAATAAATCGGCGCACCAATCTGGTGCGCCGATTTATTTTGGAATTCAGCGTCGAAGCGCCGTCAGGGCTTACTGAACGGGGAACTGAATTTCGCGTTCCGCCCCATTATTCCCGGGAAAATTGTCGAATATCGCGCGTACCAGATAGGGCATCGTGCGCATGAAATCATCGCCCTGACTAAGTATGAAGGCCGTGGAACGGTAAACCTCGGCACCCCCACGTTGGGTGTCCCGAATCTTCAAGCTCAGTGTGTTGCGCTGCACCGCCATGGGCACATCGACCCATTCCGGCCCCCAGTACCCATAGGCGCCGCCCCAGGGGCGAGGCCCGTAGAAACCGCCATATCCGCCATAGCCGTAGCCGCCGTAGAAATAGGGATCGTAGGCGCGGCGCACCATTACCTGGGTCTGGCTGGTTCCATAGGTAAACGACACGTCAAAACGCCCCTTGGCGCCGGGCTGGGCTTCGACCAAACCCGTTGCACCGATGCCGGCGCGCACCATGTCCTGATAGGACTGGTATTCCAGATTATTCAGTTGATTCGGATCCGCGGCCACAAATTGGTAAGTCTGCCCTTCAACGCCGGTAGGCCATTGCTGGAACGAAGTCACCCGCGCGGAAACGGACGGCGCGGCGCAACCGGTCAGTGCCAGCGTTGCCGCCACAGCCGTTAATCCTGCCCAACGGCCCACACTGAACAACGACTTTCGGAACATTTTGCGACTCCTGTTGCGCGCGACGGCGCCATCATACTGAGCTTTGACTAGGCCCACGGCAAAAAGTTTGCCGTAGCCCGCACGCCCCAGACTGCGCGCCGCGCCCACCTACTACAATAGACCCCTCGTTCAAACCAGGACTGCAACTCCATGCGCACCGACACGCCCATTACCGTTTATCGCAAGGATTACCAGCCCTACCCCTACGACATTCCCGAAGTCGCTTTGGCCTTCGATCTGGCGCCGGACGCCACCGAAGTGCGCTGCACGATGCACGTGCAACGCAAGCCCGGCGCCAGCGCCGACGCGGCCTTGATCCTGGATGGAGAAGACCTGGAACTCGTGTCGGTAGCGGTCAACGGCGCCACCCTGGACGCCGACGCCTATCACTTGTCCGAGCACAGCCTGGCCATATACGGCCTGCCCGCCGACGCCAGGGTCGACGTGGTCAGCCGCTGCAATCCATCGGCCAACTCCACGCTGATGGGCTTGTATGTGTCCGGCGGCAACTTCTTCACGCAATGCGAGGCCGAGGGCTTTCGCCGCATCACCTGGTTTGCCGACCGCCCCGACGTGATGTCGCGCTACCGCGTGACGCTGCGGGCGCAGCCGCAATACCCCGTGCTGCTGTCCAACGGCAACCTGATGGCATCGCGCCAGTTGCCCGACGGCCGCAACGAAGTCGAATGGGAAGACCCGTTCCCCAAGCCTTGCTATCTGTTTGCGTTGGTGGCCGGCAACCTGACGCACCGTGAAACCACCGTCAAGACGGCCAGCGGCCGCGACGTGCTGCTTCAGGTCTACAGCGACCCCGGCTCTGAAACCAAGACCGAATGGGCGCTTGATTCGTTGGTGCGGGCCCTGCGTTGGGATGAAACCCGCTTCGGCCTGGAATTGGATCTGGACCGCTTCATGATCGTCGCCGTCCATGACTTCAACATGGGCGCGATGGAAAACAAGGGCTTGAATATCTTCAACGCCGCCTACGTGCTGGCCGACGCCGACAGCGCCACCGACGCCAACTACGAAGGCATCGAATCCGTCATCGGCCATGAATACTTTCACAACTGGACCGGCAACCGCGTCACCTGCCGCGATTGGTTCCAGCTGAGCCTGAAAGAAGGGCTGACCGTTTTCCGCGACCAGGAATTCAGCGCCGACATGATGGCGCACGACATGGATGCCGCCGCCGCCACCAGCGCGCGCGCCGTCAAGCGTATCGATGACGTGGTAGCCCTGCGCGCCGCGCAGTTTCCGGAAGATGCCGGCCCCATGGCCCACCCCATCCGCCCCGAGAGCTACCAGGAAATCGGCAACTTCTATACGGCAACCGTGTACGAGAAAGGCGCCGAAGTCATCCGCATGCAGCACACGCTGCTGGGCGAGGAAGGCTTCCGCGCCGGCATGGACGAGTACTTTCGCCGCCACGACGGCCAGGCCGTCACCTGCGACGACTTTGTCGACGCCATGGAATCGGTCTATGTGCGCCAGCACCCGGGCCGCGACCTGTCGGTGTTCCGCCGCTGGTACCGCCAGGCCGGCACGCCGCGCGTGGCCGTCACGCTTGAACACGACGCCGCCACCCGCCGCTGCACGGTCACGCTGACCCAGCAATGCCAGCCGGTGGGCGTCGAGAAAAAAGCCGGCGCTGACTACGTCAAGGCGCCGTACCACATCCCGTTTGCGATCGGCCTTCTGGACCAGGACGGCCGCGCGCTGCCGCTGCGTCACGACGGCGCCACCCGCGACACCGCCCTGCTGGAACTGACCACGCCCAGCCAGCAATGGGTGTTCGAAGATATCGCCGAGCGGCCAGTGCCCTCGTTGCTGCGCGATTTCTCGGCCCCGGTCATCGTCGACTATGACTGGACCGACGAAGAATTGGCGCTGCTGTCCGCGCATGACACCAACCCCTTCGCCCGCTGGGAAGCCGGCCAGGAACTGGCCACGCGCCAGATCCTGGCCTTGGCCGAAGCCCGCCAGGCCGGGCGCACGCTACACGCGGACGCGGCGTTCATCAATGCCTGGCGCGCACTGCTGACCGACCCGGCCCTGGACGCCGCCTATCGCGCCCGCGCGCTGGCCCTGCCGTCCGAGAAGACGCTGGCCGAGCGCATGCAGGCGGTGGACCCACCCGCGCTGGCTGTGGCCCGCGACTTTCTGCGCGCCGAACTCGGCCGGCAGCTGGCCACGGAATTGCGCCAGGCGTTCGAACAGAACCAGACGCCGGGCGAATACAGCCCCGCGCCGGTGCCCGCCGGCAAGCGCGCCCTGAAGAACCTGGCCTTGAGCCATCTGCTGGCGGCCGGCGAACACGACGCCCAGCGTCTGGCCGAGCATCAGTACGAGCATGCCGGCAACATGACCGACAGCATGGCCGCGCTGTCTGCCCTGATCAATTACGGCCAGGGCGACTTCCCCCAGGAAGCGCTGGCGGCGTTCTATGACAAGTGGCGCGATAACCCGCTGGTGGTGGACAAGTGGTTTGCCTTGCAGGCGGCCGCGCGTTCGACCACGGTGCATACCGCCCGCGAACTCATGACGCACCCCGCCTTCACGTTGCGCAACCCCAACCGCGCCCGCGCGCTGATCTTCCAGTTCTGCCTGAACAATGCGCGCGGCATGCACCACCCGGACGGTTCGGGTTATGCCTTCTGGGCCGAGCAGGTGTTGGCGCTGGACGCCCTGAACCCCGAAGTTGCGGCTCGGCTGGCGCGTGCGCTGGATAACTGGTCGCGCTTCGTGCCGGCCCTGCGCACGCCCATGCAGGCCGCGCTGCAACAGGTGCGCGCCCATGCGGGCTTGTCGCGCAACGTGCAGGAAATCGTATCCAAGGCTTTAGAATTCGCAGCATAGGGAGACCCTCTTGAAACGTAAAACACTTACTCAATACCTGGTGGAGCAACAACGCTCCGCCCAAGCCTTGGCGCCGGAAGTCCGGCTGCTGATTGAAGTGGTCGCGCGCGCCTGCAAGGCGATTAGCCACGCCGTCAGCAAGGGCGCGCTGGGCGGCGTCCTGGGCAGCCTGGAAAGCGAAAACGTCCAAGGCGAAGTGCAGAAAAAGCTGGACGTCCTGTCCAACGAAATCCTGCTTGAAGCCAACGAATGGGGCGGCCACCTGGCGGCCATGGCCTCGGAAGAAATGGAAACCATCCATTTGATTCCGAACCGCTACCCCAAGGGCGAATACCTGCTGTTGTTCGATCCCCTGGATGGCTCGTCCAACATCGACGTCAACGTCTCCATCGGCACCATCTTCTCGGTGCTGCAGGCCCCGCACAACGTGTCGGGCGCTCCGGTCTGCGAAGACGATTTCCTGCAACCCGGCAACAAGCAGGTCGTGGCCGGCTATGCCGTCTATGGCCCGCAGACCATGCTGGTGCTGACCATCGGCAATGGCGTGGTCGGCTTCACGCTGGACCGCGAAATGGGCTCGTGGGTGCTCACGCACGAGAACATCCGCGTGCCGGAAGACACCAAGGAATTCGCCATCAACATGTCGAATAGCCGCCACTGGGCACCGCCCGTGAAGCGCTACGTCGACGACTGCCTGGCCGGCGCCACGGGCCCCTTGGGCAAGGACTACAACATGCGCTGGATCGCCTCGATGGTGGCGGACGTGCATCGCATCCTGACCCGTGGCGGCATCTTCATGTACCCCTGGGATGCGCGCGAACCCGGCAAGGCCGGCAAGCTGCGCCTGATGTATGAAGCCAACCCGATGAGCTTCCTGGTCGAACAGGCCGGCGGTGCCGCGATCAACGGCGTCCAGCGCATCATGGACATCCAGCCGGACAAACTGCACCAGCGCGTCAGCGTGATCCTGGGCTCGAAGAACGAAGTCGAGCGCGTGGGCCGCTATCACGCCGAGGAAGCGGCGAAGTAATGCCGCGCTGAAAAGCAAAACGCTCAAAAGCAAAAAGCCCCTTGATTGCTCAAGGGGCTTTTTTTATTGCGCGCGCGGCGCAACGGCGGTCACTTGACCTCTTCGATGGACTTTACGTCGTCCTTGTTGATCTGGACTTTCTTGCCGTCCTTGTCGTATTCATACATGCCGGACTTTTTGTCATAAGACGGCGAATCGGGCGTCACGGTCGAGCTACCGTCCCGTTGCTGAATGACCGAGGGCGACGAGCATCCGGCCAGCACCCCAACTCCGGTCACCACCAGGGCCAACGTCATGGTCTTCAGGTTCATGGGCGTGTTCTCCAAGTGTGAATAGGTGATTCCACTGTATCGGGAACCTGGCCCCGATATCGTGTCGGGTTGTCGGCAAATTGAGAAAAAACGTAAACCCCGCAACCCACATCGTAAAAAAACCCCTCACGGGCAAGCCTGTGAGGGGTTTTACGCTTACATAAACCGCAAGCCGTTACAGGTCAGCGCAAGGGCTCAGACCTTGGCGTTGGCCTCGATGAAGCGGCGCACCTCGGCCATCGTGCAGTCCATGACCTGTACGCGCTGCGGCAGCGACTCCAGGTTGGCCAGGTTGCCCGGCGGCGTGGCCGGACGGCCCAGCGCTTCTTCGATGGTCTCGGAAAACTTTGCCGGCAAGGCCGTCTCCAGCACCAGCATCGGCACCCCGGGCTCAACGAAGTCGCGCGCCACTTTCACGCCATCGGCGGTGTGCGGATCGACCAGCACGCCGGTCTCGTCGTACAGCGACCGGATGGTGGCCAGGCGCGCCTCGTGCGAGCTTTGGCCGGATACGAATCCGTAGCGCGATTCGAACTGCGGCTTCAGGTCGGACAGGTCGAACGAGCCCTCTTGCGCCAAGGTGGTCCACAGCGCCTTCACGCGGGAGGCGTCGCGGCCCACCAGATCGAAGACGAAGCGTTCGAAGTTGGACGCGCGCGAAATATCCATCGACGGGCTGGACGTGGCGTACGTCTGCTCGGCCGGACGCGGACGGTAGATGCCCGTACGGAAAAACTCTTCCAGCACGTTGTTCTCGTTCGTGGCCAGTACCAGGCGGCGCACCGGCAAGCCCATGCTGCGCGCGATGTGACCCGACAGGATGTTGCCGAAGTTGCCCGACGGCACCGCGAACGAGACCTGCTGGCCCGGCTTGTCGGTGGCGCGCAACCAGCCGTGGAAGTAATACACGACCTGGGCGGCGATGCGCGCCCAGTTGATCGAGTTAACGGCGCCCAGACGGTACTTGGTCTTGAAAGCCAGGTCGCTGGCCAGCGCCTTGACGATGTCCTGCGCTTCGTCGAACACGCCGCGCACGGCGATGTTGTGGATGTTCTCGTCTTGCAGCGAATACATCTGTGCGCGCTGGAAAGCGCTCATGCGGCCATGCGGCGACAGCATGAACACGGCCACGCCCTGCTTGCCGCGCAACGCGTATTCGGCCGCCGAGCCCGTGTCGCCCGAGGTCGCGCCCAGGATGTTCAAGGTGGTGCCGCGCTTGGCCAGCGTGTATTCAAAGACCTGGCCCAGGAACTGCATGGCCATGTCCTTGAACGCCAACGTCGGGCCTTCGGACAAGCCCAGCAGCGACAAGCCGCCGTCCAGCGGGCGTAGCGGCACGATGTCTTCGCTGTTGAAGATCTCTTGCGTGTACGCCGCGCGCGTCAGGCGGCGCAGGTCGTCGGCCGGAATGTCGGTGGCAAACAGCGACAGCACTTCAAACGCCAGGTCGGCGTAGGACAAGCCGCGCCACGATTCCAGCGTTTGCTCGGAGACCTGGGGCAGTTGTTCCGGCACGGCCAGGCCGCCGTCGGGCGCCAGGCCTTCCAGCAGGATGTCGGAAAAGGGCTGGGCGGCCATGCCGCCTCGGGTCGAGACGTATTTCATGTCAGGTTCTCCACGCGCAAACGGGTGACCTTGGACCGCACGAACGGCATCGCCTCGATGCGCTCGATGGCCTGATTGATGTTGCCTTCCACGGCCTCATGCGTCAGGAAGATGATGTCGGCGCCACCGATATGCGAGGGCTGCTGAATCATCGAACCGATCGAGATCGAGCGGTCGGCCAGGATGCGGGCGATGTCCGCCAACACGCCCGGCTGGTCGTCCACGCGCAGGCGCAGGTAGTAAGACGTGCTGACCAGCTCGATCGGCAGGATCGGCGTGTCGGACATGGCATCGGGCTGGAACGCCAGGTGCGGCACGCGGTTGCCCGGATCGGCGGTGTGCAAGCGCGTCACGTCGACCAGGTCAGCCACCACGGCGGATGCGGTGGGCTCTTCGCCCGCGCCCTGACCGTAATACAGCGTGGGGCCAACGGCATCGCCCTTGACCAGCACGGCGTTCATCGCGCCTTCGACATTGGCCAGCAGGCGCTCGGACGGCACCAGCGCGGGATGCACGCGCAGTTCAATGCCGTCGGGGCGACGCTTGGTCACCCCCAGCAGCTTGATGCGGTAGCCCAGGCGCTCGGCATGTTCGATGTCTTCGGCGGCCAGCTGCGAGATGCCTTCGATGTAGGCGCGGTCAAACTGCACCGGCACGCCAAAGGCCAGCGAGGCCAGCAGCGTCAGCTTGTGCGCGGCGTCCACGCCTTCCACGTCGAACGTCGGGTCGGCTTCGGCATAGCCCAGGCGCTGGGCTTCGGCCAGCACGTCGGCGAACGGCAGGCCGCGCGAGCGCATTTCCGACAGGATGAAGTTCGTGGTGCCGTTGATGATGCCCGCCACCCACTGGATGCGGTTGGCCGTGAGGCCCTCGCGGATCGCCTTGATGATGGGGATGCCGCCGGCCACCGCGGCTTCGAACGTGACCATGACGCCGCGCTCGTAGGCGGCGGCGAAGATCTCGTTGCCGTGCTTGGCCAGCAGCGCCTTGTTGGCGGTGACGACGTGCTTGCCGTTGGCGATGGCTTCCATCACCAGTTCCAGCGCCAGCGTGTCGCCGCCGATCAGTTCAACAACGATGTCGATTTCCGGGTCGCGCACCAGCGCGTGCACATCGGTATCAACCAGGATCGAGTCGCCCACGCGGGCGCGCGCCTTGGCCACGTCGCGCACGGCGGCGCGGGTGACTTCGATGCGGCGGCCGGCGCGGCGCGCGATTTCTTCCGCGTTGCGCGACAGCACGGTCCATGTGCCTCCGCCAACAACGCCAAGACCAAGCAGGCCCACCTTCATGGGACGCATCGCGCCGCCCTCGGGGGCTTGCGCGGCGGGTGAGCGTTCAGGGGTATTCATTTCAGCAATCCGTCCTTGCGGAACATATCTTTGATGCCGCGCACCGCTTGGCGGGTGCGCTGCTCGTTTTCGATAAGAGCGAAGCGTACGTAGTCGTCGCCATACTCGCCGAAGCCGATCCCGGGGGACACGGCCACTTTCGCATCCGACAGGACACGCTTGGCAAATTCCAAAGAGCCCATCGCCCGGTAGGGCTCGGGGATCTGCGCCCAGATATACATGGACGCCTTGGGAATTTCCACATTCCAACCTGCTTCGTGCAGGCCGCGCACGAGCACGTCGCGGCGGCTTTGGTATTGGGCCACGATCTCGCTCACGCAATCCTGCGGGCCGTCCAGGGCGGCAATCGACGCCACCTGGATCGGCGTGAACGTACCGTAGTCGTGATAGCTCTTGATGCGCGCCAGCGCGTTGACCAGCTCGCGGTTGCCCACCATGTAGCCGATGCGCCAGCCCGCCATGTTGTAGCTTTTGCTCATCGTGAAGAACTCGACGGCGACATCGCGCGCGCCGGGCACCTGCATGATGGACGGCGCGACATAGCCGTCAAAGGTGATGTCGGCGTAGGCCAGATCATGCACCACCAGGATGTCGTGTTCCTTGGCCAGCGCCACCACGCGTTCGAAGAACGACAGGTCCACGCACTGCGCGGTCGGGTTGCTGGGAAAACCCAGCACCATCATCTTGGGCTTCGGGATGGACTCGCGCACCGCGCGTTCCAGCTCTTCGAAGAAATCGACGCCGGGCGTCATGCGCACCGAACGGATGTTGGCGCCGGCAATCACCGCGCCGTAGATGTGGATCGGGTAGCTGGGGTTGGGCACCAGCACCGTGTCACCGCGATCCAGCGTGGCCAGCATCAAGTGGGCCAGGCCTTCTTTGGAGCCGATGGTGACGATGGCTTCGGAATCCGGATCGAACTCGACCGCGTAGCGGCGCTGATACCAATCACAAATCGCCTTGCGCAGACGCGGAATGCCCTTGGACACGGAATAGCCGTGAGTGGTGGGACGCGAGGTGGCCTCCACCATCTTGTCGACGATGTGCTTGGGTGTGGCACCGTCCGGGTTGCCCATGGACATGTCGATGATGTCCTCGCCCCGCCGCCGCGCCGCCATCTTGAGCTCGCCAGTAATGTTGAAAACGTACGGGGGCAAACGCTCGATGCGAGAGAACTTCCTCATGATGGGAATCCTTAGGGGCGGAAAGGGCGAAAAAACCAGGGCGCGGTCGCGCGAAGGGGAAAGGGGCTTAAAGCCGCGCCAGCACACGATTGCAGCGCAGCAAAACCCTGTAATCTAGCGCAACGACGGCCATGCGGCAAATGGGGCAAAAACGGGTCCGTTTCCCCATTGAAAAGACAGGCTTTTTTTACCCTGTCCACACGCGCCAAAAACCACGTTGTTGCAAGGCAGGGAATCCGCTTATACCGTCAAGCAACGAAGCCCCCAACACTGCAACCCATGGCGAGTTTGATGCGCTATCATCAAGCCCATAAAGCCGGAGTTTTTATTGAAGCTGCATACTGATCCTGCGACGGCCGCCCTGAACACCGTGACTGCTTACGGTGAGGGGTATATCGAGGTCAACCAAGTTCGTTTTTCCTCGTCGGTCGCATTTGGCCCCGAAGGCGAAGTTACCGAATGGCCTGTTGACTCGCCGGCCGACATCACCTCTACCCTGTTGCACCAGGCGGCCGGTTTGACCGAGCCCGTCCGCGACCCGATGGCTTTTCTGGATGAACCGGAAGCCAGCCCCAGCCGCCCGGCCAATGCGCCCGAGGTATTGCTGGTAGGCACGGGCGCCCGGCAACAGTTCCTGCGTCCCGAAGTGTTGCGTCCCCTGTTGGCCATGGGAATCGGCGTCGAGATCATGGACACGCACGCCGCCTCTCGCACCTACAACATCCTGATGGCGGAGGGCCGGCGCGTGGTCGTCGCCCTCATCCCCCCCAATGGAGATCCACAGAAATGACGCCCAGCATCGGCAAGCCCGCCCCGCAATTCACCGCGGAAAGCACGATTGGTCCGATCAGCCTGGAACAGTGCCAGGGCCGTGCCGTGATCCTGTATTTCTACCCCAAGGACAACACGCCCGGCTGCACCACCGAAAGCCAGGACTTCCGCGACCTGCACGCCGACTTCCTGGCGGCCAGCGCGGTGGTCATCGGAATCTCGCGCGACTCGCTCAAGTCGCATGAGAACTTCAAGGCCAAGTACGAACTTCCTTTCCCGCTCATCTCCGACGCCGACGAAACCGTGTGCAATCTGTTCGGCGTCATCAAGCAGAAGAATATGTATGGCAAGCAGGTGCGAGGCATCGAGCGCAGCACCTTTTTGATCGACGCCTATGGCGTGCTGGTGCAGGAGTGGCGCGGGGTGAAGGTCCCGGGCCACGCCAAGGAAGTCCTGCAGGCCGCGAAAAGTATCGGTTAGCCGTACAGGAATACCCGTCAGGCGCTATTGCCGGCCCACCCTGGAGAGTGACGCATATGCCGCTTCCGAAGTTGCCCACCCGCCCCGCAGCCATCCTGACCTTCCCCTCGGGCGAATCCGCCCGGGCGCAGGCCCGCACTACCAAGACTGCCGCTGCGCAGTCCAGCACCCACGCCGCGCTTGCCGACGACGATGACGAGTTGCTTGTGCAGCCCGAACTTGACGGCATGGCCGAGCCGGCACGCAAGGCGCAGATTCCCGCGCCCGCCCGCCAGGTTCCTCCGCCCGCCCCCGCCGCCCCTGCGGCAACCCGCGCCGAAACGCGCGCGGCCAAGACGGCGCCCGCCCCGGCCAAGCGCGGCAAGCCGCGCGCCCAGAACGAACCGCGCAAGTTGTTCGTGCTGGACACCAACGTACTGCTGCACGACCCCAGTTCGCTGTTCCGCTTTGAAGAGCACGACATCTTCCTGCCGATGATGACGCTGGAAGAGCTGGACCATCAAAAGAAAGGCATGTCGGAAGTGGCGCGCAACGCGCGTCAGGTCAGCCGATCGCTGGACGCGCTGGTGCAAGACGCCACGCAGCTGGACGAAGGGCTGGAGCTGGCCAAGCTGGGCAACAAGGATGCCACCGGCCGCCTGATGTTCCAGACGACCGCCATCCACAGCACGCTGCCGTCCGACCTGCCCATGGGCAAGGCCGACAATCAGATCCTGGGCGTGGTGCGCGCCCTGCAAGAAAAATTCCCGCAGCGCGAGGTCGTGCTGGTGTCCAAGGACATCAACATGCGCCTGAAGGCGCGCGCGCTGGGCATGGCCGCCGAAGACTACTTCAACGACCACGTCCTGGAAGATTCGGACCTGATGTACACGGGCGTGATGCAACTGCCCGAAGACTTCTGGAACAAGCACGGCAAGGACGTGGAATCCTGGCAGCAAGGCGGCACCACGTTCTACCGTATCCATGGTCCGTTGTGCTCGCAGTTCGTCGTCAACCAGTTCGTCTACTTCGAAGGCCAGATGCCGCTGTACGCGCAGGTGCGCGAAGTCAGCGGCAAGATGGCGGTGCTGGCCACCTTGCGCGACTACACCCACGGCAAGAACAACGTCTGGGGCATCACGGCGCGCAACCGCGAACAGAACTTCGCCATGAACCTGCTGATGAACCCGGAGTGCGATTTCGTATCGCTGCTGGGTCAGGCGGGCACGGGCAAGACGCTGCTGGCGCTGGCGGCCGGTATCACGCAGGTGCTTGAGACCAAGCGCTACACCGAAATCATCATGACGCGCGTCACGGTGCCGGTTGGTGAAGACATCGGTTTCCTGCCCGGCACGGAAGAAGAAAAGATGTTGCCCTGGATGGGCGCGCTGGAAGACAACCTTGACGTCCTGAACATGGGCGACGGCGAAGGCAACGGCGATTGGGGCCGCGCCGCCACCATGGACCTGATCCGCTCACGCATCAAGGTCAAGTCCCTGAACTTCATGCGCGGCCGCACGTTCCTGAACAAGTACCTGATCATCGACGAGGCCCAGAACCTGACGCCCAAGCAGATGAAAACGCTGGTGACCCGCGCGGGCCCCGGCACCAAGGTGATCTGCCTGGGCAACGTTGCCCAGATCGATACGCCGTACCTGACCGAAGGCAGCTCAGGCCTGACGTTCGTCGTAGACCGCTTCAAGGGCTGGCCGCATTCCGGCCACGTTACCTTGCAGCGCGGCGAACGTTCGCGCCTGGCCGACTACGCGGGGGATGTGCTGTAAGGTCTGAACGATCCCTGCACGCTCCGCATAAAAAAGCCCCTTGAAGAAACTTCAAGGGGCTTTTTCTTGCCTGGACCAATCAACCGACGGTGCTTATTTGTCGGCCGCGTGGGTGATGGCGTTGCCGGCCCGGGACATATCGCGGCCCATGCCCGCCACGGTATTGCAACCGGCGAGCACGAATCCGAATACGACAAAGGCGGTCAGCACGATCTTGCCGCGCATGCTGTCAACTCCTGAACAAAAAAATCGATGCAAGTGTGTGGGGGGTGAAGGTCAAACGATCTGCACGCGCAGTTCGCCCAGGCCTTCCACGCCGCCGGTGATGACATCGCCCTGCACCACGGCGCCCACACCCTCGGGCGTGCCGGTGAAAATGATGTCGCCCGGCTGCAATTCGAACAGGCCCGACAGGTACGAAATGCTTTCCGGGATGTTCCACAGCATCTGCGAGATGTCGCTGGATTGCTTGCGCTGGCCGTTCACGTCCAGCCAGATCGCGCCCTTGTCCAGCGTGCCCACGACGCTGCGCGGGTGGATCGGGCCGATCGGGGCGGACTCGTCGAACGCCTTGCCGATTTCCCAGGGGCGGCCCTGCTTCTTCATTTCGCCTTGCAGGTCGCGGCGGGTCATGTCCAGGCCCAGCGCATAGCCCCACACGCATTCGTTGGCCTGCTCAACCGGAATGTCTCGGCCGCCCTTGCCCAGCACCACGACAAGTTCCATCTCGTAGTGCAGGTTCGAGGTCTTGGGCGGATACGACATTTTGCCCGTTTCACCGTCGGCAACGGGGCGGACGGCGTCCGCGGGCTTGCAGAAGAAGAACGGGTCTTCACGGCCGGTGAAGCCCATTTCCTTGGCGTGTTCGGCGTAGTTGCGACCCACGCAATAGACGCGGCGCACCGGAAACAACGCGGCGCTGCCGTCCACGGGGACCGCGACGGGCGGCTGGGGAGGTAATACGTAGTCCATGAGCGATCAACCTATGACAAATACGTGACTGAAAACCGGCCAAATATCTTACCTCCGCGCGCGAGGCGCGGCGCGTAAGGTAAAAATCATCCGCGAGTTTATCCCTTTCCCGGCGCCACGGGCGGCCGGGTTTCGTTCAGAAAAACGTAGGGATTTCACCATCGAAAACCACCAGGCGCTCGATGAAGCCGGCCATATAGGTTTTCATTTCCTGGTGCGCGGGCGACACCTGGTAGCGGTCATGGGCCGCCTCGTCAGCGAAGGCGGCCACCACCGCGTGCGTCAGGCCGTCGGCCCGGCTGGCCTGGTTGGGTCGAAAGGCATAGCCCGCCACCCCATCGCATTCCGCCAGCACCCGATCGCAATACACCTGGACGCGTTCATGAAAGCCGGCATCGGCGGCGGACGACAGTTGCAACATCACCACATGCAGAAACATCAGGACTCCTTCTTCGAACGCGTCGCTGCCAGCCAGGCGCGCGCAACCAATCCCATGATGCCGTCTCGCAACAGCAACACGCACAAGACAAAGATGGCCCCTTGCACGATCAGCACCCACGAGCCCAGCGGCGCCAGGTAGTTTTGCAGGGACACAAACGTGAAGGCCCCGGCCAGCGGACCGAACACGGTGCCGATACCGCCCAGCAGCGCCATCAGCACAACTTCGCCGTTGGCGTGCCAATGCACGTCGGTCAACGAGGCCACGCCGAACACCAGCACCTTCAAGCCGCCCGACAGCCCCGCCACCGAGGCCGACAGCGTAAAGGCCAGCAGCTTGTAGCGGGACGTGGAATAGCCTAATGAGCGGGCGCGCTGCTCGTTGTCGCGCACCGATCGGATCACTTCGCCAAAGGGGGAATTGAGCACGCGCAGCACGAAGGCGTAGCCCAGCGCGAACACGGCCAGCGTGAAGTAATACATGGGCATCACGTTTTGCAGGTCGAAAATTCCGAAGAGCTTGCCGCGCGGCACGCTTTGCAAGCCATCCTCGCCTCCCGTGAAGCCTGCCTGCACCGCAATGAAGTAGACCAGCTGCGACAGCGCCAACGTGATCATCGCGAAGTAGATGCCCTGGCGCCGGATGGCGATGGCGCCGAACAGCAGCCCCAGCAACCCGCCCGTGACCACGCCCGCCAACAACCCGAGTTCGGGCGTGGCGCCCAGCACCTTCATGACGATGCCGGTTGCATAGGCCGCCGCGCCGAAGAAGGCCGCGTGACCGAAGGACAGCAGGCCCACATAGCCCACCAGCAGGTTGAACGCCGCCGCGAACAGCGCAAAGCACAGCACCTTCATCAGGAATGTGGGATAGACGAACCACGGCGCCGCCAGCGCCACCACGGCCAGCACCGCCATGGATATCCGCATCGCGCGCCGACTCAGTTGCACGGGCTGGCGCGTCGCTTCGGCGGCCAGCACGTTCTGCACCTGCAAGGGCTTGCCGAACAGCCCGGCCGGCTTGCACAGCAGCACCAGCACCATGATGATGAAGATCGCCAGGTTGGCGGCCTCGGGGTAGAACACCTTGGTCAGGCCTTCGATGATGCCCAGCCCGAAGCCGCTGACGATGGCGCCCATGATGGACCCCATGCCACCAATCACCACCACCGCGAACACCACGACGACCAGGTTCGATCCCATCATCGGGCTGACCTGATAGATGGGCGCGGCGATCACGCCCGCCACCGAAGCCAGCGCCACGCCCAGCGCGTACGTCAGCGTGATCAACAACGGCACGTTGATGCCGAAGGAACGCACGATGGTCGGGTTCTCCGTTGCGGCGCGTAGCATGGCGCCCACGCGCGTTTTCTCGATCAGCACCCAGACCGCCAGGCACAGCACCAGCGACACGGCCACCGCCCAACCGCGATACCACGGCAGGAACATGAAGCCCAGGTTCACACCGCCCGACAAGGCCTTTGGGATGGTGTACGGCAGCCCCGACACGCCATAGGCCTGGCGCAGCCCACCTTCGATCAGCAGCGCGATGCCGAACGTGAGCAGCAGCCCGTACAGGTGGTCCATGCGATAGGTGCGGGATATCAGCAGGCGCTCGACCACCACGGCAAACACCGCCATGATGAGCGGCACCAGCACCAGCGCGGCCCAGTAGTTCACGCCCAGATAGTTGAGCAGCATCCAGGCCAGAAACGCACCGGCCGTGTACTGCGCGCCATGGGCAAAGTTGATGATGTTCAACAGACCGAAAATCACCGCCAGCCCGATCGAGAGCAAGGCGTAGAAAGACCCGTTGATCAGGCCCAGCAACAGCTGGCCGAACAGCGCCGTGGACGGCACACCGAAAATTTCGAACACAGGGATTCTCCTTTCAGACGCCCAGGCGGCGTGCGATCCGGGCAGGATCGCGGCGCGCCTCGTCCGCCGACAACTGATCGACCACGCAACCGTGCTCCATGACGTAGTGGCGGTCGGCCACCTTGGTCGCAAAGCGGAAGTTCTGCTCGACCAGCACGATGGTGAAGCCGCGTTCTTTCAGCGTGCGGATGGCGTGTCCGATCTGCTGCACGATGACGGGCGCCAGGCCTTCGGTGGGCTCGTCCAGCAGGATCAGCTGCGCACCGGTGCGCAAGATGCGCGCGATGGCCAGCATCTGCTGCTCGCCGCCCGACAGGTTGCCGCCGGAACTGGCGCTGCGTTCGCGCAGGTTGGGAAACAGCGTGTAGATTTCGTCCAGCGACATGCCGCCGTCGGCCAGGCGCGGCGGCAGCAGCAGGTTTTCGGTGACGCTCAAGCTGCGGAACACCGCCCGTTCTTCGGGGCAATACACCACGCCCAGCCGCGGGATGCGGTGCGGCGCCATGCTCACCGTTTCCTGCCCGTTCAAGCGGATGGAACCGCGCCGCTTGTCCAGAATGCCCATGATGGCGCGCAGCGTCGTGGTCTTGCCCGCGCCGTTGCGGCCCAGGATGGTGACAAGTTCGCCACGCTGAACGTCGATGTTCACGCCGTGCAGCACGTGGGATTCCCCGTACCAGGCGTTAAGGTCGTTGATGGCCAGCATGTCAGTGCGCCTCCTCGTCCGAGCCCATGTACGCGGTGATGACGCGTTCATCGCGCGACACGGCGGCGTAATCGCCTTGCGCCAGCACCGCGCCGCGTGCCAGCACGGTGATGGTGTCGGACAGGTCCGCCACCACGGACAGGTTGTGTTCGACCATCAGGATGCTGCGGTTCACCGCCACGCGCCGGATCAATGCGGCGATGCGGGCCACGTCTTCCTGGCCCAGCCCCGCCATGGGTTCGTCCAGCAACATGATGTCGGGGTCCAGCGCCAGCGTCATCGCGATTTCCAGCGCGCGCTTGCGGCCATAGGGCAGCATGGCCGCAGTCGTGTCCGCCAGATTGGCCAGGCCCACCGCGTCCAGCAGCTCCATGGCGCGTTCGTTCAGGCGGTCAACGCTACGGCGGCTGCGCCAGAAGCGCATGCCGTCGCCATGCTGGCGCATCAAGGCCACACGCATGTTCTGCAACACGGTCAGGCCCAGGAACACGGCCGAAATCTGGAACGACCGCACGATGCCCAGCCGGGCAATCTGCTCGGGTGCCAGCGCCGTGATGTCGCGCCCACGGTAATGGATGACGCCCGCGTCGGGCGTCAGAAACTTGGTCAGCAGATTGAAGCAGGTGGTCTTGCCGGCGCCATTGGGGCCGATCAAGGCGTGGATGGAGCCTTCGTGCAGGGCAAGGGTCACGCCATCGACGGCATTGAAGCCGCCGAAGCGCTTGACCAGCCCCTGTGCGGACAGAACCGCTGGGGTGCTTGGCGTCGTCATGGTGGGCCTCTTACATGCGGGCCAACAGGCCGCCGTCGATCGCCAGGACATGCCCGTTGACGAACGAGGCGGCCTTCGAGGCCAGGTACACCACGGCAGGCGCAACGTCTTGCGGCGTGGCCCATCGGCCCACCGGCACCGAGGCCGACAGGAAGGTTTGGAAGTCGGGGTTGTCTTGCAGCCCCTGCGTGAAATCGGTGCGCACAAAGCCCGGGGCCAGCGCATTGCACGTGACGCCGCTGGCGCCGTATTCCACCGCCAGCGCGCGCGTGAAGGCGGCGATGGCGCCCTTGGCGGTGGCGTAGGCGGCAATGTTGGGCATGGTCGCCTGCCCCGCCACCGATGACATCAGCACGATGCGGCCGAAGCCGCGCTTGCCCATGCCCGGCAGCACGGCGCGCGCGCAATGAAACGCGCCGTTCACGTGCACGTTCTGCAAGGCCTGCCACTCGGCCGGCGTCATCTCGACAACGGGCTTGCGATTCTGGTTGCCGGCATTGCTGACCAATACGTCGATGGGCAGGCCCGCGTCATCCAGACGCGCCACGGCGTCGGTCACGGCGCCCGCGTCGGCCACGTCAAAGGCCACGCCATGAGCGTCGATTCCCAGCGCGGCCAGCTTGGCGGCCGCGGCGTCGCAGGCGGCTTGGGACAGGTCGTTGACCACCACCCGCGCCCCCGCGCGACCCAGCGCTTCAGCGATGGCGTAGCCCAGGCCCCTTGCCGCGCCTGTCACCAGCGCGACGCGCCCCGCCAGACCGAACGTCTGGTCCAGATAGTCGTGTTTCAAGCTTGTCTCCTTGTTTTATAGGCATCGGATCTCTAGGTCCGGCCTGTGTCGCCCCTGCTTCTTCGTACAAAACACGGTTGACATTAATCTCAATATACGCGACTATTTTTGAACACTCAACAACAAGATTTTTGCTTTATCTTCGATAACGAGTTCTGGCTAGGAGACAATCATGGCCCTCGAAACCCCCGGCTGCCCCGCCGCGAATGCGCTGCCGCCCCTGGCGTCGCGCTTTCTGAAAGTGGCCGACCTGCCCTGGAAACCCACGCAAGTGGAAGGCATCGAGATGAAGGTGCTGATGCAGGACAAGGAAACCGGCTTGCTGACCGCCCTGTTCCGCTGGCAGCCCGGCACCGAACTGCCGCTGCACGAACACGTGGAAGTCGAACAGACCTATGTGCTTGAAGGTTCCATCGTGGACGCCGAAGGCGAGGTCTGCGCGGGCGACTACGTGTGGCGGCCACGCGGCAACCAGCACATCGCGCGCGCGCCAAACGGCGCGCTCGTCCTCAGCTTTTTCTTGAAGCCCAATCTGTTCATCGACGCCTACGCCGGCCAGACGCTGGAGTAAGCCCCGGCTTTCTCAACCCGCACGACCCCGCATGACCGCCCGGCACAGGGCGGCGCGCAAAAGAACAAGCCCCCAAGGAGACACCCCATGAAGACCCGTATCAAGAACAGCCTTGCCGCCTGCGTGCTGGGCGCCCTTTCCATGCCCGCCATGGCGCAGGTATCGGACGACGTCGTGAAGATCGGCGTGCTGGGCGACCAGTCCGGCATGATGGCGGACCTGTCCGGCAAGTTCGGCGTGGAAGCCGTAAAGATGGCCGTCGAGGATTTCGGCGGCAACGTGCTGGGCAAGCCCATCGAAGTGATTTCGGCCGACCACCAGAACAAGGTGGACATCGGGGTGTCGGTGGCGCGCCGCTGGTACGAGAACGACAAGGTGGACCTGATCCTGGACGTGCCCAACTCGGCCATCGCGCTGGCCGTGCAGGACCTGACCCGCCAGATGAAGCGCGTGGTCATCTTCACCAGCGCGGGGTCGGCGGACCTGACGGGCAAGGCGTGTTCGCCCAACGGCATGCACTGGACCTACGACACCTACGCCTACGCCACCGGCGTGGCCAACGGCGTGATCGAGGACGGCGGCAAAAGCTGGTTTTTCATTACTTCCGACTACGCGTTCGGCCACTCGCTGGAACGCGACGCCATGGCGGTCGTGAAGGCCAAGGGCGGCCAGGTGGTGGGCAGCGTGCGCCATCCCATCGCCAGCTCGGACTTTTCGTCTTTCCTGTTGCAAGCGCAAGCGTCAAAGGCGCAGGTCATCGGCCTGGCCAACGGCAGCGGCGACACCATCAACAGCATTAAGCAGGCCTTTGAATTCGGCATCATGGGCAGCAAGCAGCGAGTGGCCGCACTGTTCATGAGCATCGTCGATGTGCGCAGCGTGGGGCTGGAATACGCGCAAGGGCTGAACCTGGTCGAACCGTTCTATTGGGACCAGGACGACAAGGCACGCCAATGGTCCGAACGCTATTTCAAGCGCACGGGCCGCATGCCGTCGATGGTGCAAGCCAGCAACTACAGCGCCACGATGCACTACCTGAATGCCGTCAAGGCCGCCGGCACAGACGCATCCGAACCCGTGCTGAAAAAGATGCACGAGACGCCCATCAACGACTTCATGACGGAAAACGGCCGCATCCGCGAGGACGGCCGCGTCATGCGCGACCTGTATCTGTTCCAGGTCAAGAAACCGTCGGAGTCCAAGCGCGATTGGGACTACTACAACCTGGTGCGCAAGATTCCGGCCGAACAGGCGTTCCGCCCGCTCAAGGACGGCGGCTGCTCGCTGGTGAAGTCGTGATGGACGGCGCGCTGTCGCTGTTGGCCGGCAAGCGCGCCGTGATCACGGGGGGCGCCAATCCCCGTGGCATCGGCGCGGCCGTTGTCGAGCTCTTCCTGGCGCAGGGCGCCAGCGTCGCGGTGCTGGACCACGCCTATCCCGAAGACGGCCCGGGCGCCCTGGTGGACGGCCGCGTCAACCTGCATTGCGACGTGTCGCGCGGCGCCTCGTGCGAGGCCGCGCTGGCCCGCGCCGTACAGGCGCTGGGCGGCCTCGACGTGCTGGTCAACAACGCCGGCATCGTGGCCGCCACGCGAATCTGGGATCTGCCCGAAGACGAATTCCGGCGCATGGTCGACGTCAACCTGACGGGCACCTACAACGTCACGCACGCCGCCCTGCCCGCGTTGCTGGAAAGCAGGCGGCAACCGGCCATCGTCAACTTGGGGTCCACCGCCGCCCTGCGCGGCGGCGGCCTGCTGGGCGGCTCGCATTACGCGGCGTCCAAAGGCGGCGTCATCAGTTTCACCAAGGCGCTGGCGCGCGAACTGGGCCCACGCGGCGTACGCGCCAATTGCGTGGCGCCCGGCGTTATCGAAACGGACATGACGCTGGGAAAATTCGGCGAAAATTGGGAACAAGAACTCAAACAGGGCATTCCGCTGCAACGTTTCGGCTCGCCCGCCGAGGTTGCCCAAGCCATTCTGTTCCTGGCCTCGGACCTGTCCTCTTATTCAACCGGCATCGTGGTCGACGTCAACGGCGGCTTCCACATTCACTAGGCACGTCCCCACGCAATGAGCACTCCCGACCGCATGCTGTCCATCCTTGACCTTTTTCGCGACGACACCACCGCCGCGTTCCAGGAGGACGTCATGGCCCATCTGGATTGCTCGCGCGCCACCGCGTATCGCTACCTGAAATCGCTGACGGAAAGCGGGCTGCTGGCGCCCACCGCGGGCGGGGCGTACGTGCTGGGCTCACGCATCATCGAACTGGACCGCCATCTGCGCCAGCACGACCCGCTGATGCGCGCGGCGCGCGACGTCATGCGCGCCACGGGCGACGAACTGCACGCCAACCTGATGTTGTGCAGCTACTACGGCGACAAGGTCATGTGCGTGGACCGCTACTGGACCGACAACTCGATCGAGTCGAGCTATGCGCGCGGCAGGCCGTTCCCGATGTTCCGGGGCGCGACGGCCAAGCCCATCCTGGCGAACCTGCCGCCCTACCAGTTGCGCAACCTGATGCTGTGGCACGCGGCCGAAATCCGCGAGGCGGGCCTGGGTGAAGACTGGGACGAATTTCGCGCCAACCTGAAACGGCTGCGCACGGCGGGCGTATGCGTGTCGCATGGCGAGGTCGACCCCGGCTTGATGGGGATCGGCGCGGCGATCTTCAGCCCCGAGCAAAAGGTGGTGGGCAGCCTGGTCTTCATTGCGGCCCAGGCGAACACGTCGGCATCGCGCCTTGAGGTCTTGCAAGCGCGCATCCAGGTGGCGGCAGCCGAAGTGTCCCAGAACCTGCAAGCCCCACAAAGCAACGGCGCGGCGGCGATCGGCATCATGCCGTCGCGGCCGCGCCGCATCAAGGCCCCCGCCGGTGCAACACCGGCGCGGACCAAAGCCTGATCAGGCCTTGTTGTAGCGTTCGACGCTGTTCACGATTTCTTCGTGAGCGGCGTCCACACCCTTCCAACCCTTGACCTTGACCCACTTGCCCTTTTCGAGATCTTTGTAGTGCTCGAAAAAGTGCTGGATGCGCGCGACGTCTTCGGTCGGCAGGTCTTCGTACGACTTGATATTGCGGTACGGGGGGTACAGCTTTTCAATCGGCACGGCCAACAGCTTGGCGTCGCCGCCCGACTCGTCGTCCATTTCCAGCACGCCGATGGCGCGGCAGCGCACGACGGCGCCGATCTGGATCGGGAACGGGGTCAGGACCAGCACGTCGGCGGGGTCGCCGTCGTCCGACAGGGTTTGCGGGATGTAGCCGTAGTTGCACGGGTAGTGCATGGCGGTCAGCATGAAGCGGTCAACGAAAATCGCGCCCGTGTCCTTGTCGACCTCGTACTTGACCGGGTCGGCGTTCATGGGGATTTCGATGATGACGTTGAAGTCTTCCGGCAGCTTCTTGCCAGGGGAGACGCGATCAAGACTCATGATTCAACCTTGTTGTTTGTCTGAAGAAATGTTCAAAGCGAGCCGTCGTCCTTGAACGGCGGCTTGGTCGTCGGCACCGGCGCCGACGCCGGCGCGGGCGTGGACTTGGCGGGGGCGGCGGGCGCCGGCGAATACGTAGGCACGGGTTCATCGAAAGCCGCCGCCGGAATCGGGGCGCTGTCGAAGTACTCGTCGATATCCGACGTGCCGCCGGCCAGCGGCGCGTCTTCGGGCGCCAGCGCGCGGTCGCGCTGGTCACGGCTGACGCGGGCGTCCGGGTCCAGCACGTAGTCAGAGGCCGAGGCCGCTACCGCGGGTGGCAACGACGGGTAGTCGCCGCCCACATCGGCATCGCCGTCCGTGTCCGACAAGCCCACCGCATAGCCGCCTTCGGCATCCACGCGGTACGGGTCCGATCCGGTGTCCGCCGCGGGCAAGGCCGCGTCGGCCGCCAGCACCGGCAGCGCCATGCTGGCCGCCGTGGCCAGGCGCCAGTGGCGCACGGCATCGGCGGGCCGATCCAGTCGGTCGTAAAGGCTGCCCAGCAACGCATGTGTTTGCGCATCGCTGCGGCGGCTGAGGCTGCGCAACAGGTATCGCTCGGCCTGGCCCCACAACTGGCCGTTCAGGCACAGCATGCCCAGCGCGGTCAGCAGATCGGGATCGGTCGGGCGTTGCTGCAACCAGGTCTCGGCCTTGGCCAGACGGCGCGACACCTGTTCGGCGTCGCAGCGGGCGTAGGCGGCCACCAGTGCCGGGTTGAACTTCACGGCGATGGCCGCTTCCAGCACGCGCGCCGCTTCGTTGGGCTCGCCGGCCGCGTCGAAGGCGGCGGCGCCAGCCAGCGCGATATCGGGCAGCAGGCGCTCTTCGGCCTTCAGATCTTTCCAGATGGCGCGCCACGCGTCGCTGTGGGCGGCCGCGCGCAGGCGTGCGGCGCCGGACGTATCGATCAACACGTCGGCCTCGGCGCGAGCCAGGGCATTACGACGCACCAGCCCACGCGCAAGCGTGAAAACCTGCTCCTGGTGATGCAACGCGGTGTGCGCGCGCAGCAGCAGGCGCATCGTGTGCAGATGGCGCGCGCCGCCGTCGGCCAACGGCGCCAGCACCGCCAGCGCGCGCTCGGGGCGGCCCTGGTCCAGCAGCATGTCGGCCGACACGGTTGCCGTGGCTTCCGTCAGGCCGGGGTCGGTGCCGGCCTGTTCTTGCGCGGTGGCAAGCAGGCGGTCGCGCCGGTCGAATTCGCCCAGGCCATGCGCGGCGCGCGCCGCGGACAAGGCCGCCAGCACCCGGCGCGTTTGCACCTTGGTTTGGTCCAGCAGCTTGGTCAGGTCTTTCTCGGCGACCGCGTAGCGGCCCTCAAGCAGGCCGATCCAGCCGCGTTCCAGCAATTCGTGGTCACGCGCCTGTGCGCGCTTGCCGCGCCACACGCGAACGCGATCCGGAATGGCAAGCAGCCACGCCAGCAAACGCAAACCCACATAAAGCACGATGAAGGCGGCCACGATCAGCAGCACGGCCAACGTCAGCGACATCCCAATGCGCCAGGGCCAGACCAGCAACAGCACGTTGCCGGAATGCGAGCGCAGCACCACCGCCAGGGCGACGGCGATGACGGCGAGCAGCAGTGTCCAGAACCAGGTACGCATAAGGCTCAATCCTGCCCGCTGTTCTTGAAGCCCGCGGCGCGCAAGGCGGCCACGGCATTCAGGCTGTCGGCCACGTCCGGCATGCGCACGGCGATGTCCGTCTGGGCCAGTTCACGCGCCAACGTTTGCGCGGCGACCGTATCGGGCGAACGGGAATCGAAGTACTTGGACAGGGTGACGCCGACGTTGTCGAGCTCGCTCTTCCAGACGGCGGGCTGACGCATCAGCATGGCCAACTGCACGGTCAACAGGCGCTGGCGCAGCGTGCCGCGCACCTGGTCGGCTTGCTCGGGCGACAGCAGCAACGCAGCGGGTTCGTCAACGCGCTGAATGGTGATCAGGCCGCCAAGCTCGTGCGCCAGGGCCGAACCTGCACGGCCGGGCCACGACGCGACTTCGGCTCGCCAACGCTGCCACCAGGGCGCGTCGGCGGGCAAGCCGGCCTGCGGATCGATCGTCGGCGCGGGCGCGGCGGCGGGTTGGGCATCGCCCGTGGCAACCATGCCCGGCGCGGCGGAATCGGGCACCAGCAGCGGCGCCTTGTTGACCAGCGCCACCAGGCGTTCGATGCGCGCCGATTGCGCGGGAATGTCCACGGTGGAGACGGCGCGCAGGCGATCCAGGTCGCCGTTGATGGCTTGCTGAAGGCTTGAGAAGCGCGGACGGTCGGCGCGTGCCAGACGGGCTTGCGCGGTTTCCAGCGCAACGATGGCGTTGGACACGTTGCCGGCCAGGCGCAATTGCTGGTTGCCGATGGTCAACAGGCGTTCGACGTCGTTGGCCAGCAGTTCGTCGCTGGCGCTGTCGTTGAAGTTTTGCCAGGCCTGTTGCAGCGCGTTGTACTGGCTTTGGGTTTCACGGACGGTGTCCTCAAGCTCGCCCACGCGGCCGGCTTGCGCTTGCGCCAGCGCCAGGGCCTCGCGCGTGTCCTTGCGCGCCTGTGCCACATCGGCGGTCAGCGTGTCGATGCGCGTGGCAACCTCGCGGCCGGCGGACACGAATTGGGTGCGTTGCTTCCACAACGCGTAACCCAAGCCCACGGCAAGCAGGATGACGATTATCAGGGCGGTGACCAAGGGGCCATTGCCGCGCTTGGCCGGACGGGCCTTGACGGGATCGGCCGGGGCCGATGCGGGCGCGCTTGCGCCCGGGGCGGCCGTGTGAACGACCGGATCGGTAGCGGGAGTCTTGTCTGTCATGACGCGATTGTATTCGGTGTCAGTCCGATGCAACGAATCAAGCAGCAACAAAAGCCTGGAATATCGACTCGTCGTTGGGCAAGCAGATTTTTACCATTGCTGGCCCGTCGGCGCCATGACAGGCCGGCGGCACGCGCCGCGTCAGCGTTGGATGCGTCAACACAAACTGGCACTGCCGCCACCACGCCGCCAGGCCCGCGGCGTCCAGATTTGCGCACACGGCGTCGGCCCCTTCGCCGCTGGTGATAAGCCAGGTAGCCGATACGCCCGCCTCGGCCAAGCCGCGCAATCGCGCCAGCGCCGAGGCGTCCCAGACGGCGGGCCGCCGCAGATAGGCGGCGTAGCGCGTCACGGCTGCACCATGGGCCTGCAACTTGTCGCCCAGCCAGTCCCTGCCCTGCGTGCCACGCACGAGCAGCACGCGCGCCGGCAAGGCAGGCAAGCCGCATAACACGGCCCACAAGGCTTCGGAATCGTGGCTGGCAGCCTCGTCGCCAGGGTGCAGAACTGTTGTATTCGCGCCAAACGCGGGGGACTCGCGCAGCGCTTGGGCGCTGGCCGGACCCACCGTGGCGGCAATCACCCCGGCGGGCCAGGGGCGCGGACCGTGCGCGGCAGCAAGTTGGCGCAAGTACTGCTTGGCCGCGTTGCCGCTGACGAACACGACCATGTCGAAGTCGTCCGGACGCGGCAATTGCGCGGCGGGGACATCAAGCGGGTGGATTTCCAGTGCTGGCAGAATGCAGGCGGACCAGCCGGCGTCGGTCAGACGGCCGGCCAGCGCCTCGTTGCGCCCTTCGGGCCGCGTCAGGACGGCGACTCGGGCGGGGGTGGACATCAGTCCGGCCGGGGCTCGGCTTGCAGCAGTTCCTGGAGGATGGCGGCAGCGCCGGCATCCAGCAGCTCTTGTGCGGCGGCTTCACCCAGGGCTTCGGCATCGGCCACCGGGCCGCTGCGGGTGGTGTGGACCATGCGTACGCCATCCGGCGAGGCCACCAAGGCGCGCAATGACAAGGTGTCGCCAGAGATTTGGGCAAACGCTGCCAGCGGCACCTGGCAGGAACCGCCCAGCCTGCGGGACACCGCACGCTCGGCCTGCACGCATGACGTGGTGGCCGCGCTGATCAGCGGCGCGAGCCACGCGCGCATGTCGTCGCGGTCGTTGCGAATTTCGATGCCCAAGGCGCCCTGCCCGGCGGCCGGCAGGCTGTCGGCCGGGTCCAGCAGGCTGCGGATGCGCGCCTGAAGACCCAGGCGTTCCAGCCCCGCGGCGGCCAGCACGATGGCGTCGTACTCGCCCTTGTCCAGCTTGCCCAGACGCGTGTCGAGGTTGCCACGCAGCGGTTTGACCACCAGTTCAGGAAAGCGCGCACGAATCTGCGATTCGCGCCGCAAGCTTGACGTACCCACGACCGCGCCCGCCGGCAGATCTGCCAGACAGGCGTAGCGATTCGATACGAAGGCATCGCGCGGGTCCGCGCGATCAAGAATGGCGCAAAGCTCGAACGGGGCTTGCAGATCCACCGGCACGTCTTTCAACGAGTGCACGGCAAGATCGGCGCGCCCGTCGAGCAACGCGTTTTCAAGTTCCTTGACGAAAAGACCCTTGCCACCGACCTTGGACAGGGTACGGTCCAGGATCTGGTCGCCTCGGGTTGTCAGGGTAAGAAGCTCAACCGCGCACGCCGGGTACAGCGTGCGCAGCCGGTCGCGCACATGCTCGGCTTGCCACAGGGCAAGCCGGCTGGCGCGGGTCGCGATGACCAGGCGTTGCGGAAGAGACACGTGCGGTCATCAAACGAAATTGGAGACGATGACCGTCGCGACTACCCCGAGGATGGCCAGCACGAAAAGGCCCTGAAGGAGGCTCAGGCCCGATTCGGATTGCTGGGGATCGACGGATCTACGCAGACTCATGTGCTGATTCCTTGGAAGCGGTTTTGCGGCTTGCCAGCCACCGTCCAAGGACAACAACGAGCAAGGCGCCGATAATTTCTGCAGCGATTTTAACCGTAGTCGGCTGAACACCGAATTGACGTTCGACAACCACATCGGTAATCAGCATGCCACCGGCGATCCAGCCCAGGAGCGCGGCGCCAAACGTAACCACCAAGGGATACTTGTCGATCAGCTTCAGGACCAGGGTGCTGCCCCAGATGATGATCGGCACGCTGACGATCAGGCCGAAGGCAACCAGGCCGATCTGATGGTCGGCGTGGGCGTTCTGGGCCGCGCCGGCGATGGCGATCACGTTGTCCAGGCTCATCACGAAGTCGGCAATGATGATGGTCTTGATGGCGGCGGCGATGGACGTTCCGCCCTTCACGTTGCCATGGGCATCGTCTTCAGGGATCAAGAGCTTGACGCCGATCCAGACCAGCAGCAGACCGCCAACGACCTTCAGGAAAGGAATCGACAGAAGCGTCAATGCGAAAGCAATCAGCACGACACGCAGGATGATGGCGCCCGCGGTGCCCCAAAGAATGCCCTGCATGCGCTGCTTGGGCGCAAGGTTGCGGCACGCCAGCGCGATAACCACCGCGTTGTCGCCGCCGAGCAGGATGTCGATGAGGATGATCTGGAATACCGCTGCCCAACTCAGCGTCTGGAAAAACTCAAGCACTATGAACCCCCGAAGGCATTTATGAAAAGAAAGGCCGGTCCCGAGCCGGCCACCTCGCCGCGCGCTGCGCGGCGAGATCATTCAAACAACTAATTATTGTAATTCAGCTTTCATTCAGCTTTCTGGCGCATCAGCAAAACTTTACCAATTGCCAGCACCAGAATCGCGCCCAATGCACCCGTCATCAGTTCGAAACTGTGATGCGATACGCCCAGGGCCGCGTCGATACGCGCCACCGGCTCTTGCAAGGCGGGATCACCCACCAACAATTCGCCGGCAATAAAGCCCAGCAACGCCGCACCCACCCAGACGATGATCGGGAAGCGCTCGATAACCTTCAGAAGCAACGTGCTGCCGAAGATGACCAAGGGGATGCTGATGGCCAGGCCCAACACCAGCAAGGTCGTGTCGCCCATCGCCGCGGCAGCGACGGCCACCACGTTGTCCAGGCTCATGACCAGGTCGGCAATCATGATAGTGCGGATGGCGGTCAGCAGATTACCTTGCGTCTTGCCCGCGCCGTCGTCTTCGCCTTCCGGCAACAACAGCGTCACGCCGATGTAGACCAGCAGCAACGCGCCGATCAGCTTCAGGTACGGCAACAACAGCAACTTGGCCGCCACCAGGGTCAGCACGATACGCATGATGATCGCGGCGGCCGAGCCGATCGTGATCGCTTTCTTTTGCTGCGCGGGAGGCAGCGAGCGCGCCGCCAGCGCAATAACCACGGCGTTGTCGCCCGATAGCAGAATATTGACCCAAATGATCTGGAGCAGCGCTATCCAGAATGCCGCTGAACTGAGTTCCATGCCTCTCTTTCCTAGGTGTTGATCCCCCTAGGACGAACCAAATTAATGGATGAAAAAAACCAAAAGCCGTACTGACCGTCTTGGTGCGAGCCCGACGGCATTCTTGCTGGGTACGTGCGAAATTTCTTTCATTATAGTTTCGTTCAGCTTTCCGTATGTTTGGACGAACGCAGTTTGGACACGGGATTACCCTAGTAAAACCACAGAAATTTCGATCCGGACACGTGCCGAACGGACAAAAAAAAGCCCGCCGAAGCGGGCTTTCTTAAACGCAATGCTGTAAGACTTACAGCACCGACTTGAGCAGCTTGCCCATTTCGGAGGGGTTGCGCGTGGTGCGGATGCCGCAGGCTTCCATGACTTCCAGCTTGGCGTCGGCCGTGTCGGCGCCACCGGAGATCAGGGCGCCAGCGTGGCCCATGCGCTTTCCAGGAGGCGCGGTGACACCAGCGATGAAGCCGACGACCGGCTTCTTCATGTTGTCCTTCGCCCATTCAGCGGCGTTGACTTCGTCCGGACCGCCGATTTCGCCGATCATGATGACGGCGTCGGTGTCGGGATCGTCATTGAACATCTTCAGGACGTCGACGTGCTTCAGGCCGTTGATGGGGTCGCCACCGATACCGACGGCGCTGGATTGGCCCAGGCCCAGTTCGGTGACTTGCGCCACGGCTTCGTACGTCAAGGTGCCCGAACGGCTGACGATGCCGATGCGACCCTTGCGGTGGATGTGACCGGGCATGATGCCGATCTTGATTTCGTCCGGCGTGATCAGGCCGGGGCAGTTCGGGCCCAGCAGCAGCGTCTTGCTGCCCTTGGCCTTCATGCGGTTCTTGACTTCCAGCATGTCACGGACCGGGATGCCTTCGGTGATGCAGATCACCAGATCCAGTTCAGCTTCGACGGCTTCCCAGATGGCGGCAGCGGCGCCGGCGGGCGGCACGTAGATGACGGACACGGTTGCGCCGGTGTCGGCCTTGGCTTCCTTGACGGAAGCGAAGATCGGCACGCCTTCAAAGTCTTCACCCGCTTTCTTGGGGTTCACGCCGGCCACGAAGGCGGCTTTGCCATTGGCATACTCACGGCACATACGGGTGTGGAACTGGCCCGTCTTGCCCGTGATGCCCTGGGTGATGACTTTGGTGTCCTTGTTAATCAGAATCGACATTTGTGAATCCTTGGCAATTTCTTTTACCGCCGGGCCGTCCCAAGGTGGAAAGCTCCCCCATGGGGGGCAGCAAGCCACGAAGGGGCGCGGCGAGGGGGCATATTTACTTGACGGCGGCTACGACGCGGGTGGCCGCTTCGGCCATCGTGTCGGCGCTGATGATCGGCAGGCCGGAGTCGGCCAGCATCTTCTTGCCGAGTTCTTCGTTGGTGCCCTTCATGCGCACGACCAGCGGCACGTTCAGGTTGACGGCCTTGCAAGCCGCGATCACGCCTTCGGCGATGACGTCGCAGCGCATGATGCCGCCAAAGATGTTGACCAGAATGGCCTTCACGCTCTTGTTCGCGAGCATGATCTTGAACGCTTCGGTGACCTTCTCGGCCGTTGCGCCGCCGCCGACGTCCAGGAAGTTGGCCGGCTCGCCGCCGAACAGCTTGATGGTGTCCATCGTGGCCATGGCCAGACCGGCGCCGTTCACCAGGCAGCCGATGTTGCCGTCGAGCTGGATGTAGGCCAGGTCGAACTTGCTGGCTTCGATTTCAGCGGGGTCTTCTTCGTCCAGGTCGCGGTAGGCGACGATTTCCGGATGGCGGAACAGGGCGTTGGAGTCGAAGTTGAACTTGGCGTCCAGGGCGATGATGTTGCCCTTGCCGTCGCGGTTCAGCGGGTTGATTTCAACCAGCGACGCGTCGGTTTCCATGTAGCACTGATACAGCTTCTGGAACACGTCCACGGCTTGGGCGGTGGAGTCGGCGGGCAGGCCGATCGCGTTGGCGATCTTGGTGGCTTGCTCGGCCGACAGGCCGGTCAGCGGGTCGATGTATTCGGTGATGATCTTCTCGGGAGTGGAATGAGCCACTTCCTCGATGTCCATGCCGCCTTCGCTGGAAGCGATGAAGGCAACCTTTTGCGTGGCGCGGTCAGTGACCAGCGACACGTAGTATTCCTTTTGAATGTCGGCGCCGTCTTCGATGTACAGGCGACGGACCTTCTGGCCTTCCGGGCCGGTCTGGTGCGTGATCAGCTGCATGCCCAGGATTTCCGAGGCCAGCTTGCGCACGTCTTCCAGCGAGCGCGCCAGCTTGACGCCACCGCCCTTGCCGCGGCCGCCCGCGTGGATTTGCGCCTTGACGACCCAGACCGGTCCACCCAGCTTTTCAGCGGCAGCCACGGCCTCGTCGACGGAAAGAGCGGGGATCCCGCGCGGCACCGGGATGCCAAATTGCTTCAGCAGTTCCTTGCCTTGATACTCGTGGATTTTCATGTGTTACCTGTCAGGACGTATGAGAAAGAGAAGGTGAATCGGAGGACGAATCGGCCGATGCCTCAGCGCTACCCCCCGTGTACCACTTGGGATAGTGCTCAGCCACCACCGGGCCGCCAGTGCTTAGCGCATGACAGCCGTCCAGTTGGAATGGACGCCGGTTCGGGTTGGTTTCCTGCCGCCGGCGGTTGGCCATGGTCTGGACCGCCGCGGTGGGAAGCACCTGCGACAGCTCGGTCATGTGCGTACAGCCCGCCACGTGCCCGAACCGCTCCTTGACCTGGCGGCGGAATCCCTTAAGCAGATTCATGCCGATCAAATCAGTGTAAGCCGCCTCGATGGCCATGCAATGACCGCCATAAGGGGCCGCATCATAGACAGCCTGCGCGTCCACGATCGAGTATTCCTCGTCGATGGTGATGCGCAGGTGCATATGGTGGATGGGCTGCCCGGCCTTGAACATCTTGCCGTCGCTTTTGGGGAAATCGTACGCCTTGACGTCGATCAGCTCGGCTTCCAGGTCCCAATTGCCGTCCTCGCGCGCATACGACTGCACGCGTATGGAACGCGTGTGCAGCGGTTGGCGAGGGTAATCGGGCGGTGGCAAGGGCATGCTGGGGGCCTGCGGGGCGAAGATGGCCTGCGCATGGTGCGCGGCAACAAAACCTTGAAAGTATAGCGCAGGCGGCCTGGTAGCAAATGGCCGGTTTGCGGGGGCGGGCCATGCCGGCGCTCCCGCGCGCCATCCGGCTCACCCCGCCGCCCGCCCTGCCCGGCGCCCTCAGACTGTCCACGGTGTGGCCGGACTGCCCATCCACGCCTGCCCCGCCGGAATCGTCTCGCCCTTGAGCACCAACGTCAGTGGCCCCAGGCGGGCGCCGGCTTCCACGTGGGTGCCGTACAGGATGGTGCTGCGGGGGCCGACGTTCACGTCCGGGCCGATATCGACCGGCCCGATCTTCATGACCCGGTCTTCAAACAGATGGGTCTGCGGCCCCGACCCGGCGTGCAGCACCGCATCGTCGCCGATCGACACGCAGTCGTACTCGGTGACGTCGGTCGTATCCATGAACACCCGCTTGCCGATGCGCGCCCCCAGGCAGCGCAGCGCCAGCGGCAACCACGGGGTGGCGCGCAGGAAATTGAAGAAGTTCGGCACCGCGATGGATTCGTACAGGCTGGTCACCGCCTCGCTTTTCCACACAAACGGCGTCCACATCGGCTCGGCGCGCGGCCGGTAGCGGCCCATCAGTGCCCATTTGAGCAACACCACAAAGAGGAAGGTGCCCACGCCGTACAGCACGCCGGCCAGCATCAACTCGTCGAACGCGCCGATAAACCCGTCGACCGCCGCGATGGGAATGACGCGCATGACGGTCAGATAGCCCACGGCGATCACCACCGCCAGCGGCAGGATCATGCGCATGCCTTCGACCGCGCCGCGCGCCACCTTGCGGCCGGTGCTGGGCCGGAAGGTCAAGTGGGCGGGAAAGCCGGCCGTCTGCTCGCGCGCGGGCAGCGCCAGCGGCGGGTTGCCCAGCCATGTCTGACCGCTGGCCATCGCGGCATTGGCCGGCGCGCGGCTTTGCACGCCGATCAGGACGTCATCGGGCAACACCGATCCGTCGGGCACGTACGCCCCGTTGCCCACAAAGCTGCGGTTGCCGATGACGGTTGGGCGCAAGCGCATCCAGCCCTGGTCGATTTCCTCGTCGCCCAGCATCACGCCGTCGGCAATGAAGCTGTCGCGCCCCAAGGTCAGCATGTCTGGCACGATGCCCATCGCGGTGGAAATCTCGGTGCCGCGCCCTACTTTCGCGCCCAGCAGCCGGTACCACGACCCGGCATAGATGGACGCATACAGGCCGTGCAGCACGCTGAGGCTGGCCTCCTGGATCTGATTGGTCAACCAACGGCGCAGATAGATCTGGCCATATACCGGCCAGCGGCCGGCCGATAGCCTGGGCAGCAGCGACCAGCGCAGCACCGCGCACGCCAGCACGGTCAACAGCAAGAGCAAGGCGCTGGCCGGCAGCGCCAGCAGCAGATAGCACAGGAATGCGATGGGCCACGACGCGCGCGAGCCCATCAGGTCGAGCCAGCGCGCGTCGATCCAATCGATCAACACGAAGCTGGGAAAGACCGGCATGAAGAACAGCGCGGCGATCAGCGTGCCGCCCGCCGCGTAGGCCAGCACGTCCAGCCGGCGCCAGCGCCCTTCGCGCACGGGCCGGGGCGGCAGATCAGACGGCTGCGCGCGCGGGTCATGTCGCGCCGGCGCGCCCGTCCAGGTTTGCCCCGCGGGCACGCGCGTACCGCCGGCCAGCGATGACAGCCCTTCGAGCCGCGCGCCTTCGCCCATCTCGACATCGCCTTGCAGCACCGAATACGAACCGACATAGGCGTTGTTGGCAAGCGTGATCGGGCCGACTTCCCAGATGCCGCCGCGCACGGCGAAGTTTTCAAGATTGACGGCGGCGCCGATGCTGACGCCATCGCCCACCGTCAGCAGGTCTGGCGCACGCACCGACACCCGACTGATGGCAGCGTCGCGGCCGATGCGCGCGCCCAGCGCCCGCAGATACCAGACTTGAAGCGGCGAGCCCGCCAGCAGGTGCGCCGGCGGAATATCCAGAATGCGGTCGACCAGCCACCAACGATAAAAGCGCCAGCCATACAACGGATAGCGGCCCGGCTTCTGGCGGCCGACAATCGCCCATTTACAGGCGACGGCCACGGCAAAGCTCAGCAGGTTGCAGGCCAGGTAGCTGGCGATGGACCAGGCAACGGCACGCCAGACCGAATCGCCATCGTCACCGGTCAGGTAGTGATAGGTGAAAAACGGCGTCAGCCAGATCAGCATGCGCACGCCGATCAACAATGGCAGCGCGGCCAATTGCGCCAGGCCGCACGTCCAGCGGCGCCATTCCGGCGCGCGGGCGGGCGAGGCGTCTTGCGCGGCGTGCACGGCGGTGGTTGCCGTAACAGTGGACGCAGAGGCCGCGGTTGCGGTTGCCGATGCCGTTGCCGTTGCCATCAACGCATCCAGGCGCGCCGCCAACGCGCCTACGCCAGCATGCTGATATAGCTCCTGCATGCTCAGCGCTGACAAATTCGGATGCTTGCGCAGCGACGAAACCAGCCGCGCGGCCAGCAGGGAATGGCCGCCCAGATCTCGGAAGAAGTCGCTGGCCAGATGCAGCGGCTGCCCCGGAAACAACGGGCGCAGCGCATCGAACAACGCGCGCTCGCCCGCCGTGACGGGCTCGTCGTCTTCCGTGGACGGTTGCTGCGCGGTGTCCAGCTCGCGCGCCCGCAGCGTCTTGCGGTCGATCTTGCCCGACGTCAGCCGCGGCACCTCGGCCACGAATTCAAAGCGGGCCGGAATCATGTACGCCGGCAGCTCTTGTGACAAGGCGGCGCGTAAGGCGTGCGGATCCAGGCGCGCGTCGCTTTCCGGCATTACGAACGCCGCCAATTGGTCGATACCGGCAAGATCGCGCAACACCACGGCGGCGGCGCCCACGCCGGGTTGGCGATACAGCGCCGCCTCGATCTCGCCAAGCTCGACGCGAAAGCCGCGCACCTTGACCTGATCGTCGCTGCGCCCAAGGCAATGGATCTGCCCGTGCTCATCGATGCGCGCCAGATCGCCGCTGCGATACATGCGCGTGTCATGACTGCCGCTGGGCCGAGGATTGGCCAGGAATTTTTCCGCCGTGAGCGCCGGCCGACCCAGGTAGCCGTCGGCCACGCCGGGGCCCGTGATGCACAGCTCGCCGACCTGCCCCGCGGGCAGCACCGCGCCGTCATCACCGCGCACCAGCATGCCGTAATTGGGCAGCGGCACACCGATCGTCACCGCTTGCCCCGGCATGAGCTCGGCCACGCTGGCGGACACGGTGGTTTCAGTCGGCCCGTACGTGTTGAACAAGCGACGGCCGGGCGTGGCCCAGCGCGGCACAAGAAAGTCGGGGCACACTTCGCCGCCCAGGTTCACGATGCGCAAGCCGGGCACGTCGCGCGCGAACAAAGCCAATAGCGTAGGCACCGCATGCAGCACCGTGACGCCTTCGCGCACCAGCGCGTCGGGCAGCCCTTCGGGGTCGGTCGTCAACATCTTGGGCGCCACCCACAGGCTGGCCCCCACCAGGTAGCTGATCCAGATTTCCTCGAACGACATGTCGAACGCCACCGAGAAGCCCTGGTAGACCTTGTCGTCCTGGCGCACGCCCAACACTTCGTTTTCGCTGCGCAGGAAATGGCAGATGCTGGCATGCGTGATCGGCACGCCCTTGGGCTTGCCGGTTGAGCCAGAGGTGTAGATCACATAAGCGGGGTGTTCAGGCCGCAGCCCTGCGCGCCGGTTCAGTGCGCCCTGGACGGGAACGGCCAGCGCCCACGGCGTCCAGGTGACCATGCCATCCAGACGCACGTCCGCGCTGGCGATCAGGCCATTCGCGCCAGCGTCCTGCAAACACACCAGCATGCGGTCCGGCGGCGTGTCGGCTTCAAAGGGCAGCCAGGCCGCGCCGGCCAACGCGATGGCCGCCTGCATCACCAGCAGGTCGGCGCCGCGCGGCAAGCACAAACCGACGATATGCCCGGGCCGCACGCCCGCCTGGATCAGATGGTGCGCGGCAAGCGATGCGCGTTGGCCCAGCGTGTCGTAGCTTAGTGTTTGATCCTGCCAGTGGATGGCGATGGCGGCGGGGTGCCGCAGGATCGTGGCTTCCAAAATATCGGGCAGCGTTTCCGCAAGAAGCAGATCCGGCCGATAAGGGCCTTGGAGAATCATAGGGACGGCGACAATCCGGCAGCAAAGAATAGGAGGCAACTAACGCAGCAGCCATGGCATGGGCGGCTGCCGATGCCAGGGTGGCTTAATGGACCAGCGCCGCGAAAATTCGTTCACGCCCGCGCATTAAAACAACCCCTTGCGCAATGCCGCCGGCATAACGCAAGGGGTTGTTGGCGCCGCCCCGTTTGAAGCCAGGCGGGCCGGTGACGGTTTGGCGTCAGGCCGATTGGCGCAGCGCGCGCGCCGCCTGCACCATGCCGATCAGCGCGGCTTCGGTTTCAGGCCAGGCACGCGTCTTCAGGCCGCAGTCAGGATTCACCCACAGGCGTTCCTTGGGCAGGCGGGTCGCCGCCTTTTCCATCAAGCCAACCATCCAATCGACGTCCGGCACGTTGGGCGAATGAATGTCGTAGACGCCGGGGCCGATGTCGTTTGGATAATCAAAATCTTCAAACGCCTTCAGCAATTCCATGTTCGAACGCGACGTTTCGATTGTGATCACATCGGCGTCCATGGCGGCAATGGATTCGATGATGTCGTTGAATTCGGAATAGCACATGTGGGTGTGGATCTGCGTTTCATCGCGCACGCCCGCCGTCGCCAAGCGGAAGCAATCCACCGCCCAATCCAGGTACGCCTTCCAGTCGGCGCGACGCAGCGGCAGGCCTTCGCGGATGGCAGGCTCGTCGATTTGGATAACGCTGATGCCCGCGGTTTCCAGGTCCACCACTTCGTCGCGCAGCGCCAGTGCCAACTGGCGGCAGGTCTGCTCACGCGGCTGGTCGTCGCGCACGAACGACCATTGCAAGATGGTGACCGGGCCGGTCAGCATGCCCTTGACCGGCTTGTCCGTCAGCGATTGCGCGTACGACGACCAACCCACCGTCATCGGCGCGGGCCGGGCCACGTCGCCAAAAATGATCGGCGGCTTGACGCAACGCGACCCATAGCTTTGCACCCAACCGTTCTTGGTGAACGCAAAGCCGGCCAGCAGTTCGCCAAAATACTCCACCATGTCGTTGCGCTCGGGTTCACCGTGCACCAAGACATCCAGGCCCACCTTTTCCTGGAAGCGGATGACTTCTTCGATTTCCTTGCGGATGGCGTTCTCGTAGCCCGAATCCGTCAGCGCGCCGGCTTTCCAGTCGCGACGCAACGCGCGAATTTCGGCGGTCTGCGGGAACGATCCGATCGTGGTGGTCGGGTACGCGGGCAGGCCCAGCTGTTCTTGCTGGCGCGCAATGCGGCCGGCAAACGGTGCGCGGTCTCGCGACACGGCGGTCGCGCCAGCCATGCGCTGGCTCACGAGCGGGTTGTGAATGCGCGGCGACGAACGGCGAGCAGTCAGCGCGGCGCGTTGCTTGATCAGCCCATCCTGCACAGAGGTGTCGGTGGCGTTGTTCAACGCGCGACCCAGCAGGTTCAGCTCTTGCAATTTTTGCGCCGCAAACGACAGCCAGCTCTTGAGTTCGGCATCCAGCTCCGTTTCATTAGCCAGGTCTACCGGCACATGCAGCAGCGAGCACGACGGGGCCAACCACAGACGGTCGCCCAGTTGTTGCCTGATGGGTGCCAGCGTGGCGATAGCCGCGTCCAGGTCCGTGCGCCAGATATTGCGGCCGTTGATGACGCCGGCCGACAGCACCTGGCCGGCGCGCAAACCGGCCACGACGTCATGCAATTGTTCGGGCGCGCGGACCAAGTCCACGTGCAGGCCCGCCACGGGCAGCGCTTGCGCGGTGGCCAGGTTGTCTTTCAAGCCGTCAAAGTAGGTGGCGATCAGCAGCTTGACCGGGCTGGCCGCCAACGTGGCGTATACCGATTCGTAGGCATCGCGCCAGGCTTGGGGCAGGTCCAGCACCAGGATGGGCTCGTCGATCTGCACCCATTGCACACCCTGCTTGGCAAAACGCGCCAGCACTTGCTGATACACCGGCAGCAACGCAGCCAGCAGTTGCAGCTTGCCTTCGTCAGCGGCGCCACCGGCGAACGCGTCGCCCTTGCCCTGGTACAGCCACGTCAGCGGGCCGGGGATCACGGGCTTGACCTCGTGGCCCAGCGCCTGCGCTTCCTGGACTTGTTCGAACAGCGATTCGCGGGCGATGCGGAACGTCTGGCCGGGCACCAGTTCCGGCACGATGTAGTGATAGTTGGTGTCGAACCACTTGGTCATCTCGCAGGCGGCGGCGGGTTTGCCCGACGGCGCGCGGCCACGGCCCATGCGAAACAGCGTGTCCAGCGACACTGCCTCGTTGTCCTTCTGGCCAAAGCGGGCGGGCACGGCGCCCAGCAGCGTGGTCCATTCCAGGATCTGGTCGTACCAGGCAAAGTCTCCCACGGGCACAAACTTCAAGCCGGCGGCGGCTTGCAGCTTCCAGTGCCGGGCCCGCAACTCGCGGCCCGTCTCTTCCAGCGCTTGCGCGGTTTGCTTGCCGGCCCAATAGGCCTCGACCGCGCGCTTCAATTCGCGCTGGGCGCCGATTCGGGGGAACCCCAGATTATGAATAGTAGTCATGAGAACACCGCCGTTAGACAAAGTTTGTTCAAGTGATGACCATTGTGCAGGCAAACATACATGAAGCAAAATCAATCTCTACATATATAAAATGAGTATTTCTCATATACTAGGGCGATCATTCTTCGTCGGCCCGTCCTTCCCATGCTAGAAATCCGCCATCTTGAAACGCTTACCGCCATCCGCGAGGGCGGCAGTCTGCAAGAAGCCGCCGAAAGGCTGCACCTGACGCAGTCGGCCCTGTCGCATCAATTGCGCGACCTGGAAACCCGGCTGGGCACGCCGCTGCTGAACCGCCGCACCCGCCCCGCCCGCCTGACCACGGCCGGCTTGCGCGTGCTGGCGCTGGCGGATGAAGTCCTGCCCCGCATCCGCGCAACCGAACGCGACCTGCAACGGCTGGCGGCCGGCCGCAGCGGCAGACTGCATCTGGCAATTGACTGCCACTCCTGCTTTCAGTGGTTGATGCCGGCGCTGGACGCATTCCGGGTGCAGTGGCCCGACGTCGCGCTGGACCTGTCGGCGGCGTTTTCGTTCGCCCCCCTGCCTGCCCTGGTGCGCGGCGACCTGGACTTGGTGATCACGTCGGACCCGCAACCGCTGGACGCCGTGGAATACCTGCCCTTGTTCAAGTACGAACTGGTGTTGGCGGTGTCGGAAGCGAACCCGTTGGCCGGCAACAAATTCATCATGCCCGACCAGCTGGCGGACCAGACGCTGATTACGTATCCGGTGGACAAACAACGCCTGGACGTCTTCACCGCGTTTCTGGACCCAGCCGACGTCGAACCCGCCGCCATTCGCAAGGCCGAACTGACCCCGATCATTGCGCAGCTGGTCGCCAGCAACCGTGGCGTGGCGGCCTTGCCGAACTGGGCGCTGACGGAATACATGAACCAGGGCTGGTTGCGGCTGCGCCGGCTGGGGCCGCAAGGCGTTTGGCGCACGCTGTATGCGACCGTGCGCAGCGAAGATACGGACGCGTCCTACATCGACGAATTCCTGACCATTACGCGCGACGTATGCTTCAAGACGCTGTCGGGTATCAAGTCGGCCAAGACGTAAAAAAAGCCGCCCGGGGGGCGGCGTCCATGGGGCGGCAGCGACGGGCCATCTTCGCGGGGCCGCGCAAGATCCGGTCAATCGCCGTCGCCGTCGCCTTCGCCCAGGATTCGACGGATGACATCGTGCGCGAAACCCCGGCTGGCCAGAAAGCGCGCCTGCTTGGCGTAGGCCGTGCGGTCTGGCGGCTTGGCGTCAAAGCGTTTTTTCCAGACCTCAAGCGCGCGGTCGTATTCGGTGGCGCGCAGTTGTTCGCGCAATTCGGCCACCTGGGTATCGTCCACGCCGTGCTGGCGTAGTTCCTGCACGATGCGCGCCGCGCCTTGGCGCGACGCACGCCGATGCACCAGGCTTTGTGCGAACCGTTCGGTGGACAGCCAGCCTTCTTTTTCCAGCGCATCCAGCACGCTTTCGATTTCATCGGCGTCTTCGGCGTAGGCGACCAGTTTGCGCGCCAGTTCCTCGCGGGCGTGCTCGCGGCGCGACAGATATCCCACCGCGCGCATTTTCAGCGATGGGCCCTTGCGGGCAGGCTTGGCCGCATCCCCGGCGTTGTCACCTGCTGGCGACGTGTCAGAGGTGTCCGACGTATCCGAGGAGTCGGAAGTGTCCTGGGGACGCGATGTCCGCGATGTACGCGAAATGCCCGACATACCCGACATACCCGACGTACGTGACGGGCGGGAAGTGCGGGGCTTCAGCGCGCGCTGCTCGGAACTGCGCTGCCAGACATCTTTGTCAGCGGCGGGCTCGGCCGCCTCTTGTTCGCGCCGCGCGTCCGAACTGCGTCGCAAGCCTTGCGGCTTGGCGACGGTTTCAAACTCGTCATCCAACTTGGCGCGTAGGCGGTCGGCTGACGCGGGTGTCGATTTCCAGCTCATGCGCTTTCTGCCTTGGTCAAGGACGGACGCCGGATCGATAAAGACGCGGCGAACCCTGTCCGACGAATAATGCAAAACGGCAGGCCCGTCATGGCGCCTGCCGTATCTGACTGTGCGGCATCACCGCCCAGCCCCGCTGCGATAAGCCTGTCCGCCGTCCCTGGCGACATTGCGCCCGGGGCAGGCGGAAGGCTTATTCGGCGGTGTCTTCCGCCGTGGGCACGAATTCAGCGGCGCGGCTGACGATGCCCTGGTTCTCGCGAACTCGGTTTTCGATTTCGATCGCCATGTCGCGGTGCTCTTTCAGGTATTCGCGGACGTTGTCCTTGCCCTGGCCGATGCGGTTGCCGTTGTAGCTGTACCACGCACCCGACTTGTCCACCACATTGGCGGCCACGCCCAGGTCGATGATTTCGCCTTCGCGCGAAATACCGGCGCCGTACATGATGTCGAATTCAGCTTGCTTGAACGGCGGCGCCACCTTGTTCTTGACGACCTTGACGCGGGTTTCGTTGCCGACGACCTCGTCACCCTTCTTGATGGAGCCGATGCGGCGGATGTCCAGACGCACCGACGCGTAGAACTTCAGCGCGTTGCCGCCCGTGGTGGTTTCGGGGTTGCCGAACATGACGCCGATCTTCATGCGGATCTGGTTGATGAAGATGACCATGCAGTTGGTGCGCTTGATCGTGGCGGTCAGCTTGCGCAGCGCCTGGCTCATCAGACGGGCTTGCAGGCCCGGCAGGGAATCGCCCATTTCGCCTTCGATTTCAGCCTTGGGCACCAGCGCGGCCACCGAGTCGATGACGATCAGGTCAACCGAACCCGAACGCACCAGCGCATCGGTGATTTCCAGCGCTTGCTCGCCCGTGTCGGGCTGCGAGATCAGCAGGTCCGTCAGGTTCACGCCCAGCTTGTTGGCGTATTGGACGTCCAGCGCGTGCTCGGCGTCGACAAAGGCGCAGGTGCCACCGATCTTTTGCATTTCGGCGATGACTTGCAGCGTCAGCGTGGTCTTGCCCGACGATTCCGGGCCGTAGATTTCGACCACACGGCCGCGCGGCAGGCCGCCGACGCCCAAGGCGATGTCCAGACCCAACGACCCCGTGGAAACCACCTGGATATCGTGCGAGACCTCGTTATCGCCGTAACGCATGATCGAGCCCTTGCCGAACTGCTTTTCGATCTGCGAAAGCGCGGCGGCAAGCGCCTTGGCCTTTTCCGATGCGGCGGCCTTGGTGGTTTTGTCGTCCATGTAAAGTCCTGTCTGTGACGTATCTGGTGGTTGCGGCATGAAGGAGCACCCTTGGACCGCAGCGTTGCTGTTTTGAATCAGGTTCAGATTATTGCATCGGATTGTACTGTACAAAAAACCAGTGTGCCAGAGTTTTGCACGTATTCCCTGAGTGGGCAAGCCTGGCGCCGTATGACAGAATCGAAGCCGACCCCGGCGTTTCGTCCCTATTCCACCGCCGGGCCGCCCACAAGGCGATAGCCCCCTACCCCGGGGCAGCCGGCACGCAAAGCGCCGGCGCCACAGGGACCTTTTTGCAGCTTCCGTGCCGCCCCCATGCGCATCCTGATCGCCGAAGACGACAGCATTCTGGCCGATGGCCTATCCCGGTCATTGCGGCATAACGGTTACGCGGTAGACGCCGTGCGTGACGGGCTTGCCGCCGACTCTGCGCTGGCGGCCCAGGCGTTTGACCTGCTCATTCTGGATCTGGGCCTGCCGCAATTGGCCGGGCTGGAAGTGCTGCGCAGGCTACGCGCCCGCAACTCCGCCCTGCCCGTCCTGATCCTGACCGCCGCCGACAGCATCGAACAGCGCGTGAAAGGCCTGGACCTGGGCGCTGACGACTACATGGCCAAGCCTTTTGCGCTGTCCGAACTGGAAGCGCGCGTGCGGGCGCTGACGCGACGCGGCGCGGGCGGCGGCGCCACCATGCTCAAACATGGCCGGTTGCTGTTCGACCAGACGGGCCGCGTCGCCATCGTCGACGACCAGACGCTGGACCTCTCGGCGCGCGAAGTCAGCTTGTTGGAAATCCTGCTGACGCGCAGCGGCCGCATGGTCAGCAAGACGCAGTTGGTGGACCACCTGTGCGAATGGGGCGAAGAAGTCAGCACCAACGCCATCGAGGTCTACGTGCATCGGCTGCGCAAGAAGCTCGAACCCAGCGGCGTGAAGATCGTCACCGTGCGTGGCCTGGGCTACTGTCTGGAGCGGGACCAGGGTGCCGCGTACCTCGCCAGCTGACCCCCGGCCCGAGCCGCTGAATCAGGAAGCGCTGGATATCATGCAAGCCGGGTCCAAGGGCCCGAGCTTTGCGCCGCCGCAGCGTTCGCTGCTGGGCGAAATCCTGGACTGGATGCTGGCGCCGCTGTTCCTGCTGTGGCCCATGAGCGTCGCGATCACGTACGTGGTCGCCCAGAACATCGCCAACGTGCCGTACGACCGGGCGCTGGCCAACAACCTGCATGTGTTGACGCGGCAGGTCCATGCGCAGGACGGCCGGGCCGTGCTGAAGATGACCGACGCCGCGCGCGACGTGTTGCGCGCCGACGAAACCGACAGCGTGTTCTGGCTGGTGCTGGGCAGTCGGGGCGAATACCTGGGCGGCGATCGCGCGCTGCCGCTACCGGCCACCGTGGGCCAGCCGCGCCCGGGCGAAGTCCAATACGAAGACGACACCATGCGCGGTTTCGGCATCCGCCTGGCGTTCACGTGGGTGGACCTGAACCTGCCCAACACGCAGCCCGCGCTGCTGATCGTGGCCGAGACCGTGGAAAAGCGCACGCAACTGGCCAACGACATCATCAAGGGCGTGATCATTCCGCAGTTCGTGGTGCTGCCGATCGCGGTGCTGCTGGTGTGGTTCGGCCTGTCGCGCGGCGTGGCGCCGCTGAACGCGCTACAGCAGCGTCTGCGCGCGCGTCGGCCCGACGACCTGTCGCCCATCGACGAACGCGCGGCCCCTTCAGAAATCGCGCCGCTGGTCGCCGCCATGAACGACCTGCTGGATCGGCTGTCGGCCAACGTACAGGCGCAGCGCCGTTTCGTGGCGGACGCCGCCCACCAACTGAAGACGCCGCTTGCCGGGCTGCGCACACAGGCTGAACTGGCGCTGCGCGATGCCAGCCCCGAAGAAATGCAATCCAGCCTGCGTCAGCTGGTGACGGGGTCCGAACGCGCCACACGGCTGGTGAATCAGTTGCTGCTGCTGGCGCGCGCCGAAAACCCCAGTGCGATCGGCCTGACGCGCACCGATCTGAACGCCATCGCCTACGAGCAGGCCATGCACTGGGTGCCGCAAGCGTTGTCGCTGAGCACCGACCTGGGCTTCGAGGGCTCTGACGATCCGGTCGAGATCAACGGCAACCCGCTCCTGCTGGCCGAACTGCTCAACAACCTGGTCGACAACGCCCTGCGCTATACACCGCGCGGCGGCCACATTACCGTGCGCGTGCAGCGTCGCGGCAACCAGGCCGTGCTGGAAGTGGAAGATTCCGGCCCGGGCATTGCGCCCGACGAGCGCGAGCGCGTCTTCGACCGCTTCTATCGGGTGCTGGGCACCGCGTCCGACGGCAGCGGCCTGGGTCTGGCCATCGTGCGCGAAATCGCGCAAAAGCATCAGGCGACGGTGCTGATCGACGACCATCCCAACCCCCACTCGGACCTGCCAGGCACCCGCATCAGCGTCGTGTTCCCGCAGTACGCCGACCCGTCGGATCGGCACGAAAGCTAGCGCGGCGCGTGTCGGGCAGCCCGGCCGACAGCTAAGGACTATCCCTAGCTCCCTGCGGAATAGTTACTTTTAGTTTCAATTTTAAGATTCGGGTAAGGGTTCCGTCAGAACCTCGTCAGGGTCGCGGCTCAATGTTGCGCATAGCTCGATGTCGGCTTGACCGGCAAAGGGCCAAGCACGGCGGAAAACCGCCGGCCAAAAAACGAGGAGACATCATGAGCACAACAACCATGGCAGGCCGCGGTCCTTCCGCGGAACCGCGCCCGATGACCAAGGATGAACGCCGCGTCATCTTCGCATCGTCGCTGGGCACGGTTTTTGAGTGGTACGACTTTTATCTATACGGCTCGCTTGCAGCCATCATCGCGCAACACTTTTTCTCTGGCGTGAACCCCACCGCGGGCTTCATTTTCGCGTTGCTGGCGTTCGCCGCCGGGTTTGCCGTGCGCCCGTTCGGCGCGCTGGTGTTTGGCCGCCTGGGTGACCTGGTAGGACGTAAATACACCTTCCTGGTCACGATCGTGATCATGGGCTTGTCCACCTTCCTGGTGGGCGTGCTGCCCAGCTACGCCAGCATCGGCCTGGCCGCTCCGGCCATCCTGATCCTGCTGCGCCTGCTGCAAGGCCTGGCGCTGGGCGGTGAATACGGTGGCGCGGCGACCTACGTTGCCGAACACGCGCCGCATGGCCGCCGCGGCTTCTACACGTCGTGGATCCAGACCACCGCAACGCTGGGCCTGTTCCTGTCGCTGCTGGTCATCCTGGGCATCCGCACGGTCATGGGCGAAGACGACTTCAAAGCCTGGGGCTGGCGCATTCCGTTCCTGATTTCGGTCGTGCTGCTGGGCATCTCGGTGTGGATCCGCCTGCAACTGAGCGAATCGCCCACCTTCAAGCGCATGAAGGAAGAAGGCAAGGGTTCGAAGGCGCCGATCGCTGAATCGTTCGGCCAGTGGAAGAACCTGAAGGTCGTGATCCTGGCGCTGCTGGGCCTGACCGCCGGCCAGGCGGTGGTCTGGTACACGGGTCAGTTCTACGCGCTGTTCTTCCTGACGCAAACGCTGAAGGTCGACGCCAACACGGCCAACATCATGATTGCGGTCGCGCTCTTGATCGGCACGCCCTTCTTCGTGGTGTTCGGCGCGCTGTCGGACAAGATCGGTCGCAAGCCCATCATCATGGCGGGCTGCCTGATCGCCGCGGCAACGTACTTCCCGATCTTCCAGGGCATTACGCACTTTGCCAACCCGGCGCTGGAAAAGGCCCAGGCCACCGCCCCGGTCACCGTCATTGCCGACCCCGGCACGTGCTCGTTCCAGTTCAACCCGGTGGGCACGTCCGCGTTCACCAGCTCTTGCGACGTCGTGAAGTCCTTCATGGCCCGCAACTCGGTGAACTACAAGAACGAAGCCGCACCGGCCGGCTCGGTCGCGAAGGTCAAGATCGGCAACGACGAATTCACCTCGTTCGACGGCAAGTCCATGGCCCCGGCCGACTTCAAGGCCAAGGCCGCTGAACTGGACAAGGCGCTGACCACCGCGATCCGCAGCCACGGCTACCCGGCCAAGGCGGACCCGGCGCAAAGCAACAATGTCATGGTGGTGGTGTTGCTGGCGATCCTGGTGCTGTACGTGACCATGGTCTACGGCCCCATCGCGGCCATGCTGGTGGAAATGTTCCCGACCCGCATCCGCTACACCTCGATGAGCTTGCCGTACCACATCGGCAACGGCTGGTTCGGCGGCTTCCTGCCCCCGGTGGCCTTCGCGGTGGTGGCAGCCACGGGCAACATCTACGACGGCCTGTGGTACCCGATCATCATCGCCGTCATGACCCTGGTCATCGGCACGCTGTTCGTGCGCGAATCCAAGGACAACGACATCAACGCGTAAAGACCATCCCCCGCCGGGCGGGACTGCTGCGCCTGCCCGGCCTTGAAAGCTCCTTATGGAGCTTTTTTTTTGCCCGAAACTTCTGCGCATTTTCAGGACGATGTCAGACCCTGGCGCTTAGACTGGCGCCTCAGATTGCGGCCTTGCTTCAGATCGAATGACGATTGATCCCCCTGTCAGACGATTGCAGGGCCAGTGCTCTGACACCGATACCGCGTTCCCCGCGAGCCTTTTATGACGCGGTATTGTGTGCTCCCGTACCGGCCCGGCCTTTATTGAGCCGGGCCGCTTTTTTTTCCGCGCGAGAAAGTCAGCGCGAAAAAGTCAGCGCCCAAAAAAAATGATGGCCGCCAGGCGGCCATCATTGTGCGGATGCGGGGCCTGCTTAACGGCGCATGCCCACACCGATAACCAGCACGCCCGCCACGATGGCGGCAATGCCGGCCCACATCGGGATCGGCACCGACTTCTCGGTTTCGGCCGTGGCCTTGACCGAGCCGATCTGCAAAACGGTCTCTTCGGACTTGTAGTTGAAGCCCTTGTAGGCCAAAGCCACAATGCCCAGGACGATCAGGATGGCGCCAATGATTTTCATGTTTTTCCTCTCCGATTCCATGTCGGTGCGCGCAAGTTAACGCAACGCCCGCCCTATGTCAGTGACAGAACGTGTCGCCTGTCGCAACCGTATTGCAGCACTTCGGCAAACCGGCCGCGTCGTATAGAATCAACCCTTTTGGCCGACGCTCATGTGGTTCAAAAACCTCAAGATTTACCGCCTCTCCTCGCCGTGGACTCTCGTTGGCGATCAGCTTGAAGAAACGCTTGCGCGGCACGCCTACCAAGCGGGCAACAACCTTGAAATGCAAAGCCTGGGCTGGGTCCCGCCGCGCGAAAACGGCGGGCTTGCCCACGTCGTGAACGGGCAGATCCTGCTTAGCCTGCGCGCGGAAAAGAAGCTTTTGCCGGGCACCGTCGTGAACCAGGTCGCCAAGGCGCGCGCCCAGGAAATCGAAGAGCAGCAAGGCTACAAGCCGGGCCGCAAGCAGATGAAGGAAATCAAGGAACGCGTCACTGACGAACTGCTGCCGCGCGCCTTCAGCGTCTATCGCGACACGCGCGTCTGGATCGATCCGCAGAACCACTGGCTGGTCATTGACGCCGCCGCTTCCGCGAAAGCCGACGAAGTCATCGGCCTGCTGGCCAAGTGCGTGGACCCCTTCCCGCTTGAAAACCTGTACGTGGCGCAATCGCCCGCGTCCGCCATGACGGGCTGGCTGGCCGAAGACGAGGCTCCCTCGAACTTCAGCATCGACCAGGACACCGAACTGCGTTCGTCGGGTGAAAGCGGCGCGGCCATCCGCTACGTGAAGCACTCGATCGACGCCGACGACGTGCGCCGCCACATCCAGTCGGGCAAGCAGTGCACGCGCCTGGCCATGACGTGGGCCGACCGCATTTCGTTCGTGCTGACCGAAGGCCTGGACGTCAAGCGCGTGTCGCCGCTGGACGTACTGAAGGAAGGCAACGAAGGCGTTGCCGCCAACGACGATGAAAAGTTCGATTCCGACATGATGCTCATGACCGGCGAACTGGCCAAGATGATGGCCGAATTGGTCGAAGCGCTGGGCGGCGAAAAGAAGATCTGATCGCTTACGCGGATCACGCCCCAAGCAAAGACCGCCCATGAATGGGCGGTCTTTTTTTGCGGCTATTTTGCGAGCGCACGAAACCGCCGCACCCTCTTACGCCGCCACGCTGCGGTCGCGTCCGGCCAGCTTGGCCTGGTACAGCGCCTTGTCGGCCCGGTCGATCAGGTAGGCGTAGTCCGGGTGGCCGTCGAAGGTGGCCACCCCGATGCTGGCCGTGATGCGTTGCGCCCCCGCCTCGGGGATGGTGAACGCGTGGCGGCGGATCTCGGCGCCCAGCTTCTGCGCCGCCGCCAGCGCGGCTTCCCGGCCGGTGTCCACCAACACCACCAGAAATTCCTCACCGCCATAACGGAACACAAAATCGCTGGACCGGCACGACTGGTGAACCACTTCGGCAAACTGGCGCAGGATGTGGTCGCCGCCCGAATGCCCGTGCGCGTCGTTGATGGCCTTGAAGTGGTCGATGTCCAGCAGCAGCACCGAAAAAAGGCTGCTCTGCCGGCTGGAAATGGCAATCTCGCGCCCAATGACCGACGGTAAAAAGCGCCGGTTCAGCACGTTGGTCAGCGGGTCGCTGCCGCTTTCAATCTCGGCCACCATATCGAACAGCCCATTGAGCAGATGCTTGATGCGCGCCACCAGCTCCTGCAATTGCCGCACCTGGTCGGGCATCGACAACTGGCGCTCGCCGTCGTCCATCAGCAGCCGGGGCAGCACCACGTCGTCCAGCTCGGCAACCGCGTCGGTGATCTGGCGCAATGCAGGGGCGCTTTCAAACAGCACACCGCCCTTGTGCTGCAACCACAGGCCGAATTCCGAAGCCGCCAGGCGCGGCAGCGCCTGTTCCGGCGCGCGGTAATGCAGGCCGATCAGCACGGCCTGGCTCCACTCCAGCAGTGCGGCGCGCTGGCGCTCGCGCTCGGTGGAAATGTTCTGCCCCAACGCGAACAGCCGGTAGGCCTCGTCGTTGCGCGCGCCACGGTTGATGTCGCGCATGAAGGCACGGCTCATCTGCTCGATGGCCAGGTCAAACAGATTGCAAACGTATTGCGTGGCGATGGACGCAGCCATGCCGTCCAGATCGCTGGCACGCAGCCGTTCGGCAATCTCGTTTTTCAGCACGCGCGCGCCCGCCATCACCAGATGGATCGGGATATGGACGCGGGCATGCACTTCGCCCACCTTTTTCTGCGTGGCCATCAACGCCACGATATCGCCCTGGTCGCGCACGCAAAGCAGCCCCAGCAGCCAGTGTTTCATGCCTTTGTGCAGCCGCGTCGAGACGATCTCGTGGGACAGGCGCGGGCCGGCTTCAACGTCGGCCAGCAAGGTCGAATAGAACGCGTCCACCAGTTCCTTGGCGCTGTCCGCGACCACGGCGGCCACCTGGCCGCGCGTGTAGGCGTCCACTGACTGGTAGACCGCTTCCCACGCTTGCGCGTTGGATGCGCTGAGGTAGCACGCTTGATCAGCGCCGCTTGTCCAAACCGGCAACGCCGTCTTGCTCGAAGACATAAATCATCCGCCCCAAAAACTTCGCGCGTGCCAAAAGCGACACGCGACGAAAAACCAGCGCGGATTATGCGCTAAAAGAAAGTGGGCCCCTAGAGGGGCCCACGCGCGGCAGCGGTATCGCGGCTTATGACGCCGCTTATTCCAAGCCGTGGAAGACCGAATCGTCCGGGCCCACGTGCGACGGATGCTGCCACGTGACGTCGCGCAGCGAATGCTGCACCAGCCCTTCAACGCCCAGCAGCACCGCGAAGATCGCCATGCGGATCGGAATGCCGTTGTCCGTCTGGCGGAAGATGGCCAGGCGCGGATCATGATTCAGGTCCACGCTCAGGTCGTTGGCGCCCGGTCGGCTGTCGCGCGGCAGCGGGTGCATGACGATGGTTTCCGGGCTGCAATACGCATCGATGATGGCGCGGTTGATCTGGAAATCGGGCGTGTAGCCTTCGTTTTCCTCGTTGGCGAAGCGCTCTTTCTGCACGCGCGTCGCGTAGATCACATCCGCGCCCGCCAGGCCTTCAGCCAGCGACGTCTTCTGCTCGATGATGTTGCCGTTGCGGCTGGCCTGCTCAATGATGTAGCTGGGCATCTCCAGCCCCTTGGGCGACACCAGCGAAAACTTCACGTTCTTGTACAGCGCCATCAGCTTGATCAGCGAATGCACGGTACGGCCATACTTCAAGTCGCCGACCATGGCGATGTGCGCGCCATCCAGCAACTTACCCAGGCGCGAAAATTCCGTCAGGATCGTGTAGAGATCCAGCAGGGCCTGGCTGGGGTGTTCGCCCGGGCCGTCGCCCCCGTTCACCACCGGAATGTTGGTGGCGCGCGCGAATTCCGCAACCGAACCTTGCTCGGGGTGGCGGATCACCATGGCGTCTACATAGCCGCTCATGACGCGGCTGGTGTCATAGATCGACTCACCCTTGGCCATCGACGAAAACGTGAAGCCCGTGGTGTCGCACACCGAACCGCCCAAGCGGCAGAATGCCGAGCCGAAGCTGACGCGGGTGCGGGTGCTGGCTTCAAAAAACAGGTTACCCAGCACGGCGCCTTCCAGCACGCGCGACACTTTCTGGCGGCGCGCGATGGGCTGCATCATGTCGGCCACTCGGAACAGGTCTTCAACCGATTCGCGGGTGAACTGGTCCACCGACAGCAACTGGTTCTTGCCTTCTACGGCGATCCTTTCACGCAGGGGGCCGTCTTGTACGCTTTGCGTATATTTTTCCAGCAGCACGCCGTTTTGGACGATCTCGCTGACAAAGCGCTGCACCACTTCCGGCATGGCGCGAAATTCTTGTGACCCCTCGGGCAGCAACCACGTGTCCAGCGCCCGGCGTTTGACACCGATGCGCGTCGCGAACACGTCGCGCGTAAGGTTCAGGCGTCGCATGGCGTCGCGCAGGAAGGCTTGCTGGGAGATGGTCATGACGGGCCCCGAGAAAGAGGATTTATATACGCAGCGCGCATATTATTCCCAACACAAGTGCAAGTCCAATATTTTTGCGTACAAGGGTTTACCCTTGTTATTTCCGCGCCACGGCCGCCCGGGCAGCACGCCTTGGCAGCGGCCGATGGGGACGCGGCCCCATGGTCTACCGGCTGGCGTAGGACGTGTTCTGCTGCGCCCCCGGCGCCACCTGACCCAGCGAAAACCAGCAGCCCGCGCAGAACGCCAATGCGCCCAACAGATAGCAGATCATCGCCAGCAGCTGCGCCGGCCAGTGACCCCGTGTGACGTGGCCGATGTCGCCCTGCCGCAACAAGCTGACCTGCGCCAGGTAGCCGAACAACAGGCCCATGCAAGAGGTCAACAAGCCGGCCAGGAACAGTGCCAACGGCAATTGCAGATCGGGCGCCGCGATGTCGCCGCCCACGATGCCCAGCGAGAACGCGACCAGCGCCAGCGCGGATGCACCGTTGAGCCAGCCCAAAAATCGGAAGCCGCCCGCGAGCAACGCAAAAGACATCCCCGAGGATCGACGCTGCGGGTTGCGGGCGTCCATGAATCAGCCGCCGTTGCCGGCGCGGCAGGCCGGCGTGGCGCTTTGAATCGAGGCGCGCGCGGCGGCGATTTCGGCCGCGTCCCAGCGGCCCTGTCCCAGCACGGTGACCGTGACCTTGGACTTGGCGGGGCTGTCAGCCTCGGCGGAGATCAGTTCCAGCACCTTGGCGGGTTCGCCCACCTTGTAGACCTGGATTTCATCGGGCGCGCCCTTCTCGCCCAGGGTGTGGCGCCACGCGTACGCCAACCCATACGGATGCTGCACATTCACGTGGCAGGTGCGCACATATTCGCCGCCCCGGCGGAAGGCGGCCTGGTAGTTGGTGTCGACGCTAAAGGTCTCTTTTTGCACGGCGTCGGATTCGTAAACCCCCTTGCTCGCGCAGCCGGCCAACAGGACTGCCAGCGTTACACCCACCCATACAGACTTGCGCATGATTCTTCCCGCATTGAAATTCTGACTTTTGCGATTATGCCAGCGGCCGCAAAAAGGCCACGCGGGAAATGCCTGGGCATTTCGCGCGTGGCCTTGGGCTGACTCATCAGCGACTCGGCGTTGCGGTCTTACTTCGCAGCGCCTTCGATCTTCTCACCGCCTCGTTGAATATCCTTGCCGGCGCCCGCAACAGTATTGCAGCCCGCCGAAAGCGCGGCGATCGAAAGCAGCATGACGAGAACAACTTTGTTTTTCATAAACATCTCCTGTCTGGGCGTGAAAACCGAAGCCAGCATACCGCAAAGGGACAGAGTTGCGCACCACCAGGACGCCCTGACAGCCAGCTTGCAGCAGGTGTCGCATCGGGCCTACAAATTCGCGCCTACAATTCGGCCGCCAGCCAGGCTGCGGGCCGTTGGCCGCACTTTGTAACCCGGCCGGACCAAACCCCGTAACCGCCCTTACGCTGCCGTGACAACCCCGTCCCGGCGCGGTGTCGCGTATTTGCCTGCAATGGATTAGGATTCGCAAATGAACAAAAAACCCGTATCGCAGAACGCTGGCGCCGGCCCACAGGGCTGGGGCTGGGAACAGCCGCAGTGCCGCGGACAAGCGGCTTTGGCGCTGTTTATCGACGATCTGCACCGAATTCTGCAAGCCCACGCGGCGGGCAAGCTTGCCGACAGCAGCACCCTTGCCGACGCACAAAGCCATGTCAATGAACTGCTTGCCCGCTACAACGACATCAACGCCGCGCCCGAGATTTTCCTGGGGCAGTCCGTTGAGCTGAAAGAAGGCGTCGACCGCAATGGCGTGTCGCACACGGTGCCGATCTTTTCGGCGCGCCTGAAGAAATCGCTAGTGTCGATGCTGGGACAAAGCCCCGGCTGACAGGAGACCCACAATGAATTCAGACAACGTCGTAGAGTTTCTCCGCTTGCTGTCCCTTGACGTCACGCTGGGCTCGGCCGCCCAGCATGCCGCTAGCCAGGCGGATGCACCTCTGGCCTTGGCGCGATTGGCCACGGCACACGGCTTGCCTTGCAGCGCATCGGACTGGTCCTTCTTTGCGCGCAGCTGCCTGGATTCTTCCATCGAAACCATGACGGACGCCGGCCCCGCCGACGCCACCGTCTGGCAGTTGGTGCAAGATCCGGCGCACGGCACCGGCATTCCCGCCAGCGCCATCACACGCGTGATCGGCATCATTACGCAGCCCGAAGAAGGCGCGCCCCCGGTGGTCGGCCATGTGGTCGGCGACCTGGCTCCGCGCGCGCCGGTGGGCATGTCTCCCTACCCGTCGGGGTCTTGAAGGCAGCGCCAAGAGCGGGCGGCCAGCCTTAGCGCTGGCCAGCCAGGTATGCGCGCACGCCCTTTGCGGCGACCACGCCACTGGCCATGCAGGCGGTCAGCAGATAGCCTCCCGTCGGCGCTTCCCAGTCCAGCATTTCGCCCGCGCAGAACACGCCGGGCGCCGATTCCAGCATCAGACCCGCCGACACCGCATCAAACGCCACGCCGCCCGCCGTGCTGATGGCTTCGTCCATGGGACGCGGCCGCAACAGCATCACCGGCAGTGCCTTGATGCGCATGGCTAACCGAGCCGGGTCCTTGAAGTCTTCCGCCGTCGCGCATTCGCGCAGCAGGCCCGCCTTCACGCCGGTCAACCCCATGCGGCTTTGCAGGTGGCTGGACATGGAGCGCGCACCGCGTGGATGCATGACGGCTGCGTTGACTTTGTCCTGCGTCCAGTCGGGCGCCAGGTCCAGCATCGCGACCGCGCGGCCGGATCGGTCGATTTCATCGCGCAACGCCGCGGACAGCGCATACACCAGGCTGCCTTCGATACCGCTTGCGGACACCACGAATTCGCCTTGCCGCGTCGGCATCGCGGCGCACGACATGGACACCGACTTGACGGGCTGGCCCGCGTAACGCTCAACAAAGTGCGCGGACCACGCCACGTCGAAGCCACAGTTGGCCGGGCGCAGTGGCGCAACGGGGACGCCGTGCGCCTGCAATCCCGGCACCCAGGCGCCATCCGATCCCAGCTTGGCCCAGCTTCCGCCGCCCACCGCCAACACAAGCGCATCCGCCGCCCACGTCTGGATCCCGTCGGGCGTCTCAAAGCGCAGCGTTTGCGGGGACATCGCCTGATCTTCCGGCCAGCCCAGCCAACGGTGCCGCATGTGGAAACGCACGCCGCCGGCACGCAACCGCGCCAACCACGCGCGCAACAACGGCGCGGCCTTCATCTCTTGCGGGAATACGCGGCCCGACGAGCCCACAAACGTTTCGATGCCAAGTGCGTGGGCCCACTCGCGCAGCGCCGTCGCGTCCATGGCTTGCAGCCAGGGCGCGACGCGATCCGCGCGCGCGCCATAGCGCGCCAGGAATGCACTCGGGCCTTCGCTATGCGTCAGATTCAGCCCGCCGCGTCCAGCCATCAGGAACTTGCGTCCGACAGAGGGCATGGCGTCAAACACATCGACCTGCAAGCCCTGTGCGGCCAAGCCTTCCGCCGCCATCAGCCCCGCCGGTCCACCGCCAATGACCGCGACGCGCGGCGCGGTGGAGGACGCCTCCTGGTGCAGGTTCGTCATGGCAGCCGGCCCATCATGGCGGGCGGAAGGAAAGAGAGAAGACAGTGCATGGGGAAGTAGGAACGAGTCGCAGACGACAAAACGCGGGAAGGATTGTCGCATGGCGCTTGGCGCCAGACCGGCTTGCGGGTGCGCGCGGAGTCAGCGCAACGCCGCTATCGGGCAAAGAAAAAGGCCTGGCACCGGCCACTTATTGACCGCAGGCGCCAAGCCTTTGTTATCACTGGACAATTCGGACATGCGCAAAGGCTATCCCAAGGCTTGTCCACAGTCGCTGTGGGTAACTTCCGCCCTCAGGCGTTACCCGCGGCTTGCATGGGCCCCGACCAGGGCTCGGCGTCCATCTCGAAACGCAGTTCCTGATATTCGCCGTCCACGGCCACGGTTCGCAGCAAGCCCGCGCCCATGGCTTGGCCCAGCGCCCGGCGGCACAGGGTTTCGGGATCATCGGGCAAGGACTGGAAGACGCCATCCGGGATGCGCAGGCGCAGCAGCGCTTGGGGATCACCGCGTTCCGCAGGCCGGCCAATGTGGATGTGGGCGGGATAACCGTGCGGGCACCAGATGCCGACGTGGTATTTGCCTTCAGCGCCTGTGTCGGCGACAAATCCGGGATGATCGTATTTTGCTGTACCCATGGACCCTCCTCTTGTGCGGCAACCTAGCGCGCGTGACCCATGGTAGCTCAGGGTTGCGGCGCTGTGCGGGCGGGCACATCCGGGAAACTCCGGACTGGAACAAAGGATTGACCCAGGGCAAGTGAACGTGAAAAGAACAGACCAGCGGCGCGGACGAAAAGCGCAGACGAAAAAAAGCCGCGATATGCATCGCGGCTTTTTCTTGAAACTGGTTGCGGGGGCAGGATTTGAACCTACGACCTTCGGGTTATGAGCCCGACGAGCTGCCAGACTGCTCCACCCCGCGTCTGATGTGATGAATCATACACCATTATGAAATCTTGTGCAGCGCACCCAGCCGATTATTCGCGGATTTGGCCGTTTTACGGCGAAATATTTTTGTCATAGCGTTCAAAAAGCGAGCAATTGGACCGGGCAGGTCGACGCAGATCACATCCGCGGCCTGAATCGCCGTCACGCGTACCACCCCGCCTTCGGCCATGCCATGCGCTTCACCGGCATTGACGCGCACCGAACGCGGCAGATGCAGGCAGCCCGCGGCTTCCGCGCCCGCAGCCACTTGTTCGACCCGTACGCTGCCAGACACGCAGACCAGCGTTGCCCCCGCCTTCAGGACGAATGCGCGGCTGGCGCCCGAGGCGATTTCGACACGGCGAGAGGGGGCTTGGGAGGGGGTGGGGGAAGCAAGGTCGGGGTGCATGATGTTCTCCAATCGGACAATGACAGGCTACGCCCGCCCTGCTTCGCGCAACAGCCACACAGCGCCGCTTTCTGTACCGATGCAGATGCTCGATTTCGCCGCTGTTATGGTGTACTTTTCTCGAATCTGTGCCTTCCTTCAGTCCAACCACCCGGAGCATGATCGGCACATGGATCCACAACCGCTGTACCTACGCTTGGCGAACCACTACCGGCGCGCCATCCAGACGGGCGTCCTGGCGCCCGAGCAGCGCATGCCCTCCGTGCGCACGCTGGTGCGCACGCACCATGTCAGCTTGTCCACCGCCTTGCAGGCCTGCCGCCGGTTGGAAGACGACGGCTTGATCGAAGCCCGGCCCCGCTCGGGCTATTTCGTCTTGCAGGCGCGCCGCAACAGCATCCCCCCCGTTAGCGAGCCCGACATCCGCCAAGCGCTGGGCGCCGCGCAATATGTCGGCATCCACGATCGCGTCTCGGACTTCATCGCCAAATGCGAGGCCCATCCCGTCAGCGCCAACTTTGCGCTGGCGGCGGCGGTGCCCGAGGCGTATCCGATGGACGCCTTGAAGCAGGCAATGACGCGCGCGCTGCGGGTGTCGCCCCATGTGCTGGTCAGCCCGGTGCCCCCGCAAGGCCATCCCGAATTGCGCACCGTGCTGGCGCGCCGCGCCCTGGCCAACGGCATCAATGCCACGCTGGATGACGTCATCGTCACGCACGGCTGCATTGAAGCGTTGAACCTGGCGCTGCGCGCGGTGGCCCGCCCCGGCGACACCATCGCCGTCGAATCGCCCACCTATTTCGGCCTGCTGCAAATCCTGGAAAGCCTGGGCATGCGGGCGCTGGAAATCCCGACCAGCCCGCAACATGGCCTGTCCATCGAGGCCCTGGACCTGGCGTTTCAGACGCACGGCAATATTCGCGCGGTGGTGGTGGTGCCCAATTTCCAGAACCCCTTGGGCTGCGTCATGCCCGACGCGGAAAAGGCGCGTCTGGTCGCGCTGTGCGAGCGCCAGCAGGTGCCGCTGATCGAAGACGACACCTACGGCGCCTTGACCGATGACGATGCGCCGCTGGCGGCCGCCAAGTCTTGGGACGCCACCGGCAACGTCATCTATTGTTCGTCGATGCACAAAACCTTGGCGCCGGGCATGCGGCTGGGCTGGTTGCTGGGCGGACGTTGGAAGGCGCGCATCGCCATGCTCAAGTACGCACAAAGCCGGCCCAATGAACCGCTGGCGCAGATCGCCGTTGCCGAATACCTGGGGTCGCGCGCCTATGACCGCCACCTGGCACGGTTGCGGCGACATTTAAAAACGCAGCGCGACCAGACAGCCGAAGCCATTGCCGCGCACTTTCCGCGCGGTACACGGCTAAGCGTGCCGCAAGGCGGGATGCTGCTGTGGGTGGAAATGCCAGACGGCCGGTCCGGCATGGATGTGTTCGAAGCCGCGTTGCGCCAAGGCATCCGGGTCGCGCCCGGCGCCATGTTTTCCAACAGCACGCGCTACAACCACTTCCTGCGGATCAGCTGCGGCCAGCGCACCACGCCCGACATCTCGCGCGCCTTGCTGACCCTGGCGCGCATTGTCGGTGAAGGCGCCACATGAATGCGTCTCTGCACCAGTTCATTGTCGATTACGGGCTGTGGGCCGTGCTGGCCGGCACGTTCCTGGAAGGCGAGAGCGTCGTGGTATTCGCCGGCTTTCTGGCGCACCAGCATCTGATGCACCTGCCGTACGTGATGCTGTGCGCGTTTGCCGGGTCGTTCATCGCGGACCAGTTATTGTTTTTCCTGGGCCGCCGCTATCGCGATCACCGCTACGTGCGGCGCATCCGCGAAAAACCCGCCTTTGAAAGAGCGCTTGCCGCCATCGACCGCTACCCGCACGGATTCATCCTCAGCCTGCGATTTCTGTATGGCTTGCGTACCGTCGGCCCGGTGGCGCTGGGCATGTCCCGCGTGCCGCCGCTGCGCTTTCTGGTGCTCAATGCCATTGCCGCCGTCATCTGGGCGGTCTGCTTCAGCCTGGTGGGGTATGCGTTCGGCCAGACGATTGAATCGCTGCTGGGGCGCCTGCATGGCGTAGAGACCAAGCTGGCCGTGGCCCTGGCGATCGGGGTGGTGATCGGCCTGGCCTATCACCTGCTGGCGCGGCGCCGTCGTTGACCGCCGTCGTCAGCTGAATAACCTGCCGCTGGCGCGCAGCACGTGACGGCGGCGGGCCTTGCGGTACCAGCCGCCGATGAAGGGCAGCAGCGCCAGGCGGCGCAGGATGGGATGGCGTTGGTCGAAGTCGTGCCACGCCTTGAAGCCATGGCCCATGCGCTCCCAGCTCTCGCGCGCTTCGGGCGAGAGTTTGCCGGGGTCGAACGCCGCCAGCTTTGCCGCTTCCGAGACACGCGCCAACATGGCGCTGCCCGGATGTTCCAATCGATACTGATTCCGCATGGGGCCGCATATTACCCGGCTTGGCGGCCGTGTGGACACCACACAATCGCGCGCTTGAAACGCGCAAATGGAGCCACCTTTGACCGCCCTGTCCAAGCCTTTGTATTTAAAGGAAAATGCGAATCTATGCCCGGACTATCCCAAGGCTTGTCCACAGAAGCTGTGGGTAACTTTCCGGTCGATGCGACGCAGAACAGCCCTTGCCAAGACAGATCCTGGCGCGCCCCCAGGCGCTTATTTCAACGCGGCAATGATCATGTCGCGCACGCTTTCGAAGCCCGCCACATACTGGGGGTTTTCGGAACGGGCCAGCAGACTGGAGTAGTTCTGTTCCAGTTGCGCCTCGATGGCCTCGCGCAGGCCCGGCGATGCCTTGGCCAGATGCAGCATCGACAGCAGCGTCGAATTCAACGCGTCGATGCGGCCGCCCTGGTGCGAAATGGTGTGGACGATAACGGCGATTTGTTCTTGAGTATCCATGGCTGAAGCCTCCTGGCAGTAATGATCGGCGCAAATCCTAGCATGCCCCCCCCCACCGCCCCCGTACGCCTGGGCCGCGCTAGGCAAGCGCCAAGGGCCGCGCTAGCATAAAGCGTAGCCGCTCAAGCACCGCGGCGCACGCCGCCGGGCGCCATCCACGGCGCACGGGGCCACCGGAGCGCGCGTATGAAGACGATCCAGAACTATGCACCGCCAGATGCCCAATCCTTGCAGCGCTTGCAGGACAGGCTGGGATTCAGTGACGCGCGCATGGCCGAGTTGGCCGGGCTGGATGCCGCAACGCCGTGGTCAAGTTTCGTGGGCGGCCCCGAGCCGCGCACGCTAGGCCGGCAACGCCTGTTCTTCATGATGGCGCGCCTGTCGCTGGATGAAGCGCAATGGCAACGCGCGCTGGACGCCATGCACGACGCCGGCGCCCGCTTCGACTATGACGAGGCCTTGTCAGCCAGCACGCCCCCCGCGCCGGAGCCAGTGCCCGACGAGGAACGCAAATTCGGCATGTTGCTGGTCAGCCGTAACGGCGCCTTCCACGAAATGGAGCAGCTGCGGGAATTCGCGCACTTCGCGCATGAAGCCGACGTCAGCCGCTACGTCAATTCGGTGTTCTATGACAGCGACATCGACCTTTGCCGCTTCCGCTTCGCCGACCACGACGGCCTGACCGACTCCAGCCGCGATCGCATTTTCGACGCGGCCCACAAGACCATCACCCGATTCGAATTCGATGGCCGCATCTACCACGGCGGCATTCCCCCGGAATCGGACGGCTAGCAACGCGTCATCGCATTGACGCGGGCGGGCCCGCGCCTGTACCGTCGGCTCTTCGCTATTTGCCGCACGCCTTTTGCATGAACGAACGACTCGACGACATCGACCGGCAATTGCTCAGCCTGCTTTCGGCCAATGCGCGCGAACCCGCCGCAATCCTGGCGCGCAAGCTGGGTTTGGCGCGCACCACCGTGGTCGCCCGCATCGCGCGGCTGGAACGCGAGCACATCGTGTCGGGCTACGGCGTGCGCCTGGGTCGCCGGCTGGAAGAAGCCGCCGTGCGCGCCTATTGCTTCATCAGCGTGCTGCCCAAGACACCGGCCGCCGTGATCCGCGAACTGGAACGGATGCCGGAAGTGGAAGAGGTTTCGTCCGTCAGCGGGCCCTATGACTACCTGATTTTCCTGCGCTGTGAAACGCACGAGCAGCTGGACGAGCTGCTGGACCGCATAGGCCTGATCGACGGGGTCAAACAAACGCAGACGTCCATCGTCCTTAGCCGCAAGGTCGATCGCCGCAGCGCCGTGGCCGCCCCCTGAAGGTGCGCGCGGGCGTCTGCTGCCCCCGCCCGGACCGGTCGGCCGTCTTTTCTCGCGGACCGACATGGTGTTGTAATGGCGGATATCGCGTTTTCTGGATGCCCCATGCTTGCACGCCTTGCCCCCGCCGCCGCCCTGCTGACCTTGCTAGCCGCCTGCTCCAGCATGAGCGAGGTCACCTCCGTCGGCAAAGACACTTACAGCGTTACCTATAGTTCGGGCACGCAGTTGCTGACGTGGGTAGAACTGAAGAACCAGACGCTGCAACGCGCCGATCAGTATTGCCAGGACATCGGCCGCAAGCTGCAAAAGCCGAAGGTGACGTCAAACCACGCCACGGGCCTGGGCTCCAAGCGCGCCACGGTCACGTTCGAATGCGGCGTGGTCGAGCCGCCCAAGGACAAGGCATCGTGAACCCCTCATTGCCCGTGGGCATCACCATGGGCGATGCCGCCGGCATCGGCCCTGAAATCGTCGTCAAGGCGATCGCGCAAGGCCTGAGCGCTCCCTGTGTGGTGTACGGCGATGCGGGCGCGCTGCGCCGCGCGGTTGCCCAGCTGGGCGCACGCCTGGACGTTGTCGAAGTTCGCGATGTCAGCCAGGCCGGACCCGATGCGGCGCGCATCCATGTCATTGCCTGTAGTCCGGCCCTGCCTGACGATCTGCCGCTGGGGCAGATCAGCGCAGCGGCGGGACGCGGCGCCTACGACTACGTCTGCGCCGCGATCGACGACGCGCAGGCCGGGCGCATCCGCGCCATCGTCACTGCGCCGCTGAACAAAAAGTCCATGCACGAGGCCGGCATCGATTACCCCGGCCACACCGAAATCCTGGCCGACCGCTCGGCCACGCAGGACTTCGCCATGATGCTGGCCAACGACGAGCTGCGCGTCCTGCTGGTGACCATACACGTGGCGCTGGCCGAGGTCATCGCGCGCATCACGCCCGACGCCGAGCTGACCGCCATGCGGCTGGCCGACCGCGCGTGCCGCCAGATGGGCATCGCCGCGCCGCGCGTGGCGGTGGCGGGCCTGAACCCGCACGCCGGCGAAGGCGGCAAGTTTGGCCGCGAGGACGTCGACATCATTGAACCGGCAATCGCCCGCGCGCGCGCCGAGGGCATCGACGCCAGCGGCCCCTGGCCAGGCGACACCATCTTCATGCGCGCCCGCCGGGGCGAATTCGACATCGTGGTCGCGCAGTACCACGATCAGGGGCTGATCCCGGTCAAGTACCTGGGGCTGGACCACGGCGTGAATGTCACGGTGGGCTTGCCCTTCGTGCGCACCAGTGTCGACCACGGCACCGCTTTCGACATTGCCGGCCGGGGTGTGGCCGACCACGCCTCGCTGGTCGCCGCGTTCGACCTGGCGCTGGCAATGACACCCTGAGGCGCACGACGGCGACGGGGACTACAATACGCCCCGTTTCCGACGCATCCCATGCGCCGCCGACTGCCCAGGCTTGATTCGCCGCGGGGTTTTCGCTTGGCTTGCCGTTTGGCTTGCCGCTTGCCTTGCCGCCTGGTTCGCAGCGCGTTGTTCCCGCTTTCGTCTGCTCCTCTCTATCCATCCATGTCACGCCTAGTCCGCCTTCTGCCCGACCGCTTCACCCTCTACCTGATCTGCACCGTCATCATCGCCAGCATCGTGCCCGCGCACGGTCAAGGCGTGGTGATATTTGGCTGGATAACAAACATCGCGGTCGGCCTGCTGTTCTTCCTGCACGGCGCGCGCCTGTCGCGCGAGGCCATCATCGCCGGCCTGACGCATTGGAAGCTGCACCTGACGATTTTCTCTGCCACGTTCCTGATGTTTCCCTTGCTGGGCCTGGCGCTCAAGCCGGTGCTGGAACCCTTGGTCACGCCCGAGCTGTATCTGGGCATCCTGTTCTTGTGCTGCCTGCCCGCCACGGTGCAATCGGCCATCGCCTTCACGTCGATGGCGCGCGGCAACGTGCCCGCGGCGGTGTGCAGCGCGTCGGCCTCCAGCCTGCTGGGCATCTTCCTGACGCCGCTGCTCGTGGGCACGGTCGTGGCCAATGCCGGCAGCGCGCCGATTTCGTTCGACGCGGTCGGCAAGATCATGCTGCAACTGTTGCTGCCCTTCGTGCTGGGCCAGTTCGCGCGGCGCTGGATCGGCGCCTGGGTGCACAAGCGCAAGGCCATGCTGAAGTTCGTCGACCAGGGTTCGATCCTGCTGGTGGTGTATACCGCCTTTTCCGAGGCCATCAACGAAGGCCTGTGGAGCACCACGCCCATCCCGGCACTTGCCGGCCTGGTGGTGTGCTGCGCGGTCATCCTGGCGCTTGCCCTGGGCCTGTCTGCGCTGGCCGGCAAGATGTTCGGCTTCAACGTAGAAGACCGCATCACCCTGCTCTTCTGCGGTTCGAAAAAGAGCCTGGCCAGCGGCATTCCGATGGCGCAGGTGCTGTTCGCCGGCCACGCCGTGGGCGCCATCGTGCTGCCCTTGATGCTGTTCCACCAGATTCAGCTGATGGTGTGCGGCGTGTTGGCCGCGCGCTATGGCAAGCGTCCTGAAATCGAAGGCTGATCGCCGCGATTGCTATTGCGCTCAGGGTTAAAAAAACCGCGCCCCATGAAACGGGGCGCGGTTTTTTTTGGGCCGCGACCAAGACAGTCTTGATGGCGGTCAGTACAGGATCAGTACCCGGTCAGTACATGTCTCGCGGCTGCGCGCCCGAGAAGTTCAAAAAGCGCGTGCTCGAACCCTGGAATGTCAGTCGCACCGTGCCGATGGGGCCGTTACGCTGCTTGCCGATGATGATTTCGGCCGTGCCCTTGTCGGGCGAATCCGGGTTGTAGACTTCGTCGCGATAGATGAACAGGATCACGTCGGCATCCTGTTCGATAGCGCCCGATTCGCGCAGATCGCTCATCACGGGGCGTTTGTTGGGGCGTTGTTCCAGGCTTCGGTTCAGCTGCGACAGCGCAATCAGCGGGCAGTTCAGTTCCTTGGCCAGGCCCTTGAGCGAGCGGCTGATTTCCGACACTTCGGTAGCACGGTTTTCGCCCGAGCCGTTACCCGACATCAGTTGCAGGTAGTCGATGATGATGAGCCCAAGCTGGCCACATTGGCGCGCCAGGCGGCGCGTACGCGCGCGCACTTCCATGGGGCTGAGCGCGGGCGTTTCGTCGATGTACACCTGCGCATCCTGCATCAGCTGCACCGCGTGCGTCACCCGGGGCCAGTCGTCGGCGATCAGCTTGCCGGTACGCATCCGATGCTGGTCCAGCAGGCCGACCGAACCCAACATACGCATCGCCAGCTGCACGGCGCCCATTTCCATGGAAAACACCGCCACGGGCAGGCCCTGCTCAATCGCGACGTGTTCGCCAATGTTCATCGAGAACGAGGTCTTGCCCATGGACGGGCGGCCGGCCACGATGATGAGGTCGCCGCCCTGCATGCCGGACGTCATCTTGTCCAGGTCGGTAAAGCCGGTGGGCACGCCGGTCACGTCCGAGCTGCCTTCGCGGTGGTAGAGCTCGTCGATACGTTCCACTACCTGGGTCAGCAGCGGCTGGATTTCCTGGAAGCCGGCGGCGCCGCGCGAGCCTTCCTGGGCGATCTTGAACACTTTGGATTCGGCTTCGTCCAGCAGCTGGCGCGCTTCCTTGCCCTGCGGGTTCAGGGCGGCCGACGAGATCTCGTCGGCGATGGACACCAGCTTGCGCAGCATGGCGCGCTCGCGCACGATTTCGGCGTAGCGGCGGATGTTGGCGGCCGACGGCGTGTTGTGCGCCAGCGCGTTCAGGTAGGCCAGGCCGCCCGAGTCCTCGGCCTTGCCGGCACTGATCAGCGATTCATTGACGGTGATGACGTCGGCGGGACGCGCCAGACCGATCAGCCGGGCGATGTGGTGCCAGATCAGCCGGTGGTCGTGGCGGTAGAAATCTTCTTCGACCAGCACGTCGGCGATGCGGTCCCACGCGGTGTTGTCCAGCAGCAGGCCGCCCAGAACCGACTGCTCCGCCTCGATGGAATGGGGGGGAACGCGCAGGTATTCAAGCTGGGGATCGGCAGGTGTATTCATGACTTCAATAGTAACGGCTGCAGGATGTCCGCAACGCGAAAAAACCCTTGCACATCGCGCGACGGAAGACGCCGCAACAAGGGACGCAAAGGCGCCGCGACACTGCAAAGAATGCGGGCCAGACGGGTCAGGCGCGCTTTGACGGCGGCATCGGGATTGCTGTCCAGATACACGTCGAGCGCCAGTGTACCCAGCGTGACGGCAACGTCATCGGGCAATTTACGCAAAGACACCAGCGAGGACAACATCTGGAAAAGGTCGTACGCCTGCGCCAGCGGACGCGACAGCGTCGAGCCGATATTCTCTTCGAAGTCGATGCGCCACAGCTCGCCGTCCTGCAAGGTGACGTTACGGATCTGCGCGCCGCCGTGCCACATGCCACGCGCGTGGAAGGCGGCCAGATCGGCGGCCGCCGCGCGGGTCAGCCACAGCTGCGAGGTCGCGTCTTCGTTGCGAATCAGATCAGCCAGGTCGTCGCCCACGTATTCCAGCACCAACAGGCCCTGTTCCTGCCACCACACTTCGGGCACACGGCAACCGGCCTCCAGCAGCATCGACAGGCGCTGGGCTTCATGCGTCAGGCCATTGCGCAGCAACACGCCGGGGCGCGGAAATTCACCCAGGAACAGCTTGCAGCCCACGCCCAGCAGAAAGGCGCGCACATAGCGCAGCGCATAGCTGACGCCACGCCCAAAACTGGGCCGCCGGCGCTTGACGATGCAGCGCACGCCATCGATCGTCACGTCGCGCACCGAAGGTTCGCGCAAGGCGTCGACGCTGTCGAGCCAGGCGCGCAGGCCGGGCGGCGCGTTGTGATGGACGGGCGGGTGGGTCAAGAGGTCCTCTGAGCTGGGCAAGATGGCGCGCGATGCGTAATGCCGACAAGGCGGAACGCAACGACGGCCGGTCAAAAAGAAAAAAAGCCGGCGCGCGGGCCGGCTTCTTTTTACCGCGGGTACGGCTTAGGACAGTTCGCCTTCCACCAGAACCGTGACGTCGACGACAACGTCGGCGTGCAGGGCGACCTGGATCGGGAACTCGCCAACCGACTTCAGCTGGCCGTTGGGCAGACGCACTTGCGCCTTTTCAACGCCTTCGAAACCGGCCTTCTTCAGGGCTTCGGCGATGTCGGCATTGGTGACCGAGCCGAACAGACGGCCGTCAACACCAGCCTTCTGGGCAATCTTCAGCTGGTAGCCGGAGATGCGCTCGCCCAGAGCTTGGGCGGCGGCCAGCTTTTCAGCCTGGGCCTTTTCGAGTTCGGCGCGGCGAGCTTCGAATTCCTTCAGGGCGGCGTCGGTAGCACGACGGGCCTTGCGCTGGGGGATCAGGAAGTTGCGGGCGTAACCGTCACGCACACGAACGACTTCACCCAGGTTGCCCAGGTTGACGACTTTTTCGAGCAGAATAACTTGCATTTTCAGTGCCCCGGATTAGTTGTGGTTGTCGGTGTAAGGCAACAGAGCCAGGAAGCGCGCGCGCTTGATGGCCGTGTCCAGCTGGCGCTGGTAGATTGCCTTGGTGCCGGTCAGGCGAGCCGGGATGATCTTGCCGTTTTCTTGCACGAAGTCGCGCAGGGTGTCCAGATCCTTGTAGTCGATCTCTTCGACGCCGGCTGCGGTAAAGCGGCAGAACTTACGACGCTTGAAAAGCGGGTTCTGCTGCGTGAATTTGCGTTTTTCTTTGCGTTTTCCGAAGAAAGCCATGATATGTGCCTCTATGTTTGAGGGGGCGGGTTTTACCCGGGGTTTTTAGAAACCGGGCCCAGCTCCCCATAACCTATCCGTATTCAGAAGGCGCTCTCGCACCCTTTGCTCAACCTGTTCAAGCCACCTGCGGATCGCGTCCTGCGCTACCGCTGATCTTGCGTGCCTGCTGCAAATGCAGCTTGATCTTCACCGAGTCCTTGCGGGCGGGAGCCAAAAACCCCTGCACCAGCAATTCAGACCCTAACGCGGTGTTCTTCAACAGCAACGCCAGATCGCCCAGTGCCACGGCCGTAATCGTCAATTCAACACGGCGCGGGTGGCCGGCTTCGATAACTTCGGACTCGTGTGCCAGCACCATTTCCAGTGCGGGCAGGCCGGCGGGAGTGTGGCGCAAAGGCTCGCATTCAAGAACGCGCGCGCTAAGTTCCAGCTGATTCATCCTGCCAGGCACCAAGGGGACTTCATAAGTTGAGCTCTGCGTGAGCCCTGCTTATTCGGGCTGAACCGCGACAGCCTCAGCCGAAGCCTTACGGGCTTCTTCACGCTCAACCGACTTCATCATGATCGAGGGCGTGGTCTGGGCCTTCTTGGTCTTGATGACCAGGTGGCGCAGAACGGCGTCGTTGTAGCGGAACGAGTGTTCCAGCTCATCCAGCGTGGCTTGGCCGCACTCGATGTTCAGGCAGACGTAGTGAGCCTTGACGAGCTTCTGGATCGGGTAGGCCAGTTGGCGGCGACCCCAGTCTTCCAGGCGATGAACCGAGCCGCCTTGGCCCGTAACCAGCGCTTGGTAGCGTTCGACCATGGCGGGCACTTGCTCGCTTTGGTCGGGGTGAACGATAAACACTACTTCGTAGTGACGCATGAGTAAAACTCCTTGAGGATGTCCTGCCGGCCTGGCGTCTTGCACCCGCGCTTTCCATCATGGGTGGTTGTGTAGTGGTTCACAGAAGACTGTGGTGGTACACAGAAGACATCAGCCCGGCAAGGGGCAGCCCGCTACCCAAAAACCATGGGCGGTCGAGCAAGAAAGCCCTCGATTATTACCGATTGAGCATCGGTTCGCAAGCGACTGGGGCGTCAGGAAATCAGGGACGGGGCGTTTTCGCCGCCCTGCCCCGCCGCTTGCGGCAGATCGGCAACAGCGACTTCCCTGGGCCGATTAACCACGCTGACCATCACGTAGCTGATGATCATCAACAGGAACCACGACCCCAGCTTGGCGATGGACACCCATTGCCACGCGTGGGACTGGTTTGGATAGCGCCAGGCGTTGGCGAAAGTGCCGATGTTTTCGGCAAACCAGATAAACAAGGCCACCAGCACGAACCCCATCAACAACGGCATGCGGCGATAGACGCGCCAGATGCGGAAATACACCCAGGTGCGGGCAAACAGCACGGCGGTCAGCGCAAACAGCAACCACCGGAAATCCATGACGAAATGGTGCGAGAAGAAGTTCACATAGATCAGCGCTGACAAAGCCACGGTGGCCACCAGCGGGGGATGCGCGCGAAAACGGAAATCGAACAGACGCCAGACGCGCGCCAGATAACTGCCCACTGCCGCATACATGAATCCGGTGAACAGCGGCACGCCGCCGATGCGCAGCACGCTGGCCTCGGGGTAGATCCAGGACCCGGCCGCCGTCTTGAAGATTTCCATGCCGGTGCCCACTACGTGGAACATCAGGATCACGCGGGCTTCGCTCCAGGTTTCCATGCGCAGCGCCAACAAGACGGCCTGGATACCCAGCGCCGCAAGCGTCAGGAAATCGTAGCGCGCCAGCAGCGCATCCTTGGGATACCACCAGTGCGTGCCCAGCAACAGCGCGCACATCAACCCGCCGAACAGGCAGGCCCAAGCTTGCTTGACCCCAAAGCGGAAAAACTCGTAGAACGCCACGCCCAAACGGCCGCGGCCGGCCAGGTTATTGGCCAGCCGCGATTCCCAGGCTTGCAGCCTTGCGATAAGCGGCCAGTCGGTGGCCGCCGGATGATGCACGGTGGGCTCAGCCTTCCACGACGGCGTAGGCCGAGTGGTTGTGTATCGATTCGAAGTTCTCGGCTTCAACGCGATACCGCGCGATGCCCGGGTGCGCCGTCAAGCGCGCGGCCACGTCACGCACCAAGTCTTCGACGAACTTGGGATTGTCGTAAGCGCGTTCGGTCACGTACTTTTCGTCGGGCCGCTTGAGCAGGCCCCACAGTTCGCACGAGCCTTCTTCTTCGATCAGGCGGATCACGCCGTCCATGCTGATGTCGTCGCTAAGAATGGCCGACACAGTCACATGCGAACGCTGGTTATGCGCGCCGTACTCCGAGATGGCCTTCGAGCACGGGCACAGGCTGGTCACCGGCACCTGGACGACCAGCTCGAATTCGACCGCATTACCCTTGGCGCGCGCGATCCACTGAACTTCGTAGTCCAGCAGGCTTTGCACGCCCGAAATGGGGGCGGATTTGTTGATGAAATACGGAAACGCGGCGGTGATGTCACCGCTTTCGGCGTGCAGCAACGGCAGCATGTCGGCCGCCATGGCGCGGAACCGGGCCGGCGTCATGGGCGTGCTGCGGTACTTTTCCAGCAGCGCCACGAAACGGGACATGTGCGTCCCTTTTTCTTCGGGCGGCAGCGCAACGGTCAGCGTCCAGTTGGCGACGGTGCCCTGGGGCGCCCCATCACCGCCTTCCACCAGCATGGGATGGCGCACGCCACGAATGCCCACGCGCTGAATCGGGATGTGTCGGGTGTCCGTCGAACTTTGGACATCGGGCATTACCAGGGCGGGGTCGATCGGAGAATTCATGTCAGCGTACCTGTCTAGGCGATCGATCGCTTGCGGACGCGCCTAGGAAACTTGAAGAGGGGGCCATTATCGCCCAAAGCCTTGCCTACGCCTGGGAAAACCCTTCTATGGGTAGGTCGGTGACGGCGGAACAGACTGTTCCAGATTCCGGGCAATGGCGAGGCCATGGCCGGAAAGTACGGCTAGGTCGACCACCGGATGCGCCGGCCGCCGGATGCGCCGGCCGCCGGATGGGTCGGCCACCGGATGGGTCGGCCGCCGAGTGGGACGATCACGGCAGGTTTCACCCAGCCGGCCAAGTGAAACCGGCTAAGTGCCACCGCCTTAGTCTTTCGCCAGCAGCTCGGCGTAGCGGTTACGGATCGACTGCTCGATACCGGCGGCATCCAAACCGATGCCGGCCAGCAAGGCCGATTGTTCGCCATGGTCAATAAAGACATCCGGCAAGCCCAGTTGCAGGACCGGAATCTGCACGCCAGCAGCGCTCAACACTTCCAGCACCGCGCTGCCCGCGCCGCCCATGATGGACGCGTCCTCGATCGTGACGAACGCATCGTGGCGGCCGGCAAGGTCGAGAATCAGGGCTTTGTCGATCGGCTTGACGAAGCGCATGTCCGCCACCGTGGCGTCCAGCTTGCCGGCTGCGGCCAACGCCGCTTGCACCAGCGTGCCGAAACCCAGGATGGCGATTTTCTTGCCCTCGCGCCGCACCACGCCCCGGCCCAGCTCCACCGTATCCAGGCCAGGGGCCTCGACCGCGCCGCAACCCGCGCCGCGCGGATAGCGCACGGACGCCGGGCCGGGATGCTGATAACAGGTCGACAGCAGCAAGCGGGTTTCGCTTTCGTCGGACGGCGTGGCCACCACCATGTTGGGCACGCAACGCAGGAAAGCGGTGTCGTAATTGCCGGCATGGGTGGCGCCATCCGCGCCGACGATGCCGGCGCGGTCCAGGGCGAACGTCACGTCCAGGTTTTGCAGCGCCACGTCGTGGATGAACTGGTCGTAGCCACGCTGCATGAAGGTCGAGTAGATGGCCACGACGGGCTTTTGCCCTTCACAGGCCACGCCCGCCGCGAACGTCACGGCGTGCTGCTCGGCGATGCCGACGTCGAAATAGCGCAGCGGAAACCGCTTTTCAAATTCGACCAGCCCGCTGCCTTCGCGCATGGCGGGGGTGATGGCGACCAGGCGCGTATCCTGCTCGGCCGTGTCGCACAACCACTGCCCGAAGACCTGCGTGAACGTGCGCTTGCCCGGCGCCTTCGATTGCAGGATACCGACGGCGGGATCGAATTTGCCCGGGCCGTGATACAGCACCGGGTCCGCCTCGGCCAGCTTGTAGCCCTGCCCTTTTTTGGTGACCACGTGCAGGAATTGCAGGCCTTGCAGCGCCTTCAGGTTCTGCAAGGTGGGCACCAGCGCGTCCAGGTCATGGCCGTCGATGGGGCCGACGTAATTAAAGCCGAATTCCTCGAACAGCGTGGCCGGCGTGACCATGCCCTTGGCGTGCTCTTCAAAGCGGCGCGCCAGTTCAAGCACGGGCGGCACGTGCTGCAAGACCGCGCGGCCCACGTTCTTGGCGGTGGCGTAGAAGCGGCCCGACATCAGGCGCGCCAGGTAGCGGTTCAGCGCCCCCACCGGCGGCGAGATCGACATGTCGTTGTCGTTCAGGATCACCAGCAGGTTGATGTTGGGCGTGACGCCCGCGTTGTTCATGGCTTCGAAAGCCATGCCCGCCGACATCGCGCCGTCGCCGATGATGGCGATGTGCTGGCGCTGCACGCCCGCATTGCGCGAGGCCACCGCCATGCCCAGCGCCGCCGAGATCGACGTGGACGAGTGCGCCGTGCCGAAGGCGTCGTATTCGGATTCGCTGCGCTTGGGAAAGCCCGAAATTCCGCCCTGTTGCCGCAACTGCGCCATGCCGGCGCGGCGGCCGGTCAGGATCTTGTGCGGGTAGGACTGGTGGCCCACGTCCCAGACGATGCGGTCATGCGGCGTGTCGAACACCTGGTGCAAGGCCAGCGTGAGCTCGACCGTGCCCAGGTTGGACGACAGGTGCCCGCCCGTTTTGGATACCGACTCCAGCACGAAGCCGCGCAGTTCGTCGGCAAGCTTTTTCAGCTCGCGACGATCCAGGCGCTTGAGGTCTGCCGGGGATTGAATGCGGTCCAATAAATCAGTCGTCATGCTTTTTTGGGGTTCGTTGACCCGACCTGGACTCAGGCCGGGCTTGTCACGGATCAGCGGTCTCGAAGGACGATGAAATCGGCCAGTTGCGCCAGGCGCAACCCGGCATCGCCCAGGGGCTCCAGCGCCGCCAGCGCGGCCACATGCAATTGCTCGGCGAACTCGCGCGCCTCGGACAGGCCCAGGAGCGAGACGTACGTCGGCTTGTTTTCCGCCGCGTCCTTGCCGGGCGTCTTGCCCAGGCTAGCCGTGTCGGCGGTAACGTCCAGAATATCGTCCACCACCTGGAACGCCAAGCCCATGGCCTGCGCGTACGCGTCCAGCGCCTGGCGCGAGGCCGAGCTGGCGCCCGCCACGATGCCGCCCAGCGCCACGCTGCACGCAAGCATGGCGCCGGTCTTCATGCTGTGCATGGTCTGAAGTTCATCGCGCGACAACGAATGGCCGACGCTGAGCAGGTCGATGGCCTGGCCGCCCGCCATGCCCTGGCTGCCGGCGGCGCGCGCCAGCGACTGCGTCGCCTGCACGATCAGCGCGGGCGCGATGGGCATGGATGCCAGCAGGTCGAACGCCAGCGGCTGCAAGGCGTCGCCCGCCAGCATGGCGGTGGCTTCGTCGAACTGCACATGGGTGGTGGGCCGGCCACGGCGCAAGGTGTCGTCGTCCATGCACGGCAGGTCGTCATGCACCAGCGAATAAGCGTGGATCAATTCGACAGCGGCGGCCGCGCGGTCCAGCGAGGCCTCGATGGCCAGCACACTGCCGCTAACCGGGCAGGCCTGCCCGGCGGCGTAGACCATGGCGGCGCGTACGCGCTTGCCACCGCCCAGCACGGCGTAGCGCATCGCTTCGTGCAAACGGACGGGTAGCACATCCGCGGGCGGCATCAGGTCGTCCAGCACGTCTTCAACGTGCCGCACGCGCCCCTGCAACCACTCCGCGAAGGGGAGTTGAGTGGTCTTCATCGGTTTCTTATTCGTCATCCAGCGCCGCCGGGTCCAGCGGGCGCAGCAAGTCGCCTTCCAATACCTTGACCTGCTGTTCCGCCTGCGCCAAGCGTTCCTGGCAGACTCGCGTCAGCGCCACGCCGCGCCGGTAAGCGGCCAGCGACTGCTCAAGCGGCAACGAGCCGTCTTCCATGGCCGCAACCAACGATTCCAATTCGGCCAGGGCCGTTTCAAAATCCTGGGGCAAGGGACGGTCATCGATCTGCGGATCGGCTTGTGTGGGGTTGGCCAAACGGGTCTCCGAGGGCGCTAGGGGTGGATCAATTTGTGAATTGTACGAGATAGCCAACGCGGACCCGGATGCGCCGCAAGGATCAGGCCGACGCCCCCGCCAGTCCTGCAATCGCGGCCCGTAACGCGGGGCCGACGCGGGACCGCAGCTCGGGTTCGGGCAAGAGGCTCAATGGCCCGCCGCAGCTCATGACGAAGACGCCTTCGCCGGTGATCGAGGTAAACGGCACGGCGACGGCGTTGATGCCGGATTGCCATTCGCCCAGCGCGAAACAGCAGCCGAATTCCTGTAATTCAGCGCGGGCGCGATCGATGGCGGCCACGGGCGGGGCCACCGGACCCAGGCGCGCCATCACTTCCTGACAAGCGGTGTCGGGCAAGCTGGCCAGGTAGGCCCGGCCCATGGCGCTGTCCAGGCTGGCGCGATAGCCAACCGGCAACCGCAGGTACAGCGCTGAGGATCCATGGATGGCTTCGACGTAGGTCATCGCGTCGCCGTCGAACGCGCCCAAGGCCACGGCGCCGCCGGTGTCGCGCGCCAGTTCCGTCATGGACGCCTTGGCCAGTTCGCGCACTTCCAGCCCGGCCAGCAAGCCGAAGCCCAGCGCCAGTACGCCATAGCCGGGCGAATACTTGCCGGTGTCGGGGTGATAGCGCAGGTAGCCCAGTTCGGTCAGCGTGTAGGTGATGCGGCTGATGGTGGGCTTGGGCAGGCCGGTCAAGCGCGCCAGGTCCAGGTTCCCCAGCGCCGTCACGCCATGGCGAAAGCAGCGCAAGACGTCCAGGCCGCGCGCCAGGGCGGTAATGAAGTCCGGCGAATTGGCGCCCTCGCCCACGCCGGCCGTGCGTTTGCGGCGTGCCGGCTGGCTCAGTTCCAGCGTTTCGTCCGGTTTGACGGCGGCGTGCACCACGCGCTTGGAGTCAGAAAAAGATTGCATTTCTATTCGCTTCGTTTTTATAGTTTATTTCGAACGACAAAACTAAATTCCAATATACGGAATTTAAAACATCCAAGGAGACCTGGCAAGCCACCGCGCGGCGTCACGCGACGCGGCGGCCAAGCCAGGCCCGGCGATCCACTCATGCACGCGATTTCAAGGGGAAAACATGATTCGCACGAGCCTCAAACTGCTGGCCACCGTCTTGCTCAGCGCCGCCGCGCTGGGCGCCCAGGCCGAGACCTATCCGACCCGCCCGATCAAGGTCATCTCGCCCTTCCCGGCCGGTGGCGCCACCGACGTGCTGACCCGCATCCTGGCCGAGCGCATGGCCAAGACGCTGGGCCAGCCGATGATCGTGGAAAACAAGGCGGGCGCCGGCACGTCCATCGGCGCGGCCTACGTGTCGCGCGAGCAGCCGGACGGCTACACCATCCTGATGGCCACCAATTCGACGCTGGTCACCAACCGCTATCTGTATAAGGAACTGCCCTACGACCCGGACGGTTTTGCCCGTATCGGCATGGTGGGCGTGGGCCCCCTGGTGCTGCTGTCCAGCCCCAAGCGCCCGTTCAACAGCACGCAAGACGTCGTGGCCTATGCCAAGCAGAACCCCGGCAAGCTGACGTTCGCCACGTTCGGCCCCGGCACCTCGTCCCATCTGGCGGGTGAACTGTTCAAGGAACGCGCCGGCATCGACATCCTGCACGTGCCGTTCAAGGGCGCGACCCAGGCGCTGCCCGCCCTGATCAGCGGCGACGTGGACTTGTTCTTCGACATGGTCGCCACCGGAATGCCGCAGGCGGACGCGGGCAAGGTCAAGGTGTTTGCCATCACCAGCCCGTCGCGCCTGGCCACGCTGCCCAAGCTGCAAACGCTGGCCGAAGAAGGCTACCCCGCCTTCGACATGACGGCCTGGTTCAGCTTCGTGGCGCCCAAGGGCACCCCCGCACCGGTGCTTGAAAAGCTGCAAGCCGCGCTGACTGAAACCCTGAAGGACGAAGCCGTCAAGAAGCGCATGCTGGACATGGGCATCGACCCGCGTTCCGGCACGGCCGCCGAGCTGGACAAGCAGATCAAGACCGAACAGCCCATCGTGTCGCAGTTGATCAAGCAAGCCAACATCGTCTTGCAGTAAGGCGGCAATGCCCTGATGCGGCCGCCCCGCCGCCCACGGTTTCGTGACAAATCGTTGGCGCGTGGGCCAAGCCGCCGGACCTTGCCGGGCCCCCGGGCCTACCCCCTTTGCACCGACAGCGCCCGCCTGGGTCCTGTCGGTTTTTCATGCCTTGCCTAACCGCTGGATACAGAAGCGCACCCGGGCTCACTGCTAAGGTGAGGATGCGAAAACACCAGCGGGAGCCCGATGCAAACCCCCGAAGACCGTTATGCCCGACTGGACGCCGCGCGCTGGCTGGCGGCCGTAGCCGTCGTGTTGCTGCACAGCGCGGCCTTGATTGTCAGTGACCCTGCCGCGTATGGCGGGGGCGCGTGGCTGGCCGCCAATCTGTACGACTCGGCGGCGCGCTGGTGCGTGCCCGTTTTCGTCATGGTCAGCGGCGCCTTGCTGCTGGACCCGAACAAACCCCACGACGCCCGCAAGTTCTACAGCCGCCGCATGGCGCGCATCTGTGCGCCCCTGCTGTTCTGGACCTTGTTCTATCTGGCCTGGCGCACCGGGCTGGATTGGTGGGACGACGGCCGGGTGGACTTTTCGTTCTGGCCCCGCAAGGTGGCGCAGGGCGAACCCTATTACCACCTGTGGTACCTGTACATGATCGTGGGGCTGTACCTGTTTGCCCCACTGGCCCGCCTGCTGTACGCACGCAGCACGCCGCGCGGCCGGTCGCTATGGGTGGTGGGTATTCTGGGCGTGGCCATTCTTGACGCGCTGTACCGCCGCGCGCTGGGCGCCCCGCACGGGTTCTTCCTGACCTGGTTCCTGCCGTATCTGGGTTATTTCGTGGCGGGCCGGTTGATTTTTGATGGCGACCTGCGCATCCCCCGGCCGGGCCTGGTCCTTGCGGGCAGCGTTGCGGCCACGGCGCTTGGCGTCACCGTAATGTCCGACGGCCACGCGCTGGATACGTACTTTTATGATTACTTCAGCCTGACAGTGCCGTTCATGTCGCTGGCCGCCTTCCAGTGGATCGTGTCTTCGCCCTGGCTGCCGCGCCTGTCCGCGCTGGCGCCCTTGACCTTCGGCGTGTACCTGATCCACCCCGTGTTCCTGGACGTGGCGCGGCGCGCGGGCGCCATCTCGGGCAACCCGCGCGACGCCTGGGCCGTGCCCTTGCTGACCGTTGCCGTGTTTGCGCTGTCGGCGGCCAGCAGCTGGCTGTTAAGGCGTCATCCGGCCACGCGCAAGCTCGTCTGAAAGACCTACGCCGCGAAGGGTTAATCGGACGATGGAACGGGGCCGGCAGGCCCCGCCAACGCTGGATTTAGCCCCGTCCATCTTCCCGGGCGGCAGGGAGGCCCTTGGGGTACAATTCACGGCTTATTTGATCGGCCAGACACCGATTTTTCTTCGCGCCAGCACGTACGTAGCCAAGCTCACGGTTGAGCTCCAAGCAGTTTTCAGACCGTTTTTCGACGCAATTTTCGGATCCGGTCATTAAAACTGCTGGGCTTGAACAAAAGCGCTTGGCAGAGCTCAAACCGTCCTGGCTTTTTTATCCGAGCGGAGGGAATCATGACCGACATCGGTCGGATGGCACATGTCGTGCCAGCTCGCACCCAGCTACCCGTCAGTGCATATTTTGACGAAGCCCTCTTTGCCCGCGAGCAAGAACTCATTTTCAAGCAATCCTCGCAATATGTCGGCCATCAGAAATTGGTGCCTGAAATCGGGGATTGGCGGTCGTTGGTACAGGAAAGCGGGGGACGCGTGCTGGTTCGCAACCAGCAAGGCGTTGAACTCATCTCAAATGTCTGCCGCCACCGTCAGGCTTTGATGCTGGGCGGCGAAGCCGGCAATGTGGCCGGCAACTGCAATACGCACGGAAACCTGAAGGCAACCGGTGGCAACATCGTTTGCCCCCTGCACCGTTGGACGTACAACAACCAAGGCGAGTTGTTGGGCGCGCCTCAGTTCGAGACCACGCCCTGCATGAACTTGCAGAAGTTCCGCCTGCGCGATTGCCACGGCTTGCTGTTCGAAGGCCCGCGCGATCCGGCTTCCGACATGGCGCCGCTGTTCTCGCGCCCGGAATTCAACTTCGGCGACTACGTGCTGGACCATGTCGAGGTGCATCAGTGCAACTACAACTGGAAGACCTTCATCGAGGTCTACCTTGAGGACTACCACGTTGGCCCGTTTCACCCGGGCCTGGGCCGCTTCGTCACCTGCGACGATCTGACCTGGGAATTCAACGACTGGTACAGCCTTCAAAAAGTGGGCGTGCACAACGCGTTGGCGCAACCGGGTTCGGATGTGTACAAGCAATGGCACGACCGCCTGTTGTCGTTCCGCGAAGGCGACGCTCCGGATTTCGGCGCGGTCTGGGTCACGTACTTCCCGACCCACATGATCGAGCTCTATCCGCACGTGCTGGTGCTGTCCACGCTGTACCCGAAAAGCCCGCAGGAAACGGTGAACGTCGTCGAGTTCTACTACCCCGAGGAAATCTCGGCGTTCGAACGCGAATTCGTCGAGGCCCAGCGCGCCGCCTACATGGAAACGGCCATTGAAGACGACGAGATCGCCGAGCGCATGGACGCGGGCCGCAAGGCCTTGATGTTGCGCGGCGTGAACGAAGCCGGCCCCTACCAATCGCCCATGGAAGACGGCATGCAGCACTTCCACGAGTGGTATCGCCGGATCATGCAGGACTTGTAGGCATCCTGGCCTTCTTCCATACAGGCCATACCCGCCATACCCGCCATACAAAAAGGGCTTTGCGTCACACAACGCAAAGCCCTTTTTCTTTTGCCACAAGGGCAATCGGATCAGGGTCGACGACTGCCGGACCGTGATCCGATCAGCGCCGTTAACGTCCCATCACCTGGGCCACCGTGCGTTCGCCGATGGCCAGCCCCACCGTCATGCCCACACCCGAATGCATGACCGCGACGGTGGTGGCTGCGTCCACCGGCATCACCGAAAACGGCGCCGGTCCGTGCGCGCCGTAAACCCCCTGCCAGCGCTCCAGCACACGCAAGCGCGCACCCAGCGCCTGCGAGGCCAGGTCCAGCATCGTGTTGTCGACCGCTTCGTCGTTGAACGGGAACGCGTCCGTCCCATAATGATGCGAATCGCCAATGATGAGTTCGCCGTTGGGCGTAGGGCTGATCAGCAGGTGTATGCCATTTTCCAGCAGCATCGGCGTGCGTTCCTGGATGACCTGGCGCAGCGCATGCGCCGTGGGCAAGTCCGAGAACGCGCCGTAGTGCACGCAGGACAAACCCGTCAACACCGGGCGGTCCAGGGCGATGGGGTTCGTCTCGAACGCCGCGCGCAGCATTTGCAAGCGCGTGACTTCCAGGTTCATCGGCGCAAAGCGTTCGGGCAGCAGCGTCAGGTAATCATGACCGGGGCACACGAACACATGCTTGCCCAGAAAATCGCCGGCGGTGGTACCCACCAACCCGTTCTCGACCGCGCGCGCCAGGGTGCCGGTGATAAACGTCACGCCCAGCGACTCGGCCAGGTATCGCGTGATGGCCGGTAGCGCATCGCGCGAATAGATTTGCAGGTCGTCATGCCCGCGCAGCGCCAGGCAGTGATGGGCCAGCTGACCGCCATACAGGCCGGCCACCTGACGCGCCGACAGCAGCTCGGCACGGTAGCCTTCCTGCATCAAACGCGTGTCCGCGAATTCCTGCAACACGCTGGCCTCGTCGATATTTCGCGCCAGCACCAGCGCGCCGTTGGCCCGCACATGAAAGCCCGCCTTGGCGGCCAGATCCAGCCACAGCTCGCGTGCCTGCTGGGCATGCGACAGCATCATGCCGGGCGCCTGGCCGGTCACAATGACCTGGCCGAAGTTGCGGATGGTGGCGCCATGCGCCTGGCGGCTGCGTTCGATCACCGCCACCGACAGGCCGCGCTTGGCGGCCGCCCAGGCGTGGGCGATGCCAAGCATGCCCGCGCCCACCACGATTACGTCGTATGTTTTCATCGCGGGCCGTGCCTTACTTCTTCTTGGGTTCCGACTTGCCGTCGTAGCGACGCGTCCACTCGGCGATGATGCGTTCGCGGTTGGTCGCGGCCCACACAAAGTCGTTCTTGATCATGCGCTTGGTCAGGTCGGCCGGCAGGTTCGGGTTGACCGTGGCGATGGACGGAATCGCCAGCACCGCGAAGTTGGCCTTGTACAGTTCGTTGGCTTCGCGGCTGGCCGAGAAGTCAGCCAGCTTGCGGGCCGCGTCCAGGTTCTTGGTGCCCTTCATGATGGCGGTGGCTTCGACTTCCCAGCCCAGGCCTTCCGACGGGAACACGGCTTCAACTGGCGCGCCGTCGGCCTTGAGCTTGGCCGCGCGATAGTCGAACGACACACCGATGGGGAATTCGCCGGCGGCCGCCATGTTGCAAGGCTTCGAGCCCGAGTGCGTGTACGACCCGATGTTCTTGTGCAGGGCATCCATGTAGGCCCAGCCCTTGTCTTCGCCAAAGATCTGCAACCAGGCGCTGACATCCAGGAAGCCCGTGCCCGAGGACGCCGGGTTCGGCATGACGATCTTGCCCGCGTACACCGGCTTGGTCAGGTCTTGCCACGACGTCGGCTTGGGCAGCTTCTGTTTTTCGGCTTCGATGGTGTTAAAGCAGATCGCGGCCGCGTAGCCGTCCATGCCTACCCACGACGGCTCGGCCTTGGCGTCGCGCATGTTGGCGGCGATCTGGTCCAGGCCCTTCGGGGCGTACGGCTGCAACATGCCTTCCTTGTCCATCAGGCCCAGCGCCGTGCCGGCCAGGCCCCAGATCACGTCGGCTTTGGGGTTGCTTTTTTCGGCCAGCAGCTTGGCCGCGATGATGCCGGTGGAATCGCGCACCCACTGGATCTTGATGTCGGGGTTGGCCTTCTCAAACGCGGCCTGGTAGACCTTGATCTGATCGGCTTCCAGCGCGGTATAGACCGTCAGCGTGGTCTCGGCGGACGCGGCGCCCATCACGCCCGTCAGGGCGGCGGCCAGTGCAAGCAGCTTGTAGCGATTCATGAAGAACTCCGTGAATATGCGGAAAAACGCGCAAAAAAGGTGAACGTCGCCCCCACTGCCGGCGGATGCCGGCTGCGGTACAAAGGCGCACACAAAGGGAATGCAGGGCCGGCAGTACCGGCAAGGGGAAGCTAATTCAGGGGCGTTGGCCTCGTGCCAGACGGGCTTCGATGTCGATGATGACGGCTGGCAGATCCGCCACCGTATCGATCAGGTAATGCGGCGCGGCGGTGGCAAGCTCGCGGCTGGCGTCGGCGCGGACCAGGTCGCGACCCGCCTCGTCCAGGCTCAGGTATTCGTCCAGGGTCAGGCCGGCGGCGTTGCCGGACAGCAGCAGGCCCACCGACCACATGCCGGCGCGGCGCCCTTCCTCGATGCCGGGCGCGGTGTCGTCGACCTTGACGCACGCGGCCACGTCCGACAGGCCCAGTTCCACCACGTTCTTCAACGCCATGGCCGGCGCCGGACGCGCGCGCGGCACGTCGTCGCTGGCCACGATGCAATCGGGCTCCAGCCCTTCGGACGCGGCGCGCTCGACCACGCGGCGCATCACACTGTCCGGGTAGCCCGAGCAAGAGCCGATCTTCAGGCCTTTACGGCGCAGCGCGCGCAACAGCTCGGCCGCGCCGGGGATGGCCGCCGAATACTGGGCCACCTTTTCCATCTGCATCGGCAGGAAGCGTTCATAGATGGCCGTCACATCGTCGTCGCTGGGCACGCGGCCGAACTGGGCCTGATACTGGGCGGCGATGGCCGGCTGGTTGCACAGCGCGCGGATGTGGTCCCACTTGCCCATGCCCATGGGGCCGCGCGCCTCTTTCAGCGACACGTCCATGCCGAACTGCGAGAACGCATCGACGAACACCTTGGTGGGGGCAAATGATCCGAAGTCGACCAGCGTGCCGGCCCAGTCGAAGATCACGGCTTCCAGCTGCACGGGTAAGGAAGAAACAGTCATAAGGGTCATCCTGGAATCAATCGTTCAAAGGGCCACGGGGCGGCGCCAGGCCTGGCTGCGCGACACCAGCGCGCGGCTGGCCAGATGCAGCAGCAGGGCCGCGACGGCGGAGCTGGCCATGATCACCGTGCACATGGCGGCGGCCGGGCCGATGAAGCCGGCGTCGTCCATGTTAAGGACGGCAACGGCGGCCAGCACCGTGGACGGGCTGTACAGAAACACCACGGCCGACACCGTCGTCATGGCGGATACAAACGAATAGCGGGCGACGTCCAGCGCGGCAGGCAAGCACATCGGCAGGGTCACGCGCAGGAACGTCGTCATGCGCGGCACCTTCAGCGACGCGGACGCGGCTTCGAATTCCGGGTCCAGCGCGTTCAGTGCGGTGGCGGCCGTGAGGTGCGCGCTGGTGTAGAAGTGGACGACCGTGCACAGAATCAGCAGCGGCATGGTGCCGTACAGCACGTTCAGCGGATTCATCAGGCTGTTGAAAAAGAAGATGTAGCCCAGGCCCAGCACCAGGCCGGGCACGGCCATCGGCATCAGCGCCAGCATGCTGACCGCCCCCCGCAGGCCGCGCCCCAGTTGGCCGCGCGCCGGTACTTTTTCCATCATCCAGGCGCCCACGAAGACCACGGCCGTGCCGATCACGGCGGTGAAGAACGCCAGCTGCAAGCTGTTGCGCCACGCCAGCCAGCCACCGCCGTCCATGTTGTCGAAGTCGTAGGACCGCAGCGACATGGACAGGTTGTAGGGCCACATCTTCACGAACGACGCCCACACCGCCACGCCGATGATCAGCAGCAGGAACGCGGCCATCACGCCGGCCAGCGCCAGGAAAGCAGCATCACGGCGGCGGTTCGGATTTGCCGCATAGGCCTGCGCGCGGCCGCTCATCTGCGCGCCCTGGCGGGCCCGCAGGCGCCGGTCCAGCACGAAGGTCAGCAAGGCGGGCAGCAACAGCAGGATGCCGATGGCCGCGCCCTTCGGAAAGTTCTGCTGGCCGACCACCGCCTTGTAGGCTTCCATCGCCAGCACGTTGTAGTCGCCGCCCACCACCTTGGGTACGCCAAAATCGGTGACAGTCAGCGTGAACACCACGCAGCAGGCCGAGAACACGGCGTAGCGCGTGCCGGGCAGGGTCACGGTCAGGAAGGTGCGCCACGGGCCGGCGCCCATGGCGCGCGCCGCGTCATACAGGCGCCCGTCGGCCAGCGTCAGGCCGGTCAACAAAATCATCAGCGCATGCGGGAAGGTGTAGAACGCCTCGCCGACGACGATGCCCCAGAAGCCGTAGATGGTGGCGCCGCCGGTCAGGCCCTTGAGCAGGCCCTGATTGCCCAGCAGGTAGACCAGGGCGATACCGGGCAGCAGCGAGGGCGCCAGCAGCGGCAGCAAGGCGATGGTGCGCAACAGGCCCTTGCCGGGCAGGCGCGTACGCGTCAGTCCATAGGCAAATCCGTAGGCGCACGGCACCACCAGCAACATCGTCACCAGGCCCACCGTCAGGCTGCGGCCGACCATCGCCAGAAAGCCGTCTGCGCCGATGATGCCGGTAAGCACCGACAGGCCAGCCCAGGCGCCGTCGTTGTCCGTCACGGACTTGGCCAGGATGGCCGCCAGCGGCAACGCCAGGAACAGCACCAGGAACAGCAGCAACGCGCCCTGCCCGACGGTCAGGCCCAACGAGCCGATCCAGGCGGGCATGGGGCGGCGGCCCAAGGCCACGGGCGAAGCCGAAGCCGACGGCGTTTCCGCCACGGAAGGAGAACCGGTCATGGGGGAATCAAGCGTAGGCGCGAATCGCATGGCGCGGCAGCTCCACCCAGCAGCGGCTGGCAGCATGAGGACCCAACAGGGCGTCTCCGATTTCGGGGGACACGATGGAATGCACGGTGGACCCGGGCACGCCTTCCAGCCGCAACGCCAGGCGGTAACCACGGCCCAGGAACACGCCGTCCAGCACGTCGGCCAGCATCGAATTGGGCTCTTCCGGGCGTGCCATGCTGACGCGCACCGCCTCGGGCCGGACGAACAGCTTGCCGAATCGGCCATCCAGCGTGTCGTCCACCGCCAGTTCCTGGCGGCCGACGCGGGCGCGGTGCGCATCCACGCGTTCGAACGGCAGCCAGTTCGCCTCGCCCACGAAATCGGCGATGAAGGCGGATCCCGGCTGGCGGTACAGCTCGCGCGGCGTGCCGTACTGTTCGATCACGCCGCCGTTCATGACGGCGATGCGGTCGGCCATCACCATGGCCTCTTCCTGGTCGTGCGTGACCATCAGCGTCGTAATGGACAGGCGCTTTTGCAAGGCGCGCAACTCAATACGCAGATGCTCGCGCACGCGGGCGTCCAGCGCGGACATCGGTTCGTCCAACAGCAACAGGGACGGCGACGGGGCCAACGCGCGCGCCAACGCCACGCGCTGCTGCTGCCCGCCCGAGATCTGTCCCGGATACTTGTCGGCGGCGCCGGCCAGCCCCACCAGCGTCAGCATTTCCTCGACACGATGGGCCACGTGCTTGCGATGCGCGCGCTTGCCGCTCAGGCCGTACGCCACGTTCTGGGCGACGGTGAGGTTGGGAAACAGCGCATAGGACTGGAACAGGATGCCGTAGTCGCGCTCTTGCGGTTCGGCATGGGAAATATCGCGGCCCGACAGCACGATGGTGCCGCTGTCCTGGCGCTCCAGTCCGGCAATCGCGCGCAGCAGCGTCGTTTTGCCGCAACCGGAGGGGCCTAGCAGGCACACCAGTTCTCCGGCACGGATATCCAGCGAAACGTCGGCCAGCGCCTTGTGGGTGCCAAACGTCTTGACCAGGTTTCGCACAGTCAGAAAGCCGCCACGCTTTGCCCCTTGCTGGGGCTCTTTGCCCGCAATGGGGTCCAGCCCGCCCTGGGGCGGCCCGGCGGGGAAAAGGTCGTTATCGGCTTGGGGCATGCTGCCTCCGGTCTGGGAACGAAGGCAGTATGGAAGCCGCGTATTGAGCGTTTATGACACTTCGCGCAAATGCAGTAATAAAAACATCAAATTATTTTGGTGTACTGGCGGTCTTGCGCATTGCGTCCCTTTCCTGCCCCCCCGTCATCGTGCTTGTCGCCGAACTCAAATCTTTCTACGCCGTGGCCCGCTGCGGCACCGTCACCAAGGCCGCCGCCCAGTTGGGCGTCAGCCAACCCACCGTGACGGGGCAGCTGCGTCAGCTGGAATCTCGCTACGGCATCGAACTGTTCCATCGCCAAGGGCGCGGCATGCGCCTGTCGGATGCCGGACAGAATCTGATGCCCATGGTGGAAAAGCTGGTGCAGCAGGAAACCGAGATCGACTTCCGGCTGCGCGACGCCAGCGACCTGCGCGAAGGCAACCTGCGTGTCGGCGCCACCGGCCCGTTCTACATCATGGACACGGTGCGCCGATACAACCAGCGCTACCCCGGCATTGATCTGACGGTCACGATCGGCAATTCACAGTCGATGCTGCAAGCGCTGCACGATTACCGCATCGAGATTGCCACGTCGTCTTTTCTGATGGATGACAAGCACCTGTATCGGCGGATGATCGCGGCCGACCCGATCCGCGTGGTCACCCACCGCGACCATCCGCTGGCCCGCCGTGGCCGCGTGCGGCTGGCCGACCTTGCCGAGCACGCGTTGCTGGTGCGCGAGCCCGGTTCGATGACGCGCCAACTGACCGAAGACGCCCTGCAAGCCGCCGGCGTCACGGTGCGGCGCACGCTGGAGATCGGCAGCCGGGAATCGATCCGGCAGGCCATCCTGTGCGGCCTGGGGATCAGCCTGATCCCGTCGCGCGAGATTCCGTCCCATCCCGATCTGGCCGCCCTGGACATCGACGGCGCCGACATCGTGATGAATGAATACCTGTACTGCCTGCGCGAGCGCCAACCGGTGCAGCTGATCGCGCGCTTCCTGGAGATGGCGCCGGCAGCCGGCTGACCCGACCGGGTCACTGCCCGCCCCCTCCCCCTTGCGGCCAATCAGGAGACAACCATGGCCTTGACCTTGCAAGACATCGAGCAGATTTTTCTGGAACGCGGACACCGGTCATATCACGGTGAATCCGTCAGCCATTTGCGCCACGCGTTGCAAACGGCATCGCTGGCCGAGCGCCACGGCGCCAGCGCACACCTGATCACCGCCAGCCTGCTGCACGACCTGGGGCACCTGATCGCAGACCGGCCGGGCACCCCGACCCTGCGCGGTATCGACGACAAACACCAGTATTTCGTGCTGCCGTTCCTGCGCGGGCTGTTCAGTTCGGCGGTGCTGGATCCGATCCGGCTGCACGTCGAAGCCAAGCGTTACCTGTGCTACGTGGAGCCGCAATATGAAGCGTCGCTCTCCGAGGATTCCAAGCGCAGCCTGGCATTACAGGGCGGCAGTTTTGATGCGAGCCAGGCGGTGGATTTCGCCAGCATGCCGGGCGCGCCGGACGCGATTCGGCTAAGACGCTGGGACGACATGGCCAAGGTTCCCGGCCTGGCCACGCCGCCGCTGGATCACTTTCTGGAAATCGCGGAAAGCGTATCGGGCCGCGTGAAGCTGGCCGCGATCTGGTAGCGAACCGGGGCGCAGCGCCGGCCCGCACGCAACAAGGGCGCCGCAACCCGCGCTTCCGAGTGCGCGGGCCAGGCGCCTGAGGCTTCAGGCGCCCTTCGCCACCGGGCGTGACGGGTCGCTGCACCATTCGCTCCATGAACCCGGGTACAGCCGCGAGCCGGACAGGCCGGCGATTTCCATCGACAACAGGTTATGGCACGCGGTGATGCCCGAGCCGCACTGATGCACCACGGCCTTGGGGTCGCGGTCACCCAGCAGGTCGGCGAATTCGGCGCGCAGCTGCTCGGGTGACTTGAAGCGGCCATCGGCTTGCAGGTTCTCGCCGTTGGGACGGTTCAGCGCGCCCGGGATGTGGCCGGCCACCGGGTCCATGGGTTCGACTTCGCCGCGATAGCGGTTGGCCGCGCGCGCGTCGATCACGGTAAAGGCCGGCTGGGCGATGTTGTCCAGCACGGCTTGGGCGTTGACCGACCCGGCCAGCGATTGCCCGGGCTCTACCGGCTGGCCGGCTTTGACCGCGGGCGCGGCGTCGGTCGTGGTCGGCAAACCGGCCGCCACCCACGCCTGCCAACCGCCGTCCAGCACGGCCACGCGTTCATGGCCCAACCAGCGCAACATCCACCACAGGTGCGCGGCGTACATGCCGCCGCTGGCGTCGTACGCCACGACCAGCGTTTGCGGCGTCACGCCATGAGCCGCCATCAGGCCGCCGAATTCGGCGCGCGACGGCAACGGATGCCGGCCGTTCTTGCCGGTGCGCGGTGCCGCCAGCTCGGTTTCGTGGTCCAGGTGACGGGCGCCCGGGATGTGTCCGGCGTCGTAGGCCTGGCGGCCGGCGGCGTGGTTGGTCAGGTCATGTCGCACATCGAATACGCGCACGTCGGGCGAATCGAGGCGCGCGGCCAGGTCGGCGGCAGAAATCAGTGTGGTCGTCATTCGGGGTGCTCCTGATCGAAGGGGGCGGGTCAGGTCGGCTTCGGGTCGCGCATGGTGCGCCACACCGACAGCAGGCCCGCGGAAATGATCAAGCCCATGCCGGCCCAGGCCAGGGCGTCCAGATGGTCGCCCCAGAAGCCCATGCCCAGCAAGGCCGCGAAAATAATGGTGCTGTATTGCAGCGCCGCCGTCAGCAGCGCCGACCCCATGCCAAAGGCCCGGGTCATGGCAAGCTGGCCGAACATGCCGGCCACGCCCACGCCGAACAGCGACGCGTAGCCCTGCCAGTCGGCGTGGCCCCAGCCTTCGAACCACAAGCCGGCGATGCTGGACACGCAGACCGCCACGGAGAAAAACAGCACGGTGCGCCATTCGGGTTCGCCGATGCGGCCCAGCTGGCGGATCTGCATCATCGCGATGGCCGACATGGCGCCCGCGCCCATGCCCATGACGGCGGCCAGCCACTGGTCTTCGTTGATACTGGGCCGCAGCACGGCGATCACGCCCAGAAAGCCCAACGCCACCGCCAGGATGCGGACCGGGTCGCGCTGCGCGCCGCCCCACCCCAGCATCCAACAGGCGATGAACAGCGGCGCGGTGTAGTTCAGGCTGGTCGCGGTGGCCAGCGGCAGATGCGAGATGGCGAAGAAACCCAGCCACATCGACGTGACGCCGGACAGGTTGCGCCACAGGTGCAACTTCCAGCTGGTCGGAACGATGGATTGCCGCCCAGCGCGCGCCCACAGCAGCAAAAGTAGGACGGAAGGCAGCCCGCGAAAAAGCACGATCTGCGGCAGCGACGCGCCGTGTTCCGTGCCGAACTTCACGAACGACCCCATGATGGCGAACATGGCGGACGCCAACAACATCCAGAGAGCCTGCATTGGGGGTCTACGCTAAGGGAAAAGTGAGGGGAAATAGGGGAAAGCGATACTATACTCTTGCCCACCGGGAGCGGTGCCGGCGAGTCGGGGAACTGGCGGGCCGCCGCCATGTCGAACCCGGGTATTTCCCGCTCGCAGAGGAACACAAAAAACATGAAACGCATTGTCTTGTTCGTCATCACCAACCTGGCCGTCATGCTCGTGCTGTCGGCCACGCTGCGCATCCTGGGCGTAGACCGCTACATCACCGCCAACGGCCTGAACCTGAACGCCCTGCTGATCTTCTCGGTGGTCGTGGGCTTTACCGGCGCGATCATCTCGCTGCTGATCAGCAAGCCGATGGCCAAATGGAGCACCGGGGCCCAAGTGCTGGACCCGAACGCCCCCCGCAATCAACGCGAAGCCTGGCTGGTCGACACCGTCCACCAACTGGCCGACCGCGCGGGTATCGGCCGCCCCGAAGTGGCCATCTATGAAGGCGCGCCGAACGCCTTCGCCACCGGCGCGTTCAAGAACGACTCGCTGGTCGCCGTGTCGACGGGCTTGCTGGAGAGCATGAGCGAAGAAGAAGTGGCGGCCGTGCTGGCGCACGAAGTGGCCCACATCGCCAACGGCGACATGGTCACGCTGACGCTGATCCAGGGCGTCGTGAACACGTTCGTGGTGTTCCTGGCCCGCGTCGTGGGTTACTTCATCGACCGCGTCGTGTTCAAGAACGAACGCGGCATCGGCCCGGGCTACTACATCACCGTGCTGGTCTGTGAAATCATCTTCGGCGTGCTGGCCTCGATCATCGTGGCCTGGTTCTCGCGCCAGCGCGAATACCGCGCCGACGCCGGCTCGGCCCACCTGATGGGCGCGCGCGAACCCATGATCCGCGCGCTGGCTCGGCTGGGCGGCCTGGAACCGGGCGATCTGCCCAAGTCGTTCGAGGCCTCGGGCATCACCGGCCGCGGCGGCCTGGCGGCCATGTTCGCCTCGCACCCGCCCATCCCGTCGCGCATCGCCGCCTTGCAGAACGCCCGCGTGGTCTGATCGCCCGCCCGGTCCAAGCAGGCAGCAAAAAGCCCCTGGGGTCAGAAACCCGAGGGGCTTTTTCTATTGAGACTTCAGCGCTCGGGCATCAGCACTCGACGATGTTCACCGCCAAGCCGCCGCGCGCCGTTTCCTTGTACTTCGTCTTCATGTCGGCGCCGGTTTCGCGCATGGTCTTGATGACGGAATCCAGCGACACGTAGTGCTGGCCGTCGCCGCGCAGGGCCATGCGCGCGGCGTTGACGGCCTTGATGGACGCCATGGCGTTGCGTTCGATGCAGGGAATCTGCACCAGCCCGCCAACGGGGTCGCACGTCAGGCCCAGGTTGTGTTCCATGCCGATCTCGGCGGCGTTCTCAACCTGTTCCACCGTGCCGCCCTGCGCCGCGGCCAAGCCGCCGGCGGCCATCGAACAGGCCACACCGACTTCGCCCTGGCAGCCCACTTCGGCCCCCGACAGCGATGCGTTGTACTTGTACAGCAGGCCGATCGCCGCGGCGGTCAAGAGGAACTCGCGTACGCCCTCGCGGCTGGCGCCGGGCACGAAGCGATCGTAATAGTGCAGCACGGCGGGGATGATGCCGGCCGCGCCATTGGTGGGCGCCGTGACGACACGGCCGCCCGCCGCGTTCTCTTCGTTGACCGCCATGGCATACAGGTTGACCCAATCCATGACCGACAGCGGGTCGGACAAGGTGCGCTCTGCGCGCTGGGTCAGATTGCGGTAAAGCTCCGGCGCGCGGCGACGCACGCGCAAGGGTCCGGGCAATTCGCCGTCGGCTTCCGGGTAGTCGATGCCGCAACCGCGCGCCACGCAGTCCTGCATGACCTGCCAGATGCGGTCCAGGCCGCTGTCCGTCTCGGCGGCCTCGCGCCAGGTCAGCTCGTTCTTCATCATCAGCTGCGCCACGGTCAGGCCGCTTTCGCGGCACATCGTCAGCAGTTCGCGGCCCGAGCGGAACGGGTACGGCAGCTGATTGTGCGCGGCGATCACCTGGCTGTTCGAGGCGCCGGCGGTCACGACGAAGCCACCGCCCACCGACAGGTACCGCGATTCGCGCAGCGACTCGCCATTGGCGTCGACGGCGTGGAATTTCATGCCGTTGGGGTGCTCGGCCATGGCTTCGCGACGATAGAACACCATGTGTTCTTTCTCGATGAAGGCGACCGGGTAACGGCCCAGCAGCGGCAACTGGCGGCTGGCGCGCACCGAGGCGATCATGCCGGCAATGGCGGCGGGGTCGACCGTGTCGGGCGCTTCGCCCATCAGACCCAGCAGCACGCCCTTGTCGGTACCGTGCCCCTTGCCGGTCGCGCCCAGCGACCCGTAGAGCTCGGCGCGGACATACGCCACGCGCGACATCAGGCCATCGCGTTCCAGGCCTTGCGCGAACAGCAAGGCGGCCCGCATCGGACCCACCGTATGGGAACTAGACGGGCCTATGCCTATCTTGAACAGATCGAATACGGAAACGGCCACGCGATACTCCAATACATCAAAGAATAGTCAGGCAATGATACGCGTTGCCACCCCCGCGCGCAGGAATGGACGGCGGGGCGTATGCTGTATCGCCGCCACCGGTTCCGTCACCCGGTCAGGCATGCGATCATTACAAAATTATTACTTGTCATAAAAAGAACGGGAACACCCCTGGATGTCTGGACTTATCACCCTGCTTGACTTCGCCGGCTACGTCGCCCTGCTGCTTTGGGGCGTGCACATGGTCCAAACGGGCGTCCAGCGCGCGTTCGGCGCGGCCTTGGGCGCCGCGCTGGGCCGGGCCCTGGGCACGCGCCTGCGCGCCTTTGCCGCCGGCCTGGGCATTACCGCCGCCCTGCAAAGCAGCACCGCGACGGGGCTGATGATCACGGGGTTCGCCGCGGGCGGCGTGGTGGGCCTGGTGCCCGCGCTGGCCGCCATGCTGGGGGCCAACGTCGGCACGACGCTGATCGTGCAGTTGCTGTCATTCGACCTGACCTCGCTGGCGCCTATCCTTATCCTGGCGGGCGTCTGGATGTTCCGCCGGTATCCCCCCGGCCGCACGCGCGACCTGGGCCGCGTGTTCATCGGCCTGGGCCTGCTGCTGCTTTCGCTGCATCAGCTGGTTGAATTGTTCGAGCCGTTCCAGACGGCGCCCATGCTGGGCATGATTCTGGACGCCTTGTCGACCCAGCCCGTTGCCGCCGTCTTGCTGTCGGCCGCGTTCACCTGGGCCGCGCACTCCAGCGTGGCCGTCGTGGTGCTGGTGATGTCGCTGGCAAGCCATCACATGGTGGCGCCGCACGTGGCCTTTGCGCTGGTGCTGGGCGCCAACCTGGGCACGGCCATCAACCCGATGATCGAAGGCGTCACGGGCGACGATCCCGCCGCGCGCCGCCTGCCGCTGGGCAATCTGCTGACCCGCGCGCTGGGCGTGCTGGCCGGCCTGATCCTGCTGCCCGTGCTGCAACCCCTGATGAGCGACATGGCCAGCGACCCGGCCCGCGCCGTGGCCAATTTCCACACGCTGTTCAACGCGGTCATCGCCATCCTGTTCCTGCCGTTGCTGTCGCCCTACGCGGCCCTGCTGACACGCTGGCTGCCCAAGCGCGCCGACCCCAACGACCCTTCCCGGCCGCAATATCTGGATGAATGGGCGCATGACGTGCCCGCCGTGGCGCTGGGCAACGCCGCCCGCGAAGCGCTGCGCATGGCCGACATGGTGCAGACGCTGCTGCTGTATGCGCGCGCCGGCTTCAAGCGCGACAACCGCCACCGCATGGTGCAGGCACGGCAGCTGGATGCCGCGCTGGATAAGCTGGAAAACGCCATCACGACCTACCTGGCCACGCTGGACCAGGAAAACATGACGCGTGACGACATCCAACGCATGGACGATATCCTGGCCTTTGCCAGCAACATCGGCCACGCGGGCGATATCGCCCACCACGGCCTGTTGAGCCACGTGGCCAAGCTGCGCAAACAGGGGTGGACGTTCTCGCCCGAGCAGCGCGCCAGCCTGGATGACACGCTGGGCCAGTTGATCGCAAACCAGCGGCAGGCCGCTGCCCTGTTCGTCAACGACGATCTGCGCCAGGCGCGGGCGCTGGCCGGCGAAAAGGCGCGTTTCCGCACCATCGAAACGCAGGCCGCCGACACGCACCTGCAAAAGATCAAGTCAGGCCAGGTGGACGCGGCCGAAGTCGGCGCGCTGTACCTGGACATCCTGCGGGATATGAAGGGAATCAACTCTCACTTGGTGGGCGCCGCGGCGTATCCGCTGCTGGCCCGCCACGGCGAGCTTCTGCCCAGCCGTTTGCGCGAAGCGGGCAACTAAGCGAAAGCGGGGTCCGGGAAAGCGGCAACCGCGCGCGCAAGCAGGCATTAGACGGAAGCCCACCGACCCAGGTGTGTTGCAGCGGACGGCGGGCGCTTCCCCCGCCCGGCCCCGCGCTTTAGTCAGGACAGCGCAAACTGACCCTGCCCCCGGCGCACATTACAGATAGCGCTGGAACCACGCCAGCATCCGGCTCCAGCCGTCCTTGGCCGCTTCAGGCTGGTAGCTGGCTCGGTAGTCCGCCAGGAACGCGTGGTCCGCGTCCGGGTACACCACGAATTCCGACTGCCTGGCCGCCGCGTTACCGGCCGCCAGCTTGGTCTTCATGGTCTCGATATCGGCCAGCGGGATGCTGGCGTCCTTGCCGCCGTACAGGCCCAGCACCGGCGCATGCAGCTCGTTGACCACATCGAACGCCACCCGCTTGATCAGCGGGCCGTGGCCCACGCTGAGCTTGCCGTACCAGGCCACGGCGGCCTTCACGTCCGGGTTGTGAGCCGCGTACATCCACGTCAGGCGACCGCCCCAGCAAAAGCCCGTGATGGCCACGCGCTTGGGGTCGCCGCCGTTCTCCGCCGCCCAGGCCACGCTGGCGTCCAGGTCGGAAAACACCTGTTCATCCGGCACCTTGCTGACCAGTTCAGCAATCAGTTTCGGAATGTCGGTGTAGACGGAGGCGTCGCCCTGGCGTTCATACAGGTTCGCGGCCACGGCCAGATAACCGGCCTTGGCGATGCGTCGGCAAAGATCTTTGATGTGTTCGTGCACGCCGAAGATTTCCTGCACCACCAGGACGATGGGCAGGTCCTGGCGGCCTTCGGGCGCGGCGTAATAGGCGGCGATGGACCCGTCTGCCACGGGCAGCTTGAAGTCAGCGTGAACCAGGCCTTCGGTGTCAGTGTGGATGACGGTGGGGGCAACGTTGCCGGCGGCGGCGGAAAAGCTCATGGGGGACGCTCCTGTGGGGGATTGATCGACGGATCGACAAGCAGGCATCCCGTCCGCGCGCGCCCTAATGCGTGTGGGCGTGCTCCGCATGGGGCGCGCCAGTGCCGGCGTCGGCCTCGTGCTCGTGCCCATGGTGCATCAGCGTGGTCACGCTGTAGATCAGCGCGACACCCAGGCCCACCAGCAACAACTGCGGGACGGCATCCGAAAGGGACACCCGTTCATGCATCTGCGGCATCAGGTCGGCCACCGAGATATACAGGAAGCTGCTTGCGGCAACCACCAAGATATACGGCACCCAGTCCTGCGCCTGCTGCAGCACAAAGTACCCTATTATGCCGCCCACCGCTGAACACAAGCTGGTGAACAGGATCAACGAAAACGCACGGCGACGCGGCAACCCGGCATTGAGCAGCACGACAAAATCGCTAAGCTTGTGCGGCACTTCGTGCACGATGATCGACGCCGCCGTCAGCACGCCCAGCAGCGGGTCCGTCAGGAACGCCGCCGCCACCAGCACCCCGTCGCACAGATTGTGCAGCGAACTTCCAATCAGGATCAGCACGCCGCCGCGCCCCGCTTCGTGGTGGTCGTGGCCTTTGTGGTGGTGATGCCCGTCGCCCTCGTGGTGATGGCTATGACGCAGCAGCGCAATCTTTTCCAGCACAAAAAAACCGATCAGCGACGCCAGCATCAGGCCGAACAAGGCATGGGCGTTGCCGACCGCGCCCTCGAAGGCCTCGGGCAGCAGATGCAATAGCGCCACCGACAGCAGCACGCCCACCGACAGGCTCACCATGTGATGCAGGTATTGGGCGAACACCTTGTAGGCCAGCCAGCTGGCGACAAAGACGGCAATAAGCCCGCCGGTTATGGTGGCAAGCAGGACCCAGAGCAGCAACATGTGGGGGACGCAGTATAGGCGGGGAGGAAGCGCAACATTATATTGTTGCAATCCCAAAATCGGAAATGGGCCGTCCAAGGACGGCCCATCGGAATTTCCGTGCAGAACCCGCAGCGCTTAGTGCGCCTGTTCCCAGTTCTTGCCCATGCCCACTTCCGCGACCAGCGGCACGCGCAGTTCGGCCACCGAGCACATCAGGCGAGGCAGCGCTTCCTTGACCACATCGATCTCGGCATCCGGCGCTTCCAGAACCAGTTCATCGTGTACCTGCATGATCATGCGGGTTTGCAGTTTTTCGGCTTCCAGCCAATCTTGCACGGCCACCATGGCCAGCTTGATGAGGTCGGCCGCCGTGCCCTGCATGGGCGCGTTGATGGCGGCCCGCTCGGCGCCTTGCCGACGCGGCCCCGAGGCGCCACGGATCTCGGGCAGTTGCAGGCGTCGACCGAAAACCGTTTCGACGTAGCCCTGTTCGCGCGCCAGCCTGCGGGTATTTTCCATGTACATCGCCACGCCGGGATAGCGGGCGAAATAGCGGTCGATGTAGGCTTGCGCGGCGTCCCGGGTGATGCCCAGGTTGGACGCCAGGCCGAACACGCCCATGCCGTAGATCAGGCCAAAGTTGATGGCTTTGGCCGCGCGACGCTGGTCCGTCGACACGTCCGCCAAGGCCACGCCGAACACTTCGGCCGCCGTGGCGCGGTGAATGTCCTCGCCGGCGGCGAACGCGCTTTGCAGATTGGCGTCATCGGACACGTGCGCCATGATGCGCAGTTCAATCTGCGAATAGTCGGCCGACAGCAGCACGCCCTGCTCGGCAATGAAGGCTTCGCGCACGCGGCGGCCCGCCTCGGTGCGCACGGGAATATTCTGCAAGTTGGGATCGGACGACGCCAAGCGGCCCGTGATGACCGCCGCCTGCGAATAACGCGTGTGCACGCGGCCCGTGGCCGGGTTGATCATGCGCGGCAGCTTGTCCGTGTAGGTGGACTTCAGCTTGGACAGGCCCCGGTATTCCAGGAGCACCTGGGGCAGCGGGTAGTCCAGCGCCAGCTTGGTCAGCACGTCTTCATCGGTTGACGGTGCACCGCTGGCGGTCTTGCGCACCACCGGCAACTGCATGCGTTCAAAGAGGATTTCGCCCAGCTGCTTGGGCGAATTCAAATTGAAGGGCTGGCCGGCCAGTTCATAGGCTTTTTGCTCCAGGCGCAGCATTTCCTGGCCCAACTTGTGGCTTTGGCGGCCCAGTTCTTCGGCGTCCACCTTCACGCCATTGCGTTCGATCGTGGTCAGCACCGCCGACACCTTGATCTCAAGCTGGTAGATGCGGTCCAGGCCCTGGTCCGCCGCCACCATCGGGCGCAGCACACGGTGCAATTGCAAGGTGAAGTCGGCGTCTTCGGCGGCGTAATGCCCCGCCTTGTCGACAGCCACCTCGTCAAAGCCGATCTGCTTGGCGCCCTTGCCGCACAGGTCTTCGTACGACACGCCGCTGCGGCCCAGATAGCGCTGTGCCAGGTCGTTCAGCCCCACGCCGCGATGCGATTCCAGCACATACGCTTGCAGCATCGTGTCGTCGGTGATGCCGGCCAGCGCAATGCCTTCGTTGGCGAACACATGCGCGTCGTACTTGGCGTGATGCAGCAGCTTGGCGCGCGACGCATCTTCCAGCCACGGCTTCAGGCGCGCCAGCACCTCGGCCTTGGGCAACTGCGTGGCGCCGTCCGGCCCGCGATGCGCCACGGGGATGTAGCAGGCAACGCCCGGCTCCACCGCCAAGGACAAGCCCACCAGCCGTGCCTGCATCTGGTCCAGCGACGTGGTTTCAGTGTCCAGCGCCACCAGGGACGCGTGTTGCAGCCGCTCGAACCAGGCGTCGAATTCGGCCCAGTCGGAAATGATGCGGTAGTCCAGCTCGGCGGGCGCCTCCGGCACATCCACCGCGATGCGCGCATCGCCCGCGGGCACGCGCTCGGCATCCCCGGTCAGGTCGCGCAGCCAGGTACGGAAGCCGTAGCGCTCGTACAGCTCGGTCAACGTGGCGTCGTCGCGCTCGCGCGGCTTCAGGTCGTCCACGCTTTCGACATGGCCGGTCAGGTCACAGTCGTACTTCACCGTCAGCAATTGGCGGGTCAGCGGAAAGTTGGGGATGGCCTCGCGCAGGTTGTTGCCGGCTACACCCTTGATGCTGTCGGCGCCTTCGATCAGCTTGTCGATCGAGCCGAATTCGGACAACCACTTCACGGCCGTCTTTGGGCCGACCTTGGTCACGCCCGGCACGTTGTCGACGGTATCGCCCACCAGCATCAGGTAGTCGACGATGCGGTCGGGCGGCACGCCAAACTTGTTGACCACACCGGGTTCGTCCAGCACTTCGCCGGTCATGGTGTTGACCAGGGTGACGTGGCTGTTGACCAGCTGCGCCAGGTCCTTGTCGCCCGTCGAGACGATGGTGTGCACATCGTGTTCGGCGGCGCGCTTGGCCAGCGTGCCGATCACGTCGTCGGCTTCTACCCCTTCGATGGCCAGCACCGGCCAGCCCAGCGCGCGCACCGCGCGGTGGATGGGTTCGATCTGCGCGGCCAGATCTTCCGGCATGGGCGGGCGATGCGACTTGTATTCGGGATACAGATCGTCTCGGAAAGTCTTGCCGCGAGCATCGAAAATACATGCGGCATACTCTGCCTTATGATCAGATACAAGCTTGCGCAGCATATTGACCACGCCGTACAGCGCACCCGTGGGTTCGCCTTGCGCGTTGCGCAAATCAGGCATAGCGTGGAAAGCGCGGTACAAGTAGCTTGAACCGTCGACCAGTAATAAGGTTTTTTTCATGGTTACAAAGGCAGATATGGAAACACCCGCCGGCAAACAAATTCCGCTGATTATGTCAGAGATACGGACGGCGGCAGATAAGCTCGCGAACATCGGGCCCGCAGTCAGTGTCTTCGGCAGCGCACGCGTCAGCCGCAACTCCCCCCACTATGAAACCACCGTTGCCATTTCGGCCGCCTTGGCCGGCGCCGGGTTCGCGGTCATTGCAGGGGGCGGCCCCGGCATCATGGAGGCCGCCAACAAGGGAGCCTTCGAAGCAGGCGGCACCAGCATCGGGCTGAATATCAGCCTGCCGCACGAAGCGCACAACAACGAATACCAAACCATCAGCCTGTCATTCGAGTATTTCTTCTCGCGCAAGGCCACGTTCTTCATGCACAGCTTCGCCTACGTGGCGATGCCGGGCGGCTTTGGCACGCTGGACGAGCTCTTCGAAGCGCTGACGCTGATCCAGACTGGCAAAGTCCCGCCCGCGCCCATCGTGCTGGTGGGCAGCGAATACTGGTCGGGCATGGTCGAGTGGCTGGGCGATCAGGTGCTGGGTAACGGCATGATCGGCGCGCACGACCTTGACCTTTTCATCATCGAGGACGACCCCGTCAAAGTGGTGCGCCGCGTCGTGGAATTCCATGACAAAGTCACTTCCGAAGCCCAATACGCGCCGTCCCTGCCCGCCTGAGCCTGAGGCTTGGCCTGAGCTCCGGCCTGAGCCCTGGGCTCGACTTCAAGCATGATGCGGCGGCCGCCCCAGGCCGCCGTTTCAAGCGCATGGCTGCACGCCAGCATCTCGGGACATCGCCTGAGGCCATCGCCTCACGCCATGGCTTTGACGATGGCTTCGCGCGCCAGGCCGATGAACTCGCTCTCTCCGGGGCGGGCGGGCAATAGCCGAAATTCCACCGACGGCAGCGTCGGCAGGCCGGGCGCGTGCAACCGCGCGATGCCGGGCGCCAGCGCCGACTCGTTCAGGCAGGCCACCCCCAGACCCGCCGAAATAGCCAGCTGCAAGCCCGCCACGCCGGATGCCACATGCGCCACCGCGTAGGGCACGGCGCGCCGCGTCAACTGACGCTCCACGTACTGGCGCAACGCGCATGTCTCGGGCAAGACCAGCAGCGGCAAGGGCTCGCCAGCGGGCGCCGCGGCGCCTTCCGCCGCCATCCATAGCAGCGGCTCGCGGCGCAGCAATGCACCCTGGGCCCTGGCCCGTGGCGCACCGCGTTCCTGGATTGACATCGATATGCCCACGTCGATTTCACCTCGTTCGTAGGCAGCCTCGATCGCGCCGCTTTTCATGATCGTCACGTGCAAGCGCACCTGCGGATACTGTTCGTTCAAGCGCCGCAGCATGCGCGCCACGTCGCCGGGGCGAAAGTAATCCGTGATGAACAGCCGCAATTCGCCGCGCAGCGCCACGCCGCGTAAATCGCGATAGGCCTCGTCACTAAGCGCAAGAATGGCGCGGGCGTGACGCAGCAGCCGCTCGCCCGCCGGCGTGGCCGTCACGCCGGTTTTGGCGCGTATCAGCAGCGCCTGGCCGGCGCGCTCTTCCAGCTTGCGCATCTGTTCGCTGACCGATGACTGCGACAGAAAAACCTTGGGCGCCGCCGCCGTCAGGCTGCCGGCATCAAGCACGGCGACCAGCGTGCGCAACTGGTCAAGGTCAAATCCAGACATAGCGTATCCAACGGATAAGTCGATGGATGGAATCGTAATTTCCCGCTTTTCCGATGTCAAACGCTTCCCTACACTGGCCTTGTACCCTCACACACAGGAGCCAGTCATGCCCCATATCGTCGTACACATTTCCGGTCAATCGGACCCCGCCATCAATCGTCGCGTGGTCGACTCGGTGGCCGGACTGACACAGTCCGTGCTGGGCAAGAAGCTGCCTGTCATCGCCATTACGTTGCAGCACATTCCGCACGATCTCTGGTTCATCGGCGGCAAGCCGCTATCGGAACTGGGCAAGAACGCCTTCCACCTGGACATCAGCGTCACGGACGAAACCAACACCAAGGCCGAAAAGGCACGCTACATCAAAGAGATCTATGCGTCCTTCCAGCAGATATTGGGCGAGCTGCACGAATGCTCGTACGTGCACGTGATCGACGCGCGGGCAGCAGCCTATGGATACGGCGGCGCCACGCAGGAATACCGGCATCAGCAAAGCGGGGTGTAGTCCTCCGGCGGCGGCCCCGCAGCGGGCCGACGCACGCATGAAAAAAAGCCGCGCACCAACAGGTGCGCGGCTTTTTGCTGCCGAACCGCCAGGGAGGAATATCCCCGGGGGCTCGCCTTAGACCGAGGCTTCGCGCGCGGCGCGCTTGCGTTCGTTTTCCAGCAGATGGCGCTTGCGCAGACGGATCGACTTCGGCGTGATTTCCACGAGCTCGTCGTCGTCGATGAATTCCACGGCGTATTCCAGCGACATCTGAATCGGCGGCACCAGGCGCACGGCTTCGTCGGTACCCGAGGCGCGCACGTTGGTCAGCTGCTTGCCCTTGATCGGGTTCACGACCAGGTCGTTGTCACGGCTGTGAATGCCGATGATCATGCCTTCATACAGCGCATCACCCGGGCTCACGAACATGCGGCCGCGATCCTGCAGCTTCCACAGCGCGTAGGCCACGGCATCGCCTTGGTCCTGGCTGATCAGCACGCCGTTGCGGCGCTCGCCGATCGAACCTTCCTTGACCGGGGCGTATTCGTGGAAGATGTGGCTCATCAAACCCGTGCCGCGCGTCAGCGTCAGGAATTCGTTCTGGAAGCCGATCAGGCCACGGGCCGGGATCAGGTATTCCAGACGCGTACGGCCACGGCCGTCCGGCTGCATGTCTTGCAGGTCGCCCTTGCGGCGGCCCAGCTCTTCCATGACGCCACCCTGGTGGGCATCTTCAACGTCGATGGTCAACGATTCGAACGGCTCGCACTTCACGCCGTCGATGTCCTTGAACACCACGCGCGGACGCGACACGGCCAGCTCGTAGCCTTCGCGACGCATCGTTTCCAGCAGAATCGTCAGGTGCAGTTCGCCACGGCCCGACACTTCAAACACCGTGTCGTCGCCCGTGTCGCGCACACGCAGCGCCACGTTGGACTTCAGTTCGCGGTCCAGGCGGTCGCGCACTTGGCGGCTGGTCACGAACTTGCCTTCGCGGCCGGCCAGCGGCGACGTATTAACCATGAAGTTCATGGTCAGCGTCGGCTCGTCGATGCGCAGCATCGGCAGGGCTTCCTGCGTGATCACGTCGGTCACGGTGCAACCAATGCCCAGTTCTTCGATGCCGTTGATCAGCACGATGTCGCCGGCTTCGGCTTCTTCAACCACAACGCGCTCCAGGCCATGGAACTTCTGGACCTGGTTGATGCGGCCCTTGCCGCCTTGGCCGTCGGGACCAAACTTGTAAGCCACTTCCATGCCGGGGCGCATGCGACCACGGTTGATGCGGCCCACGCCGATCTTGCCGACGTAGCTGTTGTAGTCCAGCGAGATGATTTGCATCTGCAGCGGGCCGTTGGGATCGTCGTCACGCTGCGGCACGTGTTGCAGAATGGCTTCGAACAACGGGCGCATGTTGCCTTCGCGCACGTCCGGGGTCAGGCCGGCGTAGCCGGACAAGCCCGAGGCGTACACCACCGGGAAGTCCAGCTGTTCTTCCGTCGCGCCCAGCTTGTCGAACAGGTCGAACGTGGCGTTGATGACGAAGTCGGTACGGGCGCCCGGGCGGTCAACTTTGTTGACGACCACGATCGGCTTCAGGCCCAGGGCCAGCGCCTTGCGGGTCACGAAAATGGTCTGCGGCATCGGGCCTTCAACGGCGTCAACCAGCAGCAGCACGCCGTCAACCATGGACAGCACGCGTTCGACTTCGCCACCGAAGTCAGCGTGGCCCGGGGTGTCGACGATGTTGATGTGCGTGCCTTCGTATTCAACGGCACAGTTCTTGGCCAGAATCGTGATGCCGCGTTCTTTTTCCAGGTCGTTCGAGTCCATGACCCGTTCGGTCAGCGCCTGGTTTTCGCGGAAGGTGCCGGATTGGCGCAGCAGCTGGTCGACCAGGGTTGTTTTACCGTGGTCCACGTGGGCGATGATGGCGACGTTGCGCAAGGCGCGAGTCATAGCGAGTCCTTTAAGGTCAGGGTGGAGGGCAGCAAGCCCTCCGGCAATTCGTTCAGTGCAAGCAATGCCTGCTTGGGGTCTGGCATGGCCTGCAAGGCTTCCAGCTCAACGGCGCGTTCCAGAGAAAATGGCCCGACATGCGTGCGCCGCAGCGCCGTCAGGTGGGCGAAACAGCCCAGCACGCGCCCGATGTCCTGGGCCAGTGTTCGGATGTATGTGCCTTTACTGCAAGCCACATCGATCTCTGCCTGCGTTCCCGAAAGGGACAACAGCTCGATGCGGTGAATCGTGATCTGGCGCGGGGCCCGTTCCAGCTCGATGCCGGCGCGCGCGTACTCGTACAGCGGTTTGCCATCGCGCTTAAGCGCGGAGTACATCGGCGGAATCTGCTCGATCGTGCCCGAGAAACGTGACAGCGCGTCGCGCAGCGCCTGTTCGTCAACGGTAAAGCCCGGTTCGGCGGTGGACACGACATTGCCGGTCAGGTCGCCAGAATCGGTTTCGCTGCCAAATTGCAGCGTAGCGCGATACGCCTTGTCAGCGTTAAGCATCGCGCCGGAAATCTTGGTTGCGCGTCCCATGCAGCACACCAGCAAGCCGGTGGCGAAGGGATCCAGCGTGCCCGTATGACCGGCTTTCGCCGCGTCCATGGAACGCTTGGCGCGTTGCAAGGCGTGGTTGCTCGACAAACCTACGGGTTTGTCGAGCAACAGCACACCGTCGAGCAAAAGCCCGCGTCGTTTAGCCATCGTCGGAATCCGGTTGAAAAGCAGTGACGACAGCCCGATCAGGACTGGTCTTCAGGTTCGTCAGGCACGCCCGAGTGCGGGCCGGGCCGGTTTGCGCGGTCGATGAGGATCGACATTTCGATGCCACGGGCAATCTGCTCGTCGTGGAAGAAGCGCAAAGTGGGGACAGTGTGAATGTGCAGCAGCTTGTAAAGCTGGGAATGCAGCCAACCGGCTTTTTCGTTCAGCAAGGCGGTGGCGGCTTCGGGCTCGGCGCCCAAAACCGTGAACCACACCTTGGCATGCGCGTAGTCGGTCGACAATTCCACACCAGAGAGCGTGATCAGCCCGGCGCGAGACATATCGATCTCGCGCTGGATGATCTCGGCCAGATCCTTCTGGATCTGGTCGGCCAGCCGCAAATTGCGGCCGGGGATGGCTTTGGACTTGTGACGGCTCATTAGCAATAATGCCTCGCGACGCTTTACAGCGTACGCGCGATTTCCTTGATTTCAAAGACTTCCAGCTGGTCACCCACCTGGATGTCGTTGTTGCCGCGCAGCGTAAGACCGCAATCGAAGCCCGACTTGACTTCCTTGACGTCGTCCTTGAAGCGGCGCAGCGATTCAAGATGCCCCGTCCAGTGAACCACGTTGTTGCGCAGCAGGCGTACCTGGGAATCGCGGCGGACGATGCCGTCAAGCACCATACAACCAGCGATGTTGCCAAGGCGCGAGATGCTGTAGACCTCACGGATCTCGACCAGGCCGATGATTTCTTCCTTCTTCTCGGGCGCCAACATGCCCGACATGGCCGCCTTAACTTCATCCACGGCGTCATAGATGATGTTGTAGTAGCGCACATCGATGCCGTTGTTCTCGGCCAGCTTCTTGGCGCTTGCTTCCGCACGCACGTTAAAGCCGATCACGACCGCGTTCGAGGCAATAGCCAGGTTGATGTCGGTTTCCGAGATGCCGCCCACGGCCGCGTGCACCACTTGCACTCGGACTTCGTCGGTCGACAGCTTGACCAGCGACTGAACCAGCGCTTCCTGCGAACCCTGCACGTCGGTCTTGACGATAAGGGTAAGCGTTTGCGTGCCCTCGCCCAGGTTGTCGAACATCGATTCCAGCTTGGCGGCCTGTTGGCGTGCCAGCTTGACGTCGCGGAACTTGCCTTGGCGGAACAGCGCGATTTCGCGCGCCTTGCGTTCGTCGGACAGCGCCATCAGTTCGTCGCCGGCGGCGGGAACTTCGGTCAGACCCTGAATTTCCACCGGGATGGACGGGCCCGCCGATTGGATCGGCTTGCCGTTTTCGTCCAGCATGGCGCGCACGCGGCCAAAGCTTGCACCGGCCAGCACGACGTCGCCGCGCTTGAGCGTGCCGCTTTGCACCAGGATCGTCGCGACCGGGCCACGGCCCTTGTCCAGACGGGCTTCGATGACCAGACCCTTGGCGGGTGCGTCTTCCGGAGCCTTCAATTCCAGCACTTCGGCTTGCAGCAGCAGGTTTTCCAGCAGATCGTCAATGCCTTCGCCGGTCTTGGCCGACACGCCCACGAAGGGCACGTCGCCACCGTATTCTTCCGGCACGACCTGTTCGGCAACCAGTTCCTGCTTGACGCGTTCCGGGTTGGCCGACGGCTTGTCGATCTTGGTCACGGCCACAACCATGGGCACGCCCGCGGCCTTGGCGTGGTGGATGGCTTCACGCGTTTGCGGCATCACGCCGTCGTCGGCGGCAACCACCAGAATCACGATGTCGGTCGCCTTGGCGCCGCGGGCACGCATGGCGGTAAACGCCTCGTGGCCCGGGGTGTCAAGGAAGGTCACCATGCCGCGTTCGGTTTGAACGTGGTAGGCGCCAATGTGTTGCGTAATGCCGCCGGCTTCGCCCGCGGCAACCTTGGCGCGGCGGATGTAATCCAGCAGCGAGGTCTTGCCGTGGTCGACGTGGCCCATGACGGTCACGACCGGAGCGCGCGGCAGTTGTTCGGCTTCGGACACCGTGGCGGATTCGTCCAGGAATGCTTCCGGATCGTCCAGCTTGGCGGCGATGGCCACGTGGCCCAGTTCCTCGACCACGATCATGGCCGTTTCCTGGTCCAGCACCTGGTTGATGGTGACCATCTGGCCCAGCTTCATCAGATGCTTGATGACTTCGGCGGCCTTCACGGACATCTTGTGAGCCAGGTCGGCAACGCTGATGGTTTCCGGCACGTGGACTTCACGTGCAATGAATTCCTGCGGTGCGGGCTCGTTGCGGCGGTCGTTCTGCTGGTTGCGGCCACCACGGCCGCCACCCTTGCCACCACCCTTGCCACCTGCACGCCAGCCATCACGGCTGGCCGGGGCGGCCGGCTTGTCGGCGGGCTTCTTGCGCGAGGCGTCATCCGACCAGGTCGAAGCAACTTCGGCGGTCTTGATGGTCTTTTTCGCGCCAGGAGCGGCGGGCTTGGCGTCCTTCTTGGCGCCAGGCGTGGCACCCGGCTTGCCGGCCGGCTTGTGCAGCGTGCCGGAAATCGGCGCGGCAGCGGCGGCAGCGGGGGCCTCCGGTTCAGGAGCACGCAGCACCTTGCGCGGACGATTCAGCATCTCGCGCAGCGCGGCGGCTTCGGCCTCGGCGGCACGGCGCGCCTCATCGCGGCCACCCGACGTAGCGGACGCAGCAAGGGGCGGGCCGGCGCGGCGGTTGTCGGCACGGTTGCCCACCTTGACGGGGGGCGCGGCCGGCGCGGGCGCGGCGGTTTTCACGGGTTCGGACTTCGCGGCAGGCTGCGCCTGGGCGATCGGCGCAGTGGCCTCGGGGGAAGGTGTATCGGACTTATTGGCTAGCACAACGGGTTCCGGCTTGGCTTCTTCAGCCTTGGGCTCGGTGGATTCAGTCTTAACTTCGGGCTTGGCCTCTTCGGCCACGGGCTCGGCAGGAGCAGGCGCCGGCGTCGGTTCGGGTTCAGGCTGGGCCTGGACTTCGGCGGCTTGCGCCTCGACGGGGGCGGGCACTTCGGCCGCGACGGGTTCAACAGGCGCGGGCGCTTCAACCGGCGCGGGCGCTTCTACAGCAACGGGCTCTTGTGCCGCGGCAGGGGCCGAAGCCTCGGCCTTGTCGGCAGTGGTCTCGCGGGGCTCGACCACGGCAGGAGCCTCGGGTGCAGCCGGCGCGGACACCTGCTGCTCTTCTTCGATCGCAACTTCATCTTCGGCACGCGCGGACGCGGCTTGCTCAAGGGCGATTTCGGAGGGATCACGCTTGACGAACACGCGCTTCTTGCGCACTTCGACCTGAATCGTGCGCGAGCGGCCGGTGGCATCAGCCTGCCGGATCTCGGACGTCTGGCGGCGCGTCAAGGTGATCTTCTTGCCTTCGGTCGCGCCATGGGCGCGACGCAGCGATTCGAGCAATTTCGCCTTGTCGCTGTCGGTGACGGAATCGTCAACCGATTTGAGGTCAACACCAGCCGAGCGCAGCTGATCCAGCAGCACATTGGCAGGCATTTTCAGCTCGGTAGCGAACTGGGCGACGGTGTTACTCGACATTAGGCTCTCTCTTCCCTATATGCAGCTATTACAAACAACGTGAACTTGCGGTGGATGAATCCAGCACTACCCACCGCAGACCCGTGTCCTTTTGGTTATTCTTCGTCGAACCAATGGGCACGGGCACGCATGATGAGGTCGCTGGCTTCCTGCTCGGTCAAGCCAGCGATTTCCGCCAGTTCGTCCGTTGCCAATTCGGCCAGATCATCACGCGTATGCACTTGACGCTCGGCCAGCTTTGCAGCCAGTTCTTGCGTCATGCCTTCGAGTTCAAGCAAATCCTGTGCGGTCTCAAGACGCTCTTCCTGGGCAATTGCCTCAGTCAGCAGCGCATTGCGGGCACGGGCGCGCAATTCATTGATGGTGTCTTCGTCAAACGCTTCGATTTCCAGCAGTTCCTGCATGGGTACGTAAGCGATTTCCTCGATACCGGTAAAACCTTCGTCGATCAGGATGTCGGCGACTTCCTCATCAACGTCCAACTTGCTCATGAACGTGGTGCGCAGACCCGAACGCTCGACTTCCTGGCGATTCAGGCTTTCTTCCGGCGTCATGATGTTGATCTGCCAGCCCGTCAGCTCGGACGCCAGGCGCACGTTCTGACCCTTGGCGCCGATGGCCTTGGGCAGGTTTTCTTCGTCAACCACGACGTCCATCGCATGCTTGTCTTCATCAACGACGATCGATTCGACGTTGGCCGGCGCCAAGGCGCCAATGACAAACTGCGCGGGGTCTTCAGACCACAACACGATGTCGACCTGTTCACCACCCAGCTCGTTACGAACCGCGGTGACGCGCGAACCGCGCATGCCGACGCAGGTGCCGATCGGGTCGATACGCTTATCGTATGCCACCACGGCGATCTTGGCACGCACACCCGCGTCGCGAGCGGCAGCCTTGATCTCGAGCAGACCCTGTTCGATTTCGGGCACTTCGTTCTCGAACAGCTGGCGAATGAACTCGGGCGAGGTGCGCGACAGGATCACCTGCTGACCACGCGCGGCGTGGTCAACACGCAACACGTAGGCGCGGACGCGGTCGGCAACCCGGAGATTTTCCTTCGGGATCATTTCGGAACGCGGCAGGCGCGCTTCGATCTTGCCGGTTTCGACAATGGCGTCGCCCTTGTCCATGCGCTTGATCGTGCCGGACACGATGGTTTCGCCACGGTCCAGGAAGTCGTTCAGCACCTGTTCGCGTTCAGCGTCCCGGATCTTTTGCAAGATGGCCTGCTTGGCCGCCTGCGCGCCGATACGGCCGAATTCGATGGGCTCAAGCGGCTCTTCGATGTATTCGCCTTCCTGAATATCAGGAACGATTTCTTGCGCGTCCGACAGCATTTCCTGCTTGTCGGGCTCTTGCAGGCCCGCTTCGTCGGGCACCACCAGCCAGCGGCGGAAGCCCTCGTGATCGCCGGTTTCCCTATCGATGGCGACACGAATGTCCGCATCATCCTTGAAGCGCTTTTTCATGGCCGAGGCCAGCGCGCTTTCCAGCGCACCGAACACGACGTCACGCGTGACGTTCTTTTCACGCGCCAAGGCATCGACCAACAGAAGAATTTCGCGACTCATCGCTTTTTGCCCTTGAAATCCAGAACGGGATCCAGTTTTGCACGTTCGATATCTTCGACCGTGAAATTCAACACCTGGATTTCGTTCTTTTTTGCCTCAAATTCGAGACCGAAGACGGTCTTGTGCATCCCAGCGTCGGCTTCCGAGGCGGCGGCGTCGTCTTCGGGCACGGTCAACGTGCCGGAGAAAACCTTACGTCCGTCTAATGCCTCACGCAGCTTGATTTCGATGCGCTCGCCTGCAAACCGGCGGAATTCGGCTTCGTTGCGCAACGGGCGGTCAATGCCCGGCGAACCGACTTCCAGTCGTTTGTAGTCGACGTTTTCGACTTCGAACACCCGCGACAACTGGCGGGAAACCTGTTCACAGTCTTCGATGCGCACACCGCCGACCCGATCGATCGTTACGCGCAAAAGGCCCAGGGCGGCACGCTCGACGTCCACGAGTTCGACGTCCATGCCGGCCAGAGCCTCTTCGGTCAATGCGAATAAATCAGCCATATACTCAAAAAAAATGGGCTGCACGCCCAGCCCACCGATATTGCGCAGAGCCCAGCCGCTTCCCTACTGCACGTAAGGAGCAATGCTGGGCAGCGCCCTATATTGCGACCTAAATTGATGCACCACGGGTCATTCCGACCCTGCCTGCCCCACAACCCGATATTGAAACCTCGGGTCCGGCGGCACTTGGCGCATATCCGATGCCAAACTGCTATTGAACAACTTCGTATTCAACAACCGCTGAGAACCGCAGCTATTGCAAACCCGCTGCGCTTCAATTGCTAATGCAAACTGCTGCCGGCTGCCGGCTATAACACCTGGCAGTCATACCAGCATTCGAACCGGTACTCATACCAGCATTCATACCAGCCGCGACCCCGGCTTTGACCCCGGCTTTGACCCCGGCTTTGGCAACAACCAAGCCTGCCAAAGCGGCATCTCGACCCCATCGCCCGGCAAAGGGCAATGACGCGAAGCCATGAAAACCATTGATTTTACCAGATAAACTGGAAAAACGCCTGATTCGTCACGGGCTTACGCTTATACGGGACATATCGGGGTCGGCGGCGCGCCAAACGCGCCGCCAGCAAGCGGATCAGCGGCCCTGACGGCCTCGTCCACCCATCACACCCAACCGCGATTCATGCGCCGAGGCGCCTCGCGGCTGCCAATCGTCGCCGCGCGGGCCCGACGAGGCAGAGGAAGCACTGCGCGGAGCGCGCGGCTTTCCGCCCGCCCCCGGACCCTTGTTCGCAGCCGAGCCGCCGGCATTGCGCGAACCTTCCGCCTTATTGCCGCCACGGCCGCCGGCGCCGGCAGGCTTGCCATTACCGCTACGACCACCATTGGCGCCACGCGCGCCCGCCGGCTTGCCACCGGGCTTGCCGCCCGAAGGTTTGCGGCCACCGCCCACGGGCGCTTCGGCCACGTTGCCGGCCCCGACATCAGCCGAAGCCACGTTGCCGCGTTGACCATCTGCCGCCGCCGCGCGCGGACCGCGCGGGCCTCGCGGCTTGCCGCCCGGTTTTCCGCCCGGCTTGCCGCCTTGCTTGCCACCAGGACGGCCGCCACCAGCTGCGGCCGAACGCTCACCGCCGGGTTTGCCGCCCTTGCGGTTGCCGCCCGGCCCTTCCGAGGCCAGCGGATGACCGTTGGCATAGCCACCGGCAATCATCAATCCGGTGCCAAAGGGATCGGACGGGCATGCGGCGGTTTGACCCGCGCTACCCAGCCGGCCGCCTTGCAGTTTGCCGCGACGACCGATTCGGGCGCCGTTCATACCATTGCGATCCATCGTGCCGAAGCCGGGAGGCAGCGCGCTGTCATGCGACACGGGCTGCTTCGAACGGCGACGGTTGCCGCCGGACTCGTCGTCATCGCGCAACAGGCCCAGCTGGACCATCAGCGCGGTAACCAGCGAACCATCCAATTCTTCCCAGCGACCACGACGCAACGTGCGCGGCAGGACCACGTCACCGAAGCGAGTGCGGATCAGGCGGCTGACCGTCACACCTACCGCTTCGAACATGCGGCGGACTTCGCGGTTGCGCCCTTCCTGCAAGGTCACGCGATACCAGCGGTTGCTGCCGTCGCCACCCAGGTAATCCAGCGCGCCGAACGCGGCCACGCCGTCTTCAAGTTCGATGCCGTCCACCAGCGACTGGCGCTGCGCTTCGTCCATCTCGCCCAGCACCCGGACCGCGTACTCGCGTTCCGTGCCATAGCGCGGATGCATGATGCGGTTGGCCATGTCGCCCGACGTCGTGAAGATCAGCAGACCTTCCGTGTTCAGGTCAAGACGCCCCACCGACAGCCACTTACCCGTGCGCAGCTTGGGCAAGCGTGCAAACACGCTGGCGCGACCGGCCGGATCGTCATGGCTGACGATTTCGCCAGCCGGCTTGTGATACAGAATTACGCGCGGCGGCTTTTTCGTATTCGTGCGCATGATCGGCTTGCCGTTCACACGGACCTGATCGTTGGGAGCAACGCGTTGGCCGATATGGGCCGGCTCGCCATTGACGGACACGCGACCGGCAACGATCAACTCTTCCATCTCGCGGCGCGAGCCGATGCCGGCGTCCGCCAGCACCTTGTGCAGCTTGGGCATGACCGAATCGCTGTTCAGGTACTTGCCCAGGCGCTGTTCCATGCGATCGGTGTTGTCGAGATACGACAACGCTTGCTCCGCTTCCTGCTCACCACCCCGGGAGTCAGCCGACTCAACCGGTGACGTGGCGGCGGCGGATTGGCCCTCAGCGGGTGCCTGCTCTGCGGCGGCGTCGCCACGGCGACGGCGGAACGGCGTCCTCAGCTTGCGACCGCGCCCACGCGCGCCGGCATCGCCTTCAACAGAGGGTTCGCGCGCGGCGGAGGCGTCCGGCTGACCGTTGGAAACGGCGTCATCCGAACGGGGATTGTCGTCCTGCATTGCTGTATTCGTTGTCACTGGGACAGCTCCGAATTTCAAACTTGGGTAGGCCTGCCAGGGGCGGGCTCGTCATCATCAGGGGACGCCGAATCGCGACCGGCGCCAGGTTGCGCCGGATCCGCTTCGTCCGAGGCCGTGGAAACGGCATCGGGTTCGGGCCGAACAGGATCATCAAGGCCGAAAGCGGGCTCATGCCCGGCGGCGCCAGGCGCTGCGTGATCGGTCTCGTCAATCGGGTCGGTCGGTTCCGCGTGTTTTGCGTTCGCGACACTTTCCTTTGCAGCACCGGCCGTAGAGGGGTCGGCGGCCATATCGGAAATGTCGTTACCGAACCTGTCGTCGGGAAAACCGGACGGGGTCGGCATATTGGACAAGCCTGCGGCTTGCTCCCGGACGGTGGGTTCGTCGTCGGGATTCGCGCCTTCTTCTGTGCGCGAAACGACGGATTCTACGCTATCGACCGGGTCTATGGGTGCATCCTGTTCCGAAACTGACAATTCCGCAACTGGAACAGGGTCATTTTCTTCGGGGTCGGCCATATTTTCTACGGCAAGCTCGCCTTGGGCATGTTCACCGCCCTCGCCCGCCTCGGCAATGCTGACTTGCCCGTCGGCAGCGGCGTCCGCATCCCCGACTTCCGCTGCCCCTTCTGCCGGCGCCTCAGCGCCCTCGCCCGTCAGTTGCTGGACTTCACCCAGGTCCAGCCCCGCGAGCGCGGCGGCGGCGTGGGCAGACTCCAGAGGTGGCAACTCGTCCAGCGCGCGCAGCCCCAGATCATCCAGGAACTGTCGCGTGGTGCCGAACAGCGCAGGACGACCCGGCGCATCGCGATGCCCGATCACCTCGATCCAGCCACGATCTTCCAAGGCCTTCACAATTTGCGAAGACACCGTCACGCCACGTATATCTTCGATATCGCCGCGCGTAACGGGCTGGCGCCAGGCAACAATCGCCAACGTTTCCATGACCGCGCGCGAATACTTGGGCGGCTTTTCAGGACTCAGGCGCTCAAGGTACCGCTGCATATGCGGGCGGCTCTGGAATCGCCAGCCGCTTGCCAACTGCACCAGCTCGAGGCCGCCATCGGCCCAATTGGCTTGCAGCGTCTCCAACAGCCCGCGTAGCTTGCTGTTATCGAATTGTTCATCGTCCCCGAATAGCTTGCGCATATCGGACAGTTGCATCGGCTGCACCGCGCATAACAACGCGGTTTCCAGCACGAGTATTGCCTCGCTATCGTTCATCGACATTCAAATTCACAAAGGGCTAACTTGCGCTAGGTTGAAAATAAGGTTAATATTCTTTTCTCAGACGCGGGGTGGAGCAGTCTGGCAGCTCGTCGGGCTCATAACCCGAAGGTCGTAGGTTCAAATCCTGCCCCCGCAACCAAATTTGATAAAGGCCTGGCGAATGCGCCGGGCCTTTTTCATTTGTGCTTCACGGATATAGCTAAAACCAGCTTGTGCGGACACGGCTTGCACGGAAGCGAACGGCACCGCGCCGGCTTTCTCGGCACGCCGAGCCGCCATCAAGACGGGGCTGCAATCGACGGCGTTGATCGGCGTATTGTTCACAAGATTCCTGGGTTGACTGCCAATGACAGGCTGGCGCCACGAAAGGCGAGCGGGTCAAGATAAAGGCGTAGTGTCTGCGCATCGGATATCGCGGCAGACGCTTTAAGCAAATTCTGGAAAAGCCGGCATCAACGGCCAGCAAGCCCGAGGGAAGCGCCGGAACCCGACGCCTGCATTTCACGGCGGTCAGTATCAACGGCCCGAATCCGCGGCCAATGATCTTGGCAATATGGCGACCGGCCACACGCCCGACAATCAATCACCCCTGCGCAAGCGAAGACCTGCTTCGTCGCGCCCTGGCCGGACGCTGGCCAGCCTTACGATTCTTGGATATTTTGAAGGTACATGCCAGCGGACACCGATTTGCCAGGACTGACATCAACGCCCATAGCCAGCCGTCCGCGCAATTGGCGAATTATACCGCCATAACGTTGTGCCTCAAGCCTGAAACGCGTGCGCGGGTGGCCTGGATCAGGCACCTGGCTTGTCCCAAGGAGCCGAACCCAAGCGCTCAACCAGAAAGTCCAACATGGAACGCAGTATCAAGGGCATTTGCCTGCGCGACGCATAAACGCCATAAATACCCAATTCCTGGGGTTTGCATTGGGGCAAGATCGCTTTCAAACGCCCCGCCGCAATATATTCATTGGCGTAGTAAGTGGGCAACATCGCAATGCCCGCCCCCTCCAACGCGGCATGCAGCAGCACGGACACTTCGTTGGCGCTGATATTGCCGCTGACCGGCACATCCACGGGCAAGCCTTCCCGCTCGAAACGCCACAGGCTTTTGCCGAAATAAGAATGCGTCAGGCAATTTCGCAGTGACAGGTCTTCGATTCGAGCCGGCACGCCCTCTCGCGCCAAATATTCGGGGGATGCACACACCACCGACCGGCAAACCGCCAACTTGCGAGCGATCAGGTTCGGATCCAGGTCATTGGTGATGCGCACCGCGAGGTCGACCCGCTCTTCCACGAGGTTGACGGCGCGCTCGACCAACATCAAGTCGACCGACGTGCCCGGGTGCAGCTTCACGTAATCCGTCACAGCGCTGGCCAGATGCCTTGAACCGAACGACATGCTGGTGGTGATTCGCAACAACCCCCTAGGGGTATCTTCAGGCGTGGATACCGCGCTTCGCAGGTCACCCACCATATCAAGCATCTGGCGGCAACGGGGTAGCGTCTCGGCGCCTGCGGGGGTCAGGCTCAGGCGGCGCGTCGTACGGTGCAGCAAGCGCACCCCAACCCACTGCTCCATTTCAGCCAGATAGCGCGAAACCATGGCGCGCGACATGTCGAGATGAACCGCCGCCGCCGACAGGCTTCCCCGGTCAGCAACCTCTACAAACACCTGCATCGCCTTCAAACGATCCATGATTGTCTCGATTCTTGCATCAGACCGTACCGGTTATACCGTATTTCAGTGCAACATCTGCGCCTAAATGGCGACATTTTGAGCACTCACGCCAGCACGGCAGGCTCAAGCCGGCGACTGCAACAACGCCTCGGCAACGGCCGCGCGAACCTCGGCAACATCCAGGCCACGCACGATATAGACCAGGTGCGATGCGCGGTCGTCGGTTGGCCATTGCGCCAGTGCGCGCAAGGGGTACAGCTCGCCATGAACTCCATGCACCTCGCAAGGCAGCGCCTCCCCTTCGAAGCACACCAGCCCCTTCATCCGCAAAATTCCCGGCCCATAGCGTTCTTGAATGCGGGACACGCCAGCAAGGAACGCGGCACGCCCGAGGGGCGACGACAAGAACAAAGAAAAGCTCGCGACCTGGCCATGCCGGTCGGCGGGCGGCCGGATAAACGCCTGAAGCCAATTCGACAAGGCAGCACCATCGCGGCGCGCTGCCACATCAGGCCCTTCGCGCAAGATGCCGGCCAGCGGCGCATCCTGGCGCTGCACACAGCGCCGCGCCCCCGGATTAATGGCAATGACTGCCTGCTCTACGCGGCGCAACTGCGCCGCGTCGGCCAAGTCGGACTTGCTGAGCACGACGGTGTCTGCCAAGGCCAACTGCCGCGCGGCTTCGGGCTGGTTGGCCAATTGCGATTCACCATGACGCACATCCACCAACACGATTGCGCCGCGATACGCGTAGCGCTCCGCCAGGAACCGGTCGTGCTTGAGCATGAACAGCGTCGAAGCGGGATCGGCCAACCCGCTGGTTTCGATAATCACCCGGCGAAACGGCTTGATCCGCCGACTGACCGCCAACATGAAAAGCTCACGTAGCGTATCGACCACCGCCCCGCTGACGACGCAACACAGGCAGCCGCCCTCGATCAGAACGACATTGGCAGGCGCCAAGCGGACCAGATGGTGATCGACCCCGATATCGCCGTATTCATTGACCACGACCACGGTGTCGGCATAGGCGGGCTCGTGAAGCAGGCGGTTCAGCAGCGTGGTCTTGCCGCTGCCCAGGAAGCCTGAAATCACGGTTACGCCAATGCGCTTGTCGTCTTCAATCTGCCCTGCCATCGCAGTTGGTCCCGCTCGGTTGTATTGGATCTGGCGAAGCGTACAACAACCCGCACAACAACCGTATCCGCGCGGGAGCCGGGCGCACGGCAAAAACTAAAAGGGCCACTCGCTTTCGCGAGTGGCCCTTCAGTTCGGCTTGGGTCCCGTGCCATTGCCATGCTTGCGCGCAGCGGCTTGTGACCTTGAATTCTTTTGGCTCCCCGAGCTGGGCTCGAACCAGCGACCTGCGGATTAACAGTCCGTCGCTCTACCGACTGAGCTATCGGGGATCTGCCAAGAACGCAATTATGAACTAAATTTTTGGCGCGCGCAAATTGCGATTTTTTTAGTTCTTTTTGGGCCGACCGTTTCCCATCCCCAAAAAACTCTGATATGATTTCGGTCTTTCCAGATCAGGCCCCATAAACAGGGCGGCGAACTGGAAAGAACAAAGATGTTTTGCTGATCTTTTGTTCGTTGCTCCGCAACCCGGAAAGGCGATCAAATCCCAAGCAAATGGTCTTGCCGGCATAGCTCAGTTGGTAGAGCAGCGCATTCGTAATGCGAAGGTCGTAGGTTCGACTCCTATTGCCGGCACCAAATTCTAAAAGCAGCCCTCTCGGGCTGCTTTTTTCATTTCCGCGCCCCGCCACGTCGGCAAGCCGCTTCCCCCAACGGGAACTCCACCTGCCCGCCGCGCGTCCAACTTGCTGGATTTTCATTCAGCCAAGCGAAGACCACCATGCGCATCCTCCTTGTCGAAGACGACATCATGATTGGTGAAAGCGTGCTGGATTGCCTGCGCGCCGAACACTACGCCGTGGACTGGGTCCGGGACGGCAGCGCTGCCGAATCGGCACTGCATACCGACCCCTACGACCTCATCCTGCTGGACCTGGGGCTGCCCAAGCGCGACGGCTTGGCCTTGCTGCGCGAGCTACGCGCCCGCAAGGACCGCACGCCTGTCCTTATCGCCACCGCCCGCGACGCCGTCAGCGACCGCATTGCCGGCCTGGACGCAGGCGCGGACGACTACATCGTCAAGCCATACGACGTGGACGAACTGCTGGCGCGCATGCGGGCATTAATACGCCGCAGTGCCGGCCGCGCCGAACCGGTGTTTGAACATGAGGGCATCACGATCGACCCGCAATCGCACGCCGCCATGGTGGACGGCACGCCGGTTGCGCTGACCGCCCGCGAATGGGCCGTTCTGGAACCGCTGATCGCCCGCCCTGGCATGATCTTTTCGCGCGCTCAACTAGAAGAAAAACTCTACAGCTGGAAAGACAGCGTCAGCAGCAACGCGGTTGAGGTTTATATTCATGGCCTGCGCAAGAAACTGGGTCCGAACCTGATCCAGAACGTCAGAGGCGTCGGCTATGTCATCCCCAAAACATGAGCATCAGGCTTAGCTACTCACTGAGAGCCCGCCTGCTGTTTTTTCTGCTGGCCGCCATCGTGGTCGGCGCGTTGGCGCAAGGGGTTATCGCGTATCGCAGCACGCTGGCCCAGGCCGACGACATCTTTGATTCGCTGCTGCAACGCACTGCGCTGTCGTTGGGCACGGGCGATGGGCTGCTCAGCACCGGCCCCACGCAAAGCCTGGGCGCCGCAACGCCCATGGCAGACGATCTGATCATTCAAATCTGGACACCCGACGGCCTGCGCGTTTTCAATTCCCGTTCGCGCCGCCCCCTGCCGGATCAGATCGTCCTGGGTTTTTCCGACGCCAAGATGGAAGGCACCACGTACCGCGTGTACGCGTTGGCCACCCCGTTTCAGGTGATACAGGTGGCGCAGGACATGAACGTGCGCAAGCACATGGCGCGCGAGCTGGCGCTGCGAACCATCGCACCCATCGCGGCGGCGGCGCCCCTGTTGATGCTGGTGGTGTGGTGCGTCGTCAGTTGGTCGCTGCGGCCCGTCAAGCGTGCTCGCGCCCAAGTGGCGGCGCGGCAACCCGAAGATCTGTCGCCCGTCAACGTGCAGGGCTTGCCCGACGAGATCCGCCCGTTGATTCTTGAATTGAACCTGCTGCTGGAACGCATGCGAACCGCCTTCGCCCAGCAAAAACAATTCGTTGGCGACGCGGCGCACGAGCTGCGCTCGCCACTGGCCGCACTGCGCTTGCAGCTACAGGCTCTGCAACGGGCCGGCGACGCCGACGGCCGCAAAATCGCGGAACAGCGCCTGGCCTCGGGCATTGACCGCGCCACCCGGCTGGTGGAGCAGATGTTGTCCATGGCTCGCCACGAAAGCGCGTCGGAGCCCACGCCCGCAGCCCCCGTGGACTTGGCCGACGTGCTGCGCCAGGCGCTGTCCGAGACGCTGGCACAGGCCAATACCAAGGCGATCGCCATCGACATGGACGGGGCCAGCGAAGCGCGCGTACAAGGCCATCGGGACGCCCTCACCTTGCTGGCTCGCAACCTGCTGGACAACGCCATCAAGCACAGCCCGGAAGGCGGCCGCATCCGGCTGCATCTGCAATCCGAAGCGGACCAGGCGTCTTTCACCATCGACGACGAGGGCCCCGGCATTCCCCCCGCCGAACGCGAGCGCGTCTTCGACCGCTTCTATCGCGCCGAAGGCAACACGCAGCACGGCAGCGGACTGGGCCTGTCAATCGCGCGAGCCATCGCGGATCGCCATGGCGCCGACATCATTCTTGAGGACGCGCCCGGTGGCCAAGGGCTGCGCGCGCGAGTGCGATTTCCCATTTTGCGTTGATTACGCCGATTTAAGATTCGCCTAAGTGTCAGGCCCGAAGATAGCGCCATGTCCTCAAACATGAACGCAGGAGCCGACATGAAGACCTCGCAAATGAAACCCTCGCGCCTTGTGCTGGCGCTGCTGGCCGCTGGCGCCATTGGCGGCGCCGGCGCAACCGCCGTGACGGGCGGCGTGTCGATGGCGGCAAACGCCCCGACCGCCATCACCGCAACGCCATCCATCAATGCTTCCAGCCCGCCCAACTTCGCGCAGATCACGCGTGACTTTGGCCCGGCCGTCGTCAACATCAGCGTCAGCGGCACGCGCAAGGTATCCGCCGACGACGATGACCCCTTTGCCCAGTTTTTCGGCCAGATACCGGGCTCGCGCGGTCGCATGCCGTCGCGTGAAGTTCCGATGCGCGGCGAAGGTTCGGGCTTCATCATCAGCGCCGACGGCATCATCCTGACCAATGCACACGTCGTGCAGGATGCCAAGGAAGTCACCGTCAAACTGACCGACCGCCGCGAGTACAAGGCGAAAGTGCTGGGCGCGGACCCGCAGACCGATGTGGCCGTACTCAAGATCGACGCCAAGAACCTGCCGGTGGTCAAGGTGGGTGACGTGAACCAGCTGCAAGTGGGCGAATGGGTGCTGGCCATCGGCTCGCCCTACGGCCTGGAAAATACGGCCACGGCCGGCATCGTCAGCGCCAAGGGCCGCTCGCTGCCCGACGACACGTCGGTGCCCTTCATCCAGACGGACGTGGCGGTCAACCCGGGAAATTCGGGGGGCCCGCTGTTCAATGATCGTGGTGAAGTCGTGGGCATCAACTCGCAGATCTACAGCCGCACCGGCGGTTTCCAGGGCCTGTCGTTCTCGATTCCCATCGACGTGGCCTATAAGATCAAGGACCAGATCCTGGAACACGGCAAGGTGCAGCATGCGCGCCTGGGCGTGACGGTGCAGGAAGTGAATCAGGACCTGGCCAATTCGTTCAAGTTGGATTCGCCGTCCGGCGCGCTGGTGTCCAGCGTCGAAAAGGGCAGTGCCGCCGACAAGGCGGGCTTGCAACCGGGTGACGTGGTGCGCCAGATCAATGGCAAGACCATCGTGTCGTCGGGCGACCTGGCGTCGATGATTACCCTGGCTTCGCCCGGCGAAAAGATCAAGCTGGACGTCTGGCGCGCCGGTGCTCCGAAGGAACTGGTCGCTACCTTGGGCGGCGTTCCGAAGGACAAGACGCAGTCGGCGTCCGGCGATCAAGACGTGCAGCGCGGTCAACTGGGCCTTGCCCTGCGCCCCCTGAGCCCGCAGGAGCAGCAGGCCTCGGGCACCGAAGGGTTGCTGATCGAGCGCTCTGCCGGCCCGGCCGCCAAGGCTGGCATCGAACCGGGCGACGTGCTGCTGTCGCTGAACGGCGTGCCGGTGCACAACATCGGCCAGGTCAAGGAAGCGCTGTCCAAGGCCGGCAAGACCGTGGCCCTGCTGGTTCAGCGCGGCGAAGACAAAATCTTCGTGCCGGTGCAGATCGGCTGACGGCCAGCCGGCCAGCCGGCCGGCCGGCCGGCTACCCTTATTCCGCGTCGGGCTGCTTGCCCGGCGCGGCGTTTGCGAAAGCCGGCAACTCGCGGCAGGCGGCATCGATACGCGTCACGTTGGGCATCGCGGAAAGGTCACACTCGAAGCGCTGCGCATTGGCCACCTGCGGCACCAGGCACAGGTCCGCGATGGTGGGCGTGTCGCCATGACAAAAACGGCCCGTGGCGCTTGAGCGTGCCAGCTGGGCTTCCAGCGCTTCCAGGCCTTGATGCACCCAATGCTTGTACCAAGCGGTTTTTGCCGCTTCGTCCACGCCCAGCGTGTGCTTCAGGTACTTCAGCACGCGCAGGTTGTTCAGCGGATGCGTGTCGCAGGCAATACCCAGTGCCAGATCGCGCACGCGCGCGCGTCCAATGGGGTCGGCCGGCAACAGCGGCGACTGCGGATGCGTTTCTTCCAGGTATTCGATGATGGCCAGGGACTGGCCGATCACCGCATCGCCATCAATCAAGGTCGGCACCAGCGCCGTCGGGTTCAGCTTGCGATAGCCGTCCGACAGTTGCTGGCCGCCGTCCTTCAGCAGGTGTACGGGCAAATATTCGTAAGTCAGGCCCTTCAGATTCAGGGCGATACGCACGCGATACGCGGCCGAGCTGCGGAAGTAGCTGTACAACTGCATGAAGTCTTCTCCTTGTCTTTTTTGGGCGCTGTGCCGCCGTGCGGGCGGCGCTTGCTTATTCCAGCGATTCCGTCTGCGCGGACTTGCGCGACAAGCCCTTGGGCAACGGAAAGGCCACATTTTCTTCCAAGCCCGGCATGGTGCGCACAGACACGGCGCCCAATTCCTTGACGCGGTCAATGACCTGCTGCACCAGGATTTCAGGCGCCGAAGCTCCCGCCGTCACGCCGATGCGCTTGCGGTCAACCAACCAGGCCGGGTCAATGGATTGCGCGCCGTCGATCAGGTAGGACGCCACGCCCTTGCGTTCGGCCACTTCGCGCAGCCGGTTGGAATTGGAACTGTTCGGGCTGCCCACGACCAGCACCAGGTCGCACTCGGGCGCCAGCACCTTGACCGCATCCTGGCGGTTCTGGGTGGCATAGCAGATGTCGCTTTTCTTGGGCTCGACAATGCTGGGAAAGCGCGCCTTCAGCGCTTGCGACACCGCCGCCGCGTCATCCACGGACAGCGTCGTCTGCGTCACGAAAGCCAGGTTTTCCGGGTCGCTGACTTGCAGGCCCGCCACGTCTTCCACGGTTTCCACCAAGTACATACCGCCTTGCGCCTGGCCCAGGGTGCCTTCGACTTCAGGATGCCCCTTGTGGCCGATCATGATGATCTCGCGGCCGGCCGCGCGCATGCGGGCCACTTCAATGTGGACCTTGGTGACCAGCGGGCAGGTGGCGTCAAACACCTGCAAGCCGCGAGCCTCGGCCTCGGCCCGCACCGCCTTGGACACGCCATGGGCCGAGAACACGACGATGGCGCCCGGGGGCGCATCGTCCAGTTCGTCGATGAAGACGGCGCCCTTGGCGCGCAGGTCTTCCACGACATAGCGGTTGTGGACGATTTCATGGCGCACGTAGATCGGTGCGCCATGCAGTTCAATCGCGCGTTCGACGATGTCGATGGCGCGGTCCACACCGGCACAGAAGCCTCGCGGCTGCGCCAGCAGGACTTCGGCGTCGGAGGCGGTAACGGCCTTGCTCATCAGAGAACTCCCAGCAGCGCCACGTCCAGTTGCAAGCGGACGCCCGCAAGCGGATGGTTGAAGTCGAACAGCGCCGACTCGTCGTTGATTTCTTTCAGCACGCCCGAGTAGCGGCCGCCGTTGGGGGCGGTGAACTCGACCAGGTCGCCCGGCTCGAACGTGGCGTCGGCGCCCGCGTGCTCGGCAAGCATCGCCCGCGTGACCCGTTGGATCAGTTCGGGGTTGCGGTCGCCGTAGGCGTCGGCGGGTTCCAGGGTGACGCTGAATTTCTCGCCTTCGGCATGGCCGATCAGCGCGGCTTCCAGGCCAGGCGCCCACTGGCCGCTGCCCATTTGCAGCGTGCCGGGACGGCCGTCGAAAGTATTCGTGAACACAGAGTCCTTGCCAGGACCGGACGCAAGCGTGATTCGGTAATGCAGCGTCAGGTAGGAATCCGGACGGACAAAAACGTTCACTTCGTTAGAGGCGATGCTCAAGATCTGCCACCGTATGGATATTGGATAAACCCTGATTTTAGAGCCTTATATGAAATTGTCTGTCCGGCTGGCAAAACACGAGCGTCCCCGAGAGCGGCTGCTACGCCATGGCGCAGCAGCGCTCCAGGACGCTGAGCTGCTGGCGCTGGGGCTGCGCACGGGGATTCCGGGCACCAATGTGGTGGATCTGTCCAACCGGCTGCTTGAGCGTTTTTCCGGCCTGCGCGGCCTTTTGGGGGCCACACCCGAGGAACTCATGGCCGTTCCGGGGCTGGGCGCCGCCAAATCCTGCACCCTGGCCGCCCTGCTGGAGCTGGCGCGCCGCGCCGTCGAAGAAGACCTGACCCGGCCCCATTCCGTGCGCCATCCCGCCCAGGTAAAGCAGTATTGCCTGACAGCGCTGGGCCATCGGCGGGTGGAACACTGCATCGCCCTCTACCTGGACAACCAGCTACGGGTGATCGCCACGGGCGAACTGGCGCGCGGAACGCTGTCGCAGGCATCGGTTTACCCCCGCGAGGTCGTGCGCGAGGCCCTGCGCCACCACGCGGCGGCCCTGATCGTGGCGCATAACCACCCTTCGGGCATGGCCGAGCCCAGCGCGGCGGATCGGGGCTTCACGCAACAGCTGAAACAGGCGCTGGCGCTCGTGGACGTTAAACTGGTCGACCACCTGATCGTGGCCGGCGCGTCGGTCATATCCATGGCGGAACTGGGCGGGCTGTAGCGGGCGGCAGGGTGCTTGTCGGCACGCCCCAAGCCGCCGGATTTCGTTAGACTGCCGAGCGGAATTGCTTTAGGCTTTAACCTATTCGCGCTGGAACATTTGCTGGACCATTCGCTAGAACATCCGCTGGACCATTCGCCGGAACATTCCGGCCGACACGAAAACGCTTCTGATGAAACGCTTGTGGGACATTTCCCCGCCCGTCTCCACGGCGTCACCGGTTTTCCCCGGCGACACGCCGTACCGCCAGCAATGGAAGTGGTCGCTGACGCCCGGCTGTCCGGTCAACGTCAGTGAAATCACGCTGTCGCCGCACATCGGCGCCCATGCCGACGCCCCCCTGCACTATCAGAACGGCGCTGCCGCCATCGGCGCGGTCTCGCTGGAGCCATTTCTGGGTCCTTGCCGCGTCATCCACGCCATTGATTGCGGCCCGTTGATCACCACGGACCACCTGGCGCACGCAGCGCTGAACCTGCCGCCGCGCGTGCTCGTGCGCACTGCCAAGCATGCGGCGCAAGATTGGTGGACGGACGATTTTTCGGCCTACGCCCCCCAAACCATCGAATGGCTGGCCGAACGCGGCGTCATGCTGATCGGGTTGGATACCGCCAGCATCGACCCCGCGTCCAGCAAGACCCTGGACAGCCACCATACGATCTTGCGGCACGACATGCGGGTACTGGAAAACCTGGTTCTCGATGATGTGCCCGAAGGCGATTACGAATTGATCGCCCTGCCGTTGGCGCTGGTCCAGGCCGATGCCAGCCCGGTACGCGCCGTATTGCGCGAACTGTAGGCTGGTCCGCTGGCTTTCGGGCGGCCACCTTATACGGGCCGCCCGCCTTGAAAGACGCACGACCATGAACCTCTCCCCAGATCACGCCGTCGCGCTTGCGCGCGCCCGTTCCTGCGCGCCGGGCTGGCGCGCATTGCCCGCCTCGGCCCGCCGCGCTGCCCCGCCCTGCCACGGAGGCCAAGCATGAGCTGCCCGCACCGCCCCGAAGACATCGTCCACCAGGAAAAAGCGCAGCTGGATTTCACGCGCGACATGACCTACGGCGACTACCTGCATCTGGATCAGGTGCTGGGCGCGCAGCATCCGCTGTCGCCCGAGCACAACGAGATGCTCTTTATCATCCAGCACCAAACCAGCGAACTCTGGATGAAGCTGATGCTGCATGAGTTGCGCGCAGCCATCGCCAGCGTGGCGGCCGACCGGCTGCAACCGGCCTTCAAGATGCTGGCGCGAGTCAGCAAGATCATGGAGCAGCTGGTTCATGCCTGGGATGTGCTGGCCACGATGACGCCGCCCGAATATTCGGCGCTGCGGCCGTACCTTGCGCGTTCCAGCGGATTCCAGAGCTACCAGTACCGCCAGATCGAATTCCTGCTGGGCAACAAGAATGCGGCCATGCTGAAACCGCATGCGCACCGCGAAGACCTGCTGGCCCAGGTGCGCAGCGCGTACGACGCGCCCTCGCTGTATGACGAGTCCCTGCGGCTCTTGGCGCGCCATGGCATCGCCGTGCCGGCGGACCGCCTGGAACGTGACTGGACCCAGCCCTATGAATCGTCGGAAGGCGTGGAAGCCGCATGGTTGACGGTGTACCGCGACACCGATCGCTATTGGGACCTGTATCAGCTGGGCGAAAAACTGACCGATCTGGAAGACGCGTTCCGACTGTGGCGATTCCGCCACGTCACAACGGTTGAGCGCGTCATCGGCTTCAAGCGCGGCACCGGCGGCACGTCGGGCGTGGATTACCTGCGGCGGATGCTGGATGTCGTCCTGTTCCCCGAGATCTGGAAACTGCGCACGGAACTGTAAGGGCCCGTCCCCTTTTGCGCCCGGTGGCGGGCTGCCGATTCTGGCCTGCCCGCCCTGGTCTACCGGGAAAAACCCGTGCTAGAATTTGGGGTTACTTTTTGGATACGTGGCTGGAATCCTTGCGTGGGCGTTCTACTGTGAACGGCATAACGCGTCCTGGCTGGCGACCCTACAACTTGAAAGACCCCTTGGCGGGTCCTAGGATAAGCACCATGAAAGAAGGCATTCACCCCGAATACCGCGAAGTCGTCTTCGCCGACCTGCAAACGGGTAACAAGTTCATCACCCGTTCGACCGTGCACACGCGCGAAACCGTCGAAATCGACGGCAAGACGTACCCGCTCTTCAAGTGCGACGTGACCTCCGAATCGCACCCGTTCTATACGGGCGCCCAAACGCGTATCGTCGAAACCGGCCGTGTGGAAAAGTTCCGCGCCCGCTTCGCCCGTACCGCCGGCACGGTCAAGTCCGCTTCCTGATCCTGTTGCTCCTACGGGAGTCACAGCAAAAAGGCAGCCTCCGGGCTGCTTTTTTTTCCTCCCTTGCCTGCTTTTTGCAAGCCAGGGGCTGGCGCAACCTGATCCCTCGGTTACATTAACGCCCGTGTCCCCACTTTCTTTTTCCACTCCTGCCCGGCTCACGTCCGTGGCAACCGCGAAGCTTCCCAGGTTGATCCTGCTGGGCCTGGCGCTGGCCTATATTGTGGCCGGCCTGTTCATGCGCGACCCGTGGAAAACGGACGATGCGGTTGGCCTGGCGACGATGATCACCGCCATCCGGGAAGGCGGCATCACGTGGCTGCTGCCCCAGGTCGGGCTGCTGGCTCATGCCGAAGAAGGCCCGCTGATCACCTGGGTGGGCGCCGTCTGCATCTGGCTGTTCGGCCCGTTCATCGGCGACATCACCGCCGGCCGCCTGCCGAATCTGCTGTGGTTCGGCATCACTGCCTCCAGTGTCTGGTACGGCACCTACCTGCTGGGCCGCCGTAGCGAAGCCCAACCCCTGGCGCTGCCCTTCGGCGGCGAACCCGAACCGCGCGACTACGGACGCATGCTGGCCGACGCCGCGCTGCTGCTGCTGCTGGCCACCGTGGGCATCCTTCAGCGCACGCACGAAACCACTGTCGTACCCGCCATCATGGCCTGCCAGGCGCTGGCTTTTTATTCGTTGGCGCGCAGCGTCGACCGGCCGGTTACCGGCACCACCACGCTGGGCATCGCGCTGGCCGCAAGCTTTCTTACGCGCGGTTGGGTGGGCGCGATTCCCATCATGATCGGCGCACTGCTGGCGTTCTATCCGCGCAGCCAATTGTGGAAGTGCAAGCGCTGGCTGCCGTGGGCGGTGCTGGTGACGGTAGCGCTGATCCTGGCGTGGTGGATCCCGGCCAGCGAAAGCAGCCAGTATTGGATCCGCAACTGGAAGACCTGGAACCTGACGTCATTCGCCTTGCCGACCTGGCATGACATGGGCCGCACGCTGCGCGACTTGCCCTGGTACTTGTGGCCGACATGGCCTTTGGCGCTGTTGGCGGTTTGGCGCTGGCGCGAATGGATCTACGCCCCGCACATCTGGCTGCCGTTGATGCTGCTGGTCTGCGCGGCACTGGTGCTGTTCGTACTGGAAGAGGCGTCCGACTCCGAATACGTGATGCTGGCCGTACCCTGCGCCGTGCTGGGCGCGTTCTCGTTACCCACGCTGCGCCGTGGCGTGGTCAATACGCTGGACTGGTTTGCCGTCATGTGTTTTTCGCTGACGGCCGCCACCGCGTGGCTCGGCTGGGTGGCCCTGCACTTCAATTGGCCGGCGCAGATTTCCCGCAACATTGCCCGCCAGACCACCGGCTACGAGCCCGTCATTTCGTGGGGCGCCTTCACGCTGGCGGTGATCTTTACCGTGGCCTGGATTGCGCTGGTGGTGTGGCGCCTGCGCGTACGCCCGCAAGCGCTGTGGCGCGGCACGGTGCTGTCCGCCGGCGGCCTGACCGTAACGTGGATTCTGCTTGTGCTGCTGTGGCAACCCGCCGTGGACTACGCGCGCAGCTATCGCACGGTATCGGGCCAACTGGCGCAGGCGCTGGCGCAACATGCGCGGCCCGGCGAATGCGTACGTGGCCTGAGCCTGGGCAGCGGCCAGCGCGCATCGTTCCTGATCTTCGACAATCTGACCTTCACGTTCGACGCGAAGTGCACGCTGATCCTGCAACAGACCAACAACCAGAGCCTGCGCGACAACACTGCCGCTTATAGCGACGGGGCCGACGTGTTGTGGCAGGGCGGCCGCCGCGCCGATCGCCAGGAAGTGTTCCGACTGCTGCGAGTCGGCCCGAACCGATGAATTCCGTCAACGCGGCGCCGATATCCTTCGGCGCCACTGTGCGCGGCATCGCCAAACAAGCGTGGCCGGTGCTGATCAGCCAGTGGGCCGGTATTTCGTTCGGCGTGCTGGACACCGCCATGACAGGCCACTCCAGCGCCAGCGACCTGGCCGCGATGGCCTTGTCCGCCTCTATCTACATCACCGTTTTCGTTGGCCTGATGGGCGTGGTACATGCGCTCATCCCCATCCTTGCGCAGCATTTCGGCGCCGGCAACAACGACGAAGTCGGCCGCAGCTGGGGCCAGGGCGTCTGGCTGGCGCTGGGCTTGTCCGTGGTGGGCGCGGTGCTGATGCTGTTCCCGGACGTGTGGTTGTCGATGTCGGGCGACGTGGCGCCGGGCGTGCGCGAACGGATCGGGTCCTACTTGCAGGCTTTGGTGCTGGCCCTGCCGGCGGCGCTGGTGTTTCGCACCATCTACGCGCTGGGCACCTCGGTGTCACGGCCAAAGCTGGTCATGGCAATCAACCTGTCCGCTATTGCATTCAAGGCGTTTTTCAACTGGCTGTTCATCTACGGCAACCTGGGCCTGCCCGCGATGGGCGCCACCGGCGCGGGGCTGGCAACCGCCGTGGTGTCGTGGATGAGCCTGGGCCTGGGCCTCTGGGTCATCACGCACGATCGCTTCTATCGCCGCTTCAATCTGCGCGTGGGCAAGCCCGACTGGAAGACGTTGAAGGAACTGCTGCGCCTGGGCATCCCCATGGGCGGCTCGTACCTGGTCGAGGTGTCGGCCTTTACCTTCATGGCCCTGCTGGTGGCGCGCGAAGGCACGTATGTCACGGGCGGACACCAGATCATGTCGAACCTGGCGGCCCTGTGCTACATGATGCCCATGGCGCTGGGCGTGGCCACCGCGGCGCTGACCGCGCAGGCCATCGGCGCGGGCAATCTTGCGCACGCGCATCGCACCGGCATGGCCGGGCTGGCGCTGGGCCTGATCGGCGCATTGTTGACCGCCGCCGTGCTGTTGGTGGGCCGGCCCCTGATCCTTGCCGCATACACGGACGACATCGGCGTGGCTGCCGTGGCAACGACGCTGCTGGCGGTGTTGCCGCTGTTTCACCTGTTCGATTCCATGCAATGCATCAACTCTTACCTGCTGCGCGCCTACAAGGTTGCGGTGGTGCCGCTGCTGTTGCAGGTGGTGGCGCTGGCGGGCGTGGGGCTGGTCGGCGGCTGGTGGTTCGGCTTTGGCCCCGGCCGGGGTGGCCTGGACGGCGTCCGCAACGCGTTGCTGCCCGGCTCACCCGAAGGCGCGGGCAGCATGTGGTTGATGGCAATGGTGGGCTTGGCGCTGTCCGCCATCCTGCTGCACATCTGGTACCGCCGCATCGTTCGCACGTTGGCCGTGGGGCGGTAGCCAACGCGGCCCTTGCCTGGCGCCCTCCCCTGGCGCCTTTCCGCGGGGTTACGGAAATAAAAAAGCAGCCAGATGGCTGCTTTTTTTGTGATTGACGGCTGAAACCGGAAACAACCGGGTCAGACAGCCTCGATCAAACCACCTTCGGTCGCTTGTCGATCACGCGGCGCGCCTTGCCGGTCAGCGTGCGTTCCACATGGCCGGCGTCCGACACCTGGATGCGCGCGCTGACGCCGATGTGCGTCTTCACGGCATGCTGCAATTGCTTGCCCAGGTTATTGCGTTCGGCCTCCGACAGCCCCGAGAACTCGGCGCGCACTTCGGTCAGGATTTCAAGCTCGTCCATATTGCCGGTACGCGACAGGACCAGCTGATAATGCGGCGCCAGCTGGGCGATCTTGAGCACCAGTTCTTCCACTTGCGTCGGGAACATGTTCACGCCCCGCACGATCAACATGTCGTCGCTGCGGCCGGTGATCTTGCCGATGCGGCGCATGCTGCGCGCCGTGGGCGGCAACAGGCGGGTCAGGTCTCGGGTGCGGTAGCGGATGATCGGCATCGCCTCTTTGGTCAGCGACGTGAACACCAGTTCGCCGGCCTCGCCATCGGCCACCGGTTCGCCGGTGTCCGGATTGATGATCTCGGCGTAGAAGTGGTCTTCCCAGACGACCGGGCCGTCTTTGGTTTCCACGCACTCGCTGGCCACGCCCGGGCCCATCACTTCCGACAAGCCGTAGATATCCACCGCATCGATACCGGCTTCGGCCTCGATATCGGCACGCATCTGGCCCGTCCACGGCTCGGCGCCGAAGATGCCGATACGCAGCGAGCTTTGACGCGGATCAATGCCCTGGCGGCGCTGTTCTTCGAGAATATTGCAGAAATAGGAGGGCGTGACCATGATGATGTCCGGACGGAAATCGTTGATCAACTGCACCTGCTTTTCGGTTTGCCCGCCCGACATCGGGATGACCGTGCAACCCAGGCGCTCGGCGCCGTAATGCGCGCCCAGCCCGCCAGTGAACAGGCCATAGCCATAGGCGATGTGCACCGTGTCGCCCGGCTTGCCGCCGGCCGCGCGGATCGAGCGCGCCACCAGGTTCGCCCAGTTGTCCAGGTCGCCCTTGGTGTAGCCCACCACCGTCGGTTTGCCCGTGGTGCCGCTGGACGCGTGAACGCGCGAAATACGCTCGCGCGGCACGGCAAACATGCCGAACGGATAGTTGTCGCGCAGTTCCTTCTTGGTCGTGAAAGGAAACTTCGAAATATCGGACAGCTGCTTCAGGTCGTCGGGATGCACGCCCGCTTCGTCGAACGCTTTCTTGTAATGCGCAACATTGTCGTACGCATGCTTGAGCGACCACTTGAGGCGCTCGAGCTGCAGCGCGCGCAGCTCGTCCTGGCTGGCATGCTCGATGGGGTCCAGCCCCGGCTTGCTCATGGTGTTGGACATGGTTATCTCTCTCCTGAATTTCTCTTTACGCCGGTCCGCTCGGCGCGCGGGTTCTATCTTTGTTGGATGACGAATGTTCTAGTGGCGTTGGACCGTCATCCTCAGCCTTCGGCGGGAACCCCCACGATCTGGCCCTTGATGCGATAGGACCGCCCGCGAAACAGGGCGACATTGCGGCCGTCCTGGTTGGTAACGGTAACGTCGTACACGCCCGTGCGGCCGGCCAGCGAGCGCTCTTGCGCCACGGCGGTCAGCAAGTCGCCTTCGAAACCCGGCGCCAGGTAATCAATGGTGCAGCCCGACGCCACGGTGCTGACATTGCGGGAATTGCACGAGAACGCGAACGCGCTGTCGGCCAGCGCAAAGATAAAGCCGCCGTGGCAGGTCTTGTGGCCGTTCAGCATGTCGCCGCGCACGCGCATCGTCAGCCGCGCATAGCCGGGCGCCATTTCCTCGACCTTCATGTCCAGGCCTTGCGAGGCTGCGTCGCCCGCGTACATCACGGTGCCAACGGCCTGCGCCAATTCCTGCGGATCGCTGGGCGCTTCAATGGGGGGAACGTGCACGGTCATCATTGCCCCTTGAATTGCGGTTCGCGCTTGCCCAGGAACGCGGCCACGCCTTCGGCGTAGTCGGCGCTACGGCCCAGTTCGCGCATCATGTCGCGTTCCAGATCCAGCTGCGTCGACAGATCATTGCCCAGGCTGGCCTGCATGGCCCGCTTGGTGTATGCCAGACCCTTGGTGGGTGCCGTGGAAAAGTGCTGCGCCAACCGTTCCAGGGTGGCGTCGAATTCCTCGTCCGCCACGCACTGCCAGATCAGGCCCCATTCCTCGGCCTGCTTGGCGCTGAGCTTGTCGCCTAGCATCGCCAGGCCCATGGCGCGCGCGCGGCCCACCAGTCGCGGCAGCGCGAACGTGCCGCCGGTGTCGGGGATCAAGCCCAGGCGGCAGAACGACTGAATAAAATTGGCCGACGCCTTGGCGATAACGATGTCGCCCGCGAACGCCAAGTTGGCGCCCGCCCCCGCCGCCACGCCGTTCACGCCGACCACAACCGGCAACGGCAAGGCGTTCAAGCGGCGCACCAGCGGCGCGTAGAACTTGTCGACGGTTTCGCCCAGGTCGGGCGGCGTACCGTCTTCGGCGGGCTTGCGCTCGCTTAAGTCTTGCCCTGCGCAAAAGCCCCGCCCTGCGCCGGTCAGCACCAACACGCGCGCGCCTTCGGTTTCCACGCGCGTCAACGCGTCGGCCACTTCGGCGTGCATGTTCGCGGTGAAGCTGTTCAGCTTGTCCGGGCGGTTCAGCGTCAGTCGGGCGATGCCGCCCGACAAATCAAATTGAATATCCTGATAGCTCATAAGCGTCGCCCTGCTTAGACGTGACGGCGGGTTTGCACCACGCGGAAGCGGTTGGACACGAAGGCGGTGTCGGACAGCGCGGCGTTGGCGGCCGGGTTGGCGCCGGTGCCGTGGAAGTCGCTGAAGGCCGCGGTCTGGTTGACGAACACCGCGCCCGTCAGGTTCAGCGACAGCGACACGCCGGACACTTCGGCCGCGTCCTGCACCTGGTCGGCCACTTGGGGGTCGGTGGTGTAGGCCGACAGCGACAGCGCACCGTGCTGAATGACGCTGTCACGCGCCAGCTCGACGCTGTGGGCGGTGGAATCCGTAGCCACCACGAAGGCGATCGGGCCAAACCATTCCTGGCTGATGGCGGCGTTGCCGGCTTCCGTACGCAGCAGCAGCGGCGTGCGCACGCGGGCATTTTCAAACTGCGGGTGCGTCAGCGCCTTGCTGTCCGCCACCACCGGCAGGCCCAGCGCGCGGGCCTTTTCGATGCGCTCGACGATGCCGTCGTTCTGGATGGCGCCCGTCAATTCCACGGCGCGGGCGGCGTCGGCGCCCAGCTTCTCCAGCGCCACGCCCAGGGCAGCCGCGACGTCGTCAAAACTGACGCGGCCTTCCGGCGTGTTGATGCCGTCGCGCGGCACGTAGATGTTTTGCGGCGCCGTGCACATCTGGCCCGAGTACAACGCCAACGAGAACGCCAGGTTGCGCGCCACGCCCTTCAGGTCGTCGGTGGAATCGATGATGACCTGGTTGACACCGGCCTTCTCGGTGTAGACCAGCGCCTGGCGGGCGTTGTCTTCCAGCCAGTTGCCGTTGGCGGTGCTGCCGGTGAAGTCCACGATCTTGACGGCCGGGTCCAGCGCCAGCTTCTGCGCCGTGTCGTCGCCGGCTTCGTGCGCGGCCAGCAACACCACATCGGGATCAAAGCCGGCTTCTTGCAGCACTTCGCGCGCGACCTTCACGGTGATGGCCAGCGGCAGGATCGCGCCCGGGTGCGGCTTGACGATAACGGTGTTGCCCGTGGCCAGGCTGGCGAACATGCCGGGGTAGCCGTTCCACGTTGGGAACGTCGAGCAACCGATCACCAGCGCCACGCCACGCGGCACCACGGTGAACTGCTTTTCCATGCGGATGGGGTCATTTTTGCCTTGCGGCTTTTCCCACATCGCCACGCCCGGAATGCGCGACATTTCCTGCCAGGCGTAGGTCACGGCTTCAAAGCCGCGGTCTTGCGCGTGCGGGCCGCCGGCCTGAAAGGCCATCATGAAGCCCTGGCCGGTGGTGTGCTGCACGGCGTAGGCAATTTCAAAACTCAGCTTGTTCAAGCGCGCCAGGATTTCCAGCGACACGCCCACCCAGGCTTGCGGACCGGCACGGCGCCAATCTTCCAGCGCGCGCTTGGACGCGCCGATCAGCTTGTCGACCGGCACATGCGGGTACGTAATGCCAAGGTCGAAACCGTAGGGCGATTTCTCGCCGCCCACCGTGCCGTCGGCGTCGTGCAGGTTCAGGGGAAACGGTTTGCCCTTGAGGGCTTCGAAGGCGGCGCGGCCGTCGTCGTTGGCGGTTTCGCCATAGTTGCGCGGGCTGGGCGATTCGGCAAACGGGCTCCAGTAGCCGCGCAGCGCGGCAGCCGCCAGGGATAGTTCCAGCACGGGCTGGTGACGCTCGAAGAATTTTTGGGACACGCTTGTCTCTCCAATGAATTAGGGGTGTCTGACCGGCACGGGCCGCGTCAGGTTTCCTGGTCGAAGTCGATGACCAGGCGGTCGCTGACCGGAAAGCTCTGGCAGCTCAGTACGAAACCGCGCGCCACTTCGTAGTCTTCCAGGGCGAAGTTGGCATCCATGTCCACTTCGCCTTCGATGACCTTGCAGCGGCAGGTGGAACACACGCCGCCCTTGCACGAATAGGGCAGCTCGATTCCCTGCGCCAGCGCCGAGTCCAGCACGCTGTCTTTATTCTTATCAATCACGAACATGCGGCTGTGGCCGTCTTGCACCACGGTCACTTCGCACTGGCCCTTGCCTGGCGCCTGCGGGGCGTCGTGGCCGGTACGCAGTGCGCGCGGCCCCTTGGGCGCGCCGAACAGTTCAAACTTGATGTTCGCCTTGGGAATGCCGCGCGCTTGCAGCCGCTCAACCACGCTTTCGGTCATGGTTTGCGGACCACAGACAAAAGCGTAATCGATGTCTTCGGGGCTCATCCAGGCCGACATCAGCTGGTCGACCTTATCGCCGTCCAGGCGGCCGTTGAACAGTTCAATGTCTTGCGTCTCGCGGCTCATGACGTAGACCAGCGAGAAGCGCTCCATGTACAGGTTTTTCAGGTCTTCGATTTCTTCGCGGAACAGCACGGCCGACGACGCACGGTTGCCAAAGAACAGCGTGAACTTGCTGCGCGGCTCGATCGACAGCGCGGTTTTCACCAGCGAGAACACCGGCGTGATGCCGCTGCCCACCGCGAAGGCCACGTAATGGCGCTGGTTCTCGGGCGAGAAGTCCACCGTGAAGTTGCCGGCGGGCGCCATCACTTCCAGCGTCTGGCCGGGTTGCAGTTCATGGTTGGCCCAGCTGGAGAACGCGCCTTCGTCGACCTTCTTGATGGCCACGCGCAGCAGCTTGTCGTGCGGCGCGGAACAGATCGAGTACGAGCGGCGCAGCTCTTCGCCGTTCAGCTGCGTGCGCAGGGTCAGGTACTGCCCCGGCAGGAAGGCGAACTCGTCGGTCAGCGTGTCGGGCAGGTCAAAGGTCACGACCACGGCATCACGCGTGTTGCGCGCCACCGAGGCCACCTTCAAGGAATGAAATTGGTTGCTCATCTTGAAACCGCTCTCAGTGAGTCTTGAAATAATCGAAGGGTTCGCGGCAAGACACGCAGCGATACAGCGCCTTGCACGACGTGGACCCGAAGTTGCTGACCATCCGCGTATCGCGAGAGCCGCAGCGCGGGCACGCGATGGCGGGCGCGACAGCGCGGCGGCTGATGCCCGAAATGTCGATGGCGCGCTCGGCGGGCGCGGCGATGCCGTAACCCTTGAGCGCTTCGCGGCCCTTTTCGCTCATCCAGTCGGTCGTCCAGGCGGGCGCCAGGCGGGTGTCGACACGGACGTCGGCCACGCCATGGCGGGCCAGCGTCTGTTGGATGTCCTGCGTGATTTCGCGCATGGCCGGGCAGCCGGAATACGTGGGGGTGATGACGACGACACAGGTGTCGCCTTCCCAATTCACCTCACGCACCACGCCCAGGTCCACCACGGACAGCACGGGGATCTCCGGGTCGGGGACCTCGTGCAGCCAGGCGTAGACCTGGTCGGCGGAAACGGGCGCCAGCGCGTTCACCAGGTGGCTCCCGGGTAGGCGCGCGGCAGGTACTGCATTTCGGCCAGCACGTAGCCCAGCTCTTCGGTGTGCTTGCCCTGGCGACCGCCCCGGTAGGCCAGATGGTCGGCTGCGGTTTCATCGGGAACAGTCAGCGTGGCTTCTTCCAGCACTTCGCGCACGTGCGCCAGCCACGGTTCGCGCAGCGCGGCCAGTTCACAGCCGATGCCGCGCGCGGCCACGTCCTGGTCCACGGCGTCGTCGGCGAACAGTTCGCCGGTAAAGCGCCAGGCGTCGTCGATGGCGGCCTGCATCTTGGCGTGGCTTTCATCGGTGCCGTCGCCCAGGCGCACGACCAGGTCCGACGAGCGGCGCACATGGTAAGTGACTTCCTTGATGGACTTGGCGGCGATGGCGGCCACGCGTTCGTCGGAGGATTGTTCCAGGCGTTGCAGCAGGAAGTAGTGCCAGACGTCGAACAGGAACTGGCGCGCCATGGTGTCGGCATAGTTGCCATTGGCGCGTTCGACCAGCAACACGTTATGGAACTGGTGAGCGTCGCGGTGATAGGCCAGCGCATCTTCATCGCGGCCCGCGCCTTCGACGTCACCCGCCAGCGTCAGCCACATGCGCGCCTGCCCCAGCAGGTCCAGCGCGGTATTGGTCAGCGCCAGGTCCTCTTCCAGGATGGGGCCGTGCCCGGTCCACGCGCCCAGCCGCTGCGACAGGATGAGCGACGAATCGCCCAGGCGCAGCAGGTATTCAAACAAAGTCTTGTCCATGTCCGCCTGCCGCCTTACATGTGCTTGATTTCTTCGGGCATCGGGAAAAACGTGGGATGCCGGTAGACCTTGCTGTTGGCCGGCTCGAACAAGGGTTCCTTGTCGCCGGGGCTGCTGGCCGAGATGTCCGAGGCGCGCACGACCCAGATGCTCAGGCCTTCGTTGCGGCGCGTGTAGACGTCACGCGCGTGATTGATCGCCATTTCGGCGTCCGGGGCATGCAGGCTGCCGACGTGCTTGTGGGCCAGGCCGTGCTGGCTGCGGATGAACACTTCCCACAAAGGCCAGTCTTTGCTCATGATGGATATCCTTGAAATGCCGGGCGCGCGCGGCGCGCACCGGTATGCAGTGAAGGTTGCGGTATGGGTTGCAGCAAGGGTTGCGGCGCGGGATGCGGACGCGGGTTGCAGGCGCGGGTTGCGGACGGGCAGGCGTTGCAGACCGCCTCAAGCGGCCTTGCGTTGCGCCTTCTTGTCCGCGTAAGCGACCAATGCGTCGCGCACCCAGGCGCCGTCTTCGTGCGCCTTGACGCGCGCGGCCAGGCGTTCGCGGTTGCACGGCCCATTGCCCTTGAGCACGGCGTAGAACTCGCTCCAGTCGATCTCGCCGAAGTCGTAGTGGCCGCGTTCCGCGTTCCACTTCAGGTCGGGGTCCGGCACGGTCAGGCCCAGGTATTCGGCCTGCGGCACGGTCTGGTCCACCATCTTCTGGCGCAGCTCGTCGTTGGAGAAAAGCTTGATCTTCCAGGCCATCGATTGCGCGCTGTTGGGCGAATCGGCGTCCGACGGGCCGAACATCATCAGCGCCGGCCACCACCAGCGGTTCAGCGAATCCTGCACCATCGCCTTTTGCTCGGGCGTGCCATGCAGGCACATCTGCATCAACAGGTCATAGCCCTGGCGCTGGTGGAAGGACTCTTCCTTACAGACGCGCACCATGGCGCGCGCGTAGGGGCCGTAGGAACAGCGGCACAGCGGAATCTGGTTGATGATGGCCGAGCCATCGACCAGCCAACCGATCATGCCGATGTCCGCCCAGCTAAGGGTCGGGTAATTGAAGATGCTGGAGTACTTGGCGCGGCCCGCGTGCAGGTCGTCAATCAGGTCATCGCGCGAGACGCCCAGCGTCTCGGCAGCGCTGTACAGATACAGCCCGTGGCCGGCCTCGTCCTGCACCTTGGCCAGCAGGATCGCCTTGCGCTTGAGCGACGGGGCCCGCGTGATCCAGTTGCCTTCGGGCAGCATGCCGACGATTTCCGAGTGCGCGTGCTGCGAGATCTGGCGCACCAGCGTCTTGCGGTAGGCATCGGGCATCCAGTCCTTGGCCTCGATGCGCACGCCATCGTCTATGCGGCGCTGGAACGTCTGTTCGGGGCCTTCAAGCTGGTCGGCGGTTTTGACCTGCTTGACGCCGGTTTCGACGAGTTGAGCGTACATGTTTGTCTCCTTGAGACGGTTTGCGAAATCGCAAGGCAAACGTTCCGCAGCGCCGTCATGTCATAGGCGGATTATTTAATACAAAAAAACCATTGTCAAACGCAAAGCTGTATCACATTGGATTTATGTATCATATTGCGGATCCTGATATCGGCCGCATGCGGCCCCCCTTATGGCAAACCCTACGTCGCCTTTGGACCGTTTCCTGTCCCGCTTGCTGAAAAGCGACCCGCCTCGCGCCAAATCGCTGTGCGTCAGCTTGCTGGGGGACGCGTTGGCCCCTCACGGCGGCGCCATCTGGCTGGGCGACCTGATCGAATTGCTGGCCCCGCTTGGTATCAATGAACGCCTGCTGCGCACCAGCGTTTTCCGGCTGGTGGCGCAAAACTGGCTGCAATCGGAACGACATGGCCGGCGCAGTCTGTACCTGATTTCGGAACAGGGGCTGCGACATACCGCACATGCCTCGCAGCGCATCTACGAAGGTGCAACGCAGGACTGGAACGGGGAATGGACCCTGGTGGCGCTACCGCGCACGGGCAACGGGCTGGCCGAGCGCGCCGAGTTGCGTCGGGAATTGGTCTGGGAAGGGTTCGGCATGATCGCGCCGGGCCTGTTCGCCCACCCGCACACCGAGGCGCGGGCCGCGCACGACATTCTTGAAAAGCTGGGCATCCCGGATCGGGCGCTGGTGCTGTCCGCCCGGGATCTGGCCGGCGCGGGCGGCCTGCCGATCGCCAGCCTGGCGTCGCAATGCTGGAACCTGGACGACGTGGCCGAGCAGTATCGCCAGTTCTCCCGCAACTTTGGCCCGCTGGAAAAATTACTGGATGACGCGCCGCCGCCCGCCGACGCGTTCGTCGTGCGGGTCATGCTGCTGCACAATTGGCGCCGGATCGTCCTACACGACCCGCAGCTGCCCGGCCCGATGCTGCCCGACAACTGGCCGGGCCACGCCGCCCGCGCGTTGTGCGGAAGAATCTACTGGAAGGTTTTCGACGCGTCGGAGACGCATCTGAACGCGCGCGCCGGGCAAGATAATGCGCGCTATACGCCGCTGACGGCCGAGGTGGAATCCCGTTTCGGTGGTCGGCCGGCCTGACAGGCGTGGCGGCGGGCGGGTCAAGGACCCTCTGCCCGGTGCAGGCGGCCGAGTGGATGCAGGCCGGCTGAATGCAGGCCGGCTGAATGCAGGCCGGGTGGATGCAGGCCGATGAATGCGCCCCGCTGCATCCCGCCCGATACATGCGCCCCCTGAAAACCGCCCTGCCTACACCTTCAGCAGGTGCTCGCGGTAGTACTTGAGTTCGTCGATGGACTCGTAGATGTCGGCCAGCGCTTCGTGGCGGCTCTTTTTCTCAAAGCCCTTGTACACGGCCGGCGCCCAGCGGCGCGCCAATTCCTTCAGCGTGCTGACATCCAGGTTGCGGTAGTGGAAAAACTGCTCCAGGCGCGGCATGTACGCAAACATGAAGCGGCGATCCTGGCTGATGGTGTTGCCGCACAACGGCGACTTACCCGCCGGCACATGCTGCGCCAAAAACGCCAAGAGCGTATCCTCTGCCTGCGCTTCGGACACCGTGGACGCGCGCACCTTGTCGATTAGGCCGCTTTTGCCATGGGTGGATTTATTCCAGTTGTCCATGGCGTCAAGCAGGCTGTCAGGCTGGTGCACGACCAGCACCGGGCCTTCGGCCACGACCGTCAGGTCGGGTTCCGTCACCACGACGGCCACCTCGATGATGCGTTCTTTCTCGGGATCCAGCCCGGTCATTTCCATGTCGAGCCAGACCAGGCGATTTTCGTTCACAGCCATATAATTTGCCTATAAAACACGCGATTTTCGCACATCCCTACTGAGCAAAACGCTTCGCCCATGTTCACACTGCTGTTCGTTGCTTTCCTGCTGGCCGATATTGCCGTGCGCCTGTGGCTGGCCGGTCGCCAGATCCGCCACGTGGCGCGTAACCGCGATCGCGTGCCGGATGAATTTTCGCCTCGCATCGGCCTGACCAGCCATCAGCGCGCGGCCGATTACACCATCGCCCGCGTCAAACTGGGCATGCTTGAACGCACCTACGACGCCATTTTGCTGGTCTGCCTGACGTTGATGGGCGGCTTGCAATTCATCGACCTGATGGTTGGGCAGCTTACCAGCAATGATTTTTTGCGCCAGATGCTTTTGCTGGTCGTGGTGGCGCTGGTGCTTGGCGTGCTGGGCCTGCCTTTCACGCTGTGGCGGCAGTTCAAGCTTGAGGCGCGTTTTGGCTTCAACCGAATGACGCCCGAGCTATTCATTGCCGACACGGCCAAGGGCCTGCTGGTTGCCGCCGTGCTGGGCCTGCCGCTGGCCGCCGCTGTGCTGTGGTTGATGGGCAGCGCGGGCGCCTACTGGTGGGTCTGGGCGTGGGCGCTGTGGACGGTGTTCAACCTGGCGCTGCTGATCGTCTACCCCATGTTCATTGCCCCGCTTTTCAATAAATTCACGCCGCTGTCCGACCCGGACCTGGCCGGCCGCATTCAACGGCTGGCGCAGCGCTGCGGCTTCGCGCTGAACGGACTGTTCGTCATGGACGGCTCGCGCCGGTCCGCGCACGGCAATGCCTATTTCACCGGCTTTGGAAGGTCGCGCCGCATCGTGTTTTTCGACACGCTGCTGGCGCGCCTGAACGGCGATGAAATTGAAGCGGTGTTGGCCCACGAACTGGGTCATTTCGCCAAGCGTCATATCATCAAGCGCGTCGCCTTCAGCTTTGGCGCCGCGCTGGCCTTTTTTGCCATCCTGGGCTGGGTCTCGCAACAACCCTGGTTCTACATGGACCTGGGTGTGGTGCCCCAACTGGGCGGACGCAACGACGCGATGGCGTTGCTGCTGTTCTTCCTGGTCATTCCCGTTTTTACTTTCATGTTCACGCCGTTGGCCAGCTGGTACTCGCGTCGCGACGAATTCGAAGCGGACCGCTATGCGGCCGAGCAGAGTTCGCCGCAACATCTGGTGTCCGCGCTGGTCAAACTCTACGACGACAACGCCGCTACGCTGACTCCCGACCCTGTGCATTCCGCCTTCTACGATAGCCATCCCCCCGCCGCCGAGCGCATCCGCCACCTGATGGCGCCCACCGCATGAGCGCCCCGCGCAATGCCAGAAACGGCGTCGCAGCGCCCATGACCGACGCCGTGGGCGGCCAGCTGGACGGCCGCATCATCGCCGCGCACGGACGCCACTACACCGTTGAGCTTGCCGACGGATCGCTGCGCAAGTGCTTCCCCCGCGGCAAAAAGGCCGGCGCCGCCGTCGGCGACCGCGTGCGCATTGCCCCGCAAGGCAAGGACGAAGGCGCGATCGACGCGATCCTGCCGCGCACCAACCTGCTGTACCGGTCCGACGAGATGCGGTCCAAGCAGTTCGCCTCCAACGTCGACCAGTTATTGATCGTGATCGCGGTGCAGCCGACCTTCTCCGACGACCTGACCGGGCGAGCCCTGGCCGGCGCCTGGAGCGCGGGCATCTCGCCGCTGATCGTTTTGAACAAGACCGACCTGACAGAAGAATTGCCCGCCGCTCGCGCCCGCCTGGCGCCGATTGCGGCGTTGGGCGTGCCCGTGGTCGAGCTCAGCGCGCTGGAACCTGAGAAGGTGCACACGCTGCTGGCGCCTCGTCTGGCCGGGCGCACCAATCTGCTGCTGGGTCAAAGCGGCATGGGCAAGTCCACGCTGCTTAACGCATTGATCCCGGACGCGCGCGCGGCCACGCGCGAACACTCCACGGCGTTGGACATGGGCAAGCACACCACGACCAGCACGCGGCTTTATCACCTGCCCGATCCCGGCGGTGACCTGATCGATTCGCCCGGGTTCCAGGCGTTCGGCTTGCAACACCTGACGCGCGACGACATCATCCGCGGCTTCCCTGAATTTGCGCAGCCTATCGAGGAATGCCGCTTCTACAATTGCACGCACCGCCGTGAACCGGGCTGCGGCGTAGTGGCCGCCTTGCAGGCAGGCAAGATCAACCCGCTGCGCTACGCGCTATACGAGCGCATCCTTGAAGAGAATCTGGCGGGTCAGCAGCGCTATTGATTTTGGGGTGCTCGCGAACGCCGCGATGGCCATAAAGGCGACGGCAACAAAAACGGCCCGCAAGGGCCGTTTTCTATTGCACGGATAAATAGCGCGATGGTCTGGCCCGCTTTCGGCCATACCGTCAGCGCGGCTGCAATCCGTGGCGCAGCAGGTGATAGAGGTTGCGCAACATGCCCGCCGTTGCCCCCCAGATGAAATGCTTGCCGTAGGGCATCCCGTAGTAATTGCGCACGCGCCCGTCGTCCAGCCTGGCCTCGTACAGCCGATGATTGGCCGGGTCCATCAGGAACGACAGCGGCACTTCAAACACTTCAGCTACCTCGAACGCGTCGGGCGCCAGTTCAAAACCGGGCCGCACCAACGACACCACCGGAATGATCGAAAAACCCGTCGCCGTCAGGTAGGGCGGCATGCTGCCCAACACTTCCACATGGTCTTCCGGCAATCCGGTTTCTTCCTGCGCTTCGCGCAAGGCAGCGGCCACGGGTGTAGGGTCGCTGGTTTCGATGCGGCCACCCGGAAAGCTGATCTGCCCCGCGTGGTCATGCAGATGCGCGGCGCGCTGGGTCAGCATGATGTGTACGCCGTCGTCGCGCGTGACCAGCGGAATCAACACGGCCGCGGGCACCGGTGTGCCCTCGCGGCCGGGGTATCGCAGATCGTTGTCGCGCGAAAGCTCCAGCGTCCAGGTGGATGGCTGGTTCAGCGTGCCCCGCAGGCGATCCGGGGTCAACAGGCTGGCAGGTACGGCCGGCAGAGAATCATTGGCCACTACCCACGGTTGCGTTGCCGGATCGAAGCCCGGGCGCACAAGCGGCCGTCGAGGCCGCGCAGAATACGAGGAATCAGACATACGGCTTTGCTAAAAGAAAAAGGCACCCTCGCAGGTGCCTTTTTAACCCGGAAACCTGTGCCGGACGGAAACGCTGAATGGCGCGGACGTCCGACACTGGTAGGGCCGTGTGCCGATAAGCGATCAAGCCGCCGAGGCTTGCTTGCTGACCAGCTTTTCCTTGATACGTGCCGACTTGCCCGAGCGGTTGCGCAGGTAGTACAGCTTGGCGCGGCGCACGTCGCCGCGGCGCTTGACTTCGATGCCGGCGATTTGCGGCGAGTACAGCTGGAACGTACGTTCCACGGCTTCACCCGACGAAATCTTGCGCACGGTGAACGCGGAGTTCAGGCCGCGATTGCGCTTGGCGATAACAACGCCTTCGAAAGCCTGCACGCGCTTGCGGGTGCCTTCAACGACGTTCACGCTCACGATGACGGTGTCACCAGGAGCAAATTCAGGCTTGGCTTGGCCGCCGGTCAGACGGGCAATTTCTTCCTGTTCCAGGATAGCGATAAGGTTCATGAGAACTCCTAGATCATCATGTCTTTGCGGGCTAAAACTTTTGCCGTTCGTTTTTTACCGATGTTGTTACTGGTGCCGCAAGCAGAGGATGAGATTTGGCAAACCAATGATTCTACACCAAAAGTTGGCTAGGCCGTCGGGTAGAATGGCGCCCTTCCGGCAGCTTGCTGTACCCTAGCGGCTTCTGTAACAAACACGTCATTCGGCGCTGTTCCCTCATGTCGTATACGTCCCTGATATTGGTCGTCCTGGCGGCGATGGCCCACGCTACGTGGAACCTGCTTGCCAAGCGCGCGGCCATGGTGGGCGCGCCTTTTGTGTTTGCCTACGGGCTGTGCGCCTCGTTGCTGTACGCCCCCTGGGTCATCTGGGTGCTGATCCACGACGGCATGACATGGACGTGGCCCGTCGTCGGCGCCATCCTGACATCCAGCCTGTTGCATCTGGGCTACAGCCTTTGCCTGCAACGCGGCTATCAGGTTGCCGACCTGTCCGTGGTGTATCCCATTGCGCGAGGCACCGGCCCGCTGCTTTCCACGACGGGGGCATTCCTGCTGCTGGGCGAACCCGCCACCGGCACCGGCATTGTCGGCATGCTGTGCGTGGTGATCGGCGTGCTGATGATCGCCACCCAAGGGCGTCTGACCATCTTCAAGCAGGCCCAAGCGTGGATCGGCGTGCGCTGGGGCGTGGTGATCGGCCTGTTCATCGCCGCCTACACCGTGGTGGACGCCTATGGCGTGAAGGTTCTGTTGATCAGCCCCGTGCTGTTCGATTGGTTCACATGCGTAACGCGCACCGCCATGATGACGCCCCACATGATGAGCCGGCGCGCGCAAGCCTGGCAGTCCATGCGCGGGCACTGGCACCTGGCGCTGGCCGTGGGCCTGCTGTCTCCGTTGGGGTACATCCTGGTGCTATATGCGCTGCGCAACGGCGCGCCGTTAAGCCTGGTGGCGCCTGCCCGCGAAATGTCGATGATGCTGGGCACCCTGGCCGGCATGTTCCTGCTGCGCGAAAAGGTCGGGCCGGGGCGGTTGGCCGGTTGCGTATCCATTCTGGTGGGCGTGGTGCTGCTGGGCTCCAGCTAAGCCTGCCACGCTGAGCTCGCCGACGCGAAGCTTGGCGCACGCCTAGCCTGCCGTGGCCGTTCAATGTATCGGTCGCGATTGTTTGAAAATCGAGCTCGTGCGATTCAGAAGCCAGCGGCGGCTCCAAGCCACATCAGGCCGGGGATGATTGCGCCCCACGCCAACACCATCACCACATCCAGCACCATGGCCTTCATGGTGACTTGCGACGTTACGGGTTCAACGGTGGCGTTGCCCAGACTGCGCTCGCGTACCGCCGACACCGGCAAAGCGGGGGCCATGGCAGGTGACAAGGCGGGCGCCATCGCGGGGGTAACGGCAGGCACCGGTACCGGTGTCACAACCGATGGCATCCCGCGCGTCGCCCCGCGCTCGACCAAGCCGCCCTCTTGGGCCGGCGTGGGCGGGAACGGCCAGCGCGCGGGAGACGTGCCCGAGCGGCTGCGCTGGCGCGGTTCGTCACCGGCGGACGCGGTATTCCACGGCATGGCCAGGCCCGCCAGCTTGGCGCAAGCGGCGCGGGCTCGATACGCGCCACGGCGCAGCGGGTTCAACGAGACGATGAGCTCATCTGACAAAACGGAAAAATCAGCGGTGTTCATGAGAACTCCTTGAAGAAACGATTCCACGCCGCCGCAGCGGCCGACACGGCGAGCGGCCGTGATCAATCGAACAGCGACAACTGGCCGGCCGCCAGCGCCTGCAACTGGCGCGCCCCGCGGCCATAGCCGCCGGAAACTGCCGGCAGGCCGTCAGAAAGGGGGACCCCTGAAGACGCTTGCACGCCAACCGGGGATAGGAAAGCGGTAGAGGAAGGGGTAGCGGGCACAGTCACCGCAGAGCCGGCCGACGACGCCACTGCTGCGGACACAGCCGAAGAGGCCGTGCCCTGCCCTGCAAGCGGGCCCGCCGAAAACAGAGACGGCGTGGCGCCCGCCGCCAGCGGCGGCTGGAAGCGATCGCAGTCCAGCGCGAGCCTGTGGCGGTTCAGCCCCAGCTTGCGGGTCGCGACGGCGAAGCGCTGGCGCAGCAAGTCTGCCCAGATGCCGGTGCCACGCATGCGCGAGCCAAAATTAGGGTCATTGCGGCGACCGTTGCGCAGGTCTTCTATGCGATGCAGCACGCGCTGGGCGCGGTCGGGGTAATGGGCGTTAAGCCAATCCTCGAACAGGGTTTTGACCTCCCAGGGCAGGCGCAAGACGGTGTAGCTGGCGTAATGCGCGCCGGCCGCCTTGGATTCCTGGAGGATGTGTTCCATGGATTCATCATTGATGAACGGGATGACAGGCGCCACCAGCACGCCGACCGGCACGCCGGCATCCGTAAGGCTGCGCACGGCTTCCAGCCGCCGCCACGGCGCTGCGGCACGCGGCTCCAGCGTGCGCGCCATGCCGGCGTCCAGCGTGGTGATGCTGATATAGACGACCACCAGATTCTGCTCAGCCAGCGCTGCAAGCAGATCGAGATCCCGGGCGACCAGCGCGTTTTTCGTGACGATGGTGACGGGATGCCGGGTTTCCAGCATCAGTTCCAGCATGCCGCGCGTCAGCCGCCAATCGCGTTCGATGGGCTGGTAAGCGTCAGTGGCGGAACCGATATTGATGGGCGACGGCTTGTAGCCGGGGCGCCCCAGTTCGGCGCGCAGCGCATCCACGGCGTTTGCCTTGGCCACCAGGCGGGTTTCGAAGTCCAGCCCGGGCGACATGCCCAAATACGAATGCGTGGGCCGCGCATAGCAGTACACGCAGCCGTGCTCGCATCCGCGATACGGGTTTACCGCAACGTCGAAGGGGATATCGGGCGAGTCATTGCGCGACAGCATCTTGCGCGCTTCTTCGGCCGTGACGGTTGTCTTGGGTGCGGGCGGAGCCAGCCGCGTATCAGGAACGATGGGGATGACCGTGGCGCCAGGGCGCGCGCCAGCCACCGGCGCGTGCGCGGAGCCGGACCCGGCTTCAGGAGAATCGCCCGAAGCGGAATCCGTGAATGTATCGGAAAAGGAGTCGGAGAAAGAGTCGGGGACGGATTCCACGAAATCCGCCGGCAAGCCTGAACCGGACCAACCGTCGTCGACCTGCACACGGTCATCGCGCTGAAAGCGATGCCGAACATTAGTAACCGCACCCCGACCGCGCAAGGCGGCGGGGGCGGCAGCCGGGGACCCAGAACCGGCGGGAAAAGAATGATCGGTGCGTGCCATAAAAACTACTGTACAAAAACACAGTGGTTTTGACAAGCACCAAAAGCCTTTCCGTAAGACAGCCCCACTTTACCGCAAGACGCGAGGCGCGTCTGAACAAATCGATTTCATCAGGCGATATCGCCCGGAAACCCGCACCGGCATTAGGTTTGGAAGAAATACAACATCAAAAATCGGGCCGAAAGTCCGTTGTTTTCCGGCCCGATTCCACCCTAGCGCAACATGCCCGCCGCAGCCGTCTGATGCGTGGCTTCATCGATCAGAATGAAGGCGCCGGTCGTCGGCACATCAGCGTACCGATCCACCGCCAACGCCTCGCGCGTGGTGAACGTCACGCGACCGATGTCGTTCATCTGCAAGGTGCCTTCGGTGTTCTCGACTTCCTGCAATTCGTGGATGTCGCGATGCGAGAGCACCGCGCGAATCTTTGCCGACGTCAGCCGCGTGCCCGACTTCAACAGATACTTGCGCGCCGGGTTCAATGCTTGCGCATCCAGCCAGCACAGCTCGGCTTCGAACTCGCGGGTGACTTGCGCCGGCGCCGCCGTGTGCACGATGACATCACCGCGCGACACGTCGACATCGCGATCCAGCACCACCGTGACCGAGTCGCCTGCCACCGCCTCGTCCAGCACGCGGTCAAAGACGCGGACTTCGCGCACCACCGCACTGACGCCCGACGGTTGCACGGTGATCGCGTCGCCCGCGCGCAGCACGCCGCTGGCCAACCGGCCGGCGTAACCGCGAAAGTCTTCTTTCTGATCACCCCCGTGCCGCGCCACCCACTGCACGGGAAAGCGCAGCGGCAAGGCACGGCCGTCGCTGGCAAGGTCCAACGATTCCAGCAGCGCCAGCAAAGGCTGGCCCTCGTACCAGGGCGTCTTGGGCGACAGCGTCACGACGTTGTCGCCATTCAGCGCCGACAGCGGCAGCGCATCGAAATGGGTGATGCCAAGCTTGGCGGCGAGTTCGGCATACGCATCGCGAATGCGCTTGAACACGGCGCGATCCCAATCGACCAGGTCCATCTTGTTCACGGCCACCACGATGTGGCGGATACCCAGCAGCCGCGCAATGGTGCTGTGCCGCTTGGTCTGCGGCAGCAACTTGCCGTCGGCCGCGCGCGTGGCGTCGATGAGGATCACGGCCACGTCCGCCGTGGACGCGCCCGTGACCATATTGCGCGTGTATTGCTCGTGGCCGGGCGCATCGGCAATGATGAATTTGCGCGCGGGTGTAGAGAAGTACCGGTAGGCCACGTCAATCGTGATGCCCTGCTCGCGCTCGGCTTCGAGCCCGTCGGTCAAGAGGGAAAAGTCGATGCCGTCGCCCGCCACGCGCTTGTGCTTGGCGCGCGAGATCGCATCCAGCTGGTCGGCGAATACGCCCTTGCTGTCGTACAGCAGGCGGCCGATCAGTGTGGATTTGCCGTCGTCGACGGAGCCCGCCGTGATCAAGCGCAGCACGCCCGTGCCGGCGCCGGAAAGGAAAGAATCGTTCAGTGCGTTCATGGTGCGTCCCCTGCCGCCGGCCGCAGCCGGCGTTGTGCATTCAGAAATAGCCTTCCTTCTTGCGGCGCTCCATCGAGGCCTCGGAAGTCTGGTCGTCCATGCGCGTTGCGCCGCGCTCGGTGATGTCGGTCACCGCCGTCTCGGCGATGATGGCGTAGGTGTCGGCCGCGTCGGAAGCCACCGGGCAGGTGCACGAAATATCGCCCACCGTGCGAAAGCGGACCGGCATCCGCTCGACCTGCTCGCCGTCTTGCGGCGGCGTCAGGCGGGTCACCGGCACCAGCAGGCCCTTGCGCCGGACGACCTCTCGCTGGTGGCTGAAGTAGATCGACGGCAACGCCAGCTTCTCGCGCTGGATGTATTGCCAGACGTCCAGTTCCGTCCAGTTCGAAATCGGGAAGACACGCATGTTCTCGCCGCGATGCACGCGCGTGTTGAACAGGTTCCACAGTTCAGGGCGCTGTGCCTTGGGGTCCCATTGGCCGAATTCATCGCGGAACGAAAAGATGCGCTCCTTGGCGCGGGCCTTTTCCTCGTCGCGGCGCGCCCCGCCGATGCAGGCGTCAAAGCCGAATTCCTCGATGGCTTCCAGCAGCGTCACCGCCTGCGCCGCATTGCGCGAGTCGGTTTCGCGCCGCAGCACCACGCTGCCACGCTTGATGGAGTCCTCGACGCTGCGCACGATCAGGGTCTCGCCCAATTCGGCTGCGCGCTGATCACGAAAGGCGATGACTTCATCGAAGTTGTGGCCCGTGTCGATGTGCATTAGCGGGAAGGGAAAGCGGCCCGGGCGAAACGCCTTTTCCGCCAGGCGCAGCAGCACCACGGAGTCCTTGCCGCCCGAGAACAGCAGCACGGGCTTTGCGCTCTCGGCGGCCACCTCGCGCATGATGAATATCGCTTCCGATTCCAGCCAATCCAGGTGGCTGCGTTGGATCACAGCAGACATAGGTTATTCCCCTAAGACAGAATTTGAATTCATGGACGGCGTCATTCGCCGCGCGTCACGACACTGATGACGCGGTTGCCCGCGTGCAGACCGCATTCCTTGGAATCCGACGATTCCCACCACCATCTTCCGGCGCGCACGTCCTCGCCCGGCCGGATGGCGCGCGTACAGGGCTCGCAGCCGATGGACGGGTAGCCCTGGTCGTGCAGGGGGTTGTAGGGCACATCCAGCGCACGGATCACTGCCCACACGTCGTCCTCGCTCCATTCGGCCAGCGGGTTGAACTTGGTCAGGCCGAACACGGGGTCTTGCTCTTGCAAGGGCAGTTCGCCGCGCGTGGTGGATTGCTGGCGCCGCTGCCCGGTGATCCAGGCGCTGCGCCCGGCCAGCGCGCGTCGCAGCGGCTCGACCTTGCGAATCTGGCAACAGGCTTTGCGCAGATCCACGCTTTCATAGAACGCATAGGCGCCATGCTGGGCAACGTGCTGCTCCACCGCCGCCGCCACGGGCCGGTACACCGTGACATCGCGCCCATAGCGCGCGCGAACGGCATCCAGCACGCCCAGCGTTTCCGCATGCAAGCGGCCCGTATCCAGGGTGAACACTTCCAGGTCCAGGCCCGAGTCGTAGAGGGCATGCGTCAACAACATGTCTTCAGCGGCCAGCGACGACGCCAGCGCGGCGTCCGGATAGCGCTGCTGAATATCGGCCAGACGCCGCACCAGCGCCTGCCAACGCTGCGCCAGCGCGGCGTCCTGGATGGAAGGAAAATCAACAGAGGTTGTCATGGTTGCACCGCAAAGATCCGGGCGCGCCGGGGACGCGCCAACAACGTATCGCCATCGCGCAGGTCCAGTTCCCGATACAGGTGCTCGGGCACTTCCGCTTCGATGATGGCGTCGGAATCCTGGCGCGCCAGTTCCAGATAGGCGCTGGGGCCGGCCAGATAGGCGTGCGACAGGCGCACCGCAATGCCCTGCCCGCCCGCGCGATAACGCTCGATCTCGAACTCGTGCGGACGAACGTAAGCGGTGGCGCGCTGCGCATGGGCTTGCGCCAGGTCAGGCGCCGGCAGCGACAAGCCGGCGCCTTCCCAGACTCCGCCCGTGGCCACGCCTTGCAGCTGGTTCACATCGCCCAGGAAGCCGTACACAAACGGCGTCGCGGGCTGTTCCCAGACTTCACGCGGCGTGCCCACCTGCTCAATACGGCCGGCGTTCATCAGCACCACGCGGTCGGCGACCTCAAGCGCCTCTTCCTGGTCGTGCGTCACAAACACACTGGCCACGTTCAGCTCGTCATGCAGCCGGCGCAACCAACGACGCAGTTCCTTGCGTACCTTGGCGTCCAGCGCGCCGAACGGTTCGTCAAGCAGCAACACGCGCGGCTCCACGGCCAGCGCGCGTGCCAGGGCGATACGCTGACGCTGGCCGCCGGACAGCTGCGCCGGATAACGATCCGCCAGCCAATCCAGCTGCACCAGCGTCAGCAGGTCATGCACCTTGCGCTGGATCTGGTCTTCGGACGGGCGCTGCGACCGGTGCTTCACGCGCAGGCCGAACGCCACGTTCTCGAACACCGTCATGTGCTTGAACAGCGCGTAATGCTGGAATACGAATCCCACCTGGCGCTGGCGCACGTCCACGTCCGTGGCGTCTTCGCCCCCGAACAGGACGCTGCCCGAATCCGGCAATTCCAGCCCGGCGATGATGCGCAACAGCGACGTCTTGCCGCAGCCGGACGGCCCCAGCAACGCCACCAGTTCGCCGGTTTCGATATGCAGCGACACGTCGTTCAGCGCCTGGAACTGGCCGAACCGCTTGGATAGATTACGTACTTCGATACTCATGCCTGTCTCCGTCTGGGCCGTCGCGCGTTACGCGATGGCCGGCTTGATCGTTGCGGCCGCTGCACCGGGATACTCGACCGGCAGGTCGGCGGCGCGCAGCATGCGCGCGTTACGCCACTCGACCAGGTTTTTCGCCACCAGGGTCACCAGCGCCAGCAGAGCCAGCAACGAGGCCACGGCGAACGCGGCCGAGTACTGGTATTCGTTGTAGAGAATTTCCACGTGCAGGGTCATGGTGTTGGTCAGCCCGCGCACCTGGCCGGACACCACCGACACCGCGCCAAATTCACCCATTGCCCGCGCGTTGCACAAGATGGCTCCGTACAGCAGGCCCCACTTGATATTGGGCAGCGTCACGCGCCAGAAGATCTGCCAGCCGCTGGCGCCCAGCGTCAGCGCCGCCTGTTCTTCTTCGCTGCCTTGCGCCTGCATCAACGGGATCAGCTCACGCGCCACAAACGGAAAGGTCACGAACAGCGTGGCCAGGATGATGCCGGGCACGGCGTAGACGATCTTCCAGTCGTGGTCCTGCAACCAGCCGCCAAGCCATCCTTGCGTGCCGAACAACAGAATGAAAACCAGGCCGGCCACCACGGGCGATACCGAGAACGGCAGGTCGATCAACGTGATCAGGAACTGCTTGCCGCGAAACTGGAACTTGGTGATGGCCCATGCCGCCGCCACGCCAAACACCAGGTTCACCGGCAACGCGATGGCAGCCACCAGCAAGGTCAGCCGGATGGCGGACAGCGCATCGGGTTCCACGATGGCATCCAGGTACAGCTGCCAGCCTTTCTTGAAGGCCTCGGCGAACACTGCCGCCAGCGGCACCAGCAGGAACAGGGTCAGGAATGCCAGCGCAACAAACAGCAAGATGCCGCGCACCCAGCGCGGTTCGGTCAAATGGGCGGGACGATCCGCTGCGCTCATGCCAGCCTCCCAAGGTTGCGGCGGGCTTGCCAGCCTTGCAGCAGGTTGATGACCAACAGCATGACGAAGGACAGCACCAGCATCACGGTCGCGATGGCGGCGGCGCCGGCGTAGTCGAATTGTTCCAACTTTGAAATGATCAGCAGCGGCGTGATCTCGGACACCATCGGCATGTTGCCGGCAATGAAAACCACCGACCCGTACTCGCCGACTGCCCGCGCGAACGCCAGCGCAAAGCCCGTCATCAACGCCGGCACCACGGTGGGCAGCAGCACGCGGCGGATGGTCTGCCAGCGGCTGGCACCCAGGCTGGCCGCCGCCTCTTCGATTTCGCGTTCTACGTCTTCCAGCACCGGCTGCACCGTGCGCACCACGAAGGGCACGCCGATGAAGATCAGCGCAATCACGATGCCCAGCGGCGTGAACGCCACCTTCCATCCAAACCACTCGGACAGCGGCGCGCCCAGCCAGCCTTTTTGCGAATACAGCGCGGTCAGCGCAATGCCCGCCACCGCGGTGGGCAATGCGAAGGGCAGGTCCACCAGAGCGTCCAGGATCTTCTTGCCGGGAAAGCGATAGCGCACCAGCACCCAGGCCACCACGGACCCGAACACCAGGTTGACCAGGGCAGCGATCAGCGAGGCGCCAAAGGTCAGTTGATACGACGCCATCACGCGCGGCGCCGTCACCGTGTCCCAAAACCCTTGCCACCCGAGTTCGGCGCTTTTGATGGGCAGCGCAGCCAGGGGAATCAGCACAAGCACGCTCAGGTACAGCACGGCGTAGCCCATGGAAATACCGAATCCGGGCAGCACGCCCGGGCTGTTGCGCCGAACGGCAAAAGGCGCTTGCGCGCCGATTGCCGTCGGGGGGGAGGCAGTTGTCATAGCCGTCGTCCGAAAGTCGTGTCGTTATTTCTTTTGCGGCAGGTAGATCTGGTCGAAGGTGCCGCCATCACTGAAGTGATCTTTCTGCGCCTTGCGCCAGCCGCCAAAGATCTTGTCGTCGATGGTGACGAGCTTGACCTTGGGGAACTTGCTTTCGTACTTGGCGGCCACCGTCTTGTCGATGGGGCGGTAATAGTTCTTGGCGATGATTTCCTGCGCGGCGGGCGTGTACAGGAATTCCAGATACGCCTGGGCGGCGGCGCGCGTTCCCTTCTTGTCCACGATCTTGTCCACGACGGCCACCGGCGGTTCGGCCAGGATGGACAGGGACGGCACCACGATGTCGAACTTGTCGGGACCCAGTTCTTCAAGCGCCAGGAAGGCTTCGTTTTCCCACGCCAGCAGCACGTCGCCCACGCCGCGTTCCACGAACGTGGTCGTGGCGCCGCGTGCACCGGTGTCCAGCACCGGCACGTGCTTGAGCAGGTCGCCGACATAGGCGCGAGCCTTCTCTTCGCTGCCGCCGTTCTTTTCCAACGCGTAGGCCCAGGCAGCCAGATAGTTCCAGCGCGCGCCGCCGGAAGTCTTCGGGTTGGGCGTGATGACTTGCACGCCGTCCTTGATCAGGTCGTCCCAGTCCTTGATGCCCTTGGGGTTGCCCTTGCGCACCAGGAACACGATGGTGGACGTATAGGGCGAACTGTTCTGCGGCAGGCGAGACTGCCAGTTTTCGGGAATGAGCCCCCGGTCCGCAATGGCGTCGATGTCATAGGCCAGCGCCAGCGTCACCACGTCGGCTTCCAGCCCATCGATGACCGAGCGCGCCTGGCGACCCGATCCGCCGTGCGACTGGCGTATGGTCAGATCGACGCCAGCCTTGTCCTTGTACTGCTTGATGAAGGCATCGTCGATGGCGCGATACAGCTCGCGCGTGGGGTCATAGGACACGTTCAACAGTGTTTGCTTTTGCTGCGCTTGCGCCGGCGCCACGGCCGTCAGAGATACCGCCACCGCTGCCAGCGCGGCCAACCAACCCGCTTTTCCGAAAGACATCCCTTGCTCCCTGTATTTTCAATATGGAAGCAAGTGTGCTGGCTGCGCATTCTGAACGGAACGAATCATTATTTGATTGCTCATCGCTCGCAGGCATATAGGACCGCCGTCCCAGCCATGAAAAAACCGCCGCGTTCTCCTATGGAGAAGGCGGCGGTTCGGGCGGCTCAACGCCGCGTTTTTTAGCGGGAGGCTACCCCCCGGAATTCGAATTTACTTATTCGGTTGGGGCGTGATGCGCAGGTAAGGACGCACGGCCTTATAGCCTTTGGGGAACTTCTCTTTGATGACGGCCTCGTCCTGCAGGGACGGAACAATGATCACATCGTCGCCATCTTCCCAGTTGACCGGCGTGGCCACGCTGTGGCTGTCGGTCAATTGCAACGAGTCGATGACGCGCAGGATTTCATTGAAGTTGCGGCCCGTGCTGGCCGGATACGTGATGATCAGGCGCACCTTCTTGTTCGGGTCGATGATGAACACCGAACGCACCGTCAAGGTGGCGTTGGCGTTCGGGTGGATCATGTCGTAAAGCTCGGAGACCTTGCGATCCTTGTCGGCCAGGATCGGAAAGTTGACCTTGGTGGACTGCGTGTCGTTGATGTCTTCGATCCACTTCGAATGCGAATCGGCGCCGTCCACCGACAGGGCCAGCACCTTCACATTGCGCTTGGAGAATTCGTCAGCGAGCTTGGCCGTGTAACCCAGCTCGGTCGTGCACACCGGCGTGAAGTCGGCCGGATGCGAAAACAGCACCCCCCAGCTATTGCCCAGATATTCGTGGAAGCGAATGGGACCGGCCGAGGAATCCTGTTCGAAATCGGGGGCGGTATCGCCCAGACGTAGATGACTCATGGTGTCTCCTATTTGAGGATTCAGTGGGGAGGATCTGGCCGCCCGCCTTGCGGGGGGCAGCGCAGGATGGCGTTTCAAAGCCGAGCTTACTGCTTGCGAAACGATTCTTCCATCAAACCTTCGGTCGAGGAAATACGCAAGCCATATAACCTTATGCAATATCCGCGGCCGCCCCGCAGGCGTCCGCGACCACGCCCGCGCGCACCGCCGCCGACAGCGCCAGGGCGCGCGGAAGGATGTGGGCGGCATAGAACAGCCCGGTCGCGATCTTGGTTTTGTAAAACGGGTCTGACGAACCGGCAGCGATATGCCGACGGCACGCCAATACGGCGCGTGCCATCTGCCAGCCGCCATGCACCACGCCGGCCAGCATCAGGTATGGCACGCTGCTGGAAAACACCGCGCGCACGTTGGCGGCGGATTGCTCAAGAATGAAACCCACGCCGGCCTCATAGGCCTGGATGGCGCCATCCAGGTTGTCGCGCAACAGGCGCAGCGCATCGCGTTCCGGCGCTGCCGCGCGCGTGGACTCGGCCTCGACGGCGCGCAAGGTCTCGCGCATGGCGGCGATGGCGGCGTAGGCGGTGGCGCCGCCGTCGCGCTGCGTCTTTCGACCCACCAGGTCGTTGGCCTGGATGGCGGTGGTGCCTTCGTAGATCGGCAGAATGCGGGCATCCCGGTAAAACTGCGCCGCCCCCGTTTCCTCGATGAAGCCCATGCCGCCATGCACCTGGATGCCCAGCGACGCGACCTCAACGGCAATTTCGGTCGAGTAGCCCTTCACCACGGGCACCATGTATTCATAGAACGCGCGGTTGCGCGAGCGCTGTTCGGGGTCGGGGTGATGCGTGCCCTTGTCGTGGGCGGCGGCCGTCACATAGGACACGGCACGCGCCGCCTCGGTCAGGGCCTTCATGGTCAGCAGCATGCGCTGCACGTCCGGATGGCGCACGATGGCCACCGGGCCGGCCGAGCCTTCCACCGCGCGGCCCTGCACGCGTTCACGCGCATAGGCCAGCGCATGCTGGTAGGCACGTTCGGATACGCCGATACCCTGCTGCCCCACCGAATAGCGCGCCGCGTTCATCATGATGAACATGTATTCCAGGCCGCGATTCAATTCGCCGACCTGATAACCGACGGCGCCCTCGCCGACATCGCCCTGGCCCGAGCCATACAACAACACGGCGGTGGGGCTGCCATGGATGCCCAGCTTGTGCTCCAGCGAGGCACACCAGACATCGTTGCGCTTGCCCACGGCGCCGTTGGCGTCGACCAGGAACTTGGGCACGATGAACAGCGAAATTCCCTTTACGCCGGCGGGCGCGTCCGGCGTGCGGGCCAGCACCAGGTGGATGATGTTTTCAGCCAGATCATGTTCGCCGAAGGTAATGAAGATCTTCTGGCCGAACAGGCGGAACGTGCCGTCGTCCTGGCGCACGGCGCGTGTGGCGACCTGCGCCAGATCCGAACCCGCCTGCGGCTCGGTCAGGTTCATGGTGCCCGTCCATTTGCCCGCGATCAGGTTCGGCACGTACTCGCGGCGTTGCGCGTCCGAGCCCACGGTCAGCAGGGCTTCGATCACCCCGTCCGTCAGCATGGGGCACAAGGAAAATGCCAGGCTGGCGGCCTGGATGTTTTCACCCGGCGCGGCGGCGACCAGCTTGGGCAGGCCTTGCCCGCCCCACTCTTGCGGATGCTGCAAGCCCTGCCAGCCGCCGGCGGCGTAGTCCTTGAAGCCCTGCGCATAACCGGGCGTGGTCGTGACATGGCCGTCTTTCCACACAGGCGGCTGCGTGTCACCGGGCACATTCAAGGGCGCGACGGCCTGCTCCACAAACCGGCCGTTCTCTTGCAGAATGGCGTCAACCAGATCGGGCGTGACGTCACCGAAGCCGGGCAATGCAAGGATGTCGTCCAGGCCGGCCAGTTCGTTCAGCGTAAAGCGGAACTCCTGTAGCGGGGTTACGTAGGGCATGATGTCTCCGTGTGCAAAACGACAGCGAGGCGCCAAGCGCCTCGCCTCTGCTGCGTCTTTCAGATACGCGTCTTAACTCAGATGGTACGCCAACGACACAATGATGGGTCCCAGCACCGGCAGCAGCACGTTGGCGATGGCATAGGTCACGGTGTAACCCAGCAGCGGCACGGAACTTCCGCTGGAGTTCAAGATGGCGCTGATGGCGGGCGTGCTGACGTGCTGCCCGGCAATGGCGCCCACCAGCAGCGGGCCTTCAATCTTCAGTATCTTGTGGCCCACCCACAATGACAGGCAGGCAGGCCCCAGCGAAACCAGCAAGCCGATCAATGGCAGCACGGCGCCGTGTTCGCGGATCAGCGATACGGCTTCTGGTCCGGCCGACAAGCCCACGCAGGCCACAAACACCGCCAGCCCGAGATCCTTCAACAGCTGCACGGCGTGGTCCGGAATGTGGCCCAGCGACGGCCGCTTGGCATTGATCCAGCCACACACCAACCCGCTGACGAGCGCCCCGCCGCCGCTACCCAGCGACACCGGGATGCCCCACATGCGCGCACTGAGGCTGCCGATCATCAAGCCCGCCAGAATGCCGAAGGCCAGGAACACCAGATCGGTGACACCGCTGCGGCGCAGCTCGCTGCCCAGGGCTGCGCCCGCCTGCGCCAGTTCGGGTTCGGCGCCCACCAGCGTGACCAGGTCACCATATTGCACGATGGTTGCCGGCGTCAGCGGCAAGGCGTGCCCAGACCGCATGATCGACTGCACGAAGACGCCACGCGCCCGCTTGGCGCCCGGGCGCTTGCCCAGCTCGCCCATGGTGATTCCATTGACGTTCTTTTTGTTGACGATGACCGCAAGCTCGCGCATTTGCAGATCATCGGCGTGCGCTTCCGGCAACTGAATTTCTGGCCCGACCACCGCGCCCGCCCGCAGCGCAAAACGGCGCAAGCCCAGCACTACCACGATGTCGCCCGTGGCAAGCGTGTCCTCGGGAGTAACGTCCAGCGCCGCGCCGTTGCGCAGGATGCGGCTGATCACGGTACGGCCACCCAACTGAGCCTCGACGTCACCCACCTTCATGCCGTCGGCGTCCTTGACCACGTGGGCGCGCCCCACCAGGCGCGGCAAGGTGGGCAGGTTGATGTCTTCGTCTTCACCGGACGCGACGCCCAGCTTGGCCTCCAGCGCCTTGGACGCCTGGCGCAAGTTGATGCGCAACAACGCCGGGGCCACCTGGCTGGTAAAAAACACAATGCTGATCAAGCCCACCAGGTAGGTCAGCGTGTAGGCCGTGGCGATGTTGGCCTCCATGCGCTGCACCTCTGCATCCGGCAAGCCCAGGTGCTTGAGCGCTTCGGCAGCGGTGCCGACCACCGCCGATTCGGTTGCCGCGCCTGCCGCCAGCCCCGCCGCCGTACCGGCATCCAGGCCAAACAGCGGCACGGCCGACAACACGATGGTCAGCACCAGCAACGCTTCAATGATGGGCAGCGCGATATAGCGCAGGCTGGAACGATTCAGGTTGGCAAAGAACTGGGGGCCGCCCGAATAGCCCATGGCGAAGATGAACAGCGCGAAGGCCACCTCTTTCAGGTCCCCGCGCATCTGGCAGCCCGTCTGGCCAATCAGCAGGGCGACGATCAGCGTGCCGCACACGCCGCCCAGCTGAATCGGCCCGACCTTGAGCTTGCCGATCAGGTATCCCAAACCCACCGTGACGAACAACACCGCGATGGGGACGCTATTGAAAAACCCGATCGAGCACGTCATAGCTCATGTCGCCTGTGGTTGCCTACTTACGGGCGGTCGCCTTCTTGGCGGATTTGGCCGCCGTGTCCGCTTGCTTGACGGCTTTCTTCACCGCCTTCTTGGCGACCTTCTTCGTGGCCGTCTTTGCCGCGCGCTTGGCCGCGCCGGCTTTCACCGTCTGGCCCTTGCCGGCAGTCGGACCCGAACGCACCAGTTCGGACGCCTTCCATGCCTCGACGTACTCGGTCGCGCACTCGACCATGTACTTGCCGATCTTGGCGTAATCGGCATCATCCAGGTTGGCCAGCGAGATACGGATCGACCAGGGCGGCCCGCCGAAGCCGCCGCCATCCATCAGCACCACGCCCGTCTTCTCGGCCAGCCGGAACAGGAAGTCCACGGGCTCGTAGTTCGACGTCATGTACTTGCAGAAGGCATCGCCATACATGACCTTGGCCCAGACCATGAAGTCCAGTTCCACGTAATACCAGGCGCGCATGGGATCTTCCGGGGGCACCGGGATACCCAGCCCGCTCCACAGCGAGTCGCGGCGCGCACGCACGATCTCCATCGTCAGGTGCTTGTAGGCGTCCTTCAGGTCCAGCAAGTGGGACAGCGCAAAAAAGCACATCTGCACCTGCTGCGGCAGGGACAGGCCCGCCGTGTGGTTCAGCGCCACGTTGCGGCTGTCGGCCACCATGCGGTCGATGAACTTGAGCTTTTCCGGCTCCATCGTCATGGCGCCGTAGCGCTTGTTCAGACGCTGCTTCCACGCCGCTGGCAGCTCGGCGATGCGCCGGTCCATGGTGTTTTTCTCGTGCGTGGCAATCACGCCCAGGCGCCAACCCGTGCAACCGAAGTTCTTGGAAAAGGAGTAGACGCAGATGGTGTTGTGCGGCACTTCGGCCATCAGCGAACGGAAGTTCGGCACGAACGTGCCGTACACATCGTCCGTGACCAGCACCAGATCAGGATTCTTGCGGATCAGGCGCACGATCTGCTTCATTTCGACCGGGCTGAACGCCACCGACGGCGGATTGCTGGGGTTCACCGTCACGGCCAGCTTGATCTTGGGATTTTCCAGCTTGGCAATTTCAGAGGCGGGATAGTGCCAATCGTGCGTGCCGTCGGCCCGCAGGCTGCTGGCGTTGATGGCAACGATCTTGAACTGGAAACGCTCAAGGTGCGCGATTTCGATATAGGGCGTGAAAGTCGGCAGAAACAGCGCGATAGTGTCGCCCTGCTTCAACAGGCCGTTCTGCATCATCGAGTCGAAGATGTAGCACATGGCGGCCGTGCCACCTTCAACCGGGAACAGGTCGAACTTGCCCTTGGGCGGCCGGCCGTCGCACATTTCCTTGATCAGGTAGTCGTGCACGATCTGTTCGGTGTGCACCAGCGCGCGCGGCGGCACGGGGTAGTTGTCCCCGATGATGCTGTCGGTCAGTTCATGGATCCATTCGTCGGGGTCAAAACTCTTGACCTTGACGCCGTATTCGAGCACGCCAACCAGGAAGTCGTAGCCGTCCTCGCCCTTGTGCTTGGACAAGAACTTTCGCAGGCGGTCGGCGCAGCCCTTCTTGGCGGGCATGCCCGCCAGGATGGCGTCGTCACGCACCCGACGCGCCTCTTTCATGGCGAACTGGCCCATCAGGAAGAAGGCGTCGCGCGGCTCGGTGGCGATCCAATTCGGGTTGCCGCGACCGGCGTTCAACATGGTCAAGGCGGCCGTGTGCTGATTCTCCTTGGCCAAGGTAATCAGATAATCCTTCAGTTCGAAGGGCGACAGCTGTTCAAGGTCGCGTTGACGCGAGCGGGTTGTCTTCAAGGCGGAAGCCAGACTGACAGTGAGAGGCGCGGTGGAAGCCATTTTTAGGTACTCCTGGTTTGCGTTTTGACAAGCGCTGGCGGAGCGGCGCGGGCGGGTACGCCCGCCGCCACGATGTGCTGCCCGCAAGCCCTGAACAGGCTTGCGGGGCGTCCCACTAAGTCATCAGCATGACAATGACAATGCCCCAGATAATGAGCAGGGTATTGCCGATTGCATAGGGCACCGTGTAGCCCAGGGCGGGCACCTGGCTTTTCGCCGTCTCGGTGATTTGGCCGATCGCCGCCGTCGTGGTGCGGGCGCCAGCGCAGACGCCCAGCACGATGGCGGGATGGAATTTGAAGATATATCGGGCGATGAACACGCCCAGGATCATCGGCACGCTGGTGGCGATGATGCCGGCCACGAAAAGCTTGGCGCCCAATTGTTGGAAGCCCTGCACGAAGCCCGGCCCGGAGGTGATGCCCACCACCGCCACAAACGCCGTCAGCCCGACAGACGTCAGGAACCAATGCACCGGTTCCGGCACGCGGCCGAAGGTGGGATGCACGGATCGCAGGTACCCGAAGACCAGGCCCGATATCAGCGCACCGCCGGACGTCGACAAGGTAATGGGAATGCCGCTGACCGTCAGCACCAGCGAGCCGAACAACCCGCCCAGCAAGATGCCGAAGCCGACGAACACCATGTCGGTCTGCTCGGTGGCCCGGTCCACATAGCCCAGCTTGGCCACGACGCGCTCGACGTCACGCTTGGCGCCCAGCACGAACAGGCGATCGCCGCGGTCCAGTTTCAGCCCCCAATTAACCGGCATGTCGTGACCGCCGCGCACAACCTTGCGCAGGAACACGCCCCGGCCCAGCTGACGCACGGTTTCGTTTTCGGCCAATTCCTTAAGCGTCTTGCCGGCCACATTCTTGTTGGTCAGCACCACCTCGACAATCTCGGCGGGCAGGTTGATAACGTCCCTGTCCTCGACTTCATTGCCGATGATGCCGCCGGCCTGCAACACCAGCGCGTCGTGGCGCCCCGTCACGCCCAGCACATCGCCCGCCTGCAGCACGGTGCTGGAATCGTTATCGATGATCTGGTCGCCGCGGCGGATGCGTTCCACGAACACGCGCGCGTCGACAAAGCGCGCTTCCAGATCGCCCACCGTCTTGCCCACCAGATCGGTGTGATCCAGCTTGTAGGCGCGGGCCGTGAACTTGCGGTAGCCGGACAGTTCCATGGAATCGGCGCCACCGGACATCTTGGCTTCGTATTCCTTGCACTCTTTGACGATGTCCACGCGCATCAGCTTGGGGCCCAGCGAGGCCAGCAACCAGGCGCTGCCGACCGTGCCGAAGATGTAGCAGACGGCGTAGGCCACCGGGATGCTGTCGATCCACTTCTTCTTCGTCGCGGCGTCCACGCCCAGCCCGTTGATCGTGTCCGTGGCCACGCCCATTACCGCCGAAATGGTTTGTGCGCCGGCCAGCAGCCCGGCGCCGGTACCGGCGTCAAAGCCAAATCCGACGGCGGTGGCCCAGGTGACCAGCAAGCAGATGACGCAGATGATGACCGCGAAGATGACCTGGGGAAGGCCATCGCTTTTCATGCCGCGGAAGAATTGTGGCCCGACGCCGTAGCCAAGACCAAAAAGAAAAAGCAGGAAGAACACCTGCTTGAGAATCGGGGCAATGGTGATATCAAGTTGGCCGACCAACACACCTACCAACAACGTGCCTGTTACTGCGCCCAGATTAAAGCCAAAAAGTTTTTTAGCTCCGATCCAGTAGCCCAATCCAAGGGTTAGAAAGACCGCCAACTCTGGGTACTTCCGCAATGTGTCAAAGAACCATTCCATCCCGAATCTCCTTCGTTCTGTACAGGTCGAGCACGTACGCGAAAAATCCTGCTGCGCGCGGAACACATTATCAGAATCTTTCAGAAATTCAAAAGAAATACTACATAGATATCAAACTATCGCGGATCATCGCAGACCAAAAAAAACCCCGCGGACGATGCGTCCGCGGGGTTTTCATACTGACGACGGCGCTGAGTTTTACAGGGCGCCGGTCAGTTCAGGTACGACCTGGAACAGGTCGCCCACCAAGCCATAATCGGCCACGCCGAAAATCGGGGCTTCGGGATCCTTGTTGATGGCCACGATGACCTTCGAATCCTTCATGCCGGCCAAATGCTGGATGGCGCCGGAAATACCAACGGCCACGTACAGCTGCGGCGCAACGATCTTGCCGGTCTGGCCCACTTGCCAGTCGTTCGGCGCATAGCCGGCGTCGACGGCGGCGCGCGAGGCACCCAGGGCGGCGCCCAGCTTGTCGGCCAACGGGTCCAGGATCTTGAAGTTCTCGGCGCTGCCCAAACCACGGCCGCCCGAAACCACGACGCGAGCGCCGGCCAGTTCGGGGCGATCGCTCTTGGCGACTTCACGGCCCACGAAGGTGGACTTGCCCGAATCCGCCACGGCAGCCACGTCTTCCACAGCGGCAGAACCGCCTTGCGCGGCAACGGCGTCAAAGCCCGTCGTGCGCACGGTGATCACCTTGACGGCGTCGGCCGATTGCACGGTGGCAATGGCGTTACCCGCGTAGATGGGGCGCTGGAACGTGTCGGCCGATTCCACGCCGATGATGTCGGAAATCTGCGCGACGTCGAGCTTGGCAGCCACGCGCGGCGCCACGTTCTTGCCCGACGCGGTGGCCGGGAACAAGATGTGGCTGTAGTTGGAGGCCACGGCCAGCACTTGCGCCGCGACGTTTTCCGCCAGGCCGTCAGCCAGTTGCGGCGCGTCGGCCAACAGGACCTTGGCGACGCCTGCGGCGGCAGCGGCTTGGTCGGCCACGGCACGCGCATTGGCGCCGGCGACCAGCACGTGCACGTCGCCTCCGATCTTGGCGGCGGCGGCGACGGCGTTCAGGGTTGCGCCCTTGAGCTGGGCGTTATCGTGTTCGGCAATAACCAGCGTCGTCATGTTCAGACCACCTTCGCTTCGTTCTTGAGTTTGTCCACCAGGGCCGCAACGTCGGCCACCTTGATGCCGGCCTTGCGGGCGGGCGGCTCGCTGACCTTCAGCGTCTTCAGGCGCGGCGCGGGATCAACACCCAGTTCTTCGGGCGTGACGGTGTCCAACTGCTTCTTCTTGGCCTTCATGATGTTGGGCAGCGTGACGTAACGCGGCTCGTTCAGGCGCAGGTCGGTGGTGACGATGGCCGGCAGCGTCAGCGTCAGCGTTTCCAGCCCGCCGTCCACTTCACGCGTGACCGTGACCTTGCCGTCGGCCAGTTCAACCTTGCTGGCGAACGTGGCTTGCGGCCAGTCCAGCAGCGCGGCCAGCATCTGGCCGGTTTGGTTGGCGTCATCATCGATGGCTTGCTTGCCAAGGATCACCAGTTGCGGCTGCTCTTTATCGACCAAGGCCTTCAACAGCTTGGCCACGGCCAGCGGCTGGAGTTCGGCATCGGTCTGAACCAGCACGCCACGATCGGCGCCAATGGCCATGGCGGTGCGCAGCGTCTCCTGGCATTGCGCAACGCCGCAAGAAACCGCCACGACTTCAGCGACGGCACCCTTCTCTTTGAGCCGGGTCGCTTCTTCGACGGCGATTTCGTCAAAGGGGTTCATGGACATCTTCACATTGGCGATATCCACGCCAGTCTGATCCGACTTGACGCGCACCTTGACGTTGTAGTCAACGACGCGCTTGACAGGTACCAACACCTTCATCCCGCTGCCTCCAAATGGAAATAAATACCCGGCATGCGCCGGGATCGCATTGCACAATTTTTTCCTGATTCTACAGCTTCGCCAGCGCTCGTATATGCGCAACGACACTGCGTCCCAGTGCAGATAAGTTGTAACCACCTTCAAGCGTGCTGACGATCCGGCCCTGACTGTGCCGTTCGGCCACCTCGACCAGCTGCTCGGTGATCCAGGCGTAGTCGGCCTCGACCAGACCCATCTGGCCCATGTCGTCTTCCCGATGCGCATCGAATCCGGCCGACACCAGGATCAGTTCCGGGCGGAAGGCTTCAAGCCGAGGCAGCCACTGATCGGTGACGATCGTCCTGACCGCCGGCCCCACGGTATACGCCGGCACGGGCACGTTCAGCATGTTGTCCGCGGGCTGGTCGGCGCCGCTGTTGGGAAAGAGCGGATGCTGAAAAAAGCTGCACATCAGCACGCGCTCGTCGCCCGCGAAGACGTCCTCGGTGCCGTTGCCGTGGTGCACGTCGAAATCAACGATGGCCACGCGCGACAGGCCATGAAAATCCAACGCATGGCGCGCTGCGATCGCGACGTTGTTCAAAAAGCAGAAACCCATGGCCTGCGAACGGCAGGCGTGATGCCCGGGCGGACGCACCGCGCAGAACGCCGTGCGGGCCTCGCCGCCCATGACGGCATCCACGGCCGCGACCCCCGCGCCCGCCGCGTACAGGGCCGCTTCGTAGGTGTGGGGATTCATCAGCGTATCGGGATCGATTGGGTAATACCCTTGGTCCGGCGTATGTTCGCGCAAACTGTCCAGATACTGGACGGTGTGCACGCGCAAAATGTCGTGGCGCGACGCCTGCGGCGCTTGCCGGTCGTCCAGATAGGGCATCAGGCCGCTGGCCAATAGCTGGTCGGAAATGGCATCCAGCCTCTGCGGGCTTTCGGGGTGCCAACCGCCCATTTCATGCAAGCGGCAAGCCGGGTGGGTAAGATACATGGTCTCCATAAGGAAGATTATGTTCATCTGTCGGCGATTACTGCAACTCGGAACGCTTTCCGCCCTGCTGGCGGGCTGCTCCACCACCGCCCCCTCTGCTCCAAATACCCTTTCGGCCCAGCCCGCGGCCGCTTCCGCAAACGCCGCTATCCGCATCGGACCCGCCACGCCGACACCCGGCTCCGAGTTGCCGGATGACGCCCCTGCCACGCTGACCGCCACCGGCGCGCTGCGTCCGGAAGTGCGCAGCTTCGTGCAGGATCTGGCGGCCGAACGCCAATTGCCGCTGGACCCGATGGTCAAGGCGTTGGAAAGCTCGCGCTACAACGCCACGGTATCCAGGCTGATCGCGCCGGCGCCGCCGGGCAAGAAAATCTGGCGCAGCTGGCTGACGTATCGCTCGCGCTTCGTGGAACCCAAGCGCATCGGCTGGGGTGTCGAGTTCTATAACGAAAACCGCGACCTGCTCAATCAGGCCGCCCAGCGCTTTGGCGTGCCGGCCCCCATCATCGCGTCCATCATCGGCGTCGAAACCCTGTACGGCCGCAACATGGGCAACTTCCGGGTGCTGGACGCGCTGGCGACGCTGGCCTTTGACTATCCCGATCCCAACAAGCCCGAGCGCGCCGCGATGTTCCGGGGCCAACTGGCCGACTTCCTGACGCTGGTCATGAAAGACAAGCTGGATCTTGAAACGCAGGGCTCGTACGCCGGTGCCATCGGCATGCCGCAGTTCATGCCCACCAGCATCATGCATTACGCGGTGGACGGCGACGACAACGGCCATATCGACCTGACCAACAACACGCAGGACGCCATCATGTCCGTGGGCAGCTTCCTGGCGCAGCACGGCTGGCAGCGCGGCTTGCCCGTGTTTGCACCGGTGGTGTTGCCGGCGGACCCCACCGCTTTGGTCGACGGCGGTCTTGAACCCAAACAAACCTGGGGCACCCTGTCGGCAGCCGGCGCGCGCTTGCAGCCGGGCGCCAGCAGCAATGGCTGGGGCACCCAACCGCTGGGGGTGGTGGACCTGGTCGAGGAAGCGCGCGGCACGGCGCAATACCGGGTCGGCACGCCCAACTTCTTCGCGCTGACCAAGTACAACCGCAGCTACTTCTACGCGACGTCGGTGGCGGACCTGGCGTACGAGATCGAAGCCCGCGTCGCGCGCTGATCTGCCCGTCCGGAAACGAAAATGCCCCGTCGGGATGAACGGGGCATTTTTTTATTGTGGGGCTGCATGCGCCCCACCACTGCCGTGCGTGATCAGTTGAAAACGCCCGTGGACAGGTAGCGGTCGCCGCGGTCGCAAACGATGAACACGATGGTGGCGTCGTTGACTCTTTCCGCGACACGCAAGGCGGCCACCAGCGCACCAGCGGACGAAATTCCGCCAAAGATGCCTTCTTCGGCAGCCAGCCGGCGCGCCATGGTTTCAGCTTCCGATTGCTCGATGGATTCGTAGGCGTCCACGCGGCTGCGGTCGAAAATCTTGGGCAGATAGGCCTCGGGCCACTTGCGGATACCCGGGATCTGCGAGCCCTCGGCCGGCTGTGCGCCGACGATCTGCACGGCGGGGTTGCGGGATTTCAGGTAAGTCGACACCCCCATGATCGTGCCCGTGGTGCCCATGGCGCTGACGAAATGCGTGATGCGCCCTTCGGTTTGCGTCCACAGTTCGGGGCCGGTGGTTTCCACGTGCGCGCGGGGGTTGTCGGGGTTGGCGAACTGGTCCAGTACCACGCCCCGGCCGTCGGCCTGCATTTCGGTGGCCAGATCGCGGGCGTATTCCATGCCGCCCTTGTCGGCGGGCGTCAGGATAAGCTCGGCGCCGTAGGCGGCCATGGCCGCCCTGCGCTCCACGGACAGGTTGTCGGGCATGATCAAGATCATGCGATACCCCTTCATCGCCGCCGCCATGGCCAGCGCGATGCCGGTATTGCCGCTGGTAGCCTCGATCAGGGTATCGCCCGGCTTGATGTCGCCACGCGCTTCGGCGTGCTGGATCATCGACAAGGCCGGGCGGTCCTTCACGGAGCCGGCGGGATTATTGCCTTCCAGCTTGGCCAGGATGACGTTGCCACGCGCGTCGCCCGCAGCACCGGGAATGCGCTGCAAACGCACCAGTGGCGTATTGCCGACGGTCTGCTCGATAGTGGGGTAGGTAGTAGTCATGCAAAAGATAATAACTCTGCCTGGCGCCGGGCGCGGGCAAAAGCCGCGCTCGCGCCAGGGGTTAGCCGCCGACCCGCCTCGTCAGGGTCGGGCGGGCGCCGGTGCCGTGCTGGGTTTGCCCTTGGCCGGTTTGGCATTGGGCGCCGCCCCGCCCTGGCTCTGGCTTTGGCTTTGGCTTTGGCTTTGGCTTTGGCTTTGGCCCGATCCTGCCGCGCCGTCGCCCTCGCCCACCTGCAAGCCGGCCGCCTTCAAGGCCTGCGCCTTTTTCTCGCCAATGCCGCGCACGCGCTCGGCCAGATCTTCGAACGAATCGAAGCGGCCGCCGCGATCGCGTTCATTGATGATGATCTCGGCCGTGCGCGGGCCGATGCCGCGGATGGTCTCCAACTGCTGCGCGGTGGCTTGGTTGACGTCCACCGCCCGGGCGTCTGGCGCCGTGAAGCCCAGCGCGGCGCTCACCAGCATGACGCCCAGCACGTGTTGCCACAGGCGGCGCCCCTTGTGTGCGCCAGCCGGCGCCTGCGGCAAGCGCGCTTTGCGCCACGGCATGGACACGCCGCGACGGACGATGGCGGGTACAAGAAAAGGGTTCATTAGGGTCTCCGGAAAATAAGGGTGCGGCGAATGCCGAACCACCCCCGGATCATGGACGTTTGCCCTGCCTGCGGGCCGCGCAGTGAACGGATTGATCCACCTCGGAAACTACGGGTGCAAAAAAAGGCCACCCTGAAGGGTGGCCTGGATTTCGCTCGGTGGCGCGGCGTAGGGCCGCGCTTTGGTAGCCCGTTTCAGCGGCGTGCGCGCCAGTAGCGTACGTACTCGGCAACACCGGTCTGCACGTCTCGCATCGGCGCATGGAAGCCGGCGGTGCGCAGCTGGGTGACGTCCGCCTGCGTATAGCTTTGGTAGCGGCCCTTCAGATCTTCCGGGAACGGGATGTAGCGGATCAGATCCAGCTCGACCAACTGCGCCAACGTCAGCTCGGCCTCGCCGCGTTCGGCACGCAACGTGTTCACCACGGCAGCGGCCACGTCATTGAAGGGCTGCGCCCGACCCGTGCCGCAATTGAAGATGCCGGATTGATCGGGATGGTCCAGAAAATGCAGGTTGACCGCCACGACGTCTTCAACCGAGATGAAATCGCGGCTTTGGCCACCGTCCACATAACCGTCCCAGCCCGCGAACAGACGCACATGGCCGTGTTCCAGAAACTGGTTCATGTTGTGGAACGCCACCGAGGCCATGCGGCCCTTGTGCTGTTCGTGCGGGCCATAAACGTTGAAATAACGCAGGCCGACCACCTGCGCGGTCAGGCTGTCCATGCGCTTGCGCAATACCTGATCGAACAACAGCTTGGAGTACCCGTAGACGTTCAGCGGCCCTTCGTTGGCCGGGTCCTCGACGTAGACGGACGAGCCGCCATAGACGGCGGCGGACGAGGCATACAGGAAGGGAATGCGTCGCGTCTGGCAGAACTCGAACAGTTCAAGCGTGACGCGGTAGTTGTTGTCCATCATGTAGCGGCCGTTGCGCTCGGTGGTGTCCGAGCAGGCGCCCTGATGCAACACCGCGCGCACGGCGGGCAGGCTGCCGTCGGCCACGCGGCGGCGGAAGTCGTCCTTGTCCATGTACTCGGCGATCTGGCAGTCGACCAGGTTGACGAACTTGTCGCCTTCGGTCAGGTCGTCGACCGCGATGATGTCATGGATGCCACGGCGGTTAAGCCCGCGCACCAGGTTGCTGCCGATGAAGCCCGCGGCTCCGGTTACGACGATCATGAAATTTCTCCTGCGAGTTCCGCGGCGGTGACGACGGAGGTGCCCAACTTGCCCACGGCGATGCCGCCGGCCTTGTTGGCCCAGCCCATCGATTCGGCCCACGGCAAGCCAATGGCGCGCGACACCGCCAGCGTGGCCAATACCGTATCGCCGGCACCGGACACGTCGAACACTTCGTGCGCCTGCGCATCGATGTGGTCACGTCCCGCATCGGTAAACAATGTCATGCCCTGCTCGGACCGTGTCACCAGCAGGGCTTCAAGATCCAGATCGGCGCGCAGGCGTTGCGCGCGATCGGTAAGTTCAGCTTCGGAATTCCAGCGGCCCACGGCCTGCTGCATTTCGGCCCGGTTGGGCGTGACCAGGGTCGCGCCACGATAGCGCGAATAGTCGTCGCCCTTGGGGTCCACCAGCACCGGTATGCCTGCATGGCGCGCCATGGAGACCAACGTTTCGACGCGCGTCAGCACGCCCTTGGCGTAGTCGGACAACACCAGCACATCGTGGTTGGCCAGATGACGCGCCAGTGCGGCGTCCACGCTGTCCAGGGCGGCTTGCTCGGGATGCTGCTCGAAGTCCACGCGCAGCAATTGCTGCTGACGGCCCAGCACGCGCATCTTCAACGTGGTGTGCAGCGAGGGGTCGGCAATCAGATCGGCACGGATGCCGGCCTCGGCGGACAAGCGGCGGATGCTGTCGCCCGCCTCGTCCTCGCCCAGCACGCCCACCAGCGTCACCTGCCCGCCCAGCGCCGCGACGTTGCGCGCGACGTTGGCGGCGCCGCCCAGGCGGTCTTCACGGCGCGCGACCCGCACCACGGGCACCGGTGCTTCCGGCGAGATGCGTTCGACTTCGCCAAACCAGTAGCGGTCCAGCATCACGTCGCCCACGACAAGGACGCGGCTTTGGGAAATGGCTTCGGCGGGAAAAGGCTTCATTCAAGTTCTTCCAGGCGGCGCGGCGCGTAGGTCTCCCAGGCGTTGCAGCCGGGACATTGCCAGTAAAAACGACGCGCTTGAAATCCGCAACTACGGCACGCATAGCGGTCCAGGCGTTGCGTATGCTTGTGAATCAGGCTGCGCAGCAGCGTCAGGTCGGCGCCAGGCACCGGCCCGCCTTCGGCGCCGCTTTCCGGGTTGGCCAGTTCGGCTTCCAGCAGGCGGTCCAGGCCGAGCAAGGACGGATGGCTGCGCAACGCACCGCGCGCGAACGCCCACGCCACGTCCGCCCCCTGCTGCACGCGCAGTTCGCGGAACACCACGTTGAACAGGTCCAGCGACGCGTGCCGTTGATATTGCTTGAGCAGGAAATCAAGCCCCGCCACGACCTGATTGGCGGCGCGATAGTTCGCCAGAAGCGGCTCGGCCACCAGCCCGGCGAATTCCGGCGCGTCGGTCATGACCGATTCCAGATAAAGCCGCTCGCGCTTGGGGTCCTGTTCCAGCGACGCCAGGCGCGCACGCAGCATCGCCGTGCGCACCTTGGCGCCCTTGCCCACCGCCGCATCGGTGGTGGACAAGGCATGGTCGGCGGCGTCCAGCGCTTTGTGCGCCGCGTCAACGTCGGCCGGCTTTGCCGACAGCGCGGTCTGCGCCTGCTCGCAGTAGTAATGCACGATTTGCGGGACAGGTTCATCGACCAGGCCCTGCAAGGTCTTGACCGCTTCGATCGCGCGCGGCCAGTCGTGTTCGGATTCAAAGATACGGATCAAGGAGCGCAGCGCCGGTAAGGCGTAGCGCGTGTCCTTGAGCTGTTCGAAACCGCTTTCGGCGCGGTCCAGCATGCCGGCCTTCAGGAAGTCCTGCGCCAGTTCATGCTGCGCATGTTCACGCTCGGCCTCAGGCAGATCGGAACGGCTGAGCAAGCTTTGATGCACGCGGATGGCGCGTTCCATTTCGCCACGGCGACGGAACAGGCTGCCCAGCGCGAAGTGCAGTTCGGTTGTTTCCGGGTCCAGCTTGGCCACTTCGACGAAGGCATCGATGGCACGGTCCGGCTCTTCGTTGAGCAGGAAGTTCAGCCCGCGGAAATAGGAATCGGGCAGGCTGCGCGTTTCGCGAAGCATTTGCCGGATGTCAAAGCGCGCGGCCAGCCAGCCCAGCGCGAACAACACCGGCACGAAAATCAGCCACCAAGGTTCAAAATCCACGTTTCGGGCTCTTGCTGTTATTCAGTGCGGGATGCGAGTGCGGCACGTACGGTGATCGGCGCGCCATCAAAGCGGCGACATCGGGGCAACGGCTTCGGGGGGCACGACGGGCGTGGTGCCGTTGACAGCGGCCTGGACGCGATCCAGTTCGCGGCGCAAGCGCATGGCCTCGCGGCGGCGGCGCATGGCGGCGGGCACAGTCAGCAACAGGCCGAACAACGCGCCGGCAACGAACACGACCAGCATCACAACAATCAGCGGCACATCTTGCACGACGTAGTCAGCGTAGAACTTCACGGCGACCGGGTCGGTGTTCTTCAAGGCGAACATCAACACCGCAATAAACACGAGCAATCGCAGGGCCCAGACTAGATAGCGCATGACGCATGCTCCAGAGAATTCAAGACTGCCAATTGTAAGCGACGTCTTAAGCGTCCAAGAAAAAAAATCCCCGCAAAAGCGGGACGAATCCCAAGCGGAAAAAACAAAGCCCCTTGATTTCTCAAGGGGCCTGTTCTCGGTCCGATCTGCCCGTAGGCAGCCTTACTAGCCGATTCGTCAGTGCATGGCGTGCAAACTTGCCATTGACGTCATCGGTTCACCCGATCCAGAAGACTGGGCGTCCTCGTCATTGCCGCCGACCAGGTCAACCCGTTCGCGCAATTCCTTGCCTGCCTTGAAGTGCGGTACCTGTTTACCAGGCACCAGCACCTGTTCGCCGGACTTCGGATTGCGGCCGATGCGGGGAGACCGCTGCGACAACGAGAAGCTGCCAAAGCCGCGGATCTCGATGCGCTGACCCGAGGCCAGGGCCTGGGTCATCGCATCCAGCACGGTCTTGACGGCGTAATCGGTGTCGCGGGCGGCCAGCTGAGGATAGCGGGCCGCCAAGGCGGCGATCAGCTCCGACTTGGTCACGAATTAACCGTCGTTGCGCTGTTGGTCCAGCTTGGCCTTCAGCAGCGCGCCGAGGTTGGTGGTGCCGGACGAAGCGCTGGCGTCGGACATGCGCTGGATCGTATCGGCGGTCTCGGCGTTGTCACGAGCCTTGATCGACAGCTGGATCGAACGCGTCTTGCGGTCGATGTTGACGATCATGGCTTCGATGTTGTCGCCGGCGTTCAGCACGGTGGTGGCATCTTCAACGCGACCCGAAGAGATCTCGGAAGCGCGCAGGTAGCCTTCAACGTCCACGGACAGCGTGACAACAGCGCCCTTGGCTTCGACGGACTTGATGGTGCCCGGAACAACCGCGCCCTTGTCAAACGTGGCGACGAAGTTGTTGAAGGGGTCGCCTTCCAGCTGCTTGATGCCCAGCGAGATGCGTTCCTTGTCGGTATCGATGCCCAGAACCACGGCTTCGATCTCGTCGCCCTTCTTGAAGTTGCGCACGGCTTCTTCGCCCGTTTCCGTCCAGGACAGGTCGGACAGGTGAACCAGGCCGTCGATGCCGCCAGGCAGACCAACGAACACGCCGAAGTCGGTGATCGACTTGATGGCGCCGCGGACCTTGTCGCCGCGCTTGAAGTTCGTGGCGAACTCTTCCCACGGGTTTTGACGGCACTGCTTCATGCCCAGCGAGATACGACGACGGTCTTCGTCGATTTCCAGGACCATGACTTCGACTTCTTCGCCCAGGGTAACAACCTTGCGCGGGTCGACGTTCTTGTTGGTCCAGTCCATTTCGGACACGTGGACCAGGCCTTCGATGCCGGCTTCGACTTCGACGAACGCGCCGTAGTCGGTCAGGTTCGTGACCTTACCGAACAGGCGGGTGCCTTGCGGGTAGCGACGAGCCAGGCCCACCCACGGGTCTTCGCCCAGCTGCTTGACGCCCAGCGAGACGCGGCTCTTTTCCTGGTCGAACTTGAGGACCTTGGCTTCGACTTCTTGACCCACTTGCAGGACTTCGGACGGGTGACGCACACGACGCCATGCCATGTCGGTGATGTGCAGCAGGCCGTCGATGCCGCCCAGGTCAACGAACGCGCCGTAGTCGGTGATGTTCTTGACCACGCCCTTGACCACAGCACCTTCGTGCAGGGTTTCGAGCAGCTTTTGACGCTCTTCGCCCATGCTGGCTTCCAGCACTTGGCGACGCGACAGCACAACGTTGTTGCGCTTGCGGTCGAGCTTGATGACCTTGAATTCGAGGGTCTTGCCTTCGTACGGGGTGGTGTCCTTGACCGGACGCAGATCCACCAGCGAACCGGGCAGGAACGCGCGGATGCCGTTGGTCATGACGGTCAGGCCGCCCTTCACCTTGCCGGTGATGGTGCCGGTAACCAGCTCGCCGTTTTCCAGGGCCTTTTCCAGTTGCAGCCAGGCCGACAGGCGCTTGGCGCGGTCACGCGACAGGATGGTGTCGCCGTAGCCGTTTTCCAGGGAATCGATGGCCACCGAGACGAAATCGCCGGGTTGCACTTCGAGCTCGCCCTGGTCATTCAGGAACTCTTCCAGGGGGATCAGCGCTTCGGACTTCAGGCCGGCGTTGACGACGACGAAATTATGGTCGACGCGCACGACTTCGGCGCTGATGACCTCGCCGGACTTCATGTCCTGGCTCTTGAGGCTTTGTGCGAAAAGGTCGGCGAAACTTTCGCCGCCGGTGGCGGTAGTGGAAACGGAAGACATGGGGTTGAAATCCATTGGGCCGAAATGGCCGTTAAGAACACACCGCAGCGGATTGCCCGCCACAGTGGAGTCAAAATACCTGCCTGCCGGTTTGCCCTGCGGGGTGGCCCGTGGGGGTTGCGCCTGGCGAGGACAGGGCCTAATCAAATAAAACTAGGCCCGGACGTTGTACGTTCGTAATACGTTGTACCGTCCGGGCGATTTTGCAGCGCAGAATCCGACAAATCGGCTATTTGCCTGGGCTATAGCCTCAGCTATCTGCCTTATTGCCGGCCTGCTGCCAAAAATCCAGTATTGCCTGCACCGTTTCTGCAATCGTCAAATCAGAGGAATCCAGTACGTGTGCGTCTGCTGCGGGAGCCAGCGGCGCCGTGGCGCGTTCGGTATCGCGGGCGTCTCGCTCGCGCATGTCTCGCAGAAGGTCGTCTAGATTAGCAGAAATTCCCTTTTCGATCAACTGCTTACGCCGCCTCTCGGCCCGGGCCACCACATCGGCAACCAGGAACACCTTCAGCGACGCGTCCGGGAAGACCACGGTGCCCATGTCGCGGCCGTCGGCGACCAGCCCGGGAGGCCGCCGAAACGCGCGCTGGCGCTCCAGCAGAGCCCGGCGCACGCCCGGAAACGCGGCGATACGAGAAGCGAAATTACCGACTTCCTCGCGCCGGATGTCGTGCCCGACATCGACGCCGGCCAGGTATACGTGCGGGCCGTCAAAGCGGACGTCCAGCGTTTCGGCCACGCGCGCCACACCGGGCTCATCGTCAACGGACACGCCTTGGTTCAAGGCTGCCAGGGCGGTCAGGCGGTACAGCGCGCCACTGTCCAGCACAGCCCATCCCAGCGCCTTGGCAACGCGATGAGCCACCGTGCCCTTGCCGGACGCGGTGGGGCCATCGATCGTGATGACGGCGGCAAAAGAGTCAGTCAATGAAGAGGAAGTCATGGTGAAAGTGCGCTAGGCCGACACGAGGCTTGCGTAAACATCAAAATAACCCGGGAACGTCTTGCTGACGCAACCCGGGTCCAAAATTCGAACGGCGGCGGGCCCGAAAGCCGCCAATGAAAAGCACATGGCCATGCGGTGATCGTCCCAGGTGCCGATGTGCGCGTCGCGCCAGGCGTCCTGGGCCGGCGGGATGACCCGTAGCCAGTCAGGTCCGGATTCCACCGTTGCCCCGAGCTTTTCAAGCTCGGTCTGCATGGCATGGATGCGGTCCGTTTCCTTGACGCGCCAGCTGCCGATGTTACGCAGCCGGCAAGGGCCGTCGGCATACAAGGCCAGCGCCGCAGCCGTCATGGCCGCGTCCGGAATCAGATTGAAGTCGGTGTCGAAGGCCTTCAGACGCGCCCCGTCCGCCACTCTTACGCCGGCAACCTCGATCCAATCGGGCCCGTAGGTGACCGTGGCGCCCATTTGCGCCAGTGTGTCGGCGAAGGCGACATCGCCCTGAATGCTGTCCGCGCCCACGCCGGTCACGCGCAACGGGCCGCCGCCGATCGCGCCCAGCGCAAGAAAGTAGGACGCTGTCGAGGCATCGCCTTCGACCGCGATCTGGCCCGGGCTACGGTAGCCCGCCCCGCCTTCGATCACGAAGCGGCTCCAGCCGTCGCGCTGCACCTGCACGCCAAACCGCGCCATCAGGTTCAGCGTGATTTCGATGTAAGGCTTGGAGATCAGCTCGCCCACCACTTCGATGGTCACGGGCTTGCCACTGTTGCCGGCCTGCAACGGAGCGGCGAGCAACAAGGCCGTCAGGAACTGACTGGAAACCGAGCCCTGCACGCGCGTAACCGCCTCATCGGCGATCTGGCCGCGGCCGATATGCAGCGGCGGATAGCCGGGCCGGCCCAGATAATCGATGCGGGCGCCCAGCGCATTCAGGGCATCCGCCAGGTCACCAATGGGCCGTTCATGCATGCGCGGCACGCCCGACAGTCGGTAGTCGCCGCCCATCAGCGCCAACGCGGCGGTCAGAGGACGGATCGCAGTGCCCGCATTGCCCATGAAAAGATCCGCGCTTTCCACCGGGAAACGACGCACGCCCTCTACCGTGACGCGACCGGCATCCAGGTCGGACACCTGCACGCCCAATTGGCGCAAGGCCCCAAGCATGACGCGCGTGTCATCGGAATCCAGCAGCCCGGTGATCAGCGTGCTGCCTTCGGCAATGGCCGACAACAGCAACACGCGGTTGGAAATACTTTTTGAACCGGGCAAGGCCATTACGCCGTGCGCCTGCCGCACGCGCGGCAGGTCCAGATAAGGCAAAGCGCCCATGTCAGTTACTCCTGTTGCCACTTGCGGCGCGCCTGGGCCGCAGTGTCCAGCAAAGCCAGCAAGGCCGCGTCGTCGCCATCGGCAATGGCGCGTTCGGCTCGGTCCAGCACGGCGCGCACCTCGGCAAGCTCGGCCAGCATCGCGTCGCGATTGGATAAAAAGATATCGCGCCACATCTCGGGCGAACCCGCCGCGATGCGCGTGAAATCGCGAAACCCACTACCCGCCAGCTCAAGGCGCGTGCGGGCATCGGCGGCCGTGGCCACCTGCTCCATATAGACGGCGGACAGCAGATGCGGCAGGTGGCTGACCGACGCAAGCACGCGGTCGTGCGCGTCGGCGTCCATGTCGATGACGCTGGCGCCGCAGGCTTGCCACGCACGACGCACTAGCGCGATGGACGCGGCGCTGTTCTGCGGCAACGGCGTCAAGATGACGGTGCGGCCGCGATACAGCGAGGCATCGGCGGCGTCCGGGCCCGTGCGCTCGGCGCCGGCAATCGGGTGCCCCGGCACGAAGCGCCCGATTTGCTCGCCTAACGCTTGGCGCGCCGCATCGACCACTTCGGCCTTGGTGCTGCCCGCATCGGTGACGACGGTGTTGGCGCCCAGATGAGGAAGCATCCGCGACAACACATTTTTCAGGCCACCGACCGGTGTGGATAGAAGAACCAGATCCGCGCGTGCGGCGGCATCTTCGGCGCTGACCGCTTCGTCGATCAGTCCCAGTTCAACGGCGCGCGCCAGCGATGCGGCGTTACGCCCCACGCCCAGCACGCGCCCCACCTGCCCTGCCTGGCGCAGCGCGGCGGCAAACGAACCACCGATCAAGCCCACACCCACCACGGCCAATACAGGAATCAGGGGGCCAGCGGCCCCCTGATCGGAAGAAGGTAACGCGTCGTTCATGTGGCCAGGATGTCGGTCAGGGCATCAATAAAGCGGGCGTTCTCTTCAGGCAGCCCGATCGACACACGCAACCATTCCGGCAGGCCATCGCCCGCGACGGGACGAACGATTACGCCACGCTTGAGCAATTCCAGATTGATGCGGGGCGCGTCGCCCACGTGCACCAGCACGAAATTGCCGAAGCTGGGCACATAGCGCAGCCCAAGCCGATCGAAGGCGGTGCAAAGCTGCGCCTTGCCCGACTTGTTCGATGCGTAGGCTTCTTCCAGGTAGGCGGCATCGCCCAAGGCGGCGATCGCCGCTGCCTGTGCCAAGGTGTTCACGTTGAACGGCTGACGCACGCGATTAAGCAAGTCGGTCAACGGCGGTTGCGACACCGAAAAGCCCACCCGCAACCCCGCCAGCCCATAGGCCTTGGAGAACGTACGAGAAATGATCAGGTTCGGGAAACGGCGTGCCAGCGCGGTGCTGTCGAAGCGATATTCCGGATCCAGGTATTCGTTGTAGGCCTCGTCCAGCACCACGGTGACGCGATCGCCGTGAGCGGCGTGCACGCGCTCCAGGAAAGACGCAATCTTGTCGCCAGGCACGAACGTACCGGTGGGATTGTTCGGGTTGGCAATGAACAGCAAGCGCGTGTCGTCGGCAATGGCGTCGAACATGGCGTCAAGGTCATGACCGTAGTCTTTTGCCGGCACCACGATGTGGCGTGCACCGCGCGCTTGCGTGGCAAGCCGATAGACCGCAAACGAATGTTGCGCGTAGACGGCCGACGAACCCGGCTCCAGCAGCGCCAATGCCGCGATTTCCAGGATGTCGTTCGAGCCGTTGCCCAACGTGATCCAGTTCATCGGCACGCCATAGCGTTCGGCCAGCGCGGCCTTCAGATCGAAGCCGTTGGGGTCCGGATAACGCGCCAGGGACTCGGCTGCGGCCAACATCGCGGCGCGCGCCGACTTGGGCATGCCCAAGGGGTTTTCGTTAGAGGCCAGCTTGACGATGCCCGCCGGATCCAACCCGAATTCACGGGCCAGTTCTTCAATGGGCTTGCCCGCCTGATAGGGCGCAATGGCGCTGACGTGCGCCGGGGCAACGAGGGGCTTGGATGCGGTGGTCATGGTGTGGGCTCACGGCGCCGGGTACGAACCCAGCACCTTCAGGTAGGCAACCTGCGCCTGCAACGTGGCAAGCGCGCGCTGAACGTTCGGATCATTACGATGACCCAGGACGTCTACGTAAAAATAATATTCCCACTGGCCGGTGCGCGCGGGGCGCGACTCGAAGCGGGTCATCGACACGCCGTTGTCCGCCAGGGGCGCCAGCATTTCGTAGACGGCGCCGGCGCGGTTGGGCACGGCCAGGATCAGGCTGGTCTTGTCCTTGCCGCTGACCAGCGGCTGGATATTGCCGATGGCCAAGAACCGGGTGCGGTTGTGCGGATCGTCCTGAATGCCGGCCGCGATGACTTGAAGATTCCAGGCGGGCGCGGCCACTTCACCGGCAATCGCCGCGATGGTCGGGTCGCCCGCCGAGGCGCGCGCCGCTTCGGAGTTGCTGGACGCGGCAACCCGTTCCACATCGGGATAGTTGCGTGTCAGCCAACCCTGGCACTGCGCCAGCGCTTGCGGGTGCGCGGAAATGGTCTTGATGCCGTCCATGGTGCCCGACTGCGACATCAGGCAATGGCGGATCACCAGCGAGCGCTCGCCCAGGATCGTCAGCGGCGTATTGAGCAGCAGATCCAGGCTGCGGTTGACGGCGCCCTCGGTGGAGTTTTCCACCGGCACCATGCCCACATCGGCCTGCCCGCCCTCGACGGCGCGAAACACCTCGTCAAACGACGCGCAAGGCAGCTTCTGAACGGCGTGCCCAAAATGCTCCAGCGCCGCCTGCTCGGAAAACGAACCTTGCGGGCCCAGGTAGGCAACTGTCATGCCGCGTTCCAGGCCTCGGCAGGCCGAGATGATTTCGGTCCAGACCGACGCCACGCCCGCATTCGGAAACGGGCCGGGGTTGATCTGCTGCAAGCGGCGGATGACTTCGGCCTCCCGCTCGGGGCGCAGCACCGGGCCATCGGCTTGTGCGGCGTGCTTGGCTTCGCCGACTTCCAGTGCGGCGCGGGCGCGCTGCGACAGCAGGTCGAGGATCTGCGCGTCCAGCGCATCGATGCGTTCGCGCAAGGGGCGCAACTTGCGTTGCAGGTCTTCATCCATAGCGGCGCTCGAATTCCTTCAGGTACTCGACCAACGCTTCAACCCCCGCAAGAGGTACGGCGTTGTAGATGGACGCGCGCATGCCGCCCACGCTCTTGTGACCCTTCAGTTGGGTCAGCCCCGCCGCATCGGCGCCTTGCAGGAAGGTGTCGTTGAGCGATTCGTCGCGCAGCACAAACGGCACGTTCATGCGCGAACGCACGGGCGCGTGAATGGGATTGCGGTAGAACCCACTGCTGTCCAGGTAGCCGTACAGCAGATCGGCCTTGGCCTTGTTGGCGGCTTCCATGCCCGCCACGCCGCCGTTGGCCTTGACCCACTTGAACACCAGGCCCGCGACATAGATCGCGAAGGTAGGCGGTGTGTTGTAGCGCGAATGTTCGGCGGCCACGTTGGCGTAGTCGAACGCCGACGGGCAGATGGGCAAGGCGTGGCCGACCAGGTCGCGGCGGGCGATGACCATGGTCACGCCTGCCGGGCCTGCGTTTTTCTGCGCGCCGGCATACACCATGCCGCAGCGCGTGATGTCCATGGGCCGGGACAGGAAATGCGACGACGCATCCACCACCAGCGGCACATCGGGCGCGCCCAGCGCGGCGGTGTCGGGCCAGTCCATGAACTCGACGCCGCCAATCGTTTCGTTGCTGCAAAGATGCAGGTAGGCCGATTCCTGGCGCACGTTCCAGGTGTCGACCGGCGGCACCCAGGTCAACGGCGCCTGCTCGCGGCCATCCAGCTGGATGGCTTGCTCGCTGCTGGCCGCCACGTGGGTGCTGCCGTAGCGAGCCGCTTCCTTGTACGAACGCTTGGACCAATGGCCCGTCACGACGAAGTCGGCGGCCGGCGTGCCGCGGCGCCCCATGAGATTCATGGGAACGATGGCGTTCTCCCCGGAACCCCCGCCTTGCATGAACATGACCGCGTAATCAGCGGGCAAGCCCAGCAGATCGCGCAAATCGGATTCGGCTTCGTCGCAGATCTGCACGAAGTGCTTGCCGCGATGGGACATTTCCATCACCGACATGCCACTGCCATGCCAATCCAGCATCTCAGCTGCTGCTTGCTGCAATACCACCTCGGGCAAGGCCGAGGGGCCTGCCGAGAAGTTCCAGGGGCGGGCCATTATTGCTCCGTAGGTTCCGTCGAATCCGTCGAGTCCGCTGCGCCGTTGCTATCGTCGCCGCCTTCCGCCTGACCGTCTTCGGCCTGGACGTCGTCGTCCAGTTCGCCGTCGTCGTCCGCGTCGCTTTCCACAACACGACGCACGCCGGACAGCGTGCTGCCGTCGTCAACGTTGATCAGCGTGACGCCCTGCGTAGCGCGGCCCATTTCGCGGATTTCCGCGACACGGGTACGCACCAGCACGCCGCCGGTGGTGATCAACATGATTTCGTCGGTCGGGTTGACCAGCACCGCGCCCACCACCTTGCCGTTACGCGAGGTGGTCTGAATGGCGATCATGCCCTTGGTGCCACGGCCGTGGCGGGTGTATTCGCCGATCGGGGTGCGCTTGCCGTAACCGTTTTCGGTTGCGGTCAGCACGGTCTGCGTTTCGTCGCCGGCCACCAGCAGCGCGATGACGGTCTGCGTTTCTTCCAGCATCATGCCGCGCACGCCGCGGGCGTTGCGGCCCATCGGACGGACGTCGTTTTCGTCAAAGCGCACGGCCTTGCCCGAATCCGAGAACAGCATGACGTCGTGCTTGCCGTCCGTGAGGTCGGCGCCGATGAGGTAGTCGCCGTCGTCAAGGTCCACGGCAATGATGCCGGCCTTGCGCGGGTTGGAGAAGTCGGACAGCGGGGTCTTCTTGACCGTACCGCGCGAGGTCGCCATGAAGACGTAGTGATCTTCGCTGAATTCCTTGACCGGCAGCACCACCGTGACCTTCTCGCCATCAGCCAGCGGGAACATGTTGACGATCGGCTTGCCGCGCGAGTTGCGCGTGCCTTGCGGCACTTCCCAGACCTTCAGCCAGTACACACGGCCACGGTTCGAGAAGCACAGGAGGTAATCGTGCGTGTTCGCGATGAACAGCTGGTCGATCCAGTCGTTTTCCTTCATCGCCGTGGCTTGCTTGCCGCGTCCACCGCGCTTTTGCGAACGGTATTCGGACAGCGGCTGGCTCTTGATGTAGCCACCGTGCGACAGGGTCACGACCATGTCGGTCGGCGTGATCAGGTCTTCGGTGTCGAGCTCGGTCGCATTCAGTTCGATTTCCGAACGGCGCGAATCCTTCGTGTTCGTCGAGAATTCGGCCTTGATGGCCTGAAGCTCGTCGCTGATGATGGTCGTGATGCGCTCGGGGCGTGCGAGGATGTCGAGCAGGTCGGCGATGGTGGACATGATGTCCTTGTATTCGCCAACGATCTTGTCCTGCTCAAGCCCGGTCAGGCGTTGCAGGCGCATGTTCAGGATTTCCTGAGCCTGCGTGTCGCTCAGACGGTACAGGCCGTCGCCTTGAAGACCGAACTCGTCGCCCAGGTCATCCGGACGGAAGGCCGCGCGGCCTCCCGGCGTGTCGCCATCGGCGCGCGAGAGCATGTCGCGAACCAGCGACGAATCCCACGATTTGGCCATCAATTCCTGGCGCGCGACGGGAGGCGTCGGCGCGGCCTTGATGATCGTGATGAAGTCGTCGATGTTTGCCAGCGCAACGGCCAGGCCTTCCAGCACGTGGCCGCGTTCGCGAGCCTTGCGCAACTGGAACACCGTGCGGCGCGTGACCACTTCGCGGCGATGCTGCAGGAAGTAGTCGATCATCTGCTTCAGGTTGAGCAGGCGCGGCTGGCCATCGACCAGTGCCACCAGGTTCATCCCGAAGGTGTCTTGCAACTGCGTATTCTTGTACAGGTTGTTCAGCACAACCTCGGGCACTTCACCGCGCTTGAGCTCGATGACCAGGCGCATGCCGTCCTTGTCGGACTCGTCGCGAATATCGGAGATGCCTTCGATCTTCTTGTCGTTGACGAGTTCGGCGATACGTTCCTGCAGCGTCTTTTTGTTGACCTGGTAGGGGATGGCGTCGATGACGATGGCTTGGCGATTGCCCTTTTCCATGTCTTCGAAGTGCGTCTTGGCGCGCATGATGACGCGACCGCGACCCGTGCGATAACCCTCGCGAACGCCGGACATGCCGTAAATGATGCCGCCCGTGGGGAAGTCCGGCGCCGGGATGATCTCGATGAGTTCATCGACCGTGCAGGCCGGATTGCGCAGGCAGTACAGGCAGCCGTCGACCACTTCCTGCAAGTTGTGCGGCGGGATATTGGTGGCCATGCCCACGGCAATGCCAGAGCTGCCGTTCACCAGCAGGTTGGGCAGGCGCGAAGGCAACAGCAGCGGTTCTTGTTCGCTGCCGTCATAGTTGGGGCCGAAGTCCACCGTCTCCTGGTCGATGTCGGCCAGCAGCTCGTGGGCGATCTTCGCCAGGCGGATTTCGGTGTACCGCATCGCCGCGGCGTTATCGCCGTCGATGGAGCCGAAGTTACCTTGGCCGTCCACAAGCATGTAGCGCATGGAGAAATCCTGCGCCATGCGGACGATGGTGTCGTACACGGATTGGTCACCGTGGGGGTGGTATTTACCGATTACATCCCCGACGATACGCGCCGACTTCTTGTAAGCGCGGTTCCAATCGTTGTTCAGCTCATGCATCGCGTAGAGCACGCGCCGGTGGACGGGCTTGAGCCCATCCCGCACATCCGGTAGCGCCCGCCCAACGATCACGCTCATTGCGTAATCGAGGTAACTGCGGCGCATCTCTTCTTCCAGCGAAACCGGAAGCGTCTCCTTGGCAAAGGAATCCATATATATAACGACAGAATCGTGTAAGGAGGAACCCGGGCCGGGTAAACAGGAAATTCTATCATTCGATTCCGTTCCCGTTTGCCCGGCTTGCTTGCGGTGTGCCGCAAGGCGTCGGCCCGGGTGGCCGGTCGGACAGGTCCTTGGACCGCCGGGCCACGCCCTCCGCCCCTGTTGTCAAAAACCAACATGGAAAACCGAACGAGCGCCGAAAACGCCGTATCCAGCATTAATGCGCCTCTCCAGGGAAGCCAAAGGTGCCCAAATGCCTTAAGATTGTTTCCAGCACGCAGGAAACCCAGTAGCTAATCCTTTGAACCAGCTCTTGGCGTTGCTATACTGGCCCCGTTTTCCTGATATGCGGCGGGGGTTCGCTGCGAGTCACTTATCCAGCTTCAAGCTCAACGAGGAGAAACATGAACAAACCCTCCAAATTCGCTCTGGCGCTCGCCTTCGCCGCCGTCACGGCCTCTGGTGTAGCTTCCGCGCAAACCGTGGACAACTGGCGCAACCCGTTCGGTAACGTTTGGAAAAACGGTACGAACGAACTGTGCTGGCGCGATGCTTTCTGGACCCCTGCCACCGGTATCCCCGGTTGCGACGGTGTCCCGGTTGCACAACAGAAGGCGAAGCCGGCCCCGATGGCGGCAAAGGTCGTGTTCAATGCTGACACGTTCTTCGACTTCGACAAGTCGACCCTGAAGCCCGAAGGTCGTCAGCTGCTGGATCAAGTCGCCCAGCAAGCTCGCGGTATCGAGCTGGAAACCATCATTGCTGTTGGCCACACCGATTCGATCGGTACTGACGCCTACAACCAGAAGCTGTCCGAGCGCCGCGCCGCTTCGGTCAAGACCTACCTGGTCAGCAAGGGTATCGACCCCAACCGTATCTACACGGAAGGTAAGGGCGAGTCGAACCCGATCGCTTCCAACAAGACGAAAGAGGGCCGCGCCCAAAACCGTCGCGTTGAAATCGAAATCGTGGGTAGCCGCAAGTAATTGCCGGACTAGCTACAATAAGGGGCCTCGCATAGCGAGGCCCTTTTTTTCGCCCGTCATGCACCGGCTTGGTGCCATGGCCTGCGGCTTGCCTCGCCCTTGGGCGTCAGCCGCCCCTCTATATATATAGCGTCGCCTTTCGCTGGACCTTCCCATGACCACGCAAATTCACGACTCCGACCGCCCTGCCGTCAACGCCGACCAAGCCGAACTGGACAAGTTCAGCGCCCTGGCCAGCCGCTGGTGGGATCCCGAAAGCGAGTTCAAGCCGCTGCATGCCATCAACCCGCTACGGCTGGAATGGATTCAGGAATGTGCGGGCAACCTGGCTGGCAAGAAAGTGCTGGACGTCGGTTGCGGCGGAGGCATCCTGGCTGAAGCCATGGCGCGCGGCGGCGCGGAAGTCACGGGTATCGACCTGGCGGACAAGTCCCTTAAAGTGGCTCGCTTGCATGGACTGGAATCGGGCGTAAAGGTGGAATACCGCAACGTGCCGGTTGAAGAGTTGGCTGTCGAACAGCCCGGCCAGTACGACGTGGTCACCTGCATGGAAATGCTGGAACACGTGCCGGACCCGGCGTCCATCGTGCGCGCCTGCTCAACGCTGGTCAAACCGGGCGGCTGGGTGTTCTTTTCGACACTGAATCGCAACGCCAAGGCCTTCCTCTTCGCTATCATTGGCGCCGAATATGTTCTGCGACTGCTGCCGCGTGGCACGCACAGCTACGACCAGTTCATCAAGCCCAGCGAACTGTCCGCCGCCGCCCGCGCTGCCCAGCTTGAGCCGGTCAGCATGCGTGGCATGGAATACAACCCGATTACGCAGATCTACTCGCTGTCGTCCGACACCTCGGTCAACTACCTGATGGCTACCCGCAAATGAGCGCCCTGATCCTGTTTGATTTCGACGGCACCCTGGCCGACACCGCCCCCGACCTAGCCGCCGCCGCCAACCAGCAGCGCACGCGTCGCGGTTTGGAGCCCATGCCGTATGAAGCCTTGCGTCCGGTTGCGTCGCAAGGCGCGCGTGGCCTGCTTCGGGTGGCGCTGGACCTGGCGCCCGGCGATCCAAATTACGAGCCGACCCGCCTCCAGTTCCTGGAAGACTACGCGGCCAGCTCCACGGTGCACAGCAAGCTGTTTCCCGGCATCGAGCAATTGCTGGCGAATATTCGCGAACGCGGCCTGTCGTGGGGCATCGTCACCAATAAAGTGACGTATCTGACGCTGCCCATCGTCGAGTTCCTGGATCTGACCCGCGACAGCGCCGTGCTGGTCTGCGGCGACACCACCGCCCACGCCAAGCCGCACCCGCTGCCCCTGCAACATGCGGCTCGTGAAGCCGGGTTTGCCACGGACCGCTGCGTCTACGTGGGCGACGACCTTCGCGACATTCAGGCGGCGCACGCCGCAGGCATGCCCGCCGTGGCAGCCGCGTACGGGTACGTGGGCGAAGACGACGACATCATCAGCTGGCAGGCCGAAACCTGCGCCAATACCCCGGAAGAGCTCTGGGCCGCCATCCAACCGTTGCTGCCCGGCGACGTGCGCTGAAGCGGGCTGGTGGCGGACCCAGGGTCCGCCGCCTTTCACGACCGGCCTCACTCGACCGGCCTCACTCGATCGGCCTGTCCCAATCGGCCTGTCCCAATCGGCGTCCCCCAATCGGCCTGTCCCGGCCGGCCTGTCCCCATCGGCCTCTCCCTTCAGCCTCTCCCTTCAGCCTCTCCCTTCAGCCTCTCCCCTCAGCCTGCCTGATTCATCCCCCTTACGCGCCGCCTCCCGGTCGCCCTGCTCGCGCTGATCATCCCAAGCGTCCCGTCCGGCCCGGGGCTGCGCTGGTATTAGCGCTGGTATTAGTTGATCGGTGCGAACAATCTTTCCGCGCGTGCCTGCTTTATCCCGATTTCGAACTCCCTTAAAGTGTGAACCATCCCCGGCAATCAGGAACTTCCCGATAACCGACTCGGCCTTTGCCGGCGCAGGACTGCGGTTTTATCCGCCCCGCTTCCTTCACCGCACACGCATCACCGCACACGCTTTACCGCACACGCCCTTCCGCAGGCGGACATAGCGCCGCCAGCAGCGCGCCACGCTAATTCCGCGGCGCATACCTGACCTTTTCGACCACAACGCCCTGCCCCCGCGCGCCGCCAGTCGGCATCGCGCTAGAGGAATGCCTATGCTTTTGCCCATCCTGCTACTTTCCGCCGCCGGTTTCACCATCCTGACCACCGAATTCCTGATCGTCGGCCTCTTGCCCGGCCTGGCCCGCGATCTGGATGTGACCGTTTCACAGGCAGGCCTGCTGGTCACGCTGTTTGCTTTCACGGTTGCCGCCACGGGTCCCTTATTGACGGCCTTGATGGCCAACGTAGAGCGCAAACGCCTGTTTATCGGCGTCTTGGCGTTGTTCGGCGTGTCAAACGCCGTAGCCGCCATGGCGCCAAACATCTGGGTCATGGCCGTGGCCCGCTTCGTGCCGGCCTTGGCTTTGCCCGTATTCTGGTCGCTGGCCAGCGCCACCGCCGTTGAACTGGTGGGCCCCGCGCGTGCCGGCCGAGCCATCTCGCTGGTCGCCTTCGGTATCGTGGCGGCCACCGTGTTCGGCATCCCGATCGGCGTGCTGATATCGGACGCTTTCGGTTGGCGTGCCGCGTTCTGGGTGCTGTCTGGCGTGGCGTTCGCCAAAGCCCTGCTGCTGCTGCTGACCTTTCCCAGCACCCGTATCCGCGCCGACAGCGTCAAGCTGGTGACACAGCTACGCATCCTGCGCGACCCGATCGTGCTGGGCCATGTTGTGCTGTCGCTGCTGGTGTTTACCGGCATGTTCACGGCCTACACCTATTTGGCCGATATGCTTGAGCGGCTGGCGGGGTTCAACGGCCAGATCGTGGGCTGGACAATGATGGCGTTTGGCGCCGTGGGCTTGATCGGCAACACGCTGGGCGGCCGCATGGTGGACCGCAGCCCCCTGGGCGCAACGGCGCTGTTTTCTTCCATGATGGCGGCCGGACTGGTGTTCGTCGCGCCGGTGATGCAATCGCACGGTTTCCTTGCGGTGGCCCTGGGGCTCTGGGGTATCGCCCAGGCGGCGCTGTTCATTGTGTGCCACGTCCGGCTGATGAAGGCGGCTCCGCAGGCGCCGGCCTTTGCCGCGTCGCTGAATATTTCGGGCGCCAATATCGGCATCGGGCTGGGCGCCGTGGTGGGCGGCCATGTCATCGATAACTATGGGCTAGCGTCGTTGGGCTGGGCGGCCGCGCTGATCGTGGCGGTTTCCGTGGGTTTGGCGCTGGCGCTGATGGCGGCTTCACGCGGCCGCGCGCCCGCGGAACCTGCGTGCGCAAGCGCCGTCTAAGCCCAGTAAGACGCGGGCCAGAACCGGTGTCGCCCCCACGCCACGCCTTGTTTGGCGGGCATGTGGACAGTACAGCAGGCTATGGCATTTACCAGTACAATAGAAAGTTCTTGGGGCCGATCCGGATTCGACGTGGGTCGCGAAACAACTCAGGGCATGCCGAGCACCAGTTCGCTCGTTAAACCACTGGAAACACTACAAACGCCAACGACGAGCGTTTCGCTCTCGCCGCTTAAGCGGTGAGCCGCTGCACTGATCTGTCCTTGGGTCAGGCGGAGGAAGGCAACTTCCTAGGGGGGTAACCCTCGAACCGCAGCAGCGACATTCACAAGGAATCGGTCTGCGCTGGGGTCACACGGCTCAGATTTAAATTACGTGAATCGCTTTGGTCCGGCCTGTCGGTTGGCTAAGTCCAAAGTTAAAACTAAATAAATCGACTACGCATGTAGAACTGATTGCAGAGGGCTTGCGGACGGGGGTTCAATTCCCCCCGGCTCCACCAAATACCCTTGATGCCGGTTATTCTGATTTTCGACATTTTGATTTTCAGGAATAACGTTTTTGCCGAAGGGCACATTACTGACCGGCACTGACCGCTAGACGCAAAAAGCCGCTCGACATATCGTCGAGCGGCTTTTTCTTTTGGGATTTCCGAAACGGTTTGGCCGATCAGCCCGCCGCCTTCGTCGCTAAATGGCGGTCCAGCGCTGCACGGGCCCGCTGCGCATACGCGGGATCCGCGCGTTCATCCAGAATCTGCCCAAGGTGACGAAGCTGGCCCTCGGTAATGCCCACATTCATGCTGATGCGCATGTGCGCCTGTAACTGCGGTTCAGTGCCCGGCAGTGCCGACAGCATTGCCACCGTGGCGAGCTCCCGGCTTTGCCAATCCAGATTGTCGCGTTCAAAAATATCGCCGAACAGATGCGCACGCAGGTATTCGTTGGCGACGGGTGCGAAGTCGAACAGCGGCCCCGCCACCTCCCCGCCCGACAGCTTGGTTTGATTGGCGGTGCCCGCCGCAAGCAAGGCGTCGCCTTTCGGGATGGGACGGCTGGGTTCGGTCCCGGGTGCGTCGTTGATGCCGCGCTGCTTGCGCGCCTGCTGCACTTTCATCAACTCGCCCAGGGCGTTCAGGCTGCGCGGGAATCCGGCGTACGCGTAAAGCTGCACCAGCACTTCCTTGGCGTCGCTAAGCGTCATGCCGGCATCCAAGCCTTGATTTAAAGCGGCGTTCAGCTTGCCCAGGTCGCCGGCGGCTGCAAAAGCCGCAATCGGCACAATCGCTTGTTGACGGATAGAAAGCGTCTGGTCGGTAAGCGAAGACGCGGTTTGTGCGGGGGACATGGGTGGGGACTCCTGTGGATTCGCGGCGGACCGGGCGGTCGGGGTGGGCGGCGCGGTCGGGGTGGGCGGAGCAGCCTGGACGCCCGTGCAAGCCAGGCTCAGGCTCATCGCCAATGCGCGGCCATAACCCCGCGTAGCGGCGGATTTAGCGCGCGTTATATTGTTCATCGCTGACTTTTTCCATCCAGGTCACGTTCTTGCCTTGAGCCGTGCCGGTGACCGCAAGGTGGGTCATCGCGGTGTGGGGCGCCGCGCCGTGCCAGTGCTTGACATTGGGCGGGCACCAGACCACGTCGCCTGGGCGTATCTCCTGCACGGGGCCGCCCCATTCCTGAGTGAGGCCCACGCCCGACACCACGACCAGGCGTTGGCCCGCGGGGTGCGTATGCCAGGCGGAACGCGAACCGGGCTCGAAGGTGACCAAGCCCCCCGACGCGTTGATGTGCGCGTCGGCCGGCCAGACCGGATCCACCCGCACAGGTCCGGTGAAGTAATCCTCGGGTCCGGCCATCGAAGGCTGACTGCCCGCGCGCGTTAGCTGTTGGCTGCCTTTGGCCGGCTTGGATTCGAGCGCTTCGGCGGGGCCCGCGCCGCTCGCAGGGCCCGCGGAACCCGCGGAACCCGTGTGCAGCGCCGCCAGGCAGATGGCTGTTTTACAAAGCGTGTTCATGGATGGGTCCTGTTCTGTGTTGGAAAGGCGGCGCAATGCCGTTGCGCCGATCGCTTTTTCACACTGTATGATCCGAACCATTAGCTGAGAAGACTGCAAAATACGCACACACCGGTGTACAAAATTCACCAATGGCGAAAGAAAACCTGAACGACCTGCAAGCTTTCGTGGCCGTGGCTCGCGAACGCAGCTTTACCCGGGCGGCTGCGCAACTGGGCGTGTCGCGCTCTGCGCTCAGCCATGCCATGCTTGCCCTGGAAGCGCGCCTGGGCGTGCGCTTATTGACGCGCACCACCCGCAGCGTTTCCACCACCGAGGCCGGCAAGCGGCTGCTGGACGTGCTGGCGCCCAGGCTTGGCGAGATCGAGCAGGAACTGGCTTCGCTGAGCGCGATGCGTGACAAACCAGCCGGCACGGTGCGCATCACGGCGCACGACCACGCCATCGCCACAGTGCTTTGGCCACGGTTGGCGCCCTTGCTGAAGCAATATCCCGACATCCAGATCGAGTTCAGCGTGGATTACGCGTTCACGGATATTGCCGCGCATCGTTTTGATGCGGGCGTGCGCGTGGGCAACCGGGTGGATAAGGACATGATCGCGGTAGGCATCGCGCCCGAACTGCGCATGGCTGTAGCGGGATCTCCGGAGTATCTGGCGGGCAAGCCGCTGCCGACCACACCGCATGAGCTGACCGAGCATCGCTGCGTGAACTTGCGCCTTCCCACCCATGGCGGCTTGTATGCCTGGGATTTTGAAAAGAATGGGCAGGCTTTGAATGTCCGCGTTGATGGCCAGACCGTGTTCAACAACACCTTCCTGATGCTGCAAGCGGCGCTGGACGGTCTGGGCCTGGCGTACGTTCCGTTTGACTTGATGAAGCCGCATATCGACAGCGGCCGCCTGATCCCGGTGCTTGAGGATTGGTGGCCCCAATTTCCCGGCTACCACCTCTACTACGCCAGCCGACGCCAGATCTCGCCTGCGCTGGCGCTCGTGATCGAAGCGCTGCGTTACCGGGCCGACGACGCGCAGCCGTAGCACCGCCCCGCTGCAAATCCTTCCTAGCCAGCTCACAAAGTTGGCTTTTTTGCGTCTTAACAACGGGCCACGACACCTCGCGGTCGCCGTCCCCCCGGCGTCTCGGAATATTGCAGTTACAGACATAATCCGTCACATATTACGAATACTTTCACGACATAATGGACGCCACCACGCTCTGGGGAGGGTCATCTTGTGATGAAAGTCCTATCCATCTTTGGGACCCGTCCCGAAGCAATCAAGATGGCACCGCTGGTCACCGCGCTTGGCAAAGAGCCACAGATACAGAGCGTGGTTTGCGTGACCGGCCAGCACCGTGAGATGTTGGACCAGGTACTGGCGCTGTTTGACCTGCGCGCCCAGCACGACCTGGACGTCATGGTCCCCAATCAAACACTCAACGGCCTGTATGCGCGGCTGATCGCGAGCGTGGACAGGGTACTGGACGCGGAGCAGCCCGACTGCGTACTGGTGCACGGCGACACCAGCACCGCGTCGGCGTGTGCGCTGGCATCTTTCCACCGGCGCGTGCGCATCGGCCACGTCGAAGCCGGTTTGCGCACCGGCAATCTGGCGATGCCGTTCCCGGAAGAAATGAACCGGCGCGTCGTCGATGCGGTGGGCGATTGGTTGTTTGCCCCCACGGCGCAATCGCGCGCCAACCTGATGCGCGAAAACCTTGCCGGAAAAATCACCGTAACGGGCAACACCGTGATCGATGCCCTGGCGATGACCTGCGCCAAGCTGGACCCGGCCGGGCCGCTCGCACAAGGTCTGGACGCGCGCTACGACTGGTTGGACCCCAAGCGGCGCCTGCTGCTGGTCACCGGCCATCGACGCGAGAGTTTCGGCGGTGGCTTCAAGAACATTTGCGCGGCGCTGGCGGAACTGGCGCGCCGCAATGATTTGCAGATTGTGTACCCGGTGCATCTGAACCCGCAGGTGCGCAATGTGGTCATGACGGACCTGGCCGGGCTGTCGCATGTCCATCTGATCGATCCCCTGGATTACCTGGATTTCGTGCGGTTCATGCAGCGCGCCCATCTCATCCTGACGGATTCGGGTGGCGTGCAGGAAGAGGCGCCCTATCTGGGCAAGCCGGTCCTGGTGATGCGTGACGTGACCGAGCGCCCCGAGGCCGTGGAAGCCGGCACGGTGGCCCTGGTGGGCACCGACACGCGGCGGATCGTGACCCAGGTCAACCGGCTGCTGGACGACGCCGACCAGCACGCCTCGTTCTCACGGCGCATCAACCCCTACGGCGACGGCCGCGCCAGCCAGCGCATCGTGGACGCGCTATGCGGGCGGGAGGTTTCCGAGTTCGATCCGTACCGGGACGCCAACGCGCCCTCATCCTGACGTCACGCCCCCCGCCCCGATCAATAGCCCCGATCAATAGCCCCGATCAATAGCCCTGAACAGAAGCCCGATCAGCCATCCCGAGCCGTTGCCTTGATCGGCCCGACCTTATTCGCGACGCATTCCGCCCCGGAGCCCCCAATGCACCCCAGCGCCCTGCCCGTCCCCGTTGCCCGAGTCCTTTGCCATGCCTTGATGATGGCGGGGTTGGCCATGCCGCTAAGCAGCCTGGCCAGCCCGGCCGGCGATACGTTGCGGCGCTTGCAGGGCGACGGCTGGATCACGCGCGACACCACCTTGCTGGACCTGGGCGTCAAGGACCCCGTCGTCCTCAGCAACAGCGATGCACGCCAGGAGTTCTATCTGCCCGTGCCGCGCGGCGTGCCGATCTCGGACGCCACACTGACGTTTGATGCCAGATATGCCAAGGGCGAGGCCGGCCGGACCACCTTGGTACTGTGGCTGGACGGCGTGCCGCAAACGGCGGAGCGCATCGCCGATGGCGACGGGTCGGTCACACGCAGCCTGAACGTTGATAACCGCAACCGCGAGTCCGGCTTCTTGCGCCTGGGCGTGGACTGGCAATCGGAGATCGCGCTGCGCCGCTGCGAAAGCAACCGCGCCACCGCCAATGCGCTGGTCATTTCACCGCAAACGCACCTGAGCTATCGCTACGACGCCTCGGCCATCGGCAATCTGGACGACGCGTGGGGCACGCTGCCCGGCAAGCCAGTGCTGATGGTGGCGGGCGCCAAGCTGGACCAGCAGGCCTTCGACAGCGCCTGGCGCCTGGGGGTGGCGTTGGAAAGGTCGGGCAAGCGCGTCGGGGTTCGTGCGTTCCCATCGGTAGGCGACGAGGTCGATACGCGTGGCCTGCAAGCACCGGCGGGGCTGGAACAGGTTGCGGCATTTGCCGCCGTTGCCAACAAGCCTGCGCACAAACTGGCCGGCCCGGCGGAAATCGGCGCGCTGCTGGTGTTGGGCGCCCCCGCCGTCAGCGGCGACGTCGTGATTGCCGACGCCGCGCTGCGGGGCCGCTATAACGAAGCGCTGGATGGGCTGGCCGCGCAGCTTGCCGGCGACACCGATGCGGCCGCCGCCTTCAAGAGCTGGCGCCAGGCGCGCATGCCGCTGGCAGGCACCGACCTGCCCTCGGGCGATATCCGTTTGCTGCCGCTGGGCCGGCAGGCCGTCATCGCCGTGGCGGCGGATGCCGGCGCGCAAGCGGCGGGCGCGTTCGACAGCGCATGGCGCCGCATCCTGGTCACACGGCAGGTCAACGTCAAAACGGCCACCTCGCCGCAGGCTTCCGACGACGGCGCCGTGCGCCTGACCACGCTGGGCGGATCCGCGACCAGCTTCGACGTCGTGGCGCGTGGCGACTGGACCACCACTTTCCCGCTGGGGACCGTGTCCTCGGACGGCCTGATGCCCGACGAGCTTGTGCTGGACCTGGCGGCGGCCCCCGGCGCATCGTCGACGCGGCCCGTGGCATCGGTGTTCTGGAACGGCATCTTGCTGGCCGCCCGGCAGATGGATGCCGACGGCAAACCCGAGCGCCTGACGGCGCGCGTGCCCGGCTATGCCCTGGGGGTGACCAATGCGCTGCGTGTCCAGTTCCAACGCCAGCCCGTATCGGTCGACTGCAACGAAATTCCCCAGGGCTACCCGGTAAACGTGCTGCCCACCAGCTACGTAAAGCCCGGCAAGCCGCAGCCGGACGGCACCTTTGTGGGGCTGTTGCCCCTAATGGCCGGCAACCCGCAAGTGATCATTCCGGACAGCTACCTGGCCGACGCGCCCGACAACATCAAGCGGGTGATCGGCATCGCTTCGGCAAGCGGCGTGTCGCCCACGCGCGCGGAATTATCGGTAGCGCCGGCAGGCCAGCCGTTCAAGCCGGCCCGGGCCTTCCTGGCCATGGAAGTGCCGGTGGACGGCGCCAAGCCCATGGTCCAGGTCACCGACCGCAAGCAATTGAAGGTGGATGGCCGCAACGCAAGCTGGCTGGACATCTCCGGGCTGGACCACCTGAGCACCGCCGAAGTGGTGCGCGGCAATGGCCAGGACGGTGTGCTTTGGCACACCGTGGGCCAACACCCGGGCATGCTGGACGCGCCTTTCGTGCTGAACCGCGGCAACGTGGCCGTCGTCGGCGTCAACGGACCGATTGCTTGGATAGACAGCGCCAACCCGGAAGCCAGCAACCCCGCGGGCCCCGGCGGCAGCGCGTTCTTCGAATGGCGCCGCTACATCGCCTGGAGCGTGCCGGCGATCAGCGTAGCGCTGCTGGTCCTGATATTGATCCTGATCGTGGCGCGGCGCGTGGGCCGCAAGAAGAACCGCGGCAACCCGTAAGCCGGACACCGCCATGTCTACGCTTTATTGGCCGTATTTCATCGCGGACTATTACCGCGGGCTGGAAGTGGTGACCGCCGTCGTGGGGGTCATCATCCTGCTGTCCAGCCTGGATGATCTGTTCATCGACGCCTGGTTCTGGCTGCGCGAGCTGCGCCGTTCGCTGACCGTCAAGCGACGCTACACCGCGCTGTCCGCCGAGGAGTTGCGCGCCAAGCCCGAACAGCCGCTGGCAATCATGGTGCCTGCCTGGCTGGAGTACGACGTGATCTCGTCGATGCTTGAAACCATGGTGTCCACGCTGGAATACAAGGACTACATGATCTTCGCGGGCACCTACCAGAACGACCAGCGCACCATCGACGAAGTCGAGCGGATGCGGCGGCGTTACCGCAAGCTGATCCGCGTTGAAGTGCCGCACGACGGGCCTACCTGCAAGGCCGATTGCCTGAACTGGATCGTGCAGGCCATCTTCGCGCAGAACGCGAAGCAGCCCGTGCCGTTTGCCGGCGTCATCCTGCACGACAGCGAAGACGTGCTGCATCCGCTGGAGCTCAAGTACTACAACTATCTGCTGCCGCGCATCGACTTCATCCAGCTGCCGGTCACGTCGCTGGAACGTCACTGGCACGAGCTGGTGGCCGGCACCTACATGGACGAATTCGCCGAATGGCACACCAAGGACCTCGTGGTGCGCGAGAGCTTGTCGAAGATGGTGCCGTCCGCCGGCGTGGGCACCTGCTTCTCGCGACGCGCGCTGGAGGAGCTGGCGGCCGAAACCAACAACCAGCCGTTCAATACCGACACGCTGACAGAAGACTACGACATCGGTGCGCGGTTGGCGCAGCGCGGCATGAAGCAGATCTTCGGCAAGTTCGAAGTGGAATACGTCACGCGCCGCCGCTCGTGGTTCGGCCTGGGGCCAGAAAGAGTTTCCACGATCCGCATGCCGCTGGGCGTGCGTGAGTATTTTCCGAACACGTTTCGCACCGCGTACCGGCAAAAGGCGCGCTGGACATTGGGCATCGGTTTGCAAGGGTGGCAACAAGTGGGCTGGACCGGGTCCCTGGCCAATCGGTACCTGCTGTTTCGTGACCGCAAGGGTCTGGTGACGTCCTTTATCGCCATCCTGGCCTACGTGTTGCTGGCGAACTTCTTCGTGTTCTTCCTGGCCGATAAATTTGGATGGTGGAAGGTGTACTACCCGTCGTATTTCCGGCCCGGAGGATGGTTGGTGATTTTGATGTGGCTCAACGCCGTGGCGCTGCTGCTTCGCGTTGTGCAGCGCGCGTACTTCGTCGGGCGCATGTATGGCTGGGAACACGCGGTGCTGTCGATTCCCCGCATGATCGTGGGCAACTTCATCAACGCCATGGCCGCGGCGCGCGCATGGCGTCTGTTCATCGCACACCTGATCACGGGCAAGCGACTGGCATGGGACAAGACCATGCACGACTTCCCCAGCACGGACCAGTTATCGCAGCAACGCCAGCGGCTTGGCGAATTGTTGTTGTCCTGGCAGGCCATTGACCAGGACACGCTGGCGCGCGCGCTTGAGATCCAGGCGCGCGAAAAAAAGCCGTTGGGACAGATCCTGACCGAGCAAGGCTGGTTGGACGAAGGCACGCTAAGCGAAGCCATCGACTTTCAACAATCAGGACAGGCGACCACACCGCCGCACTCCAAAGACAAACCCGCGCCGACATGACACCGTTGACCCGTTCGCTGATTCTGTCCGCCGCCCTGGCCACCATGGGGGTTGCGCCGCCAGCCAGCGCGCAAAGCGCCACGCCCGCCACCGCGAAAACGGAATCGCCGCTGGAAGGCGCCGCGTTTCGGTTTGCCGAAGAGGCTTACAAGAATTTCGATGCCGGCAACTATGAGCTGGCTGCGCGGCAGGCCGCATCGGCCATTGTGCTGCGCCCGGACGTGGAACGCTTGCACCTGCTGCGAATCTACGCGCTGCAAAAACAAGGCAAGCTGAAAGAAGCCGACCAGGCCGCCGCCGACGCCATCAAGGAAGGCATCGATACGCCAGCGTTACGGCAGGCCCGCGCCAATCTGCGCGCGGCACCGCCAGCCGCCTCGGCTTCCACGCCCGCCCCGGCGACCGTGCCTGGGCCAGGGCCGGGGCCCGGTACTGCTGCCGCCACCGCGCCCGGCTCCGCATCGGCCGCTGCATCGGCCTCTGCATCGCCTGCCGCATCCCCCGCCGCCTCGGCCTACCGTCGCGGCTATCCCATCGCCACACGCGCCTACGCCGACTACAAGCGCGGCGACTATGCCGCTGCCGCAAGCGGCGCCGAGCGCGCATTTCGCATCGACCCCAAGCAAGGCGCCTGGGCCATGCTGTGGCTGGACGCGTTGGAAGCGCAGAACCAATACGCCCAGGCCGACGCCGCCATCGACCGCGCAATTGCGCTGGGCGCTCCGAACAAAAAGGATCTGGCTGCTCGGCGCCAGACGATGGCAGCGCGCATGGCCGCCAAACAGGCCGATGCCGCCTACCAGGCATTAAGCAACAACCGTGTGGATGATGCCGTGCCGTTGGCGCGCCAGGCCGTGGCGGCGTCACCCAACACCGCCAGCTATCGCATGCTGCTGATAACGGCGCTGATGCAAAGCGACCGCCTGGCCGAAGCCGAAGCGGCCGCCACCGACGCCATCAACGCCACCCGCGCGCCCAACGGCAACGTTACGGCACTGGTCATGCGCGGCTACCTGCGCCAGCGCCAAGGCAAGACCGATCTGGCGAACGGGGACTTTGACGCGGCGCTCAAGCAAGGACAATTAACCGAAGCCCAGCGCCGCAACGTCCGGCTGCTGGCCGCCGACGCCGCATTGGCCGGCGGCGAAAATGTCCGCGCGCTGGCTTTGATGACGCCATTGGGCAACCAGGACAACGCCGCCGATGCGCGGATAAAACGTGCGCGTTCCCGGCCCGCCGTGCCCGCCACGCTGACGCTGGCCAATTACCCCGCGCCTGTCCAGGACTGCCGCAACACATCGCCCGGCGCCTACTGCGAACTGCTGCCGTCCGACGCGGTCGGCAGCGGCGGCCCCGCCGCGCGGGCCTATGCCGCCTATGCGCGCGAAGATTATGCCGAAGCCATCGCTCAGGCCCGCCTGGCCGTCGAGCAAGACCCGGCCAACCCGGAATACCAGCGGCTGTTGACCACCACGCTTGCGGCCGGCAAAGGCGCACAGCTGGCCGAGGCCCATCAACGCATGACCGACGCGCTGGTGCCACAACCCAACGACCCCACGCTGCTGATGCAGCGCGGCTACCTGCGCCAACGTATGAAGCAGCCGGCCCTGGCATTGCAAGACTTCCAGGCCGCGCGCGCCACCGGCAAGGCGCCGCCCACGGTGATCCTGGACGAAGGTTATGCGCGCGCCGGCGCGGGCGACAAGCGCGGCGCGGTGGCCGATTTAAAGCACGCTATCGATGAAGCCGATGCCGGCAAACTGGAACTGACACCGCAGCAGCGCTTCGACACGCGCAGCGGCGTTGCCGAGTTGTCGCGCGAATGGGGCGGCTACGTGTCCGCCGGCTATCGCGGCGCGCGACCGGCGTCCTCCGGGCTGGGCGGCGCGGCAATCACGGTGCCTGGCGACGCCGTCTTCAGCACGGCCGAGATCTTCTGGCGCCCGGCTGACTTCCTGAATTCGGCCACGCAGACCTTCGAGTTGTATGGCCGCTTTTCCAACACCTTGTATGACAAAGGCGGCAAGACGACCGGCCAGACCGTCGCCGACCCATGCGGGGGCAGCATCGATGTCGCAGAGACCCGCAACGAAGGCATCGCGGGCTTGCCCACGACGATCGGGTCGCTGGGCATGCGCTTCACGCCATCCACCGAGGTGGGCCTGACGTTCGGCATTGAACGGCAGTTCAACCTGGGCACCGCCACGCGCCAGGGCACGTTCAGCCCCGCGCCGGCCGCCCTGCGTTGCGCGCTGAATCAGACGAATCAATCGCCCCACTACCAGACCACGGCGGACAACGGCGCGTGGCTGGCCTACATCACCTATGGCTTGTACGAAGGCACGAACCTGCGCATCGACCGCCCCGACTGGTTCACGATGGAAGGCTATTTGCAGGGCGGCTATTCCTGGCAGGACATGCCCGCAAAATTCTGGCTGCGCAACAACGCCACCGGCGAAGACAGCGACAAGGTCTCGGGCCGCATGAAACGCGACCAGGCGTTTGGCGCCGGTGAACTGCGGGTGGGCCGCAGCTATCGGATGGATGCCATCAGCGACCGGCTGGTGTTCTTTCCGTATGCGGTCGTGGGCGCCGACTGGCTGTGGAACAAGAACCGCGCCTCCTTCAACATCCAAGGCGATTCATATTCCATCGACCAACAAGGCAATGGCTCGTCATGGTCACTGGGCGCGGGCCCCGGCTTCAACGTGCGTTACTGGTTCCGCGAAGACCGCTACAACGCGCCACGATCCTATCTGGACCTGACCACGCAGTACCGTTTCAACATCGGCGGGGGCGCGGCCGACCGGGCGCGCGGGCTGTTCGTCAACCTGACGCTGTCGTACTAGACGCGCGCGTCCAGCCAGGCGCGCATCAGCGCCCGCGCCTCGGGCGTGTTGTCGATGACCCAGGGGTCAATCGCAAACGCCACCACCCGCTTGGCGCCATAGCCGCGCGCGACTTCCCACTGTTGCTTGACGCGATCGAAGTCCGCCGAGCGTGCCTTGAAGGTCGAGCCGTCGGTGCTGCCCGAGGGCAGTTCTTCGAACAGTTCCAGGACCAGATCGAACGATGCGCGGCGCGCCAGCAGCATGTCATGCAGCGGCGCAAGCGCCTGGTAGTTGGCCAGGCCGGACACGCCCACGCCATCCTGGATCATGGGATGAATCGCCACCTGGTCCAGGATGGCGCTCCACAGGTTCATCAGCGAACCGTCGGTGGGCAGGCGGGAATGGTAGGTGGAAATACAGGGCGGGCGCCCCCGGCTGGTGTCCTGCGCCGCGCGCGACAAGGCGTCCAGCCACGGCATCAGCAACGCTTGCCGCGCGGCAGAGGCCCAGTTGTATTGTTCCAGCTCGTAGGGCAGGTACCACCCACGAAACGACCTGCGCTTGGGCCAGGGCGCGGCCTGCATGTACGCCACGCCGCGCGTGCGGGTGTGGTCCAGGTAGGCTGCCAATGCCCGCGGGTTGGCATTGCCCAGCATCTCCCACCAGCGTTGGTCGTAAGGCAGGCCCACATGCACGCCCAGGCCCTGGTGTTCGGCCTCATCGAAAATCATGCGCAGCGTGGCATCGGACGCCATCCAGTCGTCAGGGCGTCCGCCTTCCAGGCCAACCCATTGCAGGAAGATCTCGCGGCATCCCAGGCGCCGATAGGCGGACAGCCGCACGCGCCAGTCTTCAGGCGTCAAATCCAGATGGCTGCGCCACAGTTGCAGAAACGTGGCGTTCAAGGACAGGGGTGGCGCACAGGCGGCCAAGGGCGCCAGCGCGCCCACGGCCAGCGCCTGCAACAGGCGCCGGCGGGCGGGAGAGGAAAGCGGTTGACGTATCAGGGGTAAGCCCGTCCCGCTGGGTCAGCCCCGATTGCCGAACATGCCGGACAACGAGGCCAGCAGATCGGTGGGGTTGAAATCCTGGCCAGGCTGGACCTCGCCTTGCGGCGTAGCCTTGTCCACCAGTTGCGGCAACAGCGACGACAGCGAGCCCAGCACCGAATCGGTGTCCTGCCCGGTCTTGGCGGCCAGTTCGTTGACGACGCCCGGGTCCAGCACGGCGCCCAGCTGGTCGGGACTGACGGGCAGGTTCTGCCCCGTGCCCACCCAAGACGCCACGATTTCGCTCAAGCCGCCCTTCTGAAAGCTGGCGATCAGGCCAGTAAGACCACCCGGATATTTGTTCAATTGTTCGATCAGCGCCGGCAGCAGCGATGCCGAGCCTCCTTGCTGACCGCCGCCGGCCATCGAGGCCAAGGTATCCAACAAGCTCATCGCGGTGCTCCTGAAAAGTGGGAAAACCAGTATAGGGCCGGGACCGGCGCGCGGCATGTCAAGGCGGTTACCCGAGGCCGGATCTTTGCAAAACTTGTAAATCCGGCCGCTGGGCGGGATCAACGCGGCAGAGTGGGCGCCTGGGATGCCTGCGACGCCCGCAGCGCCCGCAGCGCTTTCTGGCCCGCGCGCCCGTCGGCGGGCAGCCCCAATTCACGTTGGGCGGCTTGCAAGGCCTGACGCGTGCGGGTGCCCACCATCCCATCGGGTTCGCCCACGTCATAGCCCTTGGCGATCAACAAGCGTTGCAGTTCGCGGCGTTCCGCCCGCGACAGCCCCGGGTCGTCGGTGGGCCAGGCTTGCAGCAGCGGGCCGCCGCCGCGCAAACGGTCCGACAGATGGGCGATGGCCAGGGCATAGCTTTCGGCCGCGTTGTACGAATACAGCGCATCGAAATTGCGAGTTACGAGAAACGCGGGGCCTTTCCTGCCGGCCGGCAGCAGCAGGCCGACGGGCGTATCGCCCGCGGGCAGCGCTTGCCCGTCCGCGCGGGTCACGCCTTGTTTTGCCCACGCGGACATTGCCCGTTTGTTCTTGCGCCCCGCCCCGGCCGTATCCAGCGCGGCGGGCAGGCGGACTTCATAGCCCCAGACCAATTGCGGATTCCAGCCGGCGCGTTTCAGGAAATTGGCGGTTGAGGCCAGTGCGTCGGGCACGCTGTCGACCAGGTCGCGGCGGCCGTCGCCATCAAAATCCACCGCCAGCCGAAGATAGGTCGACGGCATGAACTGCGTTTGACCAAATGCGCCGGCCCACGAACCCACCAGCCGCTCCGGCGCGATGTGTTCGTCCTGGATGATTTTCAGCGTCGAAAAAAATTCGCCTCGGAAATACGCTTGCCGCCGGCCAAAGCACGACAGCGTGGACAGGGACGTCAACAAGGGGCGCCCGCCCAGCGTACGGCCGAAGTTGCTCTCCACACCCCAGACCGCCGCGATGGTGGCTGGGTCAACCTGATAGCGCGACGCCGCACGCGCCAGGTCAGCCTGCCAGCGCGCCATGCCCGCCTGCCCGTCCGCCACGCGCTCGTCATCCACCAGGCCCGCCATGTAGTCCCAGATGGGCGTCTTGAATTCGGGCTGTGCATCCAGCAGATCGATGACCGCCATGTCGGGCGACAAGCCCGCCGTATGGGTGTCGAAGGTGGCGGCGGACACGCCCGCTTTCTGCGCGGGGCCGCGCAGCTGCGACAGGCAGGCGGCGTAAGGATCGGCCGCCTGGGCGCCGAAAGCGGGCACGGCAAGCGCCGCGCAGCAAAGTGCCCGGGCCAGGGCGGATGTGCTCGGTAAGGACACTTTCATGTTTAACGTTCCTGCGATGTCGGGGCGTCCACATCGCCTTGCAGGCGGCGGGTCCAATCTTCAACCTGCCCGGCCTGGGCGCGCTTTTCGAACAGCGCCCGCCAGTTCGGCGACAGTTCGGGCAGCGCGGCCAAGGCGTGCAGCACATCGGCCTCCAGCACGCGCCGGTTCAGCACGTCTTGCACGCGGGCAAGCGGCCATTGTGCATGCGGGCGTTCGGACAGCGTCAGCGTGTCGCCCGCGCACAGCCAGCCCTCTTGCAGCACGCGGTAATACCAGCCCGTCATGCCGCTGGCCTGCACGCGGGCCGCCATGCCGCGCCGGGCGAATCGGTGATCCAGTTTCCAGCACGGCTGGCGCGCTTGCGACACCTGGATCAAGGCGGTGCCGGCGCGGAACACATCGCCCACGCAAACATCGGCTTCGGTCATGCCTTGGGTGGAAATGTTTTCGCCGAATGCGCCCGGCGCCTGCAATACCGCGCGTTCGCCCAGCTCGGCTTGCCAGGCGGGATAGTGTTCGCGGGCGTAATGATGCAGCGCCTTTTCCGGGCCGCCATGAAAACGGCGGTCGGCTTGTTCGTCGCCGCGCAGCCCTTCGGCCCCCAGCCACAGGCGCTGGGCAACCGGGTGTTTGTCGATACCGCTATCTCGGCCGGAATCGCCCAGCGGACGCACGGTGCCGGACAGCAAGGCATCAATGGTGATCGGTTTCATCGGGTGTTCGGTTCCGGCTGGTCGGCTTGCAACGCGGCCAGCTCGGCGTCGTCGAACCCCGCCGCGCGGCGCGCTTCCAGGTTGAACGGGCCGCGCAACCGGGGGGCGTCATAACGCCGCGCCAGGTCGGCGTAGCAGGCCACGGGCTCCAGGCCCGATTGGGCGCATAGGTGCTTGAACCAATGGTTGCCGATGGCCACATGGCCGATCTCGTCGCGCAGGATGATGTCGACGATGGCCGCGCTGGGCGCGTCCCCTGCCCCGGCCAGCTTGTTGCGGATCATGGGCGAGGCGTCCAGCCCGCGCGCCTCCAGCGTACGCGGCACCAGCGCCAGGCGCGCAAGCAGGTCGCCCCGCGTGCGCTCGGCCATGTCCCACAAGCCGTTGTGCGCGGGAAAGTCGCCATAGGCGTAGCCCAGCGCCGCCAACCGCTGGCGCAACAGGTCGAAGTGATAGGCCTCTTCGCGCGCCACGCGCAGCCAGTCGCGATAGAACGCGTCGGGCATGCCGGCAAAACGCCACAGAATATCCAGCGCCAGATTGACCGCGTTGAATTCAATATGGGCCAGCGCGTGCAGCAGCGCGGCGCGGCCTTCGACCGTGGCCATGGACCGATGCCTGACCTGCGCGGGCGGCACCAATTCGGGATGTTCCGGCCGGCCGGGCAAGCCGTGCGGCGCGACGAATTCGCGGGTGCGGTCCAGCGGCGCGCTATCGGCGATATGGTGCACGGCCGCCAGTTTTTCCGGCCACGTCTTGGCGGCAAGCGCGGACAAGGCCTGCCCGCGCAAGCATTCCGCAATCGGCGCGGCATCTGCCGCGGCGATGGTGTTGCTGTCCATGGTGTTTCCAATCCCAGGCGGCCCGTGCCGCCGCAATCCCTGAAAAAGCCCACGGTTTCAAACCCGCGTGCTGGCGAAGACTTTATCATTCACGGATGGATTCCCTGCGCTTGACCATTGAAACCGACCCGTCCCGCATCGACGCCCATGCCTGGGACGCGCTGGCCGGTGATCAACCCTTTCTGCGGCACGCGTTCTTGTGCGCGCTGCATGAGACGGGATGCGCCGCGCCGGCCTCGGGCTGGGCGCCGCATTATCTGGCACTGTGGCGTGACGGCGCGCTGGCTGCCGCCACGCCGCTTTACCTGAAGTCGCACTCGCGTGGCGAATACGTGTTCGACTACGCCTGGGCCGACGCCTTCCAGCGCCACGGCATGCGCTATTACCCCAAGCTGCTGTCGGCCATTCCGTTCACGCCCGTCACGGGGCCGCGGCTGTTGGCCACCAACGACGAAGACCGCGCCACGCTGGTGCGCGGACTGGTCGCCTTTGCCGAGGAAATCAAGGTGTCGTCGCTACACCTGCTGTTTCCGGCGGACGAGGACATGCACGTGCTGCGCGAGGCCGGCTTCATGATCCGGGAAAGCGTGCAGTTTCATTGGACCAACCCGGGCTACGCGGATTTTGACGCGTTCCTGGCGCTGATGAGCCACGACAAGCGCAAGAAGATCCGCCAGGACCGCAAGAAGGTCGCCGCCGCCGGCTTGTCTTTCCGCTGGTTGCGCGGTGGCGACATTACCCCCGCCGACCTTGGCTTTTTCTACGATTGTTATTGCCGCACGTATTTCAACCACGGCAATCCGCCCTATCTGAACCGCGATTTCTTTGAACGCGCGCATCGGGAACAGCCGGACGCGTTTGTATTGATCCTGGCCGAACGCGACGGCGTGCGGGTGGCGGCAGCGCTGAATCTGGCGGGCGGCGACGTGCTGTATGGGCGCTATTGGGGCGCCACCGAATACGTGCCGGGCCTGCATTTCGAGACCTGTTATATGCAGTCGATTGCGTACTGCATCGCGCATGGCATCCGCCGTTTTGAAGGCGGCGCGCAAGGCGAACACAAGATGGCGCGCGGCTTGTTGCCGACGCCGACATGGTCGGCGCACTGGGTGGCGCACCCCGGTTTTGCCGAGGCGATCCAGAACTTCCTGGACGAAGAAACCTCGGCGGTCACGGACTATCTGGGCGAACTGGAATCGCACACGCCGTTCAAGGGCAGCGCCTAGCGCGCCAGCGTGGTAATTCCTACAGAAAGCGGTCCAGCAGCTTGCGGCTGTGCTTGTCCAGCGCCAGGATGTCGCGCACCAGATAGAAGATGCCGTGGCTGTCGGCAATCAGCAGCGTCTGCGGGCTCAGCCTGCGGATGTCTTCCTCGCCGCGCAGCGTGAAAGACGTGGGGCCGCGATCCGTTTCAACCTTCCAGGTGCTGGGCGTGGCAAAGGTCGATACGCTGGCCAGCTTGCGGATTTCGGGCATGAATTCACGCCCGGCAAGCTCTTCTTCGATCAGCGCCCGTTGCTGCGCTGGCACGTCGGACAGGTGCTCGATCCACAGCAGTTCGTGGCCGTCGCTGGTCACCAGCGACAGGCCGCGTCCCGCTTCGCTGATGGGGAAGGCGCGCACGGGGATGACGCCTTCGTGCGTCTGGCCGTCGGCGGATTGATATTCCAGACGCCCAAAGGCATTGCGGCGTAGCTGAAAGGTCGGCAACGTCATGAAGATAATCCCGGTTCGGCGTCAGGCCACGGCGGCCATGTCTTCGCTGCCCGACGCCTGCGCGTCGGCTTCCGCCTGGCGCGCTTGCGCCTGGTAGAGGCGATAGTAGGCGCCCTCGCGGGCCATCAGTTCTTCGTGCGGCCCTTGCTCGACGATCTGGCCACGGTCCAGGACGACCAGCCGATCCGCCTTGCGCAGCGTGCTCAACCGGTGCGCGATGGCGATGGTGGTGCGGCCACGGACCAGGTTGTCCAACGCCTTCTGAATTTCCTTTTCGGTGGTGGTGTCCACCGACGACGTGGCTTCGTCCAGGATCAGGATGCGCGGGTCGATAAGCAACGCGCGCGCAATCGAGATGCGCTGGCGTTCACCGCCGGACAGGGCTTGGCCGCGTTCGCCCACCAGCGAATCGTAGCCGTGCGGCAGTCGCAGGATGAATTCATGCGCATGGGCGGCACGGGCCGCTGCGACGATTTCATCGCGGGTGGCATCAGGCTTGCCGTAGGCAATGTTCTCGGCAATGGTGCCGAAAAACAGGAAAGGCTCTTGCAGCACCAAGCCGATGTTGCGCCGATAGTCGGTCACGCGCACCGAGCGGATGTCGATGCCGTCCACCAGCACCGCGCCTTCGGATACGTCGTAGAAACGGCAGATCAAGTTGATCAACGTGCTCTTGCCCGAGCCGCTGTGACCAACCAGCCCAATCATTTCGCCCGGGGCGATGGTCAGGTTCAGCCCGCGTATCACCTGGCGGTTGCCGTAGCGAAAGCCCACGTCGCGCAATTCGATGCGGCCGTTGATGTGCGGCAGCGTGGCCGGCTTTTGCGGTTCCGGCACGCTGGACACATGGTCCAGCACGTCAAAGATGCGCTTGGCGCCGGCAGCGGCCTTTTGCGTGACCGACACAATGCGGCTCATGGAATCCAGGCGCAGATAAAAGCGCCCGATATACGCCAAAAACGCAGCCAATACGCCGACCGTGATCTGCTTTTGCGACACCTGCCAGATACCGAATATCCACACCACCAGCAGCCCCACTTCCGTCAACAACGTGACGGTGGGCGAAAACAGCGACCACGTGGTGTTGACGCGGTCGTTCACTTCCAGATTGCGATTATTGGCTTCGCGAAAACGCGCGACTTCACGCTTTTCCTGAGCGAATGCCTTGACCACGCGAATGCCGGGAATGGTGTCGGCCAGCACGTTGGTGATTTCGGACCAGATGCGGTCAACCTTTTCAAAGCCGTGGCGCAGGCGGTCACGCACGGCGTGAATCATCCAGATAATGAACGGCAGTGGCACAAGCGTCACCAAGGCCAGCCACGGGTTGATCGACACCAGGATCACCGCCGTCATCACAATCATCAGGATGTCGGTGGCGAAGTCCAGCAGGTGCAAAGACAGGAACACGCAAATGCGGTCGGTCTCGCTACCGATGCGGGAAATCAGGTCGCCCGTGCGCTTGCCGCCAAAGTACTCCAGCGACAGTTGCTGCAAGTGCTCATAGGTAGTGGTGCGCAAATCGGCGCCGATACGCTCGCTGACCCAGGCCAGGATGTAGGTTCGGGCCCACCCCAGCCCCCAGGCCAGGAAGGCGGACGCCAGCAAGCCGCTGAGATACATGCGCACCTTGCTGTAGTCGATAGGCGCGCCGTTCTGGAACGGAATCAACACGTCGTCCATCAGCGGCATGGTCAGGTAAGGCGGCACCAAGGTCGCGGCCGTACCCAGCAACGTCAGCACGAAACCGACCAGCAAGTGGCCGCGATACGGCCGCGCAAACCGCCAAAGCCGCAACAACGCCCACGTGGACGACGGTGCGGCTTGTTCCTGGTTGCAGGTCGGGCATTCTTCCTCGCCTGCGGGGATAACGTTATTACAGACGGTGCAATTGCGTTCCTGCGGCGCTTCTTCGGCTTTGCCCGAAAGCCGGATCGCCTGCTGCGATTCAAACTGCGCCAACAGGCGCAGCGCGGCCGGGTTGCGGGCCAGCGTGAAACGCCAGACGGCCAGACGCGCCGTGTCGTCGTGCAATTCCAGCACGGCGGCCCCAGCGTGGTCCGTCAGATTAAGCGTTAATTGCGGCCCGTAGGCCCACGAATCCCAACCGTTATCGGCGGAATTTCGGGCTAGAAGGCGCCGGTCAGTCGCGGCGACCAGCCCCGGCTGGAACTTCAGCCGCTGGTCCAGGTCTATTTCAACCCAGGCCAGCAAGGTTTCGCCATCCGCTAATTCAGCGCGGATTTCATCCCGCCAGCGGGCAGGAAAGGCATCGGCAAGGCCGGAAAGCAGGTGTGGTTTTTTCATTGGAACGCATACCGGGCCAGGACTCTGCCCTACTAGGCGGCAACCGGTTTACCACCTATGGCGGCAAACGTGTCCCTTCCTTACAACACAACGAGTTCACGCCTTGAAGGCGTCGTATAGTAGCAGCCGATTTTTCTAATTAGGAATATCTGGGATCCCCCACTCGTTGGCATTATTCTTACAGCGCAACCCCAAAAATTCGCAATAAATTCGCGGTCTTACATAGGGGCGTCCGCGCGTGCCAACCTGCTTCTCAAGTAAATTAAAACATGAAAAAGAAAGACATTGAATTTCTCGATGTCGTGGCTTTGCGCGGCCCGAACATTTGGACGTATCGCCCGGTCCTTGAAGCATGGGTGGATATTGGTGAATTGGAAGACTATCCGTCCAACACCATTCCCGGGTTTTACGAGCGCCTGTCCGAATGGCTGCCGACGCTGATCGAACACCGATGCAGCCCCGGCGTGCGCGGCGGTTTCCTGGCCCGCCTGAAAGAGGGCACCTGGCCCGGCCACATTCTTGAACATGTCACGCTTGAATTGCAGAACCTGGCCGGATTGCGCGGCGGCTTCGGCAAAGCCCGCGAAACGTCGACCCGCGGCGTCTACAAGGTGGTGGTGCGCGCCTGGCAGGAACAGGTCACCCGCACCGCCCTGAACGAAGCGCGCGACCTGGTCATGGCCGCCATTGAAGACCGCCCGTTCGACGTGCCCGCCACCATCGCCAAGCTGCGCAGCCTGGTGGACAAGCACTGCCTGGGCCCCAGCACCGCCTGCATCGTGGATGCCGCCGATGACCGCGACATTCCCTATATCCGCCTGTTTGAAGGCAACCTGGTGCAATTCGGCTACGGCTCGGCCCAGCGCCGCATCTGGACGGCCGAGACCGACCGCACCAGCGCCATCGCCGAAGGCATCTCGCGCGACAAGGACCTGACCAAGGAACTGCTGTCGACCTGCGGCGTGCCGGTTCCCGAAGGCCGCCTGGTGCGCAGCGAGGACGACGCCTGGGAAGCCGCCGAGGACATCGGCCTGCCCGTGGTGGTCAAGCCGTATGACGGCAACCATGGCCGTGGCGTCTTCACCAACCTGACGACCCGCGAAGACGTGGTGTCCGCCTACCGCGTGGCGGTGGACGAAGGCAGCGGCGTCATCGTCGAACGCTTTGTACTGGGCAACGAACACCGTTTGCTGGTGGTCGGCAACCGCATGGTGGCCGCCGCCGCCGGCGAACCGGCCTGGGTGACGGGCGACGGCAAGTCCACCATCACCGAATTGATCGACAGCCAGATCAACATCGATCCGCGCCGTGGCCGCACCGAAAACCATCCGCTGAACCTGGTCCGCCTGGATTCAGCCGCCCGGCTGGAAATTGCCCGCCAGGGCATGTCGGAAGACAGCGTGCCGGCCGACGGCCAGCGCGTCTTGGTGCAGCGCAGCGGAAACGTGGCGTTCGACGTAACCGACCGCGTGCATCCCAGCATTGCCGCCACCGTCACGCTGGCCGCCCGCGTGGTGGGCCTGGACATTGCCGGCGTGGATCTGGTGGCTGAAGACATCACGCGCCCGCTGGCGGAACAGCGCGGGGCCATTGTTGAAGTCAACGCCGGCCCAGGCTTGCTGATGCACCTAAAGCCGGCCGACGGCGCCCCGCGTCCGGTGGGCCGCGCCATTGTCGACCACCTGTTCCCCGACGGCGACGCCGGCCGCATTCCCATCGTGGGCGTCACGGGCACCAACGGCAAGACCGTGGTGGCACGCCTGGTTGCGCGCCTGTTGCATCTGTCCGGCAAACGCACCGGCCTGGCGTGCAGCGAAGGGCTGTACCTGGACCGCCGCCTGGTGCAAAAGGGCGACCGCGCCGATTTCGCGTCCGGCACCCGGTTGCTGATGAACCGCAACGTGGACGCAGCCGTCATCGAAAACGACAGCGGCGTCATCCTGGGCCAGGGCCTGGCCTATGACCGCTGCCAGGTCGGCGTGGTGACCAATATCGACGACGCCGACCATCTTGGCGACTTCGACATCAACGAAACGGAGCGCATGTTCAATGTGTTCCGCACGCAGGTCGACGTGGTGCTGCCGACGGGCGCCGCTGTGCTCAACGCGCGCGACCCCCGCGTGGTGGAAATGGCCGAGCTGTCCGATGGCGCGGTGATCTTCTTCGGCATCGAGCCCGCCCTGCCCGCCATTGCCGCGCATGTGCAGCAAGACGGCCGCGCGGTGTTTGTGCGCGACGGCGGCATCATCCTGGCGCAAGGCACCCGCGAAGAACGGCTGGCCGACGTGGCCGCCATCCCGTTGACGCATGGTGGCCGCGTGGCCTTCCAGGTGGAAAACGTACTGGCCGCCGTGGGCGCCGCCTGGGCGCTGGACATTCCCGTGGAGCTGATCCGCGCCGGTATCGAAACCTTCGATATCGATCAGGCCGACGCGCCCTGGCAGTTCACGCTGTTTGAACGCAACGGCAGCACGGTAGTGGTGGACGACGTGCACAACGCGTCCGCCCTGCGCCCGCTGATTGCCGCCATCGACCAGTTCCCGTCAACGCGCCGCGCCGCGGTGTATTCCGCCGGCGCCGACCGCCGCGACGCCGACCTGATCGAACAGGGCCGCCTGCTGGGCGATGCCTTTGACCGCGTCGTGCTCTATGACGACATGACCGTGCAAAGCAAGCGCCCCGAAGGCCAGGCGCGCGCGCTGCTGCGCCAGGGGCTGTCGCAAGGCAGCCGCGTGAAAGACATCCAGGACGAGCCGGATCATGGCAAGGCCATCGAAAGCGTGCTGAACGGCATTGCAGCGGGCGACTTCGTCCTGCTGCAATCCGACGAAGCCTTTTCGGGCCCCACCATCGATCTGGTCCGCCGCTGGATTCAACAATACTGACAGGAATACCTGCCATGGAAGTTTCCCGTATCCGTGCCCTGCGCGGCCCCAATCTGTGGAGCAAGAACACCGCGATCGAGGCCATCGTTTCGTGCGCCGACGCCGAGTGCTCCATCGATAACCTGCCCGAGTTCGAAGCCCGCCTGCGCGCGCGCTTGCCGCAAACCGGGCTGATGCGGCCGGAAGGCCATCAAGGCGCGGTGTCGATCGCGCACGTGTTGCAGATCGTCGCGTTGACGATGCAGGCGCACGCCGGTTGCCCCGTCACCTTCGGGCGCACCTCGTCCACCGTCGAGCCCGGCGTGTTTCAGGTGGTGGTCGAATACAGCGAAGAAGAAGTCGGCTTGCTGGCCATGGAGCTGGCGCAGCAACTGGTGCGCGCCGCGCTGGACGACACGCCGTTCGACTTGCCCGATGCGCTGAAGCGTTTGCGCGATCTGGACGAAGACGTGCGCCTGGGACCCAGCACCGGCTCTATCGTGAACGCCGCCGTCGCCCGCAACATTCCCTATCGCCGCCTGACGCAAGGCAGCATGGTGCAGTTCGGCTGGGGCAGCAAGCAGCGCCGCATCCAGGCCGCCGAGACCGACCTGACCAGCGCCATCTCGGAATCGATCGCGCAAGACAAAGACCTGACCAAGATGCTGCTGGACGCGGCCGGCGTGCCGGTGCCCATGGGCCGCTCGGTAACGAGCGCCGAAGAGGCATGGGAAGCCGCGCAAGAGTTGGGCGGCCCCGTGGTCGTCAAGCCGCGCGACGGCAGCCAGGGCCGGGGCGTGGCGGTCAACATCGAAACGCGGGAACGCGTGATCCAGGCATTCGAAGTGGCCGAGGAAGTCAGCTCGGAAGTTATCGTCGAACGCTATATTCCCGGCCACGACTTCCGCCTGCTGGTGGTGGGCGGCGCGCTCGTTGCGGCATCGCGCCGCGACCCGCCGCAAGTGACCGGAGACGGGCAGCACACCATCCGCGAACTGGTCGACCAGGTCAACGCGGACCCGTTGCGCGGCGACGGGCACGCTACCTCGCTGACCAAGATCCGCTTTGACGACATCGCGCTGGCCACGTTGCAAAAACAGGGCTTTGACGCGGATTCCGTGCCGCCCCCCGGCACCCTCATCTTCCTGCGCAACAACGCCAACCTGAGCACGGGCGGATCGGCCACCGATGTGACCGACGAAGTGCACCCCGAGATGGCCGCGCGCGCGGTCTCCGCCGCGCGCATGATCGGTCTGGACATCTGCGGCGTGGACGTGGTGGCCGAAAGCGTGCTGTACCCGCTGGAAGAGCAGCATGGCGGCGTGGTCGAAGTCAACGCAGCGCCGGGCCTGCGCATGCACCTGAACCCGTCGTTCGGCAAGGGCCGCGCGGTGGGCGAGGCCATCATCGCCAACATGTACGCGGACGGCGACGACGGGCGTATTCCGGTCGTGGCCGTGGCCGGCACCAACGGCAAGACCACCACGGTGCGCCTGACGGCCCACCTGCTGGGCGCCGCCGGCAACCGCGTCGGCATGACCAATTCCGACGGCGTGTATATCGACAACCTGCGCATCGACACCGGCGATTGCAGCGGCCCGCGCAGCGCGCGCAGCGTGCTGATGCACCCGGACGTGGACGCCGCCGTGTTCGAAACCGCGCGTGGCGGCATCCTGCGCGAGGGCCTGGCGTTTGACCGCTGCAACGTGGCCATCGTGACCAACATCGGCATGGGCGACCATCTGGGCCTGGGCTACATCAGCACCGTAGAAGACCTGGCCGTGGTCAAGCGCGTAATCGTGCAGCACGTGCACCCGTCGGGCACCGCCGTGCTGAACGCCGCTGACCCGATCGTGGCCGAGATGGCCGCCAGTTGCCCGGGTTCAATCACGTACTTTGCCGAAGACCGCAACCACCCCGTCCTGGCCACGCACCGCGCGCAGGGGCTGCGGTCGGTGTACCGCGACGGCGATGCGATCGTGGCGGCGCAAGGCGCCGAAGAGACGCGTTTCCCGCTGGCCGACATTCCGCTGACGCGCAATGGCACGATCACCTTCCAGGTTGAAAACGCCATGGCCTCGATTGCCGCGGCATGGGCGTTGAACCTGGACTGGGACGTTGTGCGCCGGGGCCTGGCCACGTTCGTGAACGACGCGCAGACGGCCCCGGGCCGCTTCAATGTGTTCGACTATCGCGGCGCCACGGTCATTGCCGACTACGGCCACAACCCCGACGCCATCCTGGCGCTGGTACGCGCGGTGGACGCCATGCCGGCCAAGCGCCGCTCGGTGGTCATCAGCGGGGCGGGCGACCGCCGTGATGAAGACATCCGCATGCAGACGGAAATCCTGGGCGCCGCCTTTGATGACGTGCTGCTGTACCAGGACCAGTGCCAGCGCGGACGCGCCGACGGCGAGGTGCTGGCGCTGCTGCAAGAAGGCCTGGTGGGGGCGCCGCGCACGACGCACATCGAGGAAATCCATGGCGAATTCCTGGCCATCGATACGGCGCTGGGCCGCCTGAAAGCGGGCGATCTGTGCCTGATCCTGGTTGACCAGGTGGAAGAAGCGCTGGCGCACATCGCGCACCGCATCGCCCAGCCCTGAGGGGCGGCGCGGCGGACACGCCGCAATACGCAAACGGGGCGCAGCGCGCCCCGTTTGCATTTCAAGCGCGGCATTTCAAGCGCGGCATTTCAGCCGCAGCTTTTCGGCCGCCGCATTTCAGTCCCCGCATTTCTGCCGACGCATGCCACTCACCGCATGCCGCCCGCCATGTTCTCGCCCGCCGTGCGCAAGACGAGATGGGGCGTGTGATCCCCTGCGTTCAGGTGCGGGGCGTGGCCGCTTCCAGCGCGGGGCCGGTGGCCTGGTACTTGTCCGTCACGTGCGTGCATCCCACCGCCGCCAGCGCGGCCAGCGTCAGCAAGAGAGCGCTGCAAAGTCGTTGCGTCATGCGTACCTTCCTTTTTCGTTGATGAAAAGCTCGAGGATTGGGCACGACTATACCGGCCGGGCCTTGCCGCCACCAGCGTGGAGAAGGCGGTTGCACCACGCGCCGCCGGGGAAATCGACGCATCTTCCGTTACCAGCCCCGCTCAAAAGGGGACAAGACATTGCCGGAATGTAACTCCTGCGAGACGCTTTCCCCCGGGATTTTTCCCTCGAAAAATCGCGTCCGCCAAGCCATCCGGCGCTGTTACATATACCCACAGCCGCGTTTGACAGCCCCTTTGGCCACTCGTAAGTTAGGGGCTAGCTGATCAGCGTTCAAGTCAACCGCGACAGCAGGAACTTATAGGCCATAAGCCCTGTGTCGCACGAAGATAAGAAGAGAGGTCACCATGAATAACGACATCATCGCCGGCAAGTGGAAGCAAATGACTGGCAAGGCCAAAGCCGCCTGGGGTGAGCTCACCGATGACGAACTGACCCGCACGGAAGGCAACGCCGAACGCCTGGCTGGCCTGATTCAAGAGCGTTATGGCAAGACCAAGGATGAAGCGCAAAAGGAAGTCCGGGATTTCTTCGACCGCAATCCCTGAATCCTCCCACCGCCTTGATCGGTCGAACTCACTGGAGAAGCTGACATGTTGCATTACGCCGTAGTTTTCTTCGTCATCGCGATCATCGCGGCGGTTCTCGGCTTTGGCGGTATTGCCGCCGGGGCCGCGGGTATCGCCAAGATCTTGTTCTTCGTATTCCTGGTGCTGGCGCTCTTGTCCATCTTGAGCGGCGCGCTGCGAAAAAAATAGAACACGCCGATAGCACGCATACCCTACTGAAAATTTGATCCTCTGCCGCGCAGACGCATCACGCGGCAGACCATACTAATAAGGAGCACGACTATGGAATTTCGCAAGCTGATCGCCGCCGCCGCACTGGGAACTGGCGCTGTCTTCACTTCCATGGCTTTCGCGGCGGATGATGGCAAGCCCAAGCAATCCGTGGGCGAATATGCCTCCGACGCAACCGTAACGACCAAGGTCAAGGCCGCTTTCGTTGCCGACAAGCAACTGAGCGCGTTGGACATCGCCGTGGAAACCAACAACGGCGTCGCGACGCTGACCGGTACCGTGGGCACGGCGGCTGAAGCCGACCACGCCGCTACCGTCACCCGTGGCGTTGAAGGGGTGAAGCAGGTGAAGAACAACATCAAGGTCGACCCGGCCAAGGCCAAGAAGTAAGGCAGGTTTGTCAGGACGGCCGCGTTCCATACCGGGGCCTAGAGAGAGAGGCGGCGCCTGTGGAGACACAGGCGCCGTTTTTTATGGACGGCCACAATGCAGCGGCGGCAATACAGCAGCCACAATGCAGCAGCCGCATCGCAGCCACGCGGCGCCGCAGCCGCAAAGAACCGGCCACCACGCAGCGCCCGCCTTGCCCTGGGGAGAGATCCCCCGGGGGGTACGCCCGGGGGCATCCCCCCAATCAGATCGTCAGATCGTGACGGTGCCCCGCCCGATTTCCAACGCACGGCCGCCCACCTGGATACGGCCGTCGGCATGCACGTCCAGCAGCAAGCGGCACGGCCGGCTCATCTGGTCGCCCTGCTCGACCAGGATGCTGGCGGGCAAGGGCTGCTGCTTGTGGATCAACCAACCGCCCAGATTGGCGCAGGCCGATCCCGTGCCGGCGTCCTCGTCCGCGCCGCCGCCCGCCTTGGCAAAGAAGTAGCGCGCCACGACCACCTGGCGTGCATCGCGCACGTTGCCTTCGTCAAACGCGAACAGGTACATCGTCTTGCGGCCCAGGCTGCTGGCTTGCCAGCGGCTTAGCTTGGCGGAGTCGGGCATGGCGCGGCGCACCGCCTCCACGCTGGCCAACGGGACCAGCAATTGGTCCGCCCCGGTATCCACCCAGATGGGATCGCTTGCCAGGTCATCGGCCGACAATCCGACCAGCGACGCGATTGCCGCGCGGTCTTGCTCGGGCGGCGCCGTCTGCACGCCGTTGGGGCACGGCGCGGTGAAGGTCCAGGCGTCACCTTGCGCCTGCACCGGCACCACGCCCGCGGCAAATTCCAGCGTCAACGCATCGCCGGTGCCACGAATGTCGCGCACCACTTGCGACGTGCCGATGGTGGGGTGGCCGGCAAACTTCATTTCGTAGCCCGGCGTGAAGATGCGCACGCGCGCATCGGCCTTGTCGGACGGCAGGATGAACGTGGTTTCGGACAGATTGAATTGCGCGGCCAGGTTCAGCATGGTGGCGTCGTCCATACCGCGCGCGTCTTCAAACACGCAAAGCTGGTTGCCGCCGAAGGTGGACGACGCAAAGACGTTAAGCAGGCGAAAGGCGTAGGAGGTCATGAGGGGAATCAAGCAGGGAAAGCGCCGGCGCACCCGGCAAGGCTTCCCACTTTATCGCAGCGCCCCGCCGCGATCCATCGCGCATCGCTTACCAGATTGCAAAGAAAAACACCCATGCCATGCAGAACGGTGCCAAGCCCGCGGCCAGCACCACCCACGCCGCTACCTTGCGCGTGGCGGTGACGGGGCGCAGCGCCAGCAGGCGGGCAAACAGGCGCAAGGTCCACAGCACGGCAAGCGTCAACAGCGTGAAGCGCACCGGGCCGGCCCAGCCCGCTTGCACGCCTTCGTGCTTGAGCAGGTTAACGGTGGTAGCGGACAGGCCCAGGAATACGCCGATGCCGGCTGACGGGATCAGCGCCTGCGCCAGCTTGTGCACGCCGGGGCGAATCCAGCGCGTTGCGGCGGCATCGACCGACGGCGCAGCGGGCGCCAGGCGGTCGGCCAGCCACAGCGACAGGAAGCTCGCGCCGCCCACAATCACGGTGGCGCCGATGACGAACATCAGGATGCCCGCGCCGTCCAGCCACGAAAAGCTGTCGTTGACGTCGGGGTAGTGCGTCAGGATGAACCAGGGCGCGTTGTCCATCAGCGGCCACATGATGTCGTGCTCGACCAGCCACGTCGCGGCCCATTGCTTGGCCGTCACGTACCAGGGGCTGGCGCTCCAGAGGAACGCGCCGATGGCGATGCCCATCAGGCCGAAGCACAGCAAGGCGGTCTGCCAGGCGTCGCCATCCGAAACGTGCACGATTTCTTCTTCGGGCGAACGCGGCGTCAGGGCGATGGCGCCGCGATAATCGCTGCACCGACCGCACATGTGGCAATCGCCCGCGCCCTTCATGTGGCGCAGCGGCACCAGCGGCGCGCAGTTGATGGGCTCGATGCGGATGACGGGGTGGCGCCACTTTTCTTCATCGACCTTGAAGTGCCACGGCGCCAGCTTGGCCAACAGATTGAACACGCCGTTGACCGGGCACAGGTATTTGCACCACACGCGCTTGCTGCGGCCATACCGCCAGCCGACGATCATGGCGGCCACGGTGGAACCGCCCAGCACGGCCAGCACCGCCAGCGGGTATTGATACACGCTGACCAGTTGGCCGTACACCGTCGTCAACGCAAACGCCACAAACGGCCAGCCGCCCCAGCGCATCCACTTCGGGATGGCGCGGCCCTGCCCGCGCTCGCTGGCCCATTCGGTCAGCATGCCTTCCGGGCAAAGCCAGCCGCACCACGCGCGGCCCAGGATCGGCATCGAGATCAGCACGAACGGCCACCAGACGCCCCAGAAGGCAAACTGCGCAACGATGGTCAAGTTGTTGAGCACCGATGCCGCGTTGTCGGGCAAGGGCATGATTGCGGGCACGATCAGCAGGAACGCGTACAACGCAACAATGCCCCACTGAAGCTTGCGCAACAGCGGGGCATGGTCACGGAGAAAATCGGCGATCCGGGAAGTCACCCTCCCGAGTACAGCAGCCATGGTCAAACCTTCAATGTTCAGTCCGGCATCACGTCGGAATCAAGATGGGTTGCGTGCGGGGACCGGCGCGCGGGCCGGCTTGCCGCCCACCCAGCGCAGCAGCGCCCACACCACGATCCAGTAAGCCACCCACAACAACACCGAAATCAGGGCGGGCAGCGCGCGGTAGCCTGCGAAGTCGGCCAGGACCTTGCCCACGCCGGTGCTGTCGCTCAAGAGCCACGAGCTATCCCAGACGGGGTCGATGATGGTGGGCAACACGTCCAGCGAAATCAGGTGATCCAGCCCGCCGACCAGCAGCGAACCGGCCAACAGCAGCAGCAGGATTTCGGTCACGCGGAAGAAGCGGCGCCACGTAATCATCTTGCCGCCCAACTGCAACAGCCAGAACGTCAGCAGGGCCACGGCAAAACCGGCCACACCGGCCAGGGCCAGCTTGGCCATGTCGCCGCCGCCCTCGCCCGCCGATACGGTGCCGTACAGAAACACCACCGTCTCGCTGCCCTCGCGCGCCACGGCAATGGCCACCAGCACGAACAGCCCCCACCAGTTGTCATTGGCAACGGAACTGCGCGCACCGCTTTCCAGTTCGCCTTTGAGCGTGCGGCCGTGCTTTTTCATCCACACGACCATCTGCACGACCAGCGCGCAAGCGGCTAGCGACATGATGGCCTGGAACCATTCCTGGCCTTCGTCGCTAAGCCAGGACGACACGCCAAGCAACACCAGGGCCAGCGCCACGGCCAGCGCCAGGCCCGCCGCCACGCCGCCCCACAGGTAGTTCAGCCCGCGCTTGCCTTCCGGCGTCGCGCGCAGCCAGGTGTACAAGATGCCTACCACCAGCAGGGCTTCAACGCTTTCGCGCCAGACGATAAAAAGGACCTGTTCCATGTATGGCTACCGCTTATTCCTTGGGCTTGACGACCAGGGTGCCTTTCACGCTTTGGTGAAAGTCATCAAAGAAGGGGTACTCGCCGGGGCGGGAAATGGTGATGACGACGAAGGATTTAACCCCCGGCCCCAACACTTTTTCCTTGCGCAGCGGAATGCTCTCAAATTCCACCGGCTCGTTGCTTTCGTTGATGAGTTCAATTTTGAAACGGCCGGCGGGCACTTCCAGGGTTGCCGGCTCGAACGTGCCGTCCGGCTTGAACCTGAGTGTGAACGTCGGCAATTCGTCCGCCTGCGCGGGCGCCATGCCGGCAAGGCCGGCCAGGCCGATCAGTGCGGCGGCAACAACGCGAAGCAGGCGGCGCACGATCAATATCCGCCCTTCTTGCCGGTGCCGGCGTAGACGAATTCGTATTCCAGTTCAAAGGGCTCGAACCACGGGCCCACGCCGGTTTCCTTGTCGACGTGGCGGCCGAAGTGAGCCATCTTGTTTTCGGACGGCGGCAGGATCGAGTACTTCAGCTTGTACTTGCCCGGGCCTTCCAGCTTGACGTTGTCGCCATAGTGCGGACCGTCGTTGGCGACCATCGGCATGAAGGTGCCTTTCTGCACGTTCTGGCTGCCGACCTTCTGGATCTCAAAATTCACGACCAGGTAAGGCACCCATTCGCCTTCCGGGAAGCCGGTTTTGTTGCCGGCCGTGGCGTGGATATCGGCCTCAAGGTGCACATCGGAATCCTTGGCGGGGCGCATCATCCCGGGCGGGTCCATTTCAATCGGCTGCAAATACACCGCGCCGATTTCCATGCCGCCCTTCTCAACCGGCTTGCCAATGGGGTATTCGGCCGCGTTGGCGGCCGACACGCTCATTGCAACAATGGCCAGCGCCAAGGCTTTCTTGATCATGTGCATCATCCTGAGAGACTCAAATTGGGTATCGGCTCTAAAAACATAAACAAGAACCGTTTGCATTAATGTAACGAAAAAAACTGACATATCCCTGAACCAAAAGGCCCGGAATGCATCAGTTCGTTGCGTTATCTCAAAGGGAAAAGCGGCCACAAAAAAGCCGGCGGGGACGATGCCACACCGGCTGCTGGCAGGGCAAAAAGCGCGGATGCGCCCTTGCCGCTTGGCGCTATTTGCGGCCCTGGCCCGGCGTGCTGCCTGGCGTGAACGGGAACGTCGAGAACATCGCGCGCGTCTGGTCCTGCATTTGATCCTGCATCTGCACGAACAGGTTTTTGCTCTGGTCGATGTAGTTGTTCATCATGTTTTGCAGCATGGGCGTTTGCACGTTCATGAACTGCGTCCAGGCTTCCGGCCCGAACTGGCTGCCGTACAGCCCCTTGGACTGTTCCGCCATGCGCGTCTGGATTTCCATGAAGGCCTGGATGTTCTTTTCAAGGTAAGAACCCATGATGCCCTGCATGGCGTGCCCGTAGAAACGGATGATCTGCGACAGCATGTTCGACGAGAACATGGGCATGCCGCCGCTTTCCTCTTCCAGAATGATCTGCAAGAGGATGCTGCGGGTCAGGTCTTCGCCGCTCTTGGCGTCGACCACCTGGAATTCTTCATTGGCCAGGACCAGTTGCTTGACATCTGCCAGAGTGATGTAGGTGCTGGTCCGGGTGTCGTATAGGCGACGGTTGGGGTATTTTTTAATCAGGCGCAGGCTGGCGCCGGTTTGTGCTTGCGTCATGTGTGTCCCCGGATCGGGCGATCTCTAAGACTTCGAATAGGGTGGAGTGTAATGCCGGAAGGCCCTCTCCCCGAGGCCTTCCAGCGCCTTGAGCCGCCGGGGGGCGGCCCGCTAGCCTTCATCAGCCCATGTGCAGGCCGCCGTTCAGCGAGAAGTCCGCGCCGGTCGAGAAACCGGATTCGTCCGACGCCAACCACGACGTCATGGAGGCGATTTCCTCGGGCGTGCCCAGGCGTCGCACCGGAATGGTCGCCACGATTTTTTCAAGCACTTCGGGGCGGATGGCGCGAACCATGTCCGTGCCGATGTAGCCCGGCGAAATCGTATTGACAGTGACGCCCTTGCTGGCCACTTCCTGCGCCAGCGCCATGGTGAAACCATGGATGCCGGCCTTGGCCGTGGAGTAGTTGGTCTGGCCGAACTGGCCCTTCTGACCGTTCACCGAGCTGATGTTGATGATGCGGCCCCACTGCCGTTCAACCATGCCCTCGATGACCTGCTTGGTCACGTTGAACAGGCTGTTCAGGTTGGTGTCGATCACCGCGCGCCAATCGTCGGCGCTCATTTTGCGGAACAAACCATCGCGGGTGATGCCCGCGTTATTGACCAGCACGTCGACCCCGCCCAGCTCCGCGGTGACCTTTTCAAAGGCCTTCACCGTGGAGTCCCAGTCGGACACGTTGCCCACCGACGCGTAGAACGTGTAGCCCTGCGCAGCCTGCTCATCCAGCCATTGCTGGTAGTTGCGGCTGGGGCCGCAACCTGCCACGACGCGAAAGCCATCCTTGGCCAAGCGCTGGCAAATAGAGGTGCCGATACCGCCCATCCCGCCTGTTACGTAAGCCAGTTTTCCGCTCATTGGACTTCCTCCTGTGTGCGACGGACGCCTCGTTGATTAACTTCTTATTAGCCCGGGGTAAACCGCGTCGTGCGGTTTCAGGCTGTCCGGACCTTCACATACCTGCCAGGCGCCGGCTCGATCGGCTGGTACTTGGCATTGCCTAATTTTGTGCGCGCCTTGATCTGCTTGCCCGAATGGTCGGCCAGCCAGGCCGTCCAGTCGGGCCACCAGCTGCCCGCGTGTTCGGTGCTTTGCGCGAACCAGGCGTTCGGGTCGCCCGGCATGTCATGGCCTTTCTTGCCCAGCTTGTCCGCGACCCAATAGCTGCGGCGCTTCTTGGCGGGCGGGTTCACCACGCCCGCGATGTGGCCCGAGGCCCCCAGCACGAAGCGCTGCGGCCCGCGCAGCAATTGCGTGGAGGCATAGGCAGACACCCAGGGCACGATATGGTCTTCGCGCGAGCCAAAGATGTACGCCGGCATCGTCAGGCGCGTCAGGTCCAGCGATGTGCCGGCCGCTTGCGCGCGGCCCGGCACCTTCAGGTTGTTTTCCAGATAGGTGTTGCGGAAGTACCAGGAAAAGAACGGCCCGGGCAGATTGGTGCTGTCGCCATTCCAGAACAGCAGGTCAAACGGTGGCGGCTTCTGACCCTTCAGGTAGTTGCCAACCACGTAGTTCCAGACCAGCTCGTTGGGCCGCAGGAACGAGAACGTGGTGGCCAGGTCACGGCCGGGCATCAAGCCGCCGTTGCCCAGTTGTTGATCGCGCAGCAGCGCATGGGCTTCGTCGACAAAGACCTTCAGCACGCCCGTGTCGTGAAAATCCAGCAGCGAAGTCAGCAGCGTCAGCGACGCTACCGGCTGTTCACCGCGCGCCTCGGCCAGCGCCAGCGCCGCCGCCAGCATCGTGCCGCCCACGCAGAAACCCAGCGCGTTGACCTTGGGTTGCTTGGTGATGTCGCTGGCCACGCGCAGCGCTTGCAGCACGGCGTCGTCCAGGTAGTCGGTCCAGGTGGCGCGGTCCACGCCGTCGGTGTCGCTGGCCAGCGGGTTGCGCCAGGAAATCAGGAATACCGTGTAGCCCTGCCCCACTGCGTGGCGCACAAAGGAATTTTCGGGCTGCAAGTCCAGGATGTAGAACTTGTTGATGTTCGGCGGCACGATGACCAGCGGCCGCTCGTAAACCGTGGCGGTCGAGGGCGCGTACTGGATCAGCTGGAACAGCTTGTTCTCGAACACCACTTCGCCGGGCGATACGGCCACGTTGCGGCCGATCTCGAACTGCGATTCATCGGTTTGGGTGATGCGGCCTTTCTTGACGTCGCCAAGCAGGTTGGCCAGGCCTTCATTCAACGCGCGGCCGGCGCTTTCGACGATGGACTGCTGGGCGTCCGGATTCAATGCCAGGAAGTTGGACGGCGACAGCGCGTCCACCCACTGCATGATGGAAAAACGCAGGCGCTCGCGCATGGGTTCGCTGACCTGGGCGGCGTCAACCATGCGCTGCATGGCGCGCGCGGACAGCAGGTACGTGTGGGCCAGCAGCAGGTGCGAGCCATTGGCGGCCCAGGCGTCGCCGGCAAAGCGGCGGTCAGCGGGAGGCACAAGCGCGCCGCGCCGGGCGTCGTCACAAAGGCGCTGCCACTCGCGAGAGAATTCGGCCTGAATTTCGGCCAGGATTTCCGGTGCCACGCTCACCGGAATGGGTCCTGCGGAGAGATTGGCGTTCACTTCCACACCTTGTTATCGACACTGCTCGATTGATGTTGCATTCCGGGTCCATCACTGTCAATGCGGGTATACAAGGAGTTTCGCCGCACGGGTTTGCGCCCTGTGCAGCGGCCTTGCGCCAGATCAAACCGGGTCGAGCCAAGCCAGCAACGCCATGCGTCCGGTTTCGGTATCGCGGCGGTATGAAAAGAAGCGCTGCGGGTCCGACACCGTGCACATGCCGCTCAGGGCCACTTCTTGTACCCCGGCGCGGCGCAGGCGGAAATCGGCCAGTCCGGCGAGGTCGGCCAGCCACTTTCCCGATAGACCGGGACGCGGCGTGAAGAACCGCAGCGTGGCCGGGTCGTCCGCCGTGAAGGCGTCCAGCACGTCTTGCCCCACTTCGAATTCGGTCGGGCCGATGCCGGGGCCGACCCAGGCGCGCCAGCCGCCGGCGTCGGGCGCCTTGGCTTGCATGGCCGCCAGCGTGTGTTCCAGCACCCCGCCCGCCAGGCCACGCCAGCCGGCATGCGCCGCGCCCAGCACCTGGCCCCGGCCGTCAGCGATGACGACGGGCAGGCAGTCGGCCACCATGATGGCCAGCACGCGCCCCGGTTGCGCCGTGACGCTGGCGTCCACCGCGGGTTCGTCGGGCAGGTCAGGCGTATCGGCATCGACTACCTCGCTGCCGTGCACCTGACGCAGCCACAGGGGCTCGCCCGGGACGGCGGCGCGCACGCGGCGCCGGTTTTCGGTGACCGTGTCGGGGTTGTCCCCGGCGCGGCGCCCCAGGTTCAGGGAATCATGCGGCGCCACGCCCACGCCCCCGGCACGGGTCGTGCAGAAGTACGAGACGCCGGGCCACGACGGGCCGGTCACAACGGGCAGGCTGGCGATCACGCGGTCCATGCAACGGTTTCCTGAACTAACGCCATGTCGGCCGGAACGTCAGCGGCGAATTGCACGTCGCCGTTGCCGCCGGGGTCATCGAAATGCAGGGCGCGCGCGTGCAGCATCTGCCGCGTGGCCCCGGCAATGTTCTTGCCGCCATAGATGGTATCGGCCAGCAGCGGGTGCCCCAGGCTGGCCATGTGGACGCGGATCTGGTGGGTGCGGCCGGTTTCCAGGCGACACACCACTTCCGTGACGCGACCACCCGGGTCCACCTGCCCGCGCCGGACCGGCGCGTAATTGGTAATGGCGGGTTTCGGGGCAACGGGGCGCTCGACGCTCATGCGCACGGGCACGCGGGCATCGCGCCCGATCGCGCGGTCGACCCGGCCGGCCGCCGCCATCCAGCCATGGGCCAGGGCGACATATTCGCGGCCCATGCTGCGTGCCTGCAATTGGCGCACCAGATGCGTCTGGGCCTTTTCATTGCGGGCCACGACCATGAGCCCCGAGGTGTCTTTGTCCAGCCTGTGTACGATGCCGGCACGCGCCACGGCCGCCAATTCCGGGTAGCGGTACAGCAGGCCGTTGAGCAGCGTGCCGCTCCAGTTGCCGGCGCCCGGATGCGTCACCAGGCCCGCAGGCTTGTTCACGACGATCCAGTCGGGGCTTTCGTCCACAACGGTGAATTCAACGGGTTCGGGGGTGAAGGCGCGCGCGTCAGGGGCGGGCTGGGCCCACACCAGCAGTTCGTCGCCCGGGCCAACGGTCTGGCGAATCTTGCCGGGCGCGCCGTTGACATGCACGTTGCCGGATTCGATCCAGCCTTGCAGCCTGCTGCGGGAATGGTCGGGCAGCAAGCCGGCCAGCACCTTGTCCAGCCGGTCGGCGCGGGTGCTGGAAGGCACGGTTACACGTTGCGGTTCACCCCGGTTTTCGGCGGGGTTTGCCTCGGTGATTTCGTCGGAGTTTTCGTCAGGAAGGCCCAGGAGTTCGTCGTCGGAAACGAGATCTGTGCCGGCGGCTGTATCGGACATGGAGACAAATCATATAATCAGCCTGCCATGCTAACACCAAGGATACGATTCTCGTGATTCACCACCCCGCAGCTCCCTCGAACCCCGCATCCCGAAGCGGGCCGGTTTTGCGCGTGGTTATCGCGCTATTTGCCGTCATCGTCATCGCCGGTTGCGGCTCGACGAACAGCAAATATGACAAGACCACCAACTGGAGCGCCGAACAGCTCTACGCCGACGCCAAGTCGGAAATGTCCTCCGGAGGCTGGAAAGAAGCGCGCGAGCGCCTGACCGCCATCGAAAGCCGCTACCCCTTCGGCGTGTACGCCCAGCAAGCCCTGCTTGAGCTGGCCTACGTCAACTGGAAAGACGGCGAAAACGAGCAGGCCCTGGCCGCCATCGATCGCTTTCAGCAGCTTTACCCGAACCACCCCGGCACCGACTACGCGCTGTACCTGAAAGGCCTGATCAACTTCACGCCTGCCAGCGCGTTCATGACCAACATCACGGGCCAGGACCCCGCCGAGCGCGACCCCAAGGGCCTGCGCGCGTCCTACGACGCGTTCAACGAACTGATCAAGCGCTACCCGGAAAGCAAGTATTCGGTTGATGCCGAAAAGCGCATCGCCTGGCTGGTCAATACCATCGCCATGAACGAAGTCTATGTGGCGCGCTACTACTACGAACGCGGCGCCTACGTGGCCGCCGCCAACCGTGCACAAACCGTCATCACCGACTTCGAAGGCGCCCCCGCCACCGAAGAAGCGCTTTACCTGATGGTCGAGTCCTACGACAAGCTGGGCATGACCGACTTGAAGAACGACGCGCAGCGCGTCTACGACAAGAACTTCCCCAACAGCGAATTCAAGACCAAGGGCCTGAAGGCCGACCGCAGCTGGTGGAATCCGTTTGACTGATTGATCAGCGGATTTGCCCGCATGGGAAAAAGCCCCTCGGATCCTTGGATTCGAGGGGCTTTTAATTGGGCCCGAGGGTTGTGCGTTGGCGGCGTTGACGAAATAAACCTTCGCGCCGCAACATCGGGCAACGCCCGTGCCCTACGCCGCCACGTCGTCGTCGCCCTGTTTGCGCCGGTAGAACGCCAGCACCTCTTCCAGTTCGCGCGTGCGAGCAAACGGCGGCAGGCCTCGCCACAGACGCTTGCCGTAGGGCTTTTCGACCAGGCGCGCATCACCCACCATCAACACGCCCCAGTCCGATTCCGTGCGGATCAAACGGCCCGCGCCCTGCTTGAGCGAAATGGCGGCTTCCGGCAACTGGTATTCCGAAAACGGATTGCCCCCGTGTGCCCGACACGCGCGCAGGCGCGCTTCGATGACGGGGTCGTCAGGCGGCGCGAACGGCAGCTTGTCGATGGCTACCAGCGTCAGCACGTCGCCCGGCAGGTCTATGCCTTCCCAGAAGCTGGCGCTACCCACCAGCACCGGGTGCTTGAGCTTGCAGAAGCGGTCCAGAAGATCCCGGCGCGTGCCCTCGCCCTGCTTTAACAGCGGCCAGTCATGGCCGGCGTCGTCAAACGCGTCGGCCAGCAACGTAGCCACTTTTTCAACGGCGCGCAGCGTCGTGCACAGCACCAGCGTGCCGCCCGGGCTGGCTTCCAGCAGCGGCATCAGCGTGTCGACAAAGCGATCCAAGAATTGTGGCGACTGCGGCTCGGGCATGCCGCGCGGCACGAATAGCAGCGCCTGTTCGGGATAGTTGAACGGGGATTCCCATTTGCCCGTGCGCGCTTGTTCCAGGCCAAGCTGGCTGGTGAAGTGGGTGAACTCGCCGTTCACCGACAGCGTGGCCGACGTCATGATCCAGGCCTGCCCCGGCTTGCGGTATTTGGAAAACGCCTGCGCCACGGACAGCGGCGCGGAATGCAGCCGCACATGATGCAAACCGTGTTCGACCCAGCGCACGGCCGGGCCGGTCCATTGCTGGGCGGCCGCCACGCCTTCCAGGATGGCGGCGGGTGTGGACGGCCCGTCGGCCAGCGCGATGTCGGCGGCGGGCTCGGGCGCCTGGTCATCACGGCCCCAGCCTTCGTCTTCCATGTGGCCACCCGCGCGGCCCGGCGTGGCCCAGCGTTTCAGCCGAATCGATATTTCGGCGCCGCTGCGCGCGGCCGCCATCAGGTCGGGGTGCTTTTCAGCCACCACGCCCAGCGCCTTGGTCGCCGTGTCCACGGCCTCGCGCAAGGCGGCAAGCGCCTCGTCGAATTCCTCGGGGTTGGGGATGGCTTCAAACGTGGCCTTGCGGCCGGGCATCTTGTCCAGCGGCGCACAGGCCAGGCGCAATTCGCGCGCGGCGGTTTCCAGGTGGCGGCTGACGTCGCTCCACTTGGCGGCTTCGCGCGCATACGCCAGCCCGGCCACTTCCAGCGCGCGGCCAAAGTCCATCAATTGGTGCGTGGACACGCTGCTGCCCAGGAAGCGCGTGGCGGTGTCGGGCAGTTGATGGGCTTCGTCGAAGATCACGGTGTCGGCTTCGGGCAGCAGGTCGGTAACGCCTTCTTCGCGCAGCACCAGGTCAGCCATGAAAAGCGCGTGGTTGACCACGACGACATCGGCCTCCTGGGCCTGCCGGCGCGCCTTGACGACAAAGCAGTCGCGGATGCGCGGGCATTCCTGGCCCAGGCAGTTTTCGCGGGTCGAGGTCACGCGCTGCCAGATGTCGGCGTCTTCGGGCACTTGCGCCAGATCGCTGCGGTCACCGGTCTTGGTAATGCCCGCGAACACCTGGATCTGGCGCAGCTGCTGGATTTCGGTGCGCGACTTCAAGGCCCGCTCATCGCCCTGCAGGCGTTCAAGGTGGTAGTGGCAGACATAGTTGCCCCGCCCCTTGAGCAGCGCGGCGGTGACGGGCGCGGCCAGCGCGGCGCGTACGCGCGGCAGGTCGCGCGCGAACAACTGGTCTTGCAGCGTGCGCGTGCCTGTGGAAATCAGCACCTTGCCGCCCTGGATGAAGGCGGGTACAAGATAGGCCCAGGTTTTGCCGATGCCGGTGCCCGCTTCGGCCACCAGCGTGGCGCGGTCCTGGATGGCGTCGCCGATGGCCTGCGACAGCTCCACTTGCGAAGGGCGAGGCTTGTAGCCGGGCATGGCCGTGGCCAACGGCCCGTCCTCGTCAAAGAATTCGGAAATATCCAGGTCCAGCATTACGGCAGCCTAGTGTCGGTCGGAGTCTATGGTGAACCGGTACCGGTAACGGTTCGGGCGCCAGACACTGATGTGGGAAAGGACCAAATGATACCCCTTGCCACGCCGCCTTTCCGGCTGAGCAAGGGACAGATCGGTCCCCCCTGGCACGTTTTGTAATAGCCGCTTATGGCACAATCCGCCCCTTGTTTTTCCTTTTTGCCGTCGTATAGAGATGTCTGAAACTTCCGCTATCACGTACGTCGCCGCCGGCGTCGACAACGCCCGCATCATCGCGCAGCTTGCCACCGAGCTGGGCGCGCGCACCTCCCAAATCGCTTCGGCGGTGGAACTGCTGGATGACGGCGCCACCGTGCCGTTTATCTCGCGCTATCGCAAGGAAGCCACTGGCGGCCTGGACGATACCGTGCTGCGTAACCTGGAAGTGCGGTTGGGCTACCTGCGCGAGCTCGAAGAGCGCCGTGGCGCCATCCTTGAGTCCATCTCGCAGCAGGGCAAGCTGACGTCCGCGTTGCAGCAGGAAATCGCCACGGCCGACACCAAGCAGCGCCTGGAAGACTTGTACGCACCGTACAAGCCCAAGCGCCGCACGCGCGCCCAGATCGCCCGCGAGGCCGGTCTGGAGCCCCTGGCGGACGCCATCCTGGCGGACACCGCCTGCGACCCCGCCGCGCTGGCCGCGCAATACCTGAACCCCGAGGCGTCCATCAACGATGCCAAGGCGGCGCTGGACGGCGCGCGCGACATCCTGGCCGAACGCTACGCCGAAAATGCGGACCTGCTGGCCGACATGCGCGAGCACCTGTGGTCCACCGGCCTGATCTATTCCAAGATGATCGACGGCAAGGAAACCGAAGGCGCCAACTTCCGCGACTGGTTCGACTTCAACGAGCCGCTGCGTACCCTGCCCTCGCACCGCATCCTGGCGCTGCTGCGCGGCCGCCAGCAAGGCGTGCTGGAATTGCGTCTGGGGCTGGAAGCCGAGCTTGAAGCGCAGGTGCCGCACCCGTGCGTCGCGCGCATCGCCAACTTCCTGAAGCTGGGCAACGGCCTGTTCGCGCTGGACGCGACGCCGCGCGCCCGCTGGTTGGGCGAAGTGTGCCGCTGGACCTGGCGTGTGAAGCTGCTGACGGCGTTCGAAAGCGAACTGATCGGCCGCCTGCGCGAAAGCGGTGAAGCCGAAGCCATTCGCGTGTTCGCCGCCAACCTGAAAGACCTGCTGCTGGCCGCGCCGGCCGGCCCCAAGGCCGTGCTGGGCCTGGACCCGGGCATCCGCACGGGCTGCAAGATCGCCGTCATCGACCAGACCGGCAAGGTCGTGGACACGACCACCGTCTACCCGTTTGAACCGCGCCGCGACCGCGACGGCACGATCAACACGCTTGCCGCGCTGGTGGCGCGCCACAACGTGGACCTGATCGCCATCGGCAACGGCACCGCTTCGCGTGAAAGCGAAAAGCTGGTGGGCGACATGATGGAACGCTTCCCCGACCTGAAGGTCACCCGCGTGGTGGTTTCCGAAGCGGGCGCATCCGTGTATTCGGCCTCGGAAATGGCTGCGCTGGAATTCCCGGATCTGGACGTGACGCTGCGCGGCGCCGTGTCCATCGCCCGCCGCTTGCAGGACCCGCTGGCCGAGCTGGTCAAGATTGATCCCAAGGCCATCGGCGTGGGCCAGTACCAGCACGACGTCAACCAGCGCGAGCTGGCCCGTTCGCTGGACGCCGTGGTCGAGGATTGCGTGAACGCCGTGGGCGTGGATGTGAACACGGCGTCGGCCGCCTTGCTGGCACGCGTGTCGGGCTTGAACTCGCTGCTGGCCAAGAACATCGTTTCCTGGCGCGATGAAAACGGCGCGTTTCCCACCCGCGAGGTGCTACGCAAGGTGCCGCGCTTTGGCGAAAAGGCGTTCGAACAGGCTGCGGGCTTTTTGCGCATTCCCAATGGCGAGAACCCGTTGGATGCCTCGTCGGTGCACCCGGAAGCCTATCCCGTTGTCGAGCGCATCGTTGCCAAGATCAAGGCCGAGGTCAAACAGATCATCGGCCAGCGCGAGGCCTTGAAGGGCGTATCGCCGTCCGACTTCACGGACGAACGATTCGGCCTGCCGACGGTGCGCGACATCTTCGCCGAACTTGAAAAGCCCGGCCGCGATCCGCGCCCGGAGTTCAAGACGGCGCAGTTCAAGGAAGGCGTCGAAACACTGAACGACCTGTACCCCGGCATGGTGCTGGAAGGCGTCGTCACCAACGTGGCCAACTTTGGCGCGTTTGTCGACATCGGCGTGCACCAGGACGGCTTGGTCCACATTTCGGCCTTGGCCGAAAAGTTCGTGAAAGACCCGCGCGATGTCGTGCGTGTTGGCCAGACGGTCAGCGTGAAGGTGCTGGAAGTGGACGCGGCCCGCAAGCGCGTGGCGCTGACCATGCGCCTGAACGACACCGCCGCCCCCGCACGCCGCAGCGGTGACGCCCCCAAGGGGGGCGACCGCCCGCGCCGCCCGCAAGGTGACGGCGGCCGTGGCAACGCGGCAGGCGGTGCCGGCGGCATGAACAGCGCCATGGCGGATGCCTTCGCCAAGCTCAAGCGCTGATCTTTTCGCGCGGCGCTAAAACAAAGCCAGGGCTGATGCCCTGGCTTTTTCTTTTCCCGTTTTCTTTGCCCGCTTCTTCGTCCGCTTCTTTGCCCGCTTCTTTGTCCGCTTCTTTGTCCGCTTTCTTTGCCGATCTCTACCCTAGGACTTTCCCCTAGATTGGGCGTTTTCCTTGCGCGCGCTCAATCAGGAAATCTAAAAATAAGGGAAAATATCGAATTGTGTCCAAATAATAAAAGCCGGTGGCGTTGGGGAACACGGCAGACACAAACATCCATGATCAGGCGAACTGCGGCGCGAACCGTCTATCAGGCAAGAAGTAAAAGAAAAAGCGCCCCACCCTGATAGCCCCCCCGGAGAGCCATTGAACATGAGCACGACCATTACGCTTGCCGCCAATGAAGCGGCAACGATCACCGAAAAAGAAGTTGGCCACAGCGGCACCTACGCCGAAGTCACGCTGGGCCAATACTCGCACTTGGTCGTTGACGGCGCCGAAGTCGCCTTCAAGCACATCACCCTGGAACGCCTGGGCAGCCGCGTAATTGAATTGCGCAACGGCGCGCAGCTTCAAGTGGGCGCCCTGGGTTTTGCCAGCATGGGCGCCAGCATCGTGTACCGCATCGGCGTGGGCTGCGCGCTGACCTTTGACGCCAGCCAATGGGACCCGGAAGTGGTGGCCAACACAACGTTCGACTTTGCCAGCCAGGGCAGCGGCGCGCTGAAGTACTTTCCGTTCATCAACCCGGAATGGCTCGACTGCCCGAACGTGACCGGCTATTCAGAAGGCGATCTGCTGGAAATCGCCGGGCAAGGCAGCGCACAGCGTTTCCAGGTGCGCGATGGGCGCATCGTGGCGGGCGCCCGTACGGCGTAACGGCGCACGGGCGGTAGACGGTGGCGGGCAGCAGGTAGCAGGCAGTAACGCGCTGCCCCGCCGCTTATTCTTTTGCCAGTGACGCCAGCGCGTCGCGCGTGCGCGTCAGGCGCGACTCTGCATCGCCTTGCGCGCCGGCCGGCGCTTCGGCAACCGTCTCGCCGTCAATGACGGCGGTGTAGGTTTCGCCGGACGCTTGCAGCACGGTGTCAGGCGATTCTTCTTGAAGGCGGCGCATCAAGGCGCCCGCCTGCTTCGGGTCCGCGAAGCGTTGCGACAACAGCAGCTCTTCACCATCAGCCGCCAGCAAGCGGAAGCGGAAGCCGCCCGTTTCATCGCGGAAGCTGACGAAGCGCGCGCCCTTGTCCTTGTCTTTCTTGCCCTGCGACTTCGCCGTCGCCGCGCCCGCATTCAGGTTGCGCAAGCCGACGGCCACGCGCAGTTCCTGCATCAACGGCAAGGCTTGCTTGCGCGCCTTATCGGCGCCCGCCTGAAGAATGTCTTCGATGCGGCCCGGGTTGGCGATCAGGTCCACATATTTTTCGCGCATCGGCGCCAGCAGGTTTTCCAGGTGCTCGTACAGCGCCTGCTTGGCGTCGCCCCAGCCCATGCCGTCTTCCAGCTGCTTGCGGAACGCCGCCGATTCCGCCTGCGTGGCGAAGGCACGGTACAGCGTGTACAGGTGCGAATTTTCGGCGTCCTTGGCTTCGCCCGGCGCGCGCGAATCGGTCACGATACGCATCACGGACGCGCGCAGCGCCTTGGCGCCGCCTTCGAACAGCGGGATGGTGTTGTTGTAGCTCTTGGACATCTTGCGGCCATCCAGGCCGGGCAAGGTCGCCACGTCTTCTTCAATGGCTACCTCGGGCAGCGTGAAGTAGTCGCGGCCATAAAGATGATTGAAGCGCTGCGCGATATCGCGCGCCATTTCCAGATGCTGGATCTGGTCGCGGCCCACCGGCACGCGGTTGGCGTTGAACATCAGGATGTCGGCGGCCATCAGCACCGGATACGAGAACAAACCCATCGTAATGCCGTCGTCCGGGTCCACGCCCTTGGCCACGTTCTGATCCACGGACGCCTTGTAGGCGTGCGCGCGGTTCATCATGCCCTTGGCGGTGACGCAGGTCAGCAGCCAGCTGAGCTCGGGAATTTCGGGAATGTCGGATTGCCGGTAGAACGTCACGCGTTCGTGGTCCAGGCCCACCGCCAGCCAGGTGGCAGCGATTTCAAGGCGGGAACGCGCCACACGCGCCGGGTCATCGCACTTGATCAGCGCGTGATAGTCCGCCAGGAAGAAGAACGCGTCCACGCCAGGCTGGGTGCTGGCCTGCACGGCGGGCCGGATAGCTCCCGCGTAATTGCCAAGGTGGGGGGTGCCAGTGGTGGTAATGCCGGTAAGGACGCGGGTATTCATAAGGCGAAGAGGCGTGTGCTAGGGGAAACAAGCAGTGTAACGTGCCGGCGCATCGGCGCCTTGCCCCGTGGCGACGGCGGGTGGCCACCTGGCGTTGGGCAAATCGCCATCGCGCACGGTGCGCCGGCTTGGCGAGCGACCCGCCTACAGAACCGCAAGCACCGGCGCGGCCAGCGCGCAGATTCCGCCCGTGGTCAACGCCGCGCGCGGACGGAACGTCAGGAACCAGATCAGCAGCAAGCCGGCGATGCTGAGGATGCCGATCCATTCCACCGTGCCGTAGCTCCAGCCCCAGACCGTGGCCGATGCGTACAGCGACAGGGCCAGCGCGATCCAGCCGAAGATGCGCAACGGCACGCGGTGGCGGCGAGGGATGGCGCGGTCGAACAGATCTTCGTAGTGGCGGTCCATCCCCAGGCACAGCGCGGAAAAACCGGCGTAGGCCAGGCAGAAAGCGGCAAGCGTCATGGCGTATCACCTCGCGGTTCATAAACGACGGCGCCGGGCGCAGCGGGCGCTGGGGACGTTGGGGACGTTGCGGACTTTGCGGACTTTGCGGTCGTTGTGGCCGTTGTGGCCGTTGTGGCCGCAGGGGCCGACGCATTGGTCCGCCCACGGGCTGGCCCCCTGGCCGGCGCACGACGCGCGCGCGCCGCCTTGCGCGACATCCAGGCGAACAACACGGCGCTGGCCAGGCAGGTCAGATCAAACCCGGCCATGACCCAATCGCCCTGCGGCAACGACACGCCCAGGTGGCGCGACGTGGTCAACGCGTTGACCACCGGCACCAGGGCCAGCGCGGCGGCGGCAATTCCCAGCAGGTCCTGCCACTTGCGGCGCTGGAACAAAAAGGCATAGACCAACGACACGGCCCACGCCGCGAAGAAGCTACGGGACTCCCACAACTGGCGCCCCGGCAGGTCGGCCGGCAGCAGGCGGTTGGCAAGGAAGAACACGGCAACGCCCAGCACCACCCCGGCGATGGTGCCGGCATTCAGGCCGTCCACCAGCCGCAACGAAAACGCTTCGCGCGCATCTTGAGGCCGCGCCTTCTGGCGGCGCTTGGCGATCCACAGCACCAAGCCCGTGGCCACCATGCCGGTGCCGGCCAGGCTGACCAGGAAATAGAACCAGCGCAGCAAAGGCTCGGCGAACAGACCCAGGTGCAGCCCGGTGATCGTGCCGGCGGTTCTGGCGGTAGCGCCCAATTCGTCCTGCCCTTCCGTAAGCTTGCCGGTCACCCCGTCAAACCGCATCCACGGCGCCATCAAGCCGTACGACACGCCGTCGGCCGCCGCCTGCGTCAACGTCACGGTGGCCCCGGCATCGCCCGGGTTGTTGACCGTGACGCGGCCCAGTCGACCTTGCCACTGCTGCTGCGCCTGCTCCACCAGCGGCGCAATCCGCACCAACGGCGCGGGCTGGTTCAGCGGCGGCGTGACCTTGAACGACTTGAAGACATCATCCGTGTACTGGCGCGGATTGTCGTAGACGGCCTTGATGCCGGCCGGCATCAACATCACCATGAACAGCACCAGGCCGCTGAAAGTGATCATCAGATGAAAAGGCAGCCCCAGCACCGACAGGGCATTGTGGCCATCCATCCAGGCGCGTTGCCCGCCCTTTCCAGGACGGAAGGTAAAGAAGTCGGCAAAGATTTTCTTGTGGGTGATGATGCCGCTGATGATCGCCACCAGCATGAACATGCCGGCGATGCTGGCCAGCCAGCGCCCCCACGGGAACGCGGTCTCAAGTTCGAAATGGAAGCGGTAGAAAAAATCGCCGCCGCGTGTTTCGCGCCCCTGGACCGCCTGCCCGGTGGCGGGGTCCAGCTTCACGCGCACAAACCCGCGCTCGCCCGGCTTGGGCTTGGGCAGTTGGTACAGCAACAGGATCAGCGGCTCGCGATCGGACGGCGGCGTGATGAACCAGCGCTTGGCGTCCGGCGCATGTTCGTCCAGATAGCGCTGCGCCATCTCCACCGACTGCACCGCAGGCGCCGGCTGTACCTGGATTTCGGGCTGCATCCAGCGCGTGATCTCGGGCCGGAAGAACGCCAGCGAGCCGGTCAGGAACATCGCGAACAACACCCATCCGAATATCAACCCGGCCCAGGTGTGCAACCACGACATCGATTGGCGCAGGCCTTCTTCGCCCTGCGCTTTGGGCTTGCGTGCCGTCATGCCATCCCCATCCCGCGCCCTGCCAGGAATAGACCGCCCAACAATGCGGCCGGCAGCAAAATTCCGATCCAGGCGCGCCACGCGCTACGCGTGGCAAACACCCAGATCACGCCGCACGTGTAGACGACGAACGACAACATCAAGGCGGTGGTGACGGCGTCTGCCCGCCCCATCGGCAGCCAGACGGCCAGGCACGCCGCAGCCGCCGAGGCAAGGGCATAGCCGCCCAGAATGGCGGCTGCCGCCCTGGAAAACACGGCCATGCGATAGCGCATCATGCCTGCGCCGGCTGCGGGAGCTTTCACGGATTCACGTTGAAGGTCAGGGTGGAAACGTAGCGGATCTTGGCGTAGGTCTTACCGTCGGCCTCGCCCGCCTTCTCTTGCATGTGCGCCGCTTCCAGCACGTACTGGCCCGGCCACGGCGTCGTGATTTCGATACGACCGTTTTCGTCGGTCCAGAAGCGCTTTTCCCATTTCGGCGGACCAAAGACGGTCACTTCGGTCTTGGCCAGCGGCTTGCCTTCAAAGTTCAGGACAAAAGAGTTGGCGCCGGCGGCGGTGGGCACCAGTTCCAGGTCCAGCTTGGCCTGCGTATCGGTGCGGCCGGCCTTGGCGCCGTACTTGACCAGCGTTTCCTTGAACTGCATCGGCTGGGCCAGGCGTACGTCGCCCTTTCCAGACACCGCGTACTCCACAAAGTCCGTGCCCTTGGCCGAGGCCTTCAGCACGGTGCCGTCAGCGGCGGTCACGACAGGCGCCACCAGGACCTTGCCCAGCAAGCCATCCTGCTTTTCGCGCACGTCGTCGGCCCATTCGCCGAAGTACGCCTTGGCCGGGCCTTCGCCCCCCCGTTCCAGCCAAACAAAGTGTGCCTGCGCAGCGCCCGCGCACCCCATGAGGGCGATGGCCGCCAAAGTCCTTGCAAGGTTCATTCTGGTTCCTTTGGTTTTTTAGTCTGATAAAGACAACAGGCAAGCCCCGCAGCCGATGCCTGTTTTTTATCGGCCTGAATTATAACCATTCTCACTACCACTTCCATCGAAATTTGGGCCGAAACGCCGGCGCTGGTTAACCCCATTCCTGGTTAACCCCCATTCCTTTAACCCGTGGATTAAATATATTAGCCATATATCTGAAGCCACCCACCGCACGTGAACCCTGGAGTTCCTCATGACGCACCCACGCTGGACAGGCATCTTTCCCGCCATCACCACCAAATTCCACGCCGATGAACGGATCGACGCCGAAGGCACCGCCAAACACATCGATTTCCAGATCCGCAACGGCATCCATGGGATGGTCACCTGCGGTTCCCTGGGCGAGGCCAGCACCTTGACGCTGGAAGAAAAGCTTGAGGTCACCAAGATCGCGCTGGAGGCGTCCGGCGGCCGCGTGCCGGTGCTGGCGAACGTGTCCGAGACCAGCACGCGCGAGGCGCTGCGATACATCGAAGGCGCCAACAAGCTGGGCGTGGCGGGCTTCATGGTCATGCCGTCGCTGATCTACGTGGCGGACGCCCGCGAGGCCATGCTCAATGTACGCACCATGGCCGAGGCCGCGCAGCAGCCCATCATGGTCTACAACAACCCGCTGGCCTATCGCGTGGACCTGACACCGGCCCACATGGCCGAGCTGGCCGACTGCAAGTGGATCGCCGCCGTGAAGGACAGCTCGGGCGATACCCGCCGCGTGACCGACCTGCGCAACACCGTCGGCGATCGCTACCAGATCTTCCTGGGCGTGGACGATCTGGCCTACGAAGGTCTGGCGCTGGGTTGCGATGGCCTGCTTGCCGGCGTGGGCTGCGCGTTTCCCCGCGAAACCGTCGCACTTTACGACCTGATGAAGGCCGGCAAATACGCCGAAGCGTTGTCGCTTTATCAATGGATGACGCCGTTGCTGCATCTGGACGTATCCGCCAAGCTGGTTCAGAACCTGAAGCTGATCGACGCGCTGGTTGGCGTGGGCACCGAGCACGTGCGCCGGCCCCGCTTGCCGGTGATCGGCGAAGAGCGCGCGTTGATCGAACGCGTGGTGGCGCAGGCCTTGGCAACGCGCCCCGCGCAATACCAGTCGGTGCCCTGACCGCCCTTGCCGCCCGGCGATGACTCCGCCCGATGACATCCAGGAATTACCTGCAATGTCATGGAGTTATCGCTGAATCGCCAAGTGAAAAATTGCGTGGCGTTGCGGTCTCTACGACACGACGCCACGCGTTTAATTGCCTAGACTAGCCCGTTCGCTTGTTCGTTCGCTTCTTGTTCGTCCGCCGGCAAGCCACGGCTTGCCGGACCGCTTTCTCGCTGCACGTCCACAACCTCTGCACAAGGCGCGTCAATGAATCAGATCCGTGTCATCGACTCCCACACCGGCGGTGAACCCACCCGGCTGGTCGTCTCCGGTTTTCCCGATCTGGGCGCCGGAGACATGGCGCAAAGGCAACGCCGCCTTGCTGACAAGCACGACGCATGGCGCGCGGCAACCGTCCTTGAACCCCGAGGCAGCGACGTCATGGTGGGCGCCTTGCTGTGCCCCCCACAAAACCCGGCCAATGCCGCCGGCGTGATCTTCTTCAACAACGCCGGCTACCTGGGCATGTGCGGCCACGGCACCATCGGGCTGATCGCCACCTTGGCCTACCTGCGCCGCATCAAGCCCGGCGCGCACGGTATCGAAACGCCGGTGGGCACGATCCGCGCCACCCTGCACGAAGACGGCTCGGTCAGCGTGCGCAACGTACCCGCCTACCGGTTGCGCCAAGGCGTATGCGTCGATGTACCCGAATACGGCAAGGTCATCGGCGACGTTGCCTGGGGCGGTAACTGGTTCTTCCTGGTCAGCCAGCACACGCAGCGCGTTGCGCCAGACAGTCTTGACGCACTCACCGAGTACGCCTGGGCCATCCGCCAGGCGTTGCAGGCGTCGGGCATCACCGGCCGCGATGGCGCGGAAATCGACCACGTTGAACTGTTCGCCCCCGACCCCAACGCCGACAGCCGCAACTTCGTGCTGTGCCCGGGCAAAGCCTATGACCGCTCGCCGTGCGGCACCGGTACCAGCGCCAAGCTGGCCTGCCTGGCCGCGGACGGCAAGCTGGCCCCGGGGCAGATCTGGCGGCAGGCCAGCGTCATTGGCAGCACCTTTCAGGGCAGCTATGAACTGATGGAGGGGCAGATCATTCCCACCATCCGCGGGCGCGCGCACATCTGCGCCGAATCCACGTTGCTGATCCAGCCCGACGACCCCTTCGGCTGGGGCATCCGGCTTTGATCGCCGGCCGTTATTTGCCGGCCGTTACTTGCTGACCGTTATTCGCTGAACGCTGATCGCCGTTTGCTGATCGCGATCGCTAATCGCTAATCGCTAATCGCTAATCGCTAATCGCTAATCGCTAATCGCCACGGAAGCCTACGCATGCCACACCCCTCGAAGGACGTGCTGATCGTCGGCGCGGGCATTATCGGCGCTGCCTGTGCGCACCACTTGGCGGCTGCCGGCCTGTCGGTGCATGTGCTGGATGCCGGCCTGAAAGGGGCCACGCAGGCCGGCATGGGGCATCTGGTCGTCATGGACAGCGACCCCGCCGAACTCGCGCTGAGCAGCCTGTCGATGGACGCTTGGCGGCAATGGGGCCCGCGCATGAACGCAGCGGACCCCGCCTGCGCCTACACCGAATGCGGCACGCTGTGGGTCGCTGCCACTAGCGACGACATGACGGAAGCCGAACGCAAGCATGCGCGGCTTGTCCACCAGGGGGTAGCGGCCACGCTGCTTACCGCGCGTCAACTGGCCGATGCCGAACCATTCTTGCGCAGCGGCCTGGCCGGCGCGCTGCACGTACCCGGCGACGGCCTGGTGTACGCCCCCAACGCGGCGCGCTGGCTGTTGACGCATGCGCCACCCGGCGTGTCATTCGAGGCCGTCCGCGTCGACAAGATCGACGAGCAAGGCGCCATGCTGGCCGATGGCTCGCGGCGCAATGCCAAGGCCGTCGTGCTGGCGGCGGGCATGTTGGCCACCCACCTTTGCGACGACTTGCCCCTCGCACCCAAAAAAGGCCATCTGGCCATCACGGACCGCTACCCAACCGGCATCCGCCACCAACTGGTCGAGCTTGGCTACATGGCCAGCACCCAGCAGCGCGACGGGGCCGCCGTGGCATTCAATGTGCAGCCCCGTCCCACCGGGCAACTGCTGATCGGCTCTTCACGGCAGATCGGGCAAGCCGATTCCGACATCGATCCCATGGTGCTGGCCCGCATGCTCAAGCGGGCCATCGACTTCCTGCCGGGCCTGTCGGGCATGAACCTTATCCGCACCTGGACAGGCGTGCGTGCCGCCACACCCGACGGCCTGCCGCTGATTGGTCCGCATCCCACCCGCGCCGGGCTCTGGCTGGCCTTGGGCCATGAAGGCCTGGGCGTCACCACCGCGCCCGCCACCGCCGCCTTGCTGACCGCCCTGATGACCAACGCAACGCCGCCGCTGGCTGCCGCGCCCTTTGCACCATCCCGCTCATTTGACGAGGTAACGCCATGACGCATCCGCGAGACTCCGCCCGCCTTCGTATCCTGCTGGACGGCCGGCCGATGCGGGTGGAGCCGGGCAGCAGCGTCGCCGCCGCGTTGGCCGCCAGGTCGCCCGGCAACTCGCGCGTATCGGTGTCAGGCGAAAAACGCGCGGCATTCTGCGGCATGGGCGTCTGTCACGAATGCCGGGTCCTGGTCGATGGCCACCTGCGCCTGGCCTGCCAAGCCCTCTGCCACGAAGGCATGCGCGTGGACACGGTACTGGAGCACGGCACCCCGCCTGACGCCCCCCTTGCACAAGACGATGCCGCTAACGCCTGCGACCTGCTCATCATCGGCGCCGGGCCTGCCGGGATGTCCGCCGCGCTGGCGGCCGCGCCCAGCGGACGCGCCATTGTGCTGGTCGACGACAACGCCGCACCCGGCGGCCAGATCTGGCGTGATGGGCCAGGCGCCTCCGTGCCCGCCCTGGCCCGACGCCTGCGTGAACAACTGGCGCGATATTCGAATATCACGCTGCTTGGCGACACCCGTGTCATCGGCATGGCCGGCTTGCCTGGCCAACGGGCGCTGATGCTGGAGAATGCGCGCCAAGGTTGGGCGCAGCACTATGGCGCGCTGATCCTGTGCACCGGCGCTCGTGAGCTGCTGTTGCCGTTTCCCGGCTGGACCTTGCCTGGCGTGACCGGCGCGGGCGGCCTGCAAGCCTTGATAAAGGCGGGCGTAAGGCTGCGCGGCAAGCGCATCGTCATCGCCGGCACGGGCCCCTTGCTGCTTGCCGCGGCGCATGCCGCCCATCGGGCGGGCGCGCGCGTCGTGCGCATTGCCGAGCAAGCAGACTGGCGCGCCTTGCTGCGCTTTGGCTATCGCTTGCACCGCTGGCCCGCCAAGGCCGCGCAGGCCGCCGCGCTGTTCAACCCGCACTACCGAGCTTCCAGCCACGTGCTGGAAGCCACCGGCGATGGGCGCGTGCAACAGGTGCGGCTGCGCCGAGCCGACGGCGAAGAAACCATCGCCTGCCATCGCTTGGCCTGCGGTTTTGGCCTGGTGCCCAACATCAAGCTGGGCCAGATGCTGGGCTGCGAATTGGACCCGCACGCAGGCCTGCAAGTGGATGACATGCAGCAAACCACCGTCCCAGGCATCTTCGCGGCAGGCGAATGCACGGGCATCGGCGGCAACGAACGCGCGCGGGTACAGGGCGCGCGCGCCGGCCATGCGGCAGTGGGCGAACTTACCCAGGCCGCGCGCCTGTCGAACGATCTTGCACGTTGGCAGGAGTTCGCCGACGCGCTACGCACCCCCTTCGCGCTCCGCGCGCCGCTGTTGTCCCTGGCACGCCCCGACACCCTGATTTGCCGTTGCGAAGACGTGCCGCAATCCGCGCTTGCGGCGCATCAAAGCTGGACCGACGCCAAGCTGCACACGCGTTGCGGCATGGGCGCCTGCCAGGGCCGCATCTGCGGCGCCGCCACCCAAGCGCTTTATGGCTGGCAGCCCTTACCCCCGCGGCATCTGCTTGCGCCCGCCCGCATCGACACGCTGGCGGCCATCGCGTCCTCATCCGGCAATTCGCTCGACTAAGGAAACCTTCATGACGAACACCCTGGACGCCCACATCGCGTTCGCGCAAGGCTTGGCTGATGAGGCGCGGAAAATGTACGCGCCATACCTGCGCGACTCAGTCTACGCCGATAGCGGCAATGCCAGCGCCAGCGCCAGTGCCAGCGCCGACGCCAGCGCCGACGCCGCCACACCCCACCTGCCGCGCACGGAAATCAAACCGGACCGCAGCCTGGTCACCGCCCTGGACCAGGCCATCGAAGCGCACCTGCGCGAGCGCATTGAAGCCGCCTACCCGCAACACGGCATCTACGGAGAAGAAGGTGGCACCGTCCGGCTGGACGCCGAGTATGTCTGGGTGCTTGACCCCATCGACGGCACCGCGCCCTTTCTTGCCGGCGTGCCGGTCTTCGGCACCTTGATCGCGCTTATGCAGCGCGGCACGCCGGTGCTGGGCGTCATGGATTTCCCCGCCACGGGCGACCGCTGGGTCGGCGCTGCCGGACGCCCCACCCTGCATCACGGCGTGCCCTGCCACACGCGCGCCTGCGGCCAACTGGGCGATGCGATGCTCAGCACCAGCAACCCGGACTTTTACGCGCCCGACGAGCTTCCCGCCTTCCAGGCGCTGCGGGAACGTACCCGCTGGCGCATCTACGGCGGATGCTGCCTGGCGTATGGGCTGCTGGCCGCCGGCCGCACCGACATCGCCATCGACGCCCGCCTGGCGCTTTACGACTACGCGCCTTTCATCCCCGTCATCCAGGGCGCCGGGGGCGTCATTACCGACTGGAACGGCCGGCCGCTCGGGCTGGACAACCCGGCGTCGCGCATCCTGGCCGCGGGCGACCCGGAACGCCATCGGCAAGCCCTGCAGCTGGTGCGCCACGCAATGGCAATGGATTGATTCTTCCACCCCAACACTTGCACGCATCAGGAGCCCCCGGGCATGGACATCCGCATTGAAAAACTCTGCATTTCGTACGGCGATCAGCGCGTCATCGACGGCCTGAGCCTGGATATTCCTCCCGGCGCCTTTTTTACCTTGCTGGGGCCCAGCGGCTGCGGCAAGACCACCCTGCTGCGCGCCATCGCGGGATTCACGCCCATTGCATCCGGCCACCTGCGTTTCGGCGGCAAGGACGTGACCCGCCTGCCCGCGCACCAACGCAACATCGGCATGGTGTTCCAGGACTACGCACTGTTTCCCAACCGCAGCGTGTTCGACAACGCGGCCTACGGGTTGCGCGCAAGAAAGGTGGCGTCCGCCCAGATCCAGCAGCGGGTGACCGCGGCATTGGAACGGGTGGGCCTGGGGCAATACGCGGCAAGACTACCCGCCGAATTGTCCGGCGGACAGCGGCAGCGCGTCGCGCTTGCACGCGCGCTGGTCATCCAGCCGCAGGTGCTGCTGATGGATGAACCGCTTTCCAACCTGGACGCCAAGCTGCGCATCCAGGTACGCCAGACCATCGCCGAGCTCCAGCGCGAGGCCGGCATCACCACCGTCTTTGTCACCCACGATCAGGAAGAAGCGCTGGCGCTATCCGATCAGATCGCCGTCATGCAGCAGGGCCGCGTGGCGCAGTTGGGCACGCCGCGCGACATCTACAGCCAGCCGGCCAGCGGCTACGTGGCGGACTTCATCGGTGCGGCCAACCTGCTGCCCGTGCAATGCCACGCGCATGAGATCGGGCCGGTCCGCTTGCAGGTCGATGGGCACCCCGTGGCCGCGCATGCCCCGGTGCCCGTGACGGGCCAGGCCGTGCTGGTGGCGCGCCCCGAAGACATCCTGCTGTCCACCACGGCGGGCGCCGGCGTGCCCGCGCGGATCCTGACGCAGCAGTACCTGGGCATCAAGACAAACTACCGCGTCGAACTGCCCAGCGGCCGCCATATGAACGTGGACGTGCACGGCGACCCGATCGCGGCGCTGGCACGAGGAACCGAGGTGGACCTGGTGTTCAACCCGCAAAAAACCCTGGTCTTGGCATCATGAAGCGCCTGGTCCCCATTCTGCGGTCTCCCTGGACGTGGTTGTCGCTGGCGGCGCTGGCCGTGTTGCTGGTATTCCTGGTGTGGCCCGTGCTGAACATCCTGTCGGCCAGCGTGCTGGCCCGCAACGACGAAGGCCTGTCCGGCTGGCAGATCATGCTGGCGGATCCGCGTTATGTGCGCGCCATCGGCAACACCTTGCTGCTGGGCGCCGGCGTCACGCTGCTGGCCGCCGCCATCGGCGTGCCGCTGGCCTACCTGACCGCGCGACACCGCTATCCCGGCAAGGCCTTGGTGTCGATCCTGCCCTTGATCACGCTCATCATTCCCGAAGTCATCGGCGCGCAAACCTGGCTGATGATCCTGGGCAACAACGGCGTGCTGACGCGCGCGCTGCGCGACGGCCTGGGGCTGGACCCGCCGTCGTTCTACGGCTGGCCGGGCTTGCTGACCGTCATGACGTTCACGTATTACGCGTACATCTACATAGGCACGCTGGCCGCTATCCGTGGCTTTGATGCGCAGCTTGAAGAGGCCGCCCAAAGCCTGGGTACGTCGCCGCCGATATCGCGCCTGAAGGTAATGGCCCCCGTCGTGCTGCCCGCCGTGCTGGCCAGCGCGCTGCTTGTCTTCACCATGGTGGTGGGCAATTTCGCCACGTCGATGATTCTCGGGCATCGGGTCGAACTGCTATCGGTATTGACCTATCAGGCGTCCGTGTCCGAAACCGGCAGCGACCCGGTCATGCAAAGCACGCTGGCCACCACATCGATTGCCCTGGTGATGCTGGCCCTGTTCCTGCAACGCTGGATCGTGTCGCGTGGCCGCTATGAAATCACGCAAGGGCGCGCCGCGCCCGAGACGCCGATACGCGGGCCGGGCGGGCTGGCGATGGCGGGGGCGGCGCTGGCTGTGATGACGCTGTCGATGTTGCCGCTGGCCACCCTGGCCGTGGGCGCCTTCACGCGCGCGCACGGCCCGGTCATGCGTTGGGGTGAATGGACGCTTGCGCATCTGGAACGCGTGCTGATCAATGCCCCCGGCCCGGTGCTGAACTCCGTCTTGTTCGCCGGCGCCGCCACGCTGATCGCCATTGCCTTCAGCACGCTGGCCAGCTACCTCATCGTCAAGAAGCGCAATGTGTTGACGCCTTGGCTGGATTACCTCAGCTCGATTCCGTTGGCGCTGTCCGGCACGGTAATCGGCATCGGCCTATTGATGACCTTCGGCCATGGCGCGTTCGATTTGTCCGGCACCGCGTCATTGATCGTGCTGGCCTACATCGTGCGGCGGCTGCCGTTTGGCGTGCGCAACGCGTCGTCCACGCTGTTCAACCTGCCCGATTCCATCGAAGAGGCATCCATCAGCTTGGGGGTGCCGCCGCTGGCGTCCTTCTTGAAGGTGGTGCTGCCCTTGATGGCGCCCGCGATCGCCGCGGCCGCCGTCCTGACCTGGACCACCACCGTCTCCGAACTGAGCGCGTCAGTCATTGTGTATTCGCCGGGCCATGAAACGCTGCCCATCCAGATTTTCCGCTTGATCGACAGCGGCCTCATGGCGCAGGCATCGGCTTATGGTCTGGTGCTGATCGCCGTGATTCTGGCGCCGGTGCTGCTGGCGACCCGTGTCTTCAATATCCGGCTCTTTGCCTGAGCCGGGCTCTTACACCCCACCCAACAAGGAACCGCCATGATCCAGCTTCCCTCTTTCAACCGCCGCCAGGTGCTCAAGCTGCTGGCCGTCACCGGAGGCATCGGCGCGCTGCCCGCCCAGGCGCTGGCGCAGCGGGCCGAAAAAGTCGTCCTGTACACCACCTTGAACGCGCAGTCCGTCGAGACCGCCAGCGATCTCGCGCGCGACCTGCTGCCCCATATCAAGCCCAGCACGGTGGCGGGCGGCAGCAGCCAGTTGCTGAAACGAATCGAAGCCGAAGCGGGCCAGCCCAAGGGCGATCTTTTCTGGACATCCAGCGCCAACGTCATGCACGGCTACCGCGCCTTGTTCGAGCCTTACCGCTCAAAGCACATCGCCGCGATTCCCGAACCCCTGCATGGCCCGGACGACCTCTGGATGGCCGCCAACCTGCACGTCGTGGTCGGCATGGTCAATGCGCGGCAGCTGTCCGGCCCCGCGCCCACCTCGTGGGCCGACCTGACCGACCGCCGCTTCAAAGGCAAGGTCATCATCGGCGACCCCGGCAACAGTTCCACAGCCTTTACCGCGTTGTGGGGCATCGAGCGTGTCCTGGGTACCGACGGCTTGCGGGCGCTGGCGCGCAACGTCAGCGTTTCCAGCGCAGCCTCGCATGTGGTGCGCAGCGTGGGCCAGGGGGAATACGCCGTGGGCATCACCTTCGAATCGACGGCGTATCCCTATGTGGCGGGCGGCCAGAAGGAAATCGGCATCATGTACCCGTCGGACGGCACCTTCACCGTGGCCGACAACATGGCCATGGTGAAGAACTCGCCCAACCCGCAGGCCGCCGGCCTGATGTACGACCTGCTGCTGTCGCGCGAGATGCAATTGGCATTGCTGCAAAACGCCTATCGCCGCCCCAGCCGCGACGACATCGACGTCAGCAAGCACCTGGACATGCCGCCGCTTGCCGACATCAAGATCGTGCCGGTCGATGAAGCCGAAGCTTCTGCCGGTCGCGAGGCCTTTCTTGCACGCTGGCGCGCGTTTGTCGCAGAGGCGCGCAGCGCCTGAGGCACGGTGCTTGAAACGCAGCCTCCGGGGTCCAGCCCCGGAAGTGCAGCCCCTGAAGTGCAGCGGGCGGGCCATCGGTCCGCCCGCTGCGGCGCAACCTGCCGCGCGTCGTACTCCCGCTTTACCAGCGATAACGCACGCTGGCCTTCACCGAACGCTGGTAACCGTACCAGCACCAGGACTCACCCAGGCACGACGCGACATACTCCTTGTCGAACAGGTTCTGCATGTTCAACGCCACTTGCATGCCCTTTAACGAAGGCGACACGCGGCCCAGGTCATAGTCCAGCATCAAGTCGAACAGCGTGACGGAAGGCACCTTGTAGGTATTGGCTTCGTCAACGAACGACGAGCCGATATAACGGACGCCGCCGCCCACGCCCATGCCCGCCAGCGGCCCCCCTTGCAGCTGGTAGCGTGCCCATGCGGACGCCTGTTGCGACGGTACGCCGGCCGGCGATTTACCTTTGAGGTTCAAGCCCGCCAGGTTCGGATTGGCCTTGGAATATTCGTTGTCCATCAGCGAATACGCCGCCACCAGCGTCAGGCCGCGCAGCGGCTCGCTCTTGGCTTCCAGCTCGATCCCCTGCGTGCGCAGCTCGCCCGCCTGGATCGAGCAGCGCCCGCCGGCCGTGCCGCACACGTGGGTGGGGTCCGGATCGGTTGTCGTCATGTTCTCGCGTCGGATATCGAAGGCGGCGAAGGTCAGCAACGTTGCGCTGCCCGGCGGCTGGTACTTGATGCCGACTTCGTATTGCTTGCCCTCGATGGGCTTGAACGGCACGTTTTGCCAACCCGTGCCCGACTGCGGCTCGAACGATTCCGAATAGCTGAAGTACGGCGCCACGCCATTATCGAAGTTGTAGATGACGCCCGCGCGGCCCGTGAACTTCTCGGCGGTCAGCGACGACGGGGTGACGCGGCCGCTGGAAATTGCCGTGGTTTCGCCCACGGTGCGGGCCCAGTCATAGCGCCCGCCCAGCAACACCGACAGGCGGTCGATCTTGATCTGGTCCTGGAAGTACAAGCCGGCCTGGTACTGCCTGGACGTGGCATCCGACGAAAATGCCGGAGTGGCGATGTGCTGTCGGTTATCCGGGTTCAACACGTACAGCGGCGGCGCGCTGCCCGATCCCGACAACGTGTCTGTCTTCACGTGCTGGTAGTCAAAGCCCAGCAACGCGGTGTGACCAAAGCTGCCGGTGTTGAAGCGGGCCTGCACATTGTTGTCGATGGTCAGTGCGCCCACGTCCACGTCCGTGGCGATCGCCGCGCGCTGCTGGTACAGATAGGTGCGGTCCGTATAGCCGTAGTTGTTCGTCATGGCGCCGTAGACGCTGCGGTACTTGGCTTCGGAACGGGTCCAGCGCAGGCTTTGCGTGGCTTTGAACGTGTCGTTGAACCGGTGGTCCAGCACGTAGCCCAATGAATAGCTCTTGCGGTCGCTCTTTTCGAAATTGGCGTCGCCATCGTAGTAATCCGCCGGCAGGCGGATGCCGTCCGGCGCCGACAACAGCGTACGCATGGACGACACGCTGCCGTACGAACCCATGTCCGGATCGCGCTGGAAATTGGTCAGCACGGTCAGCGAGGTATCGCCACTGGGCTTCCACGTGAAGGCCGGCGACACAAAATAGCGGCGCTCTTTGGTGTCCTTCACCTGGCCGTCCGACATATAGCCGGCGCCGACCAGGCGATACAAGAACTTGCCGTCTTCATCGACCGGCCCGCCAAAGTCGAAGTTGGCTCGGCCATAGTCGTAGTTGCCGACCTGCACCTCCACTTCGCGCAGCGTCTCTTCCAGCGGTCGCTTGCTGACCTGGTTCACCACGCCGCCCGGGCCTCCCTGGCCGTACATGACCGACGCCGGGCCCTTCAGCACGTCCACCCGTTCGAGGCGATAGGCATCGACTTGCGGCAGCGCATCGCGGCCACCGAATACGCGCAAGCCGTCCAGATAAGACGATGCGGAAAAGCCCCGCACATTGAACTGGTCCAGCCGCGTGGCAGTGGCGCCGCGCGATTCGGTCGCCACGCCGGCGGTGTATCGCAGCACCTGGTTGAGCGTCTGCGCGCCCTGCTCCGTGATCTGTTCGCGCGTGATGACCGACACCGATTGCGGCGTTTCAATCAGCGGTGTGTCGGTCTTGGTCGCGCTGACGCTGGCGCTGGCCACATAGCCCACCGTGGGCGCCAGCGCGCTTTCCGACATGCCGGACACCGTCACCGGCGCCAGCACATGCGCGTCACCTGACAGCGAGGCAGGGGCGGGCAACAGCGTCCAGGTATTGCCGGATTGCGCACGCGCCTGCAGGCCGCTGCCCGCCAAGATGCGCGCAAAGCCGGCGCCCACGGAATAGCCACCATTCAAACCGTCGGATCGCTGGCCGCGCACCAAAGCCGGATCGAATGACAGCACCACGCCAGCCGTGCGGGCGAATTGCGTCAGCACATCGGCCAGCGCACCGGCGGGAATCTGGTAGCTGCGCTGCGCGTTGGCGGCGGCGGGCGCGGACTGTGCCCACGCAGCGGGCATGCCGGCGGCAAGCGCGCCCGCGCAAGTGGCGGTCAGCACGGCCTTGCGGCCGGCCGTCAGTGTGGCGCGCAGGCGCGATTGAGATGAAGCAGACACGAAACTCTCCCTGTACGGTGATCTATCCCTGCCTTTCCGTACGGGAAGCAAAAACCTGCAAGACATCCGGCAAAAAAGTTGTAACGCTCAGATTTGCCGAGGATCGACCTGCAACCAATACTGCGTGTGCCGCGTGACCGTGATGGGCAGCGCGGGCTCAAGCGCCTTCAACGCCCGTTCCGCATCGTCCAGCGGGAACACGCCCGACAGCGTCAGGGCGGCCACGGCGGGGTCCACGCGGATCACGCCCACGCGCTGGCGCGCCAGATAGCGCGCAAACGCGTCCAGCCGCCACTCCTTGGCCACCACCATGCCGTCCACCCAGGCCAACCGATCGGGGTCAACGGCGCTGCGCACGAGCTCGTCGGCACCGGCGTCGGGGTCGGTGTAGGCCAGCCGCTCGCCGGCGTCGGCGTGCGTCCAGGCGCCCTGGCGCAGCAGTCCCACGCTGCCTTCGTACACGCCCAGCCGCAAGCCTGCGTCGGTGCGATGCAGATCGAACCGCGCGCGCTCGGCACGCAGTTCGCCATGGCCCGCGATCACGCGCAGCGCATCCACGCCCGCGCGCGGTTGCGTATTCACCAACATCTCGCCGCGCAGCAGGTGGATGCCGCGCGCGGCGCCCGACAGATGCAGGCGTACGGCGCTATCGCTGTTCAGCGTGATGGTCAGGCCGTCGGCCAGCGCCACGGTACGGCGTTCACCCACGCGGGTGCTAAGGTCAGCCGCCAGGCGTTGCCAGGGCGTGTGCCGATAGCCCGCCCATCCGATGGCGGCCATGCCCGTCAGGCTCAGCAAGCCGCGCAATGCGTTGCGGCGGCCCCGGGAGCTTGGCGAGCTCAACGCGGCATGGGCCAACGCCGCCGGCACGCGGCGCGTATCGCGGCCGATGGCCTCCAGGCGATCCCAGGCTTGTCGATGGGCGGCATCCGCATCCAGCCACGCGCGGCAGGACTCGTGGTCCCGGGCATTCGCCACGCCACTTTGCAAGCGGGTCCACCAGGCAATGGCCTGGCGCACCACGGCGTCCGGCGGGGCGCCTCGTGCGGCGTTATTCATAGAATGCGGCATAGCAGGCGGCCATCGCCCGCACCATGTACTGCTGAACGGAACTGAGCGATACGCCCAGACGCTGCGCGATGTCGGGATAGGTCAGCCCATCCAGCTGCGACATCAGAAATGCGGAACGCGCCTTGGGCGGCAAGCCGTCAAGCAGGCGGTCCAGACGCACCAGGGCTTGCAGTTGTTCGGCCTGTGTCTCGGGCGACGGGGCGTAAGCCTGCTCAAGCGTGGCCAGGTAGTTCAGATAAGCGTATTCCAGCGCGGCATGGCGCTGATGGTCCACAACCAGCCCCTTCGCGATCGTGGTCAGCAAGGCGCGTGCATCGGTCGCGCGCACCGCCTTGCGGCCCTGAATCACCCGGACAAAAACGTCCTGCGCCAGATCTTCGGCGCGATGCTCGCAGCCCAGCTTGCGGCGCAACCATCCAAACAGCCATGGCCGATGCTCGCGATACAGCCCGTCAACAGGCGCGATCGCGGCGTCCGCGCACGTAGCCGGTGGGGAAAACAAAGAGGAAGACACAATTGAGACCGCGGTGCGGAACCTGAAGTGTCAAAATCTTAAGTGATAATGACTTGCATTACCAATGCTATGTACAAGCGGCTCGCCCCAGACGGGCCGCTTGCGGCATTACTACAACGTCGCCGTCAGGCGGCGCTCGGATTCCAGATATTCGCGCGATTGCATTTCAAGAATGCGCGAGACGGTGCGATGGAATTCGTTGGCCAGCGCCCCTTCCGTGTAGATCTCTTCGGGCTCGCACTCAGCCGACATGATGAGCTTGACGCGGTGGTCGTAGAACACGTCGATCAACCAGGTGAAGCGGCGCGCCTCGGATGCCTGGCGCGGGCCCATCCTGGGCACGCCCGACAGGATCACGGCGTGGAATCGGTTGGCCAATTCCAGGTAGTCGTTCTGCGAACGGGGGCCGCCGCAAAGCGTGGCGAAATCAAACCACACCACCGAACCGGCCAGCGCCACGGCGCGGATCTCGCGGTGCTCGATGTGCAGCAAGGGTTCCTGCGGCGGCGTATCGGCAAGGCTGTCGAACGCCTTCTTCAGCGCAGCCTGCGCGTGTTCGTCCAGCGGCGTGTGATAACACTGCACCTGCTCCAGCGAGCGGCGGCGGTAGTCCACGCCAGCGTCCACGTTCATCACATCCATGCGCGACTGGATCAGCGCAATGGCGGGCAGCACGCGGTCGCGGTGCAGGCCGTCCGTGTACAAGGTGGACGGTTCGTAGTTGGACGTCATGATGAACGACGTGCCGTATTCAAACAGCTTGAGCAGCAGCCGATGCAAGATCATCGCGTCGGCCACGTCCGACACGTGGAACTCGTCAAAGCAGATCAGCCGGTAACGCTTGGCGACGCGCTTGGCCACTTCGTCCAGCGGGTCTTGCATGCCCTTAACTTCTTCCAGCTCGCGATGCACGCCGCGCATGAACTCGTGAAAGTGCAGGCGCGTCTTGCGCACCACGGGCACGGTCGCGTAGAAGGCGTCCATCAGGAAGCTCTTGCCGCGCCCCACCCCACCCCACAGATACACGCCACGCGGCACGTCGGGCCGGTTCAGCAGCTTTTTCAGGGCATTCGAGCGCATCGACTTGAACTTGACCCACTCGTCGTAATAGCGCTGCAAGCGGTCGATGGCCAGCTTTTGCGCGGCATCGGGCTTGTAGCCACGTTCGGCCAGGGCGTGTTCGTAGTATTCGAGGACGTTCATGGGGTTCAGCTCAAGCAACCAAAATGAAAAAAGGGCGGGTCCTTGAACCCGCCCCCTGTCTAGCTCAGGTCAAGGACGCTTAGAAATTCAGCGCGCGCTTGTCCACGGCCAGAGCGGCTTCCTTCACGGCTTCCGACAGCGTCGGGTGCGCGTGGCAGATGCGGGCGATGTCTTCGGCGGCGCCACGGAATTCCATGATGGTCACGGCTTCCGAGATCAGTTCCGAGGCCATCGGGCCCACGATGTGCACGCCCAGGACTTCGTCGGTCTTGGCATCGGCGATCACCTTGGCAAAACCGGTGGTGTCGCCCAGCGCGCGGGCGCGGCCGTTGGCCAGGAACGGGAAGCTGCCGGCCTTGTACTCGCGGCCTTCGGCCTTGAGCTGCTGCTCGGTCTTGCCGACCCAGGCAATTTCCGGCGACGTGTAGATGACCCACGGCACGGTGTCGAAGTTGACGTGGCCATGCTGGCCGGCGATGCGCTCGGCAACCGCCACGCCTTCTTCTTCGGCCTTGTGCGCCAGCATCGGGCCACGCACGACGTCACCCACTGCCCAGACGTTTTGCAGGTTGGTCTTGCAGTCGCCGTCCACGGCCACGAAGCCGCGTTCGTCCAGCTTCAAGCCCACGGCGTCGGCGTTCAGGCCGCCGGTGTAAGGCACGCGGCCGATCGAGACGATCAGCTTGTCGACCACCAGCTTTTGCTCGGCGCCCTTGGCGTCGACGTAAGGCACGGTCACCGACTTGGCGGTGGCCTTGATCTCGCCGATCTTCACACCCATCTGGATGTTCAGGCCTTGCTTGGTGAACGCCTTCAGCGCTTCCTTGGCCACCTGGCTGTCAGCGGCGGCCAGGAATTCCGGCATCGCTTCCAGGATGGTGACGTCGGAACCCAGGCGGCGCCACACGCTGCCCATTTCCAGGCCGATCACACCGGCGCCGATCACGCCCAGCGTCTTGGGGACGCCGCCGATGTTCAGCGCGCCGTCGTTGGACAGCACAACCTTTTCGTCGAACGGCAGGCCGGGCAGTTCGCGAGCCGACGAACCGGTCGCCACCACCACGTGCTTGGCCACCAGGTCTTCTTCGGCGGTGCCGGTGACCTTGATGGCCCAGCCGCCTTCCACTTGGCCGCTGAACGCGCCCTTGCCGTGGAAGAAGGTGACCTTGTTCTTCTTGAACAGGTACAGGATGCCGTCGTTGTTCTGCTTGACCACCGTGTTCTTGCGGCCGATCAGCGTATCGAGCTTCAGGCTGACGCCCTTGACTTCGATGCCGTGTTCGGCGAAGTGGTGGTTGGCTTGTTCAAAGTGTTCGGACGATTGCAGCAACGCCTTGGACGGGATGCAGCCAACGTTGGTGCAGGTGCCGCCGGGAGCCGGGCCGCCTTGGCCGTTTTGCCAGGCGTCGATGCAAGCGACCGACATGCCCAGTTGGGCTGCGCGAATGGCGGCGATGTAGCCGCCAGGGCCTGCGCCGATCACGACGACGTCAAATTGTTTGGACATAGTGTTCTCGCGGATGAGTGTGGGGTGGAACACGCCCCGCCCGACGCTGGTGAGCCGGAGGCCGGCGCCGGGCCGGCCGGGGCGCCGCGATCCGGAAGGCCCGGAGCGGCGCCACGCGGGGCGTCGAGATTACAGGTCCAGCAACAGACGCTGCGGATCTTCCAGGGCGTCCTTCATGGCGACCAGGCCCAGCACGGCTTCGCGGCCGTCGATGATGCGGTGGTCATAGGACAGCGCCAGGTAATTCATCGGGCGGATGACGATCTGGCCGTTTTCGACAACAGCGCGATCCTTGGTGGCGTGCACGCCCAGGATGGCCGATTGCGGCGGGTTGATGATCGGGGTCGACAGCATCGAACCGAACACGCCACCGTTGGAGATCGAGAACGTACCGCCGGTCATTTCTTCAATGCCCAGCTTGCCGTCAGCGGCGCGGCGGCCGAAGTCGGCGATGGTCTTTTCGATTTCAGCGATGGACAGCTGGTCGGCGTTGCGCAGGATCGGCACCACCAGGCCACGCGGGCTGCCGACAGCGATACCGATGTCGAAGTAGCCGTGATAGATGATGTCCTTGCCGTCGATCGAGGCGTTGATCAGCGGGTACTTCTTCAGGGCAGCCACGGCGGCCTTGACGAAGAACGACATGAAGCCCAGCTTGATGCCGTGTTCCTTTTCGAACTTGTCCTTGTACTTGCTGCGCAGATCGATGACCGCTTGCATGTTCACTTCATTGAACGTGGTCAGGATTGCGTTTTCTTGCTGCGATTGCAGCAGGCGCTCGGCGATGCGGGCGCGCAGGCGGCTCATCGGCACGCGCTGTTCCGGACGGCCGTCCAGCGACAGCGTGGTCGGGGCGGGAGCAGCCGGCGCCTTGGCCGGAGCGGCCTTGGCGGCAGGAGCGCCGGCGGCCAGGGCGTCGCCCTTGGTCACGCGGCCGTCGCGGCCGGTGCCGGACACGGAAGCGGCGTCAACGCCCTTCTCGGCCAGGATCTTGGCGGCGGCGGGCGATGCCACGCCGGCGGCAGCCGACGAAGCGGGCGCGGCGGCGGGTGCCGGGGCGGCAGCGGCTTGTTCAGCGGCCTTGGGGGCTTCGGCCGGGGCGGTCGCGGCGGCGGCGGCCTTGGCGGCGGTGTCGATGCGGGCCAGCACTTCGCCCGAGGTCACGGTGCTGCCATCGCCCTTGACGATTTCAGCCAGCACGCCCGAGGCGGGAGCCGGCACTTCCAGCACGACCTTGTCGGTTTCGACTTCGATCAGGATTTCGTCCGCTTCAACGGCAGCGCCCGGCTGCTTCTTCCAGGTCAGCAGGGTCGCTTCGGAGACGGATTCGGAAAGTTGGGGGACGACGACGTCGGTAATAGCCATTTTGTTTGTTCCGTAAAGTGTGTGTTCTGGTCACGCGGCGCGGCAAGGTTCGAAAGCAGGTTCCAAAACGCTTGCCGCGCGCAGCGCGTGCATCAAGTCAGGGTTACTTCGTCAACATGACCTTGAACTTGGGCGCGAAAGCCGTCTCGATCAGGGCCTTCTGCTGTTCCTGGTGCTTGGCCAGGTAGCCCACGGCCGGCGATGCCGACGCGGCGCGGCCGGCGTAGCCCAGCTTCTGGCCTTCCACCATGTTCTCGTACACGTGATGCTGAACGTAGAACCAGGCGCCTTGGTTCTGCGGTTCGTCCTGAACCCAGATCACTTCGGTGGCCTTCGGGTACTTGCGCAGTTCCGTTTCGAACGACTTGTGCGCAAACGGGTACAGCTGCTCGACGCGGACGATGGCGACGTTGTCGGCGCCACGCTCGCGGCGGGCGTTGACCAGGTCGTAGTACACCTTGCCCGAGCAAGCCAGAACGCGCTTGACCTTGCTGGCGTCGATGGTGTCGTCGACTTCGCCGATCACCGGCTGGAAGCTGCCGCCCGCCAGATCGGTCAGGGGCGAACCCGCGTCCTTGTTACGCAGCAGCGACTTCGGCGTGAACAGCACCAGCGGCTTGCGGAACGGGCGGATCATCTGGCGACGCAGAACGTGGAAGATCTGCGAGGCAGAGGTCGGCTGGACCACTTGCATGTTGTTGTCGGCGCACAGTTGCAGGAAGCGCTCGATTCGGCCCGACGAGTGCTCGGGGCCTTGGCCTTCGTAGCCGTGCGGCAGCATCAGGGTCAGGCCCGACTGGCGGCCCCACTTGGCTTCGCCGGAGCTGATGAACTGGTCGATCACGACCTGGGCGCCGTTGACGAAGTCGCCAAACTGGCCTTCCCAGATGGTCAGCGTGTTCGGTTCAGCGCTGGAGTAACCGTATTCGAAGCCCAGCACCGCCTCTTCGGACAGCACGGAGTCGATGACGGTGAACGGAGCCTGGCCTTCCGAGACATTCTGCAGCGGAATGTAGGTGCCGTCGTTCCAGCGTTCGCGGTTCTGGTCGTGCAATACGGCGTGGCGGTGCGTGAACGTGCCACGGCCCGAGTCCTGGCCCGTGATGCGGATGGCGTAGCCCGAGGAAACCAGGGTTGCAAAGGCGAGGTGTTCGCCCATGCCCCAGTCCAGGTTCATTTCGCCCTTGGCCATCGTGCGGCGGTCGTTCAGCAGCTTGGCAACCAGCGGGTGCACCGTGAAGCCTTCCGGAACCGTCGTGATGCGTTCGCCGATGCGCTTGAGTTCAGCCAGCGGCACGGCCGTGTCGGCCTGGTCCGTCCACTTGGCGCCCAGGAACGGGGACCAGTCGATGGCGTACTTGCTCTTGTAGTCGGTCAGCACCGGTTCAATCGTGCGCTGGCCGTCTTCCATCAGCTGACGGTAGTCCTTGACCAGTTGATCGGCTTCGCCTTCGGCCAGCACGCCTTGCGTGGTCAGCTTGTCGGCGTACAGCTTGCGCGTGCCGGGGTGATGGCCGATGCGCTTGTACATCAGCGGCTGCGTCAGCGACGGGGTGTCTTGTTCGTTGTGACCCAGCTTGCGGAAGCAAACGATGTCCACAACGATGTCATGACGGAATTGCAGGCGGTAGTCCAGGGCCAGCTTGGTGACGAACACCACGGCTTCGGGGTCGTCGCCGTTGACGTGGAACACCGGGGCTTCGATCATCTTGACCACGTCGGTGCAATACAGCGTCGAACGCGAGTCACGCGGGTCGGACGTGGTGAAACCGATCTGGTTGTTGATGACGATGTGCAGCGTGCCGCCCGTACCGTAGCCGCGCGTCTGGGCCAGGTTCAGCGTTTCCATGACCACGCCTTGGCCGGCAAAAGCCGCGTCGCCGTGCACCAGCACCGGCAGAACGGTCTTGCCTTCGGTGTCACCGCGGCGTTCCTGGCGAGCGCGTGCGCTGCCTTCGACGACGGGGTTCACGATTTCAAGGTGAGACGGGTTGAAGGCCAACGACAGGTGGACCGGACCGCCACGGGTGGACAGGTCGGACGAGAAACCGTTGTGGTACTTCACGTCGCCGTCGGTCAGGCCTTCGGCGTGCTTGCCTTCGAACTCGGCGAACAGGTCGCCGGGCATCTTGCCCATGATGTTCACGAGCAGGTTCAGGCGGCCGCGGTGGGCCATGCCGACCACGATTTCCTGGACGCCGTTTTCGCCGGCGTGGTTCACCACTTCGTCCATCGAGGCGATGAAGCTTTCGCCGCCTTCCAGCGAGAAGCGCTTCTGGCCAACGTACTTGGTGTGCAGGAAGCGCTCAAGCCCTTCGGACTCGGTCAGCTGCTGCAGGATGTGGCGCTTTTCTTCGACCGAGTAGGCAGGCGCACCCAGCGTGGTTTCCAGGCGTTCCTGGATCCAGCGCTTGGCGGCGGGGTCGGAGATGTGCGTGAATTCAGCACCGATGCTGCGGCAATACGTGTCGCGCAGCGCCTTCAGGATGTCGCGCAGCGTCATGGTGCTGGCGGTCGTGAAGTAGGTGTTGGTGGCCGAGTAGGTCTGGTCCAGGTCGGATTCGGTCAGGCCGTAAAAGGCGGGATCGAGTTCCGGGATCTGCGGACGTTCCTGGCGCTTGAGGGGGTCCAGATCGGCCCAGCGCGAACCCAGCGAGCGGTAGGCGGCAATCAGCGATTGCACCGACACTTGCTTGCTGGCGACGCTCAGGTCGGGTTCGGCGGAGCGTTGCACGAAGGCATTGGCCTTGGCGCGCTGGGCGAACGATTCGACGATGGGAGCGTGGGCCTGGTCGCGAGTGGATTCCTGGCCGTCGGTTGCGGGAGCGTGCTGCAACTGGTCGAAATATTCGCGCCAGTTATCAGGAACCGAACCGGGATTGTCGAGGTAGGCTTCGTAAAGCTCCTCAACATATGGCGCGTTACCGCCAAAGAGATAAGACGTGGATAGAGATTCTATTTCCGAAGACATATCGCTTCACCTTTACGAGTGCTTCACTCGACACGATGCAGGAAAAACCTTCCGCGACACGGGCTTCCCGTTTAGCGGATCGCAGGGGGCAGAAGGCGCGTACAAGCCTTGAAAGCCGTATGCCGAGCAGTATAACCCTTTGAGTTTACGGGCGTCTTGAGACATTTTTGTGGCGCAAAAGCCCTTTCGGAATGCCTGCATGCGGCCGTGGAATGTCCGGCCAACCCCTGACATTGCGACGTCTACGCGCCATCAATTTCCGCGATTCCAAAATGCCGCAGTGCGTCATTGCCGAGCACGTCGATGCGTGAGTGTTGTGCATTAGCCGCGTCACACCGGCAAGGCAGTCGTCGACAAGATCTCTTTCAACACAAAAAAGGTGCGAATCTGGCGTACGCCAGGCAGCTTGATGATCTCGCCCGCATGCAGCTTGTTGAAGCGCTCCAGGTCGCGTATGCGCAGCATCAGGAAGTAGTCGAATTCGCCCGCCACCAGGTGACATTCCAGGCAGCCGCTGATGCCGCGCGCCGCTTCCTCGAAGTCGGTGAAGGAATCCGGCGTGGAACGGTCCAGCACCACGCCCACGATGACCAGCGTGGCCATGTCGACGTCGGCCGGCTCCAGTAGCGCCACCGTCTTTTTGATGATCCCTTCGGCCTTCAGCTTTTCCACCCGGCGCAAGCAGGCGGCCGGGCTCAGGTGCACGCGCGCACTCAAATCCAGGTTGGTGATCTGTGCATCGTCTTGCAAGAGACGAAGGATGTGGCGATCAATACGGTCCAATCCGGCAAGCGCGCTCATTGAATGCGTCCCTAAAAAATATTATCTCGTTATTCTTTTTCTTCAGAAAATATTAAATCTAAATTATCTTTCTTTGCTATTTTTAATATCGCGTTCATTCATAAATACGCAATTGACCGCTACCGCCCGCGATTCCTATGATTTTTCCACCCGAGCCTCACTTGCCGGCCGGAATCCCATCACAGGAGCCCGCATGGATCTGCAACGCTTTCCCCGACATCGCCTGACCTTCGGCGACACCCCCATCGAAAAGCTGGACCGCCTGTCCGCGCATCTGGGCGGCAAGGTCGACATCTATGCCAAGCGCGAGGACTGCAACAGCGGCCTGGCGTTCGGCGGCAACAAGCTGCGCAAGCTGGAATACCTGATTCCACAAGCGCTGGAACAAGGTTGCGACACTCTGGTCACCATCGGCGGCATTCAATCCAACCACACCCGCATGGTGGCCGCGGTGGCCGCCAAGCTGGGGCTGGCTTGCGTGCTGGTGCAGGAAAACTGGGTGGACTATTCCGACGCCGTCTACGACCGCGTCGGCAACATCATGATGAGCCGTTTGATGGGCGCCGACGTGCGCCTGGTGGATCAAGGCTTTGACATCGGCTTTCGGCGCAGTTGGGAAGAGGCGCTGGAAGACGTGCGCAAACGCGGCGGCAAGCCCTACGCCATTCCGGCCGGCGCGTCCGACCACGAACTGGGCGGGCTGGGCTATGTGGGCTTTGCCGAAGAGGTGCGGCGCCAGGAAGCCGACCTGGGATTCAAGTTTGACTACATCGTGGTCTGCGCCGTCACCGGCAGCACGCAGGCCGGCATGGTGGTCGGGTTTGCGGCGGACGGCCGGGCCAACCGCGTCATCGGCATCGACGCATCGGCCACACCGGAACAAACCCGCGCGCAGATCCTGCGCATCGCGCGCCGCACGGCGGATATGGTCGGGCTGGAAGCAGGCATCGCCGACAGCGACGTGGTGCTGGATACGCGCTACGCCTATCCTGCGTATGGCTTGCCGTCAGCCGAAACCAACGACGCCATCCGCACCTGCGCGCGGCTGGAGGGCATGATGACCGACCCCGTGTATGAGGGGAAGTCGATGCAGGGCATGATGGATCTGGTTCGCCGAGGCGAGATTCCGGCTGGGTCGAAGGTTTTGTATGCGCACCTGGGGGGGGTGCCGGCGATCAACGCCTACAGCTTTCTGTACCGCAACGGCTGAAGCCGACGGCCCGCCCGCCGGCTTCGGGGCCATGGGCTGGCCGGCCGGCGACTTGCGCTGACCGGCCCCGCTCCGGCTACCGGGTTTTTGCGCCGGCCTGAAACCACGCGCCAATCAACGCGCGTTCGTCGTCGGTCATGCCGGTGGAATTAGCCATCGGCATGATTTTCGACACCACCACTTGCTGGTATACGGCCTGGGCGTGAACCGCGATCTGCTCAACGGAATCCAGGCGCACGTTCTTCATCTGCACCTGTGCGCCGTGGCATAGCAGGCACCGCTGGTCGAATACATGGCGTACTTCCGCAAACGCCACCTCGGCGGGCGCGGCCACCGCCGCCGAGGCCGCCGCGGGCGCGGGCCGCATCCACACGATGGTCAAGCCCAGCACCGCCACGCCCAGCAGCACATACGGCAGCGGGTTGCGCGCGTTGCCCAGCTTGAAGCGATGGCGCACCACGAAGAACTGCCGGATCGCCGCGCCGCCCAGCATGATCAGCAGCAGAACGATCCAGTTGTACTGATGGGTATAGGTAAAGCTGTAGTGGTTGCTCATCATGGTGAACACCACCGGCAGCGTGAAGTAGGTGTTGTGCACGCTGCGCTGTTTGCCGCGCTGACCATGGACGGGGTCGACGGGCTTGCCCGCCCGCATCGCGGCCACGTTCTTGCGCTGCCCAGGGATGATCCAGAAGAACACGTTGCCGCTCATGGTGGTGGCCATCATCGCGCCCACCAGCAAGAACGCCGCGCGGCCCGCGAACCAGTGGCAGGCCAGCCAGGACGCCAGGGCGATGAACACCGCCACCAGCACCCCCACGATCGTGTCACCGTGCTTGCCGCGCCCGAACAGGCGGCAGATGCCGTCGTAGACCATCCAGAACACCACAAAGAACGCCAGCGCGACGGCCACGGCGGTGCCGGGCTGCCAGTCCATTTTTGACCGGTCTATCAGGTAGGTGCTGGCGTTCCACAGGTACGACATGGTGAACAGCGCAAAGCCGGTCAGCCAGGTGCTGTAGCTTTCCCAGAACGACCAATGCAGATGTTCGGGCAGCTTTTTGGGCTGCACCGCGTACTTCTGCATGTTGTAGAAACCGCCGCCGTGCACGGCCCATTGCTCGCCGCCCACGCCCTTGGCGAGCGATTCGGCGTCTTGCGGTTTTTCAAGGCTGTTGTCCAGCATCACGAAATAGAACGACGTGCCGATCCATGCGATGCCGGTAATGATGTGGGCCCAACGCAGCAACAGGTTGACCCAATCCAGGTAGTAACTTTCCATCCACGCCCCCGCAGTGGGCGGGCCTTGATAGGCTCCGCCGCACTGCCTACCACCGCGGGCGCTGTAAGCAGAAGATAGATCGCGCACAAGGCTAAAGTGCCCCGCACCGCTGCGATCAGGATGGACGAAATTGTATGCAGGTTTTGTTCACAAGGCTATGCGCGCGCAACCGCTGTGGCATCAGGAATACCCTGAGATGAGGGGGCCTTGCCGCTTACGAGCCCCGATACGTGGAATAGCTCCAGGGGCTGACCAACAGCGGCACGTGATAGTGCTGGTCCGCATGCGCCACGCCGAAGTCAAGGCTGACCCGATTCAAGAAGTTGGGCTCGGGCAAGGCAACGCCGCGCGCCTGGAAGTAGGCGGCAACGTCGAACACCAGTCTGTAGGTACCCACTTTCAAGTCCGCCTCGGCAAACAAGGGCTTGGCGCTGCGGCCGTCCTGGTTCAGCGTGAATTGCTGGATCAAGGTGGCGGATTCGCCGCGTGTGGCGTATAGCGCCACGGACATGCCCTGGGCCGGGCAACCGTGCATGGTGTCGAGTACGTGCGTGGTCAGTCCCATGTTGTCTCCTGTGTGCCCCGAAGGCTGCGGGGCGGTCTCATGGTTATCCTTAATGATGTACATAAATTGTATACAGCTAATTGCTTTCCAGCTATTGTTTAGCCCATCATGAAACCGTCCGTTCATCCGCGCTTGGCCACCTGAATTCTCTTCCTTACTGCTGCGCGCGCCTCCAGGCTCCATGCCCGCTCTATTCATGAACACCTACGACTCCACGCTTCCCTACCCCCGCGACCTGATCGGCTACGGCCGCAATCCGCCCCACGCGCAATGGCCCGACCGGGCTCGCATTGCCGTGCAATTCGTTTTGAACTACGAAGAAGGCGGCGAAAACAGCGTGCTGCATGGCGATGCGGGTTCTGAACAATTCCTGTCGGAAATGTTCAACCCGGCCAGCTACCCCGACCGCCATCTCAGCATGGAAGGCATCTACGAATACGGGTCGCGCACCGGCGTCTGGCGCATCCTGCGCGAATTTGAAAAGCGGCAGTTGCCCTTGACCGTGTTTGGTGTCGGCATGGCGCTACAGCGCCACCCCGAACTGACGGCGGCGTTCACGGAACTGGGCCACGAAATTGCCTGCCATGGCTGGCGCTGGGTGCATTACCAGAACGTGGACGAAGCCACCGAACGCGAACATATGCGCCTGGGCATGGAAGCCATCACCCAGCTGACAGGCAGCCGCCCGCTGGGCTGGTACACCGGGCGCGACAGCCCGCGCACGCGCCGACTGGTGGCCGACTACGGCGGCTTCGAATACGACAGCGATTACTACGGCGACGACCTGCCCTTCTGGATGCAGGTGAAAAAGAGCGACGGCGCCGTCGTCCCGCAACTGATCGTGCCCTATACGCTGGACTGCAACGACATGCGCTTCGCGCTGCCGCAAGGCTATTCGCACGCCGACCCCTTCTTTCAGTACCTGAAGGACAGCTTCGACGTGCTTTACGCCGAAGGAGACGAAGCGCCCAAGATGCTCAGTATCGGCATGCATTGCCGGCTGCTGGGCCGCCCGGGGCGCATCACGGCGCTACAGCGCTTTCTGGACCACATTGCCCGCCACGACCGCGTCTGGGTATGCCGCCGCCTGGACATCGCCCGGCACTGGAAGGCCACCCACCCCTATCTTCCCAACCGTTGAGCGCACCGACCATGCCCCACACGCTGGAACAACTCAATGCCGCCGAGCCCGACGCGGCGCTGGCCATGCTGGACGGCCTGTACGAACATTCGCCGTGGATTGCCCGCCAGGCGCTCGCCGCCCGGCCTTTTCGGTCGCTGGCGCATTTGCAGGATCAGTTGCGCCACGTGCTGGATCAAGCCGATATCGACGCACAACTGGCGCTGATCCGCGCGCACCCGGAACTGGCGGGGCGCGCCATGCAGCAAAACAGCCTGACCGCCGAATCCACCCAGGAACAGGATCAGGCGGGACTTACGCATTGCTCGCCCGACGAACTGGCGCGGCTGCAAAAGCTGAACAACGACTACAACGCGCGCTTCGGTTTTCCGTTCATTCTGGCCGTGCGCGGCGCGCGCGGCACGGGCCTGTCGCGCCAGCAGATCATCGACGAATTTGCGCGCCGGCTGGATAACCCGCCCGACGTCGAAATCCGAGAAGCGCTGCGCAATATCCATCGCATCGTCGAAATTCGCCTGACCGACAAGTTCGGACGCGACCTGACCTTGGGCAACGACATCTGGGACTGGCAGGAACGGCTCAGTATCCACAGCGATCCCGGTTACGCCGAAAAAGGCCAGCTGACCGTCACGTACCTGACCGAAGCGCACCGCGCCTGCGCGCAGCGCATCTCGCACTGGATGCGAGATTGCGGCTTTGACGAAGTTGAAATCGACGCCGTCGGCAACGTGGTGGGCCGCTATCGTGCCCAGCAGCCCGACGCCCCCACATTGATGACGGGCAGCCACTACGACACCGTGCGCAATGGCGGCAAATACGACGGCCGCCTGGGAATTTTCGTGCCCATGGCCTGCGTGCGTGAACTGCATCGACAAGGTCGCCGCCTGCCCTATCACCTGGAAGTCATCGGCTTTGCCGAAGAAGAAGGCCAGCGCTACCGCGCCACCTTCCTGGGCTCCGGCGCCTTGATTGGCGACTTCAAGCCCGAATGGCTGGACCAGAAGGACGCGCAAGGCGTCACCATGCGCGACGCCATGCTGCATGCCGGCCTGTGCATTGACGACATTCCGAAGCTGCGCCGCGACCCGGCGCGCTATCTAGGGTTTGTCGAAGTCCATATCGAGCAAGGCCCGGTGCTGTATGAAATGGGACTGCCGCTGGGCATCGTCACATCGATCAATGGCAGCGTGCGTTATCAGGCACAGATCTTCGGCATGGCCTGCCATGCCGGCACCACGCCGATGAACCGCCGCCGCGATGCCGCCACCGCCACCGCCGAACTGGCCTTGTATGTCGAACAACGCGCCGCGCGCGATGGCGATTCGGTAGGCACCATCGGCATGCTGGAAGTGCCCAGCGGATCCATCAACGTCGTGCCGGGCGAATGCCGCTTCAGCCTGGACCTGCGCGCGCCCAGCGATGCGCAACGCGACGCGCTGGTCAATGACGTGCTGGCCGAACTTGACGCCATCTGCACGCGCCGGGGCCTGCGCTATGCGCTTGAAGAAACCATGCGCGCCGCCGCCGCGCCCAGTGACCCTGCCTGGCAACAGCGTTGGGAACGCGCCGTCGACGCGCTGGGCGTGCCGCTGCACCGCATGCCCAGCGGTGCCGGGCACGACGCCATGAAGCTGCACGAAGTCATGCCGCAGGCCATGCTGTTCGTGCGCGGCCAGAACCACGGCATCAGCCACAACCCCCGCGAATCCACCACCCGCGACGACATCCAGCTGGCCGCGCATGCCATGCAGCACCTGCTGGACGACCTTGCCAACGACATCAAACGCTAACGCCATGACCGATTACGCCCGACTAGACGCCTGGATCGACGCCCACTTCGACGAGCAGGTGAGCTTCCTGCAATCGCTGGTGCGAGTGCCCACCGACACGCCGCCCGGCAATAACGCGCCGCACGCCGTGCGCACCGCCGAACTGCTCAAGGAAATGGGCCTTGAGGCCGAAGCGCACCCCGTGCCCGCGCAAGCGGTGCAGGACTACGGCATGCAATCCATCACCAACCTGATCGTGCGGCGCGAATACGGCCCTGGCCGGCGCATCGCGCTGAACGCGCACGGCGACGTCGTGCCCCCGGGCGACGGCTGGCAACACGACCCTTACGGTGCCGAAATCGAAAACGGCAGCCTGTACGGGCGCGCCGCCGCGGTCAGCAAAAGCGACTTCGCCAGCTTTACCTACGCGGTGCGCGCCCTGGAAGCGGTGGCCAAGCCCAACCACGGCGCGGTCGAACTGCACTTCACCTATGACGAAGAATTCGGCGGCTTGCTGGGCCCCGGCTGGCTGCTGTCGCAAGGCCTGACCAAGCCCGACCTGATGATTGCCGCGGGCTTCAGCTACGAGGTCGTCACCGCGCACAACGGCTGCCTGCAAATGGAAGTGACGGTACACGGCAAAATGGCGCACGCCGCCATTCCGTCCACGGGCGTGGACGCGCTGCAAGGCGCGGTCAAGATCCTGAACGCGCTGTATGCGCAGAACGCGCTGTACCAGAACGTCACGTCCGACGTGCCCGGCATCAGCCACCCGTACCTGAATGTCGGACGCATTGAAGGTGGCACCAATACGAACGTGGTGCCCGGCAAGGTCAGCTTCAAGCTGGACCGCCGCATGATTCCCGAAGAAAACGCCGTTGAAGTGGAAGCAGACATCCGCCGGATCATCCAGGAAGCCGCTGCCGCCACCCCCGGCATCACCATCGACATCAAGCGCCTGCTGCTGGCCAATTCGATGCGTCCGCTGCCGGGCAACCAGCCGCTGATCGACGCCATCCAGAAACACGGCGAAGTGCTGTTCGGCGAACCGATCCCGGCCATGGGAACGCCGCTGTACACCGACGTGCGCCTGTACGGCGAAGCCGGCATTCCCGGGGTGATCTACGGCGCCGGGCCGCGCACCGTGCTGGAATCCCATGCCAAACGCAACGACGAACGGGTCGTGTTGGAAGACCTGCGCCGCGCCACCAAGGTGATTGCGCGCACGTTGGCCGACCTGCTGGCACCGGCCTGATCGCGCCGGATCGGGGCGGGGGCCGCGGGGCTCCTGCCCCATCGCGCGGCCCAGCTGCGACAATTCCTACATAACGTAACTAAACATGTTTATATGATGCGGGTTTTCCTCCATTTCGAGGACCGCGCATACCTGTATACATTCCTCGTACACAAGAACGCTTTTCAGGATTTTCCGACCGACATCCCACTCCGCCAGGAGACACTCCCATGCAGGCTGCATCGCCCGCGCCGTCCGGCGCGTCTCAAGACCTCCATCCCGTCGACCAACGCCTGCCTACCGGCAAACTCGCGGCGTTGGGCCTGCAACATGTGTTGGTGATGTATGCCGGCGCGGTGGCCGTGCCTTTGATCGTCGGCCGCGCCTTGAACCTGACGCCAGACGAAGTCGCCATGCTGATCTCGGCCGACCTGTTCTGTTGCGGGCTGGTCACGCTGATCCAGACCCTGGGCGCCACGCAGTGGTTCGGCATCAAGCTGCCCGTCATGATGGGTGTCACGTTCGCGGCCGTGGCGCCGATGGTCGCGATGGCCAACGCCAACCCGGGTCCGGGCGGCGCGCAGCTACTGTTCGGCACCATCATCGGGGCCGGCATCATTTCGATTTTGATCGCCCCGGTCATCAGCCGCATGCTGCGGTTCTTCCCGCCCGTGGTCACGGGCACCATCATCACGGTCATCGGCATTACGTTGATGCGCGTCGGCATCAACTGGGTGTTCGGCAACCCGTCCGGCCCCACCGCCCCCGTCATCGTCGACCCCATCTATGCCAAATGGCTGGCCGACGTCACCTCACCGGGCAGCGCCATCCCGCCCGTGCCGCAGGGCTTCGCCATCATGCCGTCGATGCCGAACCCGCGTTATGCCGACCTGACCGGCTTTGGCATTGCCGTGCTGGTGCTGGCGTCGATCCTGCTGATCGTGAAATTCACCAAGGGCTTCATCGCCAACATTTCGGTGTTGCTGGGCATCGTCATCGGCGCCATCGTGGCATCGGCCACCGGCATCATGACGTTCGAAAAAATCGGCCAGGCGGATTGGTTCGACATCGTGCTGCCCTTCCATTTCGGCATGCCCCGTTTCGACCCCATGTTGATCCTGAGCATGGCGTTGATCATGGTCGTCGTGATGATCGAATCGGCGGGCATGTTTCTGGCGCTGGGGGAAATGACCGAACGCGAAATCAGTCAGCAGAACATGGCGCGCGGCCTGCGCACGGACGGGCTGGGCACCTTGATCGGCGGCATCTTCAACACGTTTCCGTACACCAGCTTTTCGCAGAACGTGGGCTTGGTTGCGGTAACCGGCGTGAAGAGCCGCTTCGTGTGCGTCGCGGGGGGCATCATCCTGCTGGTGCTGGGCTTGCTGCCCAAGATGGCCGCGCTGGTGGAATCGTTGCCCACCGTGGTGCTCGGCGGCGCGGGCATCGTCATGTTCGGCATGGTAACGGCGACCGGCATCCGCATTCTGTCTGGCGTGGATTTCAAGGGCAACCGCCACAACTCCATGATCGTGGCCGTGTCGATCGGCATCGGGATGGTGCCGCTGATCGCGCCCAATTTCAAACAGTGGATGCCGCATTCGCTGCACACCCTGATCGAATCGGGCATCTTGCTGGCCTCGCTGTCGGCCGTACTGCTGAACCTGTTCCTGAACGGCGCGACGCACGACCGCCGCGCCATCATCGCGGCGGCCTTGCAGGCCGAGGAACATTGATTTGATGGCGGGCAGCGGCGGGCGCGTCGCGACGCGCCCGTCTCAATGCCCATGGCGCGGCTCAGGCCAGCCGCATCACGCGCCGCCAGAACAGCACCGCCACCCATACAAACACGGCCAAGCCCAGGTACGACGCCGTCACCGCGAAGCCCTCGCCCGCGATGGCCAGCGGCGCATCCGTACCCGCCGCGCCAATGATGCCGGCCATCAACACCCCCACCAGGCTTTCGCCCACGATCAAGCCCGACGCAATCAACACGCCACGCCGGTTCGCGGCGTCGGCGAATTGCTCGTAAGGCCTGCCCGCCGCGGCGGCGCGACGACGCAGCGCGCGTTCCAGCAACCACGCCAGCACCGCGCCGGCCACGATTGGCGCGGCCACCGTGGGCGGCAGATAGATCCCGATGCCCACGGCCAACACCGGAATGCGTGCCACGCGGCAGGTGCGCTTCAGGATTTCGTCCACCACGATCAGCGCCACGCCCACCGCCATGCCGATCAGGATCATCGTCCAGTTCAGTTGGTGCGTGAAGATGCCACGCGTAATCGCCAGCATCAGCGTGGCCTGCGGCGCGGACAAGGCTTGCGCCGGGTCCATGCCCGCGCGTGGCATCGCATCGGCAAAGCCGTAGGCGTTGTAAAGCAGTTCCAGCACGGGTGAAATCACCGCCGCGCCCACCACGCAGCCAATCAGCAAGGCTACCTGTTGGCGCCATGGCGTGGCGCCAACCAGCCAGCCGGTCTTCAGATCTTGCAGGTTGTCATTGGAAATGGAAGCCACGGCCACCACCGCCGACGTACTGAAAATGGACAACGCAATCGCCATCTGCACGCCGTTTTGCGCCTGTAGCAGTTCGCCGCCCAACGTCAGCATCAACAAAGACACCAACACGATGGCCACGATGCCCACGCCGGAAATCGGGCTGGTCGACGAACCGACCAAACCCGCCATGTAGCCGCAAGCGGCCGCCACCAGAAACCCAAACACAAAGGCGAACAGCACCGCGTACGCCACCAGCTTCCAGACGGCGGCGGCCGACACGGGCGCGCCCGACAGGAACACCTGGAAGGTCACCACCAACACCGCCACCAGCACCAGCGTCACTATTGAAATCCAGCCGGCCGACAAGTCGCGTTCGGTACGAGGCGCTTTGCCGGCACGGGCCGCGCCCGCGCTGGTCAGCGCCGAGAACGAGGCCTTGACGCCACGCGCCATCGGCATGAACAGGGTTGCCAGCGTCCAGATGGCGCCCACGCCGATCACGCCCGCGCCAATGAAGCGCACTTGCGACGCCCACAGGCCGGTGGCGTATTGCGCCAGCGATTGGCCGGCCGGCATGTCGCCCATCGCGGTCAACACCGGCACGGCGATGCCCCACGAGATGATCAGCCCCGTCAACATGGCCAGGCCCGCCACGATGCCGATCAGGTAACCCGCGCCCAGCAAGGCCAACGAAAAGCCCATGGGCAACCGGAACACCGCGCCGCCCAGGGCGAACCACCCGCTGACGCTATCGCCCAGCACCCGCAAGCCGCTGGCCGCAAAGCTGACCGCCGCCGCCACCAGGCCCCCGGCGACGATGTCGCCCATGCCGGTCGCCACGGGCTTGGTAGCGGTATTGGTCACCGGCTGACCCGACGTTGCCTGGGCATCGTCCGCCGCATCTTGTGCGCGTTCGGCACTGCCCACGCGCAGGATTTCGGCCGCCGCCACGCCTTCCGGATACGGCAGATTGCTTTGCACCACCATGACGTGGCGCAGCGGAATCGTGAACATCACGCCCAACATGCCGCCTGCCGCGCAGATGCCCAGCGTCTGCCAGAAAGGAAAGCCTTGCCAGTGGCCCATCATGACCAGCGCGGGCAGGATGAAAATGATGGAAGACAAGGTGCCGGCCGCGGAAGCCTGCGTCTGCACCATGTTGTTTTCCAGGATGTTCGCGTCCTTGAACAGGCGCAACACCGACATCGAAATCACGGCTGCCGGAATCGCGGACGAAAACGTCAGGCCCACCTTCAGCCCCAGGAAGACGTTCGACGCCGTGAAGATCACGGTGATCAGGGCGCCCAGCAAAATGCCCCGGAACGTAAGCTCGGGAAGCGTGACATTTGCCGGGACGCTGACGGGTTGGGTCATTGAAGTCTCCCGTTATGAATGCGAATAAAGCGCGCATTCTAGCGCTTTGGCGTCCACCCAGTGGTCACCACGAGTAAGCGCATGCACGCCGCAGAAGCTGCCGGCATTGGAAATATCCGCAAAATATTATGCTGAAATTCACGGCGTCTTCCCCGCAATTTGATGACTCATGCCATCCACACAGGTCTAGGATGGAGCGATAACAGGAGACAACACCCCATGCGTGACGCAAGCCACCCCGCCCCGGGACATGACCACCCCACCGATGCCGACCCGGCTGAAACCGCCGAATGGCGCGACGCCCTGCAATCACTGGTCGACGCGGACGGAGCAAGCCGCGCGGGCTACGTGCTGGACAGCCTGCTGGGGCATGCCGCGTCCCTGGGCCTGCGCGCCAACAGCCAGACGCGCACCGCCTACCTGAACACGATACCGGCCGACCAGGAACCGCCTTTTCCCGGCAACCTGGCCGTTGAAGAACGCATCGCCCGCATCAACCGCTGGAACGCGCTGGCCATGGTCGTGCGTGCCAACCAGGCGCACGGGGAACTTGGCGGCCACATTGCCAGCTATGCATCGGCCGCCGACTTGTTCGAAGTCGGCTTCAACCACTTCTTCCGCGCGCAAACCGCCGACGGCCCGGGTGACCTGGTCTACATGCAGCCGCACTCCGCGCCCGGCGTGTACGCCCGCGCCTTCCTTGAAGGCTTTCTGGGCGAAGACGATCTGGCGCATTTTCGACAGGAAATCACCGCCACCGCGCGCGGCCTGCGCGGGTTGTCGTCCTACCCGCACCCCTGGCTGATGCCGGACTTCTGGCAGTTCCCGACAGGGTCCATGGGCATCGGACCCATCAACGCCATTTACCAGGCGCGCTTCATGCGCTACCTGGAACACCGCTCGCTGGCGCCCCCCGGCGACCGCAAGGTCTGGGGCATTTTCGGCGACGGCGAAATGGACGAACCCGAATCCATCGCCGCGCTGACGCTCGCCGCGCGCGAAAAGCTGGACAACCTGGTGTTCGTCGTCAACTGCAACCTGCAACGACTGGACGGCCCGGTACGCGGCAACGGCCGCATCATCGACGAACTTGAAACCCTGTACGCCGGCGCCGGCTGGAACGTCATCAAGCTGGTGTGGGGCAGCGACTGGGACGCCCTGCTTCGCCGCGACACCAACGGCGCGCTGGCCCGAGCCTTCGCCAACACGGTCGACGGGCAATTCCAGACCTTTGCCGCCAATGACGGGGCCTTCAACCGCGCCCACTTCTTCAACCAGAACCCGGAACTGGCGGCGCTGGTGGCCGACTGGACCGACGAAGCCATCGACCGCCTGCATCGCGGTGGCCATGACATGGTGAAGATCCATGCGGCTTATCACCGCGCCGCGCAGCATCGCGGACAACCCACCGTGATTCTGGCGCAGACGAAAAAAGGTTTCGGCATGGGCGCCGCGGGCCAGGGCAAGATGACGACGCACCAGCAAAAAAAGCTGGACGACGAAGCGCTGCTGGCGTTTCGCGACCGCTTTGCCTTGCCCATTTCAGATGCCGACTGCCTGGCCCTGAAGTTCTACCGCCCGGCCGAAGACAGCGCCGAACTGCGCCACCTGCAAGCCCGCCGCGCGGCGCTGGGCGGCCACATCCCCCGCCGTCGCACCGAATCTCCACGCCTGGCGCCGCCCGCCGTTGAACAGTGGGCGCGCTTTGCGCTGGCCGCCGACGGCAAGGAAATGTCGTCCACCATGGCCATCGTGCGCATGCTGACCGGGCTGCTGAAAGACGCCACGGTGGGCTCGCGCATCGTACCCATCGTGGCTGACGAGGCCCGCACCTTCGGCATGGCCAACCTGTTCCGGCAGATCGGCATCTATTCAGCGCAAGGCCAGTTGTACGAACCCGAGGACATCGGCTCGGTGCTGTATTACCGCGAAGCGCGCGACGGGCAAATCCTTGAGGAAGGCATTACCGAAGCCGGCGCGATTTCGTCGTGGACGGCGGCGGGCACCAGCTATTCGGTCAACGGCTTGCCGATGTTGCCCTTTTATATCTATTACTCGATGTTCGGCTTCCAGCGCATCGGCGACCTGATCTGGGCCGCCGCCGACCAGCGCACGCGCGGCTTTTTGATCGGCGCCACGTCGGGCCGCACCACGTTGGGCGGCGAAGGCTTGCAACATCAGGACGGCTCCAGCCACATCATGGCCGCCGCCGTGCCGAACTGCCGCGCCTACGATCCCGCGTATGCGTTTGAAGTGGCCGTTATCGTCGAACACGGCATGCGCCGCATGCTGGACGAGCAGCACGACGAATTCTTCTACCTGACCGTCACCAACGAAAACCTGGCGCAGCCCGACATGCCCCCCGACCCCGCCGTGCGCGTCGGCATCCTGCGCGGCATGTACCGGCTGCGGGCCGCGCGCGTACAGGCACAGGTCCGGCTGCTGGGCGCCGGGCCCATGCTGCGCGAAGCCGACATGGCGGCCGACCGGCTGCACGCTGACTACGGCGTGGATGCCGAGGTCTGGAGCGTGACCAGCTTTTCTGAGTTGGCCCGCGATGGCCGCCAAGCCGAACGCGCCCGCGTCCTGGGCCTGGAAGCCGCCGACGACGCGGATTGGGTTCGCACCTGCCTTGGCGGCAGCGACGCGCCGGTGATTGCCGCCACCGACTATGTGCGCGCCGTGCCTGAACAGATCCGCGCCTGGGTGCCCGCGCCATACCGCACGCTGGGCACCGACGGCTTCGGCCGCAGCGACACCCGCGCGCAACTGCGCGACTTCTTCGAAGTCAGCGCCGACTGGATCGTGCTGTACGCGCTGGACAGCCTGGGCCGGCAGGAAGACGCCGACGCCCTGCGTCAGCGCCTGAACGCGGGCACGCGCCAGACGCCGCCCTGGGAGTTGTAGACGAGGCACAAACCGGTACGGGTACGGGCTACGGGCTACGGCGGCCGCGTCGAAGCGCGTGCCCGCGCCTTCAGCAAAGGCATCGCCGGCTTCCGTGCAGCTTCAAATAAATCCGACGGGTTTTTGACCAAACCCGCCTGATCGCTGCACTGCAACAACCAAGCGCCCGCGCTTTCTGGTGAAATACGGGTGTTCCCTAAGCATTTCGCAAAGAAACCGGCGGGCCGCGAGCCCGCCGTTTGTCATCTTCGCTTTTCATCCCGTTTTCTTTCTCAGTTAGTGCCTCAGAGGCCCCGATCCCATGGACGAAACTCTTACCAAACTGGCGTTGGATTACCACGCCTATCCCACCCCCGGCAAAATCTCGGTCGTGCCGACCAAGACGCTGGCCAACCAGGACGACTTGTCCCTGGCCTACTCGCCCGGCGTGGCGGCAGCTTGCATGGCCATCTTCGACCAGGGTGAAGACGCGGCGTCCAAGTACACCTCGCGCGGCAACCTGGTGGGCGTGATCACCAACGGCACCGCCGTCCTGGGTCTGGGCAACATCGGCCCGCTGGCCGCCAAGCCGGTCATGGAAGGCAAGGGCTGCCTGTTCAAGAAGTTTGCCGGCATCGACGTGTTCGACATCGAACTGGCCGAGAACGATCCGGACAAGCTGGTCGACATCATCGCGGCGCTGGAACCCACGCTGGGCGGCGTCAACCTGGAAGACATCAAGGCGCCCGAGTGCTTCTACATCGAGAAGAAGCTGCGCGAGCGCATGAAGATTCCCGTCTTCCATGACGATCAGCACGGCACCGCCATCATTTCGTCGGCCGCCATCCTGAACGGCCTGAAGGTCGTGGGCAAGGACATCGGCGCGGTCAAGCTGGCTTGCTCGGGCGCGGGCGCTGCCGCCATCGCCTGCCTGGACCTGCTGGTGCACCTGGGCGTCAAGCGCGAGAACATCTATGTGGTGGACTCGCGCGGCGTCATCTGGGACGGCCGCGATGAAAACATGGAAGCCAACAAGAAGCGCTACGCGCAAAAGACCGACGCGCGCACGCTGGCCGATGTGGTCAACGGCGCCGACGTGTTCCTGGGCTGCTCGACCTCCGGCGTGTTGACGGGCGACATGGTCAAGACCATGGCCGACCGTCCGCTGATCCTGGCGTTGGCCAACCCCGAACCGGAAATCCGCCCGGAAGTGGCCAAGGCCGCCCGCCCGGATTGCATCATCGCCACCGGCCGTTCGGACTACCCGAACCAGGTCAACAACGTGCTGTGCTTCCCGTTCATCTTCCGCGGCGCCATGGACGCCGGCGCCTCGCGCATCACGGAAGAAATGAAGCTGGCTTGCGTGAAGGCCATTGCCGAGCTGGCACAAGCCGAACAAAACGATGAAGTGGCCCGCGCCTACGCCGGCCAGGAACTGTCGTTCGGCCCCGACTACATCATCCCCAAGCCCTTCGACCCCCGCCTGATCTTCCAGATTGCGCCGGCCGTGGCCCAAGCCGCCGCTGACTCCGGCGTGGCCGCCCGCCCCATCGAAGACATCGAGGCCTATCGCCAGAAGCTGATGGGCTTTGTGTACCACTCGGGCCAGCTGATGCGTCCGCTGTTCGCCCAGGCCAAGAAGGCGCCCAAGCGCGTCATCTACGCCGACGGCGAAGACGAGCGCGTCCTGCGCGCCGTGCAAACCGTGGTCGACGAAAAACTGGCGCGCCCGATCCTGATCGGCCGCCCGTCGGTCATCGAAATGCGCATCAACAAGGCCGGCCTGCGCCTGGTGGCCGGCGAGCACTTCGAAATTGTCGACCCTGAAGACGACAGCCGCTTTAACGAAACCTGGAATGCGTACTACCAGCTCAAGGGCCGTGAAGGCGTGACGCCGGCCATCGCCAAGGCGATGATCCGCAAGCACAACACGCTGATCGGCGCGATGCTGCTGCGTCGCGGTGACGCGGACGCGCTGCTGTGCGGCGTGGCCAGCAAGTACGACAACCAGCTCAAGTACGTCGACGAAATCATCGGCAAGAAAGAAGGCCAGACGTACGCCGCGCTGAACGTGCTGATGCTGCCCGACCAGACGCTGTTCGTCACCGACACCCACGTCAACGAAAACCCGACGGCGGAAGAAGTGGCCAACATCACCATCCAGGCCGCGGACGAAATGCTGCGTTTTGGCGTGGTGCCGAAGATCGCCCTGCTGTCGCATTCGAACTTTGGCAGCCGCGTCACGGAATCGTCCAAGAAGATGGCCGCCGCCAGCAAGCTGGTGCAAGACCGCGCGCCGGATCTGGAAGTAGACGGCGAAATGCACGCCGACGCCGCCTTGTCGGAAAAGATCCGTGTGCTGGCCTACCCGGACAGCACGCTCAAGGGTCGCGCCAACCTGCTGGTCATGCCGAACCTGGACACCGGCAACATCACGTACAACATGCTGAAGATGACGGGCAGCAATGGCGTCGCGATGGGTCCGATCCTGCTGGGCGCCGCGCGCCCGGTGCACATCCTGACGACCAGCGCCACCGTGCGCCGTATCGTCAACATGACGGCGCTGGCCGTTGTGGACGCGCAGCAGGAAGCCGCCGACGCCGCCAAGAAGCGCCGTTGATACCGCGCTTGTCCTGACGCAAAAGGCGCCCTTCGGGGCGCCTTTTTTCATGCTGTCTTTTCGACGGCGCCGGCTGATCGCCCCGGTGCGTTTTTTTTATATCCACCGCACCACGCGCCGCCACCGGCCAATGGTAAAACCATGCTTCACCCCTACCCTGGAGACGACATGCTGGCCGACGCGCTATACGCCTGGTTCCATTACCTTGCGATATTTGTACTGGTGGTTGTGCTGACCGCCGAAGCCGTATTGCTACGCCCGGACCTGACCGCCGCGGGCGTCAAGCGCCTGGTGATCTACGACCGTCTTTACGGCGTCAGCGCCGTGCTGGTGCTGATTACCGGTCTGCTGCGCCTGACGCAGGGCGCGAAGGGCGCGGCGTTCTACATGAGCAGCCCGTGGTTTCACGCCAAGATCACGCTGTTCGTCATCATCGCGCTCTGTTCGATCCCGCCCACCTTGGCGATTTTCCGTTGGGCAAAACAGTCGCGCCAACAGGCTGGCTTCGTGCCCACGCTGCCCGAGATCAAGCGCGTGCGTCGCTGGGTGATGATCGAATCACACCTGTTTATCTTCCTGCCGCTGTTCGCGGTGCTGATGGCGCGCCATATCAGCGTGTAGGCGCGGCGGGTGCAACTGCCCTGCTGCGGCGGTGCGCCCGTGCAAGCGCCGCGCCGCTACTGAGGACAGCGCGCCCGAGCCGGTGCGCTCGGTGCTTCGTCGCCAACGCTGAACGTTGCAAACTTGAAGACGCCGACCTCATCGTTCGTGACGATGCCCAGCAAGGTTCCATCGAACGCCTGCATGACGGACATGCCCGGCGGCACGTCCGCATGGCCTTCCCGCTTGGCCACCTGCCCCGATGACGGGCTGAACACGAGCACGCCGGGAAAGGGTTCCCGCTGCCCATCAATCACACGCCTGATGGTCTTGACCTGCGTGCCCTCGGCGTAGTCAAAGCCGCCGAACCGTACCCGGCAGGCAAGCTCCGAATCGCTGACGCGCAGCAGATGGCGGTCGGCATCCAGATAAATCCTGGGCTCGCTCAACATCAGCCCGAATACCTTGACCGCCACGGGGTCCTTCACTTCAATGCGCCAGCGGTCAGGGTCGGTCGAGCCATCCACGTACACCGTACCGGTCGAGCCATATAGCACCGAGCCCGCGTGAATGGCCATGCCGTCGACGTTGTTGCCGGTACCCAGGCGGCATTGGTCCAAGGCCTTCATGGTGCCGTCGGGCTGGGTATCGAATTCGATGTCGTGCGTACTGTCACAGCGCCATCCCAGCACGGCCTGATCGCCTTGGCCTTTCAGGATGATGCTGCGGGGATACCGGCGGATCAGCGCGTACGTTTCTTTTTCGTATTCGGCATCCAGATAGCGGCGCGCCAGTGTGGCTTGCACCCCGAAGATCGGGGTGGGCGCCGGGAATTCGGCCGCCACATATGTTTCCCACTGCCCTTCGTCTTGCAATTTCAAGCGGGTGCCGGCGGGCATGGCCACGCCACCCACTGTGCTTGCCTGTTCCAGCGTGACATTGCGCGCAGCCTCGGCCCGTTCGCTCTCGCGTTCGATCTGGCCGATGATGATCTGCACCCAGGCGAAGAACGCAAAGGGCACCGCCAGCACCACGAACAACGCGGCCGACGTCTTCCAATATTTGCGGACGGTGCGGCGATGGCTGGCGCTGATGGCCAGCACCAGGGCCCACACGCCCAGCGCGACGCCGGCAAGCATGCCGAACAAAAGCAGCAGGTAAAAATTGGCCGATGGCAATGAGATGGGAATCATGGCCAGCATGATATCCGGATATCAATCGCGCCATCGCCGCCGCCGAGCGCGCAACAAAAAACCGCCCGAAGGCGGTTTCTTGTCACTGACTTGCCGAAACGGAAAGCGGATTAACGCTTGTCCATCGGGGGCACGTCGCGGGTCACCGAACCGGTGAACAGCTGGCGCGGACGGCCGATCTTGTAGTCGGGATCCGACAGCATTTCGTTCCACTGGGCAATCCAGCCCACCGTGCGGGCCAGCGCAAAGATGGCCGTGAACAGCGAGGTCGGGATGCCGATGGCGCGCTGGACAATACCCGAGTAGAAGTCCACGTTCGGGTACAGCTTGCGCTGGACGAAGTACGGATCCGACAGGGCGATACGTTCCAGTTCCATGGCCAGCTTGAACAGCGGGTCGTTTTCCAGGCCCAGGGCCGAGAGCACTTCCTTGCAGGTTTCCTGCATCAGCTTGGCGCGCGGGTCGTAGTTCTTGTAGACGCGGTGGCCAAAGCCCATCAGGCGCACGCCCGAGTTCTTGTCCTTGACCTTCTCCATGAACTCACCGACCTTGTCGATGCCGCCGTTGGCTTGCAGCTCTTCCAGCATTTGCAGGCAAGCTTCGTTGGCGCCGCCGTGAGCCGGGCCCCACAGGCAAGCCACGCCAGCCGAGATGGCCGCGAACGGGTTGGTGCCCGACGAACCGCACAGGCGCACGGTCGAGGTCGAGGCATTTTGCTCGTGGTCGGCGTGCAGGATGAAGATGCGGTCCAGCGCGCGTTCAACAACTTCGTTGACCTTGTAGTCTTCGCACGGCGTGGCGAACATCATGCGCAGGAAGTTGCCCGTGTAGGACAGGTCGTTCTGCGGATAGATGAACGGTTGGCCTTGCGAGTACTTGTACGCCATCGCAACCAGCGTCGGCATCTTGGCGATCAGGCGGATGGCCGAGATGTGACGATGCTGCGGGTTCGTGATGTCGGTGGAGTCGTGGTAGAACGCGGACAGCGCGCCAACCAGACCCGTCAAAACGGCCATCGGGTGGGCGTCGCGGCGGAAGCCACGCAGGAAGAAGTGCAGCTGTTCGTTGACCATCGTGTGATGGGTCACTTGCGAATCAAAGTCGGCCTTCTGTTCCTGGTTCGGCAGTTCGCCGTTCAGGATCAGGTAGCAGATGTCCATGAAGTCGCAATTGACGGCCAATTGCTCGATGGGGTAGCCGCGATACAGCAGTTCGCCCTTGTCGCCGTCGATATACGTGATACCCGATTCGCAAGCCGCGGTGGACATGAAGCCGGGGTCAAACGTGAACATGCCCGTCTGGCCATACAGCTTGCGGATGTCGATCACATCCGGACCGACCGTGCCCTTGTAGACAGGGAACTCAATGGGTGCGCTGCCATCCGAGAAGGATAGAGTGGCTTTTTTGTCAGACAGGTTCATGTTTATTCCTCTCACATTAATCAGAGTGCGCGCATCTGGCCAATAATGCCCCGAAGCCTGGGAGTATCCAGTTCGCCTTCGAGTTCCTTGCGGGCCAGCAGCAGGTCGAGAAGATCGTTGTCTCCCATCTCGAACAGCTGGGTCAATGCGGCCACATCATCATCGGTAAGTTCAGCCTCGTAAGCGTCAAGATACCGAGTGATGATCAAGTCGTTTTCGAGCAGGCCGCGGCGCGCCCGCCAACGCAGACGCGCCCGCTCCAGTTCAGTTAGCCTGCTCATCTTTACACCATAAAAACAAAAGTCTTCACGCTAGATAGACACTAGACCGTACGGCGGACCATCAGTTCCTTGATCTTGCCGATTGCCTTGGTCGGGTTCAGCCCCTTGGGACAGACGTCGACGCAGTTCATGATGGTGTGGCAACGGAACAAGCGGTACGGATCTTCCAGGTTGTCCAGGCGCTCGCCGGTGGCTTCGTCGCGGCTGTCCGCAATGAAACGGTAGGCTTGCAGCAGGCCGGCCGGGCCGACGAACTTGTCCGGATTCCACCAGAACGACGGGCAGGACGTGGAACAGCACGCGCACAGGATGCACTCGTACAGGCCGTCCAATTCCTCGCGTGCCTCGGGCGATTGCAGGCGCTCTTTTTCGGGCGGCGGCGCATCGTTGATGAGGTACGGACGAATCGAGTGGTACTGGTTGAAGAAGTGCGTCATGTCCACGATCAGGTCGCGGATGACGGGCAAGCCCGGCAGCGGACGCAGAACGATGGGTTCCTTCAATTCACGCAGGTTCGTCGTGCAGGCCAGGCCGTTCTTGCCGTTGATGTTCATGGCGTCCGAACCGCACACGCCTTCACGGCACGAGCGGCGCAGGGCCAGGCTGTCATCGACGTCGTTTTTGATGCGCACCAGCGCATCAAGCAGCATCTTGTCGGTGGGCTGGAGTTCAACGTCCAGCTTTTGCATGTAGGGGCGCTCGTCCTTGTCCGGATCGTAGCGGTAGATTTCGAACTTGACGATTCTCTTGGTGCTCATAATGGGCTCTATCCGGACTTAGAAGGTACGCGCCTTGGGCGGGAAGGACTCAACGGTGAGCGGCTTCATCTGCACGGGCTTGTAATCCAGGCGGCTGCCTTCGGAATACCACAGCGTGTGCTTGAGCCAGTTCTCGTCGTCGCGCGTCGGGTGGTCGTCCAGCGCGTGAGCGCCACGGCTTTCCGTACGGGCAGCGGCCGACTTGATCGTGGCGCGGGCCACTTCGGTCATGTTGGCCAGTTCCAGCGCTTCGACGCGCGCGGTGTTGAACACCTTGGACTTGTCCTTGAAGTAGATGCCGTCGGCTTGCTTGGCCAGATCTTCGATCTGCGTCACGCCTTCGTTCAGCAGTTCCAGCGTGCGGAACACGCCGCAGTGGCGCTGCATCGAGAAGCGGATGGCGTTGCCGATGTCTTGCGTCTTTTCGCCCGACGTACGCGATTCCAGCTTGTTCACGCGGTCCAGCGAGAATTCCACGGCTTCCTTCGGCAGGTCCTGATGCGCGCGCTGGCGCTCGGGATGCGAATTGACGATGTGGTTGCCGGTGGCGCGACCGAACACGATCAGGTCCAGCAGCGAGTTCGTGCCCAGGCGGTTGGCGCCGTGCACGGACACCGCGGCGCATTCGCCGATGGCGTACAGGCCGTTGACGACCTTGTTCTCGCCGTTTTCGCGCGACAGCACCTGGCCGTGGTAGTTGGCCGGAATGCCGCCCATCTGGTAGTGGATGGTCGGAACGACGGGGATCGGTTCCTTGATCGGGTCGACGTTGCCGAACTTGATGGCAATTTCGCGGATCGAGGGCAGACGCTTGTTGATGACGTCGGCGCCCAGGTGGTCAAGCTTCAGGACGACGTAGCTGCCGTCCGGACCGCAACCGCGGCCTTCCTTGATTTCCTGGTCCATCGAGCGCGACACGAAGTCGCGCGGGGCCAGGTCTTTCAGCGTGGGCGCATAGCGCTCCATGAAGCGTTCGCCATCCTTGTTCAACAGGATGCCGCCTTCGCCACGCACGCCTTCCGTGATCAGCACGCCCGCGCCGGCCACGCCGGTGGGGTGGAACTGCCAGAATTCCATGTCTTGCAGCGGGATGCCCGCGCGCGCTGCCATGCCCAGGCCGTCACCGGTGTTGATGAATGCGTTGGTGGAAGCGGCCCAGATACGGCCGGCGCCGCCGGTGGCCAGCACCGTGGTCTTGGCTTCCAGGATGTAGATTTCGCCCGTTTCCATTTCCAGGGCGGTCACGCCCACGACGTCACCGGCTTCGTTGCGCAGCAGGTCCAGCGCCATCCATTCGACGAAGAACTGGGTGCGCGCGGCAACGTTGCGCTGGTAGAGGGTGTGCAACAGCGCGTGGCCGGTGCGGTCGGCGGCGGCACAGGCGCGCTGCACCGGCTTTTCACCGAAGTTGGCGGTGTGGCCGCCGAACGGACGCTGGTAGATCGTGCCGTCGGGGTTGCGGTCGAACGGCATGCCGAAGTGCTCGAGCTCGTACACGGCGTTCGGCGCTTCACGGCACATGAATTCGATGGCGTCCTGGTCGCCCAGCCAATCCGACCCCTTGACGGTGTCGTACATGTGCCAGTACCAGTTGTCTTCGCTCATGTTGCCCAGCGAGGCGCTCACGCCGCCTTGCGCGGCAACGGTGTGCGAACGCGTGGGGAACACTTTGGACAGCACTGCAACGGACAGCCCCGCTTGGGACAGTTGCAGCGAACAACGCATGCCGGCTCCACCGGCGCCAACGACCACCACATCAAACTGGCGGCGCGGCAAGGATTTCATGACAGAGACCACGGCTTAAATGCTCCAGAGGATTTGCGCGAAGTAAACGACCGTACCGACCAGCCAGAGGATCGTCAGCACTTGCAGCAGCAGGCGCAAGCCCACCGGCTTGACGTAGTCCATCCAGATGTCGCGCACGCCAATCCAGGCATGCCAGGCCAACGCAATGAATGCAAGGGAGGCCAGGATCTGGCCAACCGGAATGAAGCCCACGTAGAAATTGAACAGCTTGACCCAGTGTTCATACGTGAAGGCAGGCATCATCAAGATGCCGACGAGCAGCACCAGCGTATACACAGCCATGATGACGGCGGTGATGCGCTGGATGATGAAATCCATGACGCCATAGTGCGCGCCGACGACCAGGCGCTTGGGTCCGTAGTTTTTAGCGGCGGCCATTTACAGCACTCCGAACAGTTTGAGACCGAACACCAGCGTCAGCGCCAGGCTGACACCGAAGACCACGCCGGCGCTTTTCTTGGCCGACAGCTTGTCGATACCGATGTGCAGGTCCAGCAGCAGGTAGCGGATGCCGGCACAGAAGTGGTGCAGGTAGCCCCAGACAAGAACCAGGAAGACAAGCTTGACGATCGGGTTGGTCGCAATGGAGGCGATCCAGGCAAACGATTGCGGTGCGGCCACGCTAGCTGCGAACAGCGGCACGATGACCAAGGGCAAACAGAGGAACAGCAAAATGCCGCTGATGCGGTGCAGGATGGACAGCTTGCCGGCCAGGGGCAGGCGATAGGAGAACGCAACTTGGGCAAGCCCAATATTGCGAAACTGCGGACGTGGCTTGGCAGCGGTGTCGGACATGACGGCCTCGGTGTTTCGGAACTAGGGAATCGTGACGGCGAAATTGCCGTGGCCCTTTCGGGCAAACACGCTATTTTCGCCCAGAGATAGGGTCGGTATCAAATCGTAGTGTAAAAGCTCATCAATTCAGACTATTGCGGTAGTGGTATCGATCGGTCAAGTACAAACCCCGGCGAATTTCCATGGGGCGGTCACCATAGGTGTAAGACACCCGGTCTACCTGCAACAACGGCGTGCCGGCCGGAACATTAAGCAGGGGACAGACTTCAGCCGGCGCAATGACCGCGCGCAGCTTTTCGTCCGCGCGCACCATGCTGACGCCAAATTCGGATTCAAACAGGCCATAGAGCGGCGCCTTGTTGGCGGTCAGAAGCTCCAGGGTAAGGCCACGGAAAATGGACCCAGGCAGCCAGATGTCGTCCACGACGGTGGGCGTCTGCCCCATGGACAGCAGGCGGCGGATCATCACGACGGTTTCGCCGGCGCGCAAGTCCAGCGCACGGGCGACTTCGGCGGGCGCGCGCACGCGGCGGCATTCCAGGATGCGGCTTTCGGCGCGGCCGGCTTCGCTTTCGTCATCGGCGGCCAGGCGCAGGAAGCGATAGCGCACGCGGGCTTCGTGGTGGGTGGCAACAAAGGTGCCCTTGCCCTGGCGGCGCAGCAGCATGTGCTCGGCGGCCAACTCGTCAACCGCCTTGCGCACCGTGCCCTGGCTGACCTGAAAACGGGCAGCCAGATCGATTTCGCTGGGGATGAGTTCGCCGGGCTTCCATTCGCCGCGTTCAAGGCTTTGGACAAGCAGATCCTTGATCTGGCGATAGAGCGGACTGAAAGCGGCCCCCTCGCCCGTTGAACGGGCGGCGCGATTGCGTAAGGAGGTTTCGGGCCGGGGCTCTGCCATGGATCTTCTTGAAAGTGTCATGTTCATCCGGATGATGGGAGGGCAGCGCAAGATGGGTGCGGACCCACATCCAAAAATGCGCTGCCAGGGGTATGAAGAAACGGCCTGTAGCGCATTCGAATAAACGCTCTATTGTGGCATATCGGCCCGGACGCTGTCCAACGTCTTATGTCTTATATAAGATAGAAGAGCGTTTGACGGACCCCTGAAATCGTTCTAGGATTCACGGCTGTCAGGGCCCCGCGCCGGCAGGTTCGTGCGCGCCGTTTTTGATGCCCCAACGATTACACTGATTGGTGAGATTTTTCTCGCCAAACCATTACGGAGAACGTCCATGTCCAAGCCTGCCTTGCGTGTCGCCGTCACCGGCGCCGCCGGCCAAATCGGTTACGCACTGCTATTCCGCATCGCCTCCGGCGAAATGCTGGGTAAAGATCAACCCGTCATCCTGCAACTGCTGGAAATCCCCGACGAGAAAGCGCAAAAGGCCCTGAAGGGCGTCATCATGGAATTGGATGACTGCGCCTTCCCGCTGCTGCAGGAAGTGACCGCCCACAGCGATCCGCGCACCGCCTTCAAGGATGCCGACGTGGCCCTGCTGGTTGGCGCCCGTCCGCGCGGCCCCGGCATGGAACGCAAGGACCTGCTGTCGGTCAACGCCCAGATCTTCACGGCGCAAGGCAAGGCCCTGAACGATGTGGCCAGCCGCAACGTCAAGGTCCTGGTGGTCGGCAACCCGGCCAACACCAACGCCTACATCGCCATGAAGTCGGCGCCGGACCTGCCGGCAAAGAACTTCACCGCCATGCTGCGCCTGGACCACAACCGCGCCCTGTCGCAGCTGTCGGCCAAGTCGGGCAAGCCGGTTGCCGACATCGAAAACCTGATCGTCTGGGGCAACCACTCGCCCACGATGTACCCCGACTTCCGTTTCGCCACCGTCGGCGGCGAATCGCTGACCAAGCTCATCAATGATGACGCCTGGAACCGCGACACGTTCATCCCCACCGTGGGCAAGCGTGGCGCCGCCATCATCGAAGCCCGCGGCCTGTCCTCGGCCGCTTCGGCCGCCAACGCCGCCATCGACCACGTCCGTGACTGGGTCCTGGGCAGCAACGGCAAGTGGGTCACGATGGGCGTTCCGTCGGATGGCTCGTATGGCATTCCGGAAGGCATCATCTACGGCGTGCCGGTCACGACCGAAAACGGCGAATACAAGCGTGTCGAAGGCCTGGAAATCGACGCCTTCTCGCGCGAGCGCCTGGACTTCACGCTGAAAGAGCTCCTGGAAGAGCGCGACGGCGTCAAGGACCTGCTGAAGTAAGCAGCGCTTGAATCAGAATTGGGCCCGTTCATGCGGGCCCAATTCTTCTGTACCCCCCTCATGCCGAAACATACACCTGTCTCTTGGCCCGGCCGCGCCGGGATTGTCGCGTAGGGGACAGATTTATATTCCGGACCCGCGATAAGGTCGTGGGCTAGCCATAAGAACGGAGACCACCATGTCCAGACCCGAATCGCCCGGCGCCCTCTTTCGCCGCGCCCTTGCCGAAGAAAGCCCGCTGCAGATCATCGGCGCCATCAACGCCAACCACGCGTTGCTGGCCAAACGCGCCGGCTACCGCGCCATCTACCTGTCGGGTGGCGGCGTGGCGGCCGGGTCGCTGGGCCTGCCCGACCTGGGCATCAACACCATGGACGACGTGCTGACAGACGTGCGCCGCATCACCGACGTGTGCGACGTGCCGCTGGTGGTGGACATCGACACCGGCTTTGGCCCGTCGGCGTTCAACATCGCCCGCACCGTCAAGAGCCTGATCAAGTTCGGCGCGGCAGCCTGCCACATCGAAGACCAGGTTGGCGCCAAGCGCTGCGGCCATCGCCCGGGCAAGGAAATCGTCACCACCGAAGAAATGGCCGATCGCGTCAAGGCGGCTGCCGACGCGCGCACCGACAGCGACTTCTACCTGATCGCCCGCACCGACGCCATCGCCTCGCATGGCGTGGACGCCGCGATTGAGCGCGCGCTGGCCTGCGTGGAAGCCGGCGCCGACGCGATCTTCGCCGAAGCCGCCTATGACCTGCCCACCTACGACCGCTTCGTCAAGGCCGTCAAGGTGCCGGTGCTGGCCAACATCACCGAATTCGGCAAGACGCCGTTGTTCACCGTTGAAGAATTGAAGAGCGTGGGCGTGGGCATGGTGCTGTATCCGCTGTCCGCCTTCCGCGCCATGAACAAGGCCGCCGAAGCCGTCTACACCGCCATCCGCCGCGACGGCCACCAGAAAAACGTGGTGGACCTGATGCAGACGCGCGAAGAACTGTACGACCGCATCGGCTATCACGAGTTTGAATCCCGGCTGGACGCTCTGTTTCAAAAGGGCAAAGCGTAATCCCGCCACGCCAGTCCCCCATTGCATCGACCACAGCGAAAGTGAAGGAGTAGAGACATGAGCACGGCTCCCAAAAAGCAAGAAGCCAAGCCGGACGCCAAGCCGGAAGAGAAAGCCGGTTTTAAACCCAAGAAGTCCGTTGCCCTGTCGGGCGTGGTTGCGGGCAACACCGCGCTGTGCACCGTCGGCCGCAGCGGCAACGACCTGCACTACCGCGGCTACGACATCCTGGACATCGCCCACACCAGCGAGTTCGAGGAAATTGCCCACCTGCTGGTCCACGGCAAGCTGCCGAACAAGGCGGAACTGGCCGCCTACAAGCAAAAGCTGAAGAGCCTGCGCGGCCTGCCCGCCCAGTTGCAAGTGGCGCTGGAAGCGCTGCCGGCATCGAGCCACCCCATGGACGTGATGCGCACGGCCGTGTCCGTGCTGGGTTGCGTGTTGCCCGAAAAAGACGACCACAACACCCCGGGCGCGCGCGACATCGCCGACCGCCTGATGGCCAACCTGGGTTCGGCCCTGCTGTACTGGTATCACTACAGCCACAACGGCCACATGATCGACGTACAGACGGACGACGACAGCATCGGCGGCCACTTCCTGCACTTGCTGCACGGCGAAAAGCCCAGCGACGAATGGGTCAAGGCGATGCACATCTCCTTGAACCTGTACGCCGAACACGAGTTCAACGCATCGACCTTTACCGCGCGCGTCATCGCCGGCACGGGCTCGGACATGTTCTCGTCGATTGCCGGCGCCATCGGCGCGCTGCGCGGCCCCAAGCACGGCGGCGCCAATGAAGTGGCGTTCGACGTGCAAAAGCGCTATGACTCGCCCGACGAAGCCGAAGCCGACATCCGCCGCCGCGTCGAGGCCAAGGAAGTCATCATCGGTTTTGGCCACCCGGTCTACACCGTGTCCGACCCGCGCAACAAGGTCATCAAGGACGTGGCCAAGAAGCTGTCCAAGAAGGCCGGCAGCACCAAGATGTTCGACATCGCCGAACGCCTGGAAACGGTCATGTGGGACATCAAGAAGATGTTCCCCAACCTGGACTGGTTCTCGGCCGTCAGCTACCACATGATGGGCGTGCCCACGTCGATGTTCACCCCGCTGTTCGTCATTGCGCGCACGGCAGGCTGGTCGGCCCACATCATCGAACAGCGCATCGACAACAAGATCATCCGCCCCACCGCCAACTACGTGGGCCCGGAAGACCAGAAGTTCGTGCCGCTGGACAAGCGCAAATAAGGCGGCCGCAACCATAACGAGAACAAGGCGCGGCATGGCCACCTGTATTCACTTCTTCGCTAAGGAGGGTTCGCAATGTCCGCCCCAATCTCAAACGTACGTCCCGATCCCGATCAGGTTTTGGTCGATATCGCGGACTACGTTCTTAACTACGAGATCAAGAGCAGCCTGGCGTATGAGACCGCCCGCAACTGCCTGATCGACACGCTGGGCTGCGGCCTGGAAGCGCTGGAATACCCGGCATGCAAGAAGCTGCTGGGGCCGATTGTGCCGGGCACGGTGGTGCCCCATGGCGCCAAGGTGCCCGGCACGTCGTTTCAACTTGACCCGGTGCAGGCCGCGTTCAACATCGGCACGATCATCCGCTGGCTGGATTTCAACGACACATGGCTGGCTGCGGAATGGGGCCATCCATCCGACAATCTGGGCGGCATCCTGGCCACGGCGGATTGGTTGTCCCGCACCGCGGTCGCCGCCGGCAAAGCCCCCTTGACGATGCGCGACGTGCTGACCGGCATGATCAAGGCGCATGAGATCCAGGGCTGCATCGCGCTGGAAAATTCGTTCAACAAGGTCGGGCTGGACCACGTGGTGCTGGTCAAGGTGGCGTCCACCGCCGTGGTGGCGCAGATGCTGGGGCTGGACCGCGACGAGGTCATCAACGCCGTGTCGCTGGCCTGGGTCGACGGCCAAAGCCTGCGCACGTATCGCCACGCCCCCAACACCGGCAGCCGGAAAAGCTGGGCGGCGGGTGACGCCACCAGCCGCGCCGTGCGCCTGGCGCTGATCGCGAAAACCGGCGAGATGGGCTACCCCTCGGTGCTTACCACCAAGACCTGGGGCTTTTACGACGTGCTATTCAAGGGTCAGCCGTTCAAGTTCCAGCGGCCGTATGGCAGCTACGTGATGGAAAACGTGCTGTTCAAGATTTCGTACCCGGCCGAATTCCATTCGCAGACCGCCGTGGAATGCGCCATGGAGCTACACGTAAAGCTCGGTGCGCTGGGCAAACGGCCGGAAGACATCAAGGCCATCACCATTCGCACGCATGAGGCGTGCATCCGCATCATCGACAAGAAGGGTCCGCTGAACAACCCGGCCGACCGCGACCATTGCATCCAGTACATGGTGGCGGTGCCCGTGCTGTTCGGCCGCTTGACGGCCGCCGACTACGAGGACGACGTGGCGCGCGACCCGCGCATCGACGTCTTGCGCGACAAGATCGTATGCGTGGAAGATCCCGCCTTCACCCGCGATTACCACGATCCGGACAAGCGCTCGATCGCGAACGCACTGACGGTGGAATTCGTGGACGGATCCAAGCTGGACGAAATCGTCTGCGAATACCCGATCGGCCACAAGCGCCGCCGCGCCGACGGCATTCCGTTGCTGGAGGCCAAGTTCCGCACCAATCTGGCGCGCATGTTCCCGGCCAGGCAGCAGCGGCGCATTCTTGACGTGTCGCTGGACCAGCAGGCGCTGGAGGCCATGCCGGTGCACGAATACGTGGATCTGTATGTGATCTAGCGGCGGCGCGGGGGACCATCCGGCGGCCTTACAATGCGGCTTTCCTAGATTGGATGCCGCCATGGCCATGCTTTGGGTCAAGACCTTTCACATCGTCTTCATCGCTTCCTGGTTTGCCGGGTTGTTCTACCTGCCCCGCATTTTCGTGAATCTGGCGCAGCAGTCGGACGCGTCCGTCCAGGTGACGCTGCTGGGCATGGCGCGCCGGCTGTATCGTTTCACCACCATTTTGGCCGTGGTGGCCATTGTGTTCGGCATGTGGCTGTATCTGGGTTACCGCATCGGCGTGGGCCCGGGCAATGGCTGGATGCACGCCAAACTCTTTTTCGTCCTGCTCGTCATCGGCTACCATCACGCCTGTGGCTTGATGCTGCGTAAATTCGAACAGGGCAAAAACACCCGTTCGCATAAGTTCTATCGCTGGTTCAACGAAGTTCCCGTCTTGCTGCTCTTGGTGGTGGTGGCGCTGGTCGTCGTCAAACCCTTCTGATTCCCCCTACCTTTGCACATTCGCCAGGATTCGTATGTCCTCTGATGAACAGGACCGCCCGCGCAAGACGCTGACGATCAAAAAAACGGCGCGTGACGCCCACGCCGTCGAGGCGCCCAAGCGCACCCGCACGGGCGCCCGCGCCAAGCTGGTCGCGCAGATCTCGCGCACCAAGGAAAACGTCGAACGCCAGAAAGACCCGGAAGGCTATCAACGCCGCCAGGAAGAAGAGGCGCGCCGCAAGCCGGGCGCCGGCGCGCGTGGCCAGGCGCCCCGTGGCGGCGCGGAACGCGGTCAATACGATCGCGGCCAGCCCAGCCGGGGTGAAGGGCGCGGCCCGGCAGGCCGTGGTTCCTATGAGCGTGGCACGTCCGATCGCGGCGCGTCCGGGCGCGGCTCCTCCGAGCGCGGCACGTCCGAGCGCGGCAGATACGATCGCAACCAGCCTTCCCGTGACCGCTCCGACGATACGCGTCGCGACGCCGCACCCAGTGCCCGTTCCGGCCGCCCGCCGCAACGCGCACCGCGCCTGCGTGATGACCAGTACATTGCACCGGCCACCCCGGCAGGCCGTTTCTACGATCCCTTCGAAGATGACGGCCCCGCGCCCGACTTCCAGGCCGAACCGTCCGTAGAGGCATCGCAACCGGATTACCGCGACGTGCACGACGATTACCAGGACGACGCGCACGACGACCACCAGGATCGCGCGCCCCGCGTCGAGACCCGCAGCCGCCGCCCGCGCGAGCCCCGCCAGGCGGAAGTGTTCACCGTATTCGCGCCCTGCCCTCAAGGCCTGGAAGAGGCCCTGACGGCCGAGATGCAGGCGCTGGGCTATGAAGACGCCCAGGCAGGCCGTGCGGGCTGCTCGTTCACCGCCGATTGGTCGGGCGTGCAGCGCGCCAACCTGTATTCGCGCCTGGCGACCCGCATCCTGGTGCAGGTCGCGCACGCCGAGATCTCACACGAAGACGACATCCTGGACCTGGCCCGCGACACCCCCTGGGAACGCTGGTTCGGCGCCGAACAAACGCTGCGCGTGGACACCTCGGCCATCAAGAGCCCGGTGCAAAGCTTGCAGTACTGCAATCTGCGCGCCAAGGATGGCATCTGCGACCGCCTGCGCGAGCTGGAAGGCGAGCGCCCCAGCATCGACACCGTACGCCCGGACGCCCGCGTCCACCTTTTCCTGACGGGCCACACCGCCACGCTATACCTGGATACGTCCGGCGAATCGCTCTTCAAGCGTGGCTGGCGCCTGGACAAGGGCGAAGCCCCCCTGCGCGAAAACCTGGCCGCCGGCATGCTGGCCCTGGCCGGGTGGGATCCCGCCGCCCCGCTGCTGGACCCCTTCTGCGGCTCGGGCACCATCCTGATCGAAGCGGCCTGGATCGCCCTGGGCGTGCCCCCGGGCATTTCGCGTCCCTTTGGCTTCGAACGGTTGCGCGACCATGACGCCTATCGCTGGCGCGATCTGAAGGACGATGCCCGTTCGCGCATCCTGCCTCAGCTGGACGCACCCCTGGTCGGTTACGACCTGGATCCGCAAGCCATTGAATTCGCTCAGAACAATGCCGAACGTGCCTGGCTCACCGCCGACTCGATCCGCTTTGAAATCGGCGACGCCCGCGAAATAACGGCGCCCGCCGACCACGGCTGGATTGTCACCAATCCACCCTACGGCGAGCGCATGCAGACCGAACAGGACGCCGATTTGTGGCGTGACTGGGCCACCTGCCTGAAGCGCAATTTTGCAGGTTGGCAGCTGCACGTCATCACCAGCGACATGACGCTGCCCAACCAGATGCGCCTGAAGCCCAAGCGCCGCGTGCCCTTGCACAACGGCGCGCTGGACTGCCGCCTGTTCGGTTTCGAACTGGTTGCCGCCGGCTACCGCGACGCCTGATCGCCGCCTTGCCCGGGCGGTTCTCGCCCGGGCAGCCCCCTTCCCCGACGCTCACCGCCACGTTGTAAAAGCGCCGCAACATGCCGGCCGTATCTTTGCTTATGGTGCCCCGCCGCCCGGTTTTGGGGCATCATCAGCACCAAGGTGTTGCCGTGTTGCACCAGCTTGCATCTGCCTCTTGCACAGTTTGAGGGTAAACCCCTATAATTCGGGTTATCCCTAGTAGCTAAACAACTGAGCAAGCCCGTGGAGGCTATTGTGATCAACCCGAACAACACCATCCGCCTGACCGACGAACTCGAGCGCCAACTGATGCTCCAGGCAATTGAAGAACAATTCCGTCCGCACCCGATGCGGGCGTTGGCCGCAGGCCTGCGTAAGCTGGCCCACGGCGTGAAGGCCCTGGTTGGCAAGACGAGCGCCAAGAACGCGCACTCCGCCGCCTGAAGCCTGACCGGGCCTGACGTCGCGGCCCGAACGATTTTCCCCTTGGGGGCTGCATAGCCCCTTTTATAGACCCGCCCTTACCGGCGGGTTTTTTTTTGTCGGATAATGCCGACCCATGACGACCGACGCCTTCCTAGATCAGACCCCCAACCGGCTGCGCCGCTTTGCCTGCATGATGTACGAGGCCGTGTTGCTGTTCGGCGTCGTCTTCCTGGCCGGCTATCTGCTGGACACGCTGACGCAAAGCAAGAACGCGCTGGAATTGCGCGCGGCGCGGCAAGCGTGGTTGTTTGTGGCGATTGGCGCGTATTTCGTGCTGTGCTGGCGTCGGCGCGGGCAGACCCTGCCCATGAAAACCTGGAATATCCGGCTGGTGGACCGTGACGGCAACACGCCGGCAACCGGCCGCCTGATCTTGCGCTACGTGCTTGTCTGGCCGCTGGTGCTGGCCGGCGCGGCCGTGGTGTGGGGCGCCGCCAGCCTCACGGGCTGGGCGTCGATGGACATGTTCATCGTGGCCGCGCCGTTCACGATTTTTATTTGGTCCTGGTTCGACCCGGACGGCCAGTTCCTGCACGACCGTCTGCTTGGCACGCGGCTGCGCAACGCGCCGCAACGCCAGAAATCCCGCTAGCCGTCCCGCGCCGGGGGCCGCGCCCGTCACAACAGCGTCACGATAGCTTCACACGCCCGTCATCGCCGGATGGTTTGATTCCAAGGCATGACGACAGCCCACATGGAAGCGACCGTGAACGAAATCCGCCCCGCGCACTGGCGTGCCCTTTGGATTTCCGATATTCACCTGGGCACTGCCGGGTGCAAGGCGGAATTCCTGCTTGATTTCCTGGACCACAACGACTCGGACACCCTGTATCTGGTGGGCGACATCGTCGACGGCTGGCAACTGCGCAAGCACTGGCACTGGCCGCGCGCGCACAACGACGTCATTCAACGCATCCTGCGCAAGGCGCGCAACGGCACGCGGGTCGTGTTCATCCCCGGCAACCACGACGAATTCGCGCGGGAATTTGCGGGCTACGCGTTCGGCGACATTGAAATCCTGGATGAAGACGTGCACGTCACCGCCAAAGGCTTGCGGCTGCTGGTGCTGCACGGCGACCAATTCGACGGCGTCATCCAGCACAGCCGCTGGTTGGCCCACCTGGGCGACGGGCTTTATCAGCTGGCCCTGTGGATCAACCACCACTTCAACCGGCTGCGGCATCGCCTGGGGCTGCACTACTGGTCGCTGTCGCAATATTTGAAGCACAAGGTCAAGAACGCGGTGTCGTTCATTACCGACTTCGAAGAAGCGCTGGCCGGTGAGGCGCGTCGGCGGGGCCTGGACGGCGTGGTCTGCGGCCACATCCACAAGGCGGAATTGCGAGACGTCGGCGGCATCCTCTACTGCAATGACGGCGATTGGGTCGAAAGCCTGTCGGCCCTGGCGGAGACCCACGATGGCCAGTTGCAGCTGCTGGACTGGGCCGCCATCCAGGCCGAACGCCAGGCCGAGCCCGCTGCCCGCCCCCCGCGATCGCTGTCACTACCCGCCCTGCCCTCAGCGCTTCGCCGCCAAAGCAAACACCCGTGATAACCCGTATGCGTCCCCATTACGCAACGGGGATATTGCAGTTCACGGCCCTCTAGGTCATGCTTGCATCTGAGGCAACGGGCGAGCCGGCCCGTTCACGCAGCTGCAACATGCTTACAACATAGGGCCATGAACGACCAATATCAGGCGCTCTACCAAACATTCCGCTGGCTGGTTCCCACCCAGTTCAACATCGCGGAAGCGTGCTGCCACCGCTGGGCATCCAGTAGTCCGGATGCGCGGCGCATCGCCATCTACTACGAAGACGAATCGGGCAACCGCGAAGTCTGGACCTATGCCCGCCTGGCCGAAGCCGTCAATCAGCTGGCCAACGGCCTGGTGAAGATGGGCGTGGGCCGGGGCGATCGCGTCGGTGTGGTGCTGGGGCAACGGCCGGAAACGGTGGTGGCCCACATGGCCATCTACACCGTAGGCGGCGTCGTCTTGCCCCTGTCGGCACTGTTCGGCCCCGAGGCACTGGAAGCCCGTTTGCGCGACTCCGAAACCCGGGTCGCCATCGTGGACCACGCTTCCAGCGCCAATCTGCTGGCCGTCAGCGACAACTGCCCCAACCTGCAACAGATCATCGGCATCGGCTTCGCTGACGAGCGGGTGCTGCCGTGGCGCAGCCTGCTTGCCCGCCAACCCAACGAATTCAAGGCCGTGCCGACGCGTTCGTCGGACCCGGCCATTCTGCTCTATACGTCGGGCACCACCGGCGCGCCCAAGGGCGCGCTACTGCCCCACAGCGTGTTGATCGGCAACCTGCCGGGCTTCGTCGCCTCGCAAGACTGGTTCCCCAAGCCTGGCGACGTGTTCTGGTCGCCAGCCGATTGGGCCTGGACGGGCGGCATGATGGATGCGCTGTTGCCGACCCTGTATTTCGGCCATCCCATTGTGGGCACGCGCGGCCGCTTTTCGCCCGAGCGCGCGTTTGAGCTCATGGAGCGCTACCAGGTCACCAATACTTTCCTGTTTCCCACGGCGCTGAAAATGATGATGAAGGCGGTGCCCCAGCCCCGCGATCATTACCAGCTGGCGCTGCGTTCGATCATGAGTGCGGGCGAAAGCGTGGGGGAAACGGTATTTGAATGGTGCCAGTCGGCGCTGGGCGTGACGCCCAACGAGATGTTTGGACAAACCGAAATGAACTACGTGGTGGGCAATAGCCAGAAGCGCTGGCCCGCCCGCGCGGGCAGCATGGGCCGCCCGTATCCCGGCCATCAGGTGGCGGTGCTGAACGACGATGGGCAGCCGGTGGCGCCTGGTGAAACCGGGGAAATTGCCGTCAACCGGCTGGACATCCATGGCTTTCCCGACCCCGTGATGTTCCTGGGCTATTGGCGCAACGAAGCCGCCACCCAAGCCAAATTCAAGGGCGACTGGTGCCTGACGGGCGACCTGGCCACCGTCGACGCGGACGGCTACCTTTGGTACGCCGGGCGTGCCGATGACGTGTTCAAGTCGGCCGGTTACCGCATCGGTCCCGGCGAAATCGAAAGCTGCCTGGTCGGCCACCCCGCCGTGGCCAACGCCGCCGTGGTGCCCAAGCCGGACGCCGAACGGGGCGCGCTGGTCAAGGCCTATGTCGTGCTGACGCCCGAATTCGCCCAGCGTGACCGCGGCGAGATCATCGAAAACCTGCAAGAGCATGTTCGTGAGCGCCTGGCGCCGTACGAATACCCGAAAGAGATCGAGTTCGTCGACGAATTGCCGATGACCACGACCGGGAAGATCCAACGCCGCATCCTGCGCCAACGCGAGCAAGAGCGCGCGCACATCGCGGCGACGGCACCGGCAGCGGCGCCTGTGGCAACCGGGGCACCTGCGACGGTCGCGACGCACGCGGCAACCGTGGCACCGAAGGCGTCCACGCCCCCAGCGCCCACCGCCGCGCCGCCAGCGCCCAAGCCGTCCGCGCCCGCTGATACGTCCAAGGTGTCCGCGCCCGCCACGCCCGCCGCCGTGCCGAAATCGCCCACGCCACCACCCTCGCCCGCCGCCACGCCCGGCCATGCCGACGCCGCCGCACCCGCCGAGAACGTCGCGCCTGCCCCTGCAGGCCCTGAAAAATTATCGGAAACCTAGGCAATGCCCATCTACCAGCTTGACGACCTGATCCCCCGCATCGACCCCGCCGCCTATGTCGCCGACAGCGCCGACATCATCGGCAATGTCACGCTGGAAGCCGGCGTCAGCATCTGGTCGCACGTGTCGATCCGGGGCGACAACGACGCCATCCTGATCCGCCATGGCACCAATATCCAGGAATCCAGCGTCCTGCACGTCGATAGCGGCTGTCCCATGACCATCGGCCCGAATGTCACTGTGGGCCATCAGGCCATGTTGCACGGCTGCACCATCCACGAAGGCGCGCTGGTGGGCATGCAGGCCATCGTGCTGAACAACGCGGTGATCGGGCGCAACTGCCTGATCGGCGCCGGCGCCATCATCCCGGAAGACCGCGTCATTCCTGACAACTCATTGGTGATCGGCATCGGCAAGATCGTGCGCGAACTGTCCGAAGAAGAAATCGCCAATCTGCACAAGAACACCGCCCATTACGTGGCGCGCGGCCAACACTACAAGACGGCCCTCAAGCGCCTGGCCTGAGCGCCCTGGGCAGTTGCCGTAGCCCTGCTGGCAGCAGGGGGAATTGGGTGGCCTGATCGGCTAACATTCCCCCATGACCGATCAGCTCAAAAAATACCTTACCGAAGACCGCAGCGTCCGCATCCAGGCCGTCCGCCTGGACGCGACCTGGAAGGCCGTCCAGGCCAACCACGACTACCCGCCCGCCATCACCCATCTGCTGGGCGAATTGGTAGCGGCCTCTACCCTGCTTGCCGCTAACATCAAATTCGATGGCTCGCTGGTGCTTCAGATCCAGGGCGATGGCCCCATCGCCCTGCTGGTGGTGGAATGCCGTTCTGACCTGAGCCTGCGCGCCACCGTCAAAGTGCGCGAAGGCCACGAAGTGCCGTCCGATGGCACCATGCAAAGCCTGCTGAACCCGGGCGGCAACGGCCGCTTCATCGTCGTGCTGGACCCGCAGCGCAAGCTGCCGGGCCAGCAAACCTACCAGGGCATCGTGCCGCTGGAAGGCGACACGGTGGCAGAAGCGCTGCAACACTACATGAAGGCCTCCGAACAGCTGGACACGCGCTTGTGGCTGGCCGCCGATGCCGACAACGCCGCCGGCATGCTGGTGCAACGCCTGCCGTTCCATGGTGGCACCGACGCCCCACTGTTGACCGAGCAAGCCGCCGCCGAAACCTGGGACCGTGTGGTCGCCCTGGCCAGCACGCTCAAGCGCGACGAAGTGCTGGAAGCCGACATCGACACCTTGATCCATCGCCTGTTCTGGGAAGACACCTTGCTGGCGTTCGACCCGGCGCCCGTGCGCTGGCATTGCCCTTGCACGCGCGAGCGCGTCGCCAGCATGCTGCGTTCGCTGGGCGAAGAAGAGGTCAACAGCGTCCTGGCCGAGCGCGGCCAAGTGGATGTGTCATGCGACTTCTGTGGCAAGCCCTATAAGTTCGACGCCGTGGATTGCGCCACGTTGTTCTCGCCGAACCAGCCTGCCGCCGACGACGCGCCGCCCACGGTGCACTGATTGCACCGCGTCCCGCCCTGCGGGACATTTTCATCACCTCGGATTGTCCGTATCGACAGGCGGTCATGCCCGCGCCACACTGCGCAGCCATGACCGCCTTTTTCTTTGCCGCCTCGCGCCAGCGGGGCGCCGCCGCCATTGAATTCGCCGTGGCGGGCGCCATGGTGTTGCTGATGGGCCTGCTGGGCATTGAAGCAGCACGCTGGCAAGCCGTGCGCCAAATGGCGCACGTGGCGCTGATGGAAGCCGCGCGCGCCGGCGCCACCGCCCATGCGCAACCGGCCCCTATGCGCGATGCCTTCATTCAAGGCTTGCTGGCCCTGCATGCCGGCGCCGACGGCGAAGCGGGTGCGAGGCGCAGGCTGGCGCGCGCACATGCCGACGCCTCGGCGGGCACGGGCCTTGGCGCGTGGCGAATCGAAGTCTTGCAGCCCAATGTCAGGATGTTCCGCGACCATGGCCGCAAGGACCTGGCCGTCCCGGCCGCGCCCGGTCGACGCGCCATCGATAACGACTACCAGGACTTGCAGCACGCCAGGCGACCGCCGCGCCCCGGCGCGGCCACCATCTTCGACGCCAACACCCTGAAGCTGCGGCTGACTTATCTGCACAAGCCCTGGCTGTTCCCCGTACGAGCGGTGCTCACCGCGCTGGGGCGCAACGACGCCAGCTATGCGGGCGTGGCTCGCAGGCATGGGTTGTTGCCGATTCAGGTTGAACTGGAAATGGAGATGCACACGCACCCGGTCGATTGGACGGGCGCGCGGCCAAGGCCAGCGGAAATCGTGATGGGAGCATGCCGCGATGCCCGCTGCGATTGACGCGGGGCATCGGCTATGAGCTATCGGCTATGAGTTAGCGGCTATGAGTTAGCGGCTATGAGTTACCGGCGATCAGCTGTCAACGACCAGCAAGCCGTTGCCGGCCGCCGCAAGCTTACTGACGCGTGCTGTTGGCAGGCTTCGGTGCGGCGGCGGGTGTGGCGCGAGCAGCCGGCGGCTTGGCTGCCGGGGCGCTGGTGCGTGCCGGCGTGGCGGGCTTGGTGGCAGCGTCGGTCGCCAGCGTGGCGCCACCGGCGGGCGGCTGCGCATTCTGCGGCAGGATGTGAACGAACACTTCACCGTCGCGCATCATGCCCAACTCGCCGCGGGCGCGCTCTTCAATGGCGCCAGAGCCGCCTTCAAGGTCTCGCACTTCGGCTTCCAGCGCGGCATTACGCGCGCGCAGGCCTTCGTTGGTCTCGCGCTGCTCGGCCACTTGGCGTTGCAAATCCCAGACCTTGAACCAGCCGCCCTTACCCAGCCAAAGCGGGTATTGGATCAAGCCTACCAGCACGAACAGCACCAGGAACAACAGGCGCATACGCGAGAACCCTCAGAGCAGTCGTGGCGCGGATGCGATGGCGGCGCCGGGCGTCGCCATCGCGCTTCCCATCAACGCAGGTTGTAGAAAGCTTCCAGGCCAGGATACGACGCCACTTCAGCCAGCTCTTCTTCGATACGCAGCAGCTGGTTGTACTTGGACATGCGATCCGAACGGGACAGCGAACCCGTCTTGATCTGCATGGCGTTGGTCGCCACGGCGATGTCGGCGATGGTGGAATCTTCGGTTTCGCCCGAACGGTGCGACACGACGGCGGTGTAGCCGGCGCGCTTGGCCATTTCGATGGCGGCGAAGGTTTCGGTCAGCGTGCCGATCTGGTTGATCTTGATGAGGATCGAGTTGGCCACGCCCTTCTGGATGCCTTCACGCAGAATCTTGGTGTTGGTGACGAACAGGTCGTCGCCCACCAATTGCACCTTCTTGCCCAACTGGTCGGTCAACAACTTCCAGCCGTCCCAATCGTTTTCGGCCATGCCGTCTTCGATCGAGATGATGGGGTACTTGTCGCACCAGGTGGCCAGCAGGTTGGTGAATTCCTGCGAGGACAGCGAGATGCCGCCTTCGCCGGCCAGCGTGTACTTGCCGTCGCGGTAGAACTCCGAGCTGGCGCAATCCAGGCCCAGGGCGATCTGCGTGCCCGGCTCGTAGCCGGCTTCGGTGATGGCCTTCAGAATCAGCTGGATGGCGGCTTCATGGCTGGGGACGTTGGGGGCAAAGCCGCCTTCGTCGCCAACGGCCGTGGACATGCCCTGGCCGTGGATCAGCTTTTTCAGCATGTGGAAGACTTCAGCGCCCCAACGCAGGGCTTCGCGGAAGCTGCCCGCGCCCACCGGCAGAATCATCAGTTCTTGCAGGTCCAGCGTGTTGTTCGCGTGCGCGCCGCCGTTGATGACGTTCATCATCGGCACGGGCATGCTCATGGGGCCGCTGCCGCCGAAATAGCGGTACAGCGACAGGCCCGATTCGTCGGCGGCGGCGCGGGCCACGGCCATGCTGGCCGCCAGGATCGCGTTGGCGCCCAGGCGTTCCTTGGACTCGGTACCGTCCAGCTCGATCAAGGTGCGATCGACGAAGGTCTGTTCCTGGGCGTCCAGGCCCATCAAGGCTTCGGAGATTTCCGTATTCAGGTTCTCAACGGCGCGCAGCACGCCCTTGCCCAGATAACGGCTCTTGTCCCCGTCGCGCAGCTCGATGGCTTCGCGGGCGCCGGTGGATGCGCCGGACGGCACGGCCGCACGGCCCATGGCGCCGGATTCCAGCAGCACATCGCATTCCACGGTGGGGTTGCCGCGCGAATCCAGAATCTCGCGGCCGATGATGTCGACGATTGCACTCATGACTTTACATTCCCTGAACGATAAACATATTCATGACGGCCGCGCCCTCGCGGGCGTTGCGGGCACGGCGGTACTGCCAGGAGTCGTAGAAGGCCTGGGCGGCGGTCATCGACGGAAATTCCATGACGACGGTGCGGCCAGGCTTACGGCCCTCAAGGTGCTTGGTCTCACCGCCCCGCACCAGGACCTTGGCATCGTACGCGCGCATGGCGAGCGTGGACAGACGCTTGTAGTCCTCGTATTGCGCGGGCTTGGTCACCGTGACTTCGGCGATGATGTAAGCACTCATGGGGTTCCTTCAGAGCAGTGGCGTTGAAAGGGGGTGGGCGCCGGATACGGCAAAGCCGCCAGTGTCGCGCAAAGCGGCCTGGCGACACCTGTCCGATGCTAATTGGTTGTATCCGAAAGAAGCGCCGCCGCCTAGTGCGGCGCTGGAGAAATGGGCCGCGGCCCCGAGGATCCGCTTACGGAACTCGAGACCGCGAACCGGCATTACGCCTCCTGACCGCGACGAGACTTCTGCTCGATGGCGGCGCGGATATAGCTGGAGAACAACGGGTGGCCATCACGCGGGGTCGACGTGAACTCCGGGTGGAACTGCACGCCCACGAACCACGGGTGGTCGGGCAATTCCATCATTTCCGGCAGGTTTTCGGTCGGCGTGCGGGCGCTGATCACCATGCCGGACTCTTCCAGTCGCGGCACGTAGACGTTGTTGACCTCGTAGCGGTGACGGTGACGCTCGTTCACTTCGTCGCCGTAGATGGTCTGCGCGCGGGTGCCCGGCTTGATCGGCACGCGCTGCGCGCCCTTGCGCATGGTGCCGCCCAGGTCGGACGAGTTGTCGCGCTTTTCGACCTTGCCTTCGCGGTCCATCCATTCGGTGATCAGTGCCACCACCGGATGGGGCGCCGACGGGTCGAATTCCGTGCTGTTGGCGCCGCCCAGGCCGGCGACGTGGCGCGCGAACTCGATGACGGCCAGTTGCATGCCCAGGCAGATGCCCAGATACGGCACGCCGTTTTCACGGGCGTAGCGGATCGCGGCGATCTTGCCTTCGGTGCCGCGCTTGCCGAAGCCGCCCGGGACCAGAATGGCGTCCAGATGCTTCAGTTGGTCGGTGCCGCGGGTTTCGATGTCTTCGGAATCGATGTATTCGATGTTGATCTTCGAGCGCGTGTGGATGCCGGCGTGAACCAGCGCTTCCGTCAGCGACTTGTACGATTCGGTCAGGTCGACGTACTTGCCGACCATGCCGATCGTCAACTGGTGCTGCGGGTGCTCCAGCGCTTCGACCAGGTTGTCCCACATGGACAGATCAGCCGGCGGCGGGGTCAGGCCCAGCGCTTCGCAGACGATGTTGTCCACGCCTTGCTTGTGCAGCATGGCGGGAATCTTGTAGATGGAATCGGCATCCCAGACGGAGATGACGGCGTCCAGCGGCACGTTCGAGAACATCGAGATCTTGGCGCGCTCGTCGTCCGGGATGGGACGGTCGGCGCGGCACAGCAGCGCGTTCGGGTAGATACCGATTTCGCGCAGCTTCTGGACCGAATGCTGCGTAGGCTTGGTCTTGAGTTCGCCGGCGGAAGCGATGAACGGCACCAGGGTCAGGTGCACGAAGGCCGCGTTGTTGCGGCCCATGCGCAGGCTCATCTGGCGCGCGGCTTCCAGGAAAGGCAGGGACTCGATGTCGCCCACGGTGCCGCCGATTTCGACGATGGCGACGTCCGTGTTGCCGTTCCAGCCCGCTTCGGCGCCACGGGCGATGAAGTCCTGGATTTCGTTGGTGATGTGCGGAATCACCTGGACAGTTTTGCCCAGGTAGTCGCCACGCCGTTCCTTGCGCAGCACCGATTCGTAGATCTGCCCGGTGGTGAAGTTGTTCACCTTGTGCATGCGAGCGGAAATGAAACGCTCGTAGTGGCCCAAGTCCAGATCGGTTTCGGCGCCGTCTTCCGTGACGAACACTTCACCGTGCTGGAAGGGGCTCATCGTGCCCGGATCGACGTTGATGTACGGATCGAGCTTCAGCATGGTGACCTGCAAACCACGCGACTCGAGAATGGCGGCGAGCGACGCAGCGGCGATGCCCTTGCCCAGGGAAGACACCACTCCGCCGGTGACAAATACGTATTTGGTCATCGTAATGAGCACCCGGGACGAGCGGGCGCGTGCGGGAAATTTGGATTATAGCCGGGAGGCGGAAGTTATTTGGGTTTTCCCCTAGCGATGACGCGTAACATTTGGCAGCACTCAAATGCCCGCCCTGGCGCGCCGCATTCACGTGGGGCCGAAGGCGCCGTGATATGTTCGATCCCTAATTTTCGACCCCGCTTTTCTCAACCTTCCGCCACCGTCGATGACCCCTTCCACGTTTCCCGCATCCGCGCCGCCTTCCCCGGCATCCCCTCCCGCGGCCCCTGCTTCCACCCATCGCCCCGCTTCGCTTGCCTGGCGCCTGGCGTTGACCGCCGTCATCGTGCGCCTGGCTTATGGTGCGCTGGTGCAGGGCTACACCATGCTGGCCTTGCCGCAATTCGACCAAATGCGCGAGATGTACAGCCAGCCGCAGTACCTGATGCCGCTGCTGACCAACATCCTGGCGTCCGCCGTCATGGTCGGGTTGACCGTGTGGGGCACGATGCACGGCTGGCTGCGCCGCCACAACACCACGGCGGTGGACGAGCCGCGCAAGCTGTTCGGCACCTTCATCGCCTTGCAGCTGATCTACACCTTGATGGTGTCGGCCGCCACCGCCTACCTGCACAACGTGGGCATGCACTTCGTCATGGAGAACCGCGGCGCGCTGACCCAGCAGTTCGGCCTCGAGCTGACCGGCCAGTTCCTGACCATGGCCCTGCTGTTTCGCGTCGTGAATATCGTGCTGGAAATCGTCGGCATGTGCCTGGTCGTGCGCATCGCTGCCTGGACCGTGCAACGCAAGGGCGCGCCGGGCGCACCCGCCTACGGTCGACGGCATGCGGCCTGGATCGCCGGGTCGTCCATGCTGGCCTGGCAGTTGACCGTATCGATCGCCGCGGGCGGTTACCTGCAAATGATGTTTCTGGATGCCGGTTGGACGGCCTTCGTGTCGGGCTATATGGTGCTGCCCGCGCTGCTGCTTGCGCTGTGCGTCGTCACGTGCCTGAAGGCTTTGCCGCGCCACATCGGCCGCGCCCGGATGGGGCGCGCGGTGGCCCATGGCAGCCTGGCCTTCTGGCTGGCACAGGCGGCCGGCATCGGCCTGGCCTATCTGGCCGTCAACGCCATGACATGGAGCCAGATGATGCGCGCCGCACAGTCTTATTCGGCAAGCGCCGCCGTGCTGGCAATCTACGCCGCGCTGCTGGTGATGGGGTGCATGGCCGGCGCCCTGGCGCTGTACTGGGGCGCCAGGCAGGCGGCGAAGTCGGCCTGAGCGTTGTCGCAGCCCCGCCTGGCGACCGTCCTATGCGCTGATCGGCGCGGTGCTGCGTTCAAGCCAGGCCAGGGCCTCGCCTTGCACCAGCGGCGACAGTCGCTCGAACACCGTCTTGTGATAGTCGTTCAGCCACGCGATTTCGTCGGCGCGCATCAGCGACACCTCGATGCAGCGCGTGTCGATCGGGCATAGCGTCAGCGTTTCAAAGCACAGGAATTCGCCCAATTCCGACGTCAGCCAGCTGCGGTTCGCAACCAGGTTTTCAATGCGCACGCCCCAACGGCCCGGGCGATAGATACCGGGTTCGTTCGACGTGATCATGCCCGGCTCCATCGCGGTGTGCGGGCCCGGCATGGCGCGGTACGAGATCACTTGCGGGCCTTCGTGCACGTTCAGGAAATAGCCCACGCCGTGGCCGGTGCCATGGCCGTATTCCGCCCCGCCTTCCCAGATGGGCGCGCGCGCAATGGCGTCCAGCATGGGCGACGGCGTGCCGCGCGGGAACGACGCGCGCGACAACGCGATCATGCCCTTGAGCACCAGCGTGAAGTCCACTTTCTGATCGGCGCTGGGCGTGCCCACCGCGACCACGCGCGTGATGTCGGTGGTGCCGCCCAGGTACTGGCCGCCCGAATCGATCAGCAACAGGCCATCGCCTTCGATGGTGGCATGCGATTGCGGCGTGGCGCGGTAATGCGGCATGGCGCCGTTGGCGTTGAAGCCGGCGATGGTGGCAAAGCTGGGGCAGACGTAGGCCGGGCGGCGGGCGCGGGCGGCGGTGATCTGCTCGTCGATCGTCAGTTCGGTAATGGTTTCCTTGCCCAGCGCGCCTTCAAACCAGGAAAAGAATTCACACAATGCGGCGCCGTCTTGCGCCATCGCCTGGCGCACATGGGCCAGTTCGGCATCCGTCTTGCGCGACTTGAACAAGGTGGACGGGTTGATTGCTTCAATGCGCGGCACGGCGGGGTCCATGGCGTGGAACACGCCGCAGGTCACACGCGCCGGATCGATCAGCAAGGTCTGGTCCAGTTCCAGCGAGGCCAAGGCGTCGGCGGCCTGCGCATAGCCCGCCACTTCGACGCCATCGGCGGCCAGCGTGGCGCGCAGGGCGTCGTCGATCTTGCCGTCCGCCACGAACAGCGTGGCGTGGTCCAGGCCGATCAGCGCATGGCCAACGAACACCGGGTTGTAGTCCACGTCCGCGCCACGCAGGTTCAGCAGCCAGGCAATGTCGTCCACCGTGCAGATGAAATGCACATCGGCGCCGTGCTCGCGCATGGCGTCGCGCACTTGCGCCAGCTTGTCGGCGCGAGTCACGCAGGCTTCGGGCGCGACGTGCTCATAGATCCTTGCGTCGGGCAGGCCGGCGCGGTCGGTCCAGATGTCGTCCAGCAGGTCTACGCGGATTTCCAGCGTGGCGCCGGACTTGGCGGCAGCGGCCGACAAGGAACGGAAGGCGCCCAGGCCCAGCACCTGGCCGTCCACGCCGATGACATCGCCCGCGCGGGTGTTGGCGGCCAGCCAGTCGACATGGCCGGGCGTGGACGCCAGCGCAATCTTCATCAACTGCACGCCGGTGCCGGCCAGTTGCGTCTCGGCCTGCACCCAGTAGCGGCTGTCCACCCACAGTCCGGCAAAGTCCGCCGTGACGACCAGCGTGCCAACCGACCCGGTGAAGCCCGACAGCCAGCGCCGCCCTTGCCAGCGTGCCGGCAGATACTCGGACAGGTGCGGGTCCGAGGACGGGACGATATAGGCGGACAGGCCGCGGCGGCTCATGGCCTGCCGCAGTTGGGCGATACGGGCGTCGGTGCTAGACATGGGGGATGGGATCCTTAGCGCAACATGAAAGACATGGCGGCCAGGCTGTTCAACGTGCGGACGGCCGACTGCATGCTATCCACGTTGAATCGCACGGTGACGCCGTCCACGCGTTCCAGCGTGGGCCACATGCAGAACAGGTCGGCCAGCGCCGCGCTCTGTGTCTGCAACCGGCATTCTATAGGGGCGGGAATGCAGAAAGGAACGGGTTTCGGATCGGCGGCGGAAGTGGCCTTGCCCTTGAGCTTGCGCACCGCGGTTTCGGCCGCGGCGGCGATGGCGCGGCGCGAGGCGGCGGGCGACAAGGTCACGCCGCTGCCCTGGCCGTGCGCCACTTTGGTCTGCACCCATTCAGCGCCGGGGAACGTGTCGCGCGTTTCCGAGATGAACACGTCGTCACCCGTTCCCAGGATCACGGGCACGCCCATTTCGCCGGCCAGCGCGCCATACAGGCCCGCTTCGCCCAGCTCCATGCCGTTGATCAGCACGCGCGCGAAGGCAAAGCTGTTGATCGTGTGCGCCAGGATGCCGCGCCCTTGCGAACGCGAGTGGTAGCCGATCATGAAGACGGCATCGCAGCCCTCTTCCAAGCCGCCCATCATGCCCAGGTAACGCGGCTTGCCCAGCACCAGGCGCGCGCGTTCGTCCAGGCCATCGGGCAGCAGGTTGCGAAACCCGCCGTGCGAATCGTTGACCAGGATTTCTTCGGCGCCACCGGCAATGGCGCCTTGCACGGCCGCGTTGGCCTCGGCGGTCATCCAGGCGCGGGCGCGCTCGTATTCGCCATTGCCGGCGCGGACTTGCTCGGCGTGAAAGACGCCGGCGACGCCTTCGATATCGGTGGAAATCAGGATCTTCATGGGGTCAGCCTTCAAAGAATTCAGAATGCGGAGTCGGACAGCCATTGGCGCCACTGCGGCGCTACGTCGCGGATGGCCGCGCGGTGATGGCCGCTGCGCCCGGTCACGGCGTCGGCGTGCCACAGCGCGGCGATGATGGCTTGTTCGCAGGCCTCGGCGGCGGCTTCGAACAAGGGATCGATACGGGTTTCGTGCAGCATCGCCACGGCGGGCATCGGCTGTTCGGCCAATTGCGGCACGGTGTACGCGGTGGAAAAAGCCAGCGCGATGTCACCGCTGCCGTGGCCGAACACGGACCCGGTGCGCGCCAGGCCCGCGCCCGCGCGCAGCGACAAGCGGCGCAATTGGCGCGAGTCCAGCGGCGCGTCGGTAGCCAGCAGCAAGATGATGGAGCCCTTCTCCGGCACAATCGCGGCGTTCTCGCCTTGCTGTGCCAAGCCCTGGTCCAGCTGGTCGGCCAGACGACGCCCAAACGGGCGGCCCGCCACGGTCAGGTTGGGCAAGCGGCCGAAGTTGGCCAGCACCAGCGCGCCAACGGTGTGACGCAGGCCGGGCTGGATGGACGCCACGCGGGACGCCGAGCCGATACCCCCCTTGAACGAGAAGCACGACATGCCGCGCCCGGCGCCTACCGCCCCCTGCGCAAACGATTTCGCGGCGCTGGCATAAGCGTCGGCGTAATGCGATTCCTGCACGGCCAGCGCCTGGATGTCGTTCAAATAGCCGTCATTGCATTCGAACACCAGCGGGTTCACGGTGGCCATGCCGCGGCCGATCTCGGGGTTGGCCGCGATGGCCTGGCGGATCTGCGCGTTGGCGACGGTGCCCACGCCAAAAGTGTTGGTCAGCGCGATGGGGGTTTCCAACACCCCCAGCTCTTGTACCTGGACCAGGCCCGTGCTTTTGCCAAAGCCGTTCAGCACGGTTGCCGAGGCAGGAACCTTGTCCAGAAATGGGTCGCGGGCATGTGGGCGCACGACGGTGACGCCCGTCTGCCGCGCGCCGTCGGCCAGCGTGTGATGGCCGACGGTGACGTCGCCGACGTCGCAAATCGAATCCAGCGGCCCTGACGGCAGTACGCCGATGCGGGGCATATCCAGCGCTTGTTTGTTCATGATTGCCGCGTGTTGCCACGCTCCTTAATGCAAAACGCCGCCGCCCTTCGGAACGGGGCGACGGCGCGGATAGTGCCCCACGCCGCGCCGCTTTGGGCGGTCCGGCGCTCCGGCGGTCCGGCGGTCCGGCGGTCCGGCGGTCCGGCGGTCCGGCGGTCCGGCGGTCCGGCGGTCCGGCGGCCCGGCGGCGGGGCTTTCCTATTTACCCGCGGGTATCACTTGCGGTCGATCTTCGGGTCGAGCGCGTCGCGCAGGCCGTCGCCCAGCAGGTTGAACGCCAACACCGTCAGGAAGATCGCCAGGGCCGGGAAGATGGCCACGTGCGGAGCGATGACCATGTCGGCGCGCGCCTCGTTCAGCATGGCGCCCCACTCGGGCGTCGGAGGCGATGCGCCCATGCCCAGGAACGACAGGCTGGCGGCGGTGATGATCGACGTGCCGATACGCATCGTGCCGTACACCACGATCGGCGAGATCGTGCCGGGCAGGATGTGGCGCATGATGATCGTCCAGTCGGACGCGCCCACGCTCTTGACGGCTTCGACATACGTCATCTGCTTGATCGACAGCGTGTTGCCGCGCACCAGGCGGGCAAACGCCGGCACGCTGAACACGGCCACGGCCACGATCACGTTGACCATGCTGGAACCCAGGATGGCCACCACGCCAATCGCCAGCAGCATGCCCGGAAACGCCAGCAGCACGTCCGAGATACGCATCGTGATGCGTTCCCACCAGCCTTCGTAGTAACCGGCCATCAAGCCCATGAAGGTGCCGACGATGGCGCCCATGGCCACCGACAGGAAGCCCGCGGCCAGCGAGATCCGCGCGCCCATGACAATGCGGCTGAAGATGTCGCGGCCCAGCGAATCCACGCCCAGCCAGTGGGTCAGCGACGGGCCGGCGTTAAGCGCGTCGTAGTCGAAGAAATTCTCGGGGTCGAAGGGCACGATCCACGGCGCAAACGCCGCGACCACAACCAGCAACAGCACGAACATGCCGGCGCCCACGGCCAGCTTCTGCTTCTTGAATTTGCGCCAGAACTCGGTGGCGGGCGTACGCACGTCGTTCTTCGGAACGGCGGCGACCATCGTGGCGGGTGTCGGATTGCTCATGGCCGCCTCACTTGTAACGGATGCTGGGATTGATGACGCCATAGAGCACGTCGACAATCAGGTTGATCAAAATGAATTCCAGCGAGAACAGCAGCACCAGGCCCTGGATCACCGGATAGTCCCGCTGGGTCACGGCATCAACCAGCAGGCGGCCAAGGCCGGGCCAGTTGAAGACGGTTTCCACCACGATCGAGCCACCCAGCAAGAAGCCGAACTGCAAGCCCATCATGGTGACTACGGGAATCAGCGCGTTGCGCAGCGCGTGCTTGATGACGACGCGGCGCTCGGTCAGGCCCTTGGCCCGCGCCGTGCGCACGAAGTCTTCCTGGATGACTTCCACGAACGAAGCGCGGGTAAAGCGCGCCATCACGGCAGCCACCGCGGCGCCCAGTGTGATGGACGGCAGGATGTAGTGTTGCCAGGTCGAGGCGCCCACGGTCGGCAGCCAGCCCAGGTTCACGGAGAACACCTGCATCAGCATCATGCCCAGCGCGAACGCGGGGAACGAAATGCCCGACACCGCCAGCGTCATGCCAAGTCGGTCAGGCCAGCGATTGCGCCAGACCGCCGACACGATCCCGATGATCATGCCGAAGGTCACGGACCACACCATGCTGGCAAGCGTCAGCCACAGCGTGGGCATGAAACGGTCGGAAATCTCGGTCGAGACGGGGCGCTTGGTACGCAGCGAGGTACCCAGGTCGCCTTGCAGCATGTGGCTGAAGTAGCGCACGAACTGCTGCGGCAGGGGCAGATCCAGCCCAAGTTCCTTGCGCACGAGCTCAACGGTTTGCTGGTCGGCCTCCTGGCCCGCGGCCAGTCGCGCCGGGTCGCCCGGAAGCATGTGCACAAACAGGAACACGACCACGGCTACCAGCAGCAGCGTGGGGATCATGCCCAGAAGACGTTTGACGATGTAGGTCAGCATTGAAATTCCTGCAACATCGGCGGGGACACCGCGCCCCCGCCGTATGTGGCCTTACAAGGGCCCGAAGGCCCCAAGAGTGACTGCTAGGTTTACTGCTTCAGGTCGATGTCGCCGAACCAGAACGAGGTGTCCGGTTCCACGTACACGCCCGACAGGTTCTTGGACTTCACGTACAGGTTGTTCTGGGTCACCAGGAAGGCCCACGGGGCGTCCTTCCAGATGGTTTCCTGAACGCCCTTGTAGATTTCAGTCTTCTTGGCGCGGTCGGTCGTGGCCAAGGCTTCCTGAACGCCGTCGTCCACCGCCTTGTTCGAGTAGTACGACACGTTGTTCAGCACCGGCGGGAAAGCGGCGGTGGTCAACAGCGGACGCAGGCCCCAGTCGGCTTCACCGGTCGAGGACGACCAGCCGGCGTAGTACATGCGAACCTTGGCATCTTCCGGCTTCTGCACTTGCTGCACACGCTGCACGCGCTGACCCGATTCCAGCACTTCAACCTGCACCTTGATGCCGACTTGCGCCAGCTGCTGTTGCAGGAACTGAACCACCTTCACCGAGGTGCCGTCGTTATAGGCGGACCACAGGGTGCTTTCGAAGCCATTGGGGTAGCCGGCTTCAGCCAGCAGCGCCTTGGCCTTCTTGATGTCGTACGGCCACGGGCCGGTCTTGTGGGCAAAGTCCACGCCCTTGGGCACCACGCCGTCCACGATGGTGGCGTAACCCGAGAAGGCGACCTTGGCCAGCGCTTCCTTGTTGATGGCGTAGTTGATGGCTTCGCGCACCTTGACGTTGTCGAACGGCTTTTGCTGCGTGTTCATCGACAGGTAGCGGGCCATGATCGAGTTCTGGTGATCGACCACGTCCAGCTTGTCGTTCTTCTTCAGCACGGCGGCTTGTTCGAACGGCACCGGGAAAGCGAACTGCGCTTCGCCCGTCTGCACCACGGCGGCGCGGGTGTTGTTGTCGGTCACGGTACGGAAGGTCAGCGTGTCGACCTTGGGGTATCCCTTCTTCCAGTAGCCGTCGAACTTCTTGACCTTCAGGTATTCGGCCGGCTTCCATTCGACGAATTCGAACGGGCCGGTGCCCACCGGGTGGAAACCGATTTCCTTGCCGTACTTGGCCAGGGCGGCCGGCGAGATCATCATGGCGGCCGGGTGGGCCAGCGCGTTGATGAAGGCCGAGAACGGCTTCTTCAACGTGATCTTGATGGTCATCGGGTCAACCACTTCGGTCTTGTCGATGACGCTGAACTGGATGTAGCGCGACAGGCGGTTTTCCGGGTTGGCCGGACGATCGAAGTTGATCTTGACCGCTTCGGCATTGAAGTCGGTGCCGTCGTGGAACTTCACGCCGGGACGCAGCTTGAACGTGTAGACCAGGCCGTCTTCGCTGACGGTGTAGTCGGTGGCCAGCACCTTCTGGACCTTCAGGTCTTTGTCGAATTCGAACAGGCCTTCGTAGTAGGCCTTGCCGGCAGCCTGGTTCAGCGTGCTGTTGGTGTTGTACGGATCAAGCGTTTCCAGTGCGATGGAGACGGCAAACGTCACGTCCTTGGCAGCGTGCGCCAACGGCGAAGTGAGCACACCGAAGGCCACCGCGGCGGCGGCCATCAGCTTGGTGGGGCGCAGAACTTTCATCATTGCAACTCCTGGTTCCAAAAAGGAATTAGGGGGTTTGGTGGAAGAAAAATAGGTACGACAACGGAATCAATACGCGCCGCCGACCGGATGGCGGGCAACGAAGTGATCGGTTCCAACCTGCACCAGCGGCTGCACCACCGGCTCGTCGCCGAGCTTGCGGATCGGGCTGGGGATTTCATCGGACAACAAGGTGCGCTTCAGGTGGCGACGCGCCGGATCGGCGATCGGCACGGCCGACATCAGCTTCTTGGTGTACGGGTGCTGCGGATTTTCAAAGATGGCGCGGCGCGGGCCGATCTCAACGATCTGGCCCAGGTACATCACCGCCACGCGGTGGCTGACGCGTTCCACCACGGCCATATCGTGCGAGATGAACAGGAACGAAATGCCCATGTCGCGTTGCAGGTCGATCAGCAGGTTCACGATCTGGGCTTGAATCGACACGTCCAGCGCCGACACCGACTCGTCCGCGATCACGACCTTGGGGTTCAGCGCCAGCGCGCGCGCGATGCAGATGCGCTGGCGTTGGCCGCCCGAGAATTCATGCGGATAGCGCTGCGCCATTTCAGGCGGCAGGCCCACGCGTTCCAGCAATTCCGACACGCGGCGTTCGGCTTCCTTGCCCTTGGCCACGCCGTGCACCAGCAGCGGCTCCATGATCGAGAAGCCGACGGTGACGCGCGGATCCAGCGAGGCGAACGGGTCCTGGAACACGAACTGGATGTCGCGGCGCAGGGACTGCAATTCGTTGTTCTTCAGGCTGACGATGTCGCGCCCGCCGAACTTGATCTCGCCCGCCTGGCTATCGACCAGGCGCAGCAGCGACCGGCCGGTGGTGGACTTGCCGCAGCCGGACTCGCCCACCAACGACAGCGTTTCGCCGGGGTACAGGTCGAAGCTGACCTGTTCGACCGCATGCACGCGGCGCTGCACGCGGCTGAGAATGCCGCCGCGCAGGTCAAAGCGGGTCACCAGGTTGCGCACCGACAGAATCGGTTCGCGCTTGGCGGCCGGCACTTCCTGCGTGCTGGTGATGCCAGGCTCGGCCACGGGCTGGGCCTGGCCTTCCACTTGCAGCAGCGGGAAGCGCGCGGGCAGATCGGTGCCTTCCATGGCGCCCAGCTTGGGCACGGCCGACAGCAGCGCCTTGGTGTAGGTGTGCTGCGGCGCCGAGAACACTTGCTCAGACGGGCCTTCTTCAACCTTGTCGCCGCGGTACATGACCAACACGCGGTCGGCCACTTCAGCCACCACGCCCATGTCGTGGGTGATGAACACCACGCCCATGTGCATTTCTTCCTGAAGCTGACGGATCAGTTGCAGGATCTGCGCCTGGATGGTGACATCCAGCGCCGTGGTCGGTTCGTCGGCGATCAGCAGCGCGGGCTTGCAGGCCAGCGCCATGGCGATCATCACGCGTTGGCGCATGCCGCCCGACAGTTGATGCGGGTAGCGGTCCAGCACGGACCTGGCTTCCGGGATGCGCACCTGTTCCAGCATGCGCAGCGCTTCGGCGCGCGCGGCGGCGGCGTCCTTGCCCTGGTGCTGGCGGATCGATTCGGCGATCTGGTCACCGGCGGTGAACACCGGGTTCAGCGACGTCATCGGCTCCTGGAAAATCATGGCCATGTCGGCGCCGCGCACATTACGCATGACGCGCTGGCTGGAATTGGCCAGGTCGATCACGGCACCGTTGCGGCGGCGCAGCGCCATGTGGCCCTGGGCGATGCGCCCACCGCCATGTTCCACCAGACGCATGAGCGCCAGGGACGTCACCGATTTGCCCGAACCCGATTCGCCCACGATGGCCAGGGTTTCACCCCGGTCCACATGGAACGACAGGTTGCGCACGGCTTCGACCGTGCGCTCGGAACCCACGAAGCGCACCGTCAGGTCGTCGACCTGGACCACGCGGTTTTCCGGCAGCGCCAGGCTGTTTGCGCGATCAACCATCTTTATTAATCCCCAAAATCAAAACAGAACCCGTCACGCTTATCGGTAGATAGCGGTGACCGGCTTTTCGCCAACGCGGGCGTAACCGCGATACATGCCTTCCGTGTTGAACGGCAAGGCCACATTGCCCTGGGCGTCAACGGCCACCAGGCCGCCCTTGCCGCCGATGGTGGGCAGTTTTTCCATCACGACGCGGTCGGCCGCCTCTTGCAGCGACGCGCCGCTGTATTCCATCTGTGCCGCCACGTCGTAAGCGGCGACCATGCGGATGAACATCTCGCCGGTGCCCGTGGTGGATACCGCGCAGGTCTTGTTGCTGGCGTAGGTGCCGGCGCCGATCAGGGGCGCATCGCCCACGCGGCCGACCTGCTTGTTGGTGATGCCGCCGGTCGAGGTGGCCGCGGCCACGTTGCCTTGCGCGTCGACTGCCACCGCGCCCACCGTGCCGAACTTCTTGTCGGCGTCCAGCGGGTCGGCGGGTGCGGGCTGGCCGCGCGCGACCATGGCCTGGCCGTCGTGGTCGAGCACGGCGGCGTCAGGCGTTTCGCGCTGCACGCGCAGCAGTTGTTCGCGGCGGGCGTCGGTAGAGAAATAGGACGGGTCCACGATCTCCAGGCCTTCGGCCTTGGCGAAGGCTTCAGCGCCCTCGCCCACGAACAGCACGTGCTTGCTGTTTTCCATGACTTTGCGCGCGGCAAAAATGGGGTTGCGCACGCAATTGACGTTGGCAATCGCGCCCGAACGCAGCGTGGCGCCGTCCATGATGGCGGCATCCAGTTCGTGCGTGGCGGCGCTGGTGAACACGGCGCCGTGGCCCGCGTTGAACAGCGGGCAATCTTCCAGCAGGCGAACGGCTTCGGTAACGGCGTCCAGGGCGCTGCCGCCACGGGCCAGCACGGCCTGGCCGGCCGTCAGGATGGACTCCAGGGCGGCCAGGTATTCCTGTTCTTTCTCGGGCGACATGGCCGCGCGGGACATCGCGCCGGCGCCACCGTGAATGGCAATCACGGGTTGAATCATCGTTTACCTACTCCATGGATAAGCCACGGCATCACGGACTGGGTCACCCCAGCGGCTGCCGCAACGGAATTCTTGGCCCGATAGGCCACGGCCGCGGACAGGGCTTCGATGAGGCCCAGCGCGGCGGTTTCGGAATTGGGAATCAGCTGGCGCGCGGAAAACGCGTACAGCACAACGGAGGCCGTCGGCGCCAACGGCGATGTGGGCTTGTCGGTCAGCACCAGCACCGGCACGCCGGCCTGCTTGGCGGCGGCGGCCAGCGTGACCGTGTCGGCCAGATAGCGAGGGAAACCGATCGCGATCACCAGGTCGTTGGACGTCATGCGCGACATCTGCCGAGCCGCGTGCGACACGCCGCCGGGGCCTGCCAGCGATTCAACGGAATGCAGGTGCATGCACAGGCCGCGCTGCAACAGGCCGGCCAGGAAACCGCTGGCGCCGAAACCGATGATGAACACGCGTTCGGCCGCCAGGATCGCCTGCACCGCCTGCTCACAGGCCGCGGAATCCAGCGACTGCAAGTTGCGTTGGGCGTTGCGGATGTCTTCTTCCAGCGTGGCGGCAAAGATTTGCACGGCACTGGCGGAATGGGCCAATTCGGTGCGCAGCTTTTCCACGGGTTCCAGCGCGGCTTCGAAGCCACGCGCCAGTTCGGCACGAAACTGGGGGTAGCCGGGCAGATCCAGCGCGCGCGCAAAGCGATTCGCCGTGGCCACGGATACGCCCACTGCCGCCGCGAATTCGTCGATGGTCATGGTGGCGACGCGAAACTGGTGCGCCAACACGTATTCGGCCATCTTGTGCTGCGTCCGGCTCAGCGCGGGCTGGGCCCGGGCGATCCGATCAGCGATCGTAAGTACGGCCTTGTTCATCGTTTGCGGGGGTTCGGCTTATCTGGCGATTGTGTAAATCTGTTTACACGCAAATTTTAAATAAGAAAATTCCTTTTCATACTCAGGGTATACCCGTGAATTTATGTAACAACGGTGGATAGGTCGGGATGGGCGGCGAAGCGGAAGCCGGATAGACACCGAAAAAAAACGGGGCCGCTTTGAGGTACGCTATCGGCGCTCTGTTTTTCCCTTATCGACCCGCTGACTTGGACTGCCGCAATGCCCGACTGGATCTGCAAACCCCACCAGGAACTCACCGTGCCGGAGATCTACGCGATTCTTCGGCTGCGCACGGAAGTGTTCGTCGTTGAGCAAAACTGCGTTTTCCAGGACATCGACGGCAAGGACCTGATGGGCCAGACGTCGCACCTGATGGCATGGCAGGACGGGCAGCTGGCCGCGTATTGCCGCATCCTGGACCCGTCGCTGAAAGACGGGCAGATTGAAGTCGGCCGGGTGATCACCGCACCCTGGACGCGCGGCCAGGGCCTGGGCCACGAGCTGATCCGCCACGCCATGGCCGAAGTGCGCCAACGCTGGCCGGGCCGCGCCATGTATCTGGGCGCGCAGGCGCGGCTGCGCAACTACTACGGCGGGCACGGCTTTGTGCAGGTCACCGAGGAATACATTGAAGACGGCATCCCGCATGTGGGGATGCGCCTGGACGCGGCGGCGTAGCGCCTCGCGCCACGCCCCCCTACCGCGGAAATGAAAACGCCCCTTTGCGGGGCGTTTTCATTGGTGCATCCAGGGTCGCCTACGAGGGTCGCCTACGAGGGTCGCCTACAAGGGTCGCCTACAAGGGTCGCCTACAAGGGCCGTTTACTTGACCGAAGACACGTCCAGCTTGGCCAGCGTCTTGGACTGGATTTCGTCCACCGTGACGCCCGGCGCCGTTTCCAGCAGCTTCAGGCCGTTTTCGGTGACTTCCATCACGCCCAGGTCGGTAATGATCAGGTCGACCACGCCCACGCCCGTCAACGGCAGATTGCATTCGGGCAGCAGCTTGATGTCTTCCGTGCCGTCTTTCTTCTTGGCCACGTGCTCCATCAGGACCACGACGCGGCCTACGCCGGCCACCAGGTCCATCGCGCCGCCCATGCCCTTGACCATCTTGCCGGGAATCATCCAGTTGGCCAGGTCGCCCTTTTCGGACACCTGCATCGCGCCCAGGATGGCCAGGTTGATCTTGCCGCCGCGGATCATCGCGAACGAATCGGCCGACGAAAAGATCGACGAGCCCGGCAACGTCGTTACCGTCTGCTTGCCGGCGTTGATCAGGTCGGCATCGACTTCATCATCGGTGGGGAACGGGCCAATGCCCAACAGGCCGTTTTCGGATTGCAGCCACACCTCCACGCCCTTGGGCACGTGGTTGGCAACCAGGGTCGGCAAGCCGATACCCAGGTTCACATAAAAACCGTCTTGCAGCTCGCGCGCGGCGCGCGCCGCCATTTCATCGCGGGACCATGCCATGTCGTCTTCTCCTTAGGCCGGGCGAGTGGTGCGTTGTTCGATGCGCTTTTCCGGCGTCGTGTTCAGCACGATCCGTTGCACATAGATGCCGGGCAGGTGGATCTGATCGGGATCCAGGCTGCCGGTGTCAACGATCTGTTCAACCTCGACCACCGTGAACTTGCCGGCCATCGCGACGTTCGGGTTGAAGTTGCGGGCCGTCTTGCGGAACACCAGGTTGCCGCTGCGGTCGGCGATGTGCGCCTTGACCAGCGACACGTCCGGCACCAGCGAACGCTCCATCACGTATTGCTGGCCGTCGAATTCGCGGATTTCCTTGCCGTCGGCCACGATGGTGCCCACGCCCGTGCGGGTGAAGAAGGCGGGAATGCCCGCGCCGCCTGCGCGCAGCTTTTCAGCCAACGTGCCCTGCGGGGTGAATTCAAGTTCGAGCTCGCCGGACAGGTACTGGCGTTCGAATTCCTTGTTCTCGCCCACGTAGGACGCAATCATCTTGCGCACCTGACGCGTGTTCAGCAACTGGCCCAGGCCAAAGCCGTCGACGCCCGCATTGTTGCTGATGCAAGTCAGGTCCTTCACGCCCGAATCGCGCAGCGCGGCGATCAGGGCTTCGGGAATACCGCAAAGGCCGAAACCGCCCACGGCGATCATCTGACCGTCCTTGACGATGCCTGCCAGCGCCTCCTGGGCGCTTGCAAAAACCTTGTCCATCGCTCCAACTCCTAGTTAAGGTCTAACCGAAGAGAGCCCGCCCCGCCGCTTGCGCGGTGTGTCCCATGGGATCAAAGAAAGCCGGGTGAGCCCTGTTTTTCCTGGAGCGCGGCTGCCGGCGTCGGCCCCAGATGGCATCAAGACACTGTCCGATGTCTCTGGGTTGCGGCGCCGAGGGTGGCGCGCCCCTTTATTTTTCGTGATTTTGCGCTTGATTTTAACGGCATGACGGGCGTTTTAGCGCCGTTATTCTGACGCCGCCGCCTGGAATTGCGTCGCCATTTGGGCCAGCACTTCGGGCGGCCACGGTGCGGACGTATTGGCCACGTAATCCATCCAGACTAGCACGTTGCGACCGCGCGCATAGGGGCCGGCGTCGTCGCCGACCTTCTCAAGCAGCAGCTCGAATTCGGCGCTTGAGCGGCCAATGCGCGTGACTTTGTGCGTGACCCGGACCGTAGCCGGGTAGGTCAGCGGACGCAGGAAATCGCACGAGGCGTGGGCCAGGATCGCGCCATTATCGGCGGGCAACGCAAAGCCCGCGTCGTACAGGATCTGCATGCGAGCCTCTTCCATGAGGCGGAAATACAGCGTGTTGTTCAGATGATTCAAGGCGTCAGAGTCGCCCCAACGCAAAGGCAATTCGGTCTGATGGGTATCGCCCACCGCCAGAATCCGCGCAGACAGATTGTCCGGGTTCACCAATTACTCCTGAAGACTAAAAGAAATACGAAGGCATACACGGCCTCCGCCTGCAATACAATCGCCGATATTACTTCCAGCCAAATATGGAATACATACGGGGAGCTTTGCAAATGTCTGAACGCGAGTCGATGGAATATGACGTGGTCGTGGTTGGCGGTGGACCCGCCGGCCTGGCCACCGCAATCCGTCTAAAGCAGCTGGCCGCTGAAAAGAATCAGGAAATCGGCGTATGCGTGCTTGAGAAGGGCGCGGAGCTGGGTGCGCACATCCTGTCCGGCGCCGTCATGGACCCGTTGGCGCTGACCGAGCTGATTCCCGACTGGAAAGAAAAAGGCGCGCCGCTGAACGTGCCGGTCACGCAGGACAAGTTCATGTTCCTGTCCCAGACCGGCGCGCGCACCACGCCGAACTGGCTGCTGCCGCCCTGTTTCCACAACGAAGGCAACTACATCGTCCGTCTGGGCGACGTCGTCAAGTGGATGGGCGAGCAAGCCGAAGCGCTGGGCGTGGACATCTTCCCGGGCTTTGCCGCGGTTGAAGTGCTGTACGACGAAAACGGCGCCGTCCGTGGCGTGGCCACCGGCGACATGGGCGTGGCCCGCGACGGCTCGCACACCGACCACTACCAGCCCGGCATGGAACTGCATGCCCGCTACACCGTGTTCGGCGAAGGCTCGCGCGGCCAGCTGGGCCGCCAGCTGATCGAACGCTTCAAGCTGGACGACGGGCGCAACCCGCAGTCCTACGGCATCGGCATCAAGGAAATGTGGGAAGTGGACCCGGCGCAATCCAAGCCCGGCCTGGTTATCCACACCGCCGGCTGGCCGCTGGATTCCGACACCTACGGCGGTTCGTTCCTGTACCACCTGGACAACAACCTGGTGGCCGTCGGCATGATTGTCGGCCTGGACTACGCCAACCCCTGGCTGTCGCCGTTCGAAGAATTCCAACGCTACAAGACGCACCCCGCCATACGCGGCACGTTCGAAGGCGGCAAGCGCATCGCATACGGCGCGCGCGCCATCACGGCGGGCGGCTTGATGTCGCTGCCCAAGCTGACCTTCCCGGGTGGCGTGCTGGTGGGTTGCGAAGCCGGTTTCCTGAACGCCTCGCGCATCAAGGGCAGCCACGCCGCCATCAAGTCGGGCAAGATGGCCGCCGAAGCCGCGTTCGACGCCTTGCTGGCCGACCGCCGCCAAGACGAACTGGCCGCGTATCCGCAGGCCTTCGAAGCGTCCTGGCTGCACACCGAATTGAACAAGGCACGCAACTTCAAGCAGTGGTTCAAGAAGGGCCGCACGGTGGCCACCGTGATGACCGGGGTCGAGCAGTTGCTGCTCAAGGGCAAGATGCCCTGGACCTTGCGCCACAACAAGCCCGACCATGCCTGTCTGCAACCGGCGTCGGAATGCGCGCGCATCGACTACCCCAAGCCCGACGGCAAGCTGACGTTCGACAAGCTCAGCTCGGTGTTCATTTCGAACACCAACCATGAAGAAAACGAGCCCGTCCACCTGACCTTGAAAGACCCGTCAGTGCCGGTGCAGGTGAACCTGGCCAAGTACGGCGGCCCGGAATCGCGCTACTGCCCGGCCGGCGTGTACGAGTTCATCAAGGACGATCACGGCGAGGACCGGTTGCAGATCAACGCGCAGAACTGCGTGCACTGCAAAACCTGCGACATCAAGGACCCCACGCAGAACATCGTCTGGGTGGCCCCGCAAGGCGGCGAAGGGCCGGTGTATAGCGGTATGTAATCCTGGCCGGGCACATCCCCAGCAACAAGGCACCTCTTGGGTGCCTTTTTTTTCAGGTGGCACATCATGACTGAACGCGTATTGCTCATTGGCTGCGGTGACCTTGGCCAGCGCGTGGCCCGGCGTTTCCTGGCGCGCGGCGACCACGTGCACGCGCTGCGCCGCCAACCGCCCGACGACGACAGCGGCATCCAATGGCTGCAAGGCGACATTACCCGCGCGGATTCCCTGCCCGCGTTGCCATCAGGCGTGACACGGCTGATTCACCTGCCCGCCCCCGGTGGGCGCGACCCGGCCTTGTATCGCGGCGTCTTCATCGACGGCTTGCAGAACGTGCTGAACCTGTTGGACACGTCGCGGCTCAAGCGCGTGGTGTTCGTGTCATCCAGCGCCGTGTATGGCGAACACCATGGCGACTGGGTCACCGAAGACACGCCGCCCGCGCCGCAAGGCTTCAACGGCAAGATTCTGCTTGAAGCAGAAGCCGCGCTAGCCGCGCGCGGCCTGTCGTCTACCGCGCTGCGGCTGGCCGGGCTGTACGGGCCTGGCCGGCTGCAATTGATCGAGCGCCTGCGCAGCGGCGCGGCGGGCGCGCCGACGCGGCCCGAACATTGGGCCAACCGGATCCATATCGACGACGCGGCCGCCGCCGTGCTGCATCTGGCGCTGTTGCCCAAGGTTGAACCGGTTTATATCGGGTGCGACGACACCCCGCTGCCACTGCACACGCTTTACGCCGATCTCGCTGCCATGATAGGCGCGCCCGCGCCACGTATCGCCCCTGCCCCCGCCAATGTGGGCAGCAAGAAGCTCAGCAACGCGCGGCTGCGCGCCAGCGGCTTCACGATGCAATGGCCGGACTCACGCCAGGGCTACGCGGCGGTGCTGCGCGTAGCGGGCGCCCGCGTACCGGACACGCCGCAGGCATAGTTCGGCCGGCATCGAATCGTTGCATGCCCGGGCGGCGGATACTGGCAGCCGGATTTCCTATCGGGCGCGCTGCTCCATTTGCTGCACGCAGGCGTCGACGCGGCCGCCCTGGCATCCCGTTTCCGGTATCGGCCGCTGCCCAACGCACGCGTGCCGCAGTTTGCATTTTCAAAGGAACCCGCACCATGATCGCCGTGATATTCGAAGTCGAACCCGCCAATGGCAACCCCGATCCCTATCTGCACATTGCCGCCGGTTTGATCGACGAGCTCAAGGCCATCGACGGCTTCATCTCGGTGGAACGCTTTCAAAGCCTGAGCACGCCGGGCAAGCTGCTGTCCCTGTCGTTCTGGCGCGATGAAGACGCCGTCAAGCGCTGGCGCTCGCTGGAGTCGCATCGCCGCGCCCAGGAAGCGGGACGCGGCGGCGTGTTCCAGAACTATCGGCTGCGCGTCGCGCAGGTGCTGCGCGACTACGGCATGAACGCGCGCGACGAAGCGCCCGCCGACAGCCGCAGCCGGCACGGCTGACGCGTCAGGCGGCTACCGTTTCGGCCAACGCCACGCCGGCTGCCAGCGCAACGCGATGCGTGGCGCCGGATGCGGCCACCGGCGTCATGGCAGGCGCGGCCTCGTCCGCGCTGCGGGACGGATCAAAGTAGTCCGCATCGGCGCGGCGCGTGCCGGCGGGCAACTCGCGCACTTGCACACGGAATCCGTCTGCCGCATTGCCGCGCAATTCGGGCACGGCCTGCAACAGCCGGCGCGTGTACGGATGCGTCGGATGGTCGAACACCTCGTCGCGCGATCCCTCTTCGACGATATGCCCGCGCAGCATGACGACCACGCGGTCGGCGATCTGCTCGACCACGCCCAGGTCATGGGAAATCAACAGACACGCAAAGCCATAGGAACGCTGCAAGGACATCAGCGTTTCCAGAACCTGCTTCTGCACGGTCACGTCCAGCGCCGACACGGGTTCGTCCGCGATGATCACTTCCGGCCGCATCACCAGCGCCCGCGCAATGGCGACGCGCTGGCGTTGCCCGCCCGACAGTTCATGCGCATAGCGCTCGGCATAGCCGTCGCCCAAGCCCACATCGCGCAACGCCTGGTCCACGCGCTGTTGCCGGGCATCCGGCGTGATGCCCGCTTCCAGCCGCAGCCCCTCGCCCACCAGTGCGCCGATGGTCATGCGCGGATCGAGCGACGAGTACGGGTCCTGGAAGACCATCTGAATGCGGCGGCGCGCCGTGCGCCAGATGCCGCCCTCGCCGCCCGGCGGCAATGCTTGCCCATCCAGCGCAATGCGCCCCTGCGCCTGCGGCACCAGGCCCAGAATCGACATCATGACGGTCGTCTTGCCGCTGCCGGATTCGCCCACGATGGCCAGCGTTTCACCGGGCGCCACGTGAAAGCTCGCCTGATGCACCGCGCGCACGAATCGCTTGCGGCGCCAGCCACCGCGTACGGCGTAGTCGATGGCCAGTTGATCCACCTGCAAGATCGGCGCACCCGTCACAGGCGCGCGCGCCGGGCCGCGCTTGGGCAGCGCGTCCAGCAAGCTCAGGGTGTACGGGTCCGCCGGACGCGACAGCACTTGCGATACTTCCCCCGTTTCCACCGCGCGCCCCCGGCACATCACCAGCACGCGCTGCGTGTACGCGGCCACCAGCGCCAGATTGTGGCTGATGAAGATCAGCGCCGTGCCTTGCTCGCGCGTCAGCTCGACCATCAGGTCCAGGACTTCTTTTTGCACGACGCAGTCCAGCGCGGTGGTGGGTTCATCGGCGATCAGCAGGCGCGGCTTGAGCAGCATGACGCCGGCCAGCAGGATGCGCTGCCGCATGCCGCCCGAGAACTCGTGGGGATACCGCTTCATGCAATCGCGCGCATCGCGCACCCGCACGCGTTCCAGCATCTGAACGGCCGCATCCCAGGCCGCGCTGCGCGTCATGCCCCGGCGCAGGACCAGGGCTTCTGTCAGCTGTTCGCCCACGCGGAACGCGGGGTTCAGGGACACCATGGGTTCCTGGAACACCATGCCGATACCGGTGCCGCGCGTGGCTTGCCAGTCGCGCGCACTTTGCGGCAGCACGTCGCGGCCGTCGAACAATGCCTGCCCGTTAGTCATGCGCGCGGCATCCGGCAACAGGCCCAACAGCGCCTTGCCGATCAGCGTCTTGCCGCTGCCGGATTCGCCCACGATGGACAGCGATTCACCCGCCTTCAGGTCAAAGGACACGCGGTTTACCACCGGTGCGGCATCGCGCTTGCCGGGAAAGCGGATTTCCAGATCGCGCACCGACAACAAGGGCGCAGTGTCGGCCAGGGAATGGTCAGGTGCGTTCATGCGGTCACCCCGCGCATGCGCGGATCCAGGCGGTCGCGCACGGCGTCGCCCAGCAGGTTGATGCCCAGCAGGCTTAGCGAAATCATCGCACCCGGAAACAGCGCCAGCCAGATCGCCTGGTCCATGGCGTTGCGGCTTTCGGACAGCATGCCGCCCCACGTCGCCAACGGTGGCGGCACGCCGAGCCCCAGAAAGGACAAGGCGCTTTCCGCCAGCAGCGCCGACCCGAAGATGGACGTTGCGAAGATCAGCAGCGGCGCCACGCAGTTGGGCAGCACGTGGCGGAACACCGTCCACAGGCCGCTATGCCCGGTGGCGCGCGAGGCGATGACGAAGTCACGCTGCCGCAGCGACAGCGCCGCGCCGCGCGCAATGCGCGAGACGGATGGCGAATACGCCAGGCCCAGCGCCAGCACCACGCCCCACTTGGACGGGCCCAACACCGTCATGATGCCCAGCGCCAGCAGCAAGCCGGGAAACGCCATCATGGAATCGACCAGCACGCTGATGCCACGATCCACCCAACCGCCCGCATAGCCCGCCGCCACGCCGATGGTCGTGCCCAGCACCAAGGCCAGCAGCACCGAGAACACGCTGACCGCCACGCTGACGCCCGCGCCCGCCATCAGGCGCGACAAGACGTCGCGACCAAACTCGTCGGTGCCCAACCAATATTCGGACGACGGCGGCGAAAAGCGCGCCAGCAGATCGCCTTCCAGCGGGTCGTGCGGCGTGTACACCAGCCCCACCAGCGCCAGCAGCACCACGCCCGCCACCAGCGCGCCGCCCACCACGGCATTGGTATGTTTGAAACCCGGTTTGAAACCCGTCATGACGTTCCTATTGAAGCTTCACGCGCGGATCGAACAGCGGATACAGCAGATCCACCACCAGATTGACCGCCACGTACAACAACGCAATAAACAGCAGGCAGCCCTGCACCACCGGGTAGTCCCGCGCATAGATGCTTTCCACCAGCAGCCGGCCGATGCCGGGCAAGGTGAAGACGGTTTCGATCACCGCCGCGCCCGACAACAGATGGCCCAGCATCAGGCCGATGACGGTGAGCGTGGGGCCGAAGGAATTGGGCAACACGTGCCGCAGCATCACGCGCTTTTCGGGCAGCCCCTTGGCGCGCGCGTGCGCCACGTATTCCAGCCGCAACGTTTCGATGGTGCTGGCGCGCATCATCCGCGTGATCGCGGCAATCTCGGTCAACACGATGGCGCATACCGGCAGCACCAAGTACTTCAACGCGCCCAGGCCGCTTTGCGCCATCGACTCAAAGCCATACACGGGCAGCCAGTTCAGCTTCACGCCAAACAGCCAGATCAGCAGAATGCCGACCCAGAAGCTGGGCATGGACACGAACAATATCGAGGTGGAAACGATGGCCGTATCCGCGCGCCGGTTTTGCCGCCACGCCGCAATCATGCCGGCGGGAATGGCCACCAGGCAGGCCAGCAACGTTGCCGTCAACACCACCTGCGCCGTCACCGCGAAATGCGTCAGGACCAGGTGCATGACGGGCTCGCGGCGCGCGATGGACATGCCCAGATCGCCATGCAGCGCATTGCCGACCCAGATCAGGAACTGCTCGCCCACGGGGCGGTCCAGGCCCAGGGCGTGGCGCATTTCGGCCAGCAGCGCGGGGTTGTCGATGTCGCCCAGCATCAGCGACGCGGGGTCGCCGGGTATGGCGCGGATCATGCCGAAGACCAGCACTGTCACCACGATGATCGTGGGCACCGCCGCCGCGATGCGCTTGGTTAGATAGCCCAGCACGGCGCCTCAGTTCTTGGTGACGTTGAAGAAACGCGGCTTGCGCAGCGGCCAGCCGGTAAAGCCGTGAAGCTGGCTGGATACGACGACGTAGCCGGGCTTGTTGTAGTACATCAGCAGCGGCGTATCGCGCAGCATCAGCGCGTGCAGCTTGTCGAACGCCTGCTTGCGCGTGGCCGTGTCGGACTCGGCGTCGATGCCTTCAAGCAGGGCCGCGGCCTCGGGGCTTTCCCATTGCGCCATGGGCGTCCTGGACTTGTCGCCGATCACGTCGCGATACATCAGCGCGGGCTCGGTGCGCGCCGAATACGCAAAGGCCATCAGCTGGAACTTGCCTTCGCGAAAGTTCGTGACCTGCGTGCCCCATTCCAGCATGTCCAGCTCGGTCTTGATGCCGGCCTTGTTCAGCAACTGCTGGGTGACCACTGCCACGCGGTACAGGTAGGGATAGCGCTTGTTGGCCTGCAACTTCAGCGTTTCGCCTCGGTAATTGGCGGCCTGCAACAGGCGCTTGACCTCGTTCAGGTTCTTTTCGTAGCCCGCCTTGTCGGCCTCGGAGTAGTACACGCTTGCCGTGGGCACCAGCGACGGGTTGTACGCCGCCTGACCGTTGTTCAGCGCGCGGGCGATGGCGGGAAAATCCAGCGCCAGCGCGATGGCGCGGCGCATGTTGACGTCGGACAGTAGCGGCGCGCGCGTCTGCATCAAGAGGTTGACGGTATCCAGCCCTTGCTCGGTGACGATGGACCACCGCGGGTCTTTCGCCGGCAGGTTGTCTTCGTCGGCGTTGTAGGCGTCAACCTGGCCGGCCATCAGCGCGGCCTTTTGCGCGGCGGCGTCCGGAATCACCACAAAGCGCACATTGGCCGATGCCACTTTCTTGCCTGCCATGCCGCTGGCCGTCTCGCTACGCGGCACATAGCCGGCATACGGCGTCAGCAGCACGTATTGTTCTTTCTTCCATTCGGCCAGTACGTACGGGCCGGTGCCGACGGGCTTGATCCACTTGCCGTCGGCGTCGACGCTTTTCGGGCTGAGCACCGGCATCGGGCATTGCACGCTGGCCATCTGGTCCAGGAACAGGGCATAGGGCGCATCCAGCGTGAAGACCACGGTGGCGGGGTCGGGCGTTTGCACGTCCACCACCTTGGCGCCCTTGCTACCGTCGTAAAGGTTCTTGCAGGCGTATTCGGATTGCGCGCCGGTCAGGTAGCCGTACGTCCATTTGACGTCGCTTGACGTCATCGGCGAGCCATCGTGGAAGGTCACGCCCTGGCGCAGCTTGAAGGTATAGCTGCGCTTGTCGTCGGACAGCGTCCAGCTGTCGGCCAGCATGGGGCCCACGCTCATGTCCGCGCGCAGCGCGACCAGCGATTCGACCACGTGAGCCAGCACGTTGTCGGTGGACGTGTTGCGCGAGCGGCCGCCGGGCACGGACGTGGGCGTGCCCGAGCCTTCGGCGTAGCGGATCTCGGGCAGCGGGGACGACGCGGGGGTTTGGGTTTGGGTTTGGCTCAGCCCCGGCAGGCCCGTCAAGGCGCCGGCCAGGGCAGCGGATAACATTAGCGCGCGCTTGCCGCGCAAGACTTTCGACGTCATGAAATGGTCTCCTGGCGCGGCTTAGAACAGCCGGTATTCAGCAAAATTGCGGCCTTCATAGGGCTTGCGCGCAATCCACATCACGCCGCTTTCCGGCTCCATCAGCGTGGTGGCCACGGTGGCCGAAATGCTGTCGAAGCTGGCCGGCTTGGGCGAACGCAGCACGCCGTCGGGCGCGGCGAATTCATCGGCCAGGATGCGCTTGACGGCATCCCAACCGACCTTGCCGCCCTGGCGCGCAAGCAGGTCCTCAACGCGTCGCTGGCGATAGATGGAATCGGGGTTGGCGGCCAGGCCCTTGTCGAACAGCTTGGCGCGCGCGGGCGGGCTGATCCAGTGGTTGGCATGCACCAGCAGGCCGTCCTGCGGCGTGATCCAGAAGATTTCATCCGGCGCGCATTCCAGGTCCACGGCCTCGCCCTGTGCCTGGGCCAGCATCAGGTTGTTGGAGCAGAAGCGGCGCGACGCCCACAGCACTTTCATGGCGTTGCAGATGTTGGTGGCTTCCAGCATCTTGCGGCGCACCAGCACCAGCGGCACCTGCGCGGGCCGTTGATAGTCTTGTTCGCATGACAGGAAGTTGCCGGACAGCGATACGCCCGCGCTGTTGAAACCGTGGCGCGCCAGGCTGCCCGCCTCGGTGAACATCAACAGGTCGGGCCCGTCTTCACGGCGCATGCGCACGACGATGCCGGTGTCGACGCATTCTTCGCGCCAGTCCCAGTTGTGGGCGTGCATCAACTTGCCTTCGGCGCTGGCTTCGGGCAATACGACCAGGCCGGTGCAGCCGTCGTCCAGCCCCTTGCGGGCCCGGCCCAGTTCGGCATGGCCGAACATCATTTCGGTGCGGCAGTTGATGACCACCACGTCTTCCAGCGACTGTCCGGCGCCATCGGCGATGCCGCGCAATTCTTCCAGGTAGGCAGCGTCGTAGTCGCCCACCACCGGCACCATGGCAGCGGCCAGTTCCTTCAGGCGGGCGGCGTCCACGCCACGGCGTTCCAGCTGGCCCCGATACAAGGCCACGCTGCGCGCCACGTGTTCCGGCACCGCCGAGCCATGCTGGCGGCCGCGTTCATAAGGACTGCCCTGGACGTCGACCAGGGGAAACGGGGTAGGCATCGTCACGCTAGCAAAACTCCGGATAGGGCCGAACGGCGGCCTGGGTGATACGGTCAGAATCGACGGCCAAATTTTGTACTAATATAGTAAAAAGTTCAATATTAGGGTTTGCCCGGGCCTGATTCAAAAGCGATGGCGCTCCGGTACCATTGCCCTACGATCCTTGCCTGCCCTTTTCCCCTCTGACGCGCCATGCCCCCCGCCGCTCCTGCCCGCCCCACTCCGCTGCAAGTCGACCTGGCGCGACACATCGCCGAAGACATCGTGGCGCGGCGGCACGAGCCCGGCGCACACCTGTCGGAAGAAACACTGGCGGCCGCCTACGAGGTGTCGCGCACGCCAGTACGCGGCGCGCTGCGCCTGCTGGCCGCTCAAGGCTTGATCACGCATCGGCCCAACAGCGGCTATACCGTGTCCGACCATGCTGCGGCGTCAGCGCCCCCGGCCATTGAAGGGGCCGGCCCCACGCAGGAAGAGCTGACGCGCCAGTTGATCGATGACCGCGCGTCGCGCCAACTGCCCGAGACCTTTACCGAACGTGATCTGTTGCAGCGCTATGACGCGCCGCGCAGTGTGCTGGCCAAGACCTTGCTGCAACTGTCGGCGGATGGCCTGATCGAGAAGCGCAAGGGGCATGGCTGGCAATTTGCCCCGTCGCTGGAAAGCGCCGAAGCGCTGAACGAAAGCTATCGTTTCCGCATGACGGTGGAATGCGCCGGGCTCCTGGAGCCCACATTCCGCGTGGACAAACCGGCGCTGGCACGCATGCGGGCCGCGCATGAAGCCTTGATCCAGCGCGACGACGCCGACATTTCGGCTACTGAATTTTTTGGCCTGAATGCGTCATTCCACGAGCTGCTGGCGCGGTTCTCGGGCAACCGCTACATCCTGCAAGCGGTGCAGCAGCAAAACCATCTGCGCCGGCTGGAAGAGCACGCTGCGTTCTATCGCGACGCGCGTTTCGTCAATTCCAGCAACGAACACCTGCAAATCATCGACGCGCTGGAATCCGGCGACCAGGAATGGGCGTCGCAATTGATGCGCCGCCACCTGAAAGCGTCGCTCCAAGCCTCCTGACCCGCTTATCCCTCCGCCTGCGCCCGCTTCGGCCAGGGTGGGCTCGCGCGCGACTGCATGATGTGCCACGGATGGGCCTGCGCGACGACCCGTATTGTATTTGTAGCTGTATTAATACAAAATAGACGAACCTGAACTCTCCTTGAAGCAGGATCGTCCCCATGTCCTCGTCCCCCTCCGCCCTTTCTCAAACCGACGCCTATTGGATGCCGTTTACCGCCAACCGGCGGGTCAAGCGCAACCCGGTACTGTTTGCCGCCGCCGAAGGCATGCACTACATCCGGCCGGACGGCCGCCGCGTCCTGGACGGCATCGCCGGCTTGTGGTGCGTGAACGCGGGCCATCGCCGCCCGGAAATCGTGGAGGCCATCGCGCGAACCGCGCATGAACTGGATTACGCACCGTCGTTCCAGATGAGCCATCCCCTGGCCTTTGAACTGGCGGACGCGCTGTGCGCCGAGGCGCCCGATGGCTTTTCCAATGTGTTTTTTTCCAATTCGGGATCGGAAGCGGTGGACACCGCGCTGAAGATTGCGCTGGGCTATCACCGGGCGCGCGGCCAAGGCCAGCGCGTGCGGCTGATCGGGCGCGAACGCTCGTATCACGGCGTGGGGTTCGGCGGCCTGTCCGTGTCGGGCATCGGCGGGCATCGCAAACCCTTTGGCAATCTGCTGCCCTATGTGGACCACCTGCCCCACACCTATGACCGCCAGCAGATGGCGTACACGCGCGGTCAGCCGGATTGGGGCGCGCACCTGGCCGACACGCTGGAGCGCATTGTGGCGCTGCACGACGCCTCGACCATCGCGGCCGTCATCGTTGAACCGGTGGCCGGTTCCACCGGCGTGATCGTGCCGCCGCGCGGCTATCTGCAACGGCTGCGCGAGATCTGCGATGCGCACGGCATCCTGCTGATCTTCGATGAGGTGATCTGCGCATTCGGACGCATCGACGGCGCGTTCGCGTCGCCCTATTTCGGCGTCAAGCCCGACATCATCACCAGCGCCAAGGGCCTGACCAACGGGGCGATTCCCATGGGCGCAACGCTGGTGCAGCAACACGTGTACGACGCCTTCATGCAAGGGCCGGAAAGCGCCATCGAGCTCGCGCACGGATACACGTATTCGGGCCACCCCGTGGCCTGCGCGGCGGGCTTGGCAACGCTGGACATCTGCCGTCGCGAGGGCTTGTTCCAACGCAGCCAGGAACTGGCGCGTTACTGGGAAGACGCCGCGCACAGCCTGAAGGGGCTGCCGCATGTGGTGGACATCCGCAACATCGGCCTGCTGGCCGCCATTGAACTGGCGCCGCTGGAGGGTCAGCCGGGGCAGCGCGCCTATGCCGTGCACAACGCCTGCCTGGAACGCGGCTGCCTGACCCGGTCGGCGGGCGACACGATGCTGCTGTCGCCCCCGCTCATCATCGAACGCAACCAGATCGACGAGCTGTTCTCGGTGCTGGCGGACGTACTGCGCGCCGGCGCCTGACGCTGCCCGCCGCCCTCTGGGCCGCTATCAGCCGCTTCAGGCCAGGTGGCGCGCCACCGCCTGCACCACGCGCTGGACGTCGTCGGCCGACACGTCCAGGTGCGTGACCAGGCGCGTCGGCCCACCGTACACCGCGCGCATCAGGATGCCTTCCTTGCCCAGCGCTTCGGTCAGCGCATCGCAACGGGACGGCTGGAATTCCACGAACAGCATGTTGGTGTCCTGGCTCAACACCTTGACGCCGGCAATGCCGCGCAGGCCTTCGGCCAAGGCGCGGGCATTCTCGTGGTCTTCTGCCAGGCGCGTCACATGATGATCCAGCGCATACAGGCAGGCCGCGGCCAGCACGCCGGACTGGCGCAAGCCGCCGCCCAGCATCTTGCGCCAGCGGTGTGCGCGACCGATCAGTTCCGCGCTGCCGACCAGCACCGAGCCCACGGGCGCGCCCAGGCCTTTTGAAAAACAAATGGAAACCGAGTCGAAGGGCTGGCACATGTCGGCCAGCGGCTTGCCACTGGCCACCGCTGCGTTGAACACACGCGCCCCGTCCAGGTGCGTGGCCAAGCCTTCTTTGCGCGCCCAGTCGGTGGCGGCCTGGATGTAGCCGGCGGGAATCAGCTTGCCGTGAAACGTGTTTTCCAGCGCCAGCAAACGCGTGCGCGCAAAGTGCGGATCGCCCTGGGGCTTGACGGCGGCCGCCAGCTTTTCCAGCGGCAAGGAACCATCTTCGGCATGCTCGATGGGCTGAGGCTGGATGCTGCCCAACACGGCCGCGCCGCCGCCTTCGTACTTGTAGGTGTGCGCCAACTGGCCCACCAGGTATTCGTCGCCACGATCGCAATGCGCCATCAGCGCGGCCAGGTTGCTTTGCGTACCCGACGGAAAGAACAGGCCGGCCGCCTTGCCGGCGCGCTCGGCCACGGCAGCCTGCAACTGGATCACGGTGGGGTCGTCGCCCATCACGTCATCGCCCAACGGGGCGGAAACCATGGCCTGCAACATGGCGGGCGTCGGTCGTGTGACAGTGTCGCTACGCAGATCGATCATGGGGAATCCTTGAGAGGGAAAAAGGAGGTCGGGAAGGGAAATCGAAAAGCCCGCGGATCACGCGGCGCGGGCGGCGGGCGCCGCGCGGCTGACCACGAAGATGCCGGCCAGGATCAGGACCATGCCGCCCAGCTCGCCCAGCGACGGCCGTTCGGACAGGATGGCCCACGCCAGCAACATGGCCACAACAGGCACGCCCAGGCTGGACAGGCCGGCGATGGATGCGGGCACGCGGCGCACCACTTGCAACCACAGCAGCCAGCCGGCGGCCGTGGCAATCAAGACGATGTAGGTCATGCCCGCCCACAACTGCCAGCCCCACTGCGCGCTGATCTGCGGCACGAGATACGCCACGGGCACCATGACCAGCCCGCCAAACAACATCTGCCAGGCCGTGAACGTCATGACGTCAGGCGCGTGCCGTTCGAACATGCGCTTGGACAGCACCGTGCCCACGCCCCAGCACAGGCCGCTGCCCAGGCCCAACAGCACGGGCCGGATATCGCCCAGGCCATTCCAGGGCTCCACGAAACAGATCAGGCCGATCGCCGCCAGGCCGATGCCCACGCCATGCTTGGCCGATGGGCGTTCGCCCAGCAGCCACCACGCAAACAGCACCACCCAGAACGGCATGGTGTAGGCCATCAGCGATACCTTGCCCACGCCGCCCGACACCAGCGCCGTCTGCACGAAGCCCTGGAATCCGGCCGTCTGCGTCAAGCCGATCAGCAAGGTCAGCTTCCAGGGCGGCATGCCCAGTGGCCGGCGCGTGGCGATGGCCAGCGCGAACAGCACCAAGGCGCCCACGACGTATCGCAACGCCACGAAGTCGAACGGGCCGATGTAGGGCACGATCAGTTTCATCGCTATCCAACTGCCTGCCCAGACCACGATGGTGCTGAACATCAGGGCCAGCCCTGCGCGATCGAAACTGCTGCGGCTCACGTCCATGGCTCCGTCTTGTGAGGGGAATAAAAGAAAAGACGCCCGGACCGGCGCTTACCGGTGCGGGCGTCTGACATTATGCTCCTGTCGCTAGGACGTCGATCGGCCGCTGATGGCCGATCGTGCTTACAGCGGTTTGGCCAACTGTTCCAGAATGGCGGGGTTTTCAAGCGTGGAGACGTCCTGCGTGACTTCCTCGCCCTTGGCCACTACGCGCAGCAGGCGGCGCATGATCTTGCCCGAGCGGGTCTTGGGCAGGTTGTCGCCAAAGCGAATGTCCTTGGGCTTGGCGATCGGGCCGATTTCCTTGGCGACCCAGTCGCGCAGCTGCTTGGCGATGGCTTGCGCCTGTTCGCCTTCGGGGCGCGCCTGCTTGAGCACCACGAAGGCCACCACGGCTTCGCCCGTGGTGTCATCCGGGCGGCCCACCACGGCGGCTTCGGCCACCAGTTCGTGCGCCACCAGCGCCGATTCGACTTCCATCGTGCCCAGGCGGTGGCCCGACACGTTCAGCACGTCGTCGATGCGGCCCATGATCCAGAAATAGCCGTCCGCATCGCGCTGGGCGCCGTCGCCGGCCAGGTAGTACCCGCGCAGTTCGGACGGGAAGTAGCTTTTCTTGAAGCGCTCGGGGTCGCCCCAGATGTTGCGGATCATGGCGGGCCACGGGCGCTTGATGACCAGGAAACCGCCATTGCCCTTTTCGACATCGCCACCGGTTTCATCCACGATGGCGGCAGCGATACCGGGCAGCGGCAGCGTGCACGAACCGGGCTTGGTGGGCGTGGCGCCCGGCAGCGGCGTGATCATGTGGCCGCCGGTTTCCGTCTGCCACCACGTGTCCACGATGGGGCAGCGTTCGCGGCCGATGTGCTTGTGATACCACATCCACGCTTCGGGGTTGATGGGTTCACCGACCGTGCCGATGATGCGCAGGCTGTCCAGGTCGTAGTTTTTGGGATGCGCCTCCGGCGTGGCTTCGGCGGCCTTGATCAGCGAACGGATCGCGGTGGGCGCCGTGTAGAACGTGGTGACCTTGTGGCGCGCGATCATGTCCCAGAAGCGGCCGGCGTTGGGATAGGTGGGCACGCCTTCGAACACCACCTGCGTCAGCCCGGCGGCCAGCGGGCCGTAGGTAATGTAGGTGTGGCCGGTAACCCAGCCCACGTCGGCGGTGCACCAGTAGACGTCGTCTTTACGGGCGTCAAAGGTCCACTTCACCGTCAGCAGCGCCCACAGCAGGTAACCGGCCGACGAGTGCTGCACGCCCTTGGGCTTGCCAGTGGAACCGGACGTGTACAGGATGAACAGCGGGTGTTCGGCGTTGACCGGCACGGGCTCGCAGGTGTCGGGCTGGTTGGCCTCGACATCGTGCATCCAGAGGTCGCGCGCCTCGTTCCATTGGACTTTGCCGCCGGTGCGGCGATACACGATCACCTTGGACACGGCTTCGCAGCCGCCCATGGCAATGGCGTCTTCCACGGCCGGTTTCAGTGGAATGGTCTTGCCGCCGCGCACCTGTTCGTCGGCGGTGATGACCAGCGATGCGCCCACGTCCACGATGCGTTCCTGCAGGCTCTTGGCGGAAAAGCCGCCGAACACCACCGAGTGCGTCACGCCCAGGCGCGCGCAGGCTTGCATCGCCACCACGGCTTCAATCGACATGGGCATGTAGATGATGGCGCGGTCGCCTTTCTTGTAGCCCAGGCCGGTCAGCCCATTGGCAAAGCGGCACACGCGCGCCAGCAGTTCGCGGTAGGTGACCTTGTTGACCGTGCCGTCATCGCCTTCGAAGATGATGGCGGTCTTGTCGGCGTTGCCGTTGGTCAGGTGCACGTCCAGGCAGTTGGCCGATACGTTCAGTTCACCGTCGCCGAACCAGCGGTAGAACGGCGCGTCGGATTCGTCCAGCACTTGCGTGAACGGCTTGGTCCATTGCAGATTGTCCCGGGCCTGACCGGCCCAGAAACCGTCGAAGTCGTTTTCAACCTGGGCGCACAGCGCGTTGTAGGCGTCCATGCTGGGAATCGCCGCTCCGTTGGCCGCGCGCTCGGGCGGCGGGAACACGCGGGTTTCTACCAGGACGGACTCAATTGCTTTCGACATGATCTTGTCTCCAAACGGTGATTTTGTTGTTGATGCCGCTGTTTTCGCCTTGGCCGCCGCACCGCGGGCTTCACAAAGGAAGTGCGGCGCAGGGACAGTTTCTTTATCTACCCACCACCGTATCGCCACGCTCTTACGGGCACCTTACGCAAAATGCGGGCCAGAGCCCGCAATGCCGTATCCCGCAGTACCGCTGCAACCCGGCGGCATCGGCCATCAGGCCAACATGCCGGCAATCAACGCAAGGCATCGCGCATCACGCGCGATGCCTTGAAGGCAGTGCATAAGGATAGCAGCCCGGCGGCGCCCTGGCAGGCCGGCGGCCCGGCAAATTCAGGCGGCGGGGCTGCGCGCCAAGCCGCGTTTCATGTCCACGCGCGACAACAGGGCGAGGCCACCCACGAAGAACAGCCCAGTCACCAGGATGGCCAGACGATGATTGCCATCGGTGGCCCAGGTGACCACGCCGTAGGTCAGCGGCCCGATCACGGCGGCCATCTGCACGGCAAAGGTCCAAAGCGAATAGAACTCGGCCAGGCGACCAGCGGGGGCAAGCGCGCCCGTCATGGCGCGGCCCGCGCTTTGGGTGGTGCCCATGCACAACCCGGCCAGCGTGGCGGCCACCCAGAACACGGGCGCGGTCACGGCCGAATAAGCCACCAGCACCATCACGATCCAGCCGCCCAGGGTAATGGCCAGCGCCGGCTTGTGGCCGATGCGGTCTTGCACATAGCCGAACGAAAACGCGCCTACCGCCGCGCCGATGTTCACGGTGAACACCAGCAGCATGATTTGCGGCGTCGTGAAGCCCATGACTTCGGATGCATACACGGCGGCCAGCGTGATGACTACCGAAATGCCCGCCTGATAGCAGGCGATGCACATCAGCAGGCGACGGAATTCGGGAAAGTGCTGGCCCGTGTCGCGCCACGCGTAGGCCAGGCGGCGCAGCATGTGCAGCGCTTGCGGCTTGACGGCCTTGGGCCGTGCGCGCTCTTTCAGCAACAGGAAGGACGGCAGCGCCGCCAGCGCGAATACCGCACAGGTCACAACGATGACCCAGGGCACGAAATGTTCGGCGGTCATGCCGTCGGCTTCGGCCGAGGTCACAACCAGCAGCGACAGGCCCAGGGTAAGCATCCCGCCGCAATAGCCGAAGCTCCAGCCCCATCCCGACACGCGGCCCAGCGCGGCTGGCCGGGCCAGTTCGGGCAGGAATGCCGCCACCACGGATTCACCCACGCAGTAGCAATAGTTGGACACCACGATGGCCGCCAGCGCCAGCCATACATCGCCGGGGCCGGCTTGCGTCAAGACCAGCGTGGCGGCCACGCAGCCGATGGTGCTGGTATACAGCAGCCGACGCTTGCTGCCGCCGGCGTCGGCGCGCGCGCCCAGCGTGGGCATCGTCAACATGATGAGCAAATAGGACAGCGACAGCGCCGCGGTCCAGGCCAGCGTGGCCCACGGCGCCTTGCCGCCGACCACGCCAACAAAATAGGTGCTGAACACCGCCGTGAGAATGACGGTGGTGTAGCCGGAATTGGCGAAGTCGTACATGGCCCAGGCCCAGACCTCGCGCTTGGCCACGCCGGGATTCAAGGCGCTATCGCGCCCTGCTCCGGCGTCCGGCGTGGAACCGCCCGTGGGCGGTTCCGGCAATTGCGTCTGGCTCACAGGCCCAGCGCGGCAATGCCTGCTTGGGCGATCAGCACGTCTTCGGTCGACTTCACGCCCGACACGCCGACCGCGCCGACCACATGGCCATTGACGGTGACCGGCACGCCGCCTTCCAGCATGCCTTCGATCAACGGGGCCGACAGGAACGACACGCGGCCGTTGTTGATCATTTCTTCGTAGATGCGCGACTCGCGGCGGCCCAGCGCAGCGGTCTTGGCCTTGGCCGGCGCGATGTGCGCCGAGATCGGGGCCGCGTCGTCCAGGCGCAGCATGCCAAGCAGGTGGCCACCGTCATCGACCACCGAGATGGTCACGGCCCACTTGTTCTGCACGGCGTGTGCTTCGGCCGCGGCGAGGATCTTCTTGACGTCTTCGGCGCTCAGCACGGGTTTGGTATTCATTGCAGCGACTCCTTGATCTGTTCCAGGGCGGATGGGTCTTCAATGGTCGTCAGGTCTCCGGGCTCGCGTCCTTCGCACACGGCGACGATCGCGCGGCGCAACACCTTGCCGGACCGGGTCTTGGGCAATGCGCCCACGAATCGGATCCGGGCGGGCCTTGCGACGGCGCCCAGCTGATCTTCCACCAGGCGCATGATATCGCCTTCCAGCTGCTTTGCCCCGGCGGGCGTGCCGGCCATGTCGGGATTCTTCAAGACCGCGAACGCCATGGCCACCTGCCCCTTCAACGGATCGGCCACGCCCACCACCGCGCATTCGGCGATGGCGCTGTGGCTGTTGACGGATTCTTCGATCTCGCGCGTGCCCAAACGGTGCCCCGCCACGTTGATCACGTCGTCCGTGCGGCCCAGGATGAACCAATAGCCATCGGCGTCCACGCGCCCCCAATCAAAGGTGGAATACACCTGCCGCCCCGGAATCGACGTGAAATACGTCTGCACGAAACGCGCATCGTCGCCCCAGATGGTGGACATGGCGCCGGGCGGCAGTGGCGGCACGATGGCCACCACGCCCTTTTCGTCCGGTCCCAGGTCTTCGCCCGTGGCCTCGCTGACGATGCGCGCGTCAAAACCGTAGACGGGAAAAGATGGGCTGCCGAATCGGGTCGGCACGTTCTCCACGCCCGGCTGCGCGGAAAGAATCGGCCAGCCGGACTCGGTCTGCCAGTAGTTGTCGATGATGGGCTTGCCCAGGCCTTGCGATATCCAGGTGGCAGTGGGCTCGTCCAGCGGCTCACCGGCCAGGTACACCGCACGCAGGGTGGACAGGTCATGGCGCTGGAGCAGCGCGGGGTCCTGGCGCTTGAGCACCCGCACGGCGGTAGGCGCCGAGAACAGCGTGTTGACCCCAAAGCGTTCCACCAACTGCCACAGAATGGCGCCGTCGGGGCGCACCGGCGTGCCTTCGTACAGCAGCGTGGTCTGCCCGCCGATAAGGGGGCCGTACACAATATAGGAATGCCCGACCACCCAGCCGATGTCGCTGGTGCAGAAAAAGGTGTCGCCCGCGCGGCCGTTGAACAGATATTCCATGGACGAGGCCAGCGCCACGGCATAGCCGCCGGTGTCGCGCTGCACGCCCTTGGGCTTGCCGGTGGTGCCCGACGTATAGAGGATGTAGCTGGGTTCGGACGACTCCAGCCATTGCACCGGCACCCGGGCGCCGCGGTGGCGTTCGCGCAGCGTGGCGTAGTCATGGTCGCGCCCGGCCACGGGTTCGAAGGGCGACAAGCCCCGGTCAAACACCACGACCGAGGCAGGCGGGGATTTCGCCAGGCTCAGCGCCTTGTCCAGCAAGGGCTTGTAGGGCACCACCTTGCCGCCGCGCGAGCCGCCATCCGTGCAGACCACCACCTTGGGCGCCGCATCGTCGATGCGCTGCGCCAGGTTGACCGACGCAAAGCCCCCGAACACCACCGAATGCACCGCGCCGATCCGCGCGCAGGCCAGCATGGTGAACACCGCCTCGGGCACCATGGGCATGTACAGCAACACGCGGTCGCCGCGCGCAACACCCAGCTCCACGAGCATGGCGGCGGCCGCGTTGACCTCTTCGTAGACCTCCTGCCGGGTATAGACACGTTCTTGGTCGACCTCGGTGGACACCCAGATCAGCGCGGGCTTGTCGCCCTGCGTGGGCAGCCACCGGTCGACGGCGTTGTAGCAAAGATTGGTCGTGCCGCCCACGAACCACTTGGCGAATGGCGGGCGCGAAAAATCCAGTACAGACTCAAAGGGCGTATCCCAATGCACACGCCCGGCCTCCTCGCGCCAGAACGCATCGCGGTCATGCAATGATCTGTAATGGAAATCCCGGGTTTTTTGCATTTGTGTCTCCTGGTATTGTTCGTACGCCTTAAGGCTGATTGATTTCTTAGCGAATCATTCGGTCATTCTGGTAGGCAAACCTTGCACGAGGCTTGCCACAAGTCAAAAAGTTCTGCCAAATGTCCACGCGGCATGGAACCATTACCGATTCGGCAATGATTGGTAATGAAAGTTTGGTAGAATCCCCGCGAAGTTGTAGATAATTGTTGATTCTGCTGACATTTCGGCCCGATCCACGGCTAATCCCGTGGCTTTTGCTGTCAAAAAGCAGGTCATCCCCAGGCGAATGCATCGACACTCCATAATCGCGCGATTAAATTCATCCACTGGCCAGGCAAAGCGCGGTCTGCGTACGCTCGCGTTGATGGCTTGTGTAGCGACCCTGGCAGGTTGTGCAGGTACCGGGCAAAAGTCAACCGCCCATACGTCCGAGATTGATCCGTACGAAATGGAATGGGTTGCCACCGCCGATGACCCCATCGGCCTCTTGGTAACGCAAAAGTTCAAGCGCGACCGCCAGCAAGCCGGCAAAGGCATCCATTCAGGTGTCAACGGCGACAACGCCATGGTCAGCGAAGCCCTTAACTACCTGGGCATCCGCTACCGCTTCGGCGGCAGTTCCCCCGACACCGGTTTTGATTGCAGCGGCCTGGTTGCCTATTCGGCAGAACGTTCGCTGGGCCTGAAGCTGCCCCGCAACGCCGCAGAAATCGCCCAGCAAGGCGTCTCGGTCGACAAAAACGAACTGAAAGCCGGCGATCTGGTCTTCTTCAACACGATGGGCCGCCGTTACTCGCACGTGGGCATCTACCTGGGCGATGACCGCTTCGTGCACTCGCCCAGCGCCGGTGGCGTGGTGCGTGTGGAAAGCATGACCATGGCCTACTGGACCAAGCGCTACAACGGCGCCCGCCGCCTGGACAACAGCCTGATGGCCTCTGCCCGCGCCGCGAACTGAGCGCAAGATTAATCCCTGATTTTCCGCCTCGGGCATCGTCACACAAAACGCCACCCAGGCGCCATCCCCCAAAAAGAAAACGCCGCCAGACTTCTGTCTGGCGGCGTTTTTCATTATGCGTGCTTCAGTGCTTGGTGTTCATTGCTCTTTCGCGGCATGAAGGCCGCAGGCCGTGTCGGCCTCCCCAGTATTTTTTGGTCCAGCGATGAATGGCATTGCGGTGGTTCAGTGCACCGTACCCGCTCGCGGGCACAGGCCGCATTGTTGCAGGGCCTGCTGCATGCTGCATACCGAACGGCGACAAGCCACGACCCGGATGCCACCGCGCTGCGCGGCGTTGCGGAACGTCTTCATGACGTTGTGACCCAGGAAGTCGGTCAGCAAAATAACCAGTTGCGTGCCCGACGGCAGTTGTAGCGTTTTCTTCTGGTGCGAGGGGTCTCGGCCGCTGATGTGATGCGTGATCGAGATGTTGTGTCCTTTAAGCAGATCCGGGATATTTCCCAGACGATCCGCGCCAACCACTACTGCACTGAGTCCTGCCGTCATGATGAACCTCACTGGTCGTTGAGCCTGGATGTAATGATAATGATTCCTATTTTTTAGTCAATTCAAATGAGATCGGTTCTTATTTAATTATTTATATGAACTAGCTGGAAGGGATAGCCAGATTTGTTCAAGCTCAGGGAACTCGCGGCTCTCCGGCCGCTCGGGGCCCGCGCTTGGCGGATGTTGCGCGCAAAAAAAAGCGCGCCGTCCAGAAGACGCCGCGCTTTTTTGTTGGTGCGAACTAAGGTCTATTTAGGCGCGCCCTGCACTGCTTCGGTCACGACCGCGCGCGTCAGCGACGGCGCCAGCATTTCCAGGAACGTGTAGACGTAGTCGCGCAGGAACACGCCGGACTTCACCCCCACCCGCGTCGTGTGCGTGCCGAACAAATGGCCCACCGGCAGCCCGACCAAGTTGGAATCGCGCCGGGGGTCGTACGCCACGCCGGCAATGATGCCGATGCCCAAGCCCACGTCCACATAGGTCTTGATCACGTCGGCATCGATGGCTTCCAGCACGATGTCGGGGTGGATGCCCTGGTTGGCAAACACTTCGTCTATCGTGCTGCGGCCGGTAAACGCGCGGTCATACGTGACGATGGGGTGTTCGGCCAGCTGCGCCAGCGACAGGCGTTTGGCGGCGCTGGATGTCAGCTCGGCCAAGGGGTGATCCGGCCGCACGACAACGGTGTGCTCCCAGGCATAAACAGGCAGCGTGGCCAAGCCCGGCGTCAACGCCAGGGACTCGGTGGCCAGCGCCAGGTCGGCTTGTTCGTGCAAGACCATTTCGGCCAACTGCGCCGGGCTGCCCTCTGCCAGGGACAAGTGCACTTTGGGAAACTGCTTGCGGAACGCGGGAATTACGCGCGGCAGCAGATAACGCGCCTGCGTGTGGGTGCAGGCAATGACCAGCCCGCCTTCGTCACGGCGCGCGAACTCGTCGCTGACTTTTTTCAGATTGTCGACTTCGCGCATGATGCGGTCGATAACCTGCGACACCGCCAGGCCCGGCTTGGTCAGGCCCTTGATGCGCTTGCCATGCCGTTCGAAGATCTTGATGCCCAGCTCGTCTTCGAATTCGATGATGGCCTTGGAGACTCCAGGCTGCGAGGTATAGAGCATCCGGGCGGCCTCGGTCAGGTTGAAGTCGCGCCGGATGGTTTCACGCACAAAACGAAATTGCTGGAGGTTCATACATTGGCCCTTAATAGATCGGCCAATTATAAGTAATAAGGACGCCTCATCATATAACTTATTCGTATAAGCTTAGGAGCAAGGCGTCCCCCCTTTCAACGCATCGAAATGGTGGTGTTCACCGTCTTGGCATGGGCGGACCAGCGCGCCGTGACCGTCTTGGTCTGCGTCCAGAACTGCACCGCCTGCTTGCCGTTGGGGCCCAGGTCGCCCAGCTTGGAACCGCGCGATCCGGTGAAGCTGAACCACGCCACCGGCACGGGGATCGGCACGTTGATGCCCACCTGGCCCACGTCGATATTGTTCTGGAAGTAGCGCGCCGCGCCCCCATCCTGAGTGAACAGCGCCACACCGTTGCCGTTGGGGTTGCGGTTGATGAAGGCCACCGCGTCTTCCAGCGTTTCCACGCCGACGCAGCACAGGACCGGCCCGAAAATTTCTTCGGTGTAGATGGTCATGTTCTCCGAAACGCCGTCAAAAATCGTGGGGCCCACGAAATTGCCTTCTTCGAAGCCCTTCACCTTCAGGTTGCGGCCGTCCAGCAGCAGCTTGGCGCCTTCGTCCACGCCCTTTTGAATCAGGCTTTCCACGCGCTTCTTGGCATTGGGCGACACCAGCGGGCCCAGATCGGCTTCGCGGTCGGTGCCCGAATTGACCTTGAGCTTTTTCGAGCGCTCGACAAAGTCCGGCAGCCAATTGCGCGCGTCGCCCACCAGCACGGCCACCGACGAGGCCATGCAACGCTGGCCCGCCGCGCCAAAGGCCGCGCCCACCAGCTGGTTCAGCGCCACTTCGGGGTCGGCATCCGGCAGGATCACGCAATGGTTCTTGGCGCCCATCATCGACTGGCAGCGCTTGCCGGCGGCCGATGCGCGGTTGTAGATCTCGGTGCCCACGCGGGTCGACCCGATGAACGACACCGCCTTGATGTCCGGGTGTTCGCACAGGCCGTTGGCCGTATCCGGGCCGCCGTGCACCACGTTCAGCACGCCCGGGGGCAGGCCGGCTTCCAGGGCCAGCTGCGCCAGGAACAACGAGGACGTCGGGTCCTGTTCAGACGGTTTCAGCACGAAGCTGTTGCCGCACGCCACCGCGATGGGGAACATAAAGCACGGCAGCATCACGGGGAAGTTGAACGCGGTGATACCCGCGCACACGCCCAGCGGCTGGATCAGCGTGTAGACGTCGATACCCGACGCGGCATTTTCGGCGTACTCGCCCAATTGCAGGTTGGCGATCGAACACGCGTGCTCGACCACTTCCAGGCCGCGCCCGATCTCGCCTTCTGCGTCGGGCAGCGTCTTGCCGTGTTCACGCGTGATCATCTCGGCCAGCTTGCCGGTGTTGGCGCGCAGCAGTTCCTGGAATTTCAGCATGACGCGCATGCGCGCGCCCTGGCCGCTGTTGCGCCAGGTCTTGAAGGCTTCCTTGGCATTGGAGACGGCCAGGTCCAGCTCTTCGCGCGTGGCGAAGGGCACCTTGGCAACGACTTCCTGGGTGGCGGGGTTGATCACGTCACGCCATTCGGTGGATTTGGACTGCACGAGCTTGCCGCCGATCAATAGCGGAACGCGGGGGACTTCACTCATTTGATGCTCCTCACACTGCGTAGTCGATGCGGATGAATCCGCGTTCATGGATCTTGCAACGCGCCTGCCAGGCAAGGGCCGGGCAGGCGCGCCGGGTTATTTCGTCACCAGCGGGCACGTCGAGTCGGCCAGTGGCTGGAAGGCTTCGGCCGCTGGAATGGTGGCCACCAGCTTGGAATAGTCCCAGCCGCCCTTGGAATCCGCGGGCTTCTTCACTTCGTACAGGTACATGTCGTGGATCACGCGTCCGTCGGGCCGGATCGATGCGTTGCGCATGATCGGATCCTTGATCGGCAGTTCGCGCATCTTGTCGGCCACGACCTTGCCATCGGTGCTGCCGGCCGCCGCCGTGGCGCGCAGGTAATGCAGCACGCTGGAATACACGCCCGCTTGCGTCATCGTCGGCTTCAAGCCCCGGAAGGCCTTTTCAAAACGCGTGGACCACTGCCGCGACGCGTCGTCATAGTCCCAATAAAAACCGTCCACATAGGACAAACCTTGCGCGCTTTCCAGGCCCAACGCCCGCAGATCCGACAAGAAAATCAGCAGCGACACCAGGCGCTGCCCGCCCGACACGATGCCGAATTCGCGCGCCTGCTTGACGGCGTTGACGGTGTCCTGCCCGCCGTTGGCCAATGCCACCACCTGCGCCTTCGAGCTTTGCGCCTGCAACAGGTACGAGGCAAAATCCGGCGCGTTCAAGGGATGCCGCACACTGCCGGCCACCGTGCCGCCCAGCGCCTTCACAGCCTTGACCGTGTCGGCTTCCAGCGAATGGCCAAACGCGTAGTCCACCGTGATGAAGTACCAGGACTTGCCGCCCGCCCGCACCGTGGCCTTGGCGCCACCGGCCGATTGCGAATACGTGTCGAACATCCAGTGAAAGCCGACGGGCGAGCATTCCTTGTTGGTCAGCGCCGTCGTGGCCGGACCCGAGAACATCACCACCTTGTTCTTTTCGCGCGCGATGCCTTGCACGGCCAGCGCCACCGCAGAATTAGTCAGGTCGGCAATGGCCGTGACGCCATCGCGGTCGAACCATTCGCGCGCTTTCGCGGCGCCCACGTCCGCCTTGTTCTGGTTGTCGGCCGACACCAGTTCGATCTTCATGCCCTTGCATTCCGCGGCCAGGCAGTCATCGATGGCCAACTGCGCCGCCGCCACCGAACCGGGCCCGCCCATCCCGGCATACGTGCCGGACATGTCCGTCAGGATGCCGATTTTCACTGGCGGCTTGTCGGCCGCTTGCGCCTGGCTTACCAATATTGCGCCCAGACACAAGCCTGCGGCCAGCCCGCGTGCGTGCAATTTCATGGATTTGTCTCCTGAGTGTTATGCGCTGATTGATAGCGTGATGCCGTCTTTGCGGCCTGCGACTCCCAGGGCAATGCCCCGAGGCCTGCCGGCCCAGTGTAGATGTGTGAAAATCAACAAGCAACACCAGAAATGCACATTCCTTGTGCATTAATGCACAGCGCAAAAAGGCCGCCCCAAGCCCGTGGGCGCGCGGATCCGGAGATCGAAATCGTGTTGGATTGGGACAGCCTGCGGTACTTCCTGGAGGTGGCCCGCACGCAGCGGGTCAGCGCGGCCGCGCGCAAACTCGGGGTCGAGCACACCACCGTGTCGCGCCGCATCCGCGCGCTGGAAACCGAGCTGGATACCCTGCTGTTCGAAAAGTCGCGCAGTGCGGGGTTTGTGCTGACGGACGATGGCCAGCGCCTTTTCGTTCACGCCGAGCAGATGGAAAGCACGGTGCACACCGCGCGCGAGAACTTGTCGGGCATCGGCCAGGCCCTGTCCGGCCATTTGCGTATCGGCGCCACCGAGGGCTTTGGCAGTTATGTGCTGACGCCGCTGGCGGCGGACTTCCAGCGGCGCTATCCCCACATCACCTTGGACATTTTGCCCGTGCCGCGCTTTGTCAGCCTGTCCAAGCGCGAAGCGGATCTGGCCATCACCATTGAACGGCCGCAGCGCGGCCCCTACGTGTGCAGCAAGCTGTGCGACTACACGCTGCGCCTATACGGCACGCCGGGTTATCTGGCCCGCCACGCCCCCATCGAGACGCGCGCCGACCTGGCGCATCACACCTTCATCGGCTATGTGGACGAACTGCTGTTCAGTGAACGCCTGCGTTACCTGGAAGATGTGCTGCCCGCCAGCAATGTGGTGCTGCGCAGCACCAGCGTGGTCGCGCAGTACCACGCCGCGCTACAGGGCCAGTCGCTGGCGGTGCTGCCCTGCTTTATCGCCGCCCAGGACCCGCGCCTGAAGCCGGTGCTTCAGACCGAAATCGAAATCACGCGATCGTTCTGGATGTATTGCCACGAAGACCTGCGCAAGCTCAAGCGCGTGACGGTGCTGTGGGAATTCATCCGCAAATCGGTGCTGAAAAACGCCGACCTGCTGGCGGGCAAGCGCGGCACGATGAAGTACCTGCCCTGACGCGAAGCGGGGGCCAGATAGGCCCCCGCTTCGTTGCAGCGTTATCGGCACTCAGGCCGGCTTGGCGTCCTTGGGTGCTTTGACCCGCAGGCGGCGCATCAGCAGGAACACGGTCAGCATCGCCACCGCGCCGTGAATCGCCCACACCCCCACGCCGAAACTGAGCTTGCCGTTGGAAATCCAGGCGCGCGACAGGTTGATCAGGTTCATATAGAGCAAGCCGACCAGGCCTGCGATCAACAGATCGCCCGAACGGCCCAGGCGCGGGTTCACCGCCCCGAGCGGAATCGCCAGCAGCGCCAGGTTCAGCGCGGCCAAGGGCAACGAAATGCGCCACATCACCTGCGACCAGCTGCTGTCCGTGTTGTCCGCCACCAGTTGCATGGTGGCACGGGCTTTCGACGAGCGCTCGGCCGCGGCACGCGCTTCGCCGATCGGGTCGTCACCCGCCTTGCTTTCCAGGCGCAGACCATATTTGTTGAAATGCACCAGGCGGATTTCGGGCGTGCCCGGCTTCAGGTCGTAGCGATGGCCTTCGCCCAGCACCAGGAAGCGGTCGCCATTGGGCAGCGTTTCGCTGTGCGCGCTGCTGGCCGTCAAGACGCTCAGCCACTCAGGGCCGGTTTCACGCGCGAACACGTTGCCCAATTCATCCGTCGGCGTAACCGGGTCTTCAGAGAAAAACACGCGATTGCCGCCCGACGATTCAGCGAACTGCCCCGCCGTGACCTTGGACAGATCCGAGCGCTGCTCGAAGCGTTCATGGTATTCGCCGATTTGCCGATACGCCCACGGCGCCGCCACCAGCGTCAAGCCCGCCACGGCCAGCGCAACAGGCACCGCAACGCGCAGAACGGGCTTTAACCAGTCGGCCAATGACAAGCCGCTGGCAAACCACACCACCATTTCGGATTCGCGGTAATTGCGCGTGACGGTCGTCAGCACGGCAATGAAGATCGACACGGCCAGGATGGTCGGCAAGGCGGTGATCGTGGACAGCGCGGCCAGCACCAGGACGACGTCGGCTCCGATGTTGCCGCCCGCTGCTTCACCCAGCAGGCGCACAAGAAGCACGCTGAGCCACACGATGAGCAACGTGGAAAAGACAACGCCAGCGTGACTGGTGATCTCGCTGACGACAGAGCGTTTAAATAGAGACATGGGAGAATATGCGGGATAATCGACCGCATCATACACAGACGTACACGGGAAACCCTCATGGAATTTAGCACACAGACCACTGCTTCCCTGCACCAGGTTAAAACCGCCGCCCTGGCTGTCGGGGTGTACGCGGACGGCGTGTTGAGCCCCGCCGCCGACATCATCGACCGCGCTTCCAACGGCGCCGTGCGCGCCGTGGTCAAGACCGAGTTCCGCGGCCGCGCCGGCTCCACGCTGACGCTGCGCACCCTGCCCGGCGTGACCGCGCAGCGCGTGGTGCTGGTGGGCCTGGGCAAGCAGGAAGAGTATTCGGCCCGCGCCCACGCGTCGGCTGAACAGGCATTCGCCTCGGTCTGCGTGGCTGCGCAACTGACGGAAGGCGTGTCCACGCTGGCCGCCAACCCCATTGCCGACGTCGCCATCATTGCCCGCGCCCGCAGCGCCGCCATCGCGGCCGGCGGCGCCACCTATCATTACGACGCCAGCTTCGGCAAGCCCGATCGCGACGCCCGCCCCAAACTCAAGAAGATCGTGCAGATCGTCGAGCGCGCCGACGCCGCCCAGGCCCAGAAGGGCCTGCGCGAAGGCGCGGCCATCGCCAACGGCATGGAGCTGACCCGCACCCTGGGCAACCTGCCCGGCAACATCTGCACGCCCACCTACCTGGGCGACACGGCCAAGCGCCTGGCGCGCGAATTCAAGTCGCTGAAAGTCGAAGTGCTGGACCGCAAGCAGGTCGAAGCGCTGGGCATGGGTTCGTTCCTGTCGGTGGCTCGCGGCTCGGCCGAAGCGTTGCGCTTCATCGTGCTGCGCCACGCCGGCGCCAAGGCCGTCAAGAAAGGCGCCAAGAATGCGCAAGGCCCGATCGTGCTGGTCGGCAAGGGCATCACGTTCGACGCCGGCGGCATCTCGCTCAAGCCCGCCGCCACCATGGACGAAATGAAGTACGACATGTGCGGCGCAGCCAGCGTGTTGGGCTCGTTCCGCGCCCTGGCAGAGCTGGAACTGCCGCTTGACGTCGTCGGCCTGATCCCCGCCTGCGAAAACCTGCCGAGCGGCACCGCCAACAAGCCGGGCGACGTCGTCACCAGCATGGCCGGCCTGACCATCGAAATCCTGAACACCGACGCCGAAGGCCGCCTGGTCCTGTGCGACGCCCTGACCTACGCCGAACGCTTCAAGCCGGCAGCCGTCATCGACATCGCCACGCTGACCGGTGCCTGCGTCGTTGCCCTGGGCAACGTCAACAGCGGCCTGTTCTCCAAGGACGACGCCCTGGCCGACGCCCTGGCGGCTGCCGGCCGCAAGTCGCTGGACACGGCATGGCGCATGCCGATGGACGACGCCTACCAAGATCAGCTGAAGTCCAACTTTGCCGACCTGGCCAACATCGGCGGCCCCCCGGCCGGCGCGGTCACCGCCGCCTGCTTCCTGTCGCGCTTTGCCAAGGCTTACCCGTGGGCGCACTTGGACATCGCCGGCACCGCCTGGCGCGGCGGCAAGGACAAGGGCGCTACGGGCCGCCCCGTGCCGCTGCTGATGCAATACCTGCTGGATCAGGTTTGAAACCTTCGCAACGGAAACGGGCATGACGCGGATCGATTTCGCCTTCGGCGCGCCCGACCGCTTGCGCATGGCCTGCCAGGTCGTGCGCAAGCAATTTTTGGCGGGCCAGCGGCTGGTGGTGTACTGTAAAGACGGCTCGCGGCTGGCCGCTTTCGACCGCATGCTGTGGGCGTTCGACGACACCGCCTTCATCCCGCACGTGCTGGCCAACGACCCCCTGGCGCCTGAAACGCCGGTTGTGCTGACCGCGGGCGATCCGCAGCAGGCCGCCCAGGCGGCCCAACCCAGCGCGGGTGCCGACGCGCCCGCGCTGTGGCTGCTGAATCTGGACAACGACAGCCCGCCGGGTTTCGACACCTTCGAACGCGTGCTTGAAATCGTGTCGGACGACCCTGACGACAAGCAGGCCGCCCGCCAGCGCTGGCGCACGTACCAGAATGCAGGCCATACGCCGCAAAGCCACGATCTCAGCCGCCAACAGGCCGGCGGTTGACCCGCCCAATCCGTCCGGTGGGCCCTGCGCCCACTGCGGCAATCTGATATTCGGGAGCCCCCATGCCCTCTCGCCCCAACGACCCTGGCATTCCCACCCTGACTCAACGGGCCGAACCGACGCTGTACGCGCCGCCGGCCCCTGCCGATGAGCCCGACGCCCCGGTGCTGACCGAGCTGGCCGACGACGCCGGCGCTGCCGACCCCGACGACGCCTTCCCCTTGCTGACGGACATCGCCGACGACAACGGGCAGGACTGGAACGTGGATGAAGCGCCCGCCGTTCATTCGGCCGCCACGCAAGCTTCCGCCGCCGCGCTGCCTGACCCGTCGGTCGTGACGGCCCGCCTGCAAGCCGAAGTCGAACAGCTCATGCGCCGCGCGCTGGCCGACGCCATCGAGCAGATCCAGACGCGCATGGACGCTGAATTACCGGGTATCGTTTCCCGGGTACTGAATGAAGTCCGACCCGGCTGAAACCGGCACTTTGCCGCAGGTGTAAATCTTCCAAAAACTGGATTCTTCAGGGAACTGTAAGGTATCCTTCCCATCTAAGCTTTCAAGCTATCTTTTTTGGCGCATACAGGAGTTCTCCATGAACGAATATCGTCCGTCCCCTTTTAATCGTTCCGGCGCAGTCGCTGGCGCGCCGGGCGAGGTCGCTCGCAACCAGGTCCTGCGCAATACTTATTGGCTCTTGGCCCTATCGCTGATCCCCACGGTGCTGGGCGCGGCGGTCGGCATGTACACCGGCATCAACCGCGTCATGGGCGCCAGCCCGGGCCTGTCCGCCATCGTCTTCCTGGTGGGCGCGTTCGGCATGATGTTCGCCATCGAGAAAAACAAGAACAACTCGATGGGCGTGGTGCTGCTGCTGGCCTTCACGTTCTTCATGGGCATCATGCTGTCGCGCCTGTTGGGCTTCGTCATGGGGTTCAGCAACGGCTCGCAGCTGGTCATGACGGCGTTCGGCGGCACGGCAATCGTGTTCGGCACGATGGCCACGCTGGCCACCACCATCAAGCGCGATTTGTCCGGCATGCAGAAGTTCCTGTTCATCGGCGCGGTCGTGATCCTGATCGCGGCGCTGGCCAACATCTTCCTGCAACTGCCCGCGCTGATGCTGACCATCTCGGTCATGGCCATCCTGGTGTTCTCGGCCTTCATGCTGGTTGACCTGCAACGCGTGGTCAATGGTGGTGAAACCAACTACGTGTCGGCCACCCTGGCCATCTACCTGGACGTCTACAACGTCTTCTCGAACCTGCTGATGCTGCTGGGCATCTTCGGCGGCAACCGCGAGTAATCGCGCACCGCCAGTTCGGTCCAAAGGCCTACATTCACGTGTAGGCCTTTTTCTTTTGGAGCGCTACCGATGCAAGACCGCCGCCGCTTCCTCCAGACCGCCGCTTGCGCCGCCCTGCTGGGGCCAGCGGGCGCCGTGCACGCACTCAGCATGAAGCAAGCCATGTGGACCCGCGCCATTCCGTCCTCCAAAGAGCAGATTCCGGTGATCGGCCTGGGCACGGCGGACACCTTCAACGCGTCGCCCGATGACGCCGCCGCCATGGCACCGCTGGCGCAGGTGCTGGAGGTGTTCACCAAAGAAGGCGGCACGCTGATCGACACCGCCCCCAGCTACGGCCAGGCCGAGGCCGTGGTGGGCGCACTGCTGGCCCGCCAGGCCGCCACGGCGCCCCCGTACTTTCTGGCCACGAAGATCGGCGCGCAAGGGCGGGAGGCCGCGATGGGCCAGATCCGCGAGTCCCAACGGCGCTTGGGGCGTGACAAGCTGGACCTGATCCAGGTGCACAACCTGATCGACACCCGCAACCAACTGGCCCTGCTGCGCGAACTGAAGCAGCAAGGCGTCACGCGCTACATCGGCATCACGCACTACACGGACTATGCCCATGACGAGCTGACCGAACTGGTCGAACGCGAAAAGCCCGACTTTCTTCAGGTGAACCTGTCCGTGGGCGCTCGCAGCGCCGAAAAGCGCCTGTTGCCGGCCTGCCAGGCCAACGGCGTGGCGGTGCTGATCAACCGCCCGTTCCAGGACGGCGCGCTCTTTCGGCAGGTCAAGGGGCGCCCCCTGCCCGCTTTGGCCGCGGAAATCGGCTGCACCTCCTGGGCACAGATCTTTCTGAAATTCATCATCGGGCATCCGGCCGTCACCGCCGTCATCCCCGCCACGTCCAAGCCCGCCAACATGGCGGATAACGCGCTGGCCGGGTTCGGGCGGCAGCCCGACGCCGCGCTGCGCGACCGCATCGCGGCCCTGCTGGCATAAGGCCATGGCCTGGGCCTGGCTTGAGCCCGCGCGCGCGCGCATTGCACGAACGCTGGGCATCCATGACGCCGACATCGCCCCGGCCGCCTGCGGCTTCGCGTTCTTTTTCTTTTTGTTCTGCGGCTATTTCATGCTGCGCCCCATCCGCGAAACCATGGGGATCCAGGCGGGCGTCAACCAGCTGCAATGGCTGTTCACCGCCACCTTTGTCGCCACGCTGGCGGTCGTGCCGATGTTTGGCGCCCTGTCCGCCCGCGTCCCGCGCGCCACCTTGCTGACCTGGGTGTACAGCATTTTTGCGCTGACCATGGCGGGCTTCGCGGCCCTGTTGTACCTGCAACCGGGCAGCGTCTGGGCGGCGCGTGCATTCTATGTGTGGCTGTCGGTCTTCAACCTGTTCGTGGTGTCGATCGCCTGGAGCTTGATGGCGGACGTGTTCCGGATGGACTCCGCCAAACGCCTCTTTGCGCTGATTGCCGCCGGGGCCAGCGCGGGCGGGTTGTGCGGCCCGTTGCTGGGCGCCCTGCTGGCCGGCGCGCTGGGCCCGGCCGGCTTGCTGCTGTTGTCCGCGCTGCTGCTGACCGCCACGCTGCCGCTCAAACAATGGTTGTTGCGCTGGCGGGCCGCCACACGCCCCGAGACCGGGCGGCAAGACATGCAGCGTCCCATCGAAGGCGCGCTGCTGGCCGGCATCCTGCGCATTTTCCAGTCGCGCTATCTGCTTGGCATTTCGCTGCTGGTTGTGTTGCTGGCCACGCTGAACACCTTTCTGTACATGGAGCAGGCGCGCCTGGTGGCCGATACCTTTCCCGACACGGCCCAGCGCATCCGCGTGTTCAGCGCGCTGGATGTCACCGTGCAGACGCTGGCGCTGCTGTCGCAGCTGTTCATCACGGGTCGCGTGGCCGCCCGGCTGGGGGTGCGCTTTCTGTTGACGGCGGTGCCGCTGGCGGTGGGGCTGTCGTTCCTGTTCCTTGCCGCGTTTCCGGTCTTTGGCGTCCTGGCCGCCGCGATGATCCTGCGCCGTGCCGGCGAATATGCGTTGATCCGGCCGGGCCGCGAAATGCTGTTCACGGCGGTGCCTGCCGAAGACAAATACAAAACCAAGAACGTCATCGATACGGTCGTCTACCGGGGCGGCGATGCGGCCAGCGGATGGGTCAAGGCCGGCGTCGACATGCTGGGCCATGGCGCGGCGCTGATCGCCCTGCTGGGCGCCGCGGTGGCGCTGGGCGCGGCCGCCGTCGGCTATGGGCTGGGCAAGCGGGCGGATGCCAGGCCTTGGCAGGACCAAGACAAGGACAAGGACAAGTGTCAAATCCCTTAGGTTTTCTTGAACACCCATGTTATTGAAGCAAACGGATTCTTAGGGCCTGCCGCGCACAATGGCGCAGCTCTCAACGCCTGGGGAATCGTCATGAAACGCACCGCCTGCCTTGCCGCCCTGCTGCTTTGCCTTGCCGCGACCACCGCGCAAGCCGACTATCCGGAACGCGCGATCACCCTGATCGTGCCAGCCGCCGCCGGTGGCAACGCCGACATCACCGCACGCTTGATCGGACAAGAAATGAGCCGACAGCTGGGCCAGCCCGTCGTGGTGGAAAACCGCGTCGGCGCGGGTGGCCGCATCGGCACGCAGGCCGTGGTTCGCGCCCCAGCCGACGGCTACACCATCGGCTACGCGCACGTCGGCACGCTGGTGTTGCATCGCTTCCTGTTCAAGCAACAGCTCTACAACCTGGACCGCGACGTAACGCCGATCGGCTTGGTGGCCGAAACGCCCAACGTGATCGTGGTGAACGCCGCATCGCCCTATCGCGACTTAAAGAGCTTTATCGAGGCCAGCCGCGCCCAGCCGGATCGCTTGACCATGACGTCGGCCGACCCCGGCACCACCAGTGAAGTCGGCGTCAAGCTGTTCATCGCCCAGACAGGCGCCGCCGTGCGCCAGATCCCTTACAAGGCCACGGCCGCGCAGTTGTCGGATCTGTTGGGCGGCCACGTGGACGCCATGATGGAAAACCTGCCGCCCTTGATCGGCAACCTGAAGGACGGCCGACTGCGCGCATTGGCCGTCACCACCAAGTCCCGCGCGGCATCCAACCCGGATGTGCCGACGGTGGCCGAACAAGGGTATCCGGCCTACGAGCAGTCCGCCTGGAGCGCGCTGATCGCACCCGCCGGCACGCCCCCCGCCGTCATCAGTCGATTGAATGACGCGATGAACAAGGCACTGCAATCGGACAACGTCGCCAAGGAACTGCGTAGCCGGTCGCAAGAGCCGCTGGGCGGCACGCCGCAGGACGTCCAAACCCAAATTCGCAAGGAGCTGCCCAAATGGGAAAGCATCATCAAGGCCGCCACGCTGGATTGACCGGCGCGCGCCCCGCCACCAGAGCCACCAGAGCCGCCGGAGCCGAAGCATGGTTCGCGTAAGCCGGGAAGACTTCTCTGTTGCCGCCGCGACCAATGACTCGGCTTATCGCCGAGTCACCGTGCCGGTACTGCGCATCGAGGCCGGACCAGGCCCGGCCGTGGCCTTGATTGCCGGCGTGCATGGCGATGAATGGGAAGGCCAGGCCGCCATCCTCGACCTGTGGCAGCAACTTCCCGGCATGCTGCAACATGGCACGGTATACCTGCTGCCGGCCGTCAATGCCGAAGCCTCTCTGGCCGGCACGCGTCTGTCGCCCAGCGACGGCGGCAACCTGAATCGCGCGTTCCTGGGCGCGCCGGCGCGCGGCTATACGGAAAGCGTGGCGGCGGCCCTGGAAGCACGGCTGCTGCCCCGCATCCAGGCCATGGTCGACGTGCACAGCGGCGGCGCCTCGCTCTGCTACCTGCCTTCATCGGTGATCACGCGTTACGGCAACGACGCCTATGACGAACGCCTGCCAGCCCTGGCCCGCGCGTTCGGCTTTCCCGACTGTGTGTTCTTTCGCGGCAACGAGGCAGGTTCGATGCCCGCCGCCGCCAGCCGCCACGGCGTGCTGCGTCTAAGCGCCGAAATCGGCGGGGGCAGGCAGACTCGCGGCGCGCTGGTCGACGGCTGCCGCAACGGCTTGCTGGGCTGCCTTGCCGAACTGGGGCTATTGCCCGCCCCCCCTGTTCCGGCGAATCGGGACGTCCGCCTCTATGACCCGGACGCGCCGGCCGCCACGCTGCGCGCCGGCGAACCCGGCGTGTTCGTGCCCGGCGTCGAGCTTGGGCAGGCGGTGACGGCGGATCAGCCGATCGGCCGCCTGATCGAACCCGCGCGCCCGGATATCCCCGCGCGGCCGCTCTACGCGCCGCAAGCCGGCACGGTCGTTTGCCTGCGCGCCATCGCGCGCAGCGACGACGGCGACTGCCTGCTGCAAGTGGCCCCCGCCCTACCCCTGGACTCCCTAGCGTCAAAATACTGACTATGCAGATGAACCCCAGATTGACCGACCTGCGCTGCATCCGCTGCGCCACCCTGTGGGCGCCCGGCGACTACGCCGAAGGCTGCCCCAGCTGCCTTGCCGCCGGCCACCCCGCCACGCTGGAATGCCGCTACGACGCCACGGAGAGCGGCAACGTCATGCCACTGCCCGTTCTTCAAGCGGTGACCTTGGGCGAAGGTGATACGCCTTGCCTGGAGGCGCCCGACCTTGCCGACGCCGAAGGCATCGGCAAGCTATGGCTCAAGTGCGAAAGCGCCAACCCCACAGGCAGCCACAAGGACCGCATGGCGGCCCAGTTGATATCACGGGCCCTCTTGGCTGGGGCGACGCGCGTGGCTGCGGCTTCCAGCGGCAACGCCGGGGTATCGATTGCGGCCTACTGCGCCGCCGCCGGCTTGCAGGCGGATATCGCCATTACCCAAAACTGCCCGCCCTTGCAGCGTGAAGCCATGGAACGCTTCGGCGCCCGTCTTCGTGCGTTCGAAGACAGCCTGGCGCGCTGGCCCTACGTTGAGGACCTGTGCCGCAATCACGGCGCGTTCGCGGGCACCAATTATCTGAATCCCCCCGTCGGCACGCATCCCTATGGCGTCGAAGGCTACAAGCCCATCGCCACCGAAATCCTGAACGTTTGCGCCACGCCCACCGACATCATCGTGCCCACCGCGCGAGGCGATCTGCTGTGGGGCATCTTGCTGGGCTGGCAGCATTTGCTGCAAAGCGGACGCATCGCGCTCCTGCCTCGCCTGCACGCTGTCGAGCCCTATGCACGCCTGTCGCGCGCGCGCGCAACGGGCGATGCGCGCGGCCTGTGGGAACGCGCCACCCAGCAATATTCCATCGCGGGCGGAACCTGCACGTTGCAATCACTGGAAGCCTTGGCCCGCTCGGGCGGCACCCCGGTGGACGTTTCCGATGCCGCTGCCGCTGCCGCGCAACAACGGCTTGAGCGCCGGGGCATCAGCACCGAACTGTCATCGGCCGCGGCGTTGGCGGCGGTGTCGCAGCTACGCCGCTCGGGCGTGCTGGACGCTGAATCGTCAGTGGTGTTGATGTTGACATCCGACGGGCGCCGGGGCTGACGGCCCCCACTGGCCGGACTGACGTCGGGCCGCTACGGGGCAGAAGGCTTCGGCCACGCGCCGAAGCTGAATTTCCCGGCCAGCAACGACGTCAAATCAAACGCCAAACCGATCCACCAGCGGGGCCAGCGCGCCGCGCAGGCAAGTGGCCCAGAATTTCCCGGCTTCGGACAAGGGCCGGCTGCCATGCAGAATCATGTGGCATTCAAAATGCACGGGTGCCGTCAGCGGGCGATAACACAGGCCCGCGGCTTCCATGCCTACCGCCGTCGCGGGGTTGGCGATGCCGACCCCGTGCCCGGCCAAGGCCAACTGGCAGACGGTGCTGGAATACGGAGTTTCAATCGCCACCTTCAGGCTGTGACCCGCTTGCCGCAACAGCGCATCCAGGCGCTTGCGCGACCCGTCCTCGGCGTTCAAGGCAATCACATCGACGTCGGTCAGCTGAGCAAAGTCCACCTGTTCCAGGCGCGCCAGCGCATGTCCGGCGGGAAACACCGCCACCGCGCGCAAGCTTGCCAGCCGATGGCCGCGCAGGCCTTCCAGTTCGGATTCATCCGCCACCACCGCCAGGTCCAGCTCGCCCGACACCACCATGTCGCGCAAGGTATTGGAGTCGCGGATTTGCAGATACAGCGGCGTGTCGGGATAACGCGTGCGAAAGCGCGAGATCGACTCGCTGACGATAGCCCCGCCGTAGGCATGGATGCAGCCGATGCGAAGCCGCGGTTGGGCGGCCCCGCGTATGGCCCGGATCTTGCGGCCCAGGCTTTCCAGGCCGACGTTCAGGCGGCGGATTTCTTCGTAGAGCAAAGTGGCTTCGGGCGTGCGCTGCATGCGTTGGCGCACGCGTTCGAACAGGCGCAGTTCAATGCTGGCTTCCAGCGCGGCCAAGGTGGCGCTGACCGTCGCGGGCGACACATCCAGCCGCCGTGCCGCAGCCGTCACGCTTTCCGTTTCGTAGACGGTGCGAAAGGTCTCGACCTGTTTTAGCGTGAAGGTCATGTGCCGCGCCGCGCGCTAGATGCGTTGCAGGTCCATCAGGACGCGGCGGGTCGACAAGGGGCGACCGGCCAGGATCTCGGCCAGGCGCTCGCGCAGATCGCGCCGCAGCGCGGGCTCGATCGTGGTGTCGTCGAAATCCGGCGCTTGTTCATCCACGCCATAACCCGTTTCGCGCAACAGCGTCCATTCAAAGCGGCGCAGCGCGCCGGCGGCACGCGTACCGTTGGACAGCTGCTGCAACGCCATGTCGTAGGCGTCGAACAGCAAGGGGTGCGCGTCTTCGCGAGGCAGCAAGCGCAGCAGTAGCTCGTTCATGTACCAGGCGGACATCAGCGCTGTGCCCGTCAGCGGACGGATGCCAGCGATCTCGGCGCGCGTCAGTGTCTTGACTTCGCCATTGCCGGTCCAGGACAGCAGCAAGGGCTGAAAGGCCGACAACACAGGACGCAGCACCGAATAAGGGCGTTTGGCGCCCTTGGCGACCATGGCCACACAGCCATGATCGCGGGAAAAAGTCTGAACAATAAGGGAGGTTTCACGCCACGCGGTGGCGTGCAACATAAAGCCCGGGCGATCCTGGACGCGAGGCGCCCGTCTACTCATAACCCAGATCGCGAAGCGCACCCTCGCGGTCGGACCAGCCCTTGCGCACCTTGATGTAGACCTCCAGGTGCACGGGCTTGTCCAGCAGCTTGGCGATGTCTTGCCGCGCCTCCGTGGCGATACGCTTCATGTGCATGCCGCCCGCGCCCAGCAGAATCGGCTTGTGGCTGTCGCGCTCGACCACCACGCAGGCGTTGATGCTGGCGCCCTTGGCGGTTTCTTCCCATTGCTCGATGACAACGGTACAGCCGTAGGGCAGTTCGTCGCCGACCAGGCGGAAGATCTTCTCGCGTACCAGTTCGGCGGCGATGAAGCGCATGGGGCGGTCGGTCAGGGTGTCTTCTTCGAACATCGCCTCGCCTTCCGGCAGGCGCGTGGCGATTTCTTCCAGCAACTGGTCCAGCTGCTGGTTCTTGGTGGCGCTGACGGGCACCACGGCGCCAAAGGGGTGCAGCGCCATGATCTTGGAGACGAACGCGAACAGGTCGTCGCGGTTCTTCATTTGGTCGATCTTGGAGACGACCAGAATGGTGCGCTCGGGGTTTGGCAACAGCGGCAACAGCTTCGCATCGCCTTCGGACCATTTACCGGCTTCCACCACGTGCACCACCACGTCGACGTCGGCCAAAGCCTGCGTCACCACGCGGTTCATCATGCGGTTCATGGCGCCGCCATGACGCGTCTGGAATCCCGGGGTATCAACGAAAACGAATTGCTCGTGCTCGCGAGTCAGCACGCCGTGGATACGGTGGCGCGTGGTCTGCGCCTTGCGCGACACGATGGAGATCTTGGAACCGATCAGGGCATTGGTCAGCGTGGACTTGCCCACATTGGGACGGCCAACGATGGCAACAAAGCCGGTACGAAAAGGGGTATCGCTCATTTAGTCTCTTGAGCCACTGCCACGGGCAGCGACAATTGCGCGGTTTTGCGCGCCTTGCCCGACTTGCGGGCAGCCTTGGTGGCGGGGCTGATAGCCAGCGCAGCCTCCAAAGCCAGCTTGGCCGCCGACTGCTCGGCGGCGCGGCGGCTGGCGCCGGGCGCCGTAACCTTGATCTCGAGCGCCGGGATGGCGCACTCGACTTCGAACTGCTGGCTGTGGGCCGCGCCATGCGTGGCCACCACCGTGTACAACGGCAGCGCCAGCTTGCGGCCTTGCAGGAATTCCTGCAGCAAGGTCTTGGCGTCCTTGCCCAGCGTTTTTGGGTCAACCGAGGCCAGCACCGGTTGGTACTGACGCACGATCACGCGGCGCGCGGCCTCAAAGCCCGCATCCAGGAAGACGGCGCCAAACAGCGCCTCGACCGTGTCCGCAAGAATCGATGGCCGACGGAAGCCACCGCTTTTCAATTCACCTTCGCCCAGGCGCAGATACTGCGACAGTTCGAGGCGTTGGGCGATGTCCGCCAGCGAGGCCTGCTTGACCAGGTTGGCCCGCAGCCGCGACAGATCGCCTTCGTCGATTTTGGAATAGCGTTCAAACAGCATCGCCGCCACGACGAAGTTCAGCACGGAATCCCCAAGGAATTCCAAGCGCTCGTTGTGACGCGCACCGTGACTGCGATGCGTCAGTGCCTGTTCAAGCAAGGCTGGATCACCGAAGTGGTGATCCAGGCGGTTTTCTAGCGTGGCTAGCGACATAATCAGTTGAACCGGCCGATGCGGCTGAGATCGCTGAAATTCATCCAGATGAAGAACGCGCGTCCGACGATATTGGCCTCAGGTACGAAGCCCCAATAACGGCTGTCCGCGCTGTTGTCCCGATTATCGCCCATGGCGAAATAACTGCCTTCGGGTACTTTGCAGCGTACCCCATTGCGGCTGTATTGGCAGTTTTCGCGGTGAGGAAATTGCCACATGGGCGAATAATCCTGCGGCTTGTTCTCATCTAGCAGGATTTTGTGCTCAACGTCGCCCAACTTCTCTTTATATTGTGCGATATACGACACACGATCCGGCTCGAAGTAGTCGCCGTCGCGAACGTGAGGCACCAGGGTGCCGTTCACATACAGTTTTTTGTCCAGATAAGCGATCTCGTCGCCCGGCAGGCCGACCACGCGCTTGATGTAGTCCACGTCCGGATCCACGGGATAACGGAACACGAAGACGTCGCCGCGCTGGGGCTTGCCGATATCCACGACCTTCTTGTCGATCACCGGCAGGCGCAAGCCATAGCTGAACTTGTTCACCAGGATCAGGTCGCCCGATTGCAGCGTCGGCAGCATCGAGCCCGAAGGTATCCGAAACGGCTCGACCACGAACGAACGCAGCATGAACACGAACAGGATGACGGGGAAAAAGCTGACGGCGTATTCCACCCACCAGGGCACGCGGCGCGCCACGTCACCGGCTTCGCGGCGCAGGCGTTCGGCTTCTTGCGCGTCCCCGATCAGGGCCGCATCGTACTGCGCCATTGCCGCTTGGGCCCGCGCTTCACGGCCACGCCGCAGCACCGCCAGATCAAGCACCCAGATAATGCCGGTCAAGACCAGCAGAACAAACAGGATCAGGGCAAAGTTCCAACTCATCAGCTAACCGCCTTCTTTTGGTTCTACTTGTCTTCCACTTGCAGGATGGCCAGGAACGCCTCCTGCGGAATCTCAACGCTACCCACCTGCTTCATGCGCTTCTTGCCGGCCTTCTGCTTTTCAAGCAGCTTCTTCTTGCGCGAGATGTCGCCGCCGTAGCACTTGGCCAGCACGTTCTTGCGCAACGCCTTGACGTTTTCGCGGGCGATGATTTCGGCGCCGATTGCGGCCTGGATCACCACGTCGAACATCTGGCGCGGAATCAGGCCGCGCATGCGGGTCACAACGTCGCGAGCGCGATGGCGCGCGTTGCTGCGGTGGACGATCACGGCCAGCGCGTCGACGCGGTCGTTATTGATTAGCAGGTCCACACGCACTACGTCGGCCGAGCGGTATTCCAGGAATTCGTAGTCCATCGAGGCATAGCCACGCGACACCGACTTGAGCTTGTCGAAGAAATCCAGCACGATTTCGGCCAGCGGAATCTCGTATACCAGGTGCACCTGGCGGCCGTGGTAGCTCATGTTGACCTGCGAGCCGCGCTTGTTATTGCACAGCGTCATCACCGGGCCGACATAATCCTGCGGCATGAACAGCGTGACCTTCACGATCGGTTCGCGAATGTCCTGGATCTTGCCCACTTCAGGCATGCGCGACGGGCTCTCCACGGTAATCACGGAGCCATCGCGCTGCTCGACTTCATACACGACCGACGGCGCGGTAGTGATGATGTCCATGTCGAATTCGCGTTCCAGGCGCTCTTGCACGATTTCCATGTGCAGCAGGCCCAGGAAGCCGCAGCGGAAACCAAAGCCAAGCGCTTGCGAGACTTCGGGTTCGAACATCAGCGCGGCATCGTTCAGCTTGAGCTTGTCGAGCGAATCACGCAGCTGGTCGTATTCGGAGCTTTCGACGGGATACAGGCCGGCGAACACCTGGGGCTTCACTTCCTTGAAACCGGGCAGCGCGGACGGCGCGGGCTTGTTGGCCAGCGTGACCGTATCGCCTACCTTGGCGTCTTCCAGCTGCTTGATGCCGGCGATGATGAAGCCAACCTCGCCCGCCGACAAGTGCGGGCGCTGCTGCGACTTGGGCGTGAACACCCCGGTCTGCTCGCACAGGTGGGTGGCGCCGGACGCCATCAGCAGGATCTTGTCCTTGGGCTTGAGCACGCCGTTGATGATGCGCACCAGCATGACCACGCCCACGTAGTTGTCGAACCACGAGTCGATGATCAGCGCTTGCAGCGGCGCTTCCGGGTCACCCTTGGGCGCCGGTACGCGGGCCACGATGGTTTCCAGGATTTCGTCAATGCCCATGCCGGTCTTGGCGCTGGCCAGCACGGCTTCCGACGCATCGATGCCGATGACGTCTTCCACTTCCTGGCGCGCGCCTTCGGGGTCGGCCTGGGGCAGGTCCATCTTGTTCAGGACGGGCACCACTTCCACGCCCAGCTCGATGGCGGTGTAGCAGTTGGCGACCGTCTGCGCTTCCACGCCCTGGGACGCATCCACCACCAGCAGCGCGCCTTCGCATGCCGACAACGAGCGGCTGACTTCATACGAGAAGTCCACGTGCCCCGGGGTGTCGATCAGGTTCAGGTTGTAGACCTTGCCGTCGTTCGCCTTGTATTGCAGGGCGGCGGTCTGGGCCTTGATGGTGATGCCGCGCTCGCGCTCGATTTCCATGGAATCGAGCACCTGCGCCGACATTTCGCGATCCGCCAATCCGCCGCAGCGCTGGATCAAGCGATCGGCCAAGGTCGATTTGCCATGATCGATGTGGGCAATGATGGAGAAGTTGCGAATATGCTGCATGCTTGAAATTATAAGGGACGGAACACTCGGCAATAAGCCGGAAGACGCCGCCGCCTGCGAGGACACGGCTGACGAGAGGGGCGCTGACGGGACGAAACCCGGGCAAAACGAGGGGGCGCCCAAGCGCCCCCCTCTTGCGGCAACCAGCCATTTTAGCCGGTCTTGGGCAAATTTTTCTGCCGGTGGGCCGCCCCCGGGTAAAAAGGCGGTCCAACCGGCCGAAGCCGCCCTACTTCGATGCGGGCACCGCGACCCACTGAGTCTGCTCGCCACGGCGGACCAGCAAACCGGCGGAACGGCTCTTGTCCAGCTTGGCCACCAGTTCACCGAACTGCTTGGCGCCGGTGACATCGGTGTCGTTCAGAGCCAACACAATGTCGCCTTCCTGCAAGCCCGCCTTGGCCGCCGCGCCCTCGGCAACCTTCACCTGGACGCCGCCCTTGATGCGCAGCTTCTTTTGGACATCGGCCGGCACATCGACCACGCCCAGGCCCAGCGCGTTGGTTACTTCAGGCGCCGGCGCAGCCTTCTTCGCGGCAGCGGCCGCCTTCTCGGTCGGGATCTCGCCCACCTTGACCGACAGCGTCAGGTTCTTACCCTTGCGCCACACTTGCATGTCAGCGCGCGTGCCGGGCTTGGTTTCGCCGACGATACGGGGCAGATCGGACCAGCGCTTGATCGGCTCGTTGTTGAACTTGAGGATCACGTCGCCCGGCTGCACGCCCGCTTGTTCAGCGGGGCCGTCGGCTTCCACGCTGCTGACCAGTGCGCCTTCGGCCTTGGGCAGGCCGATGGCTTCGGCCACATCCTTGCCCACTTCGCCGATCTGCACGCCGACGCGTCCGCGCGTGACCTTGCCGGTGGCGCGCAGTTGGTCAACCACGCGCATCGCTTCGTCGATCGGGATGGCCAGCGAGATGCCCATGAAACCACCGCTACGCGAGATGATCTGGGAATTGATGCCCACCACTTCGCCGTCCAGATTGATCAGCGGCCCACCCGAGTTGCCGGGGTTGACGGCAACGTCGGTCTGGATGAAGGGCAGGTATTCGCCGGTATCGCGGCCGATTGCGCTGACGATGCCGGAGGTCACGGTGGAATCCAGGCCGAACGGCGAGCCGATCGCCAGCACCCATTGGCCCTTCTTCAATTTCTTGGGGTCGCCAATGACCAGCGGAATCATGTCCTTGGCTTCGATCTTGATGAGCGCCACGTCGGTGCGTTCGTCGGTACCGATCACCTTGGCCTTGAATTCGCGGCCGTCGGTCAGCGTGACGTAGATGTCGGTTGCGTCAACCACCACGTGGTTGTTGGTCAGGATATAGCCGTCGGTCGAAATGAAAAAGCCGGAGCCCACGCCACGCGGCACGGTGCGCTCTTCAGGCTGGGGCGGCTGCGGACGCTGGCGCGGCATGGGCGATTGCCCCCCGCCCGGCGGCTGCAGGTCTGGCCCGAAGAACCAGCGGAACAATTCGTACGGATCACTGCCGCCGCCCGGGCCGGGGCCGCGCACGGGCACCGTGGCGGTCGTGCGGATGTTCACGACCGCGGGGTCCGCTTTTTCAACAATGCCCGTGAAGTCGGGCAGCGCGACCGTCGGGGTCTGCGCCGTCGCAACGGGCACGTAGGCCGTGGACATGAATACGCCCGCCGCCACGGCCACCACAAAGCGCCGGAAAAAAGCGTTCGACACCGTCATTGCTTTCATAAATTACTCCGAAGTTGCTGCTTGCTGCTTGTGGCTGTGGCGTGCGTCACTTGGGGGTGGCGGCCGGCGGTGCGGCCGTTGCCGCGGTCGGCACGTATTCGGTCGCTTGCGCCAGCTGTTCAAGCGTGGCCACGGGCACCTCGCCCACGGCCGTCAGCCAGAAATCAGCAATGCGCGTGCCATACACCGTGATAGAGCCACGCTGCGCGGGGCCCGGCGGAGGATGATGCCCGCGCTCACTGTCATAAGGTTCGATAAACACCGAGATGGCGGCCAGGCCATCGGACAGCACCATCTGGCTGACCGTTGCGCCGCGGCCCATTGATCGCGCCACCTGCATGATGACCTTGAAGCCCTTGGGCGCCGGAATGCGCCACCCCTGGGCCATCAGGTCCACTGGGGTCATCGAGGGTTCCAGCACCTTCCAGTCGCGCGTGCTCCAGCGGGAACTGAGCTGTTGCGGATCCACTTCGGAACCCAGGCGCAGCGACGTGAACGAGACCTGCTCAACCACACCCCGGGCGGCGTTGAGCGTTTGCGCCTTCAGCAGCAAATTCGTTTCAACGTCAGCGCACAGGCGGTAGCCATAACGCAGCTTGTCCAGCGGTTCGATCGTGATCAGGCGGCATTCACGGCCTGCCACCCGATGCAGCTTGGACTCGGTACGGATTTTGTAGTGTTCGGAAAGATTGGCCGGATCGCCCAGCAGCAGGCCGGGAAACCGGTCGCCACGACGGCGCTCGATCAGCACGGTCTTGCGTTCCGGGATCAGGCATTGCACGTCGTCGTTGTGACGCAGGTATTCGCGCGGCTGGCCATCCAGGATCTCAAGGCGCTCGCGCTCGCCGGTGCCGTCCAGCACATGCACCAGGCGCGATGACTGAATCATCTCGCCTTGCTGATACATGAAGACGCCCGCGTAGTCCTGCTTGCGCGCGGCCTGCTGAATGCGGGTCAGCAGTTGGACCACATCGTCCGTGGCCGGGGCCGCATCGGCGGCGCGCGCCGGCTCATGGGCGGACAGGAAAGCGGTCAGAAGCGTAGCGGCGAACCATCCCGCGCGATGGGCATGCCAGGAACCTGCGCGCGGCCGACGTGTCGGTAACGCTATCGCCATCAACGTCCTGCTCCGACGTCGAACGACACTTGACGCACCGCGCTGGGGCCCGCCATCTGGCGATGGGCTTCAAGGTAGTCGCGCAGGCCGGCGTCATCGGCGGCGGTGGCGGAGGCAGGCGTGCCGCTGGCATCGGCCAGCACACGCACTTCCGTTGCCGGCGTGCCGGTCAGGTAAGGCTGTGCCACCCAGGCAACGGTGGCAACCGCGGCCGCCACGGCCAGGCCCGACAGGCCGACCCGCAACGGCGAGCGGCGCCGGGGCGCCGCCACAATCGGCAGTTCCGCGTCCAGCGCGCGCGCCAATCGCGATTGGAACGCGGCGCTAGGGGTCAATGCCAGATCGGCATTGCGCAGGGAATCACCGATCAAATGATAGGTGTCCCAGGTCTGACGTCCTTCCTTGGACAACAGACTGGGAAGAATATCGTCGGAATCTTCTCCGTCCATCCAGGCGGAAACCGATTCCTCCCAGGAGGCCTCGGCGATTTCAACGGACTTGGCTGCTGTTTGCATGACTGCCACTCCTTACCAGCGACGCTCGGCATCGGTGCCAAGCAATGGACGCAATTTGGTTGCAATGGCCTCGCGCGCACGAAAAATGCGGGAGCGCACCGTACCAATAGGGCAGTCCATGCTCTGGGCGATGTCTTCGTAACTCATACCTTCGATTTCACGCAGGACAATTGCGGTGCGCAATTCTTCGGGCAATTCCTCGATTGCCGCGTTCACCGTCTCGGCGATTTCGCGGCTGGCGACCATGGATTCCGGCGTGCTTATATCGGTTAGGTTGTCGGTTTCGTTAAAAGTTTCACCGTCTTCCGTTTCTATCGCATTGGGTGCGCTGGGGCGCCGGCCTTGCGAGGCCAGCCAGTTGCGCGCCGTGTTGATGGCGATACGATACAACCAGGTGTAGAAGGCGCTGTCGCCCCGGAACTGGGGCAAGGCTCGGTACGCTTTGATGAAAGCTTCCTGGGCCACGTCTTCGATTTCCGATGGGTCGCGGATCATCCGGGCCAGCAGGCGCAGGATCTTGCGCTGGTACTTCAGCACCAGTAGATCAAACGCCTTTTTATCGCCTCGTTGAACGCGCGCGACCAACTCCGCGTCGACTTCGCGTTCGCTCATGACGCCTCCTGCAGGCGTGCCGCCTGCCGCGCTCGTTGCGCCGTGCCCGTCAGCAGGCATAACCGCCGCCAGGACTCGGGTTGCAACGTCCGCTGCCAGACGGTGAGGGTGATTGTGCTATTTGTAAAGACCGTACTCCCGGTGGGCAAAAGCTGCAAAGTGAGCGTAAGCCAGCGGGGGCCGCGCTGCTGATCCAGCAACCGCGCGTCTTGCCAGCCTTGCGGCTGACGCACCTGCCAACGCCCTGCCCCGGTTGCCGTACGTAATGCCGATACCGGGGACAGGCCGCTCCGTGCCGAGTGTAACAGCCCGGCCGGCACAAGCAGCAGCGCAACGAATGCCCAGCCGCCCATGCCTTGCCAAAGCGCTGCTACCGACGCGCAAGCCGCAGCGGCGGCGCCGGCCACCGCGCACAGGACGTGGCCATTGGCCGGCCGCCCGACGGGCACCCGAAATGACCAGCGCCCTGCCTCGGAGCCTTCCAAATCAGACCCGGCGAACGGCCATCGAGCCGTTGGTGCCGCCGAAGCCGAACGAGTTGGACAGGCCGATGTCGATCTTCATCTGCCGCGCTTCGTTCGCGCAGTAATCCAGATCGCATTCCGGATCTTGATTGAAGATGTTGATCGTGGGAGGGGAAACCTGGTTGTACACGGCCAAGGTCGTGAACACGGCTTCGATGCCGCCGGCCGCGCCCAACAGGTGGCCCGTCATGGACTTGGTCGAATTCACCACCAGCTTCTTGGCGTGATCGCCGAACGCCAGCTTCAGCGCGTCGGTTTCGTTCTTGTCGCCCAGGGGAGTCGACGTGCCGTGCGCGTTGACATACTGGATGTCGTCCGCGTTCAAGCCGCCGTTGCGCAGCGCGTTGATAACGCCGCGACGCGGGCCGTCTTTGTCCGGAGCCGTGATGTGGTGCGCGTCCGAGCTCATGCCGTATCCGGCGAATTCGCCATAGATGCGCGCGCCGCGCTTCTTGGCATGCTCGTACTCTTCAAGGACCAGAACGCCGGCACCCTCGCCCAGCACGAATCCGTCGCGGTCGCGGTCCCAGGGACGCGATGCCGTTTCCGGGTCATCGTTACGGGTCGACAAGGCGCGCATGGCGGCAAAACCGCCGATACCCAGCGGCGACACGGTCGATTCCGCACCGCCTGCAACCATGACGTCCGCGTCGCCGTATTCGATCAGGCGCGCTGCGTCGCCGATGCAATGCAGACCGGTCGTGCAGGCCGAAACGACGGCGTAGCTGGGACCCTTCATGCCATAGGCAATGGACAAATGACCGGAGATCAGGTTGATCAGCGAACCCGGCACGAAGAACGGCGAGATGCGCCGCGGACCCTTGGCCATGTATTCGACCTGGGTTTCTTCAATGCGCGGCAAACCGCCGATGCCGGAACCCACGATGACACCAATGCGCTCGGCATTGGCTTCGGTGACTTCCAAACCGCAATCACGCCATGCCTGCATCCCCGCGGCCAGGCCGTAATGGATGAACGTATCCATCTGGCGGGCTTCTTTGCTTGAGATATAGGTGCTGATGTCGAAGTCTTTGACTTCGCCAGCAATGTGCGTGGTGATGGCCGAGGGATCGAAACGGGTGATGCGGCTGATGCCAGAACGTCCGTTGACGATATTGTCCCAAGCGGTGGTCAGGTCGTTTCCAACGGGAGAAACAATACCCAGGCCGGTGATGACGACACGTCGCTTCACGGATGACTCCTCAAACAGACAAAAGAAAGGCGGCTTTCGGGATGCGCTGCACGTGTGGCCCGCGCGAAAGCGGGTCGGGCATTACAACGCCCTTCCCGCACGCGGACCACACGGCAAATTCCTGAAACCGCCCCGTTTCCCGGCTGGCCCCGAATGTCGGGCAACCGGAACGATATAGGTTGAGCTTACTGCTTACCGTGCGAATTGATGTAGTCAATCGCTTGTTGCACGGTCGTGATCTTTTCGGCCTCTTCGTCGGGGATCTCGGTCTCGAATTCGTCTTCGAGCGCCATGACCAGTTCGACCATGTCGAGCGAATCGGCACCGAGGTCGTCAAGGAAGGAGGATTCGTTCTTGATCTCGGCTTCGTTAACGCCAAGTTGTTCAGCGACGATCTTCTTGACGCGCTGTTCGATGCTTTCCATGCAGATCTCCAATTGGGAAAAATCCCGCGAATTATAGCCAAGCGTAGAGGAAAGCAACGCCTGGCCGTGACAAAAATAACACCGCGCACTGGTTCTGTCGCCCGCAGGCACAGGAATATCGGTATGCGGCGTTTCCGGTTGAACTGCGCGACGGCCTGAGCCGCCTGGTGCGCAATTCGTGATTTATTGCATGTACATCCCGCCGTTGACGTGCAGGGTGGTGCCGGTAATGTAACCCGCTTGCGGCCCGGACAAAAAGGCCACCGCATGGGCGATGTCTTCGGGCGAGCCCAAACGGCCCAGCGGAATCTGTTGCAGCAGCGCCGTGGTCTGGCTCTCGGCCAGCGCGCGCGTCATGTCGGTGTCGATGAAACCCGGCGCGACGCAGTTCACGGTGATGTTGCGGCTACCCAACTCACGAGCCAGGGCACGTGACATGCCCGACACGCCGGCCTTCGCGGCGGCGTAGTTGGCCTGGCCCGCATTTCCGCTGGAACCGACGACCGACGTGACGTTGATGATGCGTCCCCAGCGGGCCTTCATCATGCTGCGCATCACGGCGCGCGACAGGCGGAAAACGGAGGTCAGGTTGGTGTCCAGCACGGCCGACCAGTCGTCGTCTTTCATGCGCATCGCCAACGTATCGCGGGTAATGCCGGCGTTGTTGACGAGGATGTGCGGACCACCGCCGTCCTTGCCCAGCGCGTCAATCAGCGCGTCGCAGGCTTCGGCGTCGGTCACGTTCAGCACCACGCCACGGCCGCCCAGGGGCGCCAAGGCTTCGGTGATGGCGGCCGCGCCGGATTCCGTGGTGGCGGTTCCAACGACGGTTGCGCCGCGCGAGGCCAATTCCTGGGCAATGGCGCGGCCGATCCCGCGCGTGGCGCCGGTCACCAGCGCGATCTTGCCTTGCAGTTCGATCGAGTTGTCCATGTCTTTAATTTCCGTTAACGACGGCCAACGCGGCTTCAAGTGAAGCAGGATCGGTAATGGCCAGGCCGGTAAGTTCGGGGTCGATACGCTTGGTCAGTCCGGCCAGCACCTTGCCGGGACCGCATTCGATAACGTGCGTGACGCCTTGCGCCTTCATGGCGCGCAGGGTTTCCACCCAGCGCACAGGGTGCCATGCCTGACGCACCAGCGCATCGCGGATTGCGCCGGGTTCCGTGGGCGAGGCCACGTCAACGTTGTTGATGACCTGAATCTGCGGCACGGACACGGTGGCGTTCGCCAATGCGCCGGCCAACACGTCGGCGGCGGGCTTGAGCAGGCTGGAATGGAAAGGCGCGGACACCGGCAGCAGCAGCGCGCGTTTGGCGCCGGCGGCCTTGGCCAGTTCGCAGGCGCGTTCGACAGCGGCCTTGTGGCCGGCGATCACGACTTGCGCGGGCGCGTTGAAATTGACGGCTTCAACCACTTCGCCCTGGGCCGCGGCAGCGCAGGCATTGCGCACCGCGTCATCGTCCAGGCCCAGGATGGCGGCCATGGCGCCGGTACCGACCGGCACGGCGGCCTGCATGGCGTCGGCGCGCACGCGCACCAGGCGCACGGCGTCTTCAAGCGCCAGCGAACCGGCGGCGGTCAGCGCGGCATATTCGCCCAGGCTGTGGCCGGCGACAACGTCCGGCTTGCGACCGCCAGCAGCGGTCCAGGCAGCGTAGAACGCCACGCCGGCCGTCAACATGGCGGGCTGCGTGTTCGTCGTCAGGTTCAGCTGTTCCACCGGGCCCTGCGCGATCAACGCGCCCAAGTCCTGGCCCAGCGCTTCAGAAGCACGCGCCACGGTATCCGTGACGGCAGCGACGCCCGACCAGGCATCCAGCATGCCGACAGCTTGCGACCCTTGGCCGGGAAAGACAAAAGCAATTTTCATGATTGACCGGTTGGATTGATTCAGTATCTGTGTGGGATGTCAGGCGTGCCCTCGCGGCGGCGGCGCGCGATGCGCCATCCGCCGGGACGCGCACTTACATGCGAGCGAGTACCGAGCCCCAGGTGAATCCGCCGCCCACGCCTTGCATCAGGATGAGCTGGCCGGGCTTGACGCGGCCATCGCGGCGCGCGGCATCCAGTGCCAGCGGCACGCTGGCCGCGGAGGTGTTGGCGTGGCTATCAACGGTAATGACGACTTTCTCGACCGGCACGGCAAGCTTGCGCGCCAGGAAGTTCAAGATGCGCACGTTGGCCTGGTGAGGAATCAGCCAGTCGACGTCGGCGACCTCGATGCCGGCTTCGGCGCAGGTGTCGCGCGCCGAGCGGTCCAGCACGGTGACGGCCTGCTTGAACACCGCTTGCCCGTCCATGCGCAAGAACGGGTCGCCGGTGACGTCGCCATAGGCTACGTTGCCCGCAGCGCTGAGGATCTTCATCTGGCTGCCGTCGGCATGCAACTGCGCGGCCATGATGCCGGGTTCGTCGGACGCCTTGAGCACCACGGCGCCCGCGCCGTCGCCGAACAACACGCACGTGCTGCGGTCGTTCCAGTCAAGAATGCGCGAAAACACTTCGGCGCCGATCACCAGCGCGCAACGGGCGCGGCCGGCGCGCACGAAGCTGTCAGCAGTGGTCAGCGCGTAGACGAAGCCGCTGCACACGGCCTGGACGTCGAATGCCGCCGACCCCTTGGCGCCCAGGTTGGCTTGCACGAGGCAGGCCGTGCTGGGAAACACGAAATCGGGGGTGGAGGTGGCGACGATGATGAGGTCGACCTCGGAGGCGTCCACGCCCGCATCGGCCAGCGCGCGGCGCGATGCTTCCGTGGCGAGCTGGCTGGTCGTGACGCCACGCTCGGCAAGATGGCGCTGGCGGATGCCGGTGCGCTCGACGATCCATTCGTCGGACGTGGCGATGTCGCGCGTCGCCAGTTCCGCTGCCAGTTCGTCATTCGAAACCACGCGTTCCGGCAAGAAGCTGCCGGTGCCCGCGATCGCGGAATATTTCATTGCGGTATCCATCAAGCGGTGTCCCCAGCCACGTTCGCGGGAGGCGTTGCGGCGCCCTCTTCCGACTGAACGCGCTTGGTAATCTGAGCGACCGTCTGAGCGGTGCGCTCCAGCAGTTTACTCACTACGGCTTCGCGGGCTCGTTGCAACGCAAATCCGTAGGCGTAGACATCCGCCGAACCGTGGCTCTTGATGACCACGCCGCGCAAACCCAACAACGCGGCGCCGTTATAGCGGCGGTTGTCGACGCGGTTGCGCAAACGGTTCAGCACCGGCTTGGCGATGGCGCCGGCCAGCAACGTGAAGATATTGCGTTTGAATTCTTCGTGGATGATGCTGGACAGCATCTTCGCAAGCCCTTCGACGGACTTGAGCACGACGTTGCCGACAAAGCCGTCGCAGACGACGACGTCGACCGTGCCCTTGAAGATATCGTTGCCTTCCACGTTGCCGTAGAAATTCAGCGGGCTGCCGCGCAGAAGCTCGGCGGCTTCCTTGACGACTTCGTTGCCCTTGATGACTTCTTCGCCGATGTTGAGCAAGCCCACGGTCGGGCTTTCACGGTGGTCGACGGCTTGTGACAGCGCGGCGCCCATGATGGCGAATTGCAGTAGGTGCTCGGCCGTGCAGTCCACATTCGCCCCCAGGTCCAGCACCGTGGTGGCGCGGCCCGTCTGGTTGGGAATGGACGTGGCGATAGCGGGCCGGTCAATGCCGTCCAGCGTCTTGAGCACGTAGCGTGAAATGGCCATCCATGCGCCGGTGTTGCCCGCGGAAACGCAGGCGTCGGCACGCCCGTCCTTGACGGACTGGGCGGCCAGGCGCATGGAGGAGTCTTTTTTGCGGCGCAGGGCGACCTCGACCGGGTCGTCCATGGTGACGACTTCAGAAGCCGCCACGATTTCCATACGATCGCGCGCAACGTCGCGGTGCTCGGAGAGCGCCGCTTCGATCGCGTCGGGAAGCCCGACCAGCAATAGCCGGGTATCCGGAAATTGCCGGGCGAACTCGATCGCAGCCGGAATCGTGACGGGCAGACCGAAGTCTCCGCCCATACAGTCTATGGCGATGCGTATCACGGGTGCCAGGTATCAGCGTTCAGCCGAATTGGTCCGAGTACGAGTTCGGCCCGGGGGCCTTATTCGTCGGCCTTGGTCTTCAGGACCTTGCGGCCACGATAGAAGCCATTGGGGCTGATGTGGTGGCGCAGGTGCGTTTCACCGGTGTTCGGCTCGATGGCGGTCGACGGAGCAACCAGAAAATCGTGCGAACGGTGCATACCGCGCTTGGAGGGGGACTTCTTGTTTTGTTGAACGGCCATGATGACTCCTAGAAACGGGGCGCATTGTACGCGATGCGGCCCGATGTTGATCTCAATCTTTGTGCTTCAGTTGTTCCAGCACCGCAAACGGCGACGGACGCTTGACAGCGGGTTCTTCAGGAACTTCGCTGACTTTGGCCTGCGCGCCCGGGCATACATCATGCTTGGGCACATACGGAACGCTCAGAATGAGCTCATCTTCGACCTGGGCCAGCAGATCAAAATGATGTGAACCCACCACCTTTTCGGGTTGGTTGGACACAAAACCATTTCCTTCTTCGTCTTCGTCGTCGCTGCCGGCGGAATGACCGTCGGTAACATCACCGTTGGTAAAACCATCGTCAAGGTCGGCTTCAGACTTAACCAGCTGCAAGAGGACTTCGCTATCGACCGGATACACGAACGGCGCATTGCACCGTTGGCATACCAGCACCGGATTCGCCTGCACGTGAACATGCAGAAGCGGCCGGCCAAGCAACAGCCCTGACTTGCCAATCTCACCGCGCACGGACCACGTCACAAGCCCGGCATCGCCCGGCGGTTGTTCGGGTAACCCTTCAACCGCGCGCGTAAACCGCACAAGAGGTATGGTGCCTTGCGCTTGCTTGCCGCTATGGGCAAATGCGAATGCATCGATGCGCTTGATGATCAAATCCTTTGCATTTGCGAGATTCCACCCACTCAGGCCGCGGCACTGGGCCACTGCACCAAAGCCACTGCACCAAAGCCACTGCCCTCAGAGGCTTAAAGCTTTCGCCTTCGCGCTGCAAAAATCCCGCAAAACGTTAGATAATACTGCGACTTACGCTTTAACGTCAAATACCGCATGCCTTCAAAGCCTAGCCTGATCCTCGCTTCCAGCTCGCCGTACCGCAAAGAATTGCTATCGCGCCTGCGCCTGCCCTTTACCGCCGTTTCTCCCGATGTGGACGAAACGCCACAACCGGGCGAAACGCCCGACGCGCTGGCCTTGCGGCTGTCGGTGGCCAAGGCCATGGCCGTGGCGGCGAACCATCCGGGCAGCATCGTTATCGGGTCGGATCAGGTGGCGACCATCGACGGCCAGCCTATCGGAAAACCGGGCGACTTCCCGCGCGCCCAGGCGCAATTGCGGGCCCTGTCGGGCCAGATCGTGGAATTTCATAGCGCGCTGGCGGTTACGGACGGCCAGCGCATCGAGCAAGCCGACATCGTCACGCGTTGCCACTTTCGCCAGCTGTCAGAACGCGCCATCGACGCCTATCTGCGCGCCGAAGAACCCTACGATACCGCAGGCAGCGCCAAGGCGGAAAGCCTGGGTATTGCACTAATGGAAAGCATCCAGAGCGATGACCCGACCGCCATTATCGGGCTGCCGCTGATCGCGCTGACGCGCATGCTGGCGCAGTTTGGCCTGGATCCGCTGGACGCACCGGGCGGGCCGGCATGAGCGGCGCCCTGCACCTGATTCCCGTGGGCCTGGGCGATGCCCCGCCCGAACGCTGGTTGCCCGCCGACGTGCGTGCGCTGGCCGGACGCCTGGACACCTACATCGCCGAAAATGCCAAGACGGCACGCGCCTTTCTCAAACTGATCGGCACAACCCGCCCGCTTCAGGAAATCACGATTCACACTCTGACGGACAAAATTGACGTCGGGCAGATCAACGCCTGGTTGGCGCCGGTCAAGCACGGCGCCGAAATCGGCTTGGTGTCCGAGGCCGGCTGTCCTGCCGTGGCGGACCCTGGCGCAAAAGTCGTGGACGCTGCGCACCGCCTGGGCATCACGGTCAAACCGTGGGTGGGCCCGTCGTCCATCCTGCTGGGTCTGATGGCCAGTGGGCTGGACGGGCAGCGCTTTGCCTTCCACGGGTACGCCCCGGTGGACCCGGCCGAGCGCGCCAAGCAGTTGAAAGCCTGGGAGCAGCATTCCGCCAAGCACAACCAGACGCAGTTGCTGATCGAAACCCCCTATCGCAACGCGGCCATGTTCTCCACCCTGCTGGCCGCGCTGAAAGGCGATACCAAGCTGTGCGTGGCCCGTTCGGTCACCACCGCGGACGAATGGGTGGTCACGCACACCGTGGCCGACTGGAAAAAACTGCCGGCACCCCAACTCGACAAGCTGCCCACGCTTTTCCTCTATCTGGCCCGCTGACTCATGTTTCGCCTTATCACCACCCTGCTGGCCACGGCAGTGCTAGTCGGCTGCGCCGCGCGTGGCCCGGCCGGCCTGGACCTGGACACATCCATCACCGCCGTCGGCCAGGCCAGCCGCGTACGCAGCATCGTTCTGCACTACACCACGGTTGACGACGCCACCTCGCTCAAGCTGCTATCGCAGGGCAAGGTCAGTTCGCACTACCTGATCAACGACGCCGGGCGCGCCTATCGGCTGGTGGATGAAAATCGTGCCGCATGGCACGCCGGGGCCAGCTCCTGGTACGGCAATATCGCCATGAACAGCACGTCGATCGGTATCGAAATCGTCAACCCGGGTTGGACCGAAGGCGCCGACGGCAAACCCGTCTGGCACGCCTACAACGACCGTCAGGTGCGGGCGCTGACGATCCTGCTGCGCGATCTGATCCAACGCCACGGTGTAGCGCCCGAAAACGTCGTGGGGCATAGCGACATCGCGCCGCAGCGCAAGGTCGATCCCGGCCCACTGTTCCCTTGGAAGGCCCTGGCGGCGGCCGGTATCGGCCGCTGGTACGACGAGGCCGGCGCGGCCCAGCACCTGGCTCGGTTGCAGGCCCAAGGCTTGCCCGACGTGGCATGGTTTCAGCAGCAGTTGCAACGGCTGGGCTACGCCTGCGGGCAGGACGGCAAGCTGGACGCCGCCACGATCAATACGCTGGCCGCATTCCAGATGCACTACCGGCCCAGCTTGCACGACGGCCAGCCAGACCTCGAAACCGCCGCGATCATGCTTGCGATGCTGTAGGCGCGTCAGCGCGCGCGGCGGCGCCACCACGCCACGATGCGCCAGCCTAGCAGCAGCGCCAGCACGGCGGCGTACAAGGCCGGCTGGGTCAGGTCATTCTTGCCCGCCTTGTGCCACCAGTAATGCAACACCGCCAGCAGGCCGATCGCATAAATGGCGCGGTGCAATTGCTGCCAGCGTTTGCCCAGGCGGCGCATCGCCCACTGGGTGGACGTAGCCGCCAGCGCCGTCATCAGCACGAACGCTGCGAAACCCACGGTGATGAAGGGACGTTCGCCGATATCCTGCAACATTGCCGCGGGGTCCAGCCCTCGGTCCCACCAGACCCAGGCCATGAAATGCATGGCGCCGTAAAAAAACGCGAACAGGCCGCACATGCGGCGCACGCGCACCAAGGCGGGCTGCCCCGTCAGGCGACGCAGCGGCGTGATCGACAGGGTCACCAGCAGGCAGACAAGCGTCCAGGTACCGGACGAACGAGTCAGGAATTCGACCGGGTTGGCGGTCAGCCCGTTATCCATGCCCAGCCACACCCAGCGCGCGAACGGCGCCAGGCCCAGCAGGAACAGGACCGGCTTGAAGCGCCCGACAGTCTTGGCGGAAAGCTGCGTCTTGGCGGGCGGTGCGGCGGCTCGCCGGGAGGAAACCTCGGACATGGCGTTATTCAGTAATTCGCCTTCAGGTCCATGCCCTGATAAAGCGATGCCACCTGTTCGCCATAGCCGTTGAACATCAGCGTCTTGCGCTTGGGGCTGAACAGGCCGTCTTCGCCGATGCGGCGCTCGGTTGCCTGACTCCAGCGCGGATGCGGTACGTTCGGGTTCACGTTGGCGTAGAACCCGTATTCCTGGGGCGCAGCCTTGATCCAGGAAGATTCCGGCATCTTTTCCACCAGACGGATCTTGACCAGCGATTTGGCCGACTTGAAACCATACTTCCAGGGCACGGCCAGGCGCAGCGGCGCGCCGTTCTGGTTCGGCAGCACCTTGCCGTAGACGCCGAACACCAGCATGGCCAGGGGGTTCATGGCCTCGTCGATGCGCAACGCCTCGACGTAGGGCCATTCCAGAATCGCGGCGCGCACGCCGGGCATGTTCTCGCGCTGCACTGCCGTGACGAACTCCACGTATTTGGCATTGCCGGTGGGTTCCACCTGCTTGAGCAACTCGGACACCGAATAGCCCACCCACGGAATCACCATCGACCAGCCTTCGACACAGCGCAGCCGATAGACCCGTTCTTCCATGGGCGCCAGCTTGAGCAGATCGTCGATGGAGAATGTGCGCGGCTTGCCCACCTCGCCTTCGACGCTGACCGTCCACGGACGCGTCTTCAGCTTGCCGGCATTGGCGGCAGGGTCGCCCTTGTCGACGCCGAATTCGTAGTAGTTGTTGTAGGACGTGATGTCGGCAAGCGATGTCTGCTTGTCCATGACGCTGAGCGACCCGTTGGGCTTGCCGGTCAGTGTGCCGGCGTCTTGGGCGAACGCGCTGCGCGCAGCCCAGCCGGGCAGCCCCACGGCGGCGGCCGTGAGCCCCGCGCGCAACATGAGGTCGCGGCGCGAACGCCAGACCGCTTCGTCGGTAATTTCGGACGGGGCAATATCGTGGGGCTTGCGTATCAACATCGTGGTCTCCGGTTCACCGACCGTCGGCCGTAGCCGCCGGGTACAAGTCATAGACGTTGCGCCGCCCCATGATATTCCGCGGCGGCGCGCCCCGTGTGCGATCTTTCCCGGATCAGGCGCCGGCCGATACCCGGGGCAACAGCCATTCACGCACCAGCGGCACGCTATCGAGCACCGCCTGCGGCGCACAACCCTGAAGCTCCTTCACGGTATGCGCGCCATAGGTCACGCCCAGGCCGTGCACGCCCGCATTGACCGCCATCTGGAGATCATGCGAGGTGTCGCCCACCATCACCACGCGAGCGGGGTCCACGTCCAGCTCCTGCATGAGCTCGTGCAACATCGCGGGATGCGGCTTGCTGAAGGTTTCGTCCGCCGTGCGCGTGGCGTCAAACAGCGGACCCAGGCCCGTCGCCGCCAGCGCGCGGGTCAGGCCGACCCGGCTTTTGCCGGTGGCCACCGCCAAGCGCACGTTCTGGTCGGCCAGGGTCTGCAACAGTTCGGGAATGCCGTCGAACAGGCGCAGTTCGGGGTCGCGCAGCAGGTAGTGGGTGCGGTAGCGCTCAAGAAAGCGCGGCATCATCGCCTGCGTCAGCTCCGGCACGGCACGACGCAACGCGCTTTCCAGGGACAGACCGATCACCCAGCTAGCCTCGGACGCCGACGGCACCGCCAATTCCAGGTCCCGGCAAGCGCCCTGGATGGCGGCCACGATGCTGTGCGTGGAATCCATCAGGGTGCCATCCCAGTCAAAAACGACCAGCGAATACGACGACATAATCAGACCGACTCCAGTTGTTTCAGTATTTTTTGGCAGGCGGGCGGCAGCTCGGCGGTCAGGGTCATGGGCTCGCCGGTGACCGGGTGGGCCAGAGTCAATTGATGAGCATGCAGGAACATCCGACCGAAACCCATGCGCGAAAATTCCGCGCGCACGTCGTCATGCCCGTATTTGTCATCACCCACAATGGGAAAGCCGCTGGCCGCCAGGTGCACCCGGATTTGATGCGTACGACCGGTGCGCAGTTCCGCGTCGACCAGACTGTAACCGCCGAAACGCTGCTTGAGCGTGATGATGGTGTGCGCGGTCTGGCCGTCGGGGTCGACCTTAACGCGCCGCTCGCCGGATTGCGTCGTCCATTTGGACAGGCCCAGCTTGATGTGCTGGCGGTCATTCACCCAATCGCCCTGGACCAGCGCCAGATAGTGCTTGTCGCCCTTGCCTTCGCGCAGCATCGCGTGCAGCGCCAGCAAGGCGCTGCGTTTCTTGGCCACCATCAACAGCCCGGACGTTTCGCGGTCCAGGCGATGCACCAGTTCCAGGAACTTGGCATCGGGCCGCGCGGCGCGCAGTTGCTCGATCACGCCGAACGACACCCCGCTGCCCCCATGCACCGCCACGCCGGCGGGTTTGTCCACCACCAGCAGCGCGTCGTCTTCGAACACCACGGGGAACTCGGCGCCCGGCACCGGACGCGGCTTGCCCGGATCAGGTAGGCGCAAGGGCGGGATGCGGACGATGTCGCCCGCCACGATGCGATAGTCGACCGAGATGCGTCCCTTGTTGACGCGCACCTCGCCGCCACGGATGGCCTTATAGATGTGGGTCTTGGGCACGCCCTTGCACAAGCGCATCAGGAAGTTGTCCAGACGCTGGCCGGCGTGTTCGCCATCGACCTCCACCATACGGACGGCGGGGGCGGCTTTAGAGGGGGATATGGGGGAGGAAGTTTCTTTGCGCATTGCGGAAAGCGACATATAATCGGGACAGCCTTAAGGGGCTGAACTAGCCGCCTGGCGTAGAGATGCAAACAAGTACGCAACTCCGTCGAGCGCGCGGGCCGCTATTGTACTGCCTGCTGATTCAACCCCTGGGTCTCTTGGTCGCCGGCGCAACCGCGCCCTGCCGGATAGTGGTGTGGCATTCACTTTGCCCGCTGTCCCAGCAGGTCCGTTGCATGCCGCAAGCGGCTCTGAAGCACTGCAAGAATCGTCGCATATTTAAAGCACCAGCTGCGTGTAGGCAACCAATCCGACCGCAACTGCCGTTCACAGCAATTTTTCCGTCAAACCACATTCAGTGAAGCTGACCCTCCTGCTGACAGAACCCCGTGCCCCACGGCACGACGTGCCCGCCTGACCCGCGGCGGATACGCCTGGGCGCCGCCCAGGTACGGTCCGCATTTCTTGCCCGCTTCAGCCGCAGCCCGAGTGACCCGAGGTCACGCGCCGATATCGGCGCGTCATGACAACGGAGAAACCCTCTCATGAAGCGCATGCTGTTCAATGCGACGCATCAGGAAGAATTACGCGTCGCTATCGTTGATGGGCAAAAACTCATCGACCTCGACATCGAGACTGCCGGCCGCGAACAACGCAAAGGCAACATCTACAAAGGTGTCATTACCCGGATCGAACCCGGCCTGGAAGCTTGCTTCGTCAACTACGGTGAAGACCGTCACGGCTTTCTGCCCTTCAAGGAAGTTGCTCGCAGCTTCTTCAAGGAAGGCGTCGATGTCCGTAGCGCCCGCATCCAGGATGCGCTGCGCGAAGGCCAGGAACTGATCGTTCAGGTCGAAAAAGAAGAACGCGGCAACAAGGGCGCAGCCCTGACCACGTTCATCTCGCTGGCTGGCCGCTACCTGGTCCTGATGCCCAACAACCCCCGTGGCGGTGGCGTTTCGCGCCGCGTCGAGGGCGAAGATCGCCAGGAACTGCGCGACACGATGGAGCAGCTTGAGCTGCCCCAGGGCATGAGCATCATTGCCCGCACCGCCGGCATCGGCCGCAATGTCGAAGAGCTCCAGTGGGACTTGTCCTACCTGTTGCAGCTGTGGACCGCCATCGACGGCGCTGCCCGCGACAACTCCGCGCCCATCCTGATCTACCTGGAATCCAGCCTGGTCATCCGGGCCATCCGCGATTATTTCTCGCCCGAAATCGGCGAAATCCTGATCGATACCGACGAGATCGCCGATCAGGCCACCGCCTTCATGAGCGTGGTGATGCCGGACAACGTCCAGCGCGTCAAACGCTACCGCGACGACATCCCGCTGTTCTCGCGCTTCCAGATCGAACACCAGATTGAAACGGCGTATTCGCGCACGGTGCAACTGCCGTCCGGCGGCGCCATCGTGATCGACCACACCGAAGCACTGGTTTCCGTTGACGTGAACTCGGCCCGCTCCACGCGCGGCGCCGACATCGAGGAAACCGCGCTGCGCACGAACTCCGAAGCGGCCGACGAAGTGGCCCGCCAGTTGCGCTTGCGCGACCTGGGCGGCCTGATCGTCATCGACTTCATCGACATGGAAGACAGCAAGAACCAGCGCGCCGTCGAACAGCGCCTGCGCGATGCTCTCCATTTCGACCGTGCCCGCGTGCAGATGGGCAAGATTTCGCGCTTTGGCCTGATGGAACTGTCGCGTCAGCGCCTGCGCCCGGCCCTGAACGAAGGCTCGCACATCACCTGCCCGCGCTGCAACGGCACCGGCGTGATCCGCGATGCGGAATCCAGCGCCCTGCACGTGCTGCGCCTGCTGCAAGAAGAAGCCATGAAGGAAAACACCGCGGCGGTCCACGCCCAGGTGCCGGTGGATGTTGCCACCTACCTTCTGAATGAAAAGCGCGCCGACATCACCAAGATGGAAGCCCGCCTGAAGGTCAACCTGATGCTGATCCCGAACAAGCATCTGGAAACGCCGCATCACCACATCGAACGCCTGCGCCATGACGACCCGCGCCTGGAAGAGCTGAAGACCAGTTTCGAACTGGTGGAAGCTCCCGCCACGAACGCGCCGTGGCAACCGCGCGAAAGCGAAATCAAGGCGCGTCCGGAAGCTCTGGTCAAGGGCATCACGCCCTCGCAGCCGGCCCCGGTCTCGTCCACGCCGGCCGCGCCCGCCGTTGCGCCCGCCGCACCGGCTGCCGCAACGGGCGGCCTGGGCGGCTTGTTCAAGCGCCTGGTCGGCTGGCTGACCGGTGGCTCCGAAGCCGCCAAGCCTGCCCCCACCGCCCAGGAAGACAGCGCCAAGCGCGCCGCCTCCGGTCGCGGCAAGGGTCGTGCCGGCCATGATGGCCAGGAACGCCGTGGTGAACGCCATGGCTCGGATCGCAACCGCAACAATCGCCGTGGCGAATCGCGCGGTGAAGGCGCCGAGGGCGGCGAAGGCAGCCGCCACCACGCCCGTGGCAACCGCCGTGGCGAAGGCGAACGCGGTGACCGCCAGGATCGTGGCGATCGCAGCAACCGCAGCGAAGGCCGTGGTGATCGCGAAGGCCAGGCGGCGCAAGCCGTCTTGGCGTCCAACCGCCCCGACCAAGCTGAACTGGCCAATGGCGACGATACCGGCGCCGGTCGTAACCGCCGCCGTGGCCGTGGCCGCAACCGCCGCGAAGAAGGCCAATCCGACGCGCCGATGAGCGAACAGGAAAGCATGGTGGCCGCGCTGGCGCAGTCCGTTGCGACCGCCCTGCCCGACACCACCAAGCCCGCCGCCGAAACGTCGACGGACGCCGCTGACGCCGCCGAGCAAACCGCCGATGGCATGCCCCTGGCCGAAGGTGCTGAAGGCGCCGCCGATCCGGAGCGCAAGCGCCGCCGCCGCCGCAGCCGCCGTGGCCGCCGCAGCCAGGACGAAGCAGGTCTGGCCGGTAGCGACGAGCAACTGGACGACGGTTCCGACGACGACATCGCCGATCAAGCTGAAGGCATCGCCGCCCAGGCAGCGCCGGTAGAAACCGCTTCCGCCGCGCCGGTGCAGACGCAGGCCGTCGACACCAAGGTGACGGAAGCACAAGCCGTCGAAGCGCAGCCCGCCAAGGTCGAAGCACCGGCTCAGGCGCCGGTTCAAGCGCCGGTTCAGGCTCCGGTGGAAACGCAGACCCAAGCACCCGCCCAAGCCGCGGCTCAAGCCCCGGTCCAAGCTGCGGCACAGGCCCCGGTTGAAGCTCCGGCCCAAGCCGCCGCTGTGGACGCTCCTGTCGAGGCCACCAAGCCCGCCGCCGTACAAGCCGCCGAGCCCGTGGTCCAGCCCGTACAAACGGCTGCTTCGGTGACCGAGCCGGTTGCCGTGCAGGCCGCTGAGCCGGCCCAAGCTCCGGCTGAAACGCCGGTGAAGGCCGCCGAGGTGGAACCCGTCGTGACGGCGCCCGCTCCGGTTGGCGAACGCGAAGCCCCGGCCGCAGCACCGGCTGCCGCAGCACCAGGTGCCGCAGCGACGGCTGCCGCAACCCCGGCTGCCTCCCCAGCCCCCACCGTGTCGCAGCCTATCGTGGTACCGGCAGCCACGCCGTCGGCCAAGGCCCAGGCCTTGCATGACGTCGTCAACGCCGCTGGCTTGAAGTGGGTGGAAACCGATCCGGACCGCCACGCTCAGACCCAGCTGCGCATTGCCGCCGCGCATACGCCGACCCGCCTTGGCCGCGAGCGCAAGCCGGTTGCCACCGTGTCGAACGAACCCCTGGTTCAAGTCGAAACGCGCCACTAAGCCGCTGGCACGCCAAAAAGCCTCCGTCGCATGACGGGGGCTTTTTTTCGTCCGTCGCCAACACCCCCACGATCCACAGACGAAAAAAAACCCTCGGTGACGAGGGTTTTATGGTCTTGCCGGAAAGCGGCTTAGAACTGGTACGTGTAGGTCAACTGCACCAGATCCAGCCCGGGATTCGGGCGCTTGATGCTGGCGTTCGAAAAGTGCGAATAGCGCACGCCGATGCGGTTGTTCGGCGTCAGCAGAAAGCCCATGCCGACGTGGTCGCCAAACTGGAAGGCGGTACTGATGTTTTCGTCCGCGAAGCGCGTGCTGGAAAACACCGTCGCGCCGATACCGGCTTCGAGGTAGAAACGTTCGCCGGTCCACCAGCGGAACATCGGGATAGCATTGAGCTGCCACACATGGCCCGGGGAACGCGAGCCGTCCGCCCACCAGTACGAGGCGCCCAATTCGGGCGTGAGGTCAAGGCGACCCCAGTTGCCGCCGAACTGATGCGTCCAGACCGACGGCGTTTCGTAGTTCAGGGTAATGCGCTGGTAATGGTCGCCGATGCCGTAATGCATGCTCACGCCACCCTGCGTACCTTCCGACGATTGGGCGCTGGCCACCGTGGCGGCGCCTGCCATTGCCAAACCGACGAGGCTTGCGAGCAGTTTCTTGTTAGTCAACAGCATGGGGTAACTCCGAAGATTTGGGTCTAACCGGCAACATAGCAAAATACGGGTCGGATGGCTTGAGCCTTGTCGCAATAAGGCAACAAATTTGCCGTGGAAAACACTGTTCCGAAAAGCGCCGTCACAATCGATACGAGATCCGGTAAGCAGCGTCACAAAACGGTGGCGGCTCAAACGGAAAATGCCGTCGAAAGCGAGAGCTTTCGACGGCATTATTTGTTGCGACTACCCGTCAGGCAGTAACGACGTCCGCCGGCTGGTTGGTCAGCAGCGCCAGCAGACGCGCAATTTCCTCACGCAGCTGGCGGCGGTCCACCACCATATCGATAGCGCCCTTTTGCAGCAGGAACTCCGAGCGCTGGAAGCCTTCCGGCAGCTTTTCGCGCACGGTCTGCTCGATCACGCGCGGGCCGGCAAAGCCGATCAGCGCCTTGGGCTCGGCAATGACCACATCGCCCATGAACGCAAAACTGGCCGACACGCCGCCCATGGTGGGGTCGGTCAGTACGCTGATAAACGGCAGGCCGGCCGCCGACAGGCGGGTCAACATGGCGTTGGTCTTGGCCATCTGCATCAGCGACAGCAGGCTTTCCTGCATGCGCGCGCCGCCAGATGCGGCAACACAGATAAACGGCGTCTTGTTGTCCAGGGCGGCTTGGGCGCCGCGCGCGAAGCGCTCGCCCACCACTGAACCCATCGAACCGCCCATGAATTCAAATTCAAAGCAGGCCAAGGTGGCCGGCACACCGCGAATCGAACCGCTCATGACCACCAGCGCATCGGATTCACCGGTTTGCTTGACGGCCTCTTGCAGGCGCTCGGGATACTTGCGCGTGTCCTTGAACTTCAGCGAATCCACGGACCGCGTGTTCTGGCCAATTTCAACCCGGCCTTCCATATCCAGCAGCGAATCGACCCGCGCGCGAGCGCCGATACGCATGTGGTGGTCGCACTTGGGGCACACGTGCAGATTGGCCGCCAAGTCTTCGCTGTACAGCACCGATTCGCACGACGGGCATTTCACCCACAGGCCTTCGGGAACGCGGCGGGCGCCGCTGTCGCTGTTTTTATTGATGCGAGGAGGCAGGAGTTTTTCGATCCAGCTCATTGATTTTTCATCCCGTTAGAGGGCGCGTCCGGCCGTTCAGGCCGACGCGTCGTCTCGTTTTACTTGATCCAGCGCGAGCCGGATGGTGCGCAGCCAGCCGCTGGCGGCGGTGACTGCAGCGTTGGTTTGCTGGGCAGCCGGGGCGTTTGCCACCGCCTGCTCCATCGTTTCAATCAGTTTGCTGCCGATGACGACGGCGTCCGCCACGCGAGCCACGCGCTGCGCGCTTTCAGCGTCGCGGATACCGAAACCCACGCCAACCGGAATGTCGCCCATGTGGCGGCGAATGACGGCCACGCGTTCGGCCACATCCTCGGTATTGAGCGACCCGGCGCCGGTGACGCCCTTGAGCGACACGTAATACACATAGCCGCGCGCCACTTTTGCGACGGCCTGGATGCGCGCTTCGGTGGAGGTGGGCGCCAGCAGGAAAATGGGGGCAATGCCGTGCGCGCCCAGGGTGGCGGCGAAGTCGATGACCTCTTCAGGCGGATAGTCCACGACCAGCACGCCGTCTACACCCGCGCGTTCGGCGTTGGCGGCAAATTCAGCCTGGCCCATGCGTTCGATGGGGTTGGCGTAGCCCATCAGCACCACCGGCGTGGTGGTATCGCACTGACGGAATTCGGCCACCAGTTCCAGCACACGGGCCAAACCCACGCCTTGCGCAATGGCGCGGTCGGCGGCGCGCTGGATCACGGGGCCGTCCGCCATCGGGTCGGAGAACGGTACGCCCAGCTCGACGATGTCGGCGCCGGCTTCCACCAGCGCATGCATCAGGGCAACCGTAGCCGCGGGCGACGGGTCGCCGGCCGCGATGTAGGGAATCAGCGCGGCCGAACGGCCGGATTCGGCGGTACGCGCGAACGCGGCCGCGATACGATCAATGCGAGTTGTCATGGTGTTAGAGCTCGATACCGGCACGTTCGGCGACGGTATGCATGTCTTTGTCGCCACGGCCCGACAAATTGACCAGAATGACGGCGTCGCGCGGCAGCGTGGCGGCCATCTTCACGGCCTGGGCGATGGCGTGGGACGATTCCAGCGCCGGCATGATGCCTTCGATACGGCAGCAGTCATGGAACGCCTTCAGGGCCTCATCGTCGGTGATCCCCACGTATTCCGCACGGGCCGAGTCCTTCAGCCACGCGTGCTCGGGACCCACGCCGGGGTAGTCCAGGCCGGCCGAGACCGAATGCGTTTCCTGTACCTGGCCGTCGGCGTTCTGCATGACGTAGGTGCGGTTGCCGTGCAACACGCCCACCTGCCCCGCTGCCAGCGAAGCGGCGTGCTTGCCGCTGTCCATGCCCTCGCCCGCCGCTTCGACACCGATAAGGCGCACGTTTTCGTAGGGGATGTAGGGGTGGAAGATGCCCATGGCGTTGGATCCGCCGCCCACCGCTGCCACGACGTAGTCGGGCTGGCGGCCGATGGCTTCGGGCATCTGCGTCAGGCATTCGTTGCCGATCACGGTCTGGAAATCACGCACCATGCGGGGATAGGGGTCGGGACCCGCCACCGTGCCGATGATGTAGAACGTGTTTTCGATGTTGGTGACCCAGTCGCGCATGGCTTCGTTCAGCGCGTCTTTCAGCGTGCGCGAACCGGAGGTAACCGGCACCACCGTGGCGCCCAGCAGCTTCATGCGGTAGACGTTAGACGCCTGGCGATGAATGTCTTCGCTGCCCATGTAGACCACGCATTCCATGCCGTAGCGCGCGGCCACCGTGGCGGTTGCCACGCCGTGCTGGCCGGCGCCGGTTTCGGCGATGACGCGCGGCTTGCCCATGCGCTTGGCCAGCAATGCCTGGCCGATGCAGTTGTTGATCTTGTGTGCGCCGGTGTGGTTCAGGTCTTCACGCTTGAACCAGATTTGCGCGCCGCCCACCATTTCCGACCAGCGTCGGGCGTGGTAGATCGGGCTGGGCCGGCCGACAAAGTGCTTGAGTTCGTAGTTGAACTCTTCCAGGAAGGCGGGATCGACACGGTAATGGTCATAGGACGCGCGCAGCTCGTCGAGCGCGTGCATCAGCGTTTCCGCCACGAAAACACCGCCATAGGGACCAAAATGGCCCTGGGCATCCGGAAAGTCGTAAGGTTTCACCAAGCATCTCCCCCGGTATCGCGACAGGCCACTGCCAGCCGCAAATCCGGTTTGCAACCCGTCATTTTACCTGAGGCGGACCGGGGCGGGGGCCGCGCAGCGGTCCCCGGGCCTGCCCGCCATCCGCTTACAGCGACTGGCCCAGGCGACGCAGGAACGTCTCGCAAGACGCCATTTGGTCGATGGCCACGAATTCGTTGGGCTTGTGGGCCTGTTCGATATGACCCGGGCCGCAGACCACGGTGGGGATGCCGATGCCCTGGAACAGACCCGCTTCGGTGCCATACGCCACCTTGCGCGTGCTGCGATCTTCGGTCAGCGCCCGCACCAGCTGGGTAATGGCGGCTTCTTCGGAGGCCTCCAGCGCGGGGGCCGCAGCGCCCGTCTCGATTTCGATGGTAGCGCCGTCAAATTCGGCCTGCATGCGCGGCAAGAGCTCATCACGCACGTATTTCTCGACTTCGGCCTGGATCTGGTCGGGTTGCATGCCCGGCAAGTTGCGGAATTCGTAGGTGAATTCGCACAATTCCGGGATGGTGTTGACGGCGATGCCGCCCCGGATCTGGTTGGTGGTCATCGTGGAGAACGGCACGTCGTAGAACTGGTCGTACGGGCCGTTGGCCTTGAAGCTGTCTGCCAGGTCGCGGATGCGGCAGATCAGGCGGGCGGCGTATTCGATGGCGTTGCAGCCGCGCGGGGTCAGCGACGAATGCGCGGCCTTGCCGTGGACCTTGCAGCGGAACAGGTTGATGCCCTTGTGCGCCACCACCACCTGCATGCCGGTGGGTTCACCCACCACGCAGCCTTCGGGGCGGATGCCGCGTTCGTGCAGGTCGGCCAGCATGTACGGCGCGCCGGCGCAACCGACTTCCTCGTCGTACGAGAACGCCAGGTGGATCGGCTTTTTGCGCGGCATGGCCATGAATTCCGGCACCAGCGCCAGCGAACCGGCGATGAAACCCTTCATGTCGCAGGCGCCACGCCCATAGAGAAGGCCGTCTTTTTCAACGAGCTTGAACGGGTCCGTGCTCCAGTCCTGGCCATCCACGGGCACCACGTCGGTGTGGCCCGACAGGACGATGCCGCCCTGCTGGTTGCCGTCTTGCGCCGGCAAGGTGGCGAACAGGTTGGCCTTGGTGCGCTCGGGGTTGTGCGCCAGCCACGCGTCCACGCCCTGGCCCTTGAGCCAATCACGGACGGTTTCGATCAGGGCAAGATTGGAATTGCGGCTGGTGGTATCGAAACCCACCAGCGTTTCCAGCCAGGTGCGCGCGTTCATGTCACTTCTCTTTGGGGGGAAAAGCGACAAGTGTAAAGCCAGGAAGCGCCCGCGTCTTGGACGGTGGGGCCGACCGTTCACCGGTTAAGCGCCTAGAATGTCGCCGGATTGAATTACGCCCCCAAGGAGAAACCGTGCAGCACAAAGCAGTTCCCACACGCAACATCGTGGCCGCAGTCATAGGCAACGCCCTCGAATGGTATGACTTCCTGGTCTTCGCGTTCATGACGCCGATTATCGCGAAGCTGTTTTTCCCCACCGACCCCAACCTGCCCGGCAGTGAACTGAACGCCATCCTGATGACCACGGCCATCTTCGGCGTGGGCTTCTTCATGCGCCCGGTGGGCGGCATCATCCTGGGGATGTACGGCGACAAGAAAGGCCGCAAGGCCGCCATGGTGATGGTGACCTCGCTGATGGCCGTGTCGATTGCGCTGATCACGGTGGCCCCGACCTACCACGCCGCCGGCATCCTGGCCCCGATCTTCATCCTGATCGCGCGCCTGTTGCAGGGCTTCTCGGCGGGCGGCGAATTCGGCACGTCGACGGCCTTGCTGATCGAAATGGCCCCCAACGGCAAGCGCGGCTTTTACGGCTCGTGGCAAATGGCCGGCCAGATGCTGGCGCTGCTGATCGGCGCGGCCTGCGGCACGCTGATCACCGAGTTCTTCACGCAAGAGCAGATCGCGGCCTGGGCCTGGCGCATTCCGTTTGCCTTCGGCCTGGTCATTGTTCCCATCGCGATCTATATCCGCAAGAACATCGACGAAACCGAAGTCTTCAAGCAGATGCAGGAAGAAGACCGCCAGGCCGCCGCGCGCGGTGAAGTGCAACGCCTGAGCCTGGTGCAGATGGTCAAGACCCACACGCGTGAAACGCTGATCGGCGTGGGCCTGGTGGTGACCGCCACCGTGTCCATCTACATCACCTTCACGTATCTGGTCACGTATTCGACCCAGATCCTGAAGCTGCCGCTGAAGGACACCTTCATGGTGCAGATGGCTGGCGCCGCGCTGATGGTGCTGATGACGCCGTTCATGGGCGCCTGGTCCGACCGTATCGGCCGCCGCCCGCTGGTGATCGGTTCGCTGATCGGGTACCTGATCGTGCTGTATCCGCTGTACTACTGGCTGTCGGATGCGCCGTCGATCGGTCGCCTGCTGACCGTGCAAATCGTGGTCTGCATCTTCGTGTCGGCCTTCTTTGGCGTGTTCAGCACGGTGATGGCGGAATTGTTCCCGGCGCGCGTGCGTTCCGTGGGCCTGTCCCTGGCCTACAACGTGGCCGTGATGATCTTCGGCGGCTTCGCCCAGTTCATCGTGACCTGGCTGATCAAGACCACCGGTTCGCCGATGGCCCCGGCCTACTACGTGATGTTCGGCGTGGCGCTGGGCCTGATCGCCTCGTTCTTCATGCGCGAGCGCGCGCACGAACAGCTGGATCACTAAAGCACGGCCCCCCAAGGCCGCCCGGCCTTGGGGGGCGTCCTAGCGGCGCGACGCCGAGGACACGCCGGCCACCTCGGCCAGGGCGTCCAGCGCGCGGGACAGCGATTCGCCCCCGCGCACTTCTACCGTGAACACCATATGGGCCAGCGACTGCTTGCTTTGCGTGTTCACGCCCACCACATTCAAGCGCAAGCGCGCGAACACTTCAGACAGGTCGCGCAACAGGCCGGGACGGTCGTGCGCGCGCACGCTGATGTCCACGGGATAGAAGGTGTCCGACGTCTCGCCCCAGGCGACCTCGATGACGCGTTCGGGTTCACGCGCGGCCAGCGCCAGGTAGCTGTGGCAGTCGCAGCGGTGGATGGACACGCCGCGACCGCGCGTCACGAAGCCGGCGATGGCGTCGGGCGGCGCGGGGCGGCAGCAACGCGCCAATTGCGTCAATAGCGAGCCCACGCCCACCACCAACACGCCGCTCTTGCCGCTTTTCTCGGCGCTGCCCGCGCTGGCGTGGCGCAGCGCGGCCGGTTGCGGTTCGGTGGCCGGCGCTGGCTGCTGGAACACGCTGTCGATCTGGCGCAGGCTGAATTCTTCCTTGGCCGCCGCCACGTACAGGTCATCGGCGCGGGCAAAGCCCAGGTTCTGCGCCAGTTGTTCCAGGTTGACGGCCGTCTTGCCCAGCCGTTGCAGTTCTTTTTCAACCAGCGCCTGGCCCTGCGTAATGCGCTGCTGCAATTCAATGGCGTTGAACCACATCCGAACCTTGGCGCGCGCCCGCGGGCTGGCTAGGAAACCCAGCTGCGGGTTGAGCCAATCGCGCGACGGCCCGCCCGACTTGGCGGAGATGATCTCGACGGTCTGGCCCGTGGACAAATGCGTCTGCAACGGCACCATCTGGCCATCAACGCGTGCACCCCGGCAGCGGTGGCCCAGATCGGTATGCAGGTGATAGGCAAAATCCACCGGCGTGGCGCCGGCGGGCAACTCGATCACGCGCGCCTGCGGGGTCAACACGTAGATGCGCTCGTCGGTGTGGGCCGGCGGTTTGACCAGGTTGCGGTTCTTGCTGGACCCGGGTTTGCCGGACGTGGGCTTGCCGGTTTCCGCCTTGGCGGGGTCGGGCTTGCCGGGCTCCTGCCCAGGCTGGCCGCCGCCTTCCACATCGGTGTTCCAGGCTAGCAGCTGACGCATCCAGGCCAATTGGCGATCGTATTCGCTGGACGCGGCCACTTGCCCGCCCTTGGCGCCGGCTTCTTTGTAGCGCCAGTGCGCGGCCATGCCGTATTCGGCGAACTGGTGCATTTCGCGCGTGCGGATCTGCACTTCAAAGGGCCGGCCGTCGTCATCGGCCACCACGGTGTGCAGCGACCGGTAGCCGTTGGGCTTGGGCCGCGAGATGTAGTCATCGAACTCGTTGGACAGCGGCGTCCACATCTCGTGCACCAAGCCCAGCGCCGTATAGCAGGCGCGCACGTCCTCGACGATGATGCGCAGCGCGCGCAGGTCGTACATCTGGGCAAAGTCCAGGCGCTTGACGCGCATCTTGTTCCAGATGCTGTAGATATGCTTGGGCCGGCCGCTGACTTCGGCATCGATGCCCGCCTTGGTCAGCGCCGTTTGCAGGCGGTCGATGGCGCCGGCAATGAAGGCCTCGCGCTCGACCCGCTTTTCTTCCAGCAGGCGCGCAATCTGCTTGTAGCGGTCCGGCTCCAGGAAGCGGAAAGACAGGTCTTCCATTTCCCATTTGATTTGCCAGATGCCCAGGCGGTTGGCCAGCGGGGCGTACAGGTCCAGCGTCTCGCGCGCAAAATCGGTAGAGCATGGAGCCTTGCTTTCGGCATGCCAGCGCAAGGTGCGCAGCCGCGAGGCCAGACGCATCAGCACAATGCGCAGATCGGCTGCCATGGCCAGCAGCATCTTGCGCTGCATTTCTTTTTGCGAGCCGCTTTCGGCTTCGGCATCGCTGGCTTGCCGTGCCACCACGCCCAGGCGCAGCAGCGCGCGCGTGCCCTGGACCAGCCGCGCCACTTCGGCGCCGAACGCCGCCGCGACCGGGTCGTTGCGTAAGGCGGGCGCGGGCGCCATCAAGTCAGTGGGCAAGGCAGCCAACAGCGCGGCGGCGCGGGTGGCGGCGTCGGTGTGCAGCGCGGCCAGGATGCGCACGACGCCGGCGCCGTGGCTGGCCAGCGGCTCGCCGGTCAGGGCGTGCTGGCCTTCAAATCGGGGGATGGCCCAGGTCACGGCCTGGTCGATCAGCGCAACGCCATCGGCGTCCAGGCCCGCGCCTACCTCCTGCCGCCAGGAAGCGTCGAAAGGCGAAGGCGCGTCGATAACAGGCGGGGCGGACATGACTGGCGCAATGCACGGGTTGGTTGATATCCCGACACTCTACACTAGCGTTTGATCGTGCTGAATCCCCTGCCATATCCGGCATATACAAGGAACCAAAGCTTATGTTGCGCTGGCTCAAGGGCCGGGGCGCCCGCCCCTCGGAAGTGGCCGAAATGCAAGCCCGCATCGCGCCGCAGCTGTGGCGGCAGGTGCTGGATGCCTACCCGTTCCTGGCGGCATTGAACGCCGACGAGACCGCGCAATTGCTGGCGCGGTCCGCCTGGCTGCTGGCCAGTAAAACCATCAACGGCGCGCAGGGCCTGGAGGTCTCGGACTTCATGCGCCTGTCGATCGCGGCGCAAGCCAGCCTGCCCATCCTGAACCTGTCGCCCGAGCTGTACGAAGGCTGGGACGAAATCATCGTGTATCCGGCCAGCTTCCGTATCCCGCGCACGCGCCAGGATGAAGACGGCGTGGTGCACGAATTCATCGAAGACGCCGCGGGCGAAGCCTGGGAAGGCGGCCCGCTGGTGCTGTCCTGGGAAGACACGCAGTTTTCTGACGGCGGCTTCAACGTCATCATCCACGAATTCGCCCACAAGCTGGACTTGCGTTCGGGCATGGCTGACGGCATGCCGGCGCTGTCCGCGCACCCCGACCTGAAACCGCAGGTGTGGCGCCGCGTGCTGGACGACAGCCTGGACCGCTTCATTGCCGCGCTGGAAGCCGTCGAAGCCGCCATCCCGCCCGACGTGGACCCGGAAAGCGAAGAGGCGGACGCCTGGTACGGCCAGCTGCCGCTGGACCCCTACGCGGCCACCGACGAGGCCGAATTCTTCGCCGTCAGCTCCGAACATTTCTTTGTCGACCCCGCCCCCTTGCATCAGGCGCTACCCGAATGGCACGCGCTGCTGCGGGCGTATTACCGGCAGGACACGCTGGGGCGCTACGCATGAAACAGCTGCTGATCGCCTGGCACTCGCGCACCGGCGCCGCACGGCAGATGGCCGAAGCGGCAGCGCGTGGCGCAGCGGCGGCGGCCACGCAGCTGGACCAGGCGGGCGAACTGCACATTGAAATGCGGCGCGCGGCCGACGTTGACGCCGACGTCATCCTGGCCAGCCATGGCTTTTTGTTCTGTGCGCCCGAAAACCTGGCCAGTCTCAGCGGCGAAATGAAAGAGTGCTTTGACCGCAACTACTACGCGGTGCTGGACCGCATCCAGGGCCGGCCCTACGCGTGCGCGATCAGTGCGGGCAGCGACGGCACGGGCGCGGCGCGGCAGGTCGACCGCATCTGCACGGGCTGGCGGCTCAAGCCGGTGGCGCCCGCGCTGATCGTCAACCTGGGCGCGCAGTCGGCGCAGCAAATCCTGGCGGACAAGGTCGTACCCCAGGCGGATCTTGACCGCTGCGAGGAACTGGGCGGGCTGCTTGCGGCGCTGGTTTTGACGGGCGGCTGAGGGCAGCGGCGCACATAAAAAAGCCCTTCGGCATGCCAAAGGGCTCTTGCTGGCGGACGGATGTCGCTTAGATCGCTTAGATAGCGGCCGTCACGATGATCTCGACCTTGAAGTCGGGATTGGCCAGGCGGGCTTCGACCGTGGCGCGCGGGGGCGAATTGCCGTCGGCAACCCAAGCGTCCCAGGCCTTGTTCATGCCATCGAATTCCTTGATGTTGGCCACGTAGATCTGGGCCATCAGGATCTTGGTCTTGTCGGTGCCGGCTTCAGCCAGCAGGCGATCGATCGTGGCCAGCACTTGTTCGGTCTGGCCGGTGATGTCCAGCTTGGCGTCGTCCGGCACCTGGCCAGCCAGATACGCGACACCGTTGTACACGGCCATGTCCGACAGGCGCTTGGCTACGTGGAAGCGCTTGATGCTGCTCATGAATATTCCCCTTGGATTCGAGTGGTGGGTTGGATCAAAACAAGAAACCAGCAATTTACCCCGAGCCGCTTTCAGGCGGGAGGCAGCTGGAACACCTGGCGCAAATAGGCCAGGTAGGCGGGATCGTCACACATGGTTTTTTCGGGCGCGTCCGACACCTTGGCGACCGGCTGGCCGTTGCAGCGGACCATCTTCATGACGATCTGCAAAGGCTCGTGGCCCAGGTCGTTGGTCAGGTTGGTGCCGATGCCGAACGACACCTTGCAGCGGCCGGCAAACTGGCGCGCCAGTTCGATGGCGCGTGGGAAGGTCAGCGAATCCGAGAACACCAGGGTCTTGGCGCGCGGGTCCACACGGTTCTTGCGGTAGTGCTCCAGCAGGCGTTCGCCCCAGACGAAAGGATCGCCGGAATCGTGGCGGGCGCCGTCGAACAGCTTGCAGAAGTACATGTCGAAGTCGCGCAGGAACGCGTCCATGCCGTAGACGTCCGACAGCGCAATACCCAGGTCGCCGCGATATTCCTTGGCCCAGACTTCCAGCGCAAACACTTGCGAATCGCGCAGGCGCGGGCCGAGCGCCTGGCAGGCTTGCAGGTATTCGTGGCCCATCGTGCCCAGCGGCAGTACTTCATGCTGCTTGGCCAACAGCACGTTGCTGGTGCCGGCGAAGTGCTCGCCCATCTGGGCCTTCATGGTGGACACCACTTCCTGGTGCCAGACCTTCGAGAAGCGGCGGCGCGTGCCGTACTCGGCCACGCGGAAATCCGCCAGCGCGGGGTCGTCCAGCACGAGGTGCATCTTGGACTGCAAGCGCTGACGCCCTTCTTCCCAATCGGGATTCTTGCGCGTGTTGCGGAAATAGACCTCGTTGACGATGGCCAGCACGGGGATCTCGAACAGGATCGTGTGCAGCCACGGGCCTTTCACTTCGATGGAGATCTCGCCGGGCGCGTCGCCTTCGCTGATGTGGATGCAGCGCTCGGGCAGGTGGAACAAGCCGAGGAAGTCGACAAAGTCACTTTTGATGAAACGCAAGCCGCCCAGATAATCCAGTTCGTCCTGGGTGAAGCGCAGCTGGCACAGCTGGTGCACTTCTTCGCGGATTTCATCCAGATAGGGGCGCAGGTCGGCCCCGGCGGTGCGGCACTTGTAACGGTACTCGACCTGTGCAGCGGGAAACTGATGCAGTACCACCTGCATCATGCTGAATTTATACAGATCGGTGTCGAGCAGCGAAGTGATTATCATGGTTGCGCGTATCGTTTCGCGACACCATAGCATAGAGAACCCGGCGTTCAGGGCCATGGGCCACGATGTCAATACGGGTATTACCGGCACATCCGGCGCGCATTGGGTAAAATCCGCCCAACAAGACACAAAAGCCGCCGATCCCGGAGTTCCTGAATGACCCACGTTGTCACCGAAAACTGTATTAAGTGCAAGTACACCGATTGCGTTGATGTGTGCCCGGTGGACTGTTTTCGTGAGGGTCCGAACTTCCTCGTGATCGACCCGGACGAATGCATCGACTGCGCCGTCTGCATCCCCGAATGCCCGGCCAATGCGATCTACGCCGAAGAAGACGTACCGCAGGACCAACTGAATTTCATCGCGCTGAACGCCGAACTTTCCCCCGAGTTCGCCAGCATCAGCCGCGCCAAGAAGCCCCTGCCGGACGCCGACGACTGGAACGGCAAGCAGGACAAGCTGCAATACCTGGAAAAATAATCCGCGACGGCCGGCGCCCCCTGGGCAGCCGGCCTCGTGCGATGCCTCGATGACCGACGACTCCAAATACACGCGCCAGACCGTAACCCACGTCCACACCTGGGTGCCCGACAAGCTGTTCTCTTTGCGCGTAACGCGCGATGACGCGTATACGTTCGTGCCGGGCCAATTTGCCCGTGTCGGTTTGCCCGGCGCCGACGATCCCGATGGTCCGCCCACCCTGTGGCGCGCGTATTCCATGGTTTCCGCCCCCCAGGAGTCCGGGCTGGAGTTCTATTCCATCGTTGTGCCCGACGGCCTGTTCAGCCCGCGCATGGCGCAATTGCGCCCCGGCGACGCGCTCTACGTTGAAAAAACGCCCTACGGCTTCCTGACCCTTGAGCGCTTTGCGCCCGGCGGCGACCTTTGGCTGCTGGCCTCCGGCACGGGGCTGTCCGCCTACCTGTCTTTGTTGCGCGATCCGGCCACCTGGCGCGCCTACCGCCGCATCGTCCTGGTGCACGGCGTGCGCACCGTTGCGGAACTTGCTTACCGCGAAGAGATCGAATCATCACGCAATCGCCCCGAACTGGCTGACCTGTTCGCGGCTGACCCGCAAAAGCTTGTCTACCTGCCCATTGCCACACGGGAAGCCCTGCCCGGCATGCCGCAAGAACGCCTGACCACGCTTATCGCCGATGGCCGGCTGGAGCAATTGGCCGGGCTGCCCCTGGATCCGGAGCAGGCCAAGATCATGCTTTGCGGTAACCCCGACATGCTGGCGGACGCCCGCAAGCTGCTGGGCGAACGCGGTTTCAAACCAGGCCGCCGGGGTATTCCCGGCAACCTGGCGGTGGAAAATTACTGGTGATCCCGCACCGCCTGGCGTAGTGCATAAATCCTCCGTTTGGTCTCTGTGCAAGGCGGTAAAACGCCCTAAACTGGTGCTTAATGGGATGACGGGTCTCTTTTTAGCAACATATTCCCGGTTCTTGCGGCAGTTTCTTTAGGCTGATTGGATATATCTTTAGTCCTCGGCGCAATAATCGGGGCACACGCACGACCCAGAAGGACATCACCCAAATGCTGTACCAATTGCACGAAATGCAGCGCGCCTTCCTGACTCCGTTCGCTGCATTCACGGATGCCGGTTCTCAGCTGTTCTCCAGCCCCTACAGCCCCCTCGCTTACACCCCGATTTCCCGCCAAATGGCCGCCGGGTATGAGCTGATGACGCGTATCGGCAAGGAATACCAGAAGCCTGCCTGGAATCTGCCCGCCACCGACATCAACGGCAAATCGGTCCGCGTGACCGAAACCGTTGCGCTGGACAAGCCCTTTTGCCGCCTGGTGCACTTTCACCGCGACGTGCGCGGCGCCGGCAAGGACGACCCGAAAGTGCTGCTGGTGGCGCCGCTGTCCGGCCACCACGCCACCTTGCTGCGCGACACCGTGCGCGCCCTGCTGCCCGGCCATGACGTCTACGTGACGGATTGGGTCGACGCCCGCATGGTGCCGCTGTCCGCCGGGCCGTTCCATTTGAACGACTACGTCCGCTATGTGCAGGATTTCATCCGCCATCTGGGTCCCGACGTGCACGTGATTTCGGTTTGCCAACCCACCGTGCCGGTGCTGGCCGCCGTGTCGTTGATGGCCACCGCCAACGACCCCTGCCAGCCGCGCAGCATGGTGATGATGGGCGGCCCCATCGACCCGCGCCAGTCGCCCACGCAGGTCAATCGCCTGGCCACCACCAAGCCGTATTCGTGGTTTGAAAACCAGGTGATCCACCCGGTGCCGCCGCGCTATCCGGGGGCCGGCCGCAAGGTCTACCCCGGCTTCCTGCAGCACGCCGGGTTCATGGCCATGAACCCCGATCGCCACATGAAGTCGCACTACGAGTTCTACCTGGACCTGCTGCGTGGCGATGACAGCGACGCCGAAGCGCATCGCCGCTTCTACGACGAATACAACGCCGTGCTGGACATGCCGGCCGAGTTCTACCTGGACACGATCAAGATGGTGTTCCAGGACTTCGCCTTGCCCAGCGGCACCTGGGAAGTGGACGGCCAGACCGTGCGCCCCGCCGATATCAAAAAGGTTGCCCTGTTCACCATCGAAGGCGAGCTTGACGATATTTCGGGCCAGGGCCAGACGCGCGCCGCCATCAAGCTGTGCAAGAACATTCCGGCCGAGCGCAAGTCGCATTACACGGCGCCCAATTGCGGCCATTACGGCATTTTCTCGGGCCGCCGCTGGCGCGAAATGATCTGTCCTAAAATTGCCGAGTTCATCCGGCAATCGGCTTGACGACGGCAAGGCGCCGTCCTGCAACTGACGCGCGGGCCTGGCCCGCGCCTTCTCAAGCCTGATCCGTATTCCACGGGGCCCGAGTGGCCCCTTTTTCTTTTATTGGCCTTACATGTCCTGTCGCTCACTTGCCGACCGCATCGACGCCTTATTGCCGCAGACGCAATGCACCAAGTGCGGCTACGACGGCTGCCGGCCCTACGCCGACGCCATCGCGCAAGGCTCGGCGCCCATCAACCGCTGCCCACCGGGCGGCGACGACGGCATTGCCGCGCTGTCCGAACTGCTGCAAACCCCTGCCCTGCCGCTGGACCTTGAGCGCGGCGAACCGGGCCCGTTGCTGGTCGCGCGCATCGACGAGTCGCACTGCATCGGCTGTACGCTGTGCATCCAGGCCTGTCCCGTGGATGCCATCGTGGGCGCCAACAAGCACATGCACACCGTGCTGGCCGATTGGTGCACGGGCTGCGACCTGTGCGTGGCGCCTTGCCCGGTGGACTGCATTCAGATGGTGCCCGCCGGCCGCGCATGGACGAATGCGGACGCCGACATCAGCCGCCAACGGCATCGCAGCCATCTGGCGCGCGCCGAGCGCCTGGCCGCTGATAACGCGCGGCTGATGGCGCCGGAAGCGCCCGCCGCCGCCAGCGCGCCGCCAGCCCCCGAGGACGACGCGCAAAGCCAGGACCGCAAGCGCTCCGCCATTGAATCCGCGCTGGCCCGCGCCCGGGCCCGCCGCAATCCGACGCAGTCATGAACGCAGCCAAACGCCGTGAGATCTTCGCCCGCCTGCAAGCGGCCAACCCCAACCCGACCACCGAACTGGAATACGACACGCCGTTCCAATTGCTGATTGCGGTGCTGTTGTCGGCGCAAGCGACCGACAAGTCGGTGAACATCGCCACGCGCAAGTTCTTTCCGCAATACGGCACGCCGCAAGCCTTGTTGGCGCTGGGCGAAGAAGGCCTGTCCGACTACATCAAGACCATCGGCCTGTATCGCACCAAAGCCAAGAACACGATTGCCACCTGTCGAATCTTGCTGGAGCATCACGGGGGCCAGGTGCCCACCACGCGCGAGGCGCTGGAATCACTGCCCGGCGTGGGCCGCAAGACGGCCAACGTGGTGCTCAACACCGCGTTCGGCCAGCCCACGATGGCGGTGGATACGCACATCTTCCGCGTGTCCAATCGCACCGGCATCGCGCCCGGAAAGAACGTGCTGGAAGTTGAAGAAAAGCTCGTCAAATTCATCCCGCGCGAATATATCCAGGACGCGCACCATTGGTTGATTCTGCACGGCCGCTACATCTGCGTGGCGCGCAAGCCGAAATGCCCGCAATGCGGTATTTCGGACCTGTGCGAATTCAAGCAAAAAACGCCGGCCTGATGCGGCGCCGGGCGGTGCCGCCATGGGCGCCGCCTTCCCACGATTGCATGACGCGTGGATAACAATCAAAGCAAATTTGCTGCAACGCATTGCGTCGTAAAAAGGGTTTTCCCGCCTTGCGCGGCGTGTATTGTCGGCCTGCCGACAATTGCCCTTTCCGCACTGCAAAACCTATGTAAAACCCTCATGGAATTTTAATAAAGAGGTCCGCATACTCGCCGGCAACTCATCGGAAAACTACGAAAGATCCTTAGGATGTTCGATAGGATTTCCGCCCTTCGGGGGCTTGGCGCAATGACGGCAGGCAGAGACCATATAAATACAACGCTGGTGCAGCGGACATGGATGACACAATCCTGGAGACAAAAGGCCTCACCAAGGAGTTCCGCGGATTCGTCGCGGTCAATGGGGTCGATTTGCGTATCAAGCGAGGCCAGATTCATGCCTTGATCGGGCCTAACGGCGCGGGCAAGACGACATGCTTCAACCTGCTTACCAAGTTCTTATCCCCCACGTCGGGAACCATCAAGTTCAACGGCATCGACATCACCGGCGAGCGCCCCGCGCAGATCGCCCGGCGCGGTGTGATCCGTTCGTTCCAGATATCGGCGGTGTTTCCCCACCTGACCGTGCTGGAGAACGTGCGCATCGGCTTGCAGCGCAAGACCGGGCTGTCGTTTCACTTCTGGCAAAGCGATAAGCGGCTGGCGTCCTTGAACGAGCCGGCGCGCGCGCTGCTCGAACAGGTGGACCTGGGCGCCTTCGCGGACGAGACCACGGTGAACCTGCCGTATGGCCGCAAGCGCGCGCTGGAAATCGCCACCACGCTGGCCATGGAACCCGAGCTGATGCTGTTGGACGAACCCACGCAGGGCATGGGCCACGAAGACGTCGACCGCGTCACTCAACTGATCAAACGCGTCAGCGCCGGCCGCACGATTCTGATGGTGGAACACAACATGAATGTCGTGTCCTCCATCGCCAACACCATCACCGTGCTGGCGCGCGGGTCGGTGCTGGCCGAAGGCACGTACGCCGAAGTCTCGCGCCATCCCGCCGTGATGCAAGCCTATATGGGCACCACCGACGGCGAACTCCAAGGAGCGCACGCATGAGCACCCCGGCACTTGAAATCTCGGGCTTGCAAGCCTGGTACGGGGAATCGCATATCCTGCACGGCGTGGATATGCGCGTGGGACAAGGCGAAGTCGTCACGCTGCTGGGCCGCAACGGCGCCGGCCGCACGACTACGCTGCGGGCCATCCTGGGCCTGACCGGATCACGCAAGGGTTCGGTGCGCATACACGGCACCGAAGCCATCGACCTGCCGACCTACAAGATCGCGCACCTGGGCGTGGGTTACTGCCCCGAAGAGCGCGGAATTTTCGCCAGCCTGTCCTGCGAAGAAAACCTGCTGCTGCCGCCCGTCGTAGGCTCGCTGGGCGGGGGGATGTCGCTGGCCGAAATCTACGACATGTTCCCCAACCTGCAAGAGCGTCGGAATTCGCCGGGCACGCGCTTGTCGGGCGGTGAACAACAGATGCTGGCGGTGGCGCGCATCCTGCGCACCGGCGCCAACCTGCTGCTGCTGGACGAGATCTCGGAAGGCCTGGCCCCTGTCATCGTGCAGGCGCTGGCCCGCATGATCACGACGCTCAAGCAACGTGGCTACACCATCGTCATGGTGGAACAAAATTTCCGTTTCGCCGCGCCCTTGGCCGATCGCTTCTATGTGATGGAGCACGGCCAGATCGTCGAGCATTTCGAAGCCGCGGAACTTTCAGAAAAACAGGACACGCTCAACGAACTGTTGGGCGTCTAAAACAACCTGTCATCCGCCGGAACCCCGGCAACACAACACCGTAGGGAAGAGGAGTCATCCCATGAAGCTGCACACCATCACTGCTGCACTGGCCATGGCGGGCCTGGGATTTGCAGGGGCAACCGCCCACGCGCAAGGTATCTCCGACGATGTCATCCGCATCGGCTTCATCACCGACATGTCGGGCGTGTATTCCGACATCGACGGCAAGGCCGGTCTGGACGCGATCCGCATGGCGATCGAAGACGCCGGCGGCAGCATCAACGGCAAGAAGATCGAAGTGGTCTCGGCCGACCACCAGAACAAGGCCGACGTTGCCTCGGCGCGCGCACGCGAATGGTTCGACCAGCAGAAGGTCGACGTCATCGTTGCGGGCACCAATTCGGCCACCAGCCTGGCCATGGCGGCCGTGGCTGCTGAAAAGAAGAAGCCGTTCATCGCGGTGGGCGCGGGCGCGTCCGACCTGACGAACGCGCAATGTTCGCCCTACACCGTGCACTACGCCTACGACACCGTGGCGCTGGCGCGCGGTACCGGCTCGGCGGTGGTGAAGGACGGCGGCAAGAGCTGGTTCTTCCTGACGGCCGACTATGCCTTCGGCCACGCGCTGGAACGCGACACGATGGCGGTCGTGAAAGCCGCCGGCGGCGAGATCAAGGGCCAGGTGCGCGCACCGCTGGGCGCGTCTGACTTCTCTTCGTTCCTGTTGCAAGCGCAGGCGTCCAAGGCCCAGATCCTGGGCATGGCCAACGCCGGCGGCGACACCATCAACACCATCAAGGCCGCCAATGAATTCGGCGTGACCAAGACGATGAAGATGGCCGGGCTGCTGGTGTTCATCAACGACGTGCACTCGCTGGGCCTGCAAGCCACGCAAGGCATGTACCTGACCGACGGCTGGTACTGGGACCAATCCGACGCCTCGCGCGCCTGGTCCAAGAAGTTTGAAGCCAAGGTGGGCCGCAAGCCGTCGATGCTGCAAGCGGGCGACTACTCGTCGTTGTCGTTCTACCTGAACGCCGTCAAGGCCACCGGCACCGACGACGCCGACACCGTCATCAAGTGGATGAAGTCGAACAAGATCAACGACTTCTTCACCCAGGGCGGCTATGTGCGCGAAGACGGCCGCATGGTCCACGACATGTACCTGATGCAAGTGAAGACCCCGGCCGAATCCAAGGGCCCGTGGGACTACTACAAGGTCGTGGCCACGCTGCCCGGCGACGAGGTCTACACCAAGTTGTCCGAATCCACCTGCAAGCTGGTCAAGAAGTAATTTCGGCTCATGTGACCCCAGGGTGCGGCCCGGCGCGGGCTGCGGCCGCACCTTGAATTCGCTCACTTTTATCCGTACGCGCAGGATTTTCACAAGATGACTGACCTTTTCGGCATCCCTATACAGGCCTTGTTTGGCCAGCTATTACTGGGCCTGGTCAACGGTTCCTTCTATGCCATGTTGTCGCTCGGGCTTGCCGTTATCTTCGGGCTGCTGAACGTCATCAACTTCGCGCACGGCGCGCTCTACATGCTGGGCGCGTTCATCGCCTGGATGGGGCTGTCGTACCTGGGGTTGAACTACTGGGTCATGCTGATCCTGGCGCCGCTGGTCGTTGGGCTGTTCGGCATATTGATCGAAAAATTACTGCTCAAGCATCTGTACAAGCTTGATCACCTTTATGGGCTGCTGCTGACCTTCGGCCTGACGCTGTTGATCGAAGGCCTGTTCCGCAGCTTCTACGGCGTGTCGGGGCAACCGTATCCGACGCCCGAGGCATTGCGCGGGGCGACCAACCTGGGCTTCATGGTCCTGCCGAACTACCGTGGCTGGGTGGTGGCGGCGTCCGTGGTGGTGTGCCTGGCAACCTGGTTCGTGATCGAACGCACCCGCCTGGGCGCTTTGCTGCGCGCCGGCACCGAAAACCCGCGCCTGGTCGAAGCCTTCGGCGTGAATGTGCCGCGCATGATTACGCTGACCTACGGCTTCGGCGTGGCGCTGGCCGGGTTTGCAGGCGTGCTGGCCGCGCCGGTTTTGCAGATATCGCCTTTGATGGGGTCCAACCTCATCATTGTCGTGTTCGCCGTGGTCGTTATCGGCGGCATGGGGTCCATCATGGGCGCCATCGTCACCGGTCTGGGCCTGGGTGTGATTGAAGGACTGACCAAGGTGTTCTGGCCCGAAGCGTCCAGCACCGTGGTGTTCATCATCATGGCCATTGTTCTGTTGATCCGCCCGGCCGGGCTGTTCGGAAAAGAAAAATGAATCGTCAATTCCTGGGCTATGCGGTATTGGCCGTCGTGGTGGCCGCTCTTCCCTTTCTGGGGGTGTACCCGATCTTCGTCATGAAGATCATGTGCTACGCGCTGTTTGCCTGCGCATTCAACCTGCTGCTGGGCTTTACCGGGCTCTTGTCGTTCGGGCACGCCGCCTTTCTGGGCAGCGCGGCCTACGCCGCCGGGCACGCGATGAAGGTGTGGGGCTTTCCCACCGAAATCGGCTTGCTGTTTGGGGTGGGCGTGGCGGCGCTGCTGGGCCTGGCGATGGGCGCCATCGCCATTCGCCGCAGCGGCATTTACTTCGCCATGATCACGCTGGCGCTGGCGCAGATGGTGTTCTTCTTCTTCCTGCAGGCCAAGTTCACGGGCGGTGAAGACGGCCTGCAAAGCGTGCCGCGCGGCACCTTGCTTGGAATGCTGGACTTGTCCAAGGACATCAACCTGTACTACGTGGTGATGGCCATTTTCGTCCTGGGTTACTTCATCATCTGGCGCACGGTGAACTCTCCATTCGGACAAGTGCTGCAAGCGCTGCGCGAGAACGAGCCACGCGCCATTTCGCTGGGCTATGACGTCGACCGCTTCAAGCTGCTGGCCTTCGTGCTGTCGGCCGCGCTGGCCGGGCTGGCCGGGGCCACCAAGACGCTGGTGTTCGTATCGGCCACCCTGTCGGATGCCACCTGGCAGATGTCGGGGCTGGTCATCCTGATGACGCTCATCGGCGGCTTGGGCACCTTGACCGGACCGATCCTGGGCGCCTTCATCGTGGTGCTGCTGGAAAACAAGGTGGGCGACTTCGGCCAGATGATGGCCAACCTGACCGGCGTGGAATGGTTCCTGCGCCTGGGCGAATCGGTGACCATCGTGATCGGCCTGATCTTCGTTATCTGCGTGCTGGCGTTCCGACGCGGCATCGTTGGCGAGGTCGGCGCGTTCATCGACAAGCGCCGCGCTGCCCGGGCCTGAACCCCGGCGGTGGGTTCTTCCTTCGGGGCCGCATCACGCGGCCCCGATTGCATTGGGCGTCGGCGCCGTGGCCCGTACAATAAAACGCACCCAACCCCACAGGTGCCTGACCATGCGCAATCTGCATCCGCTCGCCCCCGTTCTTGGCGCAATCTCGCTGGCCGCCGCGCTGGCCTCATCCATCATTGCCCCCGCTGCCAACGCCGCCCCCGCCTCTGCCCCATCGGCCACTTGCGAAGTCGACCGCCCCATCCGCTTCAGCGGCTTGAACTGGGAGTCCAACCTGGTGCTGGCCGGCATTGAACGCTACGTGCTGGAACACGGTTATGGCTGCAAGACCACCGTCGAAATCGGCGAAACGCTACCCATGCTGGCCGCCCTGCAACGCGGCGATGTGGACGTCACGCCGGAAGTCTGGCCCGGCCAGATCGAAGGGGCCTGGAAGAAGGCCTTGGCCAGCGGCAAGGTGCTGGGCGTGGGCCACGTGTACGACGCGGGCGAAGGCTGGTACGTGCCGCGCTATACGGCCGAACGCCACCCGGACCTGAAGGCGGCATCCGACTTGGCCCGCTTCAAGGACGTCTTTGCCGACCCCGAAGACCCCGGCCGCGGCCGCATCTACGGGTGCCCGGCGGGCTGGGCCTGCGGCACGCTGAACGACAACCTGCTGCGCGCGCTGAAGCTGGACAAGGACTACGCGCTGTTCGCGCCCGGCTCGGGCGCCGCGCAAAAGGCGGCCATCGTGTCGGCCTACAAGCGCAAGCGCGACATCGTCTTCTATTACTGGACGCCCACCTCGCTGGTCGGTGCGCTGGACCTGGTCAAGCTGCAACTGCCCGCGTTCGACCAAGCCGCCTACACCTGCATGACGGACCCCAAGTGCACCAACCCCGTGGCCACCGAATTCAAGCCCAACCCGGTGGTGACTGGCGTTAACGCCGCCTTTGCCAAACAGGCGCCGAAGGTCACTGAATTCCTGACCAAGCTGACCGTGCCGGACGACGCCATCAACGCCACGCTGGGCTGGCTGGAAACCGAGGGCAAGGAACCCGAAGACGCCGCGCGCTATTTCCTGAAGCAGTACGGACCCGTGTGGCAGCAATGGGTGCCGGCCGACGTGGCCGAGCGCGTGCAGGCGTCTCTCGCGCGCGAATAAGCGCGCGGTCGCGGCCGGCTCCTCATGTATCCTGACGTTTCGGCGCCGCTGCCGCGCCACCCCAATTCGAGTAAAGGAAGATAGACATGGACGCCCTGTATTGGCACAACGGTCACTGGACCACCGACAACCCCAAACTGCTGGGCCCGGCCGACCACGCCTTCTGGATGGCCAGCATGGTGTTTGATGGCGCCCGCGCGTTTCGCGGCCTGACGCCCGACCTGGACCTGCACTGCCAGCGCGTCGTGCGGTCGGCCGAAAAAATGCTGATGAAGCCCCAGATCAGCTGGGAAGAGATCCAGAAGCTGTGCCTGGAAGCCGTATCCCGATTCCCGGCCGGCACCGAGCTCTACATCAAGCCGATGTTCTACTGCGCCGACGGTTTCCTCTTGCCTGACGCCGACAAGACGCAGTTCGTGCTGCACGTGTTCAAAGTGCCCATGCCCGGCGAGCAAGGCTTTTCGGCCTGCTTTTCCAGCTACGCCCGCTCTTGGCCGAACATGGCGCCCACCGACGCCAAGGCGTCCTGCCTGTATCCGAACGGCCAGCGCGCCATTCGCGAAGCCGCCGACAAGGGCTTTGACAACGCCATCATGCTGGACGGCGCGGGCAACATCGCTGAATTCGCCACCAGCAACCTGTGGATCGCCAAGGACGGCGTCGTGTCCACGCCGGTGGACAACGGCACCTTCCTGAACGGCATCACGCGCCGCCGCGTGCTGGCGCTGCTGAAGGCCGATGGCGTTGACGTGCAGGAACGCAGCCTGACCCGCGCCGACATCGAAGCCGCCGACGAAGTGTTCTCGTCCGGCAACTACGGCAAGGTCGTCCACGTGAACCGCGTCGAAGACCGCGCGCTGGAATACGGCCCCATGGCCCGCCGCGCGCACAAGCTGTACATGGACTACGCGGAAAGCACCGGCAGCAAATAAGCTCGCGCACATCTGGCGCCATCGCCGTTGCCGTTGCCGTCAGCCAGATAAAAGGAAAGGCGCGTAGGCTATCGGGCTTCGGACCGTAAGGTGAGCCAATGCCCATACACAGCAGACGCGATTTCCTGCGCAACAGCGCGGCCCTTGCCGGGGCCGGCAGCGCCCTGGCCATGTTTCCCGCCGCGATCCGGCGCGCCCTGGCCATTCCGGCCAACCAGCGCACGGGCACGATTCACGATGTTGAACACATCGTGATCTTCATGCAGGAAAACCGGTCGTTCGACCACTACTTTGGCGCGCTTGCCGGCGTGCGCGGGTTTGGCGACCGCTTTCCGATTCCAGTGCCGGACAGCCCCGACTATCGGCATCGCACGGTCTGGGCGCAATACAACGACAAGCCCGACGAGGGCGCTCCGCGCACGGTGCTGCCCTATCGGCTGAATACGCAGGAAGCCTTCGAAACCGTGCGCGTAGCCAGCACGCCGCACACCTGGTCCAACGCGCAAGACGCCTGGGATGCCGGCCGCATGGGCCGCTGGCCCGCCGCCAAGAAAAACCATTCCATGGCGTACTACGAAGCGGCCGACATGCCGTTCCAGTACGCCATGGCGCGCGCCTTCACCGTTTGCGACGCCTATCACTGCTCGTTCACGGGCGGCACCAACACCAACCGGCTGTTTGTGTGGACAGGCACCAATGACGGCGCGGGGCGCGGCAACGGCCCGGCGTTGGGCAACGTCTATAACAAGCTGACGGGCGGGGACCCCGCCGGCGCCTACACCTGGACCACCTACCCGGAACGGCTCGAAGCGGCCGGCATCAGCTGGCGCATCTACCAGGACATGGCCGACAACTATTCCCTGAACCCCACCGCCGGCTTCAAAGCCTATCGCGACGCCTATCACGGCGTGCCGGGATCGCTGGCCGCGCTGAAGGACAAGGCGCTGACCACACGCGGCCTGGACCTGTTGCGCCAGGATGTGCTGGACGGAACGTTGCCGCAGGTGTCCTGGATCTGCGCCACCAAGGCCGGGTCCGAGCATCCCAGCCCGTCCAGCCCGGCGCAGGGCGCGGACTACACGGCGCGCGTGCTGGACGCGCTGACCGCCAACCCGGACGTCTGGAGCAAGACCGTCCTGTTGCTGATGTTCGACGAGAACGACGGCTTCTTCGACCACATGCCGCCCCCTGCCCCGCCATCGCGCGATGCCGGCGGCGCGCTGGCCGGTGCGTCCACGGTGGACACGCAGGGCGAATACCACGAGCACATCACGGGCGTGGAAAAGGACGACACCTCGGCGCACCTGCACGGCGTATACGGGCTAGGGCCGCGCGTGCCGATGTACGTGCTGTCGCCGTGGACCAAGGGCGGCTGGGTCAACTCGCAGGTGTTCGACCACACCTCGGTGCTGCGCTTTGTTGAACAGCGCTTTGGCGTGGCCGAGCCGAACATTTCCGCATGGCGCCGGGCCGTGTGCGGCGACCTGACGTCCATTTTCGATTTCGCCACACCTAACAACAACGACGAGCTGCTGCGCGCCTTGCCGCCCACCGCCGAGCGCGCGGGGCAGGCATCCGCGCTTGCCGGCACGGTGGTCCCACCGGCGCCTGCGCAGCCCTCGCCGGCTCGCCAGCCGCCCGGCACGCGGCCGTCGCGCGCCCTGCCCTATGCGCTTCAGACCCACGCGCGTATCGATGGCGAAAGCGTCACCCTGGAATTCGACAATATCGGGATGGCGGGCGCGGTGCTGCACGTCTATGACCGCCTGCGCCTGGACGACGGGCCGCGTCGGTACACGGTGCAAGCGGGCAAGCGCCTGCAAGGTCGATGGCTGGCGGCGGAAGGCGACCGCCGCTACGACTTGTGGGTGTTGGGGCCTAACGGTTTCCACCGCCACTGCACGGGCCGCGCCGCGCCGGATGCGCCGCCCCCGCTGGAGGTCACGGCTGCCTACGCGGCAGCGGGTGCCGTGTTGCAGCTATCAGTGCGCAACGCGGGCGCCGCGCCACGGGCATTTCGCATCGAAGCGAATGCCTATGATTTCCCGCGCAAGACGAGCGCCAACTTGGCGGCAGGCGAATCGGTCAGCCTGTCCTGGGACATGGGGGCGAGCGGGGGCTGGTACGACATTACCGTGCATGACGAAGACGATCCGTCTTTTACGCGCCGATTGGCGGGCCGCATCGAAAGGGGTGCCCCGTCCACATCCGATCCCGCCATGGGACAGGCGTTGATTCTGCATTGGAAGCCGGCGGCCTGACGGCGCGGTGCGGGACAAGCCCGCGCGCAAAAAAAACCGGGCGCCAGCCTGAGCCGGCGCCCGCTTTCATGTCGGCACAGGCGGCCTATTCTTTCTCGGCGCCCTTGCCCAGGCCCAGATAGCTTTCAATGACCTTCGGGTCGCCCGCCAGTTCACGAGCCGGGCCGTGCAGAATGACCTCGCCCGTTTCCAGCACGTAACCGTAGTCGGCCACTTGCAGCGCCGCGCGGGCATTTTGTTCGACCAGCAAAATCGCCACGCCCGTTTCCCGCAAGCGCGCGATGATGTGGAAGATCTCGCGCACGATACGGGGCGCCAGGCCCAGGCTGGGTTCGTCCAGCATCAGCAGGTTGGGTTTGGCCATCAGTGCGCGGCCCACGGCCAGCATCTGACGCTCACCGCCCGACAGGGTGCCGGCCTGCTGGCCACGCCGCTCGCGCAGACGCGGAAACAGGTCGAACACTTCGTTCAGCGTGTCGCGCCAACCGGCTTCGCGGGCGCGGTAACGACGGAAGCCGCCCAGCAGCAGGTTGTCTTCAACAGACATGGTGCCGAATAGTTCGCGGCGCTCGGGCACCAGCGACATGCCGGCCGCCACGCGCTTTTCGACTTGCCAGCCGGACACATCGGCGCCCGCATAGTGCACGGTGCCGGCGGCATGGCCGGTGTGCGGCAGCGACCCCATCATCGCGTTCAGCATGGTGGATTTACCCGCGCCGTTGGCGCCGATCACGGTCACGATGCTGCCGGCGGGCACGGTCAGCGACGCGCCGACCAATGCGCCGACCTTGCCATAACGGGCCGACAGATTGCTGACTTCCAGCACGGGCGATTGCGTCGCGCTCATTGCACACCTCCTGCCGAAACCGGCTTGGCCTGATCCGCTTCGGGCAGGTCGTCATCGATGCCGCCCAGATAGGCTTCAAGCACCGCCGGGTTCTTTTGCACGTCGGCCGGCACGCCTTCGGCCAGCTTGGTGCCGAAATCCATCACCACCAGGTGGTTGGTCAGGCGCATCACAAAATCCATATCGTGTTCGACCAGCAAAATGCTCATGCCTTCCGAGCGCAGTTGCTCCAGCACGCGCGCCAGGTCTTGTTTTTCCTTGTAGCGCAGGCCGGCGGCCGGCTCGTCCAGCAGCAGCAAGACCGGGTCGGACGCCAGCGCCCGCGCAATTTCCAGAATGCGTTGCTGGCCCAGCGCCAGGTTGCCCGCCTGTTCGTACAAGTATTCGCCCAGGCCCACGCGCTTGATCTGTTCGGCGGCTTCGTGCAGCAGCTGCGCTTCGCGGGCACGGTCCGAATGCAAGGCGCCGGCCAGCACGCCCACGTCAGAGCGCAGGTGCGCGCCCAAGGCCACGTTCTCCAGCACCGTCATGCCCGGCAGCAATTGCACGTGCTGGAACGTGCGCCCCACGCCCAGCTTGGCGATCTCGCGCGCGGAACGATTGTCGATGCGCTGGCCCATGAACGTGACCTTGCCACGGGTCACGGGCAGCACGCCGCTGATGAGGTTGAACGTGGTGCTCTTGCCGGCGCCGTTGGGGCCGATCAGACCCATGATTTCGCCGGAACGGACCTTGAACGTAATGTCATTGACGGCAACCAGACCACCGAATTCCTTGCGGATGGCATCCACTTCCAACACCACCTGCCCGGCTTCAGGACGCATGCGTGTCGGCAGCGCGGGCGCCGGCGCGGGCGGCGCCAGATTGCGGCGCGAACCGTCCGCGCCGGTGATGCGGCTCCACCAGGTAGCCAGGATGGGCCAGAGGCCGTTGCGGGCGTATTGCAGCATCAGGATCAGCAGCACGCCAAAGACGATCATTTCAAAGTTGGCGTTGGTGTCCAGCAGCTTGGGCAGCCAATTTTGCAATTGGTCCTTCAGCACCAGGATGACGCCCGAGCCCAGCAAGGCGCCCCACACGTAGCCCGCACCACCGACCACCGCCATGAACAGGTATTCAATGCCGTAGTTCACGCCGAACGGGCTGGGGCTGACGGCGCGCTGCATGTGCGCGTAGAGCCAGCCCGAAATGCAGGCCAGCAAGGCCGCCCAGACGAAGATCACGACCTTGTACGCCGCCGTGTTCACGCCCATGGATTCGGCCATGCCCGCGCCGCTTTTCAGCGCCCGGATGGCACGGCCCGGCCGCGAATTGAGCAGGTTGCGGGTAGCCCACAACGCCAGCAGCACGAAGATCCAGATCAGGTAATAGATGTTGCGACCGCTGGCCAGCGACACGCCGAAGATGCTGATGGGTTCGATGCCGGCAATGCCGTCATGCTTGCCCAGCCAGTCGATATTGCCGAACAGGAAATACAGCGACAGGCCCCACGCGATGGTGCCCAGCGGCAGGTAGTGCCCCGACAGGCGCAACGTGATCGCGCCCAGCAGGTAGGCCACCACGGCGGTCAGCACCAGGCCTGCGGGCAGGGCCAGCCACGGCGACACGTCGTACTGCGTCGTCAGGAAAGCAGTGGTGTAGGCGCCCAGGCCCACGAACGCGGCCTGGCCGAACGAGGTCAGCCCGCCCACGCCGGTCAGCAGCACCAGGCCCAGCACGACCAGGCTGGCAAGACCGATGTAGTTAAGTTGCGTCACCCAGAATTCGGGCGTGACCGGCACCAAGGGCAGGCCCGCCAGGACGACGATGAAGACGGCAAGCAAAATGCGGTTCATGGCGTTTATTCCTCTTCGTCCACGTGATGGGTGCTGAACGAACGCCAGACCAGAACCGGGATAATCAAGGTAAAGACAATCACTTCTTTATAGGCGCTGGCCCAGAAGGACGAGAAAGATTCCAGCACGCCGACCAGCAGTGATCCGGCGGCGGCCACGGGGTAGCTGGCCAGGCCGCCGATGATGGCGCCCACGAAGCCCTTCAGTCCGATCAGGAAGCCGGTGTCGTAATAAACGGTGGTGATCGGCGCGATCAACATGCCGGACATGGCGCCGATGGCCGTGGCCAACGTGAAGGTCAGGCTGCCGGACATGGTGGTGCTGATGCCGACCAGGCGCGCGCCGCGGCGGTTCACGGCGGTGGCGCGCAACGCGCGGCCGTACAAGGTCTTGCCGAAGAACAACCACAGGGCGGCGATCAGCAATGCGCAGGTGGCGACAACGAACAGGCTTTGCGCGGACCAGGTCATGAAGCCCAGGTCGACTTGCCCGCTGACGAACGCCGGGGTGCGCCAGCCTTCGGCGCCAAAGAACACCAGCGCCAGGCCGGTCAGCGCGAAGTGCACGGCGACAGAGACGATCAGCAGCACCAGCACGGTGGCTTCGGCCAAGGGTTGATAGACGATGCGATAGACCATGGGACCCATCGGGATCACCAGCAGCAGCGTCAGCAGCATGTTCAGCCACAACGAGTTGTCGGGGCCGATGTAGCGTTGGGTCACCCAGAACAGCGCCAGCGGCAGGACGATGCAGGTGACCAGCGTTTTGGGCAGGCCAGCGAAACTGCGGGTGCGCAAGGCGCGCACCAGTTCCATCGCCAGGCACAGGGCGCCCAGCAGCGGCAGCAGGTAGGCGGTGCCCGGCATCTTGCCGTCGACCACCATGGCCAGGGTCAAGGCGCCGAACGCCACGAACTCACCCTGGGGAATGAAAATGACGCGCGTAACGGCAAACACCAGCACCAGCGCCATGCCCAGCAGGGCATAGATGGCGCCGTTGACGATACCGTCTTGCAGCAGGATCAGCGCAATTGAGGAATCCATCTAACAACCTTATTGATTCTTGGTGTTCCGGCCCCGCCCGGGACACTGATACGACACACCGGCCGGAAAGGCCGGTGCGAAGCATTGCTCGGGTGCCGCAAGACACACGCCAGCGGTTGGCGCGGCCTTGCAAGACACATCCGTGGATCGGGCAATCCGAAGGGAATTACAGGCCGGGCTGATAGACCCACTTGCCGCCTTCAACCTTGACGATGACGCGCGAACGCTCGTCAAAGCCGGCGTGGTCGGTGGGCGACATGTTGAACACGCCTTGCGAGGCGGCCAGGTCCTTCACGTTTTCCAGCGCATCGCGCATGGCGGCGCGGAATTCCGGCGTGCCGGGCTTGGCGCCCGTCTTCAGCGCCACGGGCACCGCGGCCACGACCAATTGGCCGGCGTCCCACATGTGGCCGCCAAACGTGTTGGTCGAGTTGGCGCCGTTGGCCTTCTCGTAGGTTTCAACATAAGCCAGGGCCGACTTCTTGACCGGGTTGGAATCGGGCAACTGGGCGGCGACCAGCAGCGGGCCGGCCGGCAGGAACATGCCGTCGCAGTCCTTGCCGCAAACGCGCAGCACGTCGTTGTTGGCGGCGCCGTGAGTTTGGTAGATGGTGCCGCCGTAGTTGCGGGCCTTCAGTTCCTTTTGCGGCAGCGCAGACGGGGTGCCGGCGCCGGCGATCAGGATGGCGTCCGGCTTGGCGCCGACCAGCTTGAGCACCTGACCCGTCACGCTGGTGTCGGTACGGCTGTATTTTTCGATGGCGACGATTTCAATGCCCTTGGCCTTGGCGGCCTTTTGCATCACGTCCAGCCAGCCGTCGCCGTAGGCGTCGGCAAAGCCGATGAAGCCCAGGGTCTTGACCTTGGACTTGGCCATGGCGTCGGCCAGGGCGCCGGCCATCAGCGCGTCGTTTTGCGGGGTCTTGAACACCCAGCGGCGCTTGTCGTCCACGGGTTCCACGATCTTGGCGCTGGCGGCCACGCTGATCATCGGCACCTTGGCTTCAGCGGCCACGTCGACCATGGCCAACGAGCCCGGCGTGACCGACGTGCCGATCAGCACGTCGACCTTGTCGTCGGTGGCCAGCTTGCGCGAGTTCTTGACGGCTTGCGTGGTGTCGGTGGCGTCATCCAGCACGATCCATTCGATCTTCTGGCCGGCCACTTCCTTGGGCAGCAATGCCACGGTATTGCGTTCGGGGATACCCAGCGACGCAGCGGGGCCGGTGCTGGACACCGTGACGCCGACCTTGACCTGCGCGCTTGCCAGGAGCGGCACGGCCAGGGCGAAAGCGGCAGCCGCCGCGGACAAGCCGAAGTGCTTGCGCATATTTTTTGTCTCCTGTGGTGGCTCTTATGTGCCTCGATCGAGGCGAAGCGAGCCTAGTTAAAGTTATACAGAAAAAAATATTATAGGGTTAAAACAGTATCAGATGACGTCACGCAACTACGGTAAATCCCTGATGTGCTATGGAAACCTTGTTTCAGCAAACGCATTCGTTAATGGCGAACTTGATGGCGAACTTGTACTAGAAAATCTTTCGGCGCGTCAGTTGGGGGATTCCCTTGTAATGGGCAGCATGCCCCAAAGCGCATCGCCAGCTGGTTACCTTACTGTCACGGAGCACTGACAAATCTGTCAGCGGCCCAACATCGGCCACACCCTTTCCACGCGCGAAGCCACCCAGGCGGCGATCACGACTTTGATCAGGTCGCCCGGCAGGAACACCGCCACGGCGGCGGCCGCCTTGGGCAGACCCATCTTGGTCACCGAGGCCAGCCACGGCACGCCAAACGCATAGACGACCACGATGCCGCCCACCCCGCAGGCCACGACATACGCGCCCAGCTTCGCCCAGTCGCGGTGGGCCCGGCCCACCAGCGTGCGGGTCAGCCAGCCGATGACAAATGCGCCCACCACCATGCCCACCAGAAAGCCGCCCGTGGGCCCCATGAACGCGCCCAATCCGCCACGACCGCCCGGCAGCACCGGCAGGCCGATCGCCGCCAGCAGCAGGTAAAGCAGGCAGGCCAGCGCGCCACGCACGGGGCCCAGCATGGCGCCCGCCAGCATGACGCCCAGCGTCTGCAAGGTGATCGGCACCGGAATGCCGGGCAGAGGTATCGGCGGGATCAGGCTCAGGACGACGATCAGCGCGGCAAACAGCGCAATCAGCACGGTGTTATGGGATTTCATGGCATTACCTATTGGGTGGGGTGGAGGGTGCCCGGCTGAGGGGCGCCCGGCTGAGGGGCGCCCGGCTGAGGGGCGCCCGGCTCAGGGGCTGCGCGCGTCGATGGCTTCGGCCACTTCCTGGGCGCGCTTTAATGTCAGCACGATCAAGGGCACGATCAGGGCAACCGGATGGGCGCCCAGCCCGCGCGCCGCCTGGGCCTCGCGGATGTCTTGGAAATTGCGCCAGATTTCAGGCACGAACCGCAAGGTCAGCGCCAGTGCCAGCGCCACTTTGCCGGCGTCGACCAGCCCGATCCGCTCAAACGGCGTCAAGGCCCGTTCGCAGACGGCGATCAAGTCCGACGTACGCGTGGCCAGCGTGACGGCCAGCGCCAGCCCCACCATCGCGCCCACTCGCAGCACGACGGCCAGGGCGTCGATCAGCCCCTGGAATACGCCCGTGAACAGCGCCACGGCCAGCAGCACCCACAGCAGCCCGCGCACCTGGCGCCAGACGGCGGCGGCCGACACGCCCGTGGACCAGACCAGAATGGCCGAAACGGTAAACGCCGCGCCCAGCCACCTCGGGTCGCGCAGCATGAACAGCCCCGCCCCGGCGGCCACCAGCGCCACCAGCTTTACCCAGGCAGGCAGCCGGTGCAGCGGACTGCGGCCGGCGACGTAAAGAGGTTCGATCATGCGCAGTGCTCCCGGTACCAGCGCAAGGCCGGCGCGGGCGCGTCGTCGGCGGCAATGACACCATCGCGCACGACCAGCACCCGGTCAAAATCCTCCAGCAGGTCCAGGTCGTGGCTGACGACCACGGCATCATGGGGCAGCGCGGCAATCGCGTCTCGGACCCGGTTGCGGTTGCGCAGGTCCAGCTGTGTAGTGGGTTCGTCAAAGACGACCAGCGCCGGCGCCATGACCAGCACGGCCGCCAACGCCACCAGTTGGCGTTCGCCGCCCGACAGCGTGTGGCTGCTGCGGTCGGCCAGATGCCCGACCCCCAGCGCATTCAATTGGGCGTCGATGCGCGATTCACGCAGCGCCTTGTCCGGTTCCAGCCGCTTCAGCCCAAAGGCCAGGTCTTCGCGCACGATCGGGAAAACAATCTGGTTTTCGGGGTTTTGAAACACAAAGCCCACAAGGCGGCGCACGGCTTTCAAATCGTGCCGAGTGTCCAGCCCATCCACCCGAACACTGCCCGACGATGGCAGCACCAGCCCGTTCAGCAGGCGCGCAAGCGTGCTCTTGCCGGCGCCGTTGGGCCCGACGATGCCGATGCGGCGCTCGGCCAGCGTCGCGCTCACCCCGCGCAACACTTCCGCCTGGGGCGTGGCCACTACCGCCTGGTCAAACTCGATTAACATGGGGCGGGATTATGCCCGAACCATTTCGGGCATCGGGACTCCAAGAGCTGATATGGAAAAAGTACGCAAATCCGACGCCGAATGGCGCGCACAACTTTCCCCCGAAGAATACGTGGTCACCCGCGAAAAGGGTACCGAACGCGCATTCACCGGGCGTTACTGGAATACGACCACGCCGGGCATTTACCGCTGTGTGGGCTGTGGCACGGCCCTGTTCGCATCCGACACCAAATTCGACGCCGGCTGTGGCTGGCCCAGCTACTTCCAGCCGCTGGACCCCGAACTGGTGCGCGAAGAGCGCGACGTCAGCCACGGCATGGTCCGCACCGAAGTCCTGTGCAACGTATGCGATTCGCACCTGGGCCACGTCTTCCCCGACGGCCCGCCGCCCACCGGGCTGCGCTATTGCATCAATTCCCTGTCGATGACGTTTGAACCCATAGAAGACTGAATGAAGAAGTTTCTGTTCGACCTGTTTCCGCTGTTCCTGTTCTTCATTGCCTATCGGTACACGGACATCTTCATCGCCACGGGCGTCGCCATGGCGGCGGCCGTGCTGCAGATCGTGTGGCTCAAGCTCACGGGCCGCGCCACCGAGGCCATGCACTGGATCAACCTGACGGTCATCCTGGTCTTCGGCGGCGCCACCATCTGGTTGCACAGCGATGTCTTCATCAAGTGGAAGCCCACCGTGCTGTATTGGCTGTTTGGCGGTGCGCTGCTGATTTCCCGCTGGGTGTTCGGGCGCAACCTGATTCGTCGGCTGATGGAAAAGCAGATTCAACTGCCCGACGCCGCCTGGGACAAGCTGAACCTGGTCTGGGCAGCCTTCTTCCTGGTCGCCGGCGCGCTGAACCTGTATGTGGCGTTCTCGGGTCATTTCACCGAATCGCAATGGGTCAGCTTCAAGGCATTCGGCCTGATGGGCTTGATGGTCGTCTTCGTGATCGGCCAGTCGGTATGGCTGGGCAAGCATATCCAGACCGACGACACCGCCGGTTCCGGCACGCCGCCGGGCAAGCCCTGACGCGCCAGCCGGCCCGACCACACGGTCCAATCATAGGCGCGCCCACCCTCGTGGGCGCGCCGGAACTTTCATCTAGCCGCCATGTCCGACAACACCGATCGCATCACCCTGATCCGAGAGCGCCTGGCCGCCCTGGAACCTGTAACGCTGGACATCCTGGACGACTCGCATTTGCATGCCGGCCACGAAGGCAGTAAAAACGGCGCCGGCCACTATCGCGTCCATATCGTAGCGCCTTGCTTCACGGGGCTCTCCGCCGTGGCGCGACATAGGCTGGTGTATCATCATTTGCAAGATTTGATCCCCTATCCGATTCATGCGCTTGCGCTAGATGCCCAGGCTCCCAAATAGAAAGTAAAAGGATATTCATGAAACGCATCGTCATGCTGGCTGCGGCCTGCGTCATCGCCGTGCCCGCTTTCGCGCAAAACGTGGCCACCGTCAACGGTAAGGCCATTCCGCAAAAGAATTTGGATCAATTCGTCAAGCTGCTGGTCAGCCAGGGCGCGACCGATTCGCCGCAATTGCGCGAACAGGTCAAGCAAGAAATGATTAACCGCCAGATCTTCGTGCAAGCCGCCGAATCCAGCGGCATCGCCAAGCAAGCCGACGTTCAAACCGAAATCGAACTGGCCCGCCAAGGCATCCTGGTGCGCGCCCTGATGGCCGACTACCTGGCCAAGAACCCGGTTTCGGACGCCAAGGTCACCGCCGAATACGAGAAGATCAAGAAGGAACAAGCCGGCAAGATGGAATACAAGGTCCGTCATATCCTCGTCGAAGACGAGAAGACGGCCAATGACCTGCTGGCCCAGATCAAGAGCAACAAGAGCAAGTTCGACGACCTGGCCAAGAAGAACTCGAAGGACCCCGGCAGCGCCGAAAAGGGTGGCGATCTGGGTTGGGCTCCCCCGACCAACTACGTCCAGCCGTTCGCGCAAGCCGTGACTCAGTTGAAGAAGGGCGAACTGGTCGACAAGCCGGTCCAAACCCAATTCGGCTGGCACATCATCAAGGTTGAGGACACCCGCCCGGTGGAATTCCCGCCGCTGGATCAAGTGCGTCCGCAACTGGAAGAAATGCTGCGCCAGCAAACCCTGGCCGACTACCAGAAGCAACTGCGCGACAAGGCCAAGATTCAGTAAGCCTGCCCTGCGCCAAAATCAAAACTGCCCGCTATCGCGGGCAGTTTTTTTTGGGGCAGGACATTCCCTTTGGGCTAGGACATTCCCAATAGCGCTTTCAACGCATCTTCATCCAACACGGTCACGCCCAGTTCCTGCGCCTTGGTGAGTTTGCTGCCAGCCTCTTCGCCGGCCACCAGATAAGCGGTTTTCTTGGAGACCGAACCGCTGACCTTGCCGCCCGCGGCCTGGATGTGCATTGATGCTTCCTCGCGCGTCCAGTTGGGCAGGGTGCCGGTCAACACGAAAGTCTTGCCCGCCAGCGTCGTGCCTTGCGGCGCGGCGTCGGCCACGGGGTTCACCCCCTGCGCCTTCAATTGCTCGATGACGTCCCGGTTGTGCTGCTCGGCAAAGAAGCGGCGGATGGACGCCGCCACCACGGGACCCACGTCCGGCACGGACGACAAGGCGTCTTCATCAGCGTCCATGATGGCGTCGATGCTGCCGAAATGCCGTGCCACGTCGCGCGCGGTGGTTTCACCCACGTGACGAATACCCAGCGCAAACAACAGGCGGTTCAAGCCCGGGGCGCGCGCCTTGTCGATGGCCGCCACCAGGTTATCGGCCGACTTCTGGCCCATGCGATCCAGGCCCACCAGCTCGAGCGGGCGCAGGCTGTACAGATCGGCCAAAGTCTTGACCCGGCCGCTGTCGACCAACTGGTCCACCAACTTTTCGCCCAGCCCTTCGATGTCCAGCGCCTTGCGGCTGGCCGCATGCCACAGCGTCTGCTTGCGCTGCGCGGCGCAGAACAGGCCGCCCGTACAGCGCGCAATGGTCTCGTCTTCCAGCCGTTCAATGGCCGAGCCGCAGACCGGGCAGGCCGTGGGCATGACGAATTCCTGGGCGTCGTCGGGCCGCTTTTCAAGCACAGGGCCCAGCACTTCGGGGATCACATCGCCCGCGCGGCGCACGATGACGGTGTCACCCTTGCGCACGTCCTTGCGGCGGATTTCGTCTTCGTTGTGCAGCGTCGCGTTGGTGACGGTCACGCCACCCACGAACACGGGCTTCAGGCGTGCCACGGGCGTGATCGCGCCCGTGCGCCCAACCTGGACTTCAATATCCAGCAGCGTGGTGGTGGCTTCTTCGGCGGCAAATTTGTGCGCCAGCGCGAAGCGCGGCGCGCGCGCCACGAAGCCCAGCACTTTCTGCGCGGGCAGCGAATCTACTTTGTAGACCACGCCGTCGATGTCGTAAGGCAGGCTGGCACGCAGCTCGCCCACCTTGGCATAAAAGGCCATCAAGCCTTCGGCGCCCGTCGCGCGATGGTTGTGCTTCAAGTTGACCGGCAGGCCCAGCTCGTGCAGCCACGCCAGCATGGCGCCATGCGACGCTTCGGGCAGTTGCGAGGCCTGACCGGCGCCGGCCGTGGCCTCGTCGAACAAGCCGCTTTGCTTGCCGGGCAGGCCCAGCACCTCGCCCCAGCCATACGCAAAGAAGCGCAGCGGCCGCTTGGCGGTGATGCGCGGGTCCAGCTGACGCAGGCTGCCGGCGGCGGCATTACGCGGGTTGACGAAGATCTTTTCGTCACGCTTGGCCTGCGCCGCGTTCAACTTTTCAAAGTCGGCGCGATTCATCAACACCTCGCCGCGCACTTCCAGCACTTTCGGGGCGGACCCTTTTAGTTGTAGCGGAATGGCCTTGATGGTGCGGATGTTGGAGGTGACATCTTCGCCCGTCTGGCCGTCGCCGCGCGTGGCGGCCTGCACCAGACGGCCGTCCTCGTAACGCAGGCTGATCGCCAGCCCGTCCAACTTGAGCTCACAGAAATAATCGGCTTGCTGCGCCGGCCCCAGCAGGCCCGCGCCGCGCAACGTGTCCGTGACACGGCGGTCGAACGCCACCACTTCTTCTTCGGCAAAGGCGTTGTTCAGCGACAGCATCGGCACGGCATGACGCACGCTGCCAAAGGCGGAGACAGGCGCCGCGCCCACGCGTTGCGTGGGCGATTCCGGGGTGATCAGTTCGGGATGTTCGGCCTCAAGGGCTTCAAGCTGCCGCATCAGCCCGTCGTACTCGGCATCCGAGACGGAGGGCTCGTCGTAGACGTAATAGCGGACGTTGTGCTGTTCCAGCTCGGCGCGCAGGCGCGCCGCGGTTTCCGCCGGGTTGACTTCACCAGACGCGCGGCTCATTTACGCAAACACCCGTTGAGCACGCTCGCTTCCGGCGGGCAGGCCCGCTTGTTCAAGCTGTTCGAACAGCACTTGGAGGCGTTCGTCGATAACCGTTTCGGAACCATCCGCCAGCGGCTTGCCCTGGTCGTCGACCAGCTCGGCGCGCAGGCGCGCGGCCAGGTCGCGGCCCACGTCCACCATGCGGCCAAAGGCACGCGTATCGGCCGGCGCACAAGGTACGTCAAGCAGCAGGTACAGGCGTTCGACGCCACCCATGCCGGCGTCGAAGGCGGCGCCATCGGCGCGCGACAGCGTGAAGCGGGTCACACCGTTTTCGGCGGGCCACGCCAGGCGATTGCCATCCGCCACGAAGCCCGTGTCGCGGGCCACGGACAGCACTTCGGCGGCAGGCTGGGCCGCGCCCAGCAGCAGCGTCAGGCCAACCTGGGTATCCAGCGCGGCGCAGGTGTCGTCCAGGCGGGCGCCCTGCTCCAGCACGGCTTGCTGGTCGGGGCCTTCGATGGTGGCGTCGAAACGTTCGGCCATGTCCTGGGCGCGAGCCCAGGCTTGCGACCATTCAATGGCAGTCAGGGGGCCGCTGCGATTGGCCAGCAGCACCGCCAGTTGCATCGACGCATACGACTCACCGGCATGCACGCGGGCACGATGGCGGCGCTGGTCGGTTTCGGCGAATACGCGCATCGGCTTGCGGCCCACGTGGCGCAGGCTTTGCATGTAAGGCAGCAGGTCGGCGCCACGCACGGGTTCGGCGAAATTGATTTCGATGACCACTTCGCAGGCGGGGTCGGGTTCTTCCGTGTCGTCGGCATCGCTACCCGGGTCCACCGGCGCGGGCTGGCCGGGGTGCGCGCGCGGCGCATCGCCGCCCATGCCGGGCTCGCGACGGCTCGCGCCCGCGGCAGTCGCCGAAGCGGCTGCGCCGGCAGCGCCGGCGCCCAGCAACGGATCCTGTTCAGACGTGGGGAAATGGCTTTGCATCTTGCGCCGGACGCGCCGGTCCTGCCACCAGTTGAATCCCAACACCAGCAGTATCAGCAAGACGCCCAGGGCTATCAGCCCGATCTGCAAATCACTCATGTGTACATCCCGCGCCAGGAGGGCGGCGCCTTTCTAAATATGGGGTTTATGCCGCTTCGGAGGCCATCATTTGCACGGCCGAATCTATGTCTACCGCAACGATACGCGAAACCCCTTGCTCTTGCATGGTTACGCCGATCAGCTGCTTGGCCATCTGCATGGCGATCTTGTTGTGCGAAATAAATAGGAATTGGGTTTGCTCGCTCATGTTGGCGACCAGGTTTGCGTAGCGTTCGGTGTTGGCGTCGTCCAGCGGCGCGTCCACCTCGTCCAGCAGGCAGAAAGGCGCCGGATTCAGCTTGAACAACGCGAACACCAGCGCGGTCGCGGTCAGCGCTTTTTCGCCGCCGGACAAGAGGTGAATCGTGCTGTTGCGCTTGCCGGGCGGCTGGGCCATGACCTGCACGCCCGCGTCGAGAATTTCCTCGCCCGTCATGCTGAGCTTGGCTTCGCCCCCACCAAACAGCTTGGGGAACAGTTCGCCAAAGTGGCCGTTCACGATGTTGAAGGTTTCTTGCAGCAGCTCGCGCGTTTCGCGGTCGATCTTGCGGATCGCGTCTTCCAGGGTTTCGATGGCGGTCATCAAATCCTGGTGCTGGGAATCCAGGAAACCCTTGCGTTCGCGCGACGTGTTCAATTCGTCCAGCGCCGCCAGGTTGACCGAGCCCAACGATTCAATCTGGCGCGAGATCCGGCCCACTTCCTGTTGCAGCCAGCTGGCGCGGCGCCACTCTTCGGGGCGGGTGGCCAGGTCCTGGGCCAGCGCCTCGCGGTCGACTTCGCGGGCGTTCAGCTGTTCGGTGAATTGCTCTTCAGCCAGGCGCGCGGCCTGCTCTTGCAGCTGCAATTCCATGATGCGCGCACGGCGCGGTTCCAGCGTCTGTTCCTGCTGTTGCCGGTCTTCATCGGCGCCGCGCAACAGAGCGGCCAGGTTTTCCATTTCCTGGCGCGCGCGCGACAGCGCTTCTTCGCGCTCGGCACGGGCTTCCAGGGCATCTTGCAACCCGGCCTGCGACGCGGACGCGTCCAGCTCGGCCAGATCGCCCATCAGTTGTTCAAGCTCGACCGTGCCGCGCTGGCTTTGGTCGGCGGCCAATTGCTGGTTGCGTTGCAGGTCGGTAATGCGGACCTGAATGCCGCGTTCGGCAAATTCGGCTTCTTGCGCGGCACGCTCAAGCTCGCGCAGGCGCGTACGGGCGGCCTCGGCCTGGGCGGCCAGCGTTTCGCCGTCCATTTCGGCATCGGCAAAGCGGGATTGGTGCTCGGCCAGTTCTTCGTCCAGCGTCTCGAAGCGGGCTTCGGCTTCTTCGCGGGTGGCGCACAGGTCTTCTTCCTGGACCTTGATTTCTTCCAGATCCTGGCGCAGGCGCGAGGCCCGTTCGCCGGATTGCTCGGCCTGCTGTTGCAGCCGGGAATGTTCAAGCTGGATGTCGTGCACGCGGCGCGTGACCTCGGCCACGCGCGTGCGCGCCGGGGCGATGGCCTGCGAGACCTGCTGCCAGGCCGCTTCGGCGCGGGCAACCGCGGCACGCGCCTGGTCGGCGATCAGCTGCTGGGCCTTGATCTCGCGTTGCAGGTTTTCAATTTCCTGCTGGCGGGCCAGCAGGCCGGCCTGCTCGGAATCCGGCGCGTAAAAGCGGACGCTATGGGCATCGATCAGGTGGCCGGCCTTGACCACGCAGGCGCTGCCGGCGGGCAAGGTCGCGCGCATGGCCAGAGCCTGCGTCACGTCGGTCGCGGTGTAGATGCCGGCCAGCCAGTCGTTCAGCAGCGTGCGCAGGTCCGGGTCGGTGATGCGCAGCAGGCTGGCCAGCGGCGTCAGGCCGGCCGGGGCGGCCGGCGCGGGCGCCGCGACGGGCAATTGATAGAAAGCCAGCCGGGCGGGCGGCGCGTCTTCGGCGAACGCGCGGGCCCAATCCAGATTGCGCACTTCCATGGACGCCATGCGCTCGCGCAGGGCGGATTCCAGGGCGGTTTCCCAGCCCGGCTCCACGTGCAGCTTTTGCCACAGACGCGACAGCCCGGCCAATTCGTGCTTGGCCAGCCAGGGTTCCAGCGCGCCCTGCTTCTGCACGTCTTCCTGCAGCTTCACCAGCGCGGACAGGCGGGCTTCCAGACGGGCCAGGTTCTGGGCGTCGGTCTGGGCGGCGGCCTGGGCGCGGCTGCGCTCGGCATCCGCTTCCGGCACGCGGCCTTCCAGCGTGGCCAGTTCTTCCTGGGCTTCTTGCAGCTGGTCTTCGCCGGCTACCCGGTCGCCGGCCAGTTGCTCCAGGCGGACGGGGTCTGGCGCATGCAGCTCGCGTAGCTCTTGTTGCAGGCGTTCGCGGCGCTGCTCCAGCACCTGCATCTGGCGGTCGGCGTCGCGCTGGGTCTGGGCGACCAGCGCCAGGTTCTGTTCGACCCGGGCCAGGGCGGCGCGCATTTCGTCGCGGCCCGAGGCGGCCTCGCGCACACGCTGCTCGACGGCGGGCAACCCCGCCTGAGCGTCTTCGGCGGCGGCCCGCGCCTCTTCGGTGCGGGCGGCGGCGGTGGCCAGGTCGTCTTCGGCCTGGGCGATTTGCTCAGTGCAGTGCTCGCGCTGGCTGGTCCATTCCGCGATCTGCTGCTGCAACTGGTCGCGGCGCGATTGCAGACGGTTGCGCGAATCCACCACGTGGCGGATCTCGGCTTCCAGGCGGCTGACCTGCGCGTTGGCTTCGTACAGCGCGCCCTGGGCGGTGTGCACGGCGTCGCTGGCCGCGTAGTGGGCCTGACGGCGCGATTCCAGCGCCGCTTCGCCCGCACGCAGGCCGGCGATGGCGGCTTCCAGCTCGTTTTGCGCCTGCGCCATTTCCTGGGCTTTCTTGGCGCGCTCTTCGCGAGCCCCGGTTTCCTTCAGGAACCACAGGGAATGCTGTTTCTTTTCGCCGTCGGCCTGAAGCCCGCGGTATCGCGTGGCGACTTCGGCCTGGGCTTCCAGCTTTTCAAGCTGGCTGTTCAGTTCGCGCAGAATGTCTTCCACGCGAGTCAGGTTTTCGCGCGTGTCCGACAGGCGGTTTTCGGTCTCGCGGCGGCGTTCCTTGTAGCGCGACACGCCGGCCGCTTCTTCCAGGAATACCCGCAGTTCTTCAGGGCGCGCCTCGATCAGGCGGTTGATCATGCCCTGCCCGATGATGGCGTAGCCACGCGCGCCCAGGCCGGTGCCCAGGAAGATGTCGTGGATGTCGCGGCGCCGGACCTGCTGGTTATTGACGAAATAGCTGCTGGTGCCGTCCCGGGTCAGAACCCGGCGCACGGCGATTTCGGCGTAGGTGCTCCATTGGCCCGCAGCCCGCCCTTCGCTGTTGTCGAACACCATTTCCACCGACGCACGGGCCGCTGGCTTGCGGTTGCCCGAGCCGTTGAAAATGACGTCCTGCATGGACTCGCCGCGCAGTTCCGAGGCCTTGGCCTCGCCCAGCACCCAGCGCACCGCATCGATGATGTTCGATTTCCCGCAGCCGTTCGGACCCACCACGCCAACCAGTTGACTGGGCACGGGAATCACGGTGGGATCGACGAAGGACTTGAAGCCGGCGAGTTTTAGCTGAGTAAGACGCACAGTACGATGACGACGGGGTGGGTTGACGAAAGGCGTTAACGGACCTGCCGCACAGATTGCAAACCGGCCCACGAAGGGCCGGCTCACATATGGGTCGTATGATACCGCAGGCAGTCTGTCGCTAAACGTCAGTAATGGTCAACCCACGGGCAAACGCTCAATGGTGCGCCTTCGGGCACCGGCTATACTCCCTGACACTTTTTGGCACGACACATAATTTTCACGCGGACTGGCCGGGCTCAGGCCAAAGAACGGGGACATTCTTGAAACGTGGTTTCTATCTGGTCATGGCCGCGCAGGCCTTCTCGTCATTGGCGGACAATGCGCTGTTCATCGCAGCCATCGCCTTGATACAGGAGCTGCACGGCCCCGACTGGTTGGCGCCCATGATGAAATGGTCGTTCGCGCTGGCCTACGTGGTGCTGGCGGCCTTTGTCGGCGCCCTGGCGGACTCTTTCCCCAAGGGCCGTGTGATGTTCTCCACCAACGCGCTGAAGGTGGCCGGCTGTCTGCTGATGTTCTCGTACGCCAGCATCGGCGTTGCCCCCGAATACCAGACCTACCTGGTCTGCGCCGCCTATGCCGTGGTCGGGATCGGCGCGGCGGCCTATTCGCCCGCCAAGTACGGCATCGTCACCGAAATGCTGCCGCCGCACATGCTGGTCAAGGGCAACAGCTGGATCGAAGGGCTGACGGTGTTTTCCATCATTTTGGGCACGGTGCTGGGCGGCCTGTTGATTTCGTCCTCGGTGTCGACCGCCCTGTTGAGCCATTCGTTCATCGGCAGCCTGGTGCACACCCCCGCCGAAGCCGCCATCCTGGTCATTGCGTTCGTCTACCTGCTGGCGGCGCTGTGCAACCTGATGATTCCGCGCACCCATGTGCGCTACCCGCCGCAGCAGAAAAACCCGGTGCGCCTGATCCGCACGTTCTGGGGCTACGTCTGTGTGCTGTGGAAAGACAAGCTGGGCCAGATTTCACTGGCGGTCACCACCCTGTTCTGGGGCGCGGGCGCCACGCTGCAACTGATCGTTATCGAATGGGGCCGCAGCCACCTGGGCTATCAGCTGGACAAGGCGTCGATGCTGATGGGCGTGGCGGCGCTGGGTACCGTGGTCGGCTCGATCCTGGCCGGCCGCATCCCGCTGCGCCGCGCGCTGGCCGTGCTGCCGGTAGGCGCCGCCATGGGGCTGGTCGTGTTGCTGATGCCGCTGGTCTATTCGCCCTGGAGCGTCTACCTGCTGCTGCTGATCACGGGCGGGCTGGCCGGTTTCTTCGTGGTGCCGATGAATGCGCTGCTGCAACATCGCGGCCACGTGCTGCTGTCGGCGGGCCATTCCATCGCGGTGCAGAACTTCAATGAACAGCTCAACATCCTGCTGATGGTGGCGATGTACACGCTGCTGCTGTGGCTGCAACTGCCGATCAACATCATCATCGTGATTTTTGGCTCGGTGGTGGCGGTGCTGATGGTGGTGTTCATGCGCTGGAGCAAGCGCAACATGCAGGCCAACCCCGATCTGCACGACCAGATCGGGCAGGAAGGCCATGGGCGTGCGCTGGATTCGAACACCCACTAAGACGCCAAGCCGTTGATCGGAAACGAAAAACGGACGATAAAGGCGGGCAATACAAGATGCGCAATACAGGACGCGCAATACAAGACGCGCAATAAAAAAAGCCGGGCCCAAGCCCGGCTTTTTATCGTCCGCCGCCAGCGGCAAGCCAGCGCGGTCAGATCTGGCGGGACGCCAGCTTAAGGTCTTGCCAGGCCCGCGCCTTTTCGGACGGGCTGCGCAGCAGGTACGCCGGGTGATAGCTGACGATCAGCGGAATCTGGCTGCCGTCCTCCGTCTTGAGCGTATGCACGCGGCCACGCAGGCTGCCGATGGTGGCGTCCGTACCCAGCAACGTCTGCGCGGCAAACCGGCCCAGGACCAGGATGCGCTCCGGCTTCAGCAAGGCGATCTGGCGCATCAGATACGGGCTGCAAGCGGCAATTTCCTCGGGCTTGGGATTGCGGTTGCCCGGCGGGCGGCACTTGATGACGTTGGTGATGAAGACGTCGGTGTCGCGGCTCATGCCCACGGCGGCCAGCATGGCGTCCAGCAGTTGGCCGGAGCGGCCGACAAACGGGTGGCCCTGCCGGTCTTCTTGCTCGCCCGGGGCCTCTCCCACGACCAGCCAGCGGGTAGGCGTTGCCCCATGGCCAAAGACCGCGTGGCGGCGCCCCTGGCACAGCCCGCACGCCGTACACGCCACCACCTGCTCGCGCAGTTCGTCCAGATTGGCGTTTTTCACCGCCTCGGCCACGGGGATGCGAGGCGCTTCGACGGCTTCTTCTTCGGCCGTCTTGGGAACCGGACGCGGCGGCGGGCCGGTGCGGTTCAGGATGGAAGCGGGAATGCCCGGGCGTCCAGAACTGCGTTCGCTTGCGACGGCGGCCGGAGCAGCGACCGGCGCGGCAGTCGACGCAGCAGACGAAGCAGACGAAGCAGTAGCCGATGCGGCAGCCGGCATCGGGGCGGAAGCCGGCACCGCGGCGGGCGGCAGGGCCGCCACCGGGGCCTGCACAGCGGCAGGCTGACCGGACACGTTGACATGCCCGACGGGGGCATTCGGGGCACGGGCCGCCACCCCGGAATCCAACAAAACCGGTTTTGAAACAGGGGCTTGCGGCGCAACGGGCGCACGAGCATCGGCCGGAGCCGGGCGCAGCCACAGCCTTTCCATGCCAATTTCGCGCAGCCAGATGCGCTGAAGCGGATTGACGCGGGGCGCCACGGCGGGCGTCGGCACGGTCATGCGAGCACCTCCGGCGTGGCGTCAAAGCGTTTTTGCATGACCAGAGCGTCTTCGCGCGTGCCTTTTTCAGCGGGGTAGTACCCACGGCGCACACCGATCTGCAAATAACCGTGGTCGCGGTAAAAGCTGACGGCGGAGACGTTGGACGGGCGCACTTCCAGCAGCACGCCCTCCAGCCCCCGTTCCCGCGCCTGCGCCTCGCACCATTGCAGCAGGATGCCGCCCAGCCCTTGCCGATGCAGGTGTTTGGACACGGCAATGACGAGCAAGTGCGCGACGTCCGGCGCAAACATCAAAATGCAGAAGGCAGCGACTTTGCCGTCGCGGCGAAGTACCCAAGCGCCGTAGCCCGCCGCCAGTGCGTCGACGAAGTTGCCGCGCGTCCAGGGAAACGCCTGCACGTGGGCCTCCAGCGCGGCCACCTCGTCCAGGTCGTCGTGCGTCAAGGGCTGGGGTTGTTCGGCGGGCGCAAGGTGCCCGGAACGTTCCGCCACGCGGCCCTGCTGCGGCCGATCGGCGGGCTCTGGCTGTGCACCACGCTGCGATGAGTCGGTGAGCTGGGATGGGTCGTTGCGCGGTGATTGCTTGGCCTCCGACGCCAGGGACGGCGCGGCTTTCGGGTTGCCGCCTTCGCCCCGCATGCGCTCGGCGGTGGTAAAGGCAACCTTGTCGCGCACATAAAGCGGCGCGGCCTCTTCCGGAGGCAGCGCTTCACCGCGCAGCCAGCCTTGTCGCGCCAGACGCGCCACGCTGGCGGCCTCGGGGCGTAACGCATCGGCGGCGCGCGCCCACCCATCCGGCGCAATCATGTCGGACGCGTAGGCATCCCAGGCGTCGCCCGCCAGCAGCGGGCGCAAAGCCTGGCCCGCGGAATCCGACCATTGGGCAAGGTGATGCGCCGTCCAGGGCACGACCTCGGCAGCCGCGATCAACAGCGGGGCTTGCAGGACCTGCCAGGCGGACTCTTCGGCCCCCTGCGCACCCAACGGGCGATAAACCGCCAGATAGACCTCGTTCATGCGCGCGTCCAGCGCCACCACGATGGCGTTGGCGGGCGTGGCCCCTGCCACCTGCGCGGCGACCGCCTGGTGGGACACCACAGGCAGCACCGGAATCCCCAGCCCCAGGCCCATGCCCTGGGCCACGCCACAAGCGACACGCAGGCCGGTAAAGCCGCCCGGCCCCTGGCCAAACGCCACGGCGTGCAGGGCCGTGGGCGCAATGCCGGACTCGGCAAGCAGCTCGTTCGCCATCGGCAAGAGTCGTTCCGCATGCTCTTGGGACCCCTCGTGCTCGCGGGTAATCACCTGCAATCGGCCATCGACCGTTCGCAGTAAAGCCACCCCGCAACGGGACGAAGACGTTTCCAAAGCCAGCAGGTTTAGTTCCATAGGTGCAGATTGTACGAAATACGCGGCTCCGCCCCCGGTTGTAAGGGGGATTTCAACCATGGTTCGCAATGTGTAATATCTTGTGAACGCCCACTAGCCGCTGGTTCTTGTCACTGTTACATTTCCGGCCATGAATACGCAAAACACCACCCCCACCCGAAAAATCCTCGTCGTTGACGATGATCCGCGCTTGCGCGATTTGCTGCGCCGGTATTTGTCCGAGCAGGGATTCAACGTTTTCGTCGCCGAAGACGCCAAAGAGATGGGCAAACTCTGGCAACGCGAGCATTTTGACCTGCTCGTGCTGGATCTGATGCTGCCCGGCGAAGATGGTCTGTCCATCTGTCGCCGGCTGCGCGGTGGCCACGACAATACGCCCATCATCATGCTCACGGCCAAGGCGGAAGAAATCGACCGCATCGTGGGCCTTGAAATGGGCGCGGACGACTACCTGTCCAAACCGTTCAACCCCCGGGAACTGCTGGCACGGATCAACGCGATCCTACGCCGTCGCGGCACGGAAGAACATCCGGGCGCTCCCAGCCAGGAAAACGAGTCGATCGCTTTCGGCCCCTACGTGCTGAACTTGTCCACCCGTACGCTGACGCGCAACGGCGAACAAGTGCCGATCACCACCGGCGAATTCTCGGTGCTCAAGGTGTTTGCGCGCCATCCGAAGATTCCCCTGTCCCGCGACAAGCTCATGGAACTGGCTCGCGGCCGCGAATACGAAGCTTTCGATCGCAGCCTCGACGTGCAGATCTCGCGCCTGCGCAAACTGATCGAACCCAATCCGTCCAAGCCCGTGTTCATCCAGACCGTTTGGGGTCTCGGATACGTGTTTGTGCCGGACGGTGGTAGCTGATCGGCTCGCCCGCCCTGGGCAGGAGCGCAGCCTCGTGCCCCGCTTGCGCAGAACCTTCAGGAACCTGACTTCACGTTTGCGGCTCGGCTTGTTCGGCCGCACGTTCCTGCTGCTCGCAGCGCTGATGCTGGTCAGCCTGGGCGCGTGGCTACAAGTATTTTTCAGCATGGAGCTGGGACCGCGCGCCAATCAAATGGCGCAGCGGGTGATCACGGCCGTCAATATCACGCGCACGGCCCTGATCTACTCTCATAACGGCGAACGCAGCAAGCTGCTGCTGGACCTGGCCACCAACGAAGGCATTCAGGTCTACCCGCGCGAAGTCACCGACTTTGCCGAAGCCCTTCCCGACGACGACTACTGGCAGCGTGTGGCGCAGCATATCCGCACGCGCTTTGGCCCGGAAACGCAGATCGCCTGGGGCGTCAACCAGGTGCCCGGCTTCTGGGTCAGCTTCCAGATCGAAAAAGATCTGTACTGGCTGGTGTTCGAGCGAGAACAGATTGGCTTGACGGGTGGTATCGAATGGCTGGGATGGGGCGCCACGGCGTTGCTGCTTTCCCTTGTCGGTGCGGCGGTCAGCGTGGGGTTCGTGAACCGGCCCCTGTCCCGGCTTGCCCGCGCCGCGCAGGTGTTGTCGCGCGGCGAGACGCCCGCGCCACTACCCGAACAGGGTCCTTTGGAAATCCGCGACCTGAACGCCTCGTTCAACCGCATGGCCAAAGACCTGCGGCAGGCCGAGGCCGACCGAGAGCTGATGCTGGCCGGGATCTCGCACGACCTGCGCACCCCGCTGGCCCGCATGCGCCTGGAAATCGAGCTTAGCGGCGTGTCGGAAGACGCCCGCCAGGCCATCGACGAAGACCTGGGCCAGATCGACCACAGCATCGGCCAACTGATGGAATATGCGCGGCCCGCCGGCACCCTGCCGCAGCTGGCCACCGACATTTCCGCGGTACTGGCCGAGCTCTATGAACGTGAACGCAGCCACACCGCGTCGTTGGGCGGCGAGCTGGAAGCGTCGCTGGAACCTGGGCTGCGTGCCCGGATCACGGCGCTGGACCTGAAGCGGGTGGTCAGCAACCTGATCGAAAACGCGCGGCGCTATGGTCGGTCCAGCGACGGCATGGCGCACCTTGTCATGACGCTGCAAGCCGAAGGCGGCATGATCGTGATCGAAGTGTGCGACCGCGGACCGGGCATCGCGCCCGAAGACGTCGACCGGCTGCTGCGGCCTTTCTCGCGTGGCGAAGCGGCGCGTACCGGTGTCAGCGGCGCGGGCCTGGGTCTGGCCATTGTCGAACGCCTGCTCAAGCACGTGGGCGGCACGCTGCGCATGCTGCCTCGCGAAGGCGGCGGGCTGACCGCGCGCATAGAGTTGCCCAAAGCCAAGTTTAGGAATTATCAATTAGACAACGATAATCCATAGCGTAGAATTTATGGTTTAAGGCACTGCCTTATCTCCACCAACAACTACTGGGAGTAAACATGAAAACTGTTGGCGACAAACTCGAGCCCTTCAAGGTCACCGGCGTCAAGCCCGGCTTCAACCAGCACGAAGAGAATGGCGTGTCGGCGTTTGAAGACATCACCGAAAGCTCGTTCCCCGGCAAGTGGAAGGTGATCTACTTCTACCCGAAAGACTTCACGTTTGTGTGCCCGACCGAAATCGTCGGCTTCAACAAGCTGGCCAAGGATTTCGAAGACCGCGACGCCGTTCTGCTGGGCGGCTCCACCGACAACGAATTCGTCAAGCTGGCATGGCGCCGTGAGCACCCGGACCTGAACAAGCTGGGCCACTACCAATTCGGCGACACCACCGGTGCCCTGATCGACCAACTGGGCGTCCGCGAAAAGGGTGCTGGCGTTGCTCTGCGCGCCACGTTCATCGTTGACCCGGACAACACGATCCAGCACGTTTCGGTGAACAACCTGAACGTCGGCCGTAACCCGGAAGAAGTTCTGCGCTTGCTCGACGGTCTGCAAACCGACGAGCTCTGCCCGTGCAACCGTACGGTTGGCGGCGCTACGCTGTAATTTCCAGCCCGGCCCAGGGCCTGTACGCAGGCCCGGCGCCGGGCTTTACTTGCTCTAGATTATAGGTAAAAACTATGGAATTTCTTACGACCATTAAGGAACAGCTGCCGGATTGGGCCAAGGACATCCGCCTGAATCTGGACGCCGTCATCGCCCGTTCCACGCTGGCGCCTGAACATGCCGTTGGCGCCGCCCTGTCCGCCGCTTACGCCGCGCGCAGCCCGGTGCTGGTCGAAGCCTTCAAGAGCGGCCTGTCGGAAGGCGACGCCAATGCCGCCCTGACGGCTTCCGCACTGATGGGCATGAACAACACCTGGTATCCCTACGTCGAAATGACGGGCGACGCCAACCTGAAGAGCCTGCCCGCGCAGCTGCGCATGAACGCCTACGCCACCCATGGCGGCGTCGAGAAAAAGCGCTTTGAACTGTTCGCGCTGGTTGCTTCGATCATCGGCAAGTGCCATTTCTGCGTGGCCTCGCACTATGAAAACCTGAAGAACGACGGCCTGTCGACCGAACAGCTGCGCGACGCCGGCCGTATCGCCGCCGTCGTCAACGCCGCCGCTCTGGCGCTGGCCGCCCAAGGCAAGTAAGCCTCGGTCTGAAGACGGAAAAAAGCCCGCCTGTGCAAACAGGCGGGCTTTTTATTGCCGCGCGCCAAGGTGATGGCGCCGACGGGGACTGCTCGATTAGTTCTGCGCCGGCTTCACGGGCGAGGTCGGCAAGCCGTTGGCCACCCAGGCTTCCAGGCCGCCGCGATACCAATAGGCGTCCCAGCCCAAAGTGCCGACGCGCAACGCCGCGTTGTACGACGAACGGTCGTTCATGCCGGCGCCCATCAATACGATCGGCACGCCCCGGTTGCCGCCCGACTTCTTCATCAGCCAATCGTCCAGCGGACCTTGCAGGCTGTCCTTGACGCTGCCGTCCGATCCCGCGTCGGCCAGCGGATAGGCGATGGGCAAGGTGTCGCGCAGCCCGCTGCTGTCCACGATGATCAGATTCTTGTTGTTCTTGATCAGCTGAACCAAATCGCCGGTGGTGATGACCTTGGCGCGGTAGTGCTGGACCGGCGTGGGTCCCTTGTACGGCGCCGAGAACAGCAAGGTCGTGGCCGGCACGCCGCTGTCCTTCAATTCATCGAAGCCGCCGGTCGGGGCGGCGGCGCCCTGCCCTTGTCCCGCCGGCGCCTGCTGCTGGCGGGCAGGCGGCGCCGAGCCGTCCTTGGCCACGATTTCACCGCCCACCGTGCCCATTTCGATGTCCGAAATCATCACGGCAATGTTCTCGATCAGCTCATAGCACATGGTGATCGAGCCTTCGCGCGGGCTGTACCAGGCGTTGAGCTTGCCGCAGTCCTTGAAGACCACGTTCACCGGCCGGGGCAACACATACGTCTTGCCCAGCAGCTTGATGTTTTCGCCGATGGCGGCGGACAGGTTGTTCGCGAACAGGTTGCCGATCTTGCGCTTGGACGGTTCGAACACCACGTTCACCGGCGCGCCGGGCGCGTTGGCCGGTTGCTCGCCGTCCGGCGTCCAGGTACCGACGCGCGTGTACGGCGCCAGAATCTTGCGCCACGCGCGGTTCTGCTTGTTGAATTCGTCCGTGCAACGGGCCTTGGTGCGGTCTTCGAATCCGGTTTGTTGAACCACCGTTTCGAACACAGCGGGGTTGCCGCCGTACATGATGCAAAGCATGTTGCGGAAGCGCTTCAGGTCGCCCGTGTGTTCGTCCTGCCATGCCGAGGGCGCCTGGCCGCGGCTTTCCGACAGCTTGCCGCTGTAATACCACTGCAGCGCGGCGTAGGTGGCCGCTTCGCGCGCCATGCGGTCCACGTCCTTGCTGCCCGACGGGTACATCGTGGGCTCCACGATCTGCAACGCCGCGTAGATATCCACCGCATCCTCTTCGGCGCCGGTGGACGGCAATTGCAGTTCGCCGATCAGCGCGTGGCCGAACTCGTGCATGAAGATGCTTTTCATCAAGCCGATATACACGGCGACGATGCGTTCGGTATCGCCACCGAAACGGGGATACGGACCCGAGCCCGGCAAGCCGGAATTATTGCCGCCCGGCGACGGCGCAGCCTGCGGCGTATTGACGCGCGGCTGTGTGTTCTGCGGGCTGGCGCCCGTGGCGCCCCCGCGCGGGGGCAGGCCCGCGGGCGGCGGGCTGGTCGCGCCACCGCCACGAGGCGGCAAGCCGGTGGACGGCGGTGCCGCCGGCGGCTGCTTGGACCCTTGATTGGTCGTGATGGAAAAATCCGCGATGCCGAACGTGCCGACGTCATACGCCATGATGCCGATATCCGCGCCCAGCGCCGACACGTCCGCCACGTCGCCGATCTTCTGGCCGTTCACGATGAAGCGCGCTGCGCCCGGCACCTCGACCACCTTGATGCGGTCCGACCCGTCCAGCTTGGCGACATTCGGCACAGAGCCGAAATCACGGCGGTTCTGCCCTTCCAGGCAAAACAGCTTCGTGTTTTTGTCGGCCATGATTTCAAGCAGGCACAGGCTCTTGGTGGCGCGGTTGTTCATCACAACGCCGATGGACGCCTTGGGATTCTGCGAATTGACGACCACATTGACGTCGGTGATGCGGCCGGCGTCCGGCGCGGGGCCTGCCGTGACGTACAGCGTTTGCTCACTGCCCGGCGTGCCCTTGTTCTGCAAGGTGAACCAGCCGTCTTGCAGGCCCGCCGTCCACCCCTGCAACAGCTGCTGTCGGACCCCGCCAGCCAGCGGACCCAACTGCTGTTCAAACTCCGCGTGCGCGGGCGCACATACTGCGGCAAGGGCTAAAAGCAGGGCTGCGCCACGTAGATGCATCCGAATATCTCATGTGATCCGATTTAGATAGCGCGCAGAATATTCCGAATCATATGGACCCGCTTATTTATTTGTTAAAGATGTATGCCAAAGTAAATGACGCCCTTGCAAGGGGCCGGCACACGCCTCAACTGTCGACACGCGCCAACAACGTCACCACGGTCGCCGCGATGCCTTCCTTGCGGCCCAGGTAGCCCAGGCCCTCGTTGGTCTTGGCCTTGATGTTCACGTCGGCTTCGGGCAGACCGGTGTCGGCGGCAATGTTCTTCACCATGGCAGGCGCGTGCGGGCCGATCTTGGGCGCCTGCGCGTGCAACGTCGCATCGATATTGACGGGCGCCCAGCCTGCCGCGCGCACACGCGCCATCGCTTCGCGCAGCAGCACGCGGCTATCCGCGCCCTTGAAGGCCGGGTCCGTATCCGGAAAATGCCGGCCGATATCGCCCAAGCCCGCCGCGCCCAGCAGCGCATCGGTGATGGCGTGCAACAGCACGTCCGCATCGGAATGGCCCAGCAGGCCGTGCGTGTGCGGGATCGTCACGCCGCCGATGATCAGCGGCCGGCCGGCCACCAGCGCGTGCACGTCAAAGCCCTGCCCGACGCGAAAAGGAATGCTCATAGCCATTTTTCCATCAGTTCAAAATCATCCGGCCAGGTCACCTTGAAGTTGCGCAGGGCACCGGGGACCAGCAGCGGCGCATAGCCGGCGGCCTCCAGGGCCGAGGCCTCGTCGGTGACCGTGACGCCATTTACAGAGGCCGCCGTCAGCGCATCGCGCAGCACGCCGGCCCGAAACATTTGCGGGGTCTGCGCCAGCCACAGCCCATTGCGATCCAGCGTGCGTTCGACCCGGTCGCGCCCGCCCTTGACGGTGTCGGCGACCGGTAACGCCAACAAGCCGCCCACGGGGTCGGCCAGGCAGGCGTCAATCAGGCGGCGCAAGGCGGCCTGGGGCAGCCCGGGCCGCGCCGCATCGTGCACCAGCACCCAGGTGTCGTCGGCCACGCCGCTTTCGGCCAAGGCGCCCGCCACGGTGTCGGCTCGCGTAGCGCCGCCGCAGGCCCGCCACACCGTGCGCGGCAAGCCGGCCAGCGCCGCGTCGACCCAGCCGTCGCCGGGCGTCACGGCCACGCGTACCTGCGATACGCGCTCATCGGCCAGCAGCGCACTCACCGCATGGCGCAACATGGGCTGTCCGGCCAATGGACGGTATTGCTTGGGAACGGGTTCGACGCCGGGCTGGCTGGCGCGGGCGCCAACGCCCGCTGCGGGAACGATCGCAATGATTGAGTCAGACATGGTGCGGTGATTTTATAATCTTCCGCTTGATGCCTGCTTCCACCCTGATGCCCACCGCCACTTCCCCCGTCACCGCCGCGCCGCCCGTCCCCGCGACCGCCCCTACTTTGTCCGCGCTGAAACCCGGCGCGCGCTATGCGCAGCCCCGGCCGCCCGGCTCCGGCGACGCCTGGTTGCTGGCAGACCTGGCCCGGCAGGCACAGGCGCCGCTGGTCATCCTGACGGCCGAACCGGTAGAGGCCCAGCGGCTGGCCGAAGAGATCCAGCTGTTTGCCCCCGACCTGCGCGTGCGCCAGCTGCCCGACTGGGAAACCCTGCCCTACGACGCGTTTTCGCCCCACCAGGACTTGATTTCCCAGCGCTTGCATACCCTGCATTCGCTGATGATGAAAACGGTGGACGTGCTGACGGTGCCGATCACCACCGCGCTGTATCGGCTGGCGCCGCCCTCGTTCCTGGCGGCCTACACGTTTTCGTTCAAGCAGAAAGACAAGCTGAACGAAGCCGCCTTGCGCGCGCAACTGACGCTGGCCAACTACAACCACGTCACCCAGGTCACGGCGCCGGGCGAATTCTGCCTGCGCGGCGGGCTGATCGACCTGTTCCCGATGGGGTCGGTGGTGCCCTACCGGCTGGACCTGTTCGATGACGAAATCGAAACCATCCGCAGCTTCGACGTGGACACGCAGCGCAGCCTATACCCCGTGCGCGAAGTGCAGTTGCTGCCCGGGCGCGAATTCCCGATGGACGAAGATTCGCGGACCCGCTTTCGCGCGCGCTTCCGGGAAGTGTTCGAAGGCGACCCGTCGCGCGCCCTGCCCTACAAGGACATCGGCAACGGCATCCCGTTCGCCGGCGTCGAATACTACCTGCCGCTGTTCTTCGAAGAAACCGCCACGCTGTTCGACTACCTGACCACGGGCACGGTCACCGTCACCGTCGGCGATATCGATGACGCCATACAGCGCTTCAACCAGGACACGTCTAGCCGCTACGGCTTCTTGAAGAGCGATCGCGAGCGCCCCGTCCTGCCGCCTTCGGCTCTGTTCCTGGATAGCGAAACGCTGTACACGCGCTTGAAGGAATTCCGCCGCCTGTCGTTGACCGCCGGCGACCCGCACCCGGACTTTCGCGCCGTGCCCGATGTGAGCGTGGCGCGCCGTTCCGACGACCCCATCGCCAAACTTCGTGCCCTGGTGCAAACGCGTCAGACCCGGGTGCTGCTGTGCGCGGACTCCGCCGGCCGGCGCGAAACGCTGGTGCAGATGCTGAACGAGTTCGGCGTTACGCCCGATGCGCAGCCCGACACCATCGAAGCGTTCCTGGCGTCCGACGCCAACTTCGGCATCGTGGCCGCGCCGCTGGCCACGGGCTTCGGCCTGCCCCAGGCGAATCTGGCCTTCCTGACCGAAAACGACCTGTACCCGGGCCACGCCGGCACGGGGCGCCGCGGCAAGCGCGACCAGGAACGGGCCAGCAACGTCGAAGCCATGGTGCGCGACCTGTCCGAACTGCGCGCCGGCGACCCCGTCGTCCACGCCCAGCACGGCATCGGCCGCTATCACGGGCTGGTCAACATGGACATGGGCGAAGGCGAGATGGAATTCCTGCATCTTGAATACGCCAACGGCAGCACGCTGTACGTGCCCGTATCGCAGCTGCACGTGATCGCCCGCTATAGCGGCGCCGATCCCGATGCCGCGCCGCTGCATCAGCTGGGTTCGGGCCAGTGGGACAAGGCTCGCCGCAAGGCCGCCAAGCAGGTGCGCGACACGGCCGCCGAGCTGCTGGCGCTGTATGCGCAGCGCGCCGCGCGCGAGGGCTTTGCGTTCAACTTGCCGCTGAACGACTACCAGGCCTTTGCCGAAGGCTTCGGCTTTGAAGAAACCGTTGACCAGGCCGCCGCCATCGAAGCCGTGATTGCCGACATGACCTCGGGCCGCCCGATGGACCGGCTGGTGTGCGGCGACGTCGGTTTCGGCAAAACGGAAGTTGCCTTGCGCGCCGCCTTCCTGGCCGTGGCCAACGGCAAGCAGGTCGCCCTGCTCTGCCCGACCACGCTGCTGGCCGAACAGCACGCGCAGACGTTTTCCGACCGCTTCGCCGATTGGCCGGTGCGCGTCGTTGAGCTGTCGCGTTTCCGTTCCGGCAAGGAAGTGGCGGCCGCCGTCGAAGGCATCAACGACGGCCGCGTCGACATCGTGATAGGCACGCACAAGATCCTGTCCAAGGACGTGAAGTTCAAACGCCTGGGCCTGGTCATCATCGACGAAGAGCACCGTTTTGGCGTCCGGCAGAAAGAAGCGCTGAAGGCGCTGCGAGCCGAAGTCGACGTGCTGACGCTGACGGCCACGCCGATTCCGCGCACGCTGGGCATGTCGCTGGAGGGCATCCGGGACTTCTCCGTGATCGCCACCGCGCCCCAGAAGCGCCTGGCCATCAAGACGTTCGTGCGCCGGGAAGACGGCAGCACGCTGCGCGAAGCGCTGCTGCGCGAGCTCAAGCGCGGCGGCCAGTGCTACTTCCTGCATAACGAAGTGGAAACCATCCACAACCGGCGCGCCCGGCTGGAAGAACTGGTGCCCGAAGCACGCATCGCGGTCGCGCACGGGCAGATGCCCGAGCGCGAGCTGGAACAGGTAATGAAGGGCTTCTACCAGCAGCGCTACAACGTGCTGCTGTGCACCACCATCATCGAGACGGGCATTGACGTGCCCAGCGCCAACACCATCGTCATCCACCGCGCCGACCGCTTCGGGCTGGCGCAGCTGCATCAGCTGCGGGGGCGCGTGGGCCGGTCGCACCACCAGGCGTACGCCTACCTGCTGACGCCGGGCGAAGACGCCATCACCACCAATGCGAAGAAGCGCCTGGAGGCCATCCAGGCCATGGAAGAGCTGGGGTCCGGTTTCGACCTGGCCATGCACGACCTGGAAATCCGCGGCACCGGCGAAGTGCTGGGCGATTCGCAGTCGGGCAACATTCAGGAAGTGGGCTTCTCGATGTACAACGAGATGCTGAACGAAGCCGTGCGCGCGCTGCGCGTGGGCGAAGAGCCCGACCTGGACGCGCCGTTCAACCTGGCGTGCGAAGTCAACCTGCACGCCCCGGCCCTGCTGCCGTCCGACTATTGCGCCGACGTGCATGCGCGCCTGGGCATCTACAAGCGCCTGGCCCACGCGGCCGATGAAGACGACCTGATCCACATCCAGGAAGAACTGATCGACCGCTTCGGCAAGCTGCCCGAAGCCGCGCAAACGCTGCTGACGACGCATCGCCTGCGTCTGGCGGCGCAACCGCTGGGCATCGTCAAGATCGACGCCAGCGAGACGCAGGCACTGATTCAGTTCGGCCCCAAGACCAGCGTTGACCCCGCGCGCATCATTGAACTGGTGCAGCGCCAACGCAACATCAAACTGGCAGGACAGGATAAATTGCGCGTTGAGATCAAAGCCGCGCAGATCCCCGCCCGCTCAGACGCCATCCGCGCCGTGCTGCGTGCCTTGAAGTAATTCCCCGGACCCTTCCTTTTTCTTATGACCACCCATCACTTAGTCGTCCAATCCCCCGGCCTGACCGTCGAACACGCGGAACAGCTGGCCGCGTTGGCCCAGGCCCAGGGCGTGGCGCGCATCAGCAACACCGCCGCCCGCCTGCTGGACGTGCAGCACGATGCGCTGACCCGCGCCGAAGTGGTGGCCTGGGCCGACCGCAACGGTGTCGACGCGGCGTTCCTGCCCGCCGGGCTGAAACTGTCGCAGTGCAAAGTGCTGGCGATGGACATGGACTCGACGCTGATCAACATCGAATGCATCGACGAGATCGCGGGCGTGGTGGGCGTCAAAGACAAGGTGTCGGAAATTACCGAAGCCGCCATGCGCGGCGAAATCAAGGACTTCGCGGAAAGCCTGCGCCGCCGCGTCGCGCTGCTCAAGGGCGTGCCGGCCGCAGCGCTGGAACAGGTCTATGTGGAAAAGCTGCGCCTGAACCCGGGCGCCGAACGCCTGGTTTCCACCGCGCAAGCCGCGGGCATCAAGGTCCTGCTGGTTTCGGGTGGCTTCACCTTCTTCACCGATCGCCTGCGCGAACGCTTGAACCTGGACAGCGCCCACGCCAACACGCTGGAAATCGACAACGGCGTGCTGACGGGCCACGTGCTGGGCGACATCCTGGACGCCCAGGCCAAGGCTGTCTACCTGCGCGAATTCGCGCGCACGCACGGCGCCACCAAAGACCAGATCATCGCCATCGGCGATGGCGCGAACGACCTGCTGATGCTGGGCGCCGCGGGCTTCCCGGTGGCCTATCACGCCAAGCCGGTCGTGCGCGAGCAGACGCGCTTTGCCTTGAACGTCACGGGGCTGGATGGGGTGTTGAACTGGTTTGAAAGCTGATCGGGCCAGAAGCTGATCGCGCCATAGCGCCAGGCAGCAAAAAAATAGCCACCTTCCGAGGTGGCTATTTTTCATCCCAGCGTCTGATTTTCGCGTTTGATTTCGCGTCTGATCAGTAACGCATCTTCAGCGTCAGCAACGCCGCGCGCCCCGTACCCAGCGCCGCATAGTGCGCCGCGTAGGCCTTGGTGTAGTACGTTTCGTCGAACAGGTTCAGCACGTTCAGCTGCGCCGAATAGTGTTCGTTGAATTCGTACGCCGCCATGGCGTCAAAGCGCCAGTACGACGGCACCCAGCGCGCCTTGGGCGTGCCGTCCGCGTTGCGGGTGGCATCCGAATTGCCGTAGACCTTGTCCACGTAATAGGCGCCGCCGCCCACCGTCAGCTTGGGCAGGACCTTGTAGGTGGTCCACAGGCTGAAGGCGTTGCGCGGGGTGTTGGGCAGGTCCTGGCCGACGGCGCCGCTGTTGTAAGCGCCCTTGGTCATTTCGCTGTCCATGAAGGTATAGCCGCCAAACACGTTCCATCGGGGCGTGATGTTGCCCGAGAAGCCCAGTTCGATGCCGCGCACCTTGGCCTCGCCCACCTGCGCGACTTCGGTGGCCGACACGGCCACGCTGGTGTTCTTGCGGGTGTCGTGGAAAGCCGCTGCCGACAAGGTCAGCCGGTCGTCGAAGACCTGCCACTTGGTGCCCACTTCGACGGTGCGGCTCTTTTCGGGTTCAAGCGACGAATTGCTGATCGACGTGGCATCGCTGATCGCGCCGGCCGCAATGGCCGATGGCGTGGACGAGGTGCCGTAGGTGGCGTAGATGGTGCCGTTGGGCACGGGCTTGTACGCCAGGCCGACCTGATAGTTGAACAGGCTGTCGTCGCGGCTGGTGCTGTAGAAGTCCGGGGTGCCGGCCGGGTCGTTGCGGCCGGCGGCGATGTTGCTGCCGCTGGTGCGGTAGTTATCCCAGCGCGCGCCCAGGCTGGCCTGCCACTGTTCGTTGAACTTGATGGTGTCGAAGCCGTACAGGGCCAGCGTGTCGGTGTTGTAGCGGGCGGGGTTGTTGTTGCGGTTCAGCTTGCCCGGATAGTCGGTTCCCGGGTCCGGGTCCCACAACGACGCGCACAACGCCGGGTTGGCGTAGGTGTTGCGGCCATTGGTGGTGGCGGTCACGCAGTTGCTGCCGCCGGCGGGCACGCCCGACTCGGTGTAGCCGTCTTTGTTCTGCTTGATGTTGCTGTATTCGAAGCCCAGGTCGAACGAATGCTTGAGGCTGCCCGTCTCGAATTCACCCGTCAGGTCGGTCTGATTGGCGAAGCTCTTGGTGACGTAGTAACCCGACTTCAAGGCACGGTACACCAGCCCATTGGGCACATTGCCCTTGCTGTCGTCCGGGTTGGTGGCGGCGAAGTCCGTCGTGCCACGGCCATAGCGGGTCACGTTGCGCAGTTGCAGCTTGTCGGAAAAATCATGCTGGAAGTCCACGGTGGCCACGTCGTCGCGCGTCTTCATGAAGTCGCGCCCGGTCAGGCCGTAGAACGACTTGCGGCTGACGCCCATGGTCTCCGTCACCGGCTGCCCCGTCTTGGGGTCATACGGGATCGAGTAATCCGGCATGCTGTCGTCTTGATAGTGGTAGTAGCTCAGCGTGATGCGCGTCGGCGTACCCACGCCCAGCATCAAGGACGGTGCCACGCCCCAGCGTTCGAAATCCACGGCATTGTCGCGGCCGGCCACATCGCCCTTGTTGCCCATCACGTTCAAGCGGAACGCGGCCTTATCGGCCAGGCGCCAGTTGCTGTCGATGGTGGCGCGATAGTTGTTGTCGGTGCCGATCTGCGCGGTGGCTTCGGTGAAGTCCGTCACCTTGGGCGCCTTGCTGACCATGTTGATGCTGCCGCCCGCGCCGCCCCGGCCCGAATACACCGAGTCCGGGCCCTTGATGACTTCCACCTGCTCCAGGTTGAAGGTGTCGCGCACCTGCGTGCTGCTGTCGCGGATGCCGTCCAGGAACAGGCTGCCCGCGGAATTCTGACCCCGGATAATGGGCAAGTCGCCGCCCGGACGGCCGCCTTCGCCAGCGCCGAACGTGATGCCCGGCGAATTGCGCAGCACGTCTTGCAGCGTTGATGCGGCCTGGTCCTGGATCACCTGCTTGGGCACCACCTGCACGGTGCGCGGCGTGTCGAGCAGCGGCGCCGTCATTTTGGGCGACGGCACCGTGCTGGTCTGGTACGAAGACCCTTCGCCCTCCACCCGAACCGGCGAAAGCTGCGTCACCCCGGAATCCGCGGACTGCGCGGCGGCGTACGGGCTGATGAACAGGGCGGGCGCCGCAATGGCCGCGGCAAGCGAGGTAGCGAGCGTATTCAGCGAATACGAATCTTGGGGCTTCAAACCAGCTTCTCCAGAATGTGAATAGCAACGATTCTTGTTTTTTTACAGGTTGCGATTTTGATCCTGGCGGCTGAATGACACCTGAATGAAAGCTGACTGGCGCGCGAAAAGATGAAAAAACAACAGTGGCGGCCCGTAGGGGGACACGGTCGCCGCCGCCGCCATAGCCTCTCCAAGCCGCGAGGCCCGAAGTGTGATGAGTTTCAAGCACCCAAAAGAAAAACGCCCCGTAGGGCGTTTTCAAGGCACTGGCGGGGCTTTTACACCCGCAAGCGAGGGTGACGCTTGAACAAATAGCGGTACACAAAGCCTGGATAGGCCAGCACCAGATACAGGCTAAGGGTAATCGCGTAGAACTCCCACGTCTGGGCAAACCGATTGCCCAGCGTGGACTCGAAGGCGAAACCCAAGGCGCCAACCAGCGCGTAGAACACCAGCACTTCCACCAGTCGCATCCAGAACGGCTTGACCGTCACCGCCCCGCCCTGCTTGAAGGGCAAGACGGCGAACACGCGTTCGGTCAGGAACGGCAGGTTGGCGCTGACCAAAGCCAGCGCGATCAACAGCCATACCGCCAGCGTCTGGTTCATGGCCGGGTTCCGCTTACAGGCTCAGCGACGAGCGAATCGCCTGCACGCACAGCGCCATCAGACCACCAGGCAACAGGCCCAGCAGCAGCATCATGGCGCCGTTGATGGACAGCAGACCGCGCTGGCCAACCGTGGCGACGATCGGGGCAACATCAGCCACCGGCTCGTCGAAGTACACCACCTTGACGACACGCAGGTAGTAAAACGCACCGATCAGCGAGAACAGCACGGCCACCACGGCCAGCGTCACGTGGCCGGCGCTGATCAACGCTTGCAACACGGCCAGCTTGGCGTAGAAGCCCACCAGCGGCGGAATGCCGGCCAGCGAGAACATCAGCAGCAGCACGATGAAAGCGTGCCACGGGCTGCGGCGGTTCAGGCCCTTCAGGTCGTCGATGTGCTCGCACTCGAAACCCTGGCGCGACAGCAACAGCACGATGCCGAAGCTGGCCAGCGTGGTCAGCACGTAGGTCAGCATGTAGAACAGCGACGCGCCATAGGCGGCGGACGACAGTTCCGGCTTGCCCGCGACCGATCCCGACATCAGGCCCAGGAGCACGAAGCCCATGTGCGAAATGGTCGAGTAAGCCAGCATGCGCTTGAAGTTGGTCTGCACAATGGCGGTCAGGTTACCGATAGCCAGCGACAGCACCGCCAGGATCATCAGCATCGGCTGCCAGTCGGCGGCCAGGCCATGCAGGCCATCCACCAGCAGGCGCAGCGTGATGGCAAAGGCGGCCAGCTTGGGCGCACCGCCCAGGATCAGCGTGACGGCGGTCGGCGAACCTTGGTAGACGTCCGGCACCCACATGTGGAACGGCACGGCGCCCAGCTTGAAGGCCAGGCCCGACACCAGGAACACGATGCCGAACACCAGCGCCATCTTCTCGGCCTTGCCGGCGGCGATGACCTTGGACACTTCGGCCAGGTCCAGGTGACCCGTGGCGCCGTAGACCATCGACATGCCGTACAGCAGGAAGCCCGAGGCCAACGCGCCCAGCACGAAGTACTTCATGGCGGCTTCGGTGGCCACGACGTCGTCGCGACGCAGCGCGATCAACGCGTACAGCGCCAGCGACATCAGTTCCAGGCCCAGGTAGATGGAAATCAGGTTCCCGGAGGAAATCATGACCATCTGACCCAGCAGCGCAAACAACGTCAGGACGTAGAGCTCGCCGCCCTTGAGCATGTCACGCACTTGCGCATAGACGCGGCCGTACACCAGCGTGGCGCCCACGGCGATGTAGGACGCGATTTTCAGCAGGTGCGACAGTTCGTCGGTGACGTACAGGCCATTGAAGGTTGCGCCCGCAACGCCGTTCTTCCATTGCACGGCCGACACAACGGTCAGCACGCCCAATACCAGCATGGTCAGCAGGAACGTCGGCTTGCGCTCGGGGTGATTGCTGACCGCGTCGACGAGCAGGATAGCCAGGCCGGAAACCAGCAGAAGGATTTCCGGCGCCGCCAGGGCGAAATCGATTTGGGATTGCATCATTGTCTTGTCTTACAGTTTCGAGACGGCAACGTGTTGCAGCAGGGCCTCGACCGACACGTGCATGACGTCGGTAAAGGGCTTGGGATAGATCCCCATGTACAACACGGCGATCGCCATCACGCCAAGAATCACAAATTCGCGGCGGTTGATATCGGTCAGCTCGCGGACGTGGTCGTTGGCGATGTCGCCCAGGACCACACGCTTGACCATCCACAGCGAATACGAAGCACCCAGGATCAGGGCGGTAGCCGCCAACAGGCCGATCCAGAAGTTGTGTTCGACGGCGCCCATGATCACCATGAACTCGCCGACGAAACCGCTGGTGGCCGGCAGGCCGCTATTGGCCATCGAGAACAGGATGAAGAACGTCGCGAAGCGCGGCATCACGTTGACCACGCCGCCGTAATCGGCGATGCGGCGCGAGTGCATGCGGTCATAGAGCACGCCGATACACATGAACATGGCGCCCGACACGAAGCCGTGGGAGATCATCTGCACGATGGCGCCTTCGACGCCGGCCGTGTTGAAGATGAAGAAGCCCAGCGTCACGAAACCCATGTGGGCCACGGACGAATAAGCCACCAGCTTTTTCATGTCTTCCTGGATGATCGCGACCAGGCCGATGTAGATCACCGCGATGAGCGACAGCGTGATCATCAAGCCCGCCAGGCTGTGCGAGGCGTCGGGCGTGATCGGCAGCGAGAAGCGCAGGAAGCCATAGGCACCCAGCTTCAGCATGATCGCGGCCAGCACGATGGAGCCGCCCGTGGGCGCTTCCACGTGAGCATCCGGCAACCACGTGTGCACGGGCCACATCGGCACCTTCACCGCGAACGCCGCCAGCAGCGCCACGAAGATCAGGATCTGCGGGGTCTGGCCAAGCTTGACCTGGTGCCAGGTCAGGATGTCGAACGAACCGCCCGATGCGTGCCACAGGTAGATGAACGCGATCAGGGTCAGCAGCGAACCCATCAACGTGTACAGGAAAAACTTGAATGCCGCATACACGCGGTTCGGTCCGCCCCAGACGCCGATGATGATGTACATCGGGATCAGTGTGGCTTCGAAGAACACGTAGAACAGCATGCCGTCCAGCGCGGCGAACACGCCCACCATCAGACCCGACAGGATCAGGAAGGCGGCCATGTACTGCGACACGCGACTGGTGATGACTTCCCAGCCGGCCAGCACCACGATGATGGTGATGAACGCGGTCAGGAGGACGAACCACAGCGAAATGCCGTCGATGCCCAGGTGGTAATTGACGTTGAAGGCTTCGATCCACGAGGCCTTTTCCACGAACTGCATGGCGGCCGTGGTGTTGTCAAAACCGGTGTAGAGCGGAATCGTGACGAGGAAGCCGGCAAAGGCGCCGACCAGCGACAGGCCGCGCGTCAGACCGGGACGGTCGTCACGGCCCACCGCCAGCACCAGCAGGCCGAATACGATCGGGACAAAGATCGCAAGCGTGAGCCAGGGGAAAGTGTTGGATGCCATCTCGCTTGCCATCATTGGGGAATCAGCACAAAGAAAGTCACCAGCGCCATGATGCCGATGATCATCGCGAACGCGTAGTGATAGATGAAGCCGGATTGCAGGTGGCGGCTGACCGCTGCCACCCAACCCACGACGCGGGCGCTACCGTTGACCAGCAGGCCGTCGATGATGCCGCGGTCGCCGGTATTCCACAGGCCACGGCCCAGGGCGCGCAGGCCGCGAGCGATGATCTGCTCGTTGACCCAATCCACGTAGTACTTGTTTTCAAGCACTTTGTTGACGCCGGACAGGCTGGACTTGATCGCGGCCGGAACCTTGGGATTGATCAGATAGCAGTACCAGGCAATGACGAAACCGGCAACGACCAGCCAGAACGGCAGCGTCTGGAAGGCATGCAGGCCATAGGCGACCCAGCCGTGCCATTCTTCGTGCAGTTCGTGCATGGCCGGATGCTGCGGCAGCACCGTGATCACGCCGTTGAAGAACTTGCCGAACAGCATCGGGTCAACCGCCCAGGCGCCAACCAGCACCGACGGAATCGCCAGCAGGATCAGCGGCAGCGTCACCACCCAGGGCGACTCATGCGGCTTGCCGCCATGATGGCCGTGGCCATGGTCGTCGTGACCGTGGTCGTCATGCCCATGCGCGTCGTGGCCATGGCCGTGACCGTGGTCGGTGGTGTCAAAGCGTTCCTTGCCGTGGAAGACCAGGAAGTACACGCGGAACGAGTAAAGCGAGGTCACGAACACACCGATCAGCACGGCGTAGTACGCGAAGCTTGCGCCCCAGACGTTGGCGTGACCAGCGGCTTCGATGATGTTCTCCTTCGAGTAGAAACCCGAGAAGAACGGCGTGCCGACCAGGGCCAGCGTGCCCAGCAGGAACGTGATCCAGGTGATGGGCATGTACTTGCGCAGGCCGCCCATGTTGCGGATGTCCTGGTCGTGGTGCATGCCGATGATGACCGAACCGGCGCCCAGGAACAGCAGTGCCTTGAAGAACGCGTGGGTCATCAGGTGGAAAATGGCCACCGAATAGGCCGAGGCGCCCAGCGCGACGGTCATGTAGCCCAGCTGCGACAGCGTGGAATACGCGACAACGCGCTTGATGTCCGTCTGGATGATGCCCAGGATGCCCAGGAACAGCGCGCCGATGGCGCCGATCACGATGATGAACGACAGCGCCACGTCTGACAGTTCGAACAGGGGCGAGAAGCGCGCCACCATGAAGATACCGGCCGTCACCATGGTGGCGGCGTGGATCAGCGCGGAGATCGGGGTCGGGCCTTCCATCGAGTCAGGCAGCCAGGCGTGCAGCGGAACCTGGGCCGATTTGCCCATGGCGCCGATGAACAGGCAGATACACGCGACCGTCAGCAGCATCCAGTCGGAACCCGGCAGGGTCATCGTGGCCAGCTTGTCGGCTTGGGCGAAGACGTCGCCGTAGTGCATCGTGCCGGCGTACGCGAACAACAGGCCGATACCCAGCACGAAGCCGAAGTCGCCGACGCGGTTGATCAGGAATGCCTTCATGTTGGCGAAGATAGCCGTCGGGCGGGTGTACCAGAAACCGATCAGCAGGTACGACACCAGGCCCACCGCTTCCCAGCCGAAGAACAGCTGCACCATGTTGTTCGACATCACCAGCATCAGCATGGAGAACGTGAACAGCGAGATGTACGAGAAGAAGCGCTGGTAGCCGGGGTCATCGGCCATGTAGCCGATGGTGTAGATGTGCACCATCAGCGATACGGACGTGACCACGACCATCATCATGGCCGACAGCGGATCGATCAGGAAGCCGATTTCCAGCTTGGTCTGGCCGATCAGGCTCCAGGTGTAGACCGCGCCGTCAAAGCGCAGGCCGTTGAGCACGTCGCCCAACACCACCACCGAACCGATGGCGGAGATAAGTACGCCAAGAATGGTGATGACGTGGGACGCGCGGCGGCCGATGGGACGGCCCAGGAAGCCGGTGCCGAAAAGGCCCGCGAGAATTGCTCCGGCCAGCGGTGCCAGCGCGATGAGCAAGTAGAGATTGGGTGAGCTAGACATTTTCTTCCAATACCCCGTCAGCCCTTCAGGCGATCGAGTTCGTCAACGTTGATCGTGTTCAGGTTGCGGAACAGCAGCACCAAAATGGCCAGGCCGATCGCCGCTTCAGCGGCGGCCACGGTCAGGATGAAGAACACGAACACCTGGCCGGCGGTATCGCCGAACCAGCTGGAGAACGCCACGAAGTTCATGTTGACGGCCAGGAGCACGAGCTCGATGGACATCAAGAGAATGATCAGGTTGCGGCGGTTCAGGAAGATGCCGAAGATCCCGATGGCGAACAGGATCGCCCCAAGGATCAGATAGTGAGCCAGCGTCAGCGTCATTGTTTTTCTCCTTCGGGCGCAGCGGCGGCGGCGGACGTTCCGTCACGCTTGGCCTGGGCACGCTCGCTTTGGGCGGGCATGTTGACCATGCGGAAGCGGTCCTTCGAACGGACGCGCACGGCGGCTACCGGGTCGTTGTACTTCACGTCGCGGCGGCGGCGCAGGGTCAGCGCAATCGCGGCGACCATACCCACCAGCAGCAGCGCGGCGCCCACTTCAATGGCGTAGACGTACTGCGTGTACATGACTTCGCCAAGCGCGCGAGCGTTGTTGTAGTCGCCCGCAACCGGGGCTTGCGGACCCGAACCGTACCAGGTGGAACCCAGCACGAAGGACATTTCCAGCACCAGCACCAGACCGATCACCAGGCCCAGCGGCAGGTAGGTCTTCATGCCCTGGCGCATGGTGTCCATGCGGATGTCCAGCATCATCACGACGAACAGGAAGAGCACCATCACGGCGCCCACGTACACCAGGACCAGCAGCAACGCCAGGAACTCGGCGCCCAGCAGCATCCACAGCATGGCTGCGTTGGAGAATGCCAGGATCAGGTGAAGTACGGCGGTGACCGGGCTGCGCGCGGTGATCACGCGGAACGCCGCGATCACCAGCACGGCGGCCAGTATGTAGAAAAGGACAGTGGTAAAAGTCATGGATCAGACCCTGGGCTTCAACGGTAAGGAGCGTCGTCGGCCCGGCGGCGGGCGATGTCGGCTTCGTAGCGATCGCCCACGGCGAGCAGCATGTCTTTGGTGAAATACAGGTCGCCGCGCTTTTCACCGTGGTATTCGTGGATATGGGTTTCCACGATCGAGTCCACGGGGCAGCTTTCCTCACAGAAGCCGCAGAAAATGCACTTGGTCAGATCGATGTCGTAACGCGTGGTGCGGCGGGTGCCGTCCTCGCGCTGGTCCGATTCGATGGTGATCGCCAAGGCCGGGCACACGGCTTCACACAGCTTGCACGCAATGCAGCGCTCTTCCCCGTTGGGGTAGCGGCGCAACGCGTGCAGGCCGCGGAATCGCGCCGACGTCGGCGTTTTTTCCTGCGGATAACGCAAGGTGACCTTGCGCTTGAAAAAGTACTTGCCCGTCAGGCGCATGCCTTTGAGCAACTCGGTCAGCATCAGGCTGCCGAAGAAATCTTTGATCGCTTCCATATCCTGCCTCTGCCTGGCGGCTTAGCGCCAAATGTTCCAGGGCGTCTGCATCCAGATCGCCACCACGACCAGCCAAACGCCGGTCAGCGGGATGAAGATTTTCCAACCCAAACGCATGATCTGGTCATAGCGGTAGCGCGGGAACGAAGCGCGGAACCACACAAACAACGAGACCACAACGAACGTCTTCAGACCCAGCCAGATCCAACCCGGAATCCAGGTCAGCGGCGCGATGTCGATCGGGGAAGCCCAGCCGCCCAGGAACATGATCGACGCCATGCAGGACAGCAGGATCATGTTGGCGTATTCACCCAGGAAGAACAGGGCGAAAGCCATACCCGAGTACTCGACCATGTGGCCGGCCACGATTTCCGATTCGCCTTCGACGACGTCGAACGGGTGACGGTTGGTTTCAGCCACGATCGCCACGACGTAGATCACGAACAGCGGCAACAGCGGCAACCAGTTCCAGGACATGAACGTCAGGCCCTTGTCGGCAAACCAGCCGCGGTTCTGAACGTTGACGATCTCGGACATGTTCAGGCTGCCCGACACCAGCAGCACCGTGACAAGCACGAAGCCGATGGCCAGTTCGTAGGACAGCATCTGTGCCGAAGCGCGCAACGCGCCCAGGAACGCGTACTTGGAGTTCGATGCCCAGCCCGCCACGATCACGCCATACACGCCGATCGACGTAATAGCCATGATGTACAGCAGGCCGGCGTTGACGTTGGCCAGCACGACATCGGGACCAAAAGGAATCACGGCCCAGGCAGCCAGCGCGGGCATCAGCGTGACCACGGGGGCCACGACGAACAGCACCTTGTTGGCTTCGCTGGGGACGATGACTTCCTTGGTCAGCAGCTTGAACACGTCGGCAAACGGCTGCAACAGCCCCCTGAACCCGACACGGTTCGGACCCACGCGCACATGCATGGCGCCAATCATCTTGCGTTCCCAGTACGTCAGGTACGCAACGCACAGAATGATCGGCACGGCGATGATCACAATCTTGATGAGGGTCCAGAGGACCATCCAAACCGTCGGGCCCAGCAATTGCTGCCCGTGGCTCTCAAGAACATTAAGCCATTCCATCAGGCACGCTCCACGCTGAGTTGACCGAATGCGCCACCCAGGGCTGCGGTGTTTTCAAAGGCCGCGGAGATGCGCACGGCGCGGTCGGCCACGGCATCGTCCTGCACGGTTTCGAGTTCGACGGCGCCTTCGGCACCGGCCACACGCACCTTGACTCCGGCCGTCAGGCCGAGGCTGGCGAGCGTACGGCCGTTCATGGCGGCGGCGGGCTTGCGGGATGCGGGGGCCGCTTGCAGCGGTTCCGAGCGACGGACCATGGCGTCGGTGCGGTAGATCGGCACATCGGCCACACGTTCCAGGCCGGTCAGCGGTTGGCCCAGGCCCAGCGGCGCCTTGACGTCGTTGGACAAACGGCCTTCGATGCCGCCGGCCAGCGCGGCATCGCGCACCGATTCCGACGTTTCATCGTCAAAGCCGGCCAGATGCAGCACGTTGCCCAGCACGCGCAGGACCTTCCAGCCCGGACGCGTCTGGCCCATCGGTGCAACCGTGCCCTTGAAGCTTTGGGCCAGGCCTTGCGCGTTGACGAAGGTCCCCGACGTTTCGGTGAACGGCGACACCGGCAACATGACGTCGGCCCATTCGGCGGCTGCCGAACGGTACGGCGTCAAGGCCACGGCGAACTGCGCGCCGCGCAGCGCGGCGATGGCTTGCTGGCCGTTATCGGCGTCCAGCAGCGGTTCGGCGTGCAACACGATGTAGGCCTTGAGCGGCTCGGCCAGCATGGCGGCGGCGGTCTTGCCGCCCTTGCCCGGAACAGCGCCGGCCAGGTAACCGCCGACGGTGTTGCCGCCAGAGGTTAGGAAGCCGAACTTGCCGCCGGCCAGGTTCGCCACGGCGCGGCCGTTGGCGGCCAGCGTCGTCGCTTGCGCACTGGCCACGGCCATGTTGCCCAGCAGCACGGCGGTGTTGGCGCCGGAAGCCAGGCTGGCGGCGATGAGCTTGGCGTTTTCGCCCGGGGTGACCGAGGCGAATTCGGCCGGCACGCCTTGTTCCTTGGCTTGCGCCAGGGCAACGGCCACTTCGGCCAGCGCGCGCGGCAGCTCGGACGGCGCCACGGTGATGCGGGCGGCGACGGGCAGCAGGGGATCGTCAGCGGCGCTGTCGACCATCAGGATTTGCGTGCCGCGCTTGGCGGCCTGGCGCAGGCGTTGCGCCATCAGCGGGTGGTCCTTGCGCAGGAACGAGCCGACGACCAGGACGCGGTCCAGGTTGTCGAGTTCAGCGATGGGCATGCCCAGCCACGGTGCGCCGGTCAACGCGGCGTCAAAGGCCGGGTCGGTCTGGCGCAGGCGGAAGTCGATGTTCTCGGAACCCAGCGCGCGGACCAGGCGGCCCAGCAACGCATATTCTTCCGTGGTGGCGTATTCGGAAGCCAAGGCACCGATCTGGCCGGCGCCGAAGCTGTCGCGAACGCGCGACAGGCCTTGCGCCACGGCTTGCAGCGCGTCGGCCCACGAGGCTTCCTGCCACTTGCCGTCGGTGCCCTTGATCATCGGGGCGGTCAGGCGGTCGTCGCTGTTCAGGCCTTCGTACGAGAAGCGGTCGCGGTCGCTGATCCAGCATTCGTTGACGGCGTCGTCTTCGAAAGGAACCACGCGCATGACGCGGTCGCCCTTGACCTGAACCACCAGGTTGGCGCCCAGGCTGTCGTGCGGGCTGACCGAACGGCGGCGGGCCAATTCCCAGGTACGCGCGCTGTAGCGGAAAGGCTTGGAGGTCAGCGCGCCCACCGGACAGATGTCGATCATGTTGCCCGAGAGCTCGGACTCGATCGAGCGGCCGACGAACGTCGTGATCTCGGAGTGTTCGCCACGGCCCAGCATGCCCAATTCCATGACGCCGGCAATTTCCTGGCCGAAGCGCACGCAGCGGGTGCAGTGGATGCAGCGGGTCATTTCCTCGGCGGAAACCAGCGGACCCAGGTCCTTGTGGAACACGACGCGCTTTTCCTCTTGGTACCGCGAGGAAGAGCCACCGTAGCCCACGGCCAGATCCTGCAATTGGCATTCGCCGCCCTGATCGCAGATCGGGCAGTCGAGGGGGTGATTGATGAGCAAGAATTCCATCACCGACTTCTGAGCGGCGCGAGCCTTTTCAGAGCAGGTGTGGACGACCATGCCGTTGGTCACGGGCGTGGCGCAGGCGGGCAGCGCCTTGGGCGCTTTTTCCACTTCAACCAGGCACATCCGGCAGTTGGCCGCGATGGACAGTTTCTTGTGGTAGCAGAAATGCGGCACGTAAAGCCCGACTTTCTGAGCGGCATGCATGACCATGCTGCCTTCGGGCACTTCGACCTGATTGCCGTCGACGGTTAGTTCAACCATTGCTGTTCCTGAGACCTACAGATATTGCGGGACCACACAAGACTTATGCTCGATGTGGTGCGCGAATTCGTCGCGAAAATGCTTGAGGAAGCCACGGACGGGCATGGCGGCGGCGTCACCCAGGGCGCAGATGGTGCGGCCCATGATGTTGCCTGCCACGTTGTCCAGCAAGTCCAGATCTTCCGGACGGCCGTGACCGTTTTCGATGCGATGCACCATGCGGTAGAGCCAGCCGGTGCCTTCGCGGCACGGCGTGCACTGGCCGCAGCTTTCCTCGAAATAGAAGTACGACAGACGCAGCAGCGACTTCACCATGCAACGCGTTTCGTCCATGACGATCACCGCGCCAGAACCGAGCATCGAGCCGGCCTTGGCGATGGAGTCATAGTCCATCGTGCATTCCATGATGATGTCGGCCGGCAGCACCGGGGCGCTGGACCCGCCAGGGATCACCGCCTTCAGTTTCTTGCCGCCGCGCATGCCGCCCGCCAGTTCAAGCAGCGTCGAGAACGGGGTGCCCAGCGGGATCTCGTAGTTGCCGGGGCGTTCGACATCGCCGGTGATCGAGAACAGCTTGGTGCCGCCGTTGTTCGGCTTGCCAACTTCCAGGTAGGCCTGGCCGCTGTTACGGATGATCCACGGCACGGCCGCGAACGTTTCCGTGTTGTTGATCGTGGTGGGCTTGCCGTACAGGCCGAAGCTGGCCGGGAACGGCGGCTTGAAGCGCGGTTGGCCCTTCTTGCCTTCCAGCGATTCCAGCAGCGCGGTTTCTTCGCCACAGATGTAGGCGCCGTAACCGTGGAACGCATGCAGCTGGAAGCTGTAGTCCGAACCCAGAATCTTGTCGCCCAGGAAGCCGGCGGCGCGCGCCTCTTCCAGCGCTTCTTCAAAGCGTTCGTACACTTCGAAGATTTCGCCGTGGATGTAGTTGTAGCCGACGCTGATGCCCATGGCGTAGGCCGCGATCGCCATGCCTTCAATCACGATGTGCGGATTGAAGCGCAGGATGTCGCGGTCCTTGAACGTGCCGGGCTCGCCTTCGTCCGAGTTGCAGACCAGGTACTTCTGGCCGGGGAACGCACGCGGCATGAAGCTCCACTTCAGGCCGGTCGGGAAACCCGCGCCGCCACGGCCGCGCAAGCCCGATGCCTTGACTTCGGCGATCACGTCCTCCGGCTTCATGCCGGTGGTCAGGATCTTCTTCAGGGCTTCGTAGCCGCCGCGCTTGACGTAGTCTTCGAGGCGCCAGTTGGCGCCGTCGACGTCGGCCATGATCTGCGGCTTGATGTGCCGGCCATGCAGGCACATCGAATTGGACAGGTCGTTCAGCGGGTTGGGATCGAGCCCTTGCGCGAACTGCTTGTACAGGTCGGGCGCGTTCATGCCGACTCTCCTTGGACCTTGAGGGCCGCGACCAGCGCGTCCAGCTTCTCGTCGGTCATGCGCACGCACATATGCTTGTTGTTCACGATCAGCACGGGGGAATCGCCGCAAGCGCCCATGCATTCGCCTTCAACCAGCGTGAACTGGCCGTCGGCGGTGGTTTGACGGTAGTCGACACCCAGCTTGCGCTTGAGGTATTCGCCGGCACGGTCGCCATCGCGCAAGGCACAGGGCAGGTTCGTGCAGACGGCGATCTTGTTCTTGCCGACGGGCTTGACGTCGAACATGTTGTAGAACGTGGCGACTTCCTGCACCGCAATGGGCGGGACGCCAATGTAATTGGCCACATCTTCAATGGTTTCGGTAGCCAACCAGCCCTTCTCTTCTTGCGCGATGGCAAGCGAGGCCATGATGGCGGACTGCCGCTGGTCGGCCGGGAACTTCGCGAGTTCTCGGTCGATTTTCTGGTAGGCCTGTTCGGAAAGCAGCATAGTTTGAATCCGGGTTATGCGGGCGTGCTCGTGACTGTCTGGGCGGATCAGCGATCGATCTCGCCGAAAACGATGTCCTGCGTACCAATGATGGTGACGGCGTCGGCGATCATGTGACCGCGCGACATTTCATCCAACGATTGCAGGTGGACAAAGCCGGGGGCCCGAATCTTCAGGCGGTAAGGCTTGTTGGCGCCGTCCGACACCAGATAGATGCCGAACTCGCCCTTGGGATGCTCCACCGAGGCATACGCCTCGCCCGGGGGCACGTGGAAACCTTCGGTGAAGAGCTTGAAGTGGTGAATCAGCTCTTCCATGTTGGTCTTCATGGCGGTGCGCTTGGGCGGGGCGATCTTGTGATTCTCGATCATGACCGGGCCCGGGTTGTTGCGCAGCCACTCCACGCACTGGCGGATGATGCGGTTACTTTCACGCATTTCAGCGATGCGGACCAGATAGCGGTCGTAGCAGTCGCCGTTGACACCCACGGGGATGTCGAAATCGAGCAGATCGTAGACTTCGTAGGGCTGCGTCTTGCGCAAGTCCCAGGCGACGCCGGAGCCGCGCAGCATCGGGCCGGTAAAGCCCAGCGCCTTGGCACGGTCAGGGTCGACCACGCCGATGCCCACCAGGCGCTGCTTCCAGATACGGTTGTCCGTCAGCAGCGTTTCGTACTCGTCGACGCAGCCCGGGAAGCGGTTGGTGAAGTCTTCGATGAAGTCCAGCAGCGAGCCCGAACGCGCGTCATTCATGATGCGCATTTCTTTGTCGCCACGGTATTTGCTGGTGTCGCCGTACTGCGGCATCGTGTCCGGCAAATCGCGGTAGACGCCGCCCGGACGATAGTAGGCCGCGTGCATGCGCGCGCCCGAGACCGCTTCGTAGCAGTCCATCAGGTCTTCGCGTTCACGGAAGGCGTACAGGAACACCGCCATCGCGCCCACGTCCAGCGCGTGCGAACCCAGCGACATCAGGTGGTTCAGCAGACGGGTGATTTCGTCGAACATCACACGGATGTACTGCGCGCGCAGCGGGGCTTCAACGCCCAGCAGCTTTTCGATGGCCATGACGTAGGCGTGCTCGTTGCACATCATGGACACGTAGTCCAGGCGGTCCATGTAGGGCAGCGCCTGGATGTAGGTCTTGTGCTCGGCCAGCTTTTCAGTGGCGCGATGCAGCAGGCCGATGTGCGGGTCGGCGCGCTGGATGACTTCGCCGTCCAGCTCAAGCACCAGGCGCAACACACCGTGCGCGGCCGGATGCTGAGGACCGAAGTTAAGCGTGTAGTTCTTGATTTCTGCCATGATTTAACGCCCCAAGCCGTAGGAGTCTTCGCGGACCACGCGCGGAGTGATCTCGCGCGGATCGATCGTGACCGGCTGGTAAATGACGCGACGTTGTTCGGGGTCGTAACGCATTTCGACGGTACCCGACAGCGGGAAGTCCTTGCGGAACGGATGGCCGATGAAGCCGTAGTCGGTCAGGATGCGGCGCAGGTCGGGGTGACCTTCGAAGACGATGCCGTACAGGTCGAACGCTTCGCGCTCGAACCAGCCCACGGCCGGCCAGCATTCCATCAGCGACGCCACGATCGGGAATTCGTCATCGGCGGCCCAGGTACGTACACGCAGGCGCCAATTGTGTTCGATCGACAGCAGGTGGATCACCACGGCGAAACGCGCGCGGTGCACCTTGGCGCTGGGTTCCTCGGGCAGCTGGCGCGTGCCGTTGCCCCAGGTCAGGTAGTCGACGCCACAGAGGTCGATACAGGTTTCAAAGCGCAGGCCGGCTTCGGTGCGCAGCTTGTTGCAGACCGAGAACCATTGCTGCGCGGGCACTTCGAGCGTGAGCTCGCCCAACGCCTCGGTCAGCGCAATATCGGCGCCGAGGGTGGTCTGCAAATTGTTTTTCAGGGTTTCGAGCCTGGTCATCATCTTGTACGCTTAGGTGAACCGATACGCTGGTATCGCAGGGCCGGCGGCAAGGACTGCCGCGGACGGGGCGAGAGATCAGCGCGCAATCGTGTTGGTCAGGCGGATCTTGTTCTGCATTTGCAGCAAGCCGTAGACCAGCGCCTCGGCCGTGGGCGGGCAGCCCGGCACGTAGACGTCTACCGGTACGATGCGGTCGCAGCCACGAACCACCGAATACGAGTAGTGGTAGTAGCCGCCGCCATTGGCACAGGAGCCCATGGACACGACCCAACGCGGCTCGGGCATCTGGTCGTAAACCTTGCGCAGCGCCGGCGCCATCTTGTTGCACAGCGTGCCAGCAACGATCATCAGATCGGACTGACGCGGACTGGGACGGAAGATGATGCCGAACTGGTCCAGGTCATAACGGGCTGCGCCCGCGTGCATCATCTCAACCGCGCAACAGGCCAGACCGAAGGTCATGGGCCACATGGAGCCGGTCTTCGCCCAATTAAGGAACTTGTCGGCGCTGGTTGTGATGAACCCTTGCTTGAGAATGCCGTCTATAGCCATATTCGTCTCTGATAGCGTGCGGTGAAGAAAAACCCGTGGGGGTTTATTCCCAGTCCAGCGCGCCCTTTTTCCATTCGTAGATGAAGCCGACGGTCAACACGGCTAGGAAAACCATGACCGTCCAGAAACCGACGAGTCCGACTGTGCCTTGGGCGATGGCCCACGGGAACAGGAACGCGATTTCCAGGTCGAAAAGAATGAACAAAATCGCCACCAGGTAGTAGCGCACGTCAAACTTCATGCGGGCGTCTTCGAACGCTTCGAAGCCGCACTCATAGGGCGACAGCTTCTCAGCGTAGGGACGCCGCGGGCCAAGGAGGGAGCCGGCCGTTAGAAGCGCGAACCCGATAAGGGTGGCCACTACGATAAACAGCAGGACGGGAAAATACTGTTGCAGGTTCATTCAGGCGTCCGTCAAATGCGCAAACCTTAGGATTGTAGCATTCGCGTGGTTACTTCCGGCTGAACTCTGTAGCTTGAACAAGGGGTGAAAGACTGCATTCCTCAAATGGAACAATCGCAGTTTTCTGACCAGAAGCGCAAGCATACAGGACTCAGCTGACAAGCTCCCGAGCGTCATAAAAAATCAGAACAAAGCACGAAAAAAAAGCCACCCCGAAGGGTGGCTTTATACGAACGAGCCGCAGCCCGTTCGTTCGCTTGCGCTTTATATCCAGACAGGGCTTGCGCCCTGCATTGGATTAGAAGCGGTGACGGACGCCCACGCCGACGGCGGTCGACTTCAGATCGTCGATGAAGGCGTAGTTCTTGGCGTACGAACCGTAGGCGTACAGGTTGGTGCGCTTGGACAGGTCGTAGGTGTAGCCCAGCGAGTAGACTTGGGTCGACTCATCGCCGCCGGTCAACTTGGTGTTGCTGGGATCAACCATTTGCCACGAACCGAACAGGCTGCTTGCGCCGCCGATCGGGGCGGACAGGCCGACCATGTACGAGTTGGCCTTGAAGCCGTCAGCGAAAGCGTTAGCACCGAAGTTCACGCTGCCGATGTTGGTGTCGACGCCTTGACCAGCGAACCAGCCGTCGGTCGTGCGAGCGTAGGCCAGAGCCAGCTTCACAACTTCGAAGTCGTACGAACCGCCGATGGCGTACTGACGCGGGGTGGCGTCAACCGAAGCCGACGACAGCTTGTTCGAGGCGTTCAGTTGGTCGTACGTCAGGGCGACGTTCAGGGGGCCGTTGACGTAGCGCAGACCGGTCGTGATGGCGCGGGTGTTGTCGGCGGTCTTGAAGCCGGTTTGCGAAGCGTTGGTGTCGTTCACGTTGAACGAGTAGCCGACGCCGAACTGGAAGCCGCTGAACGACGGGGTCTGATACATGACCATGTTGTCGTAGCGGTTCGTGTTGGCGGCGCTCAGAGCCACGCCGATGTTAGCTTGACCGAAGCCAGCGCCGAACGGGTCGATCGAGCCGAAGTACTTCGACGCGATGTTGGTTTGGCGACCGAAGTCCAGTTGACCCCAGCTGTCGCTGGCCAGACCGACGGTGGCTTGACGACCGAACAGGCGGCCGCCTTGAGCGGAGTTGCCGTTACCGGAGTTGAAACCCGATTCCAGTTGGAAAACAGCGCGCAGGCCGTCACCCAGGTCTTCCGAACCACGCAGACCCCAGCGCGAACCGTTCTGGACGCCGTTGATCATGCCGAAACGGCTGCCGTTCGCCGCATCGTTCGGGGCGCCGCTGATCTTGTTGTAGCCGAGGCCCGTGTCGATGATGCCGTACAGGGTGACAGACGTTTCTGCCTGGGCGACACCGGCAAAACCGGCGAGCAGGGCGGCAGCGAGCAGAGTCTTTTTCATTTAAGAAATCTCCGTTGATTTGAGTGACAAGAGCAGCAATCCAGCAAACCAGCCTGCCGCCCCCCTAACTCCGCGAAGGGAAGTTGACGCTATTGCATCAAAAATCGAGGGGACTGGCTATGGTCGGCATCAGAAAAGTGCAGGTTTGCGACACCCCTGTTGGGATCTTGCAACATCGCGAGGATGTCGCTCCAGTGGTGTTAGGGCTAACCCGAGCCCAAACGGGTAAGCACGTATCCATGCGACTTTCAGCCCTGCCCCTAATTATTCGGGGCGTTTTCCCGGCGGTCTTTCAGGCACCTTTCGCATCCCGCTGCATCGGCTTTGTACACGGATATCGGTTTTCCCCCAATGAACGGGCGTCGTATCGACCGCTGGCACGTTCAATTCCAATAACATTGTTATTACTAAAAATCGTCGATATTGTCCCCCCACCGTCTCCCCCACCCTTTCCCGCTTTTTTTCTTCTGCCCATGCCCGTTTCCCCTTCCGATCATCCCGAACGCAATGAACGCAACGAGCGCAACGAGCGCCTGAACGCGCTGCGGCGACAGATGGTCCTGGATGCCGCGCAGCGCGTCTTCGCGCGCGACGGCCTGGAAAAGACCACGATCCGGGCAATTGCGAAGGAAGCCGGCTGCACCACCGGCGCGATCTACCCCTGGTTTGCCGGCAAGGAAGCGCTTTATGGCGAACTGCTGGACGAGTCGCTGCTGGGCCTGCACGAACATCTGGCTGACGCGGCGGCCTGGCCCGCTTCCGGGGCGGCGCGCAAGACCATTCACGCCTTTTTCGAGTACTACGCCCAGCGGCCGACGGATTTTTCGCTGGGCCTGTACCTGTTCCAGGGGCTGGGGCCGCGCGGCCTAGGCAGGGACATGGACGAAAAGCTCAACGCCCGGCTGCGCCAATGCGTGGACCATATCGGCGCCGCGCTGGCGCGTACCAAGTCCTGGGACCCTGCCACCGTGGCGGTCGAACAGATGAACGTGTTCACCTATCTGATGGGACTGCTGCTGTTGCAGCACACGCATCGCCTGAAATCCCTGGGCCAGCAGGCCGACGCCCTGCTGGACCACTATTGCCTTGCCCTGGAGCAACGATGACCGCCGCCCTACCCGCCACGGACGCCGACGCGCCGCTGATCAGCCTGGCCGACTTTCACATCCTGCTGGCCGACCAGCATCCCTTTTCGCTGCTGTTGGGCATAGACGTCGTGCGCATCGGGCGGGGCACCGCCCGCGCCGTGCTGCCGGCCCGCGAGGCGCACCAGCGGCTGGGCGGCATCGTGGCCGGGCCTATGCTGATGGGGCTGGCCGATCTGGCCATGTACGCCGCCGTGGTCGGCGCCACGGGCCAGACGCACGCGGTCACGGCAAGCCTGACCATCAATTTCCTGCGCAAAAGCCCCGCCGGCGCCATTCATGCCGATGCACGGCTGCTGAAGGTGGGCAGATTGTCCGCCGGCGAAGTCATCCTGACCGGCGAAGGCTCGGCCGAACCCGTGGCCCATATCGTCAGCACGTGGTCCGTGCCCAAGCCATGAACCTGCGTATCAGCATCGTGGGCATGGGCGACACCGGCACCCTGGCCGCCCGGCGCTTGCTGGAGGCCGAGCCCGACATCGCGCTGACCGTGTACGACCTGGACCCGGAACGCTGCGAACCTTTTCGCGGCTCGGCGACGCTGGCCACTTCCGCGCGCGAAGCCTTGGCGGAATCGGACACGATTGTGCTGGCCCTGCCGCGCGAACGGGAGATTGACCGCACGCTGGAACGCTTCAGTGATGGCGCGGTGACCGCGCCGATCCGGGGCAAGCTGATCGTAGACCTGGCGCCGCCCCCGCCGGAACGCGCGCACCGGTTGGATCGCGCGGTCGCCCTGGCCGGCGGCCGCTATACCAGCATCCCGGGGTTGGTCATCGACGATGCCGGCAGCATGGCGGGCGGTATTGCTGGCGGTATTGCTGGCGGTATTGCGGGCGGCATTGCGGGCGGCATTGCCGGCAATCCGGCAGGCAACGCGCAGCGCCGACTGCTACGCCTCTTGTTGTGCCCCGCCTGATCGGCAATAGCGTTCGGCCAGGGCTACGCACAGCGCCAGCCACGCCAGCGTGACGGCAAAGCCTGCCACCACGTCGCTGGCGAAATGCACTTGCAGCAAGATGCGGCTAAGGCCGATGGCCATGATCAGCGCACCCGCCGCCGCCACGCACGGCCAGCGCCACTGGGCCGGCGCCAAGCGCCACACCAGGTAGCAGGCGGTGCCGTAGACCGCCATCGCCGCCGACGCATGGCCGCTGGGAAAGCTCCAGCCCGCCGCTGCCGCGAAGCCGTGATCGTGCACCGGCCGCACGCGTTCAAAGCTGTGCTTGAGCACCCAATTCAGCGCGCCGCCCAAGCCCGTGGCAAGCGCGCAGAACACGGCCAGGCGCCACCACCCTGTCCATAGCAGGTAAAGCGTCATCAACACGCTGAGCACGGTCAGGAAATTGCGGTCGCCCAGATACGTGAACCACGACAGCAGCCACAGCAGCGACGCGTTCATCGACATGCTCAATGCCTCGGCCAATGCGCCATCGAAGGCCACCACATCGCCCTGGCTATGCACTGCCCACGCCAGCACTCCAAAGATGGCCAACGCCAACATCACGCCTGCCGCGATGGCGCCGCGCCGGGTGTTGGTCGGCTGGCCCGCCACGATACGGACCGTGAGCAGCGCCAAGGCGCCCGTCAATAACGGCAACGCAATAAACAATTCCAGGGCATGGGCCGCAGCCCATTGCGCGTACGAATCTGTCATGGCGCGGTCACCGCTCGACCGTGCTGACCAGCGTCTTGTCGACCGGTGCGAACACGTGGGTTGCCTCGGCATAGTCCCAGCGTTCGACATGGCACATCTGCTGGTCGCCCTCGCCTTCTCGCGTGATCACGTTGACGGAATTGGGCACGCTGCCACGCACCCGGCTTGAGCATGCCGTGCCCGCCTGCACGATCCAGCCCGCCGGCTTGCCCGCCGCCGACAGCGGCAGCACATACGGCAAGTGAATATGCCCGCCCAATACCAGATCAATACCCGACTGCGCCCAGGCCGCCAGCGCGCGTTCGCGCCCGTTAAGCAGGTTGGACAGGTCGGATTCCACCTTGGCGCGCACCGGATGATGCGCGACGACCACCCGCAATTGCCCAGGGCGCGCCTGCCGCAGCCGCTGCGCCACGCGCGCGATCTGCGCGTCGGAAATTTCGCCGTCCTTGTGGCGGCGCGGCCGCGTGGTGTTCACGCCAATGGCCAACAGGCCGGCGTTTTCGAACACTGGCTCCAGCACCGCGCCCAGCGCCCGCTTGTAGTTGCCGTAAGGATTCAGCGCGCGTGCAAACACGTTGATCAGCGGTATGTCGTGGTTGCCCGGCACTGCCAGCACGGGCAGCGACAGGCGTTCGATGAACTTGCGCGCCGCCGCGAATTGCCCGCGCCGCGCGCGCTGCGTGATATCGCCGCTTAGCACGACCAGGTCCGGGTTCAGCGAGCGCGCCAGGTCCAGCGCGGCCTCGACCACAGGTTTGCGCTCGGTGCCGAAATGCGTGTCGGACAGTTGCAATATCCGCGTCATGAGCGATCCAGGTATTGCGAGTCCGCGGGCACCACCAGCGGCAGCCTGTCGTCGGCCACCTTGAATTCCAGCGGGGTGTTCATCCAGGAAATCTCGCCGTCCATCGCGACCTTGACCCGATGGCGCCCCCGGATGCGCACCGTCATGCGATGAAAGCCGAAGCTGATGACGTGCTCGGCCTCGCCCAGGCGGCTGAAAAGGCCACGCACCAGCAGGCCGTAAAGCGCCAGCGTGCCGACCGGTTTGACCGTCATGGCCACCAGCCGGTCACGATCCAGATCCTGGGATTCGATGCCGACGTGTTCCAGCTGCAACTTGTTGTTGCCCACCACCAGCGTCGGTGTGCGCAGGTCGCTTACCTGGCCCTTTTCTTCCAGTTGCAGCCGCAATTGGCGCGGCGCTCGCAGCAGGGTCACCACGCCCGACCACAACGCCACCAGCCGGCTGCGGCCAAAGCGCTGCTTGTAGGCCTCGCGGTCTTCCAGCAGCGTGGGATACAGCCCCAGGCTGGCGTTGACAAGGAACGGCCGGCCGTTCAGCTGGCCGACGCGTACCGGCTCGATATGGCCTTGCAGAAAGCCGCGCAGCGCAACGTCGGTGTCTTGCGAGATACCGTAGGCACGGCCGAAGTAATTGAACGTGCCTTGCGGCAGGATGCCGAACGGCACGCCCTTGCCCAGCACGGTGGCGGCCACCGCGTTCAGCGTGCCGTCGCCGCCGGCCGCGATGACGACGCCTTGCTCGTCTTGCGCGCGCTTGACGGCCGACTGCGCCGTTTCGGTAAGGCGGGTGGGGTCGTCCACCGGCATCAGCGTGTAACGCCTGCCCGCTTCATCAAGAATGCCGCGGATAGTGTCTTGCAGGACCTGCGCGTCGCCGCGCCCCGATCCTGTATTGAGGACGATGAATAGCGGCTCTTGTCCCGTCAGGGATTGCGCTTCGGTGCCTGGGCGCTGGTCGGATGAAGTCATGGGAGAAAGATAGCCCATGCCGGTAAAACGCCGCAAGGCGGCATGCACGCCCGGTCCGAATCAACGGGCCTCGCGCGGCCGGGCCCGTTCCCCCAGGATCAACGGCCGATGGCGTACGCCTGCATCAGGCGCGGCGTTGCGGCTGCATGTAGCAGCCCGTCTTCATCGCGCGAGGCCGCCGTCAAGCGGCCAACCGACCACTCCGGCAATTCCTCGATTTGATGACCGCGTTGACGCAGGCCGTCGATCACGTCGGCGCCAAAGCTTGCCTCCAGCGCCAGATGGCCCGGCTTGCGATCACGCGGATAAAACGATGTCGGAAAGTGCATGGTGTGCGACATCGGCAGGTCGATGGCTTCCTGCAAATTCAGCCCGTGATGCACGTGACGCAGGAAGAACAGCAACTGCCATTGTTCCTGCTGATCCCCGCCCGGCGTGCCGAAGGCCAGGTACGGCTTGCCATCGCGCAGCGCCAAAGACGGCGTCAGCGTCGTGCGCGGGCGCTTGCCCGGCGCCAGCGTGCCCGGCAAGCCCTCTTCCAGCCAGAACATCTGCGCGCGCGTGTTCAGGCCAAAGCCCAGTTCGGGTATCACCGGCGACGACTGGAACCAGCCGCCCGACGGCGTGGCCGAAATCATGTTGCCCCAGCGATCGATCACATCCACATGCGTCGTGTCGCCGCGCTTGGCCGATGCGCGCATATCGGCCAGCGTGGGCTCGTTGGTGGCGCTGCCAGGCGCGGTCACCGGGGACAGGCGTTCCAGCGTGTCCATCACGCGCGCCACCTGCGCCTCGAAGCCAGGCACCTGGCCGGGCAAGAGATCGTGCGAGGCCGTCTCGCCGATCAATGCGCGGCGCTCGTCGTTGTAGGCGTCCGACAGCAGGTGCGCCAGCGGCACGTCGATGAAAGCCGGGTCGCCGTAATAGGCTTCGCGGTCGGCGAAAGCCAGCTTCATCGCCTCGGTAACGCGGTGGATGAATTCAACGCTGTTCGGCCCCACGCCCGCCAGGTCCATGTTCTTCAACAACGCCAGCGTTTGCAGGAATACCGGGCCCTGGCTCCAGGCGCCGGCCTTGGCGACCGTGTAGCCGTGGTAGTCGTAGGTCAGCGGCGTGTCGTAGCTGGCCGACCAGCCGGCCAGATCGTCGGCCGTGATGACGCCTCGGTGCGTCGTGCCGCTTTCGTCCATGACGTCGGTATTGCGCGCGAATCGGTCGATTTCCTCGGCGATGAAACCCCGGTAGAAGGCGTCCCGCGCCGCCTCGATCTGGCGTTCGCGGTCAGCGCCCACGCTCTCCGCCTCTTTCAGCACGCGCGTCCACGTGCGCGCCAAGGCCGGATTGCGAAACAGCTTGCGCGCTTCGGGCACCTTGCCGCCGGGCACGTAGACCGCCGCGGTAGTGGACCAATGGGTTTCAAAGAAATCCTTCAGGCCCGCGATGGTGTTGGAGATGCGCGGCATCAGCGCATGGCCGTGCTCGGCGTAATAGATGGCCGGTTCCAGCACATCGCGCACGCGCATCGTGCCGTGGTCGCGCAGCAGCAGCATCCAGGCGTCGAATGCGCCGGGGATCACGGTGGCCAACAGGCCGTTGCCCGGAATCAGCTTCAGCCCTTCGGCGCGGTATCGCTCAAGCGTGGCCGCCGCCGGCGTCGTGCCCTGCCCGCACAGCACTTCCAGCTTGCCCGTGCGCGCCGAATAGAAGATGGCCGGCACTTCGCCGGCGGGGCCGACCAGATGCGGCTCAACCACTTGCAGCACGAAGGCCGACGCCGCGCAGGCGTCGAACGCGTTGCCGCCGCGTTCCAGCAGCGACATGCCGGTCGCGCTGGCCAGCCAATGGGTAGAGGTCACGACACCAAAGGTGCCAAGGATTTCCGGGCGAGTCGTAAACATGATGCTTCCTGTAGCGGCGGCGCACGCCGCCCGCAAGTAAGAAAAACGGGATCCGATTCCGGATCCCGTCGTTGGCCGCCCGGCTTACTTCTTGGCGACGGTCACGCCCTTCAGGCGGATCAGGCCATCGGGGTAAGGCACAAAGCCTTCAACCTTCTTTTGCACGCCGAAGGTCCACGGCAGATAGAACAGGTAAACGATGGGACGCTGGTCCTGCATGCTGGTCAGCACCTGGTCGTACAGCGCGCGGCGCTTGGCCGTGTCGGCCTCGCCGCGCGCATCGTTCAGCAGCTTGTCCACGCCTGCGTCGCAGAACTTGCCGTCGTTCAGGTTGCCCTTGCAGCTGACGTATTGATGGATATTGCCGCTGGGATCGACCCGGCCCGACCAACCGCTTTGACCCACTTCAAAGTCGCCGCGCGCCAGCGACGATTGCAACGACGCGAATTCCACCGGGCGCAACGTAATGTCGAAACCGGCTTCGGCACCCATGGCCTGCACCAGTTCGAACACTTGCTGCATGGTCGTATTGTTGCCGAAGGTGATTTCGAACTTCACGCGGTCATAGCCGGCTTCCTTCAACAACGCCTGCGCCTTCTTCGGGTCGCGGCCCTTGTGTTCGAAAGCGGTGTTGTAGGCAAAGCTGGCGGGCGGGAACGGCTGGTAGGCCGGTTGGAACATGCCTTCACCGATCACCCGGTTCAGCACGTCGCGGTCAATGGCCAGGTCCAGCGCCTGACGCACGCGCTTGTCCTTGGCCAGCGGGTTGTTGGCGCGCGCGCCGTTGCCCAGGTTGACCGAGATCGACTGGAAGCCCAGGCCCGTTACCGGCGCCAGGCGCAGGTTGCCGTCGTCCTTGACCGCCTTGGCGTCGCTGGGCGCCACGCGTTCGATGATGTCCAGGTCACCGGCGCGCAGATTGTTCAGGCGCACGGTGTTGTCGGGGATCGGCGTGTAGACCAGACGGTCGAAATGGAAGTTGGCGGCGTCCCAGTACTTGGGAAATTTCTCCAGCACGATGCGGTCGTTCTGCACGCGCTCCTTGAATTGATACGGGCCGGAACACACCGGCTTGCCGCCAGGATCCTTGTCGAAACTGGCCGGCGACATCATCATGCCCGCGCGGTCCGACAGCTGCGACAGCAGCGAGGCATCCGGCTCGGACAGGGTCAGCACCACGGTGTTGGCATCGGGCGCGTCCACGCTGGCGACGGTGGCCAGTTCGCTCTTGCGGTTGCTGTCCGGCAGCGTGCGGGCGCGGTCCAGGTTGGCCTTGACGGCCGCGGCATTGACCGGCGTGCCGTCGTGGAACACGGCATCGGTACGCAGCTTGAACGTCAGCGTTTTGTTGTCCGGGCCGATCGTCCAGGACTGCGCCAACTGGGGCACGATCTTCAGGTCGGGGGTGATGTCGACCAGCTTGTCGCACAGCGAGGCAAAGACGATGCGGCCCACGAAGGTGCGCGCACGCACCGGGTCCAGCACGTCCGGGTCGTCTTGCAGACCGATACGCAGGGTGGACTGGGCTTGCGCCAGACCGCTGGCCAGCATTCCCGCCATGGCCATGGCGAGGCAAAGTTTACGCATGAGTGTTCTCCGTCGTTGCATCTGTGGAATTCTGCGCCAGGCGCGCGGCGATTGTATAGAGCGGCGGCTGTCTGGCTGGTAAACACGGCCCATGACCGGCCGCCTCGCGGACGCCGGGTGGCGGGGAAATCAAGGCAGGCGGCAGGGTGCGGAAAAGTCCACCGCCGCCGTCACGGACTCGCGCAACCGGGCAACCAGCGGCCGCGCGTCGTCGCGCCGGTACTGGAACGAATACGGCAAGGCGGCCGGTTCGGGGTCGCCTTGCAGCACGCGCAAGCTGCCTTCCGCTTGCAGGGCCTGGGCCCAGTGTTCGGGTATCAGCCCTACCCCGGTGCCTTCGATCAGCAGGCCGACAATGGCACCCCAGCTGTTGCAGCAGAGCCGTTCGCCCGCGGCATCGCGCCCGGCCAGCCAGTCATCGATGATGCGGGTCGTGCCCGCGCCGGCCGGCAACGTCACCAGCGGCAGGCGGGCCAGCAGCGCGGGCGTCATGCGGGTGTCCGAGCCCAAGGCGGCGGGCGCCGCCGCCCAGGCAAAGCGGGCCTGGCCGATCGGGGTCGACGCGATATTCGCTCGCGAAGACCGGCCGGCGATGACGGCAAAATCCAGCTCGCCATCGGCCACGCGCTGCTCCAGCACCTGCCCGATGTCCACATACGGCTCCAGCACCAGGTCGGGATAGGCGGCCCGCACCACGCCGATCAGGCGTGGCAGCCAGGTCAGGGCGGTCAATTCGCCCACGCCGAAGCGGCAGCGGCCGCGCAGCCCGGGTGTTTCCGCCATGGACGCCCGCACCTGGTCGGCGGCGGCCAGCAATTCCCGAGCCTGCGGCACAAGGCGCTGGCCGGCGTCGGTCAGCGCGGCCTTATGGCCGCTGCGGTCAAATAACGGCCGGCCCAGCGCGTCCTCAAGTTCGGTGATGCGTTTGGATAGCGACGACACCGACAGGTGCAGCCGTTCAGCGGCCACGGCAAAGCTGGCGCAGGTAGCGGCCCAGTAGAACGCTTCAAGTTGCTTGAGAGTCATGCGCGGATTGTAGGGCGGGCCCTTGCTGGCGCACGCGGTAGGCGCAGCGGCGCGCGCCGCTCAGGATATGTTCTTCGCGATCCACCTGCACGTCCGTGCCCAGCACTTTCCGAAACAGATCCAGCTCGCTGCGGCAAAAGCCCATACAGGCCTTGGCCGCCGAACAGATCGGACAGTGGTTTTCGATAAACAGGAAGTCGGCGCCGTCCTTGCGCAATTCGGCCATATAGCCTTCGGACGAGCGCACCTGCACCAGGCGGTCCAGACGGGATGGCAGGTCGTGCGCGCCCGCCATCGCGCGTTGGTAGCCTTCCAACATGGAGGCCTCGCGCGCCTGGATCAGCTTGTCCACGCCGTCCTCGCCGAACACCTGGCGCACGGCCCCGATCATCTGCACCGTCATTTCGGCGTGCGTGTCGGGAAAGCGGCCATGGCCGGCATCGGTCAGGAACCAGATCTGGGTAGGCCGACCGCGCCCGGCGCTGTGGCTTTCGGAGTCGACCAGCCCGTCTGCATGCAGCCTCGCCATTTGCTGACGCACCGCTTCGGCGGTCACATCCATGGCCTTGGCGATGACCGCAACCGACTGCGGGCCGCGCGTCTTCAAGGTCATCAACACGCGGTCCGCCGGCTGATGCGGCATCCACGTGACGGGGTGGGACAGGCTGTCGGACATGACGATAACGATACTCCGGGCGTAAGGTTCCTATGGTGCCATGAACTTGGCGGCCCATCAGCGGGTTGCGTCAGCGCCGGCCTTCAGCGCCAACGTCGGGAGGCAACCTCGGGAGCCAACCTCCGGCTCCCCCCTCCGGCGTCAAATTCAGCGCCTCAGGTCAGCGCCTCAGGTCAGCGCCTCACGTCAGCGCCTCACATCGCCGCCTCCGCCTCCCAGCCGCCTCCCAGCGCCTTGTACAGCGCCACCAGACGGGTATAGGAATCCGTTTCGGCAACCGCCACGGCGTCCTGGGCGCGCAAAAGCGTACGCTGCGCGTCCAGCACCGTCAAATACGGCGCACTCCCCTCGCGATAGCGCAGCTGCGCCAGTTCCGCCGCGCGCCGGCTGTGCGCCGCCGCCTGCGCCAGATTGCCCAAGCGCTGTTGGGTCTGGCCAAACTCGGTCAGCGCCGACTCCAGTTCTTGCACCGCTTGAAGCACCGTTTGCTGGTAGCGCGCCACCACCCCGTCGGCACGGGCGACGGCCGCGCGCTGTCTGGCCAGCGCCGTCGGCAGGTGCAAGGCCGGCCAGTTCACGCCCGATGCCACGCTGAACGCCCGGCTGGACGCCGCGCCGAAATCGGCACCACGCAACGCCACAAAACCCAGGAACCCGCCCAGGTCGATGCGGGGATAAAGCTCCGCCGTGGCCACTCCTATGTCTGCATTGGCGGCGGCCATATTGCGCTCGGCAGCGGCAACGTCCGGCCGACGCGACAGCAGCGCCGCCACGTCCCCGATCGGCAGGCGTGTCGCCAATGGGGTCAACGGCTTGCCGGCATCCAGTTCGGCCAGTTGAACCGGCCGCAGCCCAGCCAATACCGCCAGCCGATAATGCGCCAGCCGCTTGGCCGTGACTTGCACGGGCACACTGGCCTGCACGGTTTCCAGTTCGGCCCGCGCGCTGGCCAGATCCCCCTCGTCGCCCCGCCCGGCCTGCACCAGCGCCTGGGTCACACGCAGGCTGTCGCGCTGGCTTTCCAGGTTGGCGCGCGCCACGGCCAGGCGCTGCTCGGCGCCGCGCAGTTCGAAGTAATTGCGGGCAACCTCGGCCGCCACCACGATGCGCGTCTGGGCCAGATCCGCCGCCTGCGCCTGGCTGCGCGCCGCCGCGCCGGCGGCCGCTTGGCGTAGCCGCCCCCACAGGTCCAGTTCCCAGGTGGCGTCAAAACCGGCCCGATAACTTTGGGCCAGGTTGCGCTGCCCGGCCGTGCCCGCGTTGGCCTGCGACAGGCCGCGTTCATAGCGCCCGTCCAGCGTCACGGCGGGCAAGCGATCCAGTTCTTTTTCGTCCAGCACGGCGCGCGACTCCGCCAGGCGAGACTGGGCGATCCGGATGTCGTGATTACGGTTCAAGGCCAGGTCCACCAGCTGGTCCAGCTGGGGGTCTTGCAGTTGCTTCCACCAGTCGCGTTGCAGCGCGTCGGAGGAAAACAGCGCCTGCTCGGGGCTGGCCAGCACCACCGGCGCGTCCTGCGGGCGTTGGTAGTCGGGGCCCACGGCGCAGCCGGCCAACGCCAGCGCCAGTGCCAGTGTCAGCGCCAGCAGCGTTGATCGCAGCACGGCGCTCGGGCGGCGCGGACGATCGAGTCCAAAGACGAAGGCTGGGCGAATCGCGCGTTCGGGGCCGGCACCGAGGGCCGGGCGGCGCAGCGGTGCGGATGCGGAAACTTCAATCATGGTTGGCTCCTTAATGCGAGATGGCAGCGCGGCCGTCTTCGGCTTGCGCCACGGCCAGTTCCCGCGCGCGCGGCGTGTCGCTGGCGGCGCGGTGGTCACGCGCGAGCACGGTGTAGACGGTAGGCAGCACGAACAACGTGAACAACGTGCCCACCAGCAAGCCCACCACGATGACCAGGCCCAGGCTGTACCGGCTGTGCGCGCCCGCCCCCGTGGCGAACAGCAACGGGATCAGCCCCATCACCATCGCCGCCGTCGTCATCAGGATGGGACGCAAGCGGATGCGGGCGGCCTGCTCCATTGCCGCGCGCCGATCCAGCCCGTGGCTGACCTGCATTTCGTTGGCGAATTCCACCATCAGGATGCCGTGCTTGCTGATCAGGCCGATCAGCGTCACCAGCCCGATCTGCGTATAGATGTTCACGGTGGCCATGCCCAGCGCCAGCGGAATCAGCGCGCCGCAGATCGACATCGGCACGCTGACCAGGATGATGAATGGGTCGCGCAGGCTTTCGTACTGCGCGGCCAGCACCAGATAGATGACGATGATGGCGAACAGGAACGTAATCATCAGTGCCGACCCTTCCTGGCTGAACTGGCGCGCATCCGATTGCCAGTCATAGCTGAAGCCGGCGGGCAGGTTTTTTGCCTGCTCCGACAGGAATGTCACCGCGTCGCCCATGGTGACGCCGGGCATCGGGATGGCCTGGAACGTGGCGGCGTTCAACTGGTTGAACTGCGTCAGCGAATTGGGCTCCACGCCCATGGAAACCGACACCAGGTTCGACAGCGGCACCTGTGCGCCGCTGGCGCTTTTGACGTGGAACTGCGCCAAGGCCTGTGGCGACATACGCAGATCGCGACGGCTTTGCGGAATGACGTCATACGAGCGCCCGTCCATGCCGAAGCGGTTGACATAGTTTTCGCCCACCAGCACCGCCAGCGTATCGCCGATGTCTTTCATGGTGACGCCCAGGCTGTTGGCCTTGGCGCGGTCCACCGTCAGTTGCACCACCGGGTTGTTGTAGTCCAGGTCGCTGTCCACCACCATAAACAGCCCGCTGGCCCGCGCCGCCTGCTTCAAGCTTTCCATGGCCTCGTAGACGACGCGGTAATCGGCCGCGCTCATCAGCACCATCTGCACGGGCAGGCCGCCCGTGGACCCGGGCAACGACGGCAACTGGAACGCAAAGATGTTGCTGCCTTCTACCTGATTGGCCAGCGATTGCATGTCGGCCTGGATGGCATCGGCGTTGCGCTTGCGGTCTTGCCAGTCCACGAAGTCCACACCGCCGATGCTGTTGGACACGCCGTCCGACCCGTTGATCAGCCAGCGCCCTTTTTGCTCGGGCACCGTCTTCATCACGTCGTCCCACTTCTTGCCGAACTTTTCTACGTAGTCGATATTGGCGTGCTGCGGCGACTTGATGGCGGTCAGCACGGTGGATTGGTCTTCGACCGGCGCCAGCTCGCGCTGCGCGGCGTTGTACAGGAACGGCAGGCTGACGAGCACCGCCACGGCGATCAGCCCCGTCACCCAACGATGCCGCAACGACACGTCCAGCACGCGCCCATAGGCCTTGCCCAGCCGGCCGAACATCAGCTCGGCGTTGCGCGCCATCTTGCCTTCCGACACGTCGCGGTTCAGCAGGAACGAACTCATGACGGGCGACAAGGTCAGCGCAATGACGCCGGACACCACCACCGCGCCGGCCAGCGTAAAGGCAAACTCCTTGAACAGCGACCCGGTCAGCCCGCCCATCAGCCCGATGGGCGCATACACGGCAGCCAGCGTGATGGTCATGGCGATCACCGGCCCGGCAACTTCTCGCGCGCCGATCAACGCCGCGCGCACGGGCGATTTTCCTTCTTCGATGTGGCGATGCACGTTTTCCACAACCACGATGGCGTCGTCCACCACCAGCCCAATGGCCAGCACCATCGCCAGCAAGGTCAGCAGGTTCACGCTGAAGCCGAACAGCGCCATGATGGCCGCCCCGCCCAGCATGGAAAGCGGGATGGTGACCACGGGGATCAGCACCGCGCGCAACGAACCCAGGCAAAGAAAGATCACCACCACGACAATGGCGATGGCTTCCAGCAGCGTCTGCATCACGCCATCGATCGACGCGCTGATAAAGCGGGCCAGCTCGAACGGCACTTGCACGCTGGTGCCCGGCGGCAGGTTCTGCTTGATGTTGGGCAACAGTTCCTGCAAGCGCTTGACGATGACCAGCGGGTTACCCACAGGCGTGGCGTTCAGGCCGAAGTACACGGCGGGTTCGCCGTCCATCAAGCCGCTGGAATCGGTGGATGCCGCGCCCAATTCCACGGTGGCCACGTCGCCCAGCCGCACGATGGCGTCGCCGTCGCGCTTGACGACCAGGTCGCGAAATTGCGCCACATTGACCAGGTCGGTATTGACCTGGATGTTGGACACCACGTACAGGCCCTTGGCCTGGCCCGGCGCGGCCTGCACGTTGTTATCGCGCAGCGCCTGCGCCAGTTCGCCCGCCGAGATACCGCGCGCGGCCATGCGGTCCGGGTCCAGCCAGACGCGCATGGCCAGCTTTTGGCCGCCATACAGTTCCACACTGGCCACGCCGTCAATCGAGGACAGCTGCGGCTGCACCACGCGCGACAAATAATCGGTCAATGCCGCCAGCGACAGCGTCGAACTGGCAAACCCCACATAGGCGACGGCGGTCGCCTCGCCCGCCGACTTGACCAGCACGGGGTCGTACACGTCCTGCGGCAGCCGGTACTTCACCTCGTTGACCTTGGCCATCACTTCGGTCATGGCTTTGTTGGAATCGGCGTTCAACTTCATCCGCACCGTGATCACGCTGCGGCCCTGGGTGGACGAGGACGACAGGTAGTCGATGCCTTCCACCGTAGCGACTGATTGCGCGATGGGCTGCGTGACGAAACCTTGCATCAGGTCGGGCGAGGCGCCCGGGTATTGGGTGGTGATGGTGATGGTGGTGCTTTCGGTCAGCGGGTACTGCCGCACCGGCAGGCCGCTTAACGCCTTGATGCCCAGCAACAGGATCAGCGTGCTGACCACCAGCGCCAGCACGGGCCGGCGCACGAAAAGATCGGTGAATGTCATGATGCCTCCGCCGGTGCGCCCAACGCGACGGTGTCTGTGCCGGTCACGTCAACGGCCGCGCCGTTGTGCAGGCGCAGTTGGCCCGACGTCACCACCTGATCGCCCGCGTTCAGGCCTTCAGTGACAACGACCCGGCCATGCAGGCGCTCGGCCGTCTTGACGTAGGCTTGCCGCACCGTGGCCGGCGTGTCGGGCGCGGCGGCCGCGCCCGGCTTGGGCGGCGTCAGCACGTAGACGGAATCGCCGTAAGCGCTGTAGCTGATGGCCGTTTCCGGCACCGTGATCACATCGGGCCGGTCGGGCAAACGGATGCGGCCGTGCGCGAACATGCCGGCGGCCAGCGCGCCATCGGCGTTGGCCAAGGTCGCCTGCACGCGCACGGTGCGCGATCCGGCGTCCACCTGCGGTTCCACGGTAGTGACCTGACCGGGAAATTGCCGGTCGGCATACGCATCCACCGTCACCGTCACCGTCTGGCCGGCGCGCACGGCGCCCAGCGCCTGTTCGGGCAGGGTGATATTTGCGTACAGCGTGGAAGCGTCGGTCAGCGACACCAGCGGATCGCCGGCGCGGGCGAATTGGCCCAGATGCACACGGCGCACGCCCAACATGCCGTCGAACGGCGCCTTGACGCGCTTTTGCTCGATCAGCGCCTGTACGCGCCGGATATCGGCGGCGGCCTGGTCGTAATCGGCCTGCGCCTGATCCAGCTGTTCCCGCGTGGCGGCCTGTTGCGGCAGTAGCCGGCGCGTGCGTTCCAACAAGGCGCGCGCATTGCGGGCCTGCGCCTGCAGCCGCGCCAGCTCGCCGCGTTCCGGCGCGTCGTTCATCTGCACCAGCAGTTGGCCGGCCTTCACCGTTTGGCCTGCCGTGAAAAGAATCTGCGTGACCCGGCCATCCACTTCGGCGGGCACCTGCACCTGGCGCGTGGCCTCTAACGAGCCGATGCCGGTCAGCGCCATCGGAAAGTCCGCCTGCACGGCGGGCGCCACCGCAACCTTGGCCGGCGCCATCGCCCACCCGCCCTGCTGCGGCGCGCGGCCCGCCTTCCACGCCCACCCACCTGCCAACGCCCCCGCCAGCACAAGGGCCCCTACGGCCCAGGCTCCAGGTTTCGCCTTCATGATCTTCTCTTTATTTATCCAAGAATAAGCTTGGATAATCCTTGATTCGCCCCATTTCGTCAAAGTGGACATTGCAATACGCCGCATAGCGCGCCGCTATCGGCCTTCAGCGGCGGCAGATGGGCGAAAAAAAACCGCCAGGCGAGGCTGGCGGTTTTCAGGGTTGGCGTGTCGGCCGGGTAGTACGTGGCCGGCCGACGGTCAGGTGCGGACCATGTGCAGGTAATGGCGATGGCGTTCGTACTGGTCCAGGATGTCGCCGATGACGGCGTCGCGGCTCCAGCCCATGATGTCGTAGTCCTGCCCGCCTTCGCGCAGGTGGACTTCGGCGCGGAAGTACTTGCGTTCTTCTTCGTCGGCCGCTTCGTCCGGCGTCAGGCTGGGGCGCACGAACGCCTCGGGCTGCACGGCATACGAGAAGTCCAGGTGCTCGCCGTGCGAGACCTCAAGAATGGCGCTGCCGTCGGCTTCGACTTCGCGCACTTCTACCGCATAGCCCTGCTTGCGCAGTTCCTCGGCCACGTCGTCCAGCGCAGGCCGCACCACGTCGCTGATAAAACGCTGCACGTGCGAGCGGCGCGGCATCATCACCATGTTGCGCAGCCGACGTTCCCACGATTGGCCGCCACGCGCGGGGCGCGACAAGGTCAAGGACTGATAGCGAATGCCGCGCTTGGTGGCGTCCAGTTTCAGCGCCTTGAACAGCCCCCACAGGGACAGCAGCAAGATGATGGAAAACGGCAGCGCGCTGGCGATGGTGGCCGTCTGCAAGGCGGTCAGCCCGTCGGCGAGCAACAGCGCGATGGCAACCGCGCCCATCAGCACCGACCAGAAAATACGCTGCCACACAGGCGTGCGGTCCGACCCGCCCGAGGCCAGCAGGTCAACCACCAGCGCGCCCGAGTCGGCGGAGGTCACGAAAAACACCGCGACCATTGCAATGGCCACCACCGACAGCACGCTGCTCCAGGGCAGATGTTCCAGGAAGGCGAACAGGGCCAGCGACGAATCGGCTTCGACCACCTCGGCCAGGCCCTGCACCTTGTCCACCAGGATCATGTGGATGGCCGTGTCGCCAAACACCGTCATCCAGAACAGGGTGAACCCCGCCGGCACAAGCAGCACGCCGGTGACGAATTCGCGGATGGTGCGCCCGCGCGAGATGCGCGCGATGAACAGGCCCACGAACGGCGACCACGCAATCCACCAGCCCCAGTAGAACAAGGTCCAGCCACCAATCCAGTCGGTGGGCTCGTAGGCATACAGGTTGAAGGTCTTGTTGACGATGTCGGACAGGTACGCGCCCGTGTTCTGCACGAAGGTCTGGAACAGGAACACGGTGGGGCCGACCACCAGCACGAACAGCAGCAACACGGCCGCCAGCACCAGATTGGTCTCGGACAGGATGCGGATGCCCTTGTCCAGACCGCTGGCCACCGACAGCGTGGCCAGGCCGCAAGTGACGACGATGAGGATGATCTGCGTCGTCACCCCGACCGGGACGCCGAACAGGTGGTTCAGCCCGCTGTTGATCTGCGCCACGCCCAGGCCCAGCGACGTCGCCACGCCCAGCACCGTGCCGATGATGGCGAAGATGTCGACGGCATGGCCGATGGGGCCGTGGATGCGGTTGCCGATCAGCGGATACAGGGCCGAACGCAGCGTCAGCGGCAGCCCATGGCGGTAGCTGAAGAACGCCAGGATCAGCGCCACCACCGCATAGATCGCCCACGCATGCAGGCCCCAATGGAAGAACGTGATCTTCATGGCCTCGCGCGCGGCGATGGCCGTGCCGCCCTCGCCGACCGGCGGCGACACGAAGTGCATCACCGGTTCGGCAACTCCGAAGAACATCAGGCCAATGCCCATGCCCGCGGAAAATAGCATCGCAAACCAGGTGAAATTGCGGTAATCGGGTTCGCTATGGTCCGGCCCGAGCTTGATGTCGCCGTAGCGGCTCAAGGCCAGGAACACCACGGCCAGCAAGATGATGGCCACGACCAGGATGTAGAACCAGCTGACGTTGCCCAGGATCCAGCCCTGCACGGATTCAAAAAGGCTTTGCGCCCGCTCGGGCGCAAGAATCGCGAATCCGACCAACAACAGCGTGAAGATCGCCGCCGGGAAGAACACCGGGCGGTTGATGGTGGATGGTCGGGTTTCTGAAGACATGCAGCAGCTCCTTTCGCCCAGGGTTGCGAATTTCGGCGCCGGCCCCCTCAGCCCGACCGTTGCGCCGCGGTTATTACTATCACGGCCGGCATGCGGCTGACAATCTGTATCGGCGATCTGTATCGGTGATTCGTGGCCGCCATGCAGCGGCCAGGGCAAGGCTATCCGACCGAAGTTGGCGCCCCGGGCGGCAAGGCGGCGGGCGCCGCGTCGGGTTGCGAGTCACCAAACACCACCCGGCGGAAAAAACCAGCCAGCACGGCCTCGGTCATTTCCAGGCTCACGCCTTGCGGATCAAAGGCGTAGCTAAATTGCATGCCGTCCGACAGGGCCAGGAGCCCGATCGCCAATTGTTCGGCCGGCATGGGCAGCGGAGTGCCCACATGCGCGGAAAACTGGCGGACGTATTCCGTGGTGGCCGCGCGCAATTCGCGCAGGCAATCGGTAAAACCCACACGGAAATCGGGGTCGCGCGCGGCCTGGAGCTTGCCTTCCATCCAGAGCAGGAAGCAATCGTTTTCGCGGTGGTGCGTGCTGTAGTACTGCACGACGCTGGCTTCCATCTGCTGGCGCGTTTCGCCTTCTTCGAAGATGGCGCGCATGTCGGCCATCACTTTTTCGTGATCGCGTCTGAGCAATTGCAGGAAAAGTTCGGTCTTGCTGCCGAAATTGGAATAGAAGGCGCCGCGCGTGTACCCCGCCAGTTCGGCGATGTCCTCGACGCTGGCGGCCACGAAGCCCTTGGTAAGGAATACCGATTGCGCAGCGTCCAGCAGACGCTGACGCGTCTGGTCTCTGCTTTGCTCTCGGGTTAAGCGCACTTTTGACATGGCGGGAGTTTAGCACCGGCCACGATTTCAAATACAGCCTTGTATCCGAATACATATGCGCATTAGAATTCAGCCCGTATCGAGTTTGACTCGCCGATGCCTTCCCCTTTTTCGCCCCTATCGCGCCGCGAGGTATTTCGTGAATTTTCCTGGCTCCAGCCCACAACCGTCGGCGCGCCCCCTTGCCGCAACCGTGACAACGCCCGCTCCGTCCCCATGGACTCGCCGCATCACGCTGCCCGCGCTACTGGCGCTGGCGCTGGCCCTCTCGGCCTGCGGCCGCAAAGAAGAACCGGCCCCGGCGCCGCGTCCCGTGGTCGCCATGCCGACGCAGGCGGATGAACGGCTGCCGGCGTGGACGTTGCCGGGCGAAGTGCAGGCGCGCTACAGCACGCCGCTTTCCTTCCGCGTAGGCGGCAAGATCATCGAGCGGCAGGTTCGGCTGGGCGATAGCGTCGTGCCCGGCCAGGTCGTCGCCAAGCTCGACCCGGCCGACGCCACCAAGAACGCCGCGGCCGCCAAGGCCCAGTTGTCGGCCGCTCAGCATCAACTGGACTACGCCCGCCAACAGTTGGACCGCGACCGCGCCCAAGCGCGCGAAAACCTCATCGCCGCCACCCAGCTGGAACAGACCCGCAACGCCTACGCCTCGGCCCTGGCCCAACGCGATCAGGCCGCCCAGCAGGCCGCGCTGTCGGCCGACCAGCTCAAGTACACGACGCTGCAGGCCGACCATGCGGGCGTCATCACCGCCGAACAGGCCGACACCGGGCAGAACGTGGCGGCCGGCACTCCCGTCTACCAGCTGGCCTGGGCAGGCGACATCGACGCCATTTGCGACGTGCCGGAAAGCGTACTGGCCGGTTTGACGATCGGCCAACGCGCCAACGTGACGCTGGGCCCGCTGCCCGGCCAGAACTTCACGGCCACGCTGCGCGAGATCGCGCCGGCCGCCGACCCGCAAAGCCGCACTTACCGCGTGAAGCTCACGCTGGAATCGCCGTCGCCGCAAGTGCGGCTGGGCATGACGGCCAACATCAGCTTCGACAACCACGGCGCGGCCAACCAGGCCACCTACACCGTGCCCGCCACCGCGCTATTCCATGACGGCAAGGACCCTGCCGTATGGATCGTCAAACCGAAGGAAGACACGCTGGAGCTGCGCCGCGTACAGGTGTTGCGCTTTGACGCGCGCACCGTAACGCTGACCGGCGGCGTGTCGGCGGGTGAACGCGTGGTCTGGCAAGGCGTGCACACCGTGACCGCCGGTGAAAAGGTGCGCCCCGTGGCGCCCCTGCACGCCGAGGACTTCGCATCATGAGCGCACCCGCCGAAGATCCCGGCCACGACCACAAAGAAGGCAAGTTCAACCTGTCGGCCTGGGCGCTGCGCCACCAGCCGCTGGTCATTTTCCTGATCACGCTGGTCACGCTGTTTGGCGTGCTGTCGTATTCCAAGCTGGCCCAGTCCGAAGACCCCCCCTTCACGTTCCGCGTGATGGTCATCAAGACCTTATGGCCGGGCGCGACCGCCAAGCAGGTGCAGGAACAAGTCACCGACCGCATCGGCAAGAAGCTACAGGAGACCGCCAACAGGGACTTTCTCCGCAGCTATTCCCGCCCCGGTGAATCGCTGATCTTCTACACCATGAAAGACTCGGCGCCCGCCAACACGGTGGCCGACCAGTGGTATCAGGTGCGCAAGAAGGTCGGCGATATCCAGGCCACGTTGCCGCAAGGCGTGCAAGGCCCGTTCTTCAACGACGAATTCGGCGACGTCTATACCAACATCTACACGCTGCATGGCGACGGCTTTTCGCCCGCGCAACTGCACGATTACGCCGACAATCTGCGCACCGTGCTGCTGCGCGTGCCGGGCGTGGCCAAGGTCGATTACTTTGCCGACCAGGCTGAACACGTGTATGTCGAAATCTCCAATACACAGCTAAGCCGTCTGGGCGTGACGCCTCAGCAGATCGCGCAGGCCATCAACACGCAAAACGCGGTGTCCAGCGCCGGCACCCTGACCACGGCCGACGACCGCATCTTCGTGCGGCCGACCGGGCAGTTCGAAAACAGCCGCGCGCTGGCCGACACGCTGATCCGCGTCAACGACAAGTCGATCCGCCTGGGCGACATCGCCACCATCCATCGCGGCTATGACGACCCGCCCACCGAGCAGATGCGCTTTAACGGCAACCCCGTGCTGGGCATCGGCATCACCATGCAGCCGGGCCAGGACGTGGTGCGCCTGGGCGAAGCGCTGGACAAGACCTTTGACAAGCTCCAGGCGCAATTGCCCGCCGGCCTGACGCTGACGGAAGTGTCCAGCATGCCGGACGCGGTATCGGATTCCGTTGACGAATTCCTGCGTTCGGTGGCAGAAGCGGTTGCCATCGTGCTGATCGTCAGCCTGGTGTCGCTGGGCCTGCGCACCGGCATGGTCGTCGTGATTTCGATCCCGGTGGTGCTGGCCATCACCGCGCTGTTCATGGACATGTTCGGCATCGGCCTGCACAAGGTGTCGCTGGGCACCTTGGTGCTGGCGCTGGGCCTGCTGGTGGACGATGCCATCATCGCCGTGGAAATGATGGCGGTGAAGCTGGAACAGGGCTGGAGCCGCGCGCGCGCCGCCGCCTTCGCCTACACCAGCACCGCGTTTCCCATGCTGACCGGCACGCTGGTCACCGTGGCCGGCTTTCTGCCGATTGCGCTGGCCAAGTCCAGCACCGGCGAATACACGCGGTCCATTTTCCAGGTGTCGGCCATTGCGCTGATCACTTCGTGGTTTGCCGCCGTGGTGCTGATTCCGCTTCTGGGCTATCGGCTGCTGCCCGAGCGCAAGCGCGAAGCCCATCAGCCGCACGACCACGAACACGATATCTACAACACCCGCTTCTATCAGCGTCTGCGCGGTTGGGTGGCGTGGTGCGTGGACCGCCGCTTCTGGGTGCTGGCGGGCACGGTGGTGATCTTCGTCGTGGCGATGGCGGGGTTCAAGCTTGTGCCCCAGCAGTTCTTTCCCAGCTCGGACCGTACCGAGCTGATGGTGGACGTGCGGCTGCAAGAGGGTGCGTCGTTCGCGGCCACGCTGCGCCAGGTCGAACGGTTGGAAAAAGCGCTGGAAGGCCGGCCCGAGATCGACCATTCGGTCAGCTTCGTGGGCACCGGCGCGCCGCGCTTCTACCTGCCGCTGGATCAGCAACTGCCCACGCCGAACTTCGGGCAGCTTGTCATCACCGCGCACTCCGTAGAAGAGCGCGAACAGCTGGCCCAGTGGCTTGAGCCCATGCTGCGTGAAAAATTCCCCGCCATACGCACCCGCCTGTCGCGCCTGGAAAACGGCCCGCCCGTCGGCTATCAGGTGCAGTTTCGCGTCAGTGGCGACAAGATCTCGGAAGTGCGCGCGGTGGCGGAAAAGGTCGCCGCCGAAGTGCGCGCCGACACGCGCTCGGTGAACGTGCAATTTGATTGGGACGAACCCTCGGAACGCTCGGTGCGATTCGACATCGACCAGCAAAAAGCGCGCGAGCTGGGTATCAGCGCCAGCGATGTGTCCGACTTTTTGGCGATGACGCTGTCGGGCTACACCGTGACGCAATACCGCGAACGCGACAAGCTGATCAATGTCAGCCTGCGCGCGCCGAAAGAAGAACGCGTGGATCCCGCCCGCATCGCCACGTTGGCCATGCCCACGCCCAATGGCCCCGTGCCCTTGGGCAGCCTGGGCCAGGTGCACTACGACCTGGAATACGGCGTCATCTGGGAACGCGACCGCCAGCCCACCATTACGGTGCAGGCGGATGTGACCAGCGGCGCGCAAGGCATCGACGTCACCCACGCCATCGACAAGAAGCTGGACGCCATCCGCGCGGACCTGCCGGTGGGCTACCGCATTGAAGTGGGCGGCCCGGTCGAGGAAAGCGGCAAGGGTCAATCGTCCATCAACGCGCAAATGCCGCTGATGGCGGTGGCGGTGCTGACGCTGTTGATGGTGCAGCTGCAAAGCTTCTCGCGCGTGCTGATGGTGGTGTTGACCGCGCCGCTGGGGCTGATCGGCGTGGTGGCGGCGTTGCTGCTGTTCGGCAAGCCATTCGGCTTCGTGGCCATGCTGGGCGTCATTGCGATGTTCGGCATCATCATGCGCAACTCGGTGATTTTGGTGGACCAGATCGAGCAGGACATCCTGAACGGCCACAAGCGCGTGGACGCCATCGTGGGCGCCACCGCGCGGCGTTTCCGCCCCATCGTGCTGACCGCCGCCGCCGCCGTGCTGGCGTTGATTCCCCTGCTGCGCAGCAACTTCTTCGGCCCGATGGCCACGGCCTTGATGGGCGGCATTACCAGCGCCACGGTGCTGACGCTGTTCTTCCTGCCGGCCTTGTACGCGGCATGGTTCCGCGTGCGCCATGACGAGCGCGACGAGCCCGAAGGCGTGCCGCCCGGCGCCAACGCGGCCGATACGCTGCAACGAGGAGCCTGATGATGAAGTCCCATCCCACGCGTTATTCCAGGCTGCCGCTGGCGCGGCCCTTGTTCCGGCCCTTGTTGCGGCCCCTGTTGCCGGCTCTGTCGCTGGCCTTGAGCGCCTGCGCGTTCGCCCCGGACAGCAAGCCCCCGGCAACCGCCTCGCCCCCGCAATACGGCGTGGAAGCCCCGCCCCCGCAGGGCGCCACGGCCCAGGGCGTCGCACAGCAATTCGAACAGGGCGCGCGGCCCGTGCCCGAGTGGTGGAAGCGCTATGGTTCCGACGCGCTGAACGCCCTGGTGCAGGAAGGGCTGGCCAACAGCCCGAACCTTGCCGCCGCCGAACGCAACCTGGCCGGCGCGCGCGAACAACTGCGCGCGCAGGTCAATTCATCACTGCTGCCGTCGGTGGACGCGGGCGCAAGCGGCACGCGCAACCGCGCACTGACCATGCCCGATCTGCCCGAGTCCACGGCGCTCTACAACGTGTTCACCGGCCAGATCCAGGCCACTTACGACCTGGACCTGTTCGGCGCGGCGCGTTTCGCCAACGCGTCCCTGGCGGCGCAGGTTGAGCAGCAGGCGTTCCGGCTGGAATCGGCCCGGCGGTCGCTGGCCGGCAATATCGTCACCGGCGCCATCACGTCGGCCTCGCTGGCCGAACGCGTGGCGCTGACCGAAAAGCAGGTGGTGCTGCTGCGGCAAGTGGCGCGCGATACGCAGCGCCGCTACGAATTGGGCTCCGCTTCGCAAAACGATGCGCTGGACGCCGACCAGGACGCTGCCACGCTGGAAGCCTCGCTGCCCGGCCTGCGCGCGCAATGGCAGGCCACGCGCCACGCGCTGGCCGTGCTGTTGGGCCGCCGCCCGGACCAGGCGCCGGACGACCTGGCATTCAGCACGCTGGCCGTGCCACCGCAGGTGCCGGTGGTGGTGCCGTCCGAGCTATTGGCATCGCGCCCCGACATCCTGGTGGCGGACGCCGTGGTGCAGGCCGCGTCGGCCGACGTGGGCGTGGCCACCGCACAGCTGTTCCCCAGCCTGTCGTTGTCCGCGTCGATGGGCAAGGGCGGCTTCAGCTGGCCGGCCGCGCTGTCCGGCGCGGGGTCGATCTGGGCGATTGGCGCGTCCTTGACGCAGCCCATTTTCCACGGCGGCGCCTTGCTGGCCGAGCGCCGCGCCGCCAAAGAACGCTACGAAGCGGCGGTGCTGCAATACAAGCAAACGGTACTGACGGCGTTCCAGGACGTGGCCGACACCCTGGCGCGTCTGGACGCGGACGGACAGGCACTGGCCTCGGCCGAGGCCTCGCGGCGCGCGGCCGAACAGTCTTACCGCAACACGGCCAGCCGCGTGCGCCTCGGTGCGCTGGCGCCCTATACCGAATACGCGGCCGAACAGCATTACGTCGCCGCGCGCCTGCGCGAACTGGAATACGCCAACGCCCGGCTGACGGAAACAGCGGCGCTGTTCCAGGCCATGGGGTCGCCCACCCGCGCGCCGGAGGTGGCTGCCGGCCAACTCTGAACTGCTTGCTGTTGAACGGACAGCGCCGGCCCCCGCGATGGATTCGCGGGGGCTTTTTCATGCCGGTTCGCGCGAGCGTCCCTGCTGCGGCACCCGCCGTGGCACTCGCTGTGGCACCCGCTGTAGCACCCGCCGTGGCAAGCCCTTTGCCAACCGTCGCGCCGTGGGGATCTTCGCCCGCATTGGGTAAACCCTGAGCAATATTGGCGCCAAAATAAGCTAACATTTTTGCAGCTTGCTTCCCTGCCTTTTTCCCCTTCCACCTCCCCGACCCCACGGCGCGCGGCGCCGCCTCCCCGTCCATGACCCAGATTTCCCAATTTCCTTTCGTATCGGTTTCCGGCACTCCCGAGGCCCGCGGCCGTTCCTACGGCCAGCAAGCTGCCGCGCGCGTGCGCAAAAGCGCCGCCATGTATGGCCAGACGCTGGTCGACCTGGGCTACGACGCCATGGCGCGCACCGAGCTCATCGCCCATTTCGCGCGCGAGATCGAAGCCTTTGCGCCGCACTACCTGGAAGAGATGCGCGGCATCGCCGCGGGCGCCGACGTGCCGTTCGAAGACATCGTGATGGTCAACGCGCGCACGGAAGTGGTGGCCAAGGCGCGCGCCGAAAAGAAGAAGGCGGCCGAACTGGAACCCGGCGACGGCTGCACCGGCGCGTTGATCCTGCCCACGCGTTCGGCCAACGGCAACCTGATCCATGGGCAGAATTGGGACTGGCGCGCGGAATGCGCCGAGACGGCCATCGTGCTGCGCGTGCGCAGCGACAACGGCCCTGACATCCTGACGTTCGTCGAAGCCGGTGGCCTGGCCCGCAGCGGCTTGAACAGCGCGGGCGTATCCATTACGGCCAACTATCTGGAGTCCGACCGCGACTTCCGCCAACTGGGCGTGCCGCTGTCGCTAATTCGTCGCAAGGTGCTGGAGCAGCAGCATTTCGCGCTGGCGATCAAGGCCGTGGCCACAACCGCCAAGTCCTGCTCGAACAACATCATGCTGGGCATGGCGGCTGGGTTTGGCGTGGACTACGAATGCACCACCGATGAAGCCTTCCCCATCTATCCGGGCAGCGACGACCTGATCGTGCACGCCAACCACTGGGTCAGCGAAGTGGCCTTGTCCAAGCTGCGCGACACCGGCCGCGCCAGCACGCCCGAAAGCGCGTACCGCGACTGGCGCGTACGCCGCCTGCTGAACGAGAAAACGGACTTGACGCGCGAGGACCTCAAGCGCGCGCTGTTCGATGATTTTGGCGCGCCCTATTCCGTGTGCCGCCCGCCGCGCCCCGGCAGCCACGACAATCTTTCCGCCACGGTCGCCATGGTGGTCATGGAGCCGGCCGTCGGCCTGATGGAAGTGGCGCCCCTGCCCGCGCTGAATCGCACGTTTACGCGCTATAGCCTGACCGCCGAACCCGAACTGCTGGCCGCCGCCTGATCCTTGGCGCGCCGGCGCAACCGAAGGAAGTTCCAATGAAAAACCCCAATCTTGGCGCCGCGGTTGCGCTGGCGCTTGCCGGGCTGTCCGGCGCCGCCGGCCCCGTCAGCGCGCAGCCCGCCCCGCCGCTGCGCATTTCGATGACCGCCGACATCCGTTCCACCGAACCCGGCGTCAACCGCGACAGCAACAGCGACGCGGTCGTCATGCACATTGTTGAAGGGCTGGTGGCCTATGGCGAAGATGCCGAGGTGCGTCCGCTGCTGGCCAAATCGGTGGACATCAGCCCCGACGGCAAGACCTACACATTTACCTTGCGCGATGGCGTGACGTTTCACAACGGCAAGCCGATGACATCGGCCGACGTGCTCTGGAGCTGGCAGCACTACACCGCCGCGAATTCAGGCTGGCGCTGCGCCAGCGAATTCGATGGGCGCGGCGGCGTCAAGGTCACCCGCGTCGAGGCGCCCGATGCGCGCACCGTCGTCTATCACCTGGACAAGCCCACCAGCCTGTTCCTGGCATCGCTGGCGCGCATCGACTGCGGCGGCACCGGCATACTTTCGCGAGATTCAGTGGGCGCGGACGGCGCCTGGATCAAACCCATCGGCACCGGCCCTTTCGAGCTGGCCGAATGGAAGCGCGGCGAATACATCCGCCTGACCAGGTTCGCCGGCTACGCCAACCTGGACGGCAAGCGCGACGGCTACACCGGGTCCAAGCGCCCCCTGGTGGACGAAGTGCGCTTCATGATCGTGCCCGACGACTCCACCGCCAAAGCCGCCCTGCAACGCGGCAACATCGACATCATTGAAGACGTCTCCAACAACGACGTGCCGGTGCTGCAAAACACGCCGAACGTGAAGGTGGCCTATGCGCCGGTGATGAGCATGACGGCGCTGTTGTTGCAGACCAAAGACCCGGTGCTGGCCAACCCCAAGTTACGCCTGGCGCTGGCCCATGCCATCGACTACAAACAGCTGGCGGCCGCCGTCACCGAAGGCCTGGCGCAGCCCAACAATTCCATCGTGCCGCTGGTGTCGCCTTACTACGATGCCGCGCAAAAGCAGGGGTGGGACTACGATCCGGCGCGGGCGGCCAAGCTGTTGCAAGAGGCGGGCTACAAGGGGCAGCCGCTGACGATTCTGACCACCAAGCGCTATCCGCAGTCGTATAACTCGGCCGTGATCGTGCAGGCGATGCTGCAAGCCGTGGGCGTCAATGCGCAGTTGTCCGTTGTTGAATGGGCCACGCAGCTGGACCGCTATAACGCGGGCACCTACCAGATGATGACGTTCCCGTATTCGGCGCGCCTGGACGCGGCATTGAACTACGAGATGGTGACGGGCGACAAGGCCAAGCAGCCGCGCAAAGTGTGGGACAACGCTGACGCCCTGAAGCTGGTGGAAGCCGCCTCGGTGGATTCCGACCGGGCCAAGCGACAGGCTTCATTTGATCAGCTGCACAAGCTGTTCCTGGCCGATGTGCCCAGCATCCCGCTCTACAACGGCCTGGACATCGGCGCGTTTCGCAGCAACATCAAGGGCTACCAGCCTTGGGCGGTGAAAAAGCCGCGCGCGTGGGAAGTCGAACGCGTCGGGCCGTAACGCTACGCAGGGATGGGGCGGCGCAGCAAGGCCGTAGCGCCGCGCCGCCTGCCCGTTATCAGGGGCCTACGCCCTTAATGGGCGCCGGCCCCTGCCCCGCTTACTTGGCGCCGACCACCTTGGTCTCCCAGGCGCGCGGCTTGCCTTCCCATACCGAAAACCCCTCGACGCGCTTATTCGTTGCCCACGCGTCGGCGCCGTTATACAGCATCAGCATCGGCGTCTGTTCCAGCATCAACGCATGCAGCTGATCGAACAGCGCCTGCCGCTTGCCCGGGTCGGACTCCAGGAAACTTTCGTCGATCAACTTCTGCGCCGCCGGGTCATCCCAGACCTTGCGCGGCTGCTTGGTCTTGTCGCCCGAGAACTGCTCGAAGCTTAACGAGGGGTCCAACCGCGACGAAAACGAGAACGAGCTGATCTGGTATTTGCCGGTGTTGTAGCGGTCCAGCTGCGTTGCCCATTCCAGCACTTCGATCTTGGCGTTGATACCCACCGACTGCATCATCGCCTGCGCGATCACCGCCACCTGGTAGCTGGGCACGTGGGCGCGCTTGTTGGCATAGATCACCACCGGCTCGCCCTTGTAGCCCGCTTCTTTCAGCAGCTGCTGCGCCCGCGCCGGGTCGTACTTGTAGCCCTTCTTCTCGGCGTCCTTGTAGTAGGCCGAGCCCGCGTAGACCGCGGAATTGTTCAATTGGCCCAGCCCTTCCGACGCGGCCGCCACCACTTGCGGAATGTCCAGCGAAGCAGCAATCGCCTGCCGCATCTTCACGTTCTTGAGCACCGGGTCCTGTGTCTGGAACAACAACACATGCTTGACGGCGTCATGCGGGCTGAACACGGTCAGCGTCTTCACGCTTTTCAGTTCGCCGACGTCGGTGTTGGTGATCTGGCTGGCGTCAATGGCGCCGGACATCAGCCCGGCCTTGGACGTGGACGGGTCCGGCACCACCAGGAACTTCACCTCGTCCACCAGCGGGCGCTTCGATCCCACGTACCCATCCGGCTTCTCGCCCGAGGGCGACACGTAGTCCTTGAACGCGCTCAGCAGCGTGTATTCGCCGCGCTTCCATTCCTTGAACATGTACGGGCCGGTGCCGATCGGCTTGACCCACGTGCCGTCCGCCGCCACCGAGTCCCTGGAAATAATGGCGGTCATGCCGCAGTCCGTGCGCGCCAGGGAATCCAGGAACACCGCCGACTTGCGGTCCACCTTCATCACCACGGTCTTCGCATCCGGCGCGGTTACGTCGGTGACCTTCAGGCCATTGCGGCCGTCGAAGTCGCTGCGGCAGCGCCAGTCCGTCTTGGCATCCATGTAGCGCTGCCAGCTCCACAGCACATCCGCCGAGGTCAGCGGGGCGCCGTTATGGAATTTGACGCCGTCGCGCAATGTGAACGTATAGGTCAACCCGTCCGGCGACAAATCGACCGATTTGGCCAGCAAGGGGCCAACGGTGCCGTCTTCGCGGTAGCCGACCAGCCCTTCAACAATATTGAGCACCACGCCGTCGGTCGTGTTGTCGCGGTTGACACCCGGATTGGTCGAGCGGATGTCGGCCGGTTGCGCGATGGTCAACACGGCGGCGTGGACCGGAACGGCGGTGGCGCCAAGCGCCAGGGACAGCGCGAGCGCTCTGGGTACGAAATGGTGGTGCATGCAGAAGACTCCCCGGCGTGCGGCGCAGACGTCACGCGTATTTTTGGCGCCAAAATAATCTGCTAATTATGGCGGCTCTGGCTTGTGCCGCCATACGGGGTATCCCTGAAGCAAAGCCACGGGCAAAAAAAATGGCGGCCCCTTCGCAGGAAGGGCCGCCGCGATTCACGCCGCCGCAAGCAAACAGTTCAGCAGACAGCGATCAAGAAATATCCTGCCCGACGTGCTGCGAGATGATTTTCTGCAACCGCTTCACATCGCGCGCTTCCAGCGCGTCGACCATGTCGAAGTGTTCACGCGCCGAGATTTCGATGCGCGATCGCGTCACCCATTCCTTGGCCGGCGCGGCGGGGCCGCGCGCCCGCGTGTCCTGGATCAACGCGGCCAGTTCGCGGTTGCGGCACATGTCGTACATGGCCGCGTGAAACGCCAGGTTGACCTCGTACTGTTCCAACAAGGTGCCGTCTTGCAGCAGCTTGGCGAAACGTTCGGCCAGCGTGCGCAGCGCGCGCACCTTGGCGGCGGTGACGTTCGGCATCAAGTCCGCGGCCGCGCCGCTTTCCAGCAGGATGCGGATATCGCGGATCTGGTGATGCACGTCCGGGTCCATCGCGTAGACGTGATAGCCCCGGTTCGGGATGTGCGCAATCAGCCGCTTGGCGGCCAATTGGTCCAGCGCCCGCCGCACGTCCAAACGCTTGGCGTCATAGCGCTCTTGCAGGTCGATCTGTTTCAACCAGGCGCCAGGACCATACACGCCCGACTGAATATCATGGGCAATACGGTCGACCAGGCCGGGTTGCGTCGCTGCCGTTTTCGGCATGGACCACTCCCGTCTATCAATTCCAAAGCGCGTATTTTAGGCGTAAGTCCTTGCAGGGAAAGCGAGGAGTTCCCCGCCCGCCATCAGGCGATGGCGCGCAGGGGTTCCTGCCCGTCCAGACGCCACCGCAGCCGCACGCCGCCGCTTTCGGTTGATTCCAGGGCGGGAATGGCTTGCAACAGGCTGCGCGTGTAGTCCTCTTGCGGGCGGTCGAAGACCGCGTCGCGCGAGCCTTGCTCCACAATCGCCCCGTTGCGCATGACCACCACGCGATCCGCCACCTGTTCCACCACGCCCAGGTCGTGGCTGATGAACAGACACGAAAACCCGTGCCGTTCCTGCAAATCGGCAAACAGGTCCAGCACCTGCGCGCGCACCGTCACGTCCAGCGCCGACACGGGCTCATCGGCAATCACGAACGCCGGCCGGCGCACGATGGCGCGGGCAATGGCCACGCGCTGGCGCTGGCCGCCCGACATTTCGTGCGGAAAGCGCTTGGCGTATTCCGACCCCAGGCCCACTTCGGCCAGCACCTCGTCCACGCGGCGGCGCTTGTCCGCCGCCGACAGGTCGCCCACCATGCGCAGGCCCTCGCCCACCAGCTGGCCGATGGTCATGCGCGGGTCCAGCGACGAATACGGGTCCTGGAACACCATCTGGCAGTTCAGGCGATAGTCGCGCCATGCCGCCGAGCGGCGATCCACCGGCTGGTTGCGAAACAGGATCTGGCCGGACGTAGGCGCAAGCAGCCCGGCAATGGCGCGGCCCAAGGTGGTCTTGCCCGAGCCCGATCCGCCCACCACGGCCACCACTTCGCGCGGCTTGACGTGCAGGTCGATGCCGTCCAGCGCGCGCTTGGCGCCGGTGCGCGAGAACAGGCGCTGATGGCCCGCGTAGTCCACCACCAGGTTCCTGACTTCAACAATGGGCGCTTCCTGCGTCAGCTTGCGGGCCGGCAGGCGGCGCGGCATGGCGTCCAGCAACTTGCGCGTGTAGGGGTGCCGGGGGCGTTCCAGGATGCTCGCGGTCGTGCCGGCTTCCAGCACTTTGCCGTGCTGCATGACAACCATGCGCTCGGTGTAGCGAGCCACCATCGGCAGGTCGTGGCTGATCATCAGCACCGCCGTGTTGTGTTCGCGGGTCAGGTCAACCATCAGTTCCAGCACGTCGCGCTGCACCACGGCGTCCAGCGCGGTGGTGGGCTCGTCGGCGATCAGCAGCGCTGGCTCCAGCAACATTACCGAGGCCAGCATCATGCGCTGGCGCATGCCGCCGGAAAACTCGTGCGGCCAAGCGTCCATCGCCCCTTTGGGGTCGCTGATGCCCACGCGGCGCAGCATTTCAAGAATGCGCTCGCGGCGTTGCGCGGGCGACATCGCGCGGCGATGCAGTTTCAAGCCTTCGTCCAGTTGCCGGCCGATGGGCATGGACGGGTTCAGCGACGTCATCGGTTCCTGGAACACCATGCCGATACGGGCGCCGCGCAGCTTGCGCAGCACTGCCGCCTGGGCCTGGGTGACGTCCACGCCTTCGAACAGGATGGCGCCGTCCGCTACCACCAGCGGCGCGGGCGTCAGGCCCATGATGGCGCGCGCGGCTTGCGTCTTGCCGCTGCCCGACTCGCCCACGATGCCGACCATTTCGCCGGGCGCGACGTCAAACGACACCCCGCTGACGATCTCGCGGCCGCCCTGCCCGACCGTCAGCGTCAGGTTCGATACGGATACCAGTGCGCTCATTGCACGCCCCTCATGCGGGGGTCGAGACGGTCTCGCACCGCGTCGCCCAACAGGTTGATGCCCAGCAGCGCCAGCGCGATGGCCAGGCCGGGAAGAATGGACAGATAGGACGCCTGCGCCATGAACGGGCGCGCGGCGGCCAGCATATTGCCCCAGGTGGGCGCGGGCGGCGGCACCCCCAGGCCCAGGAAGGACAGCGCGCTTTCGGCCAGGATCACCCAGCCGAACATCGACGTGGCCAGCACGGTCAGGGGCGCCACGCAGTTGGGCAGCACGTGGCGAAACATCGTGTAGAGCTCGGAATTGCCCAGCACGCGGGACGATTCGATGAACTCTTTTTCACGCAGCGACAACACCGTGCCGCGCACGATGCGCGTTACCGACGGCGTGTACGCCAGGCCCAGCGCCAGGATGATGCCGTACTTGTTCGCGCCCACCACGGCCAGCAGCCCCAACGCCAGCAACAGGCCGGGAAAGGCCAGCAGCGCATTGTTGAAGGCCATGATGATGCGGTCGGTCCAGCCGCGCACAAAGCCGGTCAACGTGCCGATGGCGGTGCCCACGACGATGGCGAAGGTCACCGTCAACAGGCTGATCCACACACTGCTTGATGCGCCGGCCAACAAGCGCGAAAGCTCGTCGCGGCCGAACTCGTCGGTGCCCAGCAGGAAGTCGCCGCCGGGCGGCTTCAGGCGCGAGAGGAAGTTGATCTTCAGCGGGTCATGCGGCGTCCAGAAAGTGCCCATCAGCGCCGCGACGATCATCGCCCCGACGATCAGGCCACCCAGGAGCGCGTTGGCGGGAATTCGCCTTTTCGGAATTCGCGTTTTCATTCGGCGGTTACTCTCGGGTCGAAGAGGGGATAGCACAGGTCGATCAGCAGGTTCACCACCACGTAGACCACGCCCACGAACAACAAACAGCCCTGGATGACGGGGTAGTCGCGCGCAAAGATGGAATCGACCAGCAGACGCCCCAGCCCGGGGATGGTGAATACCGTTTCCACCACGGCGATGCCGCCCAGCAGATTGCCCAGCACCAGGCCGATCAGCGTCCAGGTCGGGCCGAACGCGTTGCGAAACGCGTGGCGCATCAGCACGGCGGATTCGGACAGCCCCTTGGCGCGCGCGTGGGTGATGTAATCCAGCCGCAGCACTTCCAGCGTGCTCGCGCGCGCCATGCGCATCAGCACACCGATCTCGTGCAGGAACAAGGTCAGGATCGGCATGGCCAGGTACAGCAGGCCGGCCTTCCAGTCTTCCCCGATCGACACATAGCCCACCACGGGCAGCCACTGCAATTTCAGGCCGAAGAAGATCAACAGCAGCAGGCCGAGCCAGAACGTCGGGATCGACACCAGTAACGTGGCCGAGCCCACCAGGAACAGGTCGGGCCATTTGTTCTGCTTCCAGGCGGCGATCATGCCGGCCGGCACCGCGACCAGTGCGGCGAATACCACGGCCACCAGCACCACGCGGCCGCTGATCAGGAAGCGGTCCCACACCAGCGCCAGCACGGGCTGCCCGGTGTTGATGGACGCCCCCAGGTCACCGTGCAGCATGTTGCCGAACCAGATGCCGAACTGGGTCAGCCAGGTCTGGTCCAGGCCCAGCCGCGCCCGCAGGTCCGCCAGCGCGGCCGGCGTTGCCAGGTCGCCCAGCAGTAGTTGGGCGGGGTCGCCCGGGATCAGCCGGATCATCACGAACACCGCCACCGCCACGATCAGCAGGGTCGGCACAGCCATGACAATTCGGGATAGCGCGAAACGCAGCATGGCCCTCTCCTATTCCTGGACACGACGGCGCGGGCAGCCAAGGCGCCCGGCTTGCGCGATTTCAGTTTTCTGCATTGCGCCGCTTGCGCAGCGCGCGCGCCAGAAAGTCCTGCACGTGGCCGACACACTTCAGGCCGTCGTGCGGCACGTTGTCCACCAGGTCCAACACAGCTTTCACACCGGCCGATTCGAATGAGCGGCGCAGCGATTCCAACCGTTCGGGGCGCGTCTTGCCGGCGTCGTTGGCGCCGGCCATGAAGAACTTGCCCCCTTCGCGGTGCGTGATTTCCCACGTTTCCAGGTCCGCCTTGCCGACAATCATGTGCACCGCCACCTGCTTGAGCGCTTCGATGTCCACACCCTTGCCAAAGCGCGTCTCGGCATCGCGCACGCCCACCCACCAGTCCTGGCTGGGGTCCAGCAGCGTCACCGAGCCCGGTGCGCCAATCGACACGGCCCACAGGCGTTCGGGATGCAGGTAGGCAAAGCGGTTCACGAATTGGCCGCCGCCGGAATAGCCGAACAGGCCGAACTTGTCGAAGCGCATGCCGAACTTCTCGCCCACTTCGGCCACCATGTCCAACAGGATCTGGTCGTAGCGGATGTCGCCTTCACGCAGTTGCTTGAAGCCGTCGCGGTTACCGTCGCCCAGCGGTCCCACCGGAAACAGCGGGCACAGCACGATGCAGTCGTTCCAGCGGGCGAACTCCGAGAAGGCGTCGCGGTATTCCACAAAGGCGCGGCCCGTACCGTGCATGATGACGACGAGTTCCATGGGGTGCCTGGCCGTGTCGATATGCGGCGGCACGTACATGCAATAGGAAAAACGCGGGTCGGTGCGCGCGGCGAACACCGTGCTGTGGCCCAGGTCGTAGATGGCCCGAGCCATGGCGGCGTCGGGAGTCAGAGCGATAGCTGCGTTGGACTGCATGATTTCCTCATCTCCATGGCCGCTAGGCGCGGGCGCATGGTGGCTGCCAGATCGAAATAATGATCACATAAATTGGCGCCAATTTTAGGAGGATGCGGTTCAAGGCAACAAGGCAGGGGATTCCCTAGGCTTGGGAGATGGCGCGCGGGTTTGCAATCCCGGCGATCGCGCCGGTGGCGACTGGCGACTGGCGGCTGGCGCTGGCGCTGGCGCTGGCGCTGGCGCTGGCGCGTGGCGCGTGGCGCGTGGCGCGTGGCGCGTGGCACGTGGCGGCAGCGCGGGCGCCACGCGCCCGGCACGCTGCCTTCGCCGCGTCAGGTCAGTGCTTTTTGAAGATCCGCTTGACGGCGGTGACCACGCCCAGCACCACGGCGCCGGCCACCACGCCAAACAGCGCGTTCAGCACGGTGGACGTCAGCGCCTGCACCATGGCGCCGCCGCCGACAGCGGCCGCGGCGTGTTCGACGGCCGCGTGCACGGGGGGAATGCCGTGCGTGAGAATGGCGCCGCCCACCATGAACATGGCCGCGGTGCCTACCACCGACAAGGTCTTCATCAGATACGGCGCGGCGCCGACGATGCCGCGCCCCAGCCATGCCACGGCTTGCGCGCGCTTTTGGCTCAGGTGCAGGCCCAGGTCGTCCAGCTTGACGATGCCGGCCACCAGGCCATAGACGCCTATCGTCATGGCGATGGCAATGATCGACAACACGGCCACCTGGCGCGTGAAGTCGGCGCCGGCCACCGCGCCCAGGCTGATCACGATGATTTCCGCCGACAGGATGAAGTCGGTTCGCACCGCGCCCTTGATCTTGCTGCGTTCGAACGCCACCATATCCACCGACTCGTCCTGCAAGGCCTGGGCACGCGCGGCGTGGCTGCCTTGGTCGGACTCGTCATGCGGCAGAAACTTGTGCGCCAGTTTTTCAACGCCCTCAAAGCAGAGAAATGCGCCACCCAGCATCAGCAGCGGCGTCACCAACCACGGCACGAACGCGCTGATCAGCAGCGCCGACGGCACCAGGATCAGCTTGTTGATGAACGATCCCTTGGCCACTGCCCACACCACAGGCAGTTCCCGGTTGACCGGCACGCCGGTTACTTGCTGAGCGTTCAGCGCCAGGTCGTCGCCCAGCACGCCGGCGGTTTTCTTGGCCGCCACCTTGGTCATCACCGACACGTCATCCAGAATGGTGGCGATGTCATCGAACAATGCGAAGAAACTGCTACCGGCCATCAAGCATCCCCTGTGCTTTTTAGGTGTTCAGAGTTTACAGGCGGCCGTACAAATGAAAAGGCCGCCCATTGGGGCGGCCGGTCGGCAAGCGGGCAGCGTCGCACTGCGGGGAATCAAGATGGCCGGGCATGGGCGTCAACGACAAGCCGTCCGTGGTTGATCGCCGCATCCACCGCCATGCCGGGGCTGGATACAAACCCGCCCGATTCAAACAGCGGTACGGCGTGATGTTCGTTGAGCTGGTCGCGGTCAGCGGCCAATTCCACTGCCACGGTAGCCGTAAATGCAGGGCTGCCGGTGCCGCCAACGACGATCCGCGACACGTTCGCGGTCAGCCGATAGCCCTTGTAAACCATATTATTGTGAAACATATAACCCCCTAATTGGAAAAAAGGCCCAATGGGCCTTTATTCACAGAGCGCGGATTTGAGTGGCGTGGGGGCCCTTGGCGCCCTGTGCGGTCACGTAGCTGACGCGCTGGTTTTCAACCAGCACTTTGTGTCCGTCGCTCACGATTTCCGAGAAGTGTGCAAATAAATCCTTGCCGCCGTTCTCGGGCATGATGAAGCCAAATCCTTTTGCGTCGTTAAACCACTTCACGATTCCGGTTTCCATAATCTCATTCCTTTAAATGCGGGCACTGCCCGCGAAGATGAGCCTATCAAGGAAAGGACAGCGAACAATGTAGCGCCACGTGGGCAGCAAGACCGGACGAAAATCACGATGCTCGAAAAGCTTCAATCCCACTATGGGTGCAGCGGTCGGCAAAGTCAATTAGCGTTTCCAATTACTGGATTCATCCCGCACGCGTTGAATAATGCTCGATTAACGACAAAATGATGCCAACGGTTAGCCGCGTATTAAGCGGCTTTTTCCCCCATGGGCACACCGGCAAATACGCGTGAACGATAAAGCGCGTATGCTCGCGCCATGGTGCTTTGAACGTGCGTTGCCTCGCCGTATCGCCATACAGGAGTATGGCCTTGCGTCATCATTGCCCGCGCACCGCGCACATTTGCTCGCCTGCGGAATTTTCCGCGTGCAAAATCGCCACCGGCTCAGCTCGCACAATTGTGCGAATCGTGAATCCCGCGTGAGCGCCATCAAAAAGTCGATCGCCCGATTCGCCAACGCCTTCGTCAAGCTGCTTCCGTCCGCGCCCCCGCCCCGGGGCAACCCTCCGCAACGCGACGGCCAGCGCAATGTGGCTCGCGACCATGCCGCGGTGTCCTCGCCGTGGCGCATCTACCGGATCTATGCACGCCCCGGGCATCTGCTGATGCGCAACGAACAAGGCCGCATTCTTGATCTGGGCGTCATGAAGGGCGAAGAGCCCAACCTGACTTACCGCCTGTTCGCGCGCGACCTGCAAGGCAAGGGTTTCGCCACGCGCACGCTGCTGCTGGACGACATCGCGCGCCGCATCGAAGCCGGCGAAGTCAGCACGGAACTCTTGGACCTGTCCGACTGGGACCAGCCACTGGGCGCTGACCTGGACCGAGGCACCCACACCGACGTGTCGATGAAGCTGGGCCGCTAGGCCGTCAGGCCGGCACGCGCCCTGCCCGGCGCGCCCGCTTATTTCTTCAGCTGCGCTTCCACGCACATATTGATGACGCCGTTGACCAGCTTTTCGATGCGGTCACGCTCGGGACCTTTTTCGTCCGTGACCAGCATGCGGTCATACGCGGTGTAGTCCTTGATCGGCACCGACTTCTGCAAACCGTCCAGCACGCAGCTGCAATACGTTGCCGAACGCGCGTCCACATCCGGCAGCGCCCCGGCGCTTTTCTTCAAGCCTTCCACGCACGAGCTATACGTCACAAGGCGTATGCCTTCGGGGTACTCGTTCTTCTTGCCACAACCGGCAAACCCGGCCAATACCACAACCCCCGCCACTGCCCACCCCATACGCCGCATGAACCGCCCCTGTTGAACTATTGAACGGCGTGCATTTTGGCATAGGGCTGTCATTACACCAGGACCTGTTTGTCCCAGTTGGCGACCTTTTCAACTTTCCGATGTGTATGGTACGCATCATGGACAGCCGCGAAATCATCAGACAGCTCCGCCTGGCGGGTTGGGTCTACCGCAACGCGAGAGGCTCGCATCACATTTATGTCCACCCGCCAAAGCCCGGACATATCAGCGTGCCCCATCCGAAAAAGGATTTGGGAATCGGCTTGGTCGCCAAGCTGCCGACGCAGGCAGGACTGAAGCAGACCGCTCGCGGCGCTACGGCTGGCGCCTTTGGTTTCTTCAAGGTTTACCAAGGAAACTCATGAAATACCCCATCGCCATAGAGCCCGGCAGCGACACGCAAGCGTGGGGCGTGGTCGTACCGGATCTGCCTGGCTGCTATTCCGCATCCGACACGGGCATTGACGATGCCATCGAAAATGCCAAAGAAGCGATAGCGCTCTGGATCGAAACAGCACTGGACACTGGCGCCGCCGTGCCACCGCCAGGAAGCATCGCGGCTCATCAAGCCAATCCGGAATTCGCCGGGTGGGTCTGGGCCATAGTCGACATCGACCCCGCCGTGATGGACGACACGATCGAACGCGTCAATATCACGCTGCCGCGCCGCATCCTGGCCAGAATCGATGCGAAGGCGCGCGCCGCCGGCGAAAGCCGATCGGGCTACATCGCGCAGCTGGCCTTGACGCACTAAGCCCGGTCACGCCCGGGCCAGACTTGCAAGCTGGCCCGGCCGGGGCTGTCCGGCGCGCGGGCCAACGTCAACTCAACTCATATAAACGCCGCCGTTGATGGCGTAGTTGGCGCCCGTTACGAAGGCGGCCTCGTCCGAGGCCAGCCAGGCGCACAGGCCCGCCAGGTCCTGCGCGGTGCCAAGCCGGCCGACGGGCACGCTTTCGATGATGCGGTCCAGCAGCGCCGGGGGAAATGCCTTGACGGTGTCGTCGGCGATGAAGCCGGGCGACACCAGGTTTACCGTCACGCCGCGCGCCGCCACTTCCTGGGCCAGCGATCGCGTGAAGCCGATCACCGCGCCTTTGGCGGTGGCAGTGTTGATTTGCCCGATCTGGCCTTTTTCCGCGGCGACCGAGCCGATGTTGATGACGCGCCCCCAGCCCCGGTCCGCCATGCTGTCGACCACCTGCTTGGTGCTGTTGAACAGCGTGTCCAGGTTGCTGCGCAAAACGGCCGCCCAGTCGGCATAGCTCATCTGGCGAAAGCGCATGTCCAGCATGGAACCGGCGTTGTTGACCAACACGTCGATCTCGCCGACTTCGCGCCGCACCTTGGCAAACGCCGCTTCGGTGGATGCCCAGTCCGTGGCGTCGCCCTCGGACGCCACGACGTCATACCCCAGGGACTTCTGCTCTTTCAACCAGCTATCGCGGCGCGATGAACGCGGTCCGCAGCCGGCCACCACGCGGTGTCCGGCGCGATGCAGCGCCTGGCAGATCGCGGTGCCCGTGTGGCCCATTCCGCTGGTGACATAAGCGATACGCAAAGCCATGACCTTCCTTTATCAACGTGCGGCGTGCGCCGCGAATCAGCCGACCGATCCCATCAACGGGAACAGGCCGAACGCCAGGGCGGCAGCCAGCATCACCATGCAGACCAGGGTGGCCCACTTGAGCGCATAGCGCTGGTGATCGCCGAATTCCACGCCCGCCAGGCCCACCAGCAGGTAGGTGGACGGCACCAGCGGGCTAAGCAAATGCACCGGCTGGCCAATGAGGGACGCCCGCGCCATTTCCACTGCCGAAATGCCATAGCCCTGCGCGGCTTCGCTCAGGATGGGCAGCACGCCGAAGTAGAAGGCATCGTTCGACATGAAAAACGTGAACGGCAGGCTGACCAGCGCGGTAATGCCCGCCAGATAGGGACCCATCGCGTCCGGGATCACGGCCAGCAGGCTGCGGGACATGGCTTCCACCATGCCCGTGCCGGACAGGATCCCCGTGAAGATCCCCGCCGCGAAAATCAGCGACACCACCGACAGCACATTGCCCGCATGCTGCGCAACGCGGCGGCGCTGCTCGGCCAGGTTCGGATAGTTGATGATCAGCGCAATCGCAAACGCAATCATGAACAGCACCGGCAGCGGCAGGACGTTCATCACCAGGCTGACCATCAGCGCCAGCGTCAACCCGGCATTCACCCACAGCAGCTTGGGGCGGCGCAGGTCGTGATCGACTTCGATCTCGGGCAGGTTCTTGGGGCCGTCCTCGTCATAGCCGGCATGCAGCGAGGCGCCGTCCGGCAGCGACAGCACGCCCAGGCGGCGCCGTTCTTTCAGACCCAGGAAGAACGCCAGCATCAGCAGCGACACGATGGCCACGCCCATCACCGGCACCAGCGGAATGAAGATATCGCCCGCATCCACGTGCAAGGCGCTGGCGGCGCGCGCCGTCGGCCCGCCCCACGGCGTCAGGTTCATGATGCCGCTGGCCAGCATCGCCAGGCAGGTCATGGACAACGCGTTCATCTTCAGGCGGCGGTACAGGGGCAACATCGACGCCACCACGATCATGTAGGTGGTCGAGCCGTCGCCGTCCAGCGAAATCACCAGCGCCAGCACCGTGGTACCCACCACGATTTTCAACGGGTCGCCCTTCACGGCGCGCAGGATGCGGCCGACGATGGGGTCGAACAGCCCCGCATCGATCATCACCCCGAAGTACAGGATGGCAAACATCAGCATCACGCCGGTAGGCGCGATCTTGCGGATACCGTCCAGCATCATCTTGTCGATGCCGGCGCCAAAGCCGCCCAGCAACGCAAAAATAATAGGGACGAGGATAAGGGCGACCAACGGCGACAGGCGCTTGGTCATGATCAGCGTCATGAACGTGAGCACCATGCCGAAGCCAAGCAGGGTCAGAAGCATGAGGGGGTATCTCCGACTAATCGTTGTTATGTTTGACGCTGCCTCCAGCAAGGGAAGCAGGAGCCGAAGACTAGGAATAAAAGCTGTCTGGAACCTGTCGTTTTTGGAAATCCGGCGCCCTGTTTCAACCCGCCGCCCCCCCCCGCGAAGCCCGAAAATCGGCCGGCTCCGGGCAGCTACAATCGGCCGATGCGCATCCTGGTAATCGAAGACGACGAGGATCTGGCCGACGCCCTTGTCCGCCGGTTGCGCCGTCTTGGCCACGCCGTGGACCTGCAACGCGACGGGCTTAGCGCCGATGGCGTGCTGCAATACGAAACCTTCGATCTCGTCATCCTGGACATCGGCCTGCCGCGCATGTCGGGCTTTGACATCCTGCACCGGCTGCGCGACCGTGGCAGCAAGACGCCGGTATTGGCGTTGACCGCCCGCATCGACATCGAAGACCGGGTTCACGCCCTGGATACCGGCGCCGACGACTACCTGGCCAAGCCGTTTGATTTCCGCGAACTGGAAGCCCGCTGCCGCGCCCTGCTGCGCCGCCCCATTGCGCAGGCCACGGGCGTGCAGCGCTTTGGCGAGCTTGTCATCGACAGCGCCGCGCGCCACGTGTCGCTGGCCGGACAGCGCATCGACCTGCCCAAGCGCGAATACAGCCTGCTGGAGATCCTGTTGGCCGGGATGAAACGCGCCGTCAGCAAAACAGAAATCGCCAACAAGCTGTTCGCCTTCGATGACGATGCCGCGCCCAACGCCATCGAGGTCTACATTGCCCGCCTGCGCCGCAAGCTGGAAGGGTCGCCGCTACGCATCGAAACGCAGCGCGGCACGGGTTACCTGCTGACCTCGACAACGCCGCCGGACAGCCCCTCGCCCCACTCGCAGCAGGATTGACCGTGCAGCCTGGCCGCATTTCAGTCCGCCGCCGTCTGCTGGCCATGCTGCTGGGCTTGTTTGCCGTCGGCCTGGCCGCGCTGTACCTGCTGGTACGCGGCTACGCCCAGCAAACCGCCGACACGACTTACGATCAACTGCTGCGCGCCTCGGTCCTGTCCATGGCCGACAGCCTGCAACTGGTGCAGGGCGAATGGCAGATGGACATGCCCTATGCCGCCCTGGCCTTGCTGGAGCAGGCCCCGCGCGACCGGGTGTTCTATCGCGTTGCGACCGGCGCCGGGTCCCTGGTTTCCGGTTATGACCTGCCCGCCGCGCCCGAACGTACCGAGGCGGCCGATACGCCGCAGCTGTACACGTCCCGCTACCAGGGCGAGCCCGTGCGCGTCGCGTGGATGGAACGCAAGATCGCCGGCCCGCGCAACGCCGAGGCCGCCGTGATTCAGGTGGCGCAAACGCGCGAAGCGCGCAACGCATTGGCCGACAGCATCTTGTGGCAAGGCACCCTGGCGCTGATCGGGTTCACCGGTGCGGCGCTGGCGCTGGCCTATTGGGGGCTACGGCGTTCCTTGTCGCCCATCCAGCGCATCGAACGGGAACTGGCCGCGCGCAGCGCGTCCGACCTGCATCCCATCGCGGCGCCCGTGCCCGAAGAGCTGGACACGCTGGTGCAATCGCTGGACGGCTTCATGGCGCGCCTGTCCGACAACCTGGACACGCTGCGCCTGTTCATCGCCGAAGCCGCGCACCAGTTGCGCACGCCGCTTGCCGCGCTACACGCCCAAATGGAAGTGGCACTGGACGAAGAAGACCCAGGCGAGCAACGCCGCAGCCTGTTGGCGGTGCTGCGCAACGCCGAAAAGCTGTCGCGGCTGGTCAACCAGCTGCTTAGCGACGCCAGCGTCATCCACCGCAGCAACGTCAAGCAGTTCCAGCCCGTGGACCTGGCCGAGCTGCTGCGCCAAGCGACTTACGACACCGTGCCGCAAGCCGATCCCGTTCCTGATGTGCGCCTGCACCTGCCTGCCGCCGGCGCAAGCCCGGCACCGCGCGTCCCGGGCGACAGCCTGATGCTGCGCGAAGCCTTCAAGAACCTGATCGACAACGCGCTACGCCACGGATCGGTTGGCAAGGGGGATGCCGGCGTAGCGCGGGGCGAGGAGGGGGACGGGAGCATCGACGTATCCAAAGACGGCCGCGTCGACAGCCGCATCGAAGGCCACATCGACAGCCGCATAGAAAGCCGCATCGAAGACTCCGCCCACGACCACATCGACATCACGCTGGACCAACATGGCAGCGGCTGGCGCGTCACCGTTGCCGACCACGGGCCGGGCATCCCACCCGCCCTGGCCAACACCGCTTTCGAACGTTTCGCCCGCGGCCCCAACCCCCGCACGCCCGGGGCGGGGCTGGGCCTGTCCATCGTCAAACGCGTCGTCGACATCCATCAGGGCACGCTCAGCCTCAGCAACCGCGTGGGCGGCGGCCTGGAGGCGGTGATCGTTTTGCCGGCGGAGCGTCGCGATGCGTAACGCACGTACCTGGCACTGGGCCAAAAGGCTGCTTGGCGCGGCCGCCCTGCTGCTGCTCAGCGGGGCTCATGCCGCCACGCAGGCCGCCGAAGTCAGCCGCGACGGCCTTACGCTGGGGCCGGCCGACAGCAGGCAGGTGCTGGTGCTGCACGCGTCCAACAGCGTGCAGGTCTTCAAGGGCGTGCTGGAAGACTTCAGCCAGATGAACCCTGGCATCCGGCTGGAATACACCGAACTATCCACGCAGCAGCTTTACCAGGACACGGTGCATCGCGCCAAAGAAGACGCCTTGACCAAGCGTGGCCCCGATCTGATCATCAGCAGCGCGATGGATTTGCAGACCAAGCTTGTGAACGACGGCTACGCCCAAGCCCATGTCTCGCCGCACACCCGCGCCCTGCCCGCCTGGGCGAACTGGCGCGACGAGGTGTTCAGCATTGGCACCGATCCCATCGTCATGGTCTACAACACCGACAAGCTGGATGCCGCGCGCGCCCCGCACACGCGCCGCGAGTTGCTGTCCCTGTTGCAAGCGCCCGACCGGCCGTTGGCGCAAAGCATATCGACGTACGACGTGCAAGGCAGCGGCATCGGCTATCTGGCCGCCACGCAAGACACGCGGCTGGACAGCATGGCGGGCGCACTGCTGGCCGCGTTCGGCCGCAACGGCGTCACTACGCATCAGTCCACCGAAGACGCGCTGGACAAGCTGGAGCGCGGCGAGGTCACGCTGGCGTACAACCTGCTGGAATCCTATACGCGCCACCGCATCGACCAGGGCGCCAGGCTTGCCATCATCTATCCGCAGGACTACACGCTGATGCTGTCGCGGTCTGCCATCATTCCCAAACAGGCGCCGCGCGGCGACCTGGGAGCGTTGCTGCTGGATTACCTGCTGTCGCCGCGGGGGCAGGAGATGCTGGCCAAGCAATCCGGCATGCGGCCCGTCAACGCGTCGGTCATCGCCGAAGCGGGCGTGCGCCCCATGGCGCTGGGCGTCGGGCTGATGGTGTACCTGGATGCGCTGAAAAAACGCCACTTCCTGGATCTCTGGCGCGCGGCCATCCTCGCGCCCACCGACGCGCGCTGAACGCCTGGTGATGGAACTGACCCGGTGCGCTTGCACCGTTGGCGCGGGCATGCCGTCGCCACGGCCACGCAGGCACATGGAATTTTCCCACTATCGCAAATTCGCGAGCATAATTTCCGTTGGGGCCAACGGCATCCGCCTGCTTTCTCCAACGCCGTCCCCGCACTGATCCGGTTTCCGCCAGCGCATCGCCGCTGCGCGATGGCAAGGCAGCACCGTACCGGCTCCCGTAGCCGCGCCCGTTTTCGCACCTGTAGCCGCACCCGTAGCCGCGCCGCGCAGCCGCTCCCTGGTGGTACGCAGCAACGCCTTTGCGATTCAGCCCCGTTGGAGACACCATGGTCGAGCATCAGCTAGCCTTCACGCGCGCGATGGACGCCGTACAACACCTGGCCGATCCCAATCCCCCCTGGCAAGACATTCTGCGCACCGCGCGCGATCTGGTAGGCGCGGACAGCGGCACGTTGATCGTCTTTGACGCGCGCAACCGTCTTTCAAACCTGTCCGCGATCGGTTTCTCGGACGCCTGCTTTGCCGACTACCAGGGGCACTACTACCGTCACGACGTGCTGGAGCGCGATTCGCGTCACGCCCCGGCCGGTACCTGGCTGGACACCGCGCGCATGTATAGCCGTTCGCAGCTACAACGCACCGAGTTTTACGCCGACTTCATGCTCAAGCACCGCATGGCGCAAATCCTGTCGCTGATCGTCGAATCCAACGCCGTGCTGCACGCATCGATCGGGTTCCAGCGTTCCACGGTTGACCCCAAGGCCAGCGAACGCTTGCAGTCCGGCAATTTCGGCCAATATTTCCGCACCCTGCAAAGCCAGTTGGGTCAACGGGAAAAAGCGTTGTCCATTGGTTGGAAGTCAGTGGAAAGCGCGTTCTCGGAAGTCAACGAGGCGGTGCTGCTGATCAACCAGGACGGCATGGTGAACAAGATGTCGGCGCTTGCCCGGCAGCTGCTGGACGAGGCGCGCGGCTGGCGGGTCCAGGGCGGCAAGCTGCGCCACGCCGATTCCAAATGCCAGCGTCTGTTCGACGCCCACTGCGCCGCGGCGTTTCGCGATGGCCATTCCCGCTCGCTAGCCACCACCACGGGCTGGGGCGAATTTCATTGGATGGACATCAGCGTCGCGCCCGAGTCATTGAGCCTGATCGGCGGCCGCCTGCTGCTGGCCCGCCTGCGCCGCAAAAGCGCGTTCGCCATGCCGGACGTCGACAAGCTGGAATCCGTGTTCGGCATCACCCACGCCGAAGGCGCCGTGCTGGCGGGCCTGGCCGCCGGCCACAGCGTCGAAGAAATCGCCACGCTGCGTCAGTCGTCGGTGCTGACGGTGCGCAAGCAGGTCGCGTCCCTGCTCAACAAGATGGAATGCAGCCGGCAGGCGGAACTCGTCAGGCTGGCTTCACTGCTGTAACGCGCCCCGCCCGCCCGGTAGCCGTCCGGTCGGCCCGAGCAGGCGTAATCAATCTTGGGTATGCGGTGGGCACCCATGCGGCCCTACGATGAGTCCGAAGCCATGAGAGGGAGGGGTCGCTCTCGTTATTAAGGATTCATCATGAAGACGATTCATTTGTTCAGCGCCCTTGCCCCCACCGCCTTGATAGTGGCCACGCTGCTATCCGGCCCCGCCCACGCCCAGCAGGCAGTTGCGCCCACCACCGCCACGCCGGGACCCAATATCGTCCTGACCCGCGACGACGTCATGCGCGACCTGGCCGCGTGGCGCGAATCCGGCGTCGAAAGAAACTGGAATAGCGACAACACGCCGGACATCAACAGCCCGGAATACATCGCCAGCTACAGGAAGTACGTGGACATGGTGCACCCGAGCAATGCCGTGCCGCCCATGCAGTCGCAGAGTACGGGCAAGTGGTAGGGCAGCAAAAAGCCATTCCCACGATGACGCTCAAGCCAGGTAAGACGCGACTTCTTCCGTCGTCAAATACCGCTTGAACGTCATCGATGGCGCTTGCGCGTCGTGAATGGCGCCGTTGAAGCCGGACCAGTTTCGCTTTGTGCCTTCGTCCGTTTCCAGTGCGATCAGCACGGGCCTGCCGTGCCGGGCCATGTTGTGACGCAAGGCCGCTTCGCCCCAGGCCCACAGCATGGGCTGAGTCAGTTCGCCGTTGGTGTAGGCGCCGGCTTGCAGCCATTGAAAATCCGCCGAGTCCCGGTCCATGTCTGGCTGACGGGCAGGAATGTCGCGTTTGACTTGCAGGGCTTGTGCATGCTCGCCAATCAAGATTTGCAGCAAGGTGAAAGCGTGAAAGCTGTTGTTGACGCCATGCGCTCGCGCCACGAATCCGGTTTTTGACGTGGGCAAGACCACCACAAGCTCGTCGACATAACTGATTTGCGACGCCAGCCACAAAAAATGCAGCTCTTCAAACGGAAAACTGTCGTTGGTCGTGGCCATGGGATGCAGCAGCGCCATCAGGCTGGTGTCCGCGATAAATGCTTCATGGTTGCGCTGACTGCGCATCAGCATCGCCATCATCGGCAGGACAAGCACGTCAACGGCCTGCTGCAAGGATTCCAATTCCCAACGCGTGTCCAACGGCACGGCGGCCAGCTCTGCCTGCGCGTCAACCCACGCCTTACGGTCGGCCTGGTCCACCTCTTCATCGTCCTCTTCCACTTCCTGCGCGCAGTAGGGCCGCAACGTGCGCAACCACTGGCGAAGCAGCGCATGCAGGCTGTCGAACAGAATGGCCGGATCGGCGCCATCCTCGACCATGGACCCGCATAGCAGGGCCAGGGCCGACGCCCGGTTCGGGTGCAGTTCGGGAAGAAGCGTGGCGCACGCCAACAGGTTCGCCGACGTGTAAGCCGGGTCCTGGCTCTGCGCATAGAAGGCGCGGACTTCGGAGTGGTCGAAGAACTGCTCCAGGGTGTCCAGGTCGTCGGCGGATTGGACGGGCACGGAAAGGACGCTGGCGAGATCGGCGAAAGGGGTCGGCATGCGCAGCCTTTGGAATATTCGGAAGGGGTCGCGGAAACATAGACGAGGATTCCTCCATTGGCAACACCGCGCTTGATGTCGCACACGACGCGCATCCGCAGGCAGCTCTCCGACACCTATTTCCCGACCTTTCCTCCGTGCGTGTCCCTATCCCTACTCCCCCCTGATCCCCGCCCCCTCCACCACCTGGGCCCAGTTCTCGATCTGCGCCGATACCCATTGCCTGGCTCCTGCGCTTCCCGCGAACGGCGCGCCCAGACCCAGGCTTGCAATGCTGCGTGAAAACTCCGGCATGGCGTAGACGGCCGCCAGGCTTTCATCCCATTTGCGAGCGATGTCGGGCGGCATGCCTTGCGGCGCCATGATGAGGAAAGCGAAGGCGGCGTCAAAGTCTTTCAGCGATTCCACGCCCACGCTGCGCAGGGCCGGCACGCCCGGCAGGTCGGGGTCCGGTTCGCGAGCCGAGATGGCCAGCGCGCGCATCTTGCCTGCCTGCACATGAGCCTGCACCGCCGAGGCGGCCAGGAAGCCGGCCTGGATCTGGTTGCCCAGCAACGCGTTGACCGCGCCGGCGCTGCCCCGGAACGGGATGTGCGTGGTATTGATGCCGGTGGCCAGCTTCAGTTTTTCAAAAGCCAGGTTGCCCGGGCTGCCGTAGCCGGCCGACGAATAGGTCACCGCGGTGGCCTTGGCATAACGCAGGAACTCATCCACGGTGGCAACGCCCAGGTCGGGCCGCACCGTCAGCGCCAGGCCGAAGCTGCCGGCGATGCTCAGCGGCTCAAGCAGCCGCAAGTAGGTCGCGCCGGCGTCCTTGAAAACGTGCGGATTGACGGTCATCAAGGTGTCCAGCGTCATCAACAGCGTGTAGCCATCGGGCGCGGCATTGGCCACCGCCTTTGCGCCGACGTTACCGGACGCGCCGGGGCGGTTTTCGACAATGATCGTCTGGCCCATCAGTTTGCCGGCGTGCATCGCGATGGCACGGGCGCCGATGTCCAACGGCCCGGCGGGCGAGGAATTGACGATGAGCCGGATGGGCCGGGACGGGTAGTCGGCCGGGGCGGCCCAGGCCGTTGACCCAGGGGCTGCAACAAGCATTGCCGCGACAAGCAAGGCGACAACACGGGCTGCAAGAGACGAGACTGCGACAAACCACAAGCGCTTGAACGGGTGACTCATGTTGCTCTCCGGTGTGGCGGCGGCCGGCTGGCCACCGCCTTTGGTCATGCTTCAGGCAATGGCCGTGGGGTGGGGGCTGGTTTCCGCAAGGCGGATCATTGTTTGCGACAGCGCAATCAGCAGTTCGCCGCGCCGCGCCTCGGCGGCGGGGTCGTGCCACAGATTGCGAAGCTCGTGCGGGTCTTCGTGCAGGTCGTACAGTTCGCCCCAGTCCGCGTCGGCATACACGCTGAGGCGATAGCGGGCCGTTTGCAGCGTGCGCATCCGCGTGCGCCCCGGAAAACCGAACATCGTGCGCTGACCTTCTTCTTCGATCAGCACGGCGTCGCGCAGCGTGTCGACCGCAGCCGACATCAGCGGCAGCAGGGACTGGCCTTGCAGGCCGTTGTAGGGCGGCAGCCCCACGCGGGCCAGCACGGTGGCGGCGATATCGGGCGTGGCGCATAGCGCCTGGCTGCGCGGGGCGGCGGGCGCGGCCTGCGGGTCGCGCCAGATGAAGGGGGTGCGAATCAGCCCTTGGTAATGGATAGGGCCCTTGAACAGGAGTTGGTGATCGCCGAAGAAGTCTCCGTGGTCGCTGGTGAAGATGACCACGGTGTTGTCGTCCAGCCCCGTCTCGCGCAGCGCCTGCATGACCCGGCCGATCGTGGCATCGATATGGCTGATGGACCCGTAGTTCAGCGCGATGGCTTCACGCGCCTCGCGCTCGGTGCAGGCGAACACGGCCGGCGTGTGCTTGACCGCCATGTTCAGATCGCGCTGCCGATACAGCCACGCCACATGCGGCGGCGGGTGGTGGTGGACGGCCCGGCTGGCGTGAAACGATACCGGCAGCGTTACGTCTTCCGGCCGATATTGGTCCCAGTACGTGCCCGGCGGCGTGTACGGGTGATGCGGATCGGGAAACGAGCATTGGATGAAGAAAGGTGCACGGCCGCCCGCCAGCCGCCGCAGTTGCGCAATGGTTTGATCACCGATGTAGGCGGTGGACGAGCATTCTTCGGGGACGCGCGTGCGCCACGCCTGCCGGTGTTGCGTCAGCACAAAGTCCGGTGTGGGCAGCGCATGCTCGGGCCCCCACTGCCGCCGCGCCTCGGGATGCTGCTGGGCAAGCCAGCGTGCGTAATGGCCGCCGATCTGATCGCCGTGGTCCAGCGCCAGTCGCACGTAATCAAAGCCGTAGAACGGCGTCTGCACTTCGTGGCCGGGATCGGCTCGCCATTTGGGCGCCCACTCTTGATCGTAGTCACCGCGGTCAAGCCGCCAGGCCTCGCCTTGCGACGCGGCGGCGCCTGCCGGTGGCCATGCGGGACCAATGCCCGTCATGTTCTGCAAATGCGATTTACCGATCAGCGCCGTGGAATAGCCCGCGTCGCGCAGCCGATCCACAAAAGTCGTTGCGCGCTGCGATAGCGCGATGCCGTTGTGGCGCACGCCGTGCACCGACGGCATGCGGCCCGTCATCAGGGTCGCGCGGTTGGGCATGCAGATCGGCGAGGCGACATAGAAGCGGTCGGCGGACCACCCCTGCCTAGCCAGGGCGTCCAGCGCCGGGGTGCGCAGCACGGCGTTGCCGTAACTGCCCACGTGGTCCGCACGTTGCTGGTCGGTGATGAATAGCAGAAAGTTGGGCTGCATCAGGTCTCCTTGCCACCGGCTCATACCGGCTTGGCTGTGTTGATGCGGCCATTGTGCGTAGCGGTTTTGGCGTCGAACAGAGATATGCCCCGGTTGTCGGACCCATTCACCGGTCCGCTCACCCTGTGTTTTGCCGCCCACACATGTATCCATCAGATTCGATCGGCGTGCCAACCGACCACGGCGTTACAAGCCATCCCAAAACTCAACAAATAAAACAGCTTTGCCGCGTTAACTGCTTTAGTTCTAGCAGTTGCTTGCGCGGTTGACCCGGCGGCAGGAGGCCCCGGGGCCCACAGGCATAAAAAAGCAATAAACCTGGAGGAGGAGCCATGCGTTTGTTTAATCGCAGGATCGCCGCACTGCTGGCGAGCGGGCTGATTGCCTTGACGGCGGGGTGCGCGTCAACCGGCAAGAAGGACACCATCAACATGGCCGGGCTGAGCCAGCCCGTGGAAATCGTGCGGGACCGCCATGGCGTGTCCCACATCTATGCACAGAACCAGAATGACCTGTTCTTCGCGCAAGGTTTTTCCGCCGCGCGCGACCGGCTCTGGCAGCTGGACCTGTGGCGCCGGCAAGGCGAAGGCAAGATGGCCGAGCAATTCGGGCCGCGCTTCGTCGAACAGGACCGCGCCGCGCGCCTGTTCCTGTTCCGAGGCGACATGCAGGCCGAATTCGCCAGCTATCACCCCGAGGGCCAGGCGATCCTTACTGCGTTTGCCGCCGGCATCAACGCCTACGTGGATTGGGTGAAGGCCAACCCCGACCAGTTGCCGCCCGAGTTCAAGCTGACCGGCACACTGCCCGGCTATTGGCGCCCCGAGACCTCGCTGATCCGCATTTACGGGCTGACGCGCAACCTGAATGAAGAAGTGAAGATGGCGCAGCAAGTCGCCGGGCTGGGCCTGAACGCCGTGCAAGGCCTGAGCACCTTCGAGCCGCCTTTGGCGTTGCAAGTGCCGGCTGGCCTGGACGTGCGCCAGATCGACAAGTCCGTCCTGGCGAACTACACGCTGGCGCGCAATGGCCAGAAGTTTGTCGCGGCGGACTTCCCCCAAAGCCCGCTGGCGCTGGACAAGCGCGAAGCGCTTGCCAGCGCGCTGTCCGAAGGCAAGCTGGCGTCGCTGGATCCGAACTTTGATCCGATGGCCACGCGATACGAAAGCAACAACTGGACCATCGGCGGGCAGCATACCGACACCGGCAAACCCATATTGGCCGGCGACCCCCACCGGTCGATCACGATGCCGTCGTTGCGTTACATGGTGCACTTGAACGCGCCGGGCTGGAACGTGATCGGCGCCGGCGAACCGTCGTTGCCGGGCGTGTCGATGGGCCATAACGACCGCATCGCGTTCGGCTTGACGATCTTCGCCTTCGGCGACGAAGAAGACCTGTACGTCTATGACACCAACCCCGCCAATCCCAACGAATACCGCTATCGGGGCGGCTGGGAAAAAATGCGGCAGATGGACGAATCCATTCCCGTGCGCGGCCAGGCGGCGGCGGTGCGCCAGCTGAAATTCACGCGTCACGGTCCGGTGATTCACGAAGACCCCGTACGCCACAAGGCATACGCACTGCGCGCCGCCTATCTTGAATTTCCGGGCACGGCGGCCTACCTGGCCAGCCTGCGCCTGAACCAGGCGCAGAACTGGAATGAATTCGTGGCCGGCATGGAAAAGCACTACACGCCCAGCGAAAACATGGTGTACGCGGACGTGGACGGCAACATCGGCTGGTTCGGCGGCAGCATCGCGCCGATACGCCCGCGCAACGACTGGTCGGGCATGTTGCCCGTGCCCGGCAATGGCGATTTCGAATGGCGCGGCGTCTTGCCCGGCAGCGCCCTGCCCCGCGCGTACAACCCGCCGGAAGGCTATGTTGCGACCGCCAACGAATACAACCTGCCGGCGGACTACGTCTACAAGGACATGTCGGCGCGCACCTGGGCCGAACCTTATCGCGTCCAGCGGATCCGCGAAGTGCTGGCCGATGGCAGCCGGCTGACGGTGCAGCAATCCCAGGACTTGCAGTACGACAACCTGTCGATACCCGCGCGCACGCTGGGCGGCTATGCCAAGGCGCTGAATTCCGCCGACCCGGCGCTGAACGACGCGCTGGGCCTGTTGAAGGATTGGGATTACCGGATGGACACCGATTCGCGCGCCGCCACGGTCTACGCGTTCTGGCTGCCCGAGGTCGTCAAGCGGGTGTCCGACCTTTACGTGCCCGCGAATGGCCGCGCGGCGTTCGGTGACTTGTCCACCCGCAAGACGCTGGAAAAGCTGGCCACGCCGGATGCCGCCTTTGGCACGCCGCCGGATCGGGGCCGCGACGCGCTGTTGCTGCAAGCGCTGAACGATGGCGTACAGAAACTGCGCGCCAAGCTCGGGCCGGATTCCACCCAGTGGCAGTGGGGCAAACTGCATCACATCCAGTTCGAACACAGCCTGGCCAGCCTGCTGCCGCCGGACACCGCCAAGGCCTGGGGCACCCCGCGCTATCCGGTGGGCGGCGACAACGACACGGTGCATCGGGCGACGTTCCGCAAGAGCGATTTCCGGCAGATCAGCGGGTCGTCGTATCGGCAGGTGATCGACGTGGCCAACTGGGATAACTCACGCGTGCAGAACGTGCCGGGCCAGTCCGCTGACCCACGCAGCCCGCATTACCAGGACTTGCTCAAGGGCTGGGCAACCGGCGAGTACTTCCCCATGGCGTTCAGCCGCGCCAAGGTGGATAGCGAACGCGCCGATACGCTGACGCTCAAGCCGTCGGGGAACTGACGGGCGGGCCACAAAAAAATGCCGGGTCGCTTGGGGCCCGGCATTTTTTTTGGGGTTTTGGTTGGGGTTTTTCTTGGCGTTTTGCTTGGCGTTTTTGTTGCAGTAACCGCGACTACTCGCGACTACTTTTTCGACGCGTCCTGCTCCACCACCATATCCAGCACATACACCTTGGACGGCGCGTCCGCCGGCGGGTTCTTCCAGTCGTAGCGCTTGACGCGCAACACGGTACGCACGCCTTCCTGGTGCTTGAACCCTTCGATGGATTGATAAAGCGGATGCCATTTATCCTGCGTCGGCTGCTGCACGCCCGCTTCGTTGTAGCGGCGCTCGCGCACCATCAGGCACTGGTAATCGGGAATCATGGGGTGGCTGCATTCGGCCTTTTTCGCGGCCACTTCCAGGAACATGATCTGGCCGGCGCTGCCGTACAGCGTTTCGGGCGTGGGTTCGCCAACAAACTTCAGCACGGTGCCGTCCTTACCCACCAGTTCCAGCGCGGGCTCGTGCGTGTCGCCCGACAGCGTGGCCCGCAGATCGCCTTTCAGGCGCGCATTGATCTCGGCATCCAGCTGCATCAAGCTCTGCTCGCACGCCTTCATCGTGGACGCCAGGTTATCCACCGTCAACACGCCGTTCTGGTAGCGGTAACCGCCAAATTGCGTATTGCAACCGCCCCGGATATTCAACGCATCGTTCGTGAAGGCCAGGCGCAGCTGATGCTCAACGCCCGGCTGCAACGTCGGAATCGACTTGCCGGATGCATCGGTGGCAGAAACCAGGCGCCAGTAATACGCGGGCAAGGTCAGCTGGCTGGCGGGCGAGGCGGCAGTGGTGTCGGGCATGGAAGAGGATCCTACGCTGGGAGAGGAAACCGGAGCGCAAGCGGAAAGCAGCGCGGCGCATGCGGACGCAAGAAGAATTATTTTTTTCATGGTTCGTTCCTGGAAGCCGAATGGCACTTAAAGCAAAGCGGCATTCTACGTCCGTGATGTGGACGGGTCTGGCGAAGCGCCGGGCAGAGGGTTTCAAAATCTTGCTGAGGGATGGGATTGGCGGACCCGCTATTTGCCCGCCTGAGGGGCAGTGCTTTCATACGGAGGTCGAAGGACTAACACATCCGGGTCACTAACCCCGCCATCTCGCCCCGGTGATTACAGACTGACACCTTACGTCCCGGCGATAGGGTTTCATGCCCTCCTACCCCACCTGCAACATCCCCATTTCCTCCCGCACCACGCCCCGTTGCGCCAACCCCGCTATCGCGTGTCCGATGCGTGCTTCCGCATCGGCCAAGGTACGCGACATGCCCAGCAGCCGGCACACGGACTTGATCACATCCGCTTTCGGCGCGTTGCCGGTCATCGCCAGTACGTGCAGGACGCCATTCGCCAGTTCTTGAACGCAGACATCGTCCACGCGGCGGCGCGTGGCGTCGTCGTCGCTTGCGCCGCGAAAGCCGCTCCAGGTTTCGGGGGTGACGCCGGCGGGCCAATAGAAGGTGGCCTCGCCTTCGTCTGTCTGACCCACGTCCATTGGCGTCAACGTGCGCAACCGTTCAATGATCCGAACGCCCGTGCGCTCCAGGCCCCACGCGCGAGCCACTTTACGGTGCAGCACCGTCTCGGCGATGGGGCCTTCCGTGTCGATCACCAGGCGTAATTGTTCCGCCAGCAGCGCGTTGTTGGCGCGGTTGTAGAACGCGTCAGCGCCCTCCGGGGCCGTGCTCAAATCCGCCACGCGATAGGGTGCAACCCCATGCGCGGTCACGCCGTCTGCCGACGGCCAGGCGGTATCGCCTTCTTCTGTGGTGATCACAAATTCGACGGGCGATTCATCCTGCACCGTGCGTTCCAGTTCCGCGTTCAAGCGGGCCAGGATCTTCTCGACTTCGCGTTCGGGGTTGATCCACCAATCGGTGGACCACACCCGATGCAGCGTCCAGCCCAGCCCTTCAAGCACCACCTGCCGCAAGCGATCGCGATCGCGCGCGGTGGCGCCCGAGTGGTACGCGCGGCCGTCGCACTCGATACCCATCAGATAGCGGCCAGGCGCGCGCGGGTCCACCACGCCCATGTCAATGCGGTAGCCCGAGCAGCCCACCTGCGGATGCACCACCCAGCCATGATCGCGCAGCACCTTGATGACTTGCGTTTCAAATGGGCTGTCCGGTTCGCGGCCGGTCGGCAGCGACTGCTCGACCAAGGCGCGCGGCCCTTTCAGCGCAAATTCCAGGTAATGCTTCAAGTCGCGCACGCCCGTGGCGCGCACCCGCGACAGGTCGATCTGTTCCGGCATCAGCGTGCTGTAGATCACCACGCCTTCGCGCGCGCGGGAAATGGCCACGTTCAGGCGGCGGTGTCCGCCTTCGCCGTTCAGTGGTCCGAAGTTCATCGTCATCTTGCCGGCGGCATCCGGGCCGAAGGTGATCGAGAAATAAATGACGTCACGCTCGTCGCCCTGCACGTTCTCCAGATTCTTGATGAAAAGCGGCTCGCGGGATTGCGCCGAAATCGCCTTGTCCAGTTCGGCATTGGCGCGGCGGCGGGCGTCCAGCAGCGTTTCGATCAGGGCTTGCTGCGGCTGGTTGAAGGTCACAACGCCCAATGTCTGGCGGCGGCGCGACTCGTCCAGATAGTGCTGCTCGATGCCCTGCACGATGGCTTCGGCTTCGAGGCGATTGGTGCGGCTACCGCCCCGGTCGTAAATGCCCGCAACCTTTTCCAGACGCACGGCCACGTCATCCGTCACGGGCGACGGGAAGGTGATCAGCTGCGAGTCATAATAGGTCACGTTGCTGAACGTGATCAGGCTTTCATGCTTGCTGCGGTAATGCCACTGCAAACGCAGGCGGTTCATGTCGGCGCCCAGGCATTCGTCCAGAATGCTTTCCAGGTCTTCGACCTGTCCGTCATCCCCCGCGCCGTCGTCTTCGGGCGTGGACTTGCTGAAGAAGCTGGTGGGCGGCAACTGCTTGGTGTCGCCCACCACCACCACTTGCTGACCACGCGCGATGGCGCCCACCGAATCCCACACCGGAATCTGCGAGGCCTCGTCAAACACCACGACATCAAACTGCGAATGCCCGGCGTCCAGATACTGCGCCACCGATAACGGCGACATCAGCAGGCAGGGCTTGAGCTTGGGCAGCAGCGACGGCAAGCGCTGCATCAACTGGCGCACGGGCACGTGGCGCGTCTTTTTTTGCAGTTCGCGGCGCAGTAGGCCAAGCTCGCTATCCGGGCTGACCAGCACGCCGTTGCCATCGGGCACTTTGGCAGCCAGCACGGCGGCGATGTAGGCAGACGTCAGCTTCTGGAAGCGGTCGTCGGCGTCGCGGAATTCTCGGATCTTGCGCTCGTGGTCGGCACTGGAAAACGCGCGCAGCACGGGCGTATGGTCAATGACCTTCTTTACCCACCAGTTGCGATAACTGAATTCAAAATGCGCTTCGACCTGCTCCAGCGGCACGCGGCCCTGCTCAAGCGATGCGACCAAGCCTTGCAGCTGCATCGCAATGGCCTGCTCGCGCGCCTGACGCCACACGCACCACGGCATCAGCAATTGTTTGTTGTGACGCCAGCCCGCCAGCACACCCAGGATGCGTTCAAGCGCGCCATTAGCCTCCGGCTCGCCCACCAGTGCTTCGGGCGGTTTGGCCAGCGCGTCCACTTGCGCCAAGCAGTCTTGCAGACCGCGCCACGCATCCCGATAGCCCAGCAAAGCCTTGCCCAACGGTGCCCCAGGTTGCAGCAAGGCGCGGTTTTCGCCCACCAGTGCTTGGAGCCGGGTGCGCAGGTCCGCTGCGGAAACCGGGTCGCCCGCCGCCTGCGTGACCGCATCGGCAAAGCGTTCGGCCCATTGCTCATGCCGCTGCACCTGCTCCCAATCCGTGGCCAGTCCCGTGTAGCGGTCTTGCAGCAAGCGCTGCGCGTCCGCCTTCAACGCAGCCAGCTCGCGGTCTTCGATGTTCACCAGCGCCAAGGGCGCCAGCATGGCGGTAATCGACCCCTCGTCCGGCCGCTGGCTGTCCGTGCGATAGCCCGCCAGCCGCTTGCGGATACCGCCCTTGGCGAAGACAGACTTCGGCCACCATGCCGAGCAGGCAGACAGCCACTCGGCCTTGAGCGTATTGGCGTCCAGCTCGGCCAACCGCGCGGCCCATTGCGCGCCCACCTGTTCCCAATGCGCGTTGCGCGCCTGCCCGTGACGCACCAACGCCTGCACCTGGAAGCGCGCGCCGGGGTCGTGCGCCTGCGTGGCCAAGCCGGCGGGCACCTGCGGTGCGGCGAGCAGCACGTCAGCCAGCGTATCCAGACGCGCGTAGGCGTTCAGGCTCAAACCCTGCGCCGGCACACCCAACCCATCGCCCACGGTGGCCGCCTGCGTCTGCAAGCCTGCCACCGCCTGCTCCAGCGCATGCGCCGCAGCCAGCAACGCGTCTTGCCAGCTGGGGCTCCATTCGGCCATGCCGATATGCGCCAGCGGATGGCCATGCAGCACGCCAAGCTCCTTGGACAAGGTCGACATGCGGCGCGCGGTCTCGCGCAGCTGCGCAAGGTCTTGGTATTGATGCGCCTGCGCGTCGGCCCAGAACATCGGCGACGGCTCCTTGCCCGCATTCTGAATGCAGGTGCCAATGGCGTCATAAACCGTCAGGCCGTTGGCATGCGCGTGATGCAGCGCGTCGACCAGCCCGTTCAAGTCCTGGCGCAGCACGCTCACGCGTTCGGCCTCGCGCGCCCAATCGTCGCTGGTGCGTTGCCCGCTGTGATCCAACGCACGCCCCAGCTGTTGCAACACCTCGGCTTTACGCGCCTTGGATGAATGCAGTTCCAGGCAGAACGGGCCCAGCCCGATATTGGCCAAACGGCGATGCACCACTTCCAGCGCGGCCATCTTTTCCGAGACGAACAGCACCGTCTTGCCGCGCGCCAGCAGATGCGCGATCAGGTTCGTGATGGTCTGGCTCTTGCCCGTGCCGGGCGGCCCTTCCAACACCAGGTCGCGGCCCGCGTCCACCGCACAAATCGCTTTCAGTTGCGACGAATCGGATAGCAGCGGGGTCAGCAGGTCTTGGGGCCGATAGCTGTCGTCCAGGCGGTCAAAGCGCTGATCCAAAGGCTCTTTGGCAAACGCCTGACCGGGGTGGTCAATCAGATGCTTGACGACGCGGTTGGCTTTCAACTGCTCGGTGCGGTCCTGCAAGTCCTTCCACATCAGGTACTTGGTGAACGAAAAAATGCCCAGATGCACCTGTTCCAGTACCTCCCACCCCGCGATTTCCCGCACGGCCAAGCGGAACGCCTGCAACACCCGGGCCACGTCCACGCCCTTGTCGTCCGCGGGCAAAACGTCCAGCCCCGGAATGCGCAGCTCGTAGTTGTTGCGCAGCATTTGCAGCAACGTGGGGTTGATGATGGTCTCGTCGTCGTGGCGAACCAGGCGAAAGCCGCTGCGCACCGACTGCCGTTGCAGCGAGACCGGCACCAGGATCAGCGGCGCCAGATGCGCGCTTTCCGCGCCGGGGCTTTCCGTCCAGCGCAGCATGCCCATCGCCAGGTACAGCGTGTTGGCGCCGCCCTCTTCCAGGCCGATGCGCGCCGCGCCGAAGATGGTCAGCAGGTTGGCGTCCAGCGCTTCCTGCGTAACGCGTGCGATCAGTTCCTTGTTGCCCAGCGCGTCCAGCGCCATGTCGTCCAGCGGCGCGCGCCCGCCCCGGCCCACATGCACCTCGGCCACGCGCGGGTCGCTGCCGTCCATCAGCGCGGCGGGCAGCGGACGAATACGGAATTCGCTGCCGTCGGCAATGGCGTCTTCCAGTTTTGCCAGGTCCGGCACAACAAGCGGCAAGGTGGATTTGGTCAGCTTGAAGTTCAGCAGCCGATTGCGCAGCGTCAGGTCCAGCAGGCGCGACTTCCACTTGGCCAGCCGGCCTTCCGGCGTGTCATCGGCGGGCTCCAGGCTGATCACGAATTCCGGGTCCAGCGGCGGCAGTTCGGGCGTGGGCTCGATGGCGGCAGGGAGTTCGGTGTCGTCGGCGTCCGTGGGCGCCACCGACACCCCGCGCGAAGGCAGCGGTTTGATTTGCAATTCGCGCGCGCGATGCACGTCGATGGCGTAGCGGAAGGTATTTTCTTCGCGCAGATGCGTCGCGCCCTGCTCCAACGCGCGCCGCAACGACGGCCGGAAGTTGGGATGCTGCGCGATGCCGGTGGTTTCGAAGACCAGGAATTCGCCGCTGTCCACGCGCTTTCTTACCGCCTGCACGTCATCGGTCAGCGGGTCTGCAAAGCACGCTTGATGCAGCCACACGCCCACCCAGGCGTGCCCGTCTTTCATCAGAATCACCGGACGCAATCCCGCCTGCTCCAGGCAGGACGAGAACAGCATCGCCAGGTCCAGGCACGTTGCCACCCGCGCGTCCATGATGCGATCCGGTGTGCGAATTTTCTGCCCGTCCACGCCGAACGAGGCGGGCGGTTCGGCATAGTGCAGCGATTCCGCAGCCAGTGTGCTGTAGATGGCGGACACCTGCTTCCAGACGACGTCGCGGCTTTTGGACTGGTAGCCGTTCATTTGCAGGTCGGCGTACTGCGCGCGCAGAAGCTTGGACGCCTTGCCGATCAGCCCATCCACGGCCGGATTGTTCGGCATGGAAAACGCCGCCAGCAATTCCGGCAAGGCGCGCGTGCCGGCCCATTGGTCATACGCCAACACGGATATCGGTTGCGAGGCCCGACCCAGTTCCTGCGAGCCTGACTGCACCACCACGTCAATACTGGCGCGCACGGCCTCTTGCAGACCGGCCACGTAGCTGTGGTCAGGCGTCAGGTCCAGCGGGGAAATACGGCGAATTTCTCCCGGCACCAGCACGTCAAAGCGCAGCGTTACGGGTTGGGCAAAGGCGGGGTTGCAGCGCAGCCGCACCTCGATGTTCTCGAATGTGTGCTCGGAACGGTTCGTCAGGCGCAACGTACGCACGATGGGCACCGCGTTCTGAATCGAGGCGTAGCCCAGCGTAGGGTCAGCTTCGATGTCGATGGCGATGGCGTCGATGGCATCCCGCGCGCCAGACGCCGTGGCATGCACCAGGTCAGCATGCACCACGTCGATCAGCAACGCGCGGGTTTGCTCCACGCCGGTCTGGGCCGCGCCGGTCTGGGCCGCGCCCTCCTGGATCGCCGGGGGTTCCAGGTCTTGTCGCTTATCCATCGATATCTCTCGGTTCGTTCCGCGCGGGCCGATGCCGGCAGCGAAAATCTGCAATGCCGGATTTTAAGACGCGATGGCGCCTCTGCCCTCGGGAAACAGCAAGTTTTGCGTATCGGTTTGAATATCGATGGCATGAGGCCCGAGGACCCCATGCGTGCGCCATGCCAGCCCCCGCCGCCTGGCTATTGCGCCGGCGGATACGCCGGGTCGGTCAGGCAGGCCTGCACCCATTCTGCATCGTCCGACGCATCGATCTCGCCATCCAGCTTGGGCAGCGGCGTGTCGGCATACACGTACTGGGGCGCCTCGGGATGCCGGTTCCAGTTCGCCTTGGTGTCCGCGACGGTCGCGCAGGCTTCGTCGGCGCTATTGAACGAGCACGACGCGATGACGCGCGGTTTGCCGTCAACCACGTTGGCGACGTAGCGCTTGGTGTAGACGGCGCCCGACGCCCAGGATTCGTCCACCGTGCACACGCGGTCGTTGTTCTGGTAATGACGAATCGCAAAGCACTCGTAGTCGACATAATCGTGCGGCAGCACGTCGCAAGTCGTCCAATAGCCGGCGAACGCGCCGCCCGTGAATTGCGATTGAAACTTCTGCTGCTGAACCGCCCTGCTAATGATCGTGGGCGTGGTGGCGCCTTTGCCGGTTTCCTTGAACTGCGCGCTGCGGTTCTCGATCAGCTCGCGCGCAATCTCGCCGGCGGTCTTGTCATCGGGCACGGTGTCCGGGTCGCCCAGCAAGCGGTCCAGCGCACGATCGCGCGCGGCCAGCCACCGCTTCTGGCTTGCGACCAGCATCGCGCGGATGCTGTCGTCGGGCGCCTGCTTCAAGATCGCCTGGTAAGCGCGATTCAAGTTCGCATCGGCCGCGACGGTGGCCTTGTCGGCGCAGATCAGCTTTTCGACGGCGGTAGCCGCCTTGGCGCAATTGATGGCCATCGCCGGTGCGGACAGCGCGAACACGCCGGCCAGAAAAACGCCCTTCACCGCGTTCAGTGTGAAACGTGCCAATGTCATTGCGTCTTCTCTCTTTGCGTAAGCCGGCGGGGCCAGCGTGGCGCCGGACACCCGGCGTGCCATTCTGCATGAAATCAACTTACAGAATAGAAACAGAGTTCAACGTTCTGAAACGTGCACCCGCGCTATCCTGCGCCGGCTTCCTCAACCCCTAACACGCTTCCCTTACCCATGCGCATCCGATTCGCCTCGCTACTGTTGCCCCCCCTGTTGGCCTGCGCGTCATATGTGCCGCAAGCATGGGCAGACACGACGGTGCCGTCGCTGGACAAGGCGCGCGGCGCCATCCAGACGGAAGACGCCCGCCGGATGTACGACAGCCAGATGAGCGGCGCGCCCCAACCGGACGGGTTGGGCGTTGCGCTGCCCGACGGCTTCACGCGTGAATTCCTGGTGCAGCAACTGGCCCCGGGCCAGGATCCCAAGCGGCTGCTGGTCGCCGGCGCAAAGCCGTGGGGGCAGCGCCCGGGCACGTTTGTCGCAATGGTCTGCCTGGCGTCCACGCCCGAACGCGCGGCGCAGCTGATCAAATACGGTGGCGGCGAATGCGCCGACCTGTCCAGCGACGACGACAAGAACGGCGTCTGGTTTGGCGTGTTCGGCACGACGCCGGGCGCCGCCCCCACGCTGCTGGCGCGCACCAACGGCCCGGTCAAGACACCCACCGACTGGCGCGATACCGATATCGACCTGCCCCAGGACGTGGCATCGGAAGACGCCAACGCGCCGTTGCTGTCGGTGCCCACCGAATGGAAACGCTTCGATCTGGCCGCCTACAAGATCGCCCCCGGCGCCGTGGCCTTCGGCGTGCGCGCCGGATGGAGCGAAGGCTATTCAGGCGGCGGCGCCAACTTCGAGGCCCTGTACCTGTTTCACATCGACGGCCCCACGCTGCGCGTGGTGTTCGCGCAGCCCATGTCCTTCTTCAAGTCCATCGCGGGCGACTGGCATCCCGACGGCACGCGCGATCACGACATGTCCGACGCCAGCAACCTCCTGATTGTGCTGCCCGAGAAAACCGACGGCTACTTTGACCTGCAACTGCGCCAACAAGGCGGCAAGTGGCGCAAGACGTTGAAGTGGTCGGCGGCCGAGCGGGCGTATCGGTGATGCTTAATGGATCGTGCGCGCCCCTTTGCGCGCGCGCTTGATCTCGTACATGCGCGCATCGGCCAGGCGAACCGCCGCTTCGGCATCCAGGCCGCGCGGGTCCACGGCCACCACACCCACGCTGGCTCCTTCGTAAGACACCACGGCATCGCCTAGCTGGTAGCGCCCTGCCGTGGCCGCCGTGGCGCGTTCTTCCAGCGACCGCGCGGCTTCCATGGCGTCACCCCGTTGCGCGGCGGCGCCCGCCGTGGCGTCCATGCGATCCAGCTCGGGGCCTGGCCCCACCAGCACGAATTCGTCGCCACCGATGCGGCCCAGCATGTCGGACGTGCGCAAGGCGGCGGCGACGCGGCGTGCGATCTCCTGCAAGAACACATCCCCTTGCTGATGGCCGTACGTATCGTTGATGCCCTTGAAACCATCCAGGTCGATCACGCCCACCAACACGCTGCCGCCTTCGCGCAGCGCACGCTGCTCCAGACGTTCCAGCTCTTCGTACAGGGCACGGCGATTCGGCAGGCCCGTCAGCGGGTCCGTCATCGCGTAGGACATCAGCTGGACGTTGGCCGAGTGCAGTTGTTCCATCAACATTTCGCGTTGCAGGAAGTTGGCAATCACATTCGAGAACAGCTTCAACACGGACTCGGCCTGCGGCGCCAACTGCAATTGGCGCGCGCTGGCGGCGCACAGCGTGCCCAACAGCTGGCCTTCGTCGGTACGCACCGGCGCGCTGACGTAGGTCTGGATGCCCAGCTGGCGCGCGGCTTCGGAATCCGGCCAGCAATTGGCCACGTCGCTGGTGCACATGCGCCCGTCTTCCAGGGCGCGCTTGCACAGCGTGTCCGACCATGGCACGGACAAGCCTTCGGGAATCTGCAAATCGCCCACGTTGCGGGCGTAGCGCACATGCTGCAAATCGGCCTTCAGATCGATCTCGGTCAGGTACGTGGATTCCAATCCCGTCACGCTGCCCAACATGTCCAGCAAGGGGCGGGTCAGTTGCTCGACCGTTTTGGCTTGGGGCAAGGATCTGGACAGCCCGGCAAGTATCGGATCCATACGGCATCTCTCCTTCAAGCGCGCTTGCTGCCGCGCGGCAGCGCTGCCGGCCCAAAGGAGTCGGGCCGGACAAACGACCATTATGCACTTGTCGACAATTTGCGCCGGCCCATGAAAAAGCCCGCCCTTCCTGTGTCGGAAGTGCGGGCTTGCATGGCGTTTTTGATCAGGCCACCGGCGCCTGCGTCACGTCAGGGCATTCAGCCAACCACGCGGAAACGCTCGGCATCGTCCATGAAAGGCTTGTCGCCAAAACCGTTCTCGTTGGAGCCGAACGGCATTTGCGCGCGCAGCTTCCACGAGGCCGGCACGTTCCATTCACGCGCGACCACGCCGTCGATCAGCGGGTTGTAATGCTGCAAGCTGGCGCCGACGTTGGCGTTGGCCAGGGCTGCCCAGGTGGACAATTGAGCCATGCCGCCCGACTGCTCGGACCACACCGGGAAGTTGTCGGCATACAGCGCGAATTTTTCCTGCAAGCTGCGCACCACGTCCTGGTCTTCGAAGAACAGCACGGTGCCCACGCCGGCGGCGAAGCTCTTGAGCTTGGCTTCGGTCTTGTCGAAACCTTCGGCCGGCGCAACCTTGCGCACTTCTTCGATGGCCAGGTCCCACAGCTTCACGCTTTCATCGCCAAACAGGATGACGGCGCGCGAGCTTTGCGAGTTGAACGACGAAGGGCTGTGCTTGATGGCTTCCTGGATCAGGCTGGCCAGTTCTTCTTTGGAGGCCGACACATTACGGCCCAGCGAATACTGCGTACGGCGCTTCTTGAGTGCCTCGAGATAAGCGTTGCTCATGGGACTTGACCTTTCGACTGGTAGATAGGGGGTGGTATGGGAACGAATTCTAACGGTCGAACCGTGACACGCGCACTAGCAGCACGACCAAAACGGCTGGTTTTGGACGGAACAAACTGTTCTATTCGTGGAACGAGCCGGGTTGATAGTGCTGTTTGACGGCATCCGCGGCGCTGACGGTTCGCAGCATCCAATCCCGCAATGCGCATACCCGGCGGTCGGACGCGCTGGCCGCCGGATACACCAGGTGATAGGCGTATTCCGGCGCCACCCGAACCCCAACATCGAACAGCCGGACCAGGCGGCCGGCTTGCACATCGCGTTCGACCAGTTCCCATTCCACCAAGCCCACCGCCGCGCCATCCATCACGGCTTGCACCACGTGGCTGGATTCCGCGAAGGCGACGCTACGGCTATCGTCGAAGCCATCAACGCCCGCCGCCGCCATCCACATCGGCCAGTTCGGCCAGACAATGCCGCCGGGCCGGCAGTCTACGTAGCACAACGTGTGGTTGAACAAGTCCTGCGGGCGACCCAACGGGCGGCCAGATTGCAACAGCGCCGGGCTGCACACGGGAACGACGACGGTATGAAACAGCCGATGGGACACCGCACCGGGGTAATCGCCCGCGCCGAATCGGATGGCCGCGTCCACATCGTCAGCGGCAAAGTCGCGCACGGCATCGCTGATGTCGAACGTCAATGCCAAGCCGGGGTGTTCGGCCTGAAACTGAGGCAGGCGCGGCAACAGCCAGTGCGTTGCAAAGCGCGCGCCCACTGACAGCCGCAGTTGGGCATCGCCCCGCGTCAGCCGTCGCGCCTTGGACACCGCCTGCTGCAACGTGTGCAACGCGTCGGCAGCGGCGTCGAACAGCACCGTGCCGGCAGGCGTCAATTGAATGCTGCGGCTGGTGCGCGTGAATAGCACCACGCCCAGTTGTTCTTCGATCTCTTTGATTTGATAGCTGACGGCTGCCGGCGTCAGCCCAAGTTCGTCGGCAGCGCGCGTGAAGTTCAGGTGACGCGCTGCCGCTTCCAGGGTACGCAGAGCACGGGTGCCGGGCAGCAGGCGATTCATGATCTTCAAGCCAAATTTGATAATGGCGTGAAAATAACTCGTTTCCCCTGGTAATGGCAATGCAGGATAGTGGCGAAACTTGATGATCAGCCCGGATATCCTTCATGCCCGCCTTGGAAAGTTTTCCCTATGTCACGCAGCGCAACGGCCTGCCCGCCACCGCCGCCGACCTGGCCCCGCTGGCGTTTGCCGGCTACGCCCACTTCACCGCGATGCAGGTACGCGGCGGACGGGTCCGGGGCCTGGACCTGCACCTGGCACGTTTGCGCGCGGCCTCGCTGACGATGTTCGGGCGGGCGTTGCCCGATACCGCCATCGTGGATGCGCTGCGTTCAGCCATCCGCGCCAGCCCCGAGGACTTATCCCTGGTCGCCACCGTCTATTCCCCAGCCGGCGAATTCACCGTTGCCCAAGGCGATACCCCGCTGGACATCCTGGTACGGACCGGGCCGCCTTCAAATGGCCCGGCCGGGCCCCTGTCGTTGGCGGCGATACAGCACGAGCGGACGCTGCCGGCCGTGAAGCATGTGGGCGAAGTCGCCAAGACGTATCTGTTGCGGCAGGCGGCCCGGCAAGGCGCCGACGACGCAGCCTTCGTCGACCGGCAGGGTCGTTTGAGCGAGGCGTCCATCTGGAACCTTGCGTTCTGGGATGGGCAGGCCGTGGTGTGGCCCGATGCCCAAATGCTGACCGGCACGACGATGGGCATCGTGCAGCGGCAGCTGCGCGACAGGCAGATACCGCAGCGTGTGCAGCCCGTGACGTTGGCCGACCTGCCGGCCATGGCGGGGGCCGCCGTGATGAACTCCTGGACGCCGGGCGTCGCGGTGAGGCGTATCGGCGACACCGCGATGCCGGACGCGCCCGCGTTCATGACATTGCTGCACGACGCCTATCGGGCCGAAGCGCTGATGGCGCCGTGATGGCTTGCGGCCACGCAACGGGATGCCCGCAACGGGATGCCGGCAACGTGGACGCCGGCAAACGGGAGGGCCGGCAACGATCAGTCGGCGCGGAACCCCGTGGCCTTCACCACATCGCTCCAGCGCTTGGATTCGCTGGTCAACAACGCTTGCAGCGTCGGGCGGTCGGATCCCACCACCACGAAGCCGGCCTCGGCCAGGCTGCGTACGGCAGCGGGCTGGCGCAGCGCAGCGGCGCTGTCTTTTTGCAGGCGGTCCAGTACCGCATCCGGCGTGCCGGCGGGCGCGAACAGCGCGAACCACGCGCCGAAGTTCACGGCGGGCAGGCTGCGTTCGGCAAAGGTCGGCACCGCCGACAGCGCGGGCGAGCGTTGCGCGCCGGTGATGGCCAAGGCACGCAGCTTGCCGCCCTGCACTTGCGGCACGGCCAGCGCCGTTGTCACGAACGCGGCCTGCACCGCGCCGGACACCAGGCCGGACACCGCGTCGCCCGTTGAGCGGTAGTGGATGGCCTCGATCTTCATGCCCGCTTCGCGCGCGAACAACTCGGCGCCAAAGTGGCCCGGCGTACCCGCCCCGAAGGTGGCGAAGTTGATGCGATCGGACGCCTTCTTCGCGCCGTCGATAAACGCCGTCAGGTCCTGATACGGGGAATCGGCCGGCACGACCAGCACGAAGTCGGCGCGCACCACTTCAGAGATCGGCGCAAAATCGCGCGGCGGATCGTAATTCAGGTTGCGGTAGGTGGCGGGCGAGATGCTGATGGAGCCGACTTCGCCCAGCAGAATCGTCTGGCCATCGGCCGGGCTGCGCGCCACGGTCTGCGCGGCGATCTGCCCGCCCGCGCCCACCTTGTTTTCCACGACCACGCTTTGGCCTAGCAACGGCCCCATGTGTTGCGACAGCGTGCGCGCCACGATGTCGGGCCCGGTGCCGGGCGGAAACCCCACGTTCAGCCGCACCGGCCCATTGGGAAATTGCGCCATCGCGGCAAGCGGCACGCACAGCAGGAAGCCGCCCAACAGGCGGCACAGCATTGAAGTCATGGTTGTCTCCGAGTCGTTTTTATCGTCATGCCACGGCGGATGCCGCGGGTTCAGCAAATGCGGTAGAAGCGCAGTTCGACCCGGTCGGGATAGCGTGCGCCCGTGCCGATGAACAGGCTTTCGTTCATCCAGCCCAGTGCGGGCGCCGCCGTTTCAAAGCGCGGATAGCTGCGGAAATAAATCCTGGCGGGGTCCACGGGTTCGCCGCGCACCAACCGGGCGATGTCGTCCGCGTGCCCGGTGCGGATGCCGGTGTTCTCGACGTAGACGCGATCGCCCTCGGGCGTTTCGATGACGTAGCGCGCGTGAATGTCGGTGTACGTGGCCGAGCGGATCACCTGAAAATCGGCGCCGCCCGGCAGCACCTTGCCTGTCAGGCGTGGGCCTTGCGCGGTGCCGCCCGAAATCGGGATGACGCGGCGGCGGCCTTGCGGCGTGTCGCCCACTTCCTGCGGTGCGCCAACCTGGACGATAACGGTGGTGACGTGTTCGAGCCGGGGGGCTTCCGGGTCGGTCAATGCATCGATGGCGCTCATGGCGTGGCTTCCCGGCTTTTCTTCAAGGCGGCGGGATCGAATCCCGCCAGTTGTTTGTAGCGCAGCGATACCGCCGCCAATTCCTCGTGCGCCATCACATCGTGGATGTCGGTGAAACCTTGCGGCGCGCGTTCTTCGGCCATCTGCATGACCTGTTCGGGGCCATTCAAGCGGTTGCGCAGCACGATGCCGGCCGTGCGCGGCAGGCGCTCGGCCTCATATTCCAACAATGCGATTTCCGGCGTGCGCACGCGACCGCCGGCCGCCTGCGCCAGCCAATCCGACAGACAGCGCGCGTCCAGAATGGCTTGCGCCGATCCGTTCGAACCAATGGGGTACATGGGATGCGCGGCGTCGCCCAACAGCGTCACGCGCCCCCGCGTCCAGCGCGGCAGCGGGTCGCGGTCCACCAAGGGAAATTCGTAGATGGCTTCTGCGCCGTCGATGATCGCGGGAATGTCGATCCAGTCCCAGCGCCAGTTGGCGAACTTGTCCGCAAACACCGACTTGTTCACCTGGCGGTTCCAGTCGGTGGCCGGCAGTTCGGCGCCCGGCACGGAAAGTTCGGCAATCCAGTTGATCAGCGAACGCCCTTCGCGGCGCAGCGGTTCAGAGATCGGGTAGCAGACGAACTTCTGGTCCTGATGACCGGCCATGAACATGCTGCGCCCGTCCAGGTAGGGCAGGGCCTCGGTGACCGCACGCCACAGCATGCGGCCAGAGAAGCGGGGTTCGTCGCCCACCGGATGCAGTTGGCGGCGCAACGCGGAATGGATGCCGTCGGCGCCCACCAGGATATCGCCGCGCACGCGGTGCAACGATCCGTCCGCGCGCCGCCGGAACACTGCCGTGGCGCCGTCCGCGTCCTGCTCGGCGGATTCCAGCGCCATGCCCGTCACAATGGCATCGTTGCCCAAACGGTCTCGCACCGCTTGCGCCAGCAGCATCTGGAATTCGCCCCGGTGCACCGAGAATTGCGGCAGCGGATAACCCGCTTGAACGCCACGCGGCTCGCGCCAGATGGGCTGGCCGAACTTGTTGTAGTAGTGCAGCTGCGACGTTTCGATGGCGCGCTCGGCCAGCGCGGGCATCAGGCCCAGCTGTTCCAGCTCGCTGACCGCGTGCGGCAGCAGGTTGATGCCCACGCCCAGCGGTCTCAGTTCCTGGGCGCTTTCATATACGCGGCATTCGATGCCGCGCCGATGCAGCATCAGCGCGAGCGTCAGCCCGCCGATGCCGGCGCCGGCGATGACGATTTGCATGTCCACTCCTGGTCTTATTTGTTATGCAACATAACAAAATTGCCGCCGATTCCGCACCGGGGATTTCCCGTAATCCGGTAGCGCGGCGCGCATGACTGCATTAGTGTTGAGCCCCCTGACACCAGGACCCTGCCCCGCGCCACCGCCATGTCACGAGCCGCATCCCAACGCCCCCGCCGCCCCGGCGCGCGAGGCGAGCAGTTTCAGCCCCACGTCCCCGGCGTCCGGTACGGCGCACTGGACGGTCTGGTCGGTTACGCCATCCGACGCGCGCAGATCGTTATCTATGAGGACTTCCTGGCCGCGTTGGCGCCGTGGGACATCACGCCCCAGCGGTTTTCGGCGCTGACATTGATTGCGGCGAATACTCACCTGAAACTAACGGACCTGGCTCGCATCCAGGGCATTGCGCGGTCGGGCGCCGTGCAGATCGTGAACCAGTTGCAGGCGCTGGGCTATGTGGAACGGCAGGACGCCGAGCACGATAAGCGCGCCTATTCCCTGGCAGCCACCGACGCCGGCCGCGCCGTGCTGGCCGACATTACAGAGGCCGTGCAGGCGCATGACGCGCGGATCAGCCAGGAACTGGGTGCGGCGGAAAAGCGGCAGCTGATTGAATTGCTGGGCAAGCTGGGGGCTTAGGCCCGGGCGGCTATTGCCCAAACGAGCGCCGGCGCCCCCCCCACAAGGGCGGCATGGCCGCTGCGAGCGCGCCCGTGGTGCTACGATCCACCGACCCGTTTACACGTGAAGGAACCCATGCCGACCCCCATGCGCCAGCAAGACCCATTCATGCCAACGCCCGAAGCCATGCAGCGCCGCCTGGAGCTTGAGAACGTGCACAATGCGCGCGACCTGGGCGGGCTGGCCGGGATCGACGGCCGGCGCGTGCGGCGGGGCAAACTGTTTCGCAGCGGCAACCCGGGCCGCGCCAGCGCCGCCGACCTGGAACGGCTGGGCGCGCTGGGTTTGGAAGCCGTCATCGACTTTCGCGCTGAACCGGAAAAGGCCCACGACGAGGCGCACTTCGGCCAACGCTTTCACTGGATTGCATCGCCCGTGCTGGACGGCAATATGGCCATGGCATCCCTGCTGCCGCGCCTGCGCGACGCCAGCCCGGCATTCGCGACGACCATGATGGTCGAGATCTACCGAGAATTTCCGTCGCGCTACCAGGCCGCGTTTGGCGGTTTCATGAACACGGCGATGACGGGCAAGACCCTGCTCTTTCATTGCACGGCGGGCAAGGACCGCACCGGCTTCGCATCGCTGTTGCTGCTATCGGCGCTGGGCGTGGCGCAGGACGATATCCTGTCGAATTATCTGGAATCGAATCACTGCAACGCCCGGTTCTTTGAGGACATCCTGGCAAAGTCCGGCGCCAGCGGCATCAAGGACGACGTGATGATGCCGCTGCTGGAAGTGGCGCCCGCGTACCTGGACGCGTCGGTGCAAGCCATCAAGCAGGAATACGGCAGCATGGACCGGTATCTGAAAGACGCGCTGAAGATAGACGCCGACGTCTTGCGCAATCATTACCTGGAAGCCTGAATCTTGCCGCGCGGGCGAGATTCAATGGCTTCGGCGGGTTCAGCTACTTCAGCCGCTTCAGCTACTTCAGCTACTTCAGTTGCTTCAGTTGCCCGAGCTGCGGCGCAGCCGATCGGAAGACTGCTTGTTCAAGCGCTTTGCCTCTTCTTCGGCGTAGTCTTCTTCGCCGGGGTCGTATGAGCCCTCGTGCATGCAGCTGCTGCGATACCACTGGCACTCGCTGCTGCGGGAGTCTCCCAAGCCAACCATGGAACATCCTGCACCCATCGCGATTAGCGACGCTGCCGCACCGCAACGGATCAACTGTTGAATCGACATAAGCTTGCCCTACCGTTGAATCTACAACGCCCTTTATAACAGTGCCGCATCACTGTTTTGGCGTGCATGGGCGTGCGCATTACATCCCCTAACTGAAACCCTAGGATCGAAACCATGCTGAAGGACCGCGCATTTCTGGCCTGGCTTGCCGTCTTTGCCGTGGTGGCCGGCACACTGATTGCGTTGCTGTGGCCACGGACGTCGGCGCCTGTATCGATTGGGGGTGGCGGCTATGACCTGTCGGATTGGGTGTACACGCTGTCGCTGCTGGCGTTCACGGGATTGTGGTCGACGGTGGCGACGCTGATCGGGCTAAGCCGAAACAACGCGCATGCCGCGAAGCGGGCGTATCGATTGGCGGCGGTCGGGCTCACGACATTCGTGGTGGCGGTGGTGGCGTTTGGCGGGAACTTGCATTGAGGCATTCAATGGCCATGTGTCCAAGGCCAAAGGCAAACGCAAACGCAAACGCAAAGCAAAAAGCCCGCTGAAACGTAGCGTTTCAGCGGGCTTTTTTGCGAGGAATTCTTGGTGCCGACGGCGAGACTCGAACTCGCACAGCTTTCGCCACTACCCCCTCAAGATAGCGTGTCTACCAATTTCACCACGTCGGCATTCACCAGATTTCTGTAACCCTACCGATAGGCAAGGCCAGAAAGTCGAGCATTCTAGCATGGATTTAGTAGAACCCGGAATGAAGCAGATTTCGGGCTCCGATCCCAATGGCGCAAAATAAAAAAGCCGGCGCGCACGCCGGCTTTTTCAACCTTGCCCGATCTTACTTGGCGGGCGTTTCAGCCGGCTTGGTGGCCGGAGCGGCCGGGGCAGTGGGCACCGAGGCATCGGGCTTGGCCGGCGCGGCAGGCGCCGCCGGAACCGAAGCGGCACCCGGAACCGAAGAACCACCGGCTGCGGGAGCAGCGGGGGCTGCGCCCGGCACTTGCGGCACGGAGCGGTCGGCCGGGAAGCTTTGCATCACGCCGGAGTCAACGGCCGGGCCGCTGGTGCCCTTGTGGCTGACGTAGGCCAGGCCGGCGGTGGACGCAAAGAAGACCACGGCGGCCCACTTCGTGGCGCGCGACAGGAAGTTGGCAGCGCCAGTGGCACCGAACAGGCTGCCGGACGAGCCGCTACCGAAAGCGGACCCCATGTCGGCACCCTTGCCCTGCTGCAGCAGGACCAGGACGATGATAGCCAGCGCCGAAAGTACTTGGACGGCCAGCAAAAGTTTAAGCATCAAGGGCATTACAGACTCCGGAACGGAAACTTAGATGGCGGCAATACGCAAAAATTCTTCAGCCACTAGCGACGCGCCGCCGACCAGGGCCCCGTCGATATCAGTCATGGCGAACAAACTGGCGGCGTTGGCAGCTTTGACGCTACCGCCGTATAAAACTTGTACTTGCGCCGCGCCCAGCGTGCGCAGGGCGGCGCGGATGGCGCCGTGAACTTCCTGCGCTTGCTCCGGGCTGGCGGTGCGGCCGGTGCCGATGGCCCAGACGGGCTCATAGGCCAGGACCATGCGCGCCACCGATTCGGCGCCCAGGGCCAGCACGGGCTTCAACTGGCGCTCGATGACGGCCAGCGTGTTGCCCGCTTCGCGATCCGCCAGCGATTCACCGACGCAGACCACCGGGGTCAGGCCTGCGGCCAGCGCGGCTTGCGCCTTGGCGGCAACGATTTCGTCGGTTTCACCGTGCAGCACGCGGCGCTCGGAGTGGCCGGCCAATGCCCAGCGGCAACCGAATTCTTTCAGCATTGCACCGGACACTTCACCGGTGTAGGCGCCTTTTTCGTGTGCGCTGACGTCTTGCGCGCCCCACGACACGCTGCTTCCGGTCAGGGCCGAGCCAGCTTGCGCCAGATAGGGAAACGGAACACAGATGCCGATCTCGCAGTGGCTCGCGGCATCCGCGGCGCGCAGCTCGGTCAGCAACGCGGCGTTCTCGGCCAGGTTGCCGTGCATCTTCCAGTTGCCCAGCACGAGGCGGGCGCGATTGTCGACTGAAGTCATGGCAGGTGTCAGAGTGGGGGTGAGCCCCGGGCAATGATGCAACCGCCCACGGGCCTGCCTGGAAAAAATTCCAGGCGAAACCCAAGATTGTATCCTGTTGCGCGGCGATACGCCGATCGCCGCGCGATTCTTACATTGTCAGGATGATTTTGCCGATGTTTTCACCGCCTTCCATCATGGCGTGCGCCTTGGAGGCCTCGGCCAGCGGGAAGGTGGCGTGAACGATGGGCTTGATGGCCCCTTTTTCCAGCAAGGGCCAAGCCTGTTCGCGCAGGGCGCGGGCGATGGCGCCCTTGAAGGCGACGGGACGGGGACGCAGGGTGGAGCCCGTGATGGTCAGGCGGCGGCGCATGACTTGCGAGGTGTCCACGTCGGCGCGCGAACCGCCCAGTTGCGCAATGATGACGATGCGGCCGTCATCGGCCAGGCACTGCATGTCGCGGGCGATGTAGTCGCCGGCCACCATGTCCAGGATGACGTCCACGCCGCGCCCATCGGTCGCGTCCATGACTTCCTTCACGAAATCCTGGGTTTTGTAGTTGATGCCTTTTTCAGCACCCAGTGCCTCGACGGCACGGGCGCGGTCGTCGCTGCCGACCGTGGCGAACACGCGGTTGCCCATGGCGCGCGCCAACTGGATCGCCGTGGTGCCGATGCCGCTGGCGCCGCCGTGCACCAGCAGGATCTCGCCTTCGGACAGGCGGCCGCGATCGAACACGTTGCTCCAGACCGTGAAATAGGTCTCGGGCAAACCGGCCGCTTCAACGTCTGACAAGCCCTTGGGAATGGGCAGGCATTGCGCCACGGGCGCCACGCAATATTCGGCGTAACCACCGCCGGCCACCAGGGCGCAGACCTTGTCGCCGATGGCAAAACCGCTGTCGGCAACGTCACCGCTTACGATCTCACCGGCCACTTCCAGGCCCGGCAGGTCGGACACGCCACGCGGCGGGGCATAGTTGCCCTTGCGCTGGAAAACGTCCGGGCGATTGATGCCCGCGGCGCTGACTTTGATCAGGACTTCACCCGCGCCGGGTTCGGGCGTGGGGCGTTCTACGGGGACCAGGACCTCGGGGCCGCCGGGGCGGGAGATTTCTACAGCGTGCATCGCGTGCCTCCTTTGCAGCAAATAGATTATTATTGCGCCCTTTACGGCATCTCGCGGGATCGTTCGGGCAGAATGTTTGCCTGACGGCCGAATCCCCAAACCGTAACGCCGCGACCCGACGCGCGGCGCGGCATCACCCCGGAAGCGTGGCAGAGTGGTCGATTGCACCGGTCTTGAAAACCGGCAACGGGCAACCGTTCGTGAGTTCGAATCTCACCGCTTCCGCCAGACCCTCGACAGCAGCCCACGCGCCTTTGCGGCGCGGCTGCGTTCCCCTACCCGTGTTGCAGACCGGCCCGAAATACGGCCTTGGCCCCGGCGCCCGCGCGCTATATCGGCAGGTGCCACGCAAAGACACCGGCTTCCCGTCGCGTCACGGGGCATCCTCTCCCGACATGTAGCGCGTGCACAGTTCCCTGAGCCGCAATAGCGCGGGTGGCAGTGTTTTGCCTTCCAGAGTCACAAACACAAACTGGGACGACAACTCCAATGCCGGTCGGATATCCAAGTGCACCAACTCGCCATGGGCGATTCCAGGCTGCGCCACGCGCAGCACGCCAAAGAACACCGTATCGCTGGTTCGGACCAAATCGACCAGCGGGTGGATGTCGTTCGATTGGTACTGGATCGCTTCGATGAAATGCGCTGTTGGGCCGAAATAGGCATTCAGTCGGTGCATCACCTCGTCGCTCATGGCTCGGCCGCTGGCGGCTACGCCGAAACGACGCAAGGCCTGAAAATCGAGATCGGTCCGGCCGGCCAGTGGATGGCCGGTCCGAACCACGAAGCCCAGCGGCGTGCGGGGAAAGAACATCAGATGCAGATCCGCGTCGGCCGGGATGTGGTTGCGGTGAACCACCAGCGCGTCGACCGCCCCCTCGCGCAGCTCTTGCACCTGCATCTCGGGTGCACCGCCGCTTAGCAGCAGCTTGATTGCCGGATAGCGCTCCTTCATCTCGCGCAGCAGCGGCACCGAAAGAATCGCGGTGGGCGTGGGGCCGAGGCCCAGCCGCAGCGTGCCGCCCGCGTAGTCGGCCAACAGGCTGGCGCTGCGACGCAGCTCGGACAGTTCGACCCGGATGCGCCGCGCGCGCACGATGGCCAACTCGCCCAGCGCTGTCAGCGTTTTCTCTTTGTCGCGTTCAAGCAAACGGCCGCCCAGCGTTTCTTCAAGCGCCTGGATACTGCGGCTGAGGGCGGGCTGTGTCAGGTGCAGTTTGACGGCTGCACGGCTGAAAGATCGAGTCTCCACCAACACAAGAAAGTGTTCCAGCTGCTGCAAGTTCATGCGGACCCCGTGGTTTTATTACTTCTTAATTATGCTTTGATGATTAATTATGCATTGGACGTAATGAATCGGGACTTCCAGAATGCGGGTTCACCATCCGAATTCAACTGGAGCAACAGGCCATGGCCCTCGGTTCGCGCTTTCCGCAGTCGGCTTCTTCCCGTTTTCAACGCCTGATAGGCCTGGCCGCAGCCGGCACGCTGGCCATGGCTTGCGCCGCGCCAGCTAGCGCCGCCGACTGGCCGGCCCGCCCGGTCTCGGTATTTGTTCCCGTGGCTGCCGGCGGCGCGGCCGACGCGCTGGCGCGCGCCTGGGCCGCCTACGCCGGCAAAGAGATCGGCGGCACCGTGGTGGTGGAAAACAAGCCCGGCGCCAATGGCAGCATCGCGGCCGCCTATGTGGCCAAGCAGCCGGCCGACGGCTATGCGCTGCTGTTCGGCAGCACGTCCAACATGTCGGTAAACCCATTCACCTACTCGCAGCTGGCCTACAACCCCACGCGCGACTTCGACCCGGTCACGAAGATCGCCGGCACCTCACAAGTGCTGGTGGCCAATCCCGCCACCGGCATCCGGTCGGTGGATGACCTGGTGAAGAAGGCCAAGGCCAGCCCCGGTCATCTGAACTACGGCTCGGCCGGTATCGGCAATTCCACACACCTGAACGTGGCATTTCTGGCCGAGCACTTCAAGATCGAGATGTCGCACGTACCGTACAAGGGCGCAGCGCCGGCAATGATGGATTTGATCGGCGGACAAATCGACCTGACCGCGGACGCGCTTACCGGCGCGGTGCCGCAGGTCAAGACCGGCAAGGCGGTACCGCTGGTGATCTTCGGCGCAGACCGCGTCGCGCAGCTTCCCGATGTGCCCACGATTGCGGAGGTCGGCGTGCAGGGCTTTCCCGGCGACGCCTGGTACGGCTTGATGGCGCCCAAGGGCACGCCCCCCGAGATCGTGACTCGGCTTACCGAGGCCACGCGCAAGTTCTGGGCTGATCCGGCGGTGCGCAAGCAAATGGCCGACATCTACATGACGCCGCCCAAGGAGCTTGGACCCGCCTCGGTGGCGGAGTCGATGAAAACCGAGGCCGATGTGTGGGGCCCGATCGTGAAACGCCTGGGCGTGCGAAACGACTGATTTGTGCCGGGCCGCGTGCCCGGCTTTTTATTGAGGTATCCATGAACGCTATCCCCTCCCCGCGGTTGGCCGAGGCCGTTGAACACCTGCCGCGCGGTGAAGACTTCCTGCTGTGGCCGCCCTGCCTGCAGTCGTATGGCTATCGCATCGTCGATCGCCTGTTCGCCACCCGCGCCATCCGCCGTGGTTCGCAGCCACGCCCCTTGCCGCGCGCTCCCGAAATCGACGTGCGCTTCACGCAGGGCGATGAACAGCTGGGTGTGGCCGATCTGATGGACCGCAACAACGTTGCCGGCCTGATCGCGATCCATCGCGGCCACATTGTTCTGGAACGCTATGGCCTGGGTTTCCAGGCGCATGAGCGCTGGTCGACCATGTCCACGGTCAAGTCCATGACGGCCATGCTGACGGGCGCGGCCTTGCACGACGGCTCGATTGCGAGCCTGGACGACCCGGTGACGGCCTATGTGCCGGCGCTGGCCGGCTGCGCCTACGATGCCGTGACGGTGCGCCACCTGCTGACAATGTCATCAGGTATCGCCTGGGAAGAAAACTACACCGACAAGTCCTCGGATGTGAATCGCTATAGCAAATCGCTGGCCGACAAGGTGCCGGGCGGCGTGCTGGGCTTGCTGCGCGCCTGCCATCGCGCCCACGACGCCGGCCGGGTATGGCACTACAACACCGGGGATACGTATCTGCTGGGCGCGGTACTCAGCGCCGCCACCGGCGGGACGCTGGCCGACTATATGTCACGGCGAATCTGGCAGCCGTGCGGCATGGAATTCGACGGGTTCTACACGCTGGAATCTGACGATGGGCAGGAGATCGGAGGCAGCCGCGCGGGCATGACGCTACGCGACATCGGCCGCTTCGCACAGTTCGTCCTGGACGATGGCGTGGCGGGCGGCGAGCGCATCCTGCCCGAAGGCTGGGTCGCACGGTCCGGCACCCCGGCATTCCAGATCCCGGCCGACCAGCACACCGCGCATCGAGAGGCGCTGGGCCTCGCGGCGTACGGCTACAGCTGGTGGCTGCGCGAGGACGGCGCGATGATGGCCATGGGCCATTCCGGTCAGCGCATCTTCATCGATACGCGCGCACAGCTGGCGGTGGTGCAGCTTGCCGCCTATCCCGAGCCGCGCTACGCGAGCCCCAACGAGCCAGACCGCGATGCAGCACTGAACGCTTTCATTCTTGCCCTGCGCGAGGCCACGGGCGCATAACCATGGGCCGGCGCCGGGCCCGGATCCACGCCCGGCATCGCGACGGAATCTTGCGACACCGCGGAGGCCCGCGCCCCACCTCTGTTTCAGTGGCGGCTGTTCGCACACGCGGTGATCCGGGTTTTCCCTAGCGCAAGACTTGAGTATCATCCGCGCTCCGGTCGTTGTTGTACGGCCCCAGGCGCCTCCAGGATCTCAGTTTCCATGCAATGCCCTCGCTGCAATTGGCAGAACCCCGCCTCGAATACGCAATGCTTCAGTTGCCAGGCGCCGCTGCCTGTCCCGGCTTCGTCGGCCGCCCAACCCGCCGGCGCATTCGCCACGGGCAAGAAAAAAACAAAACCCGCCAAGGCCTCCGCGCCTAAAGCCGCCGCCCGGTCCGCCTCCGCCGGACAAGGCAACGCGCTGGTGTTCCCCAGCATCTGGCCACGGCTGGGTGCAAGCGCAATAGACGCCGTGGTGATGGCGGTGGGAATGACCGTCTTGATCCTGGCGTGCCAGCTGACCTACGAGGGCTTGACCGGTGACAAGGCGCCCTTCTGGATTGCCTTGATCGCCGGATTGATCGGCTGGTTCCTGCCCGCCATCATGGACGCGTGGGGCAACGGGTCGCCGGGCAAGCGCGCGGTGAAACTGCGCGTGGTCAATCGCAAAGGCAAGGCGCCGGGCCTGGTGCGGTCGATGTGGCGGCACACGTTGAAGTACACGGTGAACATGCTGCTGCCGGGCCTGTTTCACCACTTGCAGCAAATGATCTTTGGCGAACGCGCCATGCACAACGCCTTGGCCGGCACGCACGTGATCACACGCGATGCGAACCCGCACGCGATGCAGGCGGCCGTGGCGCGCGCCCCGTCTGTCACCGGCGCGGGCAAGTTTCTGTTTTTTGTTTTCGGCACCCTGGTCCTGGTGGTGGTGGGCATCGTCATAGGCGTGAACGCCACCAGCGATCGCAACAGCGACAACCCGCTGCATGCGGATATCAACCGCTACGACCTGGTGTCCGACCCGGTGCGCCGCCTGGCGGAAAACCACTATCGGCGCACGCAGAAGTTTCCGGCCAGCCTGGACGACCTGGGCATCAGCCAGCAGTCCATGCAAGACAGCGGCTTTTCCAAGGTGGAGATGAACCCGGTCAACGGCGTATTGCGCTTCACCATTGCCGGCACGCCCAGCACCGACGGCACGCCCAGCCTGGCGGGCAAGCATCTGGTCTACGTGCCGGAACTGCGCGCCGAACGCAAAGGCGGCGGCGTGCGCCGGTGGCAATGCGGCAGCGACGACATCCCCGCCAGCGACCGTACCTACAGTTGCCGCCACGACGCCAGCGCCTTCTCGCGCTAGGCCGCCCGGCCATTCTCAGCACCCGCCAAGCAACCGACGTAACGACGGAACCCACGCATGTCCGCCTTGATCGAAGCCATCCACCGCGCCGAAGACGGCAGCGACTTGCCAAAAATGCTGTCGCTGTGCGACCAGGCCGTGCGCGAACAGCCGGCATCGGCCACCGCGTGGGCCTTGCGTGCCCGCTGCCACGCGCAACGCAAAGCCTATGTCCAGCGTGACGCCGACCTGGCGCGCGCGCTGGCGCTGGACCCGCAATGCAGCGACGCCATCGCCGTGCAGGCGGTGGTGCAATACGACGACGGCGACAAGCAGCAGGCGTGGCGCGGATTGCGGGACGCCCGCCAACGGGCGCCTTCGCACTTTGGCCTGCTGATGGCCGAAGGCTACCTGCTGATCAACGACCGTCGCCTGGAAGACGCCATCGCCAGCTGGACCCGCGCCTCTCAAGTGCGTTCGGCCGCCGCCGCGCCGCACTGCTATATCGGATCAAACCTGCACAACGCCGGTCGCTATACCGAGGCCCTGCCCTACCACCAGCGTGCCGTCGCGCTGGCACCCAACAATGGCGGCTTTTTGTACGACGCCGGCAACAACTACCGGCGCCTGGGCGACCTGCAAAACGCCATCGCCATGTTCGACCGCGCCCGCGCCATCCTGGGCGAACAAAACGCCATCCAGCACAACCGCGCGTCCTGCCTGCAAGCCATGGAACGCCACGCCGACGCCATCGAGGAATGGACCAGCCTGCTGCGACGCGAGCCCGACTGGGACTGGCCGCTGGAAGGCAAGGCGCGGTCGCTGCACCGGCTGGGTCGCGCGGACGAAGCCGTGCCCTTGTGGCGCCATCTGGATACGCTGTCCGACACCGGCTGGGAGGGCCGCAAGGAGCAAGCGCGCGAATACGTGCGCAGCCGCGAACCGAAACTTGCCGAAGAAGCGCTGATCGGCCTGGACCCGCTTGACAGCGGCGACGCGCAGCTGCTGTTCGTGGCGGGCAACGCCCAGCGCGACCAGCGCAATTGGGAAGCCGCGCTGGCGTACTACCTGAAAGGCTATGAGCTCGCCCCCAGCGACGACTTCCTGCCCGGCAACGCGGCCGACATGCTGAACTACCTGGAACGCTACGACGAAGCGCTGCCGCTGGCCGAGGTGGCCATTTCGCTGGACCCGGACTGGCTGAAATGGCGTCGCGTCCGCATCGAAGCGCTGACGCATTTGAACCGCGCCGACGAGGCCGTGGCCTACGCCGACACCGCCCTGGAACGTTGGCCCGACAGCGGCCCGCTGCACGCCGAACGCATCAACGCGCTGATCGCCGCCAAGCGCAATGACGAAGGGCTGGCCGCTTGCGACCGCCTGCTGGCGCTGGACCCCGACTACCGCAGCTGGGCGCTGTTCGCGCGCGGCCGGATCTACGGCCAGATGAAGCGCCACGCGGAATCGGCCGTGGCCTACCGCCAGGCCTCCTCGTCCTACCAGCAAAACGGCAAGCCGTATTTTCAGGAGCTGTCGATGAAGAACGCGCTGGAAGCGGAGGCGGCCGCCGCCAAACCCGCCGGCTTTCTGGGACGGCTGTTCGGCCGCAAGTAGCCGGAACGCGCGCGGCGGGATGTTATAGTCACGCCCGCTGCCGACCCTTGCAAAGGGCCGCGCATCGCCCGAGTGGTGAAATTGGTAGACACAAGGGACTTAAAAAAATTTGAGCCCTTTGGAGGAAACTTCAAAGGTGTAGCCCGTCAAACTCGGCGAATGCCCTGGACTTGTTCCGAGCCAACGCCGAGCCAAGCCCCGATTGAAAAATCGGGGAAGGTGTAGAGAGCAGACGGCGGGCACCTAAGGCCGCAAGGCTATGGTGAAGGCGTGCTCCAGACCACGAACAGCGCACCCGCGCTGGCGGCGAAAGCCGAAGTGGTAAGAAAATCCCTCGACCGCAAGGTCGTACCGGTTCGATTCCGGTCTCGGGCACCACTTTTGCGATCGAAAGGCATCGGCCTTTCGGGTCGCCTGTCTTGCGCCTGCCCTGCGCTTTCCCCGGTTTTCCCTTTCTTCCTGTCGTCTTGAACGCCCCCGCCGCCCGCCCCCCTTTCATCGTCCTGGACGCCTGCGTCCTGATGTCCGGCATCTTGCGGCGGCTGCTGTTGCGTCTGGCGGATGCCGGCGTGTACACGCCGGTGTGGACCGAACGCATTGGCGAGGAATGGCGCCGCAACGCGTCGCGCATCTGGGATATTCCGCCCGAGGTGCTGGCCGAGTTCTGGGCCGAGATGAACGCGCGCTTTCCCGACGCCAACGAAGCCGACACCCAGGTGTATGAGGCCTCGTTGCGCTACAGCGATCCCAAGGACTTCCACGTGATTGCCGCCGGCCTGGCGCGCCGCGCGCGTTGTGGCTGGCAGCAGCCGCCCGTGGTGCAGGTGCTGACCTGGAACCTGAAGGATTTCAACCGGTCGGAATTGCGGCGCCAGGGGCTGGATGTGTACAACCCCGATCGCATGCTGGTGCAATGGTGGCAGGCGGACGCGAGCGCCATGCGCGCGGCCATTGCGCAGATTCCCGACGACTACGTCGCGCTGGGCCGCGAGCCCGAACCCTTGGCCACGACGCTGCATCGCGAACGCCTGTATGGCCTGAAGAGCCTGGTGGCGCGCGACGCGGGGTGAAAAGGCGGGGCGGCTTCTGAAGCGACTGCTGAGGCGCCTGCTAAGACGCCTGCTAAGACGCCTGCAGGGGCCGCCTTGCAGGGCGACGAGAGGGCAAAAAAAGGGCCTGGCCAGCTTGCGCCGCACCAGGCCCGGAGCCAAGCGTGTTCCCCGTGGTCAGTCGACCTCGACGAACGTTTCCTCGCGCTTCTTTCGCAGCGCCGGCAGCATCACCAGCACCAGCAAAATGGCGGCCAGCGCCAGCAATGTGGCGGACAGCGGACGCGTGACGAAGGTGCTGAATTCACCGCGCGACAGCAGCAGCGCCCGGCGGAAGTTTTCTTCCATCATCGGGCCCAGCACCAGGCCCAGCAACAGCGGCGCACCCTCGCAGCCCAGCTTGCTCCAGACATACCCGATGACGCCGAAGATGGCGAACATGAAGATGTCGAACACGTTGTAGTTCAGCGAATACACGCCGATCGTGCAGAACACCAGGATTGCCGGGAACAGCATGCGGTAGGGAACCCGCAACAGCTTCACCCAGATGCCGATCAACGGCAGGTTCAGGATGACAAGCATCAGGTTGCCGATCCACATGGACGCAATCAGGCCCCAGAACAGCTCGGGGTGGCTCGTCATCACTTGCGGGCCGGGCTGGATGTTGTGGATGGTCATCGCGCCCACCATCAAGGCCATGACCGCGTTGCCCGGAATACCCAACGTCAGCAGCGGGATGAACGAGGTTTGCGCGCCCGCGTTGTTAGCGGATTCCGGACCTGCCAAGCCGGCCGGATGCCCCTTGCCGAAACGCTCGGGCTGTTTCGACAGCTTCTTCTCAAGCGTGTACGAGGCAAACGCCGACAAGACAGAACCGCCGCCCGGCAAGATGCCCAGTGCGGAACCCAGGGCAGTGCCCCGGACGATGGCGGGCGCGGCTTCGCGGAACTCTTGCCGGCTGGGATACAGCGAACCCACCTTGTCGGTGATCTCGACCCGATTCTCTTTCTGCTCCAGGTTGGCCATGATCTCGGACAGCCCGAAAACGCCCATCGCGACGATGGCGAAGTCGATACCGTCCTGCAATTCCGGGATGCTGAAATCGTAGCGGGCGACGCCCGAATTGACATCGGTGCCGACCATGCCCAGCAGCAAGCCCAGCAGGATCATGCAAATCGCCTTGGGCAGCGACCCCGACGCCAGCACCACCGCGCCGATAAGACCCAGGGCCATCAAGGAAAAGTACTCGGCGGGTCCAAACGCAAACGCCACTTCCGCCAGGGGCGGCGCGAAGGCCGCGATCAACACCGTGGCGACGCTACCCGCGAAGAACGACCCGATGGCAGCAAGCGACAAGGCCGCGCCGGCCCGTCCGTTGCGCGCCATCTGGTGACCATCCAGCACCGTCACCACGGCGGACGTTTCGCCCGGCAGGTTCACCAGAATGGCCGTCGTCGAGCCGCCATACTGGGTGCCGTAGTAAATGCCCGCCAGCATGATGAGGCCGGCCGTGGGCGGCAACACATACGTGATGGGAAGCAGCATCGCGATGGTGGGCACCGGACCCAGGCCCGGCAATACGCCCACCAACGTGCCCAACAGGCAGCCCAGGAATGCGTAGCTGAGGTTTTCCGGCGTGAACGCCACGGAGAAACCCAGCATCAGGTTTTGCAGTAGTTCCATTGCCGTCTCCTAGTTGGCGAATACGCTGGGCCACAGCGGAAATATCAGGCCCAGACCGCGGATGAACGCAAGGTAGGAGAACACCACCAGGAACAAGCCGTTGGCCACGGCGACTTTCCAATTGAATTCGTGGCTGGCGAGGCTGCTGACAAGTACCAGCACGAATACCGACAGGTACAGCCCCAGGTACTTAAGCGCGAAACCGTACAAGACCACCGATCCGACCACCAGGAAAAGAATGCGGAAGTCGAAGCGACTGATCGTGGTGGTCTCGGCGCGCTTGGCCAGTGCGCTGATGAGAACGACCGCGCCCATCAACGCCAGGACGATGCCTAGCCAGAACGGGAAATATCCGGGTCCCATGCGGGCCGCGCTTCCCATGGAATATTCGGTGGCCTGCGCGGAAAAGGCCCCTCCCAAAACGATGAACATGATTCCGGACCAGAAGTCCTGTCTGTTTTTAATCAAGCTGCGGTCTCCCTTGTCTGACGCGCCGAACCCTCACTGGAAACACCGGCGCGCGCTTATATCAACGCTTTCCGCGCCCAACAACGACAGGCGGAAAAGCGAAGTGGGAGATCCTAAATCGCATGCCGACATATCGAATATCCGTAAGAACCATGACTTTTTTGGGGATATCCCTAGGCCAAATAGTGGACAGTTTTCACGCATTTGGCCTCGATGAAGGCTTACAGAAACCCTTCAATCAGCTGTCACGCCAGGCACAGTGGGGATGTACGCGGCCCGCAAAAAAGTTCCCGTTGCGGGCAAATAAATTTTTTGCAGCCCCGGCGCCGCCCCACTTTTTTTGCAACGATTTCCGACTGAAGCAGGGGCGGGGAAAGCAAAAACGCCCGCAAGATGCGGGCGTTCGGAGTCTGGGTACGGTGACGATCAGGCCGGGCCGGCGCCCCTGCCGCAGTCCTGGTCAATGGTCGTGGTTGCTGGCCGCGAAGCCCGCGGCGTTCAGCACGTCGATGACTTCCAGGATGTGGTCCGGACCACGGGTCTGCAAGACAAAATCCACTTCGACATTGCGCACCGGCAATGACGTGAAAGCGCGTTGGTGATGCACTTCGGTGATATTCGCCTGCGCGTCGGCAATGAGTTTGGTGGCATGCGCCAGCGCGCCCGGCAGGTCGCGCAAGTCCACGCGGATACGGGCAAGGCGGCCGGCGCGCACCATGCCGCGTTCGATCAGCTCGCCCAGCATCAGCGGGTCAATGTTGCCGCCCGTCAGCACCAGGCCGATGCGCTTGCCCTTGTAGCGGTCGCTGCCCGCTTCCTGCGCGCGCAGCAGGGCCGCCAAGCCCGCCGCGCCGGCGCCTTCGACCACGGTCTTTTCAATTTCCAGCAACACGACAATGGCGTGTTCGATGTCGCTTTCGCTGACCAGTTCAATGTGATCGACCAGCTTGGCGACGATGGGCTGCGTCAGCGCGCCGGGCGACTTCACGGCGATGCCTTCCGCAATGGTGTATTGCCCCTGCGGCATGTCCACGCCCTTGACCGCCGCGTACATCGACGGGAAGCGCTCGGTCTGCACGCCCACGATCTCGATGTCCGGCTTCAAGGCCTTGGCTGCCGTGGCCACGCCGGAAATCAGCCCGCCGCCGCCGATGGCGATGACCATCATGTCCAGCCGCGGCTGGTCTTCCAGCATTTCCAGCGCCACGGTGCCCTGCCCCGAAATGACGGCTTCGTCGTCGTAGGGGTGGATCATGATCAGCCCGCGCGCCTGCGCCAGCTCGTAGCCGTGCGCCTTCGCATCGTCGAACGTATCGCCCGCCAACACCACCTCGGCGCCAAAGCGGCGCGTGTTGGCCACCTTGACGGTGGGCGTGAAGCGCGGCATCACGATCACGGCCGGTACGCCCATGCGCTGCGCATGGTAGGCCACGCCTTGCGCATGGTTGCCGGCGGACACCGCGATAACCCCCTTGGCGCGCTCCTCGTCCGACAAGCTGAGCATGCGGTTCAACGCGCCGCGTTCCTTGAACGATGCCGTGAATTGCAGGTTCTCGAACTTCAGCCAGATCTCGGCGCCGAAGATGTCGGACAGCGTGCGGGACAAGGTAAACGGGGTCTTCAAGACCTGGCCGCGCAAGTGTTCGCGGGCGGTCTGGATGGAAGCGATATCGATCACGATGGGTGGGTCCTGTTAACGCACAGGCAGAAAATTGAACAGCAAGAGGCCTTGCGCATAGTTGATCCCGATGCGGCGGGAATTCTCGCCAAGCAGGTTGGCGATCAGGTCCAGCCTGCCGATGATGGCGCCGAACTCGCGTTCGAAGCTCAGGTTCGTGGCATTGGGAGACATTTCATTGGCCAGCAAAAGCAGCTCGCCCTGATTGTTGCGGCGCGAGGCCAGCAGCCAGGCGGCAGCCTCGACGTTCCGTGCGGCATTGTAGACCCGCTGGCCGTCCAGCGCGTCGGTGGCATACAGGCGGGTCTTGCCGTTGTGTGCGGCGATGATGGTGTCGGCCATGCCGTAGATGAACGCGCCGACGCGGTCGCCGGAGTAGTTCGGGTCCAGCGACACGGCCAGGATCTGGATGTCTCGCAGGCCGGCCAGGTCGCTGGGCGGGATGCGCACTTCGATGGCGTGCTTGACCCGGTTCACGGCGGCTTTTTGATCGGCCACGCCGGTCTTGCGCCATTCGCGCGGATTGCGCCGGTAGAGCTTGTCCAGCAGCGAATACAGGCTGGTGAGGTTGTCGCGCACTTCCAGCGTGACGGTGCGGTTGAAATCCGTCTGGCCGAATTGGTCGGCCGACATGGCTTCGCTGTTGGGGCCGCGCTGCCCCGGCCCCGGACTGCTCATGCAGCCGGTCAGCATTGCGGCGGACAGCGCGCCACACAGCACCGCGCCCGCGGCGGCAGGCCATCTGGTCATGCTTGGATCATCCGATTCCCCCTTTTCTCGCGCACGACTTTACAGCAAGGTCGGCGAAGTTGGGGGACGACAGCGGGGTGAAGTCGCAAGAAGATGAATCAGCGCGTCAGTCGCGGTTTGCGGCGCCGCAATAAAAAACGGCGCCTTGCGGCGCCGTTCTTGTTCAATCAGCCTGCCAGCTTATTCAGCTTGCGGTTCCGATTGGGCGGCTGCATCGGGAGCGGCAGCGGGTTGCTGCGCTTCGATACCGCCGATTGCCTTGATGGACAGGCGCAGACGGCCCTTGTCGTCGGCCTCGATGACCTTGACGCGGACTTGCTGGCCGACCTTCAGCACATCGTTGATGTTGGCGATGCGGTAGTTGGCGATTTCCGAGATGTGCAGCAGGCCGTCACGGCCCGGCAGCACTTGCACGATAGCGCCGAAGTCCAGCAGACGCAGGACCGAACCTTCGTACATCTGGCCCACTTCGACATCGGCCGTCAGTTCGACGATGCGGCGCTGGGCTTCTTTGGCCTGCGCTTCGTCGACGCTGGCGATCACGATCGTGCCGTCGTCGGAGATGTCGATCTGCGTGCCGGTTTCTTCGGTCAGCGCGCGGATGGTGGCGCCGCCCTTGCCGATCACGTCGCGGATCTTCTCGGGGTTGATCTTGATGGTCAGCATGCGCGGGGCAAAAGCCGAGAGCTCGCCGCGCGAACCGTCCAGCGCTTCCTTCATCTTGGTCAGGATGTGCAGGCGGCCTTCGCGGGCTTGCGCCAGCGCCACTTGCATGATTTCCTTCGTGATGCCCTGGATCTTGATGTCCATCTGCAGTGCGGTGACGCCGTTTTCGGTGCCCGCAACCTTGAAGTCCATGTCGCCCAGGTGATCTTCGTCACCCAGAATGTCGGTCAGCACGGCAAACTTGCCGCCGTCCAGGATCAGGCCCATGGCCACACCGGCCACGTGATCCTTGACCGGCACGCCGGCGTCCATCATGGCCAGCGAGCCGCCGCAGACCGAAGCCATCGACGACGAGCCGTTGGACTCGGTGATTTCCGACACGATGCGGATCGTGTATTGGAAGTCTTCCGGAGCCGGCAGCAGCGGGATCAGCGAACGCTTGGCGAGACGGCCGTGACCGATTTCGCGGCGCTTGGGCACACCGATGCGGCCCGTTTCGCCGGTGGCGAACGGAGGCATGTTGTAGTGCATCATGAAGCGGTCGCGGTATTCACCCATGAGCGCGTCGATGATCTGTTCGTCTTGCTTGGTGCCCAGCGTGGCCACGACCAGCGCTTGCGTTTCACCACGGGTGAACAGCGCGCTGCCGTGTGCGCGGGGCAGCACGCCCAGACGCACGCTGATGGGGCGAACGGTGCGGGTGTCGCGACCGTCGATACGCGGTTCGCCGTTCAGGATCTGACCGCGAACGATGGCCGATTCCAGCGAGAACATGATGTTGTCGACGGTGACGGCGTCAGGCGCGGGCTCGCCCTTTTCAGCGGCGGCGGCAGCCAGCTTGGCCGACACGTCGGCCGACACTTCGCGCAGCTTGGCCGTACGGGCCTGCTTTTCGCGGATCTGGTAGGCGGCGTTCAGGCCTTCCTGGGCAGCCGCGGTCACGGCGGCGATCAGGGCTTCGTCCTTGGCGGGCGCTTGCCAGTCCCACTCGGGCTTGCCGGCGTCCTTCACCAATTCGTGAATGGCGTTGATGACGGCCTGCATTTGCTCGTGGCCGAACACCACACCGCCCAGCATGATTTCTTCGGACAGCTGTTGGGCTTCCGATTCCACCATCAGCACGGCGTTTTCCGTACCGGCAACCACCAGGTCCAGCTTCGAGGACTTCAGCTGCGTGGCGGTCGGGTTCAGCGCGTATTGGCCGTCGATGTAGCCCACGCGAGCGGCGCCGATCGGGCCGTTGAACGGGATGCCCGATATGGCCAGAGCGGCCGAGGCGCCGATCATGGCGGCGATGTCGGGATCAATCTCGGGATTGACCGACAGCGTGTGGATGACCACCTGGACTTCGTTGTAGAAGTCTTCGGGGAACAGCGGACGCAGCGGACGATCGATCAGGCGCGAGGTCAGCGTTTCCTTTTCGGACGGCTTGCCTTCGCGCTTGAAGAACCCACCCGGAATACGGCCGGCGGCGTAGGTCTTTTCGATGTAGTCGACGGTCAGCGGGAAAAACGTTTGACCCGGCTTGGCCTTCTTGGAAGCTACGACAGTAGCCAGGACAACGGTGTCCTCGATCGACACCACAACGGCGCCGGAGGCCTGGCGAGCGATCTCGCCAGTTTCCAGGACGACCGTGTGCTGGCCGTACTGGAACGATTTTGTCACTTTGTTGAACATGACGATTATTCCTTACAAATGAAAAACCGTGGCCGCTGCGACAATACGTCGCACCGACCACGGTTGCGTCATGGGGAGCCAGCCCCGTCGATCACTTGCGCAGACCGAGTTTTTCGATCAGAGCGCGGTACGAATCGGGATTGCGGCCCTTGAGATAGTCGAGCAGCTTGCGGCGACGGCTGACCATACGCAGCAGACCGCGGCGCGAGTGATGGTCCTTCATGTGTTCTTTGAAGTGACCGGTCAGTTCGTTGATACGGGCGGTGAGCAGAGCCACCTGAACTTCGGGGGAGCCGGTATCGCCTTGAGCGCGTTGGAACTGCGCAACGATATCGGATTTCTTGATGTCAGCTACAGACATTGATGACCTCTTCGGACATGCGACAGGGCCGAGGTGCCCTGACGTGGTTGGGAAAAATTTGCGTAAGACCCGGCGATAAGCGTTTTTGCTTTCTCACTGCTGCTTCAATAGCTGCAAAGTGGCCGCTTTCGGCTACCGTGCAGCCGGACTGCCGGCGCAAAGCATCTTGCAAAATCAATCAATACGTTTGATAAAGCTCGGTGATTATAGCTGAAACGCTAGAATTACCCCAGAGACGGTTTCGCCTGTTCGGCAGAGGCCGGCAAGCGCCCACGGCGCCTAGAGGAGCAATAGATGTCTAAATATTACAGAACAGCCCGCATCACCCTCGCCTCCCTGGCCCTGACCGGCCTGGCCGCCTGCGCGAACCTGGCCCAGGTGCCGCCCGGCACGCCTTACGCCGATGTGTTGACCCAGTTTGGCAAGCCCAATTACACCTGCCCGCAAGCGGGCGGCGGGCAACGCGTCATCTGGACCCAGCAGCCGATGGGGCAATTTGCCTGGGGCACCAACGTGGGCACCGATGGGCGCGTGGGTCCTGTCGTGCCTTTGCTGACGGACGCGCACTTCAAGGTGCTGGAAGTCGGCGATTGGGGGCCGGACCGGGTGCGCTGTGAATTTGGCCCGCCCGCCCGCATCGAAGAGGCAGGGCTGGGCGAAAAGCGCGAAGTCGTGTGGTCGTATCGCTACAAGGAAAACGGCGTCTGGAATTCGCTGATGTACGTCTACATGAGCCGCGACGGCAGCAAGCTGACGCACTTCCATCCTGGCCCGGACCCGATGTATGACGATGAAAGGTTCATGTGGCGCTAAGGTGTCCGGGCAATAATCGCCCGACGCCAAACGTCAAACGTCAAAGATGAAATACAAAACCCGCCGACTGGCGGGTTTTGTGTGAGCGGTAAGTAATACCGACAGCGGTCAGGACGATGACTGCCCGCGACGCTCTTGCGTCAGGCGGCGCGCCTTGTTCCAGCGCCACGCCCACATGACCCAGCCCGAAAGACCATACAGCACGAACAGGCCGAACAGCACCACCGGGGGATCGCTGGACACGAACACGAACACGGCCACCACCAGCAAGATGCCCCAGAACGGCACGCTGCGGCCCAGCGCAAAGCTCTTGCCGCTGAAGAACGGCGCGTTCGACACCATGGTGATGCCGGCGTACATGGTTAGCGTAAAGGCCACCCAGGCCATCAGGCTGTCATGGATCGGCAGCTTGTTATCGACAGCCAGCCAGACGAAGCCGGCAACCAAGGCGGCGGCCGCCGGGCTGGGCAAGCCTTGGAAATAGCGTTTGTCGACGACAGCGATATTGGTATTGAAGCGTGCCAGGCGCAGCGCGGCGCCGGCGACATAGACGAAGGCGGCAAGCCAACCCCAGCGGCCCAGGTCGTTCAAGATCCATTCGTACATGACCAGCGCGGGCGCAACGCCGAACGACGTCATATCCGACAGCGAATCATATTGCTCGCCGAAGGCAGACTGCGTATTGGTCAACCGGGCGACGCGGCCATCCATGCCATCAAGCACCATCGCCACGAAAATGGCGATGGCGGCGACTTCGAAGCGATCATTCATGGCCTGCACGACGGCATAGAACCCCGCGAACAGCGCCGCGGTGGTGAATGCGTTGGGCAGCAAGTAGATGCTTCGGTGGCGGTTCTCGGAATCGCGCATGGAAAAATTGGGCATAGTCTCAATAACTTACAACGGACTGTGAAAGGTTAACTCATATGGCCCCGCTTGCGGGATAGAGCAAGAGCCGTGCCTGACGAAAAGGCCATAAAAAAAACGGCACGCCCTTGCGAGCATGCCGTCTTTGAGGACGGGGCGCGGGGCCAGCCCCGCACCGGACGTCGATCAGTTCTTGGACTTGTCCACCAGCTTGTTCGCGGCGATCCAGGGCATCATGGCGCGCAGCTTGCCGCCCACTTGCTCGATCTGCGATTCCGCGTTGATGCGGCGGCGCGAGGTCAGCGTCGGGGCGCCGGCGGTGTTTTCCAGGATGAACTTCTTGGCGTATTCGCCGGTCTGGATGTCCGTCAGGCACTGGCGCATGGCCTTGCGGGTTTCGTCGGTGACGATCTTCGGACCCGTTTCGTATTCGCCGAATTCAGCGTTGTTCGAAATCGAGTAGTTCATGTTGGCGATACCGCCTTCATAGATCAGGTCGACGATCAGCTTCAGTTCGTGCAGGCATTCGAAGTACGCCATTTCGGGCGCGTAGCCGGCTTCCACCAGCGTGTCGAAACCGGCCTTGATCAGTTCGACGGTACCGCCGCACAGCACGGCTTGTTCGCCGAACAGGTCGGTTTCGGTTTCTTCGCGGAAATTGGTTTCGATGATGCCGGCACGGCCGCCGCCGTTGGCGCTGGCGTACGACAGGGCCACGTCACGCGCGGCGCCCGACTTGTCCTGGTACACGGCCACCAGGTGGGGCACGCCGCCACCTTGCTTGTACGTGTTGCGCACCGTGTGGCCCGGGGCCTTCGGGGCGATCATGATGACGTCGATGTCTTCGCGCGGCACGACCTGGCCGTAGTGGACGTTGAAGCCGTGGGCGAAAGCCAGGGCGGCGCCGGCCTTGATGTTGCCGTGCACTTCCTTGTTGTAGACCGAAGCGATGTTCTCGTCGGGCAGCAACATCATGACGATGTCGGCGGCCTTCACGGCATCAGCCACTTCCTTGACTTCCAGGCCGGCGTTGGCGGCCTTGTTCCACGAAGCGCCGTCCTTGCGCAGGCCGACGATGACCTTCACGCCCGATTCATGCAGGTTCTGCGCGTGCGCATGGCCTTGCGAACCGTAGCCGATGATGGCAACGGTCTTGCCTTTGATGAGGGACAGATCGCAGTCTTTGTCGTAGAAAACTTTCATGGTTGTGCTCCAGATTCCAGTATTTTGGATATTCGATTAATTCAGATGTAGGGTGTGGCGTGGCCTGGAAGGCCGGTCAAATCTTCAAAATCCGTTCACCGCGTCCGATGCCGGACACGCCGGTGCGTACGGTTTCAAGGATGGCACTGCGGTCCAGGGCTTCCAGGAAGGCCTGTACTTTTTCCTGCACCCCGGTCAATTCGATGGTGTAGGACTTGTCGGTCACGTCGATGATGCGGCCACGGAAAATGTCCGCCATGCGCTTCATCTCTTCGCGTTCCTTGCCAACGGCGCGCACCTTCACCAGCATCAGCTCGCGCTCGATGTGGGCGCCTTCGGTCAGGTCCACCACTTTAACGACATCCACCAGGCGGTTCAGGTGCTTGGTGATCTGTTCGATGACTTCATCGGAACCGGTCGTCACGATCGTCATGCGCGACAGCGTGGAATCCTCGGTGGGCGCCACGGTCAGGGTTTCGATGTTGTAGCCCCGCGCGGAAAACAGCCCCACCACGCGCGACAGCGCGCCGGGTTCGTTTTCGAGGAGGACGGAAATCACGTGCTTCATGGTGGCCTCCTTACAGGTCTTCAGAGCCAAGCAGCATTTCGGTCAGCCCACGGCCGGCCTTGACCATCGGCCACACGTTTTCGGTGCGGTCGGTGATGAAGTCCAGAAAGACCAGGCGTTCCTTGTGCTTGCCAAAGGCTTCGCGCAGCGCGGGTTCGACATCCGCCGGACGCTCGATGCGCAGACCCACGTGGCCATAGGCCTCGGCCACCTTGACGAAGTCGGGCAGCGAATCCATGTAGGACTCGGAATAGCGCGAGCCGTAATCGATCTGCTGCCATTGCCGGACCATGCCCAAGAAACGGTTGTTCAGGCAGACGATCTTGGGCGTCAGGCGGTATTGATGGCAGGTCGACAGTTCCTGGATGTTCATCTGGATCGACGCTTCGCCGGTAATGACGGCAACGTCGTGCCCAGGGTTGGCCATCTGCACGCCCATCGCGTACGGCAGCCCCACACCCATGGTGCCCAGGCCGCCGGAGTTGATCCAGCGGCGCGGCTTGTCGAACTTGTAGTACTGGGCCGCCCACATCTGGTGCTGGCCCACGTCGGACGTGACGAAGGCGTCGCCGCCCGTCACTTCCCACAGCTTTTCCACCACGTACTGCGGCTTGATGACTTCGTCCGAGTTGGCGAACTTCAGGCATTCCTTGCCGCGCCACGTTTCCACCTGCTCCCACCATTTGGTGATGGACGCGGGCTTGTGCTCGGCGGCCGCCACTTCGAATTGGGCGGACAGGTCGGCCAGCACATCCTTGACGTTGCCGACGATCGGGACGTCCACGCGCACGCGCTTGGAGATCGACGACGGATCGATATCGATATGGATGATCTTGCGGGCGTTTTGCGCAAAGTGCTTGGGGTTGCCGATCACGCGGTCATCGAAACGCGCGCCGATGGCCAGCAGCACGTCGCAGTGCTGCATCGCCATATTGGCTTCGTACGTGCCGTGCATGCCGGGCATGCCCACGAACTGGCCGCTGCTGGCCGGGTACCCGCCCAGGCCCATCAGGGTGCTGGTGCAAGGCGCACCCAGTTGCGACACAAGCTTGTTCAACTCGGGCGCGGCGTTCGACAGGATGACGCCGCCACCCGTGTAGATCATCGGCCGTTCGGCAGCCAGCAGCATCTGCACGGCTTTCTTGATTTGCCCCTGGTGACCCTTGTTGACGGGCGCGTAGGAACGCATCGAGATCTCGCCCTTGGGCGGCGTGTATTTGCACTGCGCGACGGTGATGTCCTTGGGGATATCGACCAGCACCGGGCCGGGACGGCCCGTACGCGCGATATAGAACGCGCGGCGCATGGTTTCGGCCAGGTCCTTGACGTCACGCACCAGGAAGTTGTGCTTGACGCAGGGACGCGTGATGCCGACGGTGTCGCATTCCTGGAACGCATCTTCGCCGATGGCCGCAGTGGGCACTTGCCCGCTGATGATGACCATGGGGATGGAATCCATATAGGCGGTGGCGATGCCGGTGACGGCATTGGTCACGCCCGGGCCGCTGGTCACGAGGCAGACGCCAACCTTTTGCGACGAGCGCGAATAGGCATCGGCGGCGTGCACGGCGGCTTGCTCGTGACGAACCAGGATATGCTGAAATTTGTCTTGCTTGAAGATCGCGTCGTAGATGTAAAGCACTGCGCCGCCGGGATAGCCGAAAACGTGTTCCACGCCCTCATCGGCCAGGCAGCGCACGACGATATCGGCGCCATTCATTTCCATGTTGTATTTCCTTTCAGTACCGGCCCTGCAACCCTGACTGCTGCTCGCCCGGATACGGCGGCAACGGAACCCATACCGGCTACGACAACATGATCCGGCGCTTAGCGGCTCACGGAGCCACGCCACCCGGACACCCTGCCGACCCGGCACACGCTCGACAGAACGCAGTGCAAACGCCCCTGGGGGACGCTGGAGGTCGAAATGGAAGCTTTGGCAACACACGCTTGTGGCGCGGCCAACAGCAAGTATCACTGCGGCGGGATGGCTGGGGAGGTGACCCGTTACCATCCGCCTCAACGCACCGGTATCGGATAGGCAGACCGGCGCAAGAGATGGAATTTACCGCGTTGCGTCAAAGGTAGCAAATCGGCGTGAAGCGACCGTTGCACGCGCGATGCAAGGCGAATTGCGGGACAGTCCGGCAACCATCCGACCCCAAAATATATGCCCCCCCAGCGGGGCAGCTTTCCCCTTGGGGCGGCCCAGCGGAAAAAGGGGCCCCCACGCTTCGCGCCCTTCGTGCGCTCTCTGCCCCCCAAGGGGGCAGCTTTCCCCTTGGGGCGGCCCGGCGGGGAAAGGCCCTAACTCGCGGGCGCATCTATATACTTGCCGCATCGCGAGAATTAGGCCCCGCCCCCATGGATTTGCGCATCGCCAGCATCCGCCGCTTCCTTTACAGCCACTACTTCTTCGGGGGGGTGCGCCAGGGGGTTGGCATGCTGTTGCCCGTGCTGGTGCTGGGCGGGCTGTTCGGCAACTACACCACCGGGCTGGTCGCCACGTTTGGCGCGCAGTGCCTGGCCATCATCGACCAGCCGGGCGGGCCGCAGCGCCATCGCACCAACGAAATGCTGGGCGGCGCAGCGCTGGGTACGCTTACCGTCATCATTACCGGCCTGGCCTCCAGCAACCCCGTCCTGATCTGGTTGGTGGTGATTGCGCAGTGCTTTGTCTATTCGATGTTCACGGTGTTCGGCAAGCGCGGCGGGCTGATCGGCTTTGCCGGCCTGTTGCTGATGACGTTGACCATGCATTCGCCGCTGGAGCCGCACCAAGTGCTGGCGCATGCCGCCGCGACGCTGGGCGGCGCGTTGTTCTACGTGGTCTTCAGCCTGGGCTTTTCGCGCCTGTTCTGGCTGCGCGAAGAACAGCAGGCCATGTCGGTGGCGCTGTTCGCCACCGCTGACTACGTGGCCGCTCGCGCCGCTTTCTACGACGAAACGGCCGACCTGGACGAGGCCTACCGCGCACTGATCCAGCGCCAGTCGATCATGACGGAAAAGCACCAGGCCGCGCGCGACATGGTGCTGCGCGCGCTGCCACGCGGCAAGGGCGTGGGCGACCGCCAGCGCGTGATGATCTGGAACATGTTCGTGGACATGCTGCAATTGCTGGACACGCTGGTTGCCACGCATACCGACTACGCGTCGCTGCGCCGCACGCTGGCCGGCAACGACTGCCTGATGTTCATGCGTGACGCGCTGGTCAAGATGTCGCTGGAATTGAATCGCATCGCGCTGGACGTGTCGCGCGGCCGCCCCGTGCAATACCGCAGCAGCGCCAAGGCCGAGCTGCGCGCCATCGAATACGAAATCGAACAGCTGAAACAGCAAGGCTTGGGCGAACGCGAACCCGAGATGCTGGCGCTGATCATCCAGGTGCTGCGCCGCCTGCGCAATTCGGCCCGCATCGTGGACCGCCTGGCCGACCACACGGCGGCATCGCCCGACGCCAAGCCCACCGACGTCTTGCGCATCAACAAGTCGTTGACGCGATTCATCTCGCGGCAGGAATTCCGCTTTGGGCTCCTGACCAGCAACCTGCGGCTGGATTCCCCCCATTTTCGCTACGCGCTGCGCGTGACGGCCGCCGCCGCCATTGCCATGACGCTGGCCAGCCGCTGGTTGTCGCCGGAGTTTTCCGCGCACAACTACTGGATCATGCTGACCATCGTCATCATCATGAAGCCCGGCTTCGCGCTGACGCGGCAACGCAACGGCTGGCGCCTGGGCGGCACCCTGATCGGCTGCATCTGCGCCCTGCTGCTGTTCAACCTGACCGACAGCCCCGAGATCCTGTTCGCCGTGCTGCTGGGCGCCTGCATCATGGGCAACAGCCTGGTGCAACTGAACTACATGGCCAGCGCCATATTCAACACCCTGTTCGTGGTGCTGGTGTTCCACTTCGTGTCGCCGGGCACCGTGTCGATGTCGGTGATTGGCGAACGCGCCATCGACACGCTGCTGGGTTGCGCGCTGGCGCTGATATGCAGCTACATCCTGCCGTGGTGGGAAGCGCGCTACCTGAAGCCGCTGGCGGCCGCCGCCACGCGCGCCAACCGCGAGTACCTGGTTGCCGGCCTGCGCTACGTGGAAGCCATGCAGGCGCATGGCGCGCCGTCAAACGTGGCCACAGCTACCGCCACGAATGCCGCCACGACTGCCGCCACGACTGCCGGCACAACCCCTGCATCCCCCGCCGCCAGCCCCACTGCCACATCCGCGGCCGACACGCCCGCCGTCATCGACGCCGACCTGGCCTGGCGGCTGGCGCGCAAGAACGTGCACATTGCGTTCAGCAACTTCGCCGAAGCGTTCTATCGAATGATGAGCGAGCCAAAGTCGCACCAGCAAAGCGTGCCGGAATTGAACAACCTGCTGATTCAGAACCACGTGCTGGCATCACAGATCACGGCGGCGATTCCCATCCTGGCCGCGCTGCCCAAAACGCCCGAGGCGGTGCAGCTTGCCATGAACGGCATGGTCGACCTGCTGGACGAAAAGCGCCCGCAGATCGCCACCACCCTGCCCACGCAGTTCGACACATCCGGAGAGCAGGCGGCGTTGGCCTATCCGCTGAAACAGATGCTGAAGGCCTCGCACATGATTCGCCAGGAGTTGCAGGCGCTGGCTGACCCGACGCACGCACCGCCGCTGGCGGCGGCGGCCTGAAGCCGAAGGTATCGGTAACCCGCAAGACAGGCAAAGCGCGCGAAGACGTGGAACAGTACTCACGTCAACCGCGCGCTTACCGCGTCGACTGATGACGGCGTCAACGCACCACGCCGTCCACGCATCACCGCATCACCGCATCACAGCATCAATCCGCCAGCTTGCGGCGAAACACCAGCTTGTCGTCCGTCGATGCCGAGGCGTCGTAGGCGTAGCCTTCCAGGTCAAAGCCCTGCAAGCCTTCGGGCTTGGTCACCTTGTGCTGGATCGCGTAGCGCGCCATCAACCCACGCGCCCGCTTGGCGTGAAAGCTGATGATCTTCCAGGCACCGTTCTTCCAGTCCTGGAACACGCACTGCACCACGCGCGCCTTCAGCGTCTTCAAGTCAACTGACTTGAAATATTCCTCGGACGCCAGGTTCACGATGACCGGCGCCTTCTTGCCTTCCAGGCGCTCGTTCAAATAGTCCGCAATGGTCGAACCCCAGTACTCGTACAGGTTCTTGCCCTTGGGCGTTTCCAGCCGCGTGCCCATTTCCAGGCGATACGGTTGCATCAGATCCAGCGGCCGCAACACGCCGTACAGGCCGCTGAGGATGGCCACGTGGTCTTGCGCCCAGTCCAGCTGCTTGGCCGACAGGCTGGAGGCGTCCAGCCCTTCGTACACATCGCCGTTAAAGGCCAGCACGGCCTGGCGCGAGTTGGTCTGGGTGAAGCTGCGCTTCCAGTGCGCATAGCGCTGCGCGTTCAGTTCCGACAGCGCCGGGCTCAGGCTCATCAGGCCGGCGATGTCTTCGGCGGACTTGGTCTTAAGCACTTTGATCAGGCCGGCGGCCTGATCCACGAACAGCGGCTGGGTATGCGTCTCGATATGCAAAGGCGAGTCGTAGTCCAGCTTCTTGGCGGGGGAAAGCAAAAACAACATTCGTAGTTCCTTTATCAGCGCGCCGTCCAGCCACCATCGACCGAAACGGACGTGCCCGTAATTTGCGCCGCGGCGTCCGAGGCCAGGAACACGGCGGTGCCGCCCAATTGCTCGGGCGTCACGAATTGCAGCGACGGCTGCTTTTCGCCCAACAGTTCGCGCGCGGCGGCTTCCTGGTCGACGCCATTCTTTTGCGCCAGCGCGGTGATCTGCTTTTCCACCAGGGCGGTGCGCACCCAGCCCGGGCAGATGGAATTGGCGGTGATGCCCTGCCCGGCCGTTTCCAGCGCCGTGACTTTGGTGAAGCCCACCACGCCATGCTTGGCCGCCACGTAGGCCGACTTGTTGGCCGACCCGACCAGGCCGTGCGCCGACGCGATATTGATGATGCGGCCAAAGCCCTGCTTCTTCATGTGGGGCAGCGCGGCGGCGGTGCCGTGGAACACGGCGGACAGGTTCAGCGCCAGGATGGCATCCCACTTTTCAGCGGGAAAATCCTCGATCAGCGCGGTGTGCTGGATGCCGGCGTTGTTGACCAGGATGTCGATGCGGCCCAACTGGCGCACCGTGTTCTCGACCAAGCCGCGCACCGCGTCGCCCTTGGACAGGTCGGCGCCGTCGTAGACGACCTTCACGCCATGCTTGTCGGCCAGGCCGGCGCGCACTTTTTCAATCTCGTCGGCCTCGCCAAACCCATTCAGGACGATATCGGCGCCTTGCTGCGCGAAGGCCGTGGCGATACCCAGGCCGATGCCGCTGGTGGAACCGGTGACTAGGGCGACTTTTCCTTTAAGCATGCGCATTCTCCTGGGGTCTGGCGGGGGTGACGGTGGGGTGACCGTGGGGTCGAAAAGCAGAGCGGTGACAAGTGTAGCCGCCCAACAAGACGGCAATCATGCCATGACCCCACGCCGTGCGGGGTCAAGCGCGAGGGGGGCTGTCGGCGGGGTTTGCCGAGGGGCTTGCGGGCGTGTTTGCCGCGGCGCTTGCCGAGACGCTTGTCGACGTGTCAGCTGAAGAACCGGACAACGGCTCCGACTCCGGCGAAGGCGTCGTCTGCACCGGGCTCGGCAGATCCGCCATGCCGCCACGGTTCTCAGGCACGCGCTCCAGCAGCTTGATCAGCACTGGCACCACGCCCATCGAAATCGCAACCACCACGGACAGCACATCGCGCTGTTCAAGATTCACCAGGTGGTTATCCCAGGCTTCGTTGAAGATGGCGAAGCTGAACTCGCCGCCTTGGGCCAGCACCATCGCGAACAGCAGCCGGTGGTAGCGCGGCAAGCCCAGAAATCGCGCGAACCCATACAGGACCAGCGCCTTGACGACCAGCAAGGCGGCCACGCCGCCAAGAATGAACGACCAGTGGTCGGCCACCACCTTCAGGTTGACGGACATGCCGATGGCCAGGAAGAACAGGCCCAGCAGCAGCCCCTTGAAGGGTTCGATGGCGCTTTCGAGGTCGTTCCGATAGCGCGATTCCGCCATCAACACGCCCACCAGGAAACCGCCCAGACCGGCTGACAGGCCGGCGTAGTCGAACAACTGCGCGGCGCCCACCACCATCAACAGCGCGGCCGCCGTGAACAGTTCTTGCAGCTGCGCCTTGGCGGCCCAGCCCAGCAGGCGCAGCCGATACGCCAACGTCACCACCGCCACGGCCACCAGCGCTTCCTTGAAAGACGGGGCCGACGTGCCGTCGGAGCCCAGCAGCCCCGCCGCCACCAACATCGGAATGGCTGCCATGTCCTGAAACAGCAGCACCCCCAGGGCCGATCGCCCCAGCGGCGTGCGGGTCAACGTGCGCTCATCCAGCAGCCGCAGCGCCACCGCCGTCGACGACAACGCCAGCGACAAGCCGCACAGCACGGCAGCCTGCCATCCCATACCGGCCAGATGCCGCAGCGCCGCGCCAAACACCAGGCCCAGCAGCAGGCCGCAAACCAGCATCTGCAAGGTGCCCAGCAAAAAGACCTCGCTGCGCATGGCCCACAAGCGCTTGGGCGACAGTTCCAGCCCGATGATGAACAGCATCATCACCACGCCCCATTGCGACACGTTGATCATGGTGTCGACGTTGGTCACCAGCTTCAGGCAGGACGGCCCGATCAGCACGCCCGCGATCAGGTAGCCCGGTATGGCGCCCAGCCCCAGCCGCTGGGTGATCGGCACGCATAACACGGCGGCAAGCAGAAGGATAAGGATCAGGTCCATGGAAAAGGATGCCGGCTGGGGATGATGGGGGAAGGCCGAAGGCGCGCAGCGCGAATGGAAGGATTCTGGGCAAAGATCGCGACCACCGGAAGCGTCGAATGCCTTCCTTCAAAGATTTTTTCGCACCCCCTTTACACACAAGAAAAAATTCCTGTAGAATTGCGGGCTTCGCTGCTCCAACAACGAAGATCCTTCCGACCAGGGATCTTTCAGTGAAGCCTCTTTTAAGAACTTGAAGTCGGGGTCTTAAAGCAAGGGGGCACCACCGTTTTGGAACCCAGCCACGGAGAGGTGGCAGAGTGGTCGAATGTACCTGACTCGAAATCAGGCGTACGGTATCCCCGTACCGTGGGTTCGAATCCCACCCTCTCCGCCAAGTATTCAAGCACTTACGTGCTTTGCAGAGGCCCCGAAAGGGGCCTTTTGCTTTTGGTACGGTGGGGGAAATATTGACTAATCGTCCACCCCAGGCCAATCGCACAGCCTCACGCCCAGCTCGTTGTGCGTCAGGATCTGCCGCGCCGTCCCGTCCGTCAGCACGTCATGCTGGCTGATGAAGATCGGCAGCGACACCATGCAGAACTCAGCGCCCACCGGTTCCCTTGTCGCGCATCCACTTGCTACGAAGCTCAGCAGCAGCGCCGCCGTCGTCCATCCGATTGACCTTAGCTTGAACATCCCGGACATCCTTAGCGGATTCGACCGCCTGCTTGTTGATCTGGTCGCGCACTTCCTGGCGGCCGTCAGACTTGCCCTTGAGGCGAACGCCGAAGTACGCCAGGACGATTGCCAGGCCCCCAGCGATGTAGGGCCAGAATTCGAGTAGGACGGTCATGGCGTCTTGTCCCCTGCCGCGATGGCATAGGCGGCATTGGCGCCCAGGAATAGCGCCCGTTCGGCAGCGCATCGACGGCGCAGGCCCTTGAGCGACTTCCCACCGGCCTTATCCCAGCGCGGGAATTGGTCGGCAGCCAAGGCGATATCCCCGGCATTGAACAGCTTCACCAGCGTCGACGCGGAGAACGCCCCTACCCCGATGTTGTAGGCGAGGCACACCATCGCGTCGAACTGCTCCTGGCGCATGCCTGCGGTGATCGCAGCCTGTACCCCCGGCTCAAAGTCACGGGCTAGCCGACGTTCAAGGCGATCTTCCGCCTCCTGCCGCGTGATCGTCATGCCTGGCAAAACGTTCTCGGTATCTCCGTACCCGATGGTCCAAACCCCCACCGAATCCTGGTAAGCCCGTAGCTCGCAGCCCTCGCAGTGCTTAAGGACCGTCAGACCGCTTTCGCTCATTGAGAGAGGGCTGACGAACGAGCCGGGCGACGATGCCGATTGCAATGAGCGCGACACCGAACCACTTGACGTAGCCGGGCGGGAAAGCCTGCCGAAGATCTTCAGGAAGAACTGACCAAAGTTGGATAGCTGCATCTGGCACCGCCGTTAAGTACGAAAAAAAAGCCGCTGCTGCGGCCTGGAACCATGTAGAAGACATGCGCCACCATGAGCGCCATTCAGGAACTAGCTTCATTGCACACACCTACTCATCGTTGAGAGTTTTTGATACATCGGATGCCCCCCCTTTTTTCACCATCTGCGTGATCAGGCGACGCTCCCAATCCTTGCGCTCGTTATCCTTCTTGATGAGCAGCACATCGGTCTGGATCGAATTGACGCTGCTTACAACGCGCTCTAGCGTGTCCACGCTCTTTGTCGCGTACCACGAGTACCCAGCACCCATGAACACCATGACGGCAATCGCCGCGCGCATGGTCGCCTTTAGACCGACCATTTCCCGTTCTAGGGCGGCTACACGTCCCTCAAGATTCGATTCCATAACGTTCCTTAGGACGTAAAAAATCCCGCATGGGCGGGTGGTGTGCCAACGTGGCGCTTATTTTGTTACGATCTTCCAGCTTTTCTCAACCAGACAGAACATGCCCCAAAACACTACAAGAATCGTTGGCCTCGACTACGGCAGAGCTACCGCCGCTGTATTCGTGTTGCTCTGGCATGAGCACTTCTTTGGGCTCGGTGGAATGTTTAGCGGCGCAGCTACTGCGCCTTTCGTGCCGACTGTCGTCGACATCCTGAACGCCAACATTCTGCTCCAAGCGGTCCCATTCTTTATTTTTCTATCCTGCTACCTGTACGTTTCCAAAGGGCCGAGCGCGCACTCGCTCAAGCGGCGCGCTACGAGACTAACAACCCTACATGTATTCTGGGGATGCGCTTATTTCCTGGTGATGGGTGGGCTGCCAGCGCTCACCCTCGCGCTTTCGTCGTTCCAGACGCGACCCGTTTTTGCGGCCGTTACTGCTATGGGGTCCTTCTACTTTTTTTCGGCCCTATTGCTGACGATCGCGCTCACCCACGTGGCTTCCCGGCTAAGCGATTCGTGGCTCTTCACTCTCGTAGTACTTTCTATCTTGCTCGTTACGGGCATGCAGTTCGCCACAGTACGGCACGGCGTAATCTGGGCGTCCGCTTTTTGGAGTCCGTTGAACTACATCACAATGCCCCCCATAGCAGTTCTGACTGCTCGGCATTTAAGCGGGCGCCAGGCGAGTTCACAGCTGATAGCGATTTTGGCCGTCGCATTTATTGGCGTTGCCGCAATTGAGTGGGCGGTTTTGGTGGATCCAGCGTTTACCAAGATTCAAGGCTATGCGATCCCGGCCTACACCAGGGTTTCGCCAGCAATATTCTGCTGTCTCGCTGTATGTCTACTTTTGAAGGTTAAACGCCCACCGGGTCCGATCGTCTCTTTTATGTCCCGGTACGCTTTGGCCGCCTACTGTCTACAAGCCTTTGTCCTGGAATCCACCGCGAGGGCTGGCCTTTCGGTTCTACCTAAGACAATTCTCGACTTAGGGGGCACCTATCTCCTGGCCTACCTCCTTGGAAAATTTGTACTCAAGAATCAGTTGCTTGAATCTGGTCATCGAGCACAGGCCCAGATTGAGCGGCTACCCACTTAAGATTTCCGATAGTCGACGTATTCCGCGCGGTGGCTTCCGCGTTGTGGGCCATGTTTTGCTCCATTTGCACGACGCGCGCGTGCAGTGACTTGATGAACGCATCGGACAGATGTTCGTCAGCCATGGCATTTCCTTTGAAGCGACAACATCGCGTCCCCTATAGACGTAAAAAAACCCGCAGAAGCGGGCTAATGTATGAAGTGCCGTCGTTTATACTCGCCGTCAAAATTCGGTAATGAAGCGGCCACATCGGTGGCTAAAAACTACAATGACAAACAGCCAAATAAGCCCGACCGCGTCCCACACGAAAGTACTGAGCCTAGAGGGCTTGCGAGGATATGCGGCGGTAGCCGTGGTGTTATCCCATCTGGCATTCGAGTTTTTCCCTGCTGCCGTCCGGGGCGAAACCGCTGCCGTTCATTCGAAATTCGAGATGTGGCTATATCACAGCCCGTTCAAGTTCTTCTACTCAGGTTTTTTTGCTGTCTGCATCTTTTTCGTAATGAGCGGCTATGTCCTCTCCAGAAAATTCTTGGCGACACATGACAGGAGCGTTTTGGGAGAAGCCGCCCTGAAGCGATATTTCCGGCTGATGCCCCCTGTTTTAGCCTCAAGCCTACTGCTGGTGGCAACGACCGGCTTCTACCACGGCGTCGGGGCCGAGCTGCTAGGCCTTAGACTGCTGGATGCCGCCGCCGAAGCGACTTATCGGACATTCCTGTTCGGGGCGAATACCTACAATTCGGTCATATGGACAATGCAGATCGAGTTTCTTTGCTCTCTGTTGCTTTTCCTGTTTCTCGCGCTGTTTGGAAAGACGCGCATTGCGGGAATAGCCGTGCTAGGCGCCTGTGCGGTCACCATGACCTTGTCGCCCCTGTTTGGATATTTTTTGGCGTTATTCCTCATCGGAGCCTATATCGAAAAGGTCGCGGCGTTTCTGAAGCCGATTGCAGTTTCGCTCGCGGCCCTGATCGCAGCTCTGTACCTTGGAGGCTACGACAGCCCGTCGGCGGCTTACAGCTCAATGGTATTCGTGGCCAATACGCTGCAATTCGAGTACGGGGTAAAACTGAATTGGCCGGTTCTCTTCCCATCGATCGGCGCAGTTATTCTTGTCGCTACGATCTTGGCAAACGGCGCTTTTTCTCGGCCGCTATCTACCCGCTTTTCTGTATGGCTGGGGAAGGTTTCGTTCTCGCTATACCTGACCCATTCCATCGTCCTGTTCTTCGTAACGACGCCAGTATTTAAGGCGCTTGAACCCGCTATGGGCTACAACGTCTCAGCCAGTATCGCCTCAATAGTCGCGTTATGTGCCTCCCTGGCTGTATCCGAGCTTTTTTACCGCTTGTTTGATCGGCCGTCTGTCCTTCTATCCAATGCCGTCGGATCATTGGCACGCCGATTGTTCCAAGCATCAAGGCACGGTGGATCGACGGGCACCGGTGCTACGCAACAGCCCTAGCGCGGAGTCCGTCGTATATCCATCAGTCAAGCCGGTGCCGAAGGCCATTCAAATTGGAGTGGAAACCCCGGCTGTTCGTGAAGGCGCATGAGGTCGATCCGATATCGCTTCCACCTGAGCAGCAGATCAATCTCCTGCTGGCTCGCGATTTCCAGGTCCTCGGCATCTTGGAGTGGGGCGATACTTGCCGTTGCGGCGGCCATGAGAGCCGCGCGCGACGCCGTCACCTGAGCAAGAACTTCTTCCGCGCTCGGGGGTGGCGGGGGCATGAACTGCTCGCCATCGAATGTCCAGCCCTCACCCGGCGACGGCTCGGTCTGGGTTACATCGACCCACACGAAGGACGGATGAAACAAACCTTCGATGCTGTCAGCAGTGTGGAAGAACTCGACCACATTACCGTCTTCGATTCGTGCATATTTTTTCATCTTCATCCCCAAATCAGCACTGCACCAGGCGCGCCCGCTCCGCCATTGAAGTTTCCGCCTGAGCCGCCAGCGCCACCACCACCGCCACCGCCCGGCGCAAAGCCAGCAGGGCCGGAAGAAGTGCCAGGCCCGGGCGCGTGCGGCTTGCCACGAGGTGCACCTCCACCGGCCCAGCCGTAAACCAGCGTCCCCGTGGAAATCGAAGGGCCAGTGCCTGGAGTGCCCGACAATCCGAAGTCCGCTCCGGTCGGGGCGGCACCGCCGGCTCCGCCGCCTGTGCCGCCACCAGCACCTCCTGCCCCACCCGGGCATGACATGACCGCACCGACCGATGACGCGCCGCCTGCACCGCCGCCGATTCCCACGCCGGTTCCTGCGTTTCCCGCCGCACCGACTACGATGCTGAACACTTGGCCCGGCGTGACGTCGATCCACTTCAAGCCATATGATCCCGAGCCGGCGCCGTTGCCTGAGTTGAGGCCCCCGCCCGATCCGCCGCCGCCGCCACCGCCCCATCCCTCCGCCAGGATTCGGTAGACGCCGGCCGGAACCGTGAACGAGAACGTGCCGGCAGTGGAGTAGGTAGCCAGCAGCGCGCCGCCCGATTTTGAAGGCAACGGCGACCAATTTGCGCCGCCGGTATAAGGGTTCGCTGAATTGTTGTCGACCAAGTTCAGCCACATGCCGTTCCCGGCCGCAGCGGCCAGCACGGCGCCCTTGGGATAACCGCCAATGGCCGCGGCGAATGCGGCGTCGAAGGTGTAGCGACCACCCGCCTGTGCCCAGCGCACCGCCGAGCTCAGGAAATTGAAAATGCCATTGAAATCGGCGCCATAGGGCGGCACGCCGCCAGCAGCCAACGGCGTCATCGTCAAAGGGGGGAAGCCATCTGTGAACGATGCGGCCCCAGGGGTCACGCCGATCTGTGAATCTACCGGAATGGTGTTCTTAGTGCCGCTTTCCGCGAACGGTACGGCAGATTTGCTGGGTGCGTTGCTAGCCTGCATGGATGAGCCCCGAGGATGTGAAAAAGACGCCGGAACCGAAGGGCTGCATCAGCCCTTCGTAGAATCCGAAGGTTGTTGGTAAGTCGACTTGCAGAACATTAGCCAAAACGGCGGCAGGCTTTGGGATTGCCCCGGATTGCGTCAGGATTGCGATCTCATACGGCTCAAGCGCAAACTCGAATACGTACCGGAATTCCATGTTCCCGGTGTCGGACACATAGCACCGTCCGCGCCCGGCGAAAAGGTTGGTCAGCAACCGGTTCAGGCTGGGCGACGTGCAATCGGAGATGTTCGCGAGCGCCTTCACCAAGATCAGCTTTCGATAGGCATCGTCCGCCAAACGGTATGTCCGCGTGTCTTGAATGCCTGTGAAGAACGGCGCTTGGTTGAATGGCTGCCAACTGATGGACTCCTCATACCCAAGATAGGTTGCGTCCCCCGGCACGGTGAGCATGCGCCCGATATCCACAATCCTGCCCCAGATATCCAGCCCGAACCCTTGCGCGGTCTCTACGTTCCAAACGAAGTCATAGAACGCGTCGAAATCGGCGTCAGGGTTGATGTACTCCTCCATGTTGTTGATCAACTGGACGAGGGTCGGACTATTGGCGTACTGGCTGATGATGGTGCGGGCCACCAGCCCCGGCTTTGGATCGACAGTCATACCAGGATCACCGAAATGTCGTCGGCCGTGATCGTGGGCCGGCAGTTAATGGGCACCGTGAGGCTCGGCGCCGTCGGCGTCGCTGTACCCAGCAGCAGCGACAGGATCGATACGGACGGGCTCAGAAGCGAAACTGGCGCATAGAACCGGCTGGCATAAATGGTCGACCCGATACGCGCGCGCTGGCCGCCGTCGGCGCCGTTGAAGGCGTCGATGATGGCCTGCTTGGTCAGCGCCACGATGTCCGAGGGCAGCGCGGGGTTGTCGGCCAACTGCACAGCAAACAACACCGGCAGCGCCGCAGGGGTTTCCCAGGTCACGACGTAGGACGGATACGGGTAGGCGTAGCCCTCCCGATCCTCGATCGTGTATGACGTGTTGCCGTTGTAGTTGGCGCCGTTGCTCTTCTTGCGCCAGATCGCGTCGGCGATATCGGCGGCCTCCCCACCCACCACCGCAACCCAGATGGAATGCGGAGTGAGCGACACGCCACCGATAGTCTGCGGCACGGACAGGTTATTCTCCGTGACATAGACGTCGATTACGTCGGCCACGTTGGCCACGTTGGCATAGATTGATGGCAGCGACCCCCGCGCATTCAGTGCCACCGACTGGCGCCGCCGCGCTTCGAACTCGGCGCGCGACTCTACATAGCTGCCGACCGTACCGGCGTCCGCGTTCAGGAGGGAATCCCAGCCGGGGATTGCCTGATAGATCTGGTTCAGCGCGCCAGGCGCGCAGTCCACCGGCCCGTCAACTGAGCATGCGAACGGCAGGTCGATGCTACCGCTCGGCGGGATCGTGCCGCCCTGCGTGCAGAGATACAGGTTGCCGTCTACCGCCTCGGCGCGTGCGCCCACCGGGATGACCACGCCGGACAGCCCCGTGCACGTCGCGATGACGACAGTCGGCGTGCCAGGCTTTCGATCCAGGAAATAGATGCGCCCAATGGCGTCCTGCATGCGACCCTCGGCGAACGCCGGATCCACCTGGTTTACGTAGCTGGCGAATTCGTTGTTCTTGTCGCCAATGATGGCCGTGGTGCTCGATGCCAGTTGCCCCTGCGGCGTCTCCAGCGCCGGATTCAAGCTGCCGCCAAAGGCGGAGTCCATATCGGTCTGGACGCCCGCCAGGATGGCCGACTCTTCGGGCAGCACCAGCCCTTCCGGCGTGAACTGCACGCGCGGCACTTGGGAGCTTGTAGCCATGGTTTCCTCAGAAGCTGACGGTCTGCGTCGTGCCGTCGGTCAGGGTGATTTCGACATAGCCCGCCAGGGCTCGGTCTGTGAAGCTGGTGAGCGTGCACCGCGCGCTGGCGACGTCAGCCACGGTAAGGGCGGCGCGCTGGACGTTTTCGCGCACCAGGGCAAGCGGTGGCCGGTGCCCGAGGATGTCTTCCCAGTACGGCACGCCCGGCGCCTTGTTGTAGAACAGCTCGCCCTTGAAGAGCTTGATGGCGCTGGCTACGTCCTGCGCCACAGCGTATGGATTCGACGCCATCGCAATGTTCCCCGCGGCATCGAGCACAAGATCCCACGCCGTCCGGTCGAGCAAAAGCGTGTTCATGGATTCGGTGCCCCAGTATTCGAAGGCCCGCTTTGCACACCCGGATGGGTATGCGTCGAGCCGACGTCCTTGCCGTTGTTTCGCAGCGTGCCAAGCGTGGTCATGTTGCCCTGCCAGGTCGAAGTGCCACCATACGAGCCCGCGCCCTGCTGCACGTTACCGTTCAGCACGATGCTGGGCGCGTTCAGCGCGCATTGTGTGCTGGCGTTCATCTCGATGTCCGGAGCCTGCACCGTCACCTTGGACGGTGACACCACGTTGATGCCGCCCGCGGTGAACTGCACGTACTGCACCGGCGTGCCGTTCAACAGGCCCCCGACATACAGGCCGTCTGCCATGTCGTGGGACCGCCAAGACCCGGGATTCGCCTCACCCTTTGACGCCTTCACTGCGGAAATATCCCGGCTAGCGAACACCGCGATGCCCAGGTCTCCTACCTTCGGATCCAGGATGATCGCGTCCGTACCACCCTGCTGGCGGAAGTACGGCAGGTTGTGCAGCACCGCATGCGGGACCGCATTTCCGGCACCGTCGAGTTGGTTGACCAGCGGTTGGACGTCCACGAAGCCCACGGGCGCCACGCCGCCTGCGTTTGTCACGGCCACCACTTTCACCAACGTGGAAGTACTGAGCCGCGCCAGCGCTTGCTGAATCACAAACATCATGGCGCCGTACTCGTCGCCGCCTTCTGCTGCCCGCGCCTGGCCCGGATACCCAAATTGTTCAGTCATTTATCTGCCTTTGACACATGATCTGCGACACCCAGTTGCCACCGGGCACTTGGGATTCCAGGGCATGAACGATGCTGACGACGATCCATTCCCCGTGAGCCGCTTCAATCGTGCTAGTGACCTGCACTAATCCGCCCAGGCTCAACTCCGGCGTGTACAGGAGGGTGAAGAGGATTCCGCCGCCAGTGAAGGATGGGTATCCCATGAGGTTCTTATCTGAAGATATTTGAACTGGATCGCCCTGTCGCGCAGTGGCGCGCGGCCAAATCGCGAGAATGCCGCGATCAATTGCATAGCTAATTCGTGCCGCACGCGCGCATGACCGCAGTTGCTCCAACGCCGTCCCGCTAAAGTATGGGTTGGACAATTGAACCGTCACCCCACTGTTTTCGAATGCCAACCCCATGGCGCCGGCCAAATCTGCGGCGATGACGGCCACCTCAGTTGATCCACGATAACTGCGCGCGTTGACAGGCTTTACGGCATGGATTGCCGCCGACAGCGCCACCACGTTGAAAACGACTCCGGTGCGCCGCTATAGTCGGCCCAAGCTTGGGAAATAGTCCCTTCGTACAGGACCGTCATCGCCTGCCCTTCGTCGCCAGCCGCTACCAGGATCCGGTTGTTCTGCCGTTCCGTCATGATCGGCCCGATCACAGTGAGCCGGTTCATCATGTCCTGGCTCAGTCCGAACATGCGAAGCTGCAGCTGGCTTTGGGCATCACCGTTGTATGCCACGACCGCCACGGAAACACGGTAGCCACTCAGCGTGACGTCGGGCCCCTTCGTGTCGCCGAACTTGCCTTGCCCCAGGCGTACGGTATCCCCGTACCGTGGGTTCGAATCCCACCCTCTCCGCCAGTATTCAAGAACGAAGCCCCTGAGAAATCAGGGGCTTTTTTCTTTGTGCGGCGGGCAGACGGCTGAAGAGTCAGGTGACCCCGCCGTGCCGTGCCCTACCCCGCCCTACCCTGCGCGGGCCAATGCGTGGCCGATCGCGACGCGCGGCGAGGCATGCGCTACCGCCACAACCCCCGGCAACTTGAACGCACTGACCGCCCGGGTCAGCTCCGCTGCCTGGTCCTGCATCGACCCGGCGGCCGCGGCGGCTTCTTCTACCAGTGCTGCGTTTTGCTGCGTGACTTCGTCCATTTGCGATACCGCGCGGTTCACCTGTTCGATGCCGTCGGCCTGTTCGGCGGAGGCCGCCGCGATTTCGCCCATGATGTCGGTCACGCGCTGCACCGAGCTGACGATTTCCTGCATGGTAGTGCCGGCGCGTTCGGCGCTGATCGAGCCTTGGCTGATCTTTTGGACGGTGTCTTCGATCAGCGTCTTGATCTCCTTGGCTGCTTGGGCGCTGCGTTGCGCAAGCGTGCGAACTTCCGCTGCGACCACCGCGAAGCCCTTGCCCTGCTCGCCCGCGCGCGCGGCCTCCACCGCCGCGTTCAGCGCCAGGATGTTCGTCTGGAACGCGATGCCGTCGATGACGGACACGATGTCGGCGATCTTGACCGAGCTGGACGAAATGGCGTTCATCGTGCTGACGACCTCGGACACCGTCGCGCCACCGCGCGAGGCCGTGTCGGAGGCGGCCGCGGCCAGTTGGTTGGCCTGGCGGGCGCTGTCGGCGTTCTGCTTCACGGTGGAAGACAGTTGCTCCATCGAGGCCGCCGTTTCCTCCAGCGATGCCGCCTGCTGTTCGGTGCGGGACGACAGGTCGGTGTTGCCGGCCGCGATTTCGCCCGACGCGGACGCCATGCTGTCCACGCCGGTGCGGATGCTGGCGACCGTGCCGGCCAGGTTGGCGTTCATGGATTCCAGCGCCTGCATCAGCTGGCCGATCTCGTCGCGCGAACGCACGGTGATCGTGCTGGTCAAGTCATTGGCGGCGACGGTGCGCGCCACGCGCACGGCGTCGGCCAGTGGGCGAGTGATGCCGCGTGTCAGCAACACGGCCAGTACCAGGCCCGTAACCAGCGCAATCGAGCCGATTACGATCATCCACAGGTTGGCGGCGCCGTAGGCGCTTTGGATGTCGGCCGCGCTGGCATCGATCTCGGCGCGTTGCAGGTCCGACAGCTTGTTGATCTGGTCGATGAACTGGCGCGTGGCCGGCAGGAATTCCTGCGTGAAGACGCGGTTGGCCGCCTCGACGTCGCCGTCCTGCTTGGCTTTGAAGATGGCGTCGCGCGTGCGCAGGTAGTCGCCGCGAGACTTGCGGATGCCTTCCCACAGGCGTTTTTCCTCGTCGGTCTCGATCAGCGGTTCGATCTTTTGTTGCAGCGCCGACGAATTACGGGTGGACGCGGCCGCCTCTTCCGTGAAGAAACCGGCCAGGCTGGCGTCGGCGCTTTTGGCGATGGCGGTGGTGCGCGTCACGCCGGTCTGGATGTTGCGGCCCCAGTCGCTGATCAGGCGTTCCTTGATGAGCGAACGCTGCGTCACGGTTTCGACCGATTCGTTGATGTTGGCCAGACTGACCAACCCCACGATGCACATGACGATAATCATCGCCAGCAAGACGGAAAAGCCACCCGCAAGACGGGTTCCAAGCTTCATGTTTTTCATACTGCCTCCAGCATCCACCCAGGCGCGTGAATGCGGGTTTTGGCAGCTGCATGGCGCCGGACTATGCCGCCGCCGTCGCAAGCCAGACGCCCGCAAGCCCCTGGATGATCCGCCCCCAAAAATATTGGTGTTCGTTGTGTCAGGTAAATGCCGCCGGAGAAGTCGGATTCGAGGATTCTCTTGACGGTCGGGGAAATGCTAGCAGCCCGGATTTGGGCGGCATCGGGCGAAATGGAGAACTTTTTGCCACAAGCTCGCGCGTTTGCGTAACCGCCCGCCCGCCCGCCGCCGCGGGCGAAAAAAAAAACGGCCGATGCACGATGCGCGGCCGCTGAAAAATGATGCGGCCGTAATGGCCGCCTTGTTGCGTCAATCCGTCACGGTGGGCCGCGCCAGCTGGAACAGGTCCGTGCTGCGGGCGTACCAGCCGCTGCCGTGCATGCGCGCCACCAGCCCCATCTCGGTCGTGTTCACATAGCCGCGCTCGGCGTCCTGCACAAAGGCGTCGTCCACATGCGCGCCCAGCACGCGGCCGATGACGACCACCTGGTGCGGGCCGGTCACGATCGTGGCCTGGCTGACGCATTCCAGCGACACCGGGCTGCCCTGAATAAGCGGTGGACGAACATGCGCGGCGGGCAGCGCGGTCAGCCCGGCCTTGGCCAGTTCGTCCACGCCCGGTGGGTAGTCGGCGCAGGTCTGGTTCATCTGCTGCATCAGCGCTTCAGGCACCAGGTTCACCACGAACTCGCCGTTTTCGATGATGTTGGCGCTGGTGTCCTTCAAGTCGCCGTTGGCGCGGCGCATCAGGCCGATGGCGACGGTGGGCGGCTGGTGCCCCATGACGTTGAAGAAGCTGAACGGCGCGGCGTTGACGCACCCGTCGGCCGATATCGTGGTGACCCACGCGATCGGCCGGGGGGTGACGGTCGAGGTCAGCAGCTTATAGACCGTCTGCGAAGGCAGCGCGCTGAAATCAAAATGCATGGCTTAGGGCTCCTGGCCGCCCGCGCCAAGCGCTGAGACGGCCCGCTTTTCTCGGGTGTCGACCTGCAACTGGAACACGTCGGGGCGAGCGTAATGGCCGGCCACATCGAAGTCGTACTTGCCGCGCAGGATCTGGTTGGGGTTGATGTCGGCGTACAGGATGGTCTCGTCCGAGAAATCCGGCCCGGCCAGCACTTCACCAAGGGGGTCGATGATAGCGCTGCCGCCGCGCATCAACACGGTGTCGGGCGCATCGCCCAGCGCGCATTCGAAGTCTTCCGGGTAGGCTTGGCGGCGCAAGTGCTGGCACGCCGTCAGCACATAGCAACGGCCTTCCAGCGCGATGTGGCGCATGCTGGGAATCCAGCTGTCGCGGTCATCGGCCGTGGGCGCGCAATACAGCGCCACGCCCTGGCTGTACATGTACATGCGCAGCATGGGCATGTAGTTTTCCCAGCAGATCACCGCGCCGATCTTGCCGTAAGGCGTGTCGAAGACGGGCATGGTCGAGCCATCGCCAAAGCCCCAGATCAGCCGTTCTCCGGCCGTGGGCATCAGCTTGCGATGCTTGCCGACCAAGCCCCTGGCGCCGTTGAAATACAGCACGGTGCAATACAGCGTGCCGCCGTCCGCTTCGATGCAGCCCATCACCACGAAGCTGTCGGTGTCGGCCGCGGCCTGCGCCACGATGGCCACTTCCTCGCCATCCAGCGCGATGGCCTGCCGGTGGTAGCTGGCGAACGCGTCGCGGCCTTCGGGCTTGCGCATGCCGATGGGCGCGCCAAAGGAATTGCCCTTGGGATAGCCGCCCAGAAAGGCTTCGGGAAACACCAGCACCCGCGCGCCCTGCTCGGCCGCCTGCCGGATCAGCGAAGCCGCCTTGTTGGCGCAGGCAACGCTGTCGGTGGGGATGGACGCGGCCTGGATCACGGCGGCCTTGAAACTCGCTTGCACGGACATGTTTCTCCTCGCTTTTTTAGTGGATGGGGTCTTCGTCGATGGCTTGGGCGCGGGTGTTCGGCAGGAACAGGCTGCCGATAACGCCCACTACCACCATCACGACAACCGGGTACATCAACCCGCCAAAGATATTGCCGCTGGCCTGGGCCAGGTAGGTGGCGGTAAAGGGCACGATGCCGCCGAAGATGCCGGCGCCGATGTGATACGGAAAGGATAGCGCGGTGTAGCGGATGCGGGCCGGGAACAATTCCACCAGGTACGACGCAACCGGACCGTACACCATGGCGACCACGGCGGTCATCAGCACCAGGATCAGGATGATGGTGGCGCGGTCCACGCGCGCGGGGTCGGCGCGATCGGGGTAGCCCGCCGTGCCCAGGGCGCGGGCGTAGGCGGCGCGGTCAAAGCCGTTGACGGTGGTGCCGCCCACGCTCATCGCGATTTCCTGCCCGGGCAGCGGCGCGGCGTATTCGAAGTTGATGCCCTTGCCGACCAGGAATTTCTTGGCCTGCACGCACACCTTCTTGTGATCGGCGTGGCTGCCGATCATGGCGGCCTGCAAGCCGAAGTCGCACGCGCCGCCGCTGGTGTCGGCGTGCACGCGGACGGGCGTGCTTTGCATGGCTTGCGCCAGCGCCGGGTTGCCGGCCTTGAGCAGCACGTCGAACATCGAGTGATAACCCAGGGCGGCGATGAACAGCCCCGCCATCATGATCCACTTGCGGCCGATGCGGTCGGACAGCCAGCCGAACAGCACAAAGGTCGGCGCGCCGATGATGAAGCCGATCAGGATCAGGGTGTAGACGCTGGTCTGGTCCAGCTGCACCGCCTGTTGCAGAAAGATCATCACGTAGAACTGGCCCGTGAAATACGTGGCGCCCTGGCCGGCGGTAACGCCGATCAGCGCCAGGATCACCAGGCGCAAGCTGGACCACTGGCCAAACGTTTCCTTGATGGGGTTTTTCGACAGGCGGTTCTGCTGCTTCATCCGCGTGAACACGGGCGATTCGTGCAGCTTGGCGCGCACGTAGATCGAAATGGCCAGCATCACGATCGACAGGATGAACGGCAGGCGCCATCCCCACTGCCGGAAATCATCGGCGCTCATGGATGCCTGGGTGCACAGGATGACGACCAGCGACAGGATCAGGCCGGCCGACGAGGTGATCTGGATCCAGCCCGTCAGCAGACCGCGCCGCTTGGGTTCGCAGTGCTCGGCCACGTAGATCACCGCGCCGCCGTACTCGCCGCCCACCGCCAGGCCCTGCACCACGCGCAGCGTCAGCAACAGAATCCAGGACAGGTGGCCCGCCGATTCATAGGTGGGCAGGCAGCCGATTAGTACGGTAGCCCCGCCCATCATCACAACCGTGATCAGGAAGGTGTACTTGCGGCCCCACTTGTCCCCCAGGTACCCGAACATCACCGCGCCCAGCGGCCGGATGATGAAGCCGACCGCCAGCGCGCCCAAGGCGGCCAGCAGCGCAACGGTGGGATTGTCCTGCGGGAACAGCACCTGGCTCATGAAAACCGCCAGCGTCCCGTAGATGAAAAAGTCATACCACTCGAACAACGTGCCCAAGGTAGAGGCCACCACCACCTGGCGTTCCTCTTTGCGACTTAGCGTCGGCGCCGCAGCCGCGCGCCCCATTGCCACATTAGCTTCCATGCTTACTTTCCCCTGTGTTTTTAGATTGATACTGCTGTACGCATTAACTATTATCAAACTTAAAACCCGGGCGGACAAAGCTGGGGGAAACCCGGAACGGGCCGCGTGGACCCGTCGAAAGCGGCCGGACGCCGCTGCTACACTGCCGCCAAACACACAGTGGAGGCAGTGATGGCAAGGCCCGCCGGCAAGGTAGACAAGGACACGGAAAAGACGCCGACCGCGGCGCGCAGGGGCATCCAGTCCATTGAAGTGGGCTTTCGCATCCTGGACCTGATCCGCAAGACGGGCCGGCCCTTGCCTCTGAAGGACATCGCGGACGCCTGTGAGCTGACCGTGCCGAACGTGCACTACTACCTGGTCAGTTTTCAGAAGGTGGGCGTGGTGCAGCAGCATGCGGACACGGGGCACTACGGCCTGGGGCCCTACGCGTTGCGCCTGGGGCTGGCCGCGCTGGAACAGTTCGACGTCTTCACCACAGCGCGGCCGATCATGGCCGAAGTGGCCGCCGTCACCGGGCATACCGTGTTTTTGGGCGTGTGGGGCAACAAGGGGCCGACCATCGTCTATCGCGTGGAAGGCAGCCGCAGCCGGCCCTTGCTGGAATTGCGCGTGGGCACCGTGATGCCGCTGCTGTCATCCGCGCTGGGCCGCAATTTTCTGGCCCATCTGCCCGATGCCTTGACGCGCGACCTGCTGGAGCGGGAACTGGCATCGTCCGTGCCGGAAAGCCACGGCGGTGCACCGGGCAATTCCTACACGCTGAAAGACGTGCAAGCCATACGCGACGAAGTGCAAAAGCACCACATCAGCCGCTGCCGCCATGCGCTGCTGCCGCACTTTACGTCGCTGTCCGCGCCCATCTTCGACATGCTGGGCGAAATGACGGCCGCCATCACACTGATGGGGCCGGTGGGCGCCATCGACGACGACCTGGATTCCGGCACCGCGCGGCTGCTGCGCGAAAAAGCGCGGTCGATATCGGCCATGGCGGGATGGGAAGGGTCAGAGCCGGTTGGGGCAACGCGCGCCGGTTGACGCGCGACGCCGGCTCAGGTGCATGCCGGGGCGCGCCGGCAGGGTCAGCTTTCCACCACGATCTTCGCGTCTTTGATCGTCTTGGCGTACTTGCGCTGTTCCTGCGTCATGAAATCGGCAAAGCGCTGCACGCTGCCGCCACCGTCTTCCGCGCCGACCTGCGCCAGCTTTTCCTGCACATCCGCCATCGCCAGCACCTGGTCGATGTCTCGATTCATGCGCTGGACCATGGCGTCCGGCATCTTGCCGGGGCCCACCATGCCGAACCAGATGCTGGCCTCGAAACCGGGGTAGCCCTGTTCGGCCACCGTCGGCACATCCGGCTGGCTCTTGGAACGCTGTTGCAGCGTCTGCGCCAGCGCGATCGCCTTGCCCGATTGCAGCAGCGGCGTGGCGGTGGTCATGCCTTCGAAGCAGTACTGCACATGGCCGCCCAGCAGATCGTTCATCAGCGGCGCCGATCCCTTGTAGGGCACGTGCAGCACGTCGATGCCAGCACGCGCCTTGAAGATCTCCAGCGCCAGGTGTTGGGCCGAGCCGGCGCCAGCGGACCCGAACACAATCTTGCCCGGCTGCGCGCGGCACAGCTTGACCAGGTCAGGCAAGGTCTTGGCGGGTTGCGAGGCGCCGCCGATCAGGATGGTGGGCGTTTTGCCGACCAGCGCGATGGGCGTGAAATCGCGGTCCACCGAATAGGCAAGCTTGGGATGCAGGCCGGGCGCGATACCGTGGCTGTTCACATGCGCCATCAACAAGGTGTTGCCGTCATTGGGCTGGCGCGCGACCTGTTCGGCGGCGATGACGCCGGCCGCGCCCGCCCGGTTCTCGACGATGACGGGTATGTTCCACATCACACCCAGCTTTTGCCCCAACAGGCGCGCCAGCACATCGGTGCCTCCGCCGGCCGGAAAACCCACCACGATTTTCACCGGGCCGGACGGCATGTCCTGCTGCGCTCGCGCCGTCACGGGCAGCACGAGCGCCGCCCCCAGCGCCGCGGCGCCGGTCATGAATTGCCTGCGTTGCATTCTTGTCTCCTTGCGCCGGTCCCGAAGGCCGGCAGCTTTTATTGGAAAAGCGCCGCCTGCTTGTGATGGCGCCTAGCGACTGACGCGGACCCACTTGCCAAATTTTTCCACCATGCGTTCGTCAAACCCGAAACCCAGGCCCGGTTCCTGATGCAGCACCACGCGGCCTTGCTTGTGGGTTAACTGCCGATCGACCAGTTTGCGGAAATTCAGCACCTGGTCGTCCCAGAAGAACTCCACGTAGCGCGCGTTAGGCGTGGCCGCCACCAGCGGCGCGTGCACGTCGTGGAACCAATGCGGGCACACCACGACGCCGTAGCTGGCGGCGGTGGCGGCAATGCGCTTCCATTCGGTGATGCCGCCGCAGACGGCCGCATCGGTTTGCAGGATGCCGGCCGCGCCCTTGTCCAGCAGTTCCTTGTGGTACCAGCGGCCATAGCCGATTTCCGCCGTGGCGATGGGCAGATGCGTCAGCCGCGCCAGCTTGGCATGGCTGTCGATATCGTCGGGGCCAAAGGGTTCTTCGATGAAATACGGTTCGTACTGCTCGAAGCGGCGGATGTACTGCATGGCCTGCGTCACGTCCTGCCAGGCGTTATTGCAATCCATCATCAGCTCGACGTCCGGGCCAACCGCCTCGCGCGCCGCCTTCAGGCGCGCCTCTTCTTCGCGCGGCGACAGGCGGCCCGTTTTCATCTTGACGGCGCGAAAGCCCTTGTCCACATAGCTGGCCATTTCTTCGCCCAGATGCTGCGGCGTCTTGCCGTCCAGGTAATAGCCGCCGCTGGCGTAGGCCGGCACCGTCTCCAGTTCAACGGCACCCAGGAACTTGTGCAGCGGCAATCCGGCAGTCTTGGCGTTCAAGTCCCACAGCGCGATGTCCAGTGCGCTTAACGCGCGCATCACCGTGCCCTGGCGGCCTTGCAGCAGCGCCTCTTGGTACATGGCCTGCCACAGGCCTTCAACGGCATGCGAATCGCGGCCCAGCAGCACGGGCGCCAACAGGCTTTGCACGGCCGCTTCGAAGATGGCGCCGCCGGCGCTGCCCACATAGCAAAAGCCGATGCCCTCGACGCCGTCGGTGGAACGAACCTTGACCAGGCCGTAGTGGCGGGTGGATACGCTGCGGTTTGAAAACGACGTGACTTTGTCCAGCGGCACGGCGGCGGCGCAAACGTCGATGGATTCAATAATGGGCACGGCAAGCTCCTTGATGGCGGGTTTCCAACATGCCGCGCCGTGGCCTGATGCGCGCGGGCGGCTGGGGTTGAACGTATTCTTGCCGCCGTGAAAGAAAACAACAATTATCTTCATCCATCTTTAGAATACGGAAAAACCATCTTTCAAAAGGGGCGCAATCGCCGTGGACTCGCGCTTTCTACAAACCTATGTGCATGTGGTGGAACTGGGCTCCATCGCGCAGGCCGCGCGCCATCAAGGCCTGACGCCGGCCACCGTGCAGCAGCGCTTGCGCGCGCTGGAAGGGGATGTCGGCAGCGCGCTGATTGCCCGCTCGGGCCGCACCGTCAAGCCCACGCCCGCCGGGCTGCGCATTCTTGAGCGCGCCCGCCATATCCTGCGCGACGTGCGCGACCTGCGTTCGGCGGCCAGCGACACCGAACTGCCCGCCGGCCCCTTGCGGCTGGGCGCCACGCCCACCGCGCTAACCGGCATCATGCCGCCCGTGCTGCGGACCTGGGTGGCGCGCCATCCGCATATCGAGATCTACATAGAGCCTGCGCCCACCACGCTGCTTTACAGCAAGGTACTGTCCGGCGAACTCGATGGCGCGCTGCTGGTGCACCCGCTGTTCTCCCTGCCCAAGACCTGCGAATGGCGCGACCTGCGCCACGAACCGCTGGTGCTGGTGACGCCCGCCGGCATGAAGGTGCGCGACCCGCTAGCGGTGATCGCGCGCGAACCGTACATCTGCTATGACCGCAGCGTGGTGGGCGGCAAGATGGCCGACGATTACCTGCGCGCGCGCAATTTGCGACCGCACGTGCGGTTCGAACTGGATGGCATCGACTCCATCGCCAAGCTGGTGGCCGAGGGCTTGGGCGTGGCGGTGCTGCCTGATTGGGCGGTGATGGGCGAGCCCGTGGCGCGGGTCAAGCGCTGGCCCTTGCCCGCGCCCTGCCCCGTACGCACGGTGGGTGCGATCTGGCAGCGCGCCGGCGTACGGTCGGAGTTGATGCGGGCCTTCGCGGCGTTGACTGAAACGCAGCTGGGCCTGACGCGCGGCTAGGCGATGGCGTCCTGGCCGTTACGCGCCACGATGACGCCGCCGGATATGACGAGGCGGCGCGGCTTGCGCGTGACGACCGCTTCGGCCACGCAGCTGGCGTCGACCAGCACCAGATCGGCGCGCGCGCCCGGCGTCAGGCCATAGCCCTCGAAACCACAGGCCCGGGCGGCGGCGCCGCTGACGCAATCAAACGCCCATTCCACTTCGTCGTCGCGCCGCAGGTCGTTGCGCAGGCCGATCATCATGGCACGCGCCAACATGTCGGGGCTGCCGTACGGCGTCCAGGTGTCGCGGATGCCATCGTTGCCGCCGAAGATCGTGACGCCCGCCTCGCGGCAAGCGCGCACGGGCGGCACGGGCCGCGATGGCGGCGCGGTGGTCAGCAGCGCAACGTCCAGCGTGGCCAGTCGTTTCAGCAAGCCGTCCAGTCGCTTGGCGTCCACGCCCCCCAGGCAAAACGCATGGCTGATCACCACCTTTCCCTGCATGCCCAGCGCCTGCACGCGGTCCAGGATCAGGTCCAACGTAAACGCGCCCAACTCGCCGGGCTCGTGCAAATGGATGTCTACCGGCTTGCCATGCTTGTTGGCCAGGCCGAACAGCACATCCAGGGATTGGGCGGGGTCGCGGTCAATAGCGGACGGGTCCAGCCCACCCAGCACATCGGCCCCTTGCGCCAGCGCCTGATCCAGCAGTTGCGCGGTGCCGGGGCGTACCAGCAGGCCCGACTGCGGAAATGCCACGGTCTGGATTTCAATGCGGCCCGCGAGTTCGTCGCGGGTGGCATGCACGCCGTCCAGATGGCGCAGGCCCGCGTCGGTGTCGACGTCGACATGGCTGCGGATGCGGGTGGTGCCTTCACGCAAAAACGCCAGCGCCAGCGCGCGCGCGTGGCTGGCGGCATCATGCCCCGAACTGGCGCGCCAGGCGCGTTCGTTATCGATACGGTCGGTCAGCAGCGGGCCGACTTCGTTGACGTACCAGGGGGAATCCCAGGTCGTCTTGTCCAGATGGGTATGCCCTTCTATCAGGCCCGGCAACAACAACGCGCCGCCGCCCTCCTCGACCAGCACGTCGGCCGGCGCGTGCACGGCGGTACCGATCTGAAGGATGCGCCCGTTGCGCACTTGCACGTCGACGGTTTCGGCCGCCGACATGCGGACGTTCTTCAACAAGAGGTCGGTCATGGATCTTCCCGGACAAACGAAAGCGGCCGGCCCGAGGGGCCGGCCGTATCAGCCTGAATGCTCAGACTTGCGGCGGTTCGATCCAGAAAAAGCGTTCGCCTTGGCGGACCATGTCGGCAACGCCTTCGGCGCCGATGCGATAGTCCGAACCCATGAGCGATGCGCCACCGTCTTCATGAATGTGGATAACGGCCAGCGGGTCATTGGCCATGGTGTACCAGTAGTACCCGGGCTTGAGATTATGCAGGTCAGTAGTCATTGCTCGAGTATACAAACAACGCCACAAGACAAAAAGACAACACTAATACAAAGCTTGCCTGACAGCGCGAACACGACACGTCATACTGCGTGATCCTGATCTGAATAAGCTGGTGCATGTGTCACGCTGCGGCACTTGGAATCCGCGGACGTTGGTAGATAGGAGAACAGCGAGCGCATGAAAAGGCAGTCACTTCAATTCAGCGAGCCGCACAAGCAAGCCGTTCTGGCGGGCACGAAAGTGCAGAGCCGACGCATCCTGAAACCGCAGCCCACCAAGCTCACAACGGCTTGGTACGCGGACGCGGCCGACGCCGGGCGCTGGGTTGCAATGGGCCCTGATCGCGATAATCCCACCGAATTACGCCGCACTTCCAGCTGGGTCAGATGCCCCTTTGGAAAATCCGGTGAAAGCATCGTCTTGAGCGACGAAGCCGGCAACCCGTTTGCGCACGCATTAGTGGTGGGCGTGCGCATTCAACGGCTGCAAACCCTGACCGAAGCCGACGCCCGGGCCGAAGGCACCGAAGCGATTTACCAAGCGTCGGCGTTATTGCCCGGCGTTCCTCTTCAAACAGCGTTTGCATTGATGTGGTGTGAGCGCTATGGCTCGCATGCCTGGGCCGCCAACCCCTGGGTCTGGGTCGTGGAATACCGGCGCACCCAAACGCTGTAGCGATGTCGCCACGCCGCCCCCGGCGGATGGTGACCGGGTGTAACGACCTCCGGTGACTTCATCGCATTCCACTTCATTTCAATCGATTTCAGATCTGGGCCTACCAGAGCAGCAGCACTAGTCCCGCATCGCAGCACGATCCGAGCCTTGTGACGGGGGACGGTTGCGGATTGTCGCTATTGCGCTTGGGGCGCTTACGAATACGCGGCCGAAAAGCCCGAAAATAGGGGCGTCAAATAACTTTGCTGTGTCGTGCAGCAGGCAGGTGCAACATGAAAAAGTGGCTTATTGCTGGTGTGGGTGCCGCAGGTCTGCTGATCTCCAGCGTGGCCTTGGCCCGAGTGGACGTGGGTATTTCCATCGGCGTGCCGGGTGTGGTGTATCCCGCGCCGGTATACGTTGCCCCCGCTCCCGTTTACGTAGCCCCGCCGCCCCCGGTTTACTACCGTCCGCCTCCCGTCTACGTGGCGCCCCCGGTGGTTTACCCCGCCCCGGTGTATTACCGTGGCGGCCCCCACTGGCGCGGCGGTCCGCCCCCGCGCTACTACGGTCCGGGCCCTGGCTATTATCGTGACGGGCACGGCCATGGCAAGGGCCATGGAGATTGGCGCCGATAAATACGAAGGCCACTCAAATGAGTGGCCTTTTTTCCGTGGGGACAATGTCCGGTGTCCCGGTGGATGCCTATTAAGCCGCGGGGGCTCGTAGCGGTTTTTCCGCCACCAAGGCGGATTTTTGCGATACCGGCGCGGGCTTTCCATCCACCCAACGCGGCGATTCCTGTACAAGATCAATCCATCTGCGCGGCGCACTGGACGCGCGCCACCAACCATTATGCGGACGCATGGGCAAACTCCGGCTCACCGTTAAAACGCACACCATTGATTTCTTGGAACAACTGACGGCTTTCCTGCTCTGCTTCGTGCAAATCCGAAAACGGCGCCTGTCCGGGTACCGTCCAGCATTTTTCCGGCGCGGTTCCACCGACTCGGCGGGTCCATATCTGCACGCGGTAGCCCTGCTCGTCTTCGCGAGCGACAGAGCATCTCACACGAAAATCTCCAATCATTCTTGAAGTCATGGACAACTCCTTGTTATATAAGTGAATGAAGCGTGAAGAACGCGGGTGTATTGTGCCGCAACTATCCGGCCCTTATATTAGAAATACACAATTGCTCACATCAAATTCATGCACTCACACTGTGATGATAATGAGTAAAAAAGACAGCAATGTGTCGCTATGATAAAAAAAAACGGAGCCGCCAGGCTCCGTTTTCTTATCCGCCAAATGGCCGATAGACGTAATGCGCTTCAGGGTTTCAGTACCGTCAAACCGCCCATATAAGCTTGCAGCGGTTCGGGAATCAATACGCTGCCGTCGGCTTGTTGATGGTTTTCCAGAACAGCCACCAGCGCGCGGCCCACGGCCAGGCCCGAACCATTAAGCGTGTGCACGAATTCCGGTTTGCCCTGTGCATTGCGGAAACGGGCCTGCATGCGACGTGCCTGGAACGTTTCGCAATTGGACACCGACGAAATCTCGCGCCAGGTATTTTGCGCGGGCAACCACACTTCCAGGTCATAGGTTTTGGCGGAGCCAAAACCCATATCGCCCGTGCACAGCAGCATGACGCGATACGGCAGGCCCAGCAATTGCAGCACGCGTTCGGCGTGGCCGACCATGTCTTCCAGCGCTTCATACGATTGATCCGGCTGCGTGATCTGCACCATTTCGACCTTGTCGAACTGATGCTGGCGGATCATGCCGCGCGTGTCGCGGCCGCCGCTGCCGGCTTCCGAACGGAAGCAAGGCGTGTGCGCCGTCAGCTTCAAAGGCAGGTCGGCGGCGGCCTGGATGGTGTCGCGCGCGACGCTGGTCAGCGTGATTTCCGACGTGGAGATCAGGTATTGGTCTTCACGCACATAGGGGTTGCCGGCGGCATCGACCTTGGGGTCGTCATCGCCACCGCCCTTGGACACGGCGAACATGTCGTCCTTGAACTTGGGCAGCTGGCCCGTGCCGTACAAGGTGGACGCGTTGACGATGTAAGGCGTATAGCACTCGGTGTAGCCGTGCGTGCCCGTTTGCAGGTCCAGCATGAACTGGGACAACGCGCGGTGCAGGCGGGCAATGGGCCCGCGCATGAACGAAAAGCGCGCGCCCGACAGCTTGGCGGCCATGTCGAAATCCAGGCCCAGCGGCTCGCCAATGGCGACGTGGTCGCGCGCTTCGAACGCCAGGGCGGGCGGGTTGCCGTCCGCACCGGCGGCGCCAGGCAGCCAGCGGCGCACTTCGACGTTGTCGTCGGCGGATTCGCCCAGCGGCACGCTGGCGTGCGGCAAGTTGGGCACCGACATCAGCAGGTCGTTCAGCGGGGCCTGCAAGGCCGCCAGCTCTTCTTCCAGCTGCTTCAGGCGAACGGGCACGGCCTGCGATTCGGCCATGACGGCGCTGGCGTCTTCGCCCTTGGCCTTCAACTGACCGATCTGCTTGGCCAGCGCGTTGCGGCGGGCTTGCAGGGACTCGGTTTCGGTCTGGACGGCCTTGCGGCGGGATTCCAGGTCGTTGAACCGTTCCGTGTCGAAGGACACGCCACGGCTCTTGAGGCGGTCGACGACGGTTTGCAGGTCTTTGCGCAGCAGTATCGGGTCTAGCATGTTGATGTCGGTTGAGGTTGGGTGAAGGCGGCGGGCCGGAGCCCGTTACCGGTTCTTGGCGCGTTCCTGCGCGTCCAGCTCGCGCAGAAATGCCAACTTTTGCTGGATTTTAGCCTCCAGGCCGCGATCGGTCGGCCGGTAGAAGGAAGGCTTGAGTCCGTCAGGGAAATATTGTTCGCCCGCGGCGTAGCCGTGTGGCTCGTCGTGGGCATAGCGATAGGCCTTGCCATGGCCCAGTTGCTTCATCAGCTTGGTCGGCGCATTGCGCAGGTGGATCGGCACCGGCGCGCTGCCGTGTTCCGCCGCGAATTGGCGCGCCTGGTTGTAGGCGTTGTAGACGGCGTTGGATTTGGCCGCGCAGGCCATGTAGACCACGGCTTGCGCCAGCGCCAGCTCACCCTCGGGCGAGCCCAGGCGTTCGTAGATGTCGGCGCCGTTCACGGCCAGGTCGGTGGCGCGCGGGTCGGCCAGGCCGATGTCCTCGACCGCCATGCGAACCAGGCGCCGCGACAGGTATTTGGGATCGGCGCCACCGTCGATCATGCGGCAGAACCAATACAACGCGGCATCGGGATTTGAGCCGCGCACCGACTTGTGCAAGGCGCTGATCTGGTCGTAGAACGCGTCGCCACCCTTGTCGAAACGGCGCAGGTTTTGCGACAGGGATATTTCCAGCCAGGCGGCGTCCACCGTGTCGCGACCGGCCGACTGCGCCGATTCCGCCACCACTTCCACCGCGCTGATCAGCCGTCGCGCATCGCCGTCGGCCCAGGCGGCCAGTTGCTCGCGCGCGTCGGGTTCGATGCGGATGGCGGCCTCGCCGTCGTCCAGCCCTTCGTTCAGGGCGTGCACGGCGCGGTCGACCAGCTGCTGCAATTCCTCGGGCGACAGCGATTGCAGCACGTACACCCGGGCGCGTGACAACAGCGCCGAATTGACTTCGAACGAAGGGTTTTCCGTTGTGGCGCCGATGAAGGTGAACAGCCCGCTTTCCACATAGGGCAAGAAGGCGTCCTGCTGGGCCTTGTTGAAGCGGTGCACCTCATCAACAAACAGGATGGTGCGGCGGCCCTGGCCTTGCGCCACTTGCGCCACCGTGACCGCTTCGCGGATGTCCTTGACGCCGCCCAGCACCGCCGAAATGGCGATGAATTGCGCGTCGAAACCGTCGGCCATCAGGCGCGCCAGCGTGGTTTTACCCACGCCGGGCGGCCCCCAGAAAATCATGGAATGCGGGCGACCGGATTCAAAGGCCACGCGCAGGGGCTTGTCGGGCCCCAGCAGGTGCGACTGCCCGACCACGTCGGACAACGTGCGCGGGCGCAGGCGCTCGGCCAGGGGCACATAGGGCCGATGCGCAGGATCGGCCGCGAAGAGATCGTTGCTCATTGGCAGCAGATGGGGGAAGACGGCAAGAAGATCAAGTCAGCATTACACCATGACCGCCGCGCCCTTTCCGGGCGCCCCCGGAGCGCACGCCGGACCACACATTGGACCGTCTGGCCCCGGGGCGCCTAGGCCAGTTCGGGCGGGCCGAAGCGGCGGTTGGCCAGCACCGGCAGCACCTTGCGGGCATGCGCCAGGCGCTCGGGGTCGATGTCGGCAAACACCAGCGCCGGGGCTTCGCCCGCGCGCGCCGTCACCACGCCCAGCGGGTCCACCACCATGCTGCACCCAATATTGCGTTCGCCGCATTCGCCCGTGGCCGCCACGTAGCAGGTGTTCTCCAGCGCACGGGCCGTGACCAGCACCTCCCAGTGCATTTCCTTGAGCGGCCCGCGCACCCAGGCGGCGGGCAACACCAGCAAGTCGGCGCCGTCCAGCGCCAAGCGGCGCGCCAGTTCGGGAAAGCGCACGTCATAGCAGGTCATCAGGCCGACGCGCAGGCCGGCGATGTCCAGCAACGGGGGGATCTCGGTGCCCGGCGTGACGTTGGTGGATTCCTTCATCGTGAAGGCGTCGTACAGATGCAGCTTGCGGTATTGCGACACGATGCGCCCGTCTTGCACCGTGACCAGCGTGTTCCAGACCCGGCCTTCGCCGGTCGGCACGTGCACGCACATCATGGTCGCCAGCGACGAGCCCCGGCTGGCCTCCAGCAGGCGCGTCATGAACGGGCCATCCAGCGGCTGCGCGGCTTTCAGCACGATTTGCGGGTCGGTGATGTCGCGCGCCAGGATGCCTTCGGGCAAGACCAGCAGACCGGCGCCGCCCGCGCTGGCCCGCTCCATCAGGTCGATGCAGACCTGCGCGTTCTCTTCCCAGACACGGCTGACGGCGAACTGGCCCAAGGCAACTTTCAACATGGCTATTCCTTCATGGAGCGCGTTTTTTTCGCGAATTTCCTATTGTCGCGCCAACTCGGCCGGGCCGCACCGTACGGGTAAGTCCTAGCTGCCTTTGTAAATTTCTTTCACGATAATGAAAAAAAAGCATTTCCACGTAAATATTTTCCATAACGAGCGCGCCGCCATGATCCATTCCTCTTCCCCCGCAGCCCTGTTGGATGTGAACGGCAAAGGCCTGGGCGCGTTCCCCGAGTGCTGTACGACGGCCGGTGTGGCCGCCCTGAACTGGAACCTGCTGGACGAAGACGTCAGCCTGCCCGTGGCCGTGTTGTACGAAGCACGCGTGCGCCACAACCTGCAATGGATGCAGCAGTTCATGGAGGCGTACCACGTCAAGCTGGCGCCCCACGGCAAGACCACCATGAGCCCGGCGCTGTTCAAGCGCCAGATCGACAACGGCGCATGGGGCATCACGCTGGCGACCGCGCCGCAGGTGCTGGCCGCGTACCAGCACGGCATCCGCCGCGTGCTGATGGCCAACCAGTTGGTGGGCCGCGCCAACATGGCCATCATCGCGCGCCTGTTGCAAGATCCGGCGTTCACCTACTTCTGCATCGTCGATTCCCCCGCCAACGCCGCCCAGCTAGGCCAGTTTTTTGCCGAACAGAGCCTGACTTTGCCCGTGCTGATCGAACTTGGCCCCACGGGCGGACGCACCGGCGTGCGCGATGATGCGCAGTTGCAAGCGGTGATCGACGAAATCGGCCGTTGGCCCAGCCTGGCGCTGGCGGGCATTGAAGTCTATGAAGGCGTGTTGCAGGAAGAAGGCGCGATCCGCGCGTTCCTGCGCCGCGCCACCGACGCGCTGCGCGGACTGGCCACGGCCGGTCACCTGCGCAAGAACGGCCCCGCCATTATTTCCGGCGCGGGCTCGGCCTGGTTCGATGTGGTGGCCGAAGAATTCTCGCAGCTGGATATCGGCGCGCCGCTGGAAGTGATCCTGCGCCCCGGCTGCTATCTGTCGCACGACGTGGGCGTCTACCGGTCCGCCGCTGAACGCATCAACGCCCACAACCCCGTGGCGCAAAAAATGGAACCGGGCCTGCTGCCCGCCTTGCAAGTCTGGGCCTATGTGCAGTCGCTGCCCGAACCGGGCCGCGCCATCATTGCGCTGGGCAAGCGCGATGCCGCTTTCGACGCCGGCCTGCCCACGCCCGCGCTGCATTATCGGCCGGGCCGCGTCAGGCCGGGCCGCGCCAGGCCGGGCCGCGTCAGGCCGGGCCGCGCCACGCCGGGCCAAAACGCCCCCAGCGCCGCGCCCCGGGCGTGGAAGCTGACCGCCATGATGGACCAGCATGCCTTCATGCAGATCGCCGACGGCGACGACATCCAGGTCGGCGACATGATCGCCTTCGACATTTCCCACCCCTGCCTGACGTTCGACAAATGGCGCCAGGTGTTGTTGGTGGACGAGCAGTACCGCGTCACCGACGTAGCCGAAACCTTCTTCTGAACGCCCCCTAGCCCGCCGCAACGCGCCTGGCCCAAGGGGGCTGCTGCACGACGACCGGGATCCCGGCGCGAATCCGATCACACGCGACAACCTGTTTGTTTTTGACCCTCTGGAGAGAGAATCATGAACTTCCGACCCTCCCGGCGAGGCAGTGGGCTGACCAGCCTGCTCGCGGCCGGCGCAATTGGCTTGACCGCAATGACCTCCCCCGCCCTGAGTGCCACGCCGGTCAAGGGGGGCACGATTTCCGTCGCCACCATCGGTGAACCGCCCACGCTGGACCCGATGACCAGCACGGCCGATCTGGTCGGCATCCTGACGCAGCATTTCTTCGAAACGCTCTACACCTTCGACGCCAAGTGGAACCTGACCCCGCTGTTGGCGGAGAAGATGCCCGACGTCACGCCCGACGGCCTGGTCTACACGATTGCGCTGCGCCAGGGCATCACGTTCCATGACGGCTCGAAGATGGACTCCTCCGACGTGCTGGCGTCCTTGAAGCGCTGGACCGAAACCGCCACGCGCGGCAAGGGCGCGGCCAAGGTCATCAGCAGCATCGAGGCGCCCGACGCCAACACCATCCGCATCACGCTCAAGCAGCCCTACGCGCCGCTGACCGCGCTGCTGGCCATGAACAACGCCGCCGCCGTCATCATGCCCAAGGGCAAGATTGCGCCGGTGCTGACCGAAATCGTCGGCACGGGTCCGTACCAGTTGAAGGCCCGCGTGCCCGACCAGTACATCCAGTTGGTGCGCTTTGACGGCTACAAGCAACGCGACGGCGAGCCCGACGGCTACGGCGGCGCGCGCAAGCAGTACCTGGACGAAATCCGCTTTGTGCCGGTCAGCAACGCCAACACGCGTTCCGAAGCCGCCGCCGCCGGCCAGTTCGACTACGTCGACTCGCTGCCGGTGGAAGCGCTGGCCAAGCTCAAGGGTGGCCGTTCCGACCCGGTGATGCTCAAGCCTTTCGGCTGGCCGCGCCTGGTGCTCAACACCAAGCAAGGCATCATGTCCAACCTGGCGGTGCGCCAGGCCGTGCAGCTGGCGCTGAATGAAGAAGACATGCTGTTCGCCGCCTTCGGCAACAAGGACTTCTACAAGCTGAACGGCGACCTGTATCCGGAAGGCTACCCGTGGGCCACGTCGCTGGGCGGCAAGGTCTACAACAAGGGCGATGCCGCCGCCGCCAAGAAGCTGCTTGACGGCGCCAACGTGGCCGACAAGAAGATCCGCATCCTGACCAGCCAGCAGTACGAATTCCATTACAAGATGGCGCTGGTGGCCGCGGAATACCTGAAGGCCGCCGGCTTCACGGTGGACATGCAGGTGGTGGACTGGGCCACGCTGACGCAGCGCCGCCAGGACCCCGCCGTGTGGGACATCTTCATTACCCACAGCGTGTTCCTGCCCGAACCCGCGCTGATCGATTTCCCGTCCAAGGACGCCCCCGGCTGGTGGGACACGCCGCGCCGCGCGCAGGTGATGGACGCCTTCAACCAGGCGCGCACGCAGGAAGAACGCATCAAGCGCTGGGCCGACGTGCAGCAGGCCGTGTATGACGAAATCCCCTTCGTGAAGGTGGGCGACTTCAACGCCCAGGCCGCGCGCTCGCCGTCGTTGCAAGGCACGCAGCCCGCTCCGTGGCCGTACTTCTGGAACGCCTGGAAAAGCGCCAAGTAAGTAGGGAAACGCGCGGCCAGGCGGTGCATGATCCCGCCGCCTGCCGCGCCCCAAGCCGTCTTTCGCTCCGCGTGCACTGATTGCCGCTTTTCTAGGACTCTATCGTGTTGCGTTATCTTTTGAACCGGCTGGTCGGGCTGGTGGCCGTGATGTTTATCGTCGCGACCATCGTGTTCGTCATCATTCGTGTCACACCCGGCGATCCGGCGGCCGTGATGCTTGGGCCACAGGCCAGCCAGCAGGACATCGCCGCGCTGCGCGCGCAACTGGGGCTGGACCAGCCCATGGCGCTGCAATACGTATCGTGGCTGGGCAAGCTGGTGCAAGGCGACCTGGGCCAGTCCATCTTCATGAACAAGCCCGTGCTGTCGGCGCTGGCTGACCGTGCCGAGCCCACTATTTTGCTGACGTTGATGTCGCTGCTGATTGCCAGCGCCATCGCCCTGCCGGTCGGCATCCTGTCGGCGGTCAAGCGCGGCACCACGCTGGACCAGTCGGTGCTGTCGTTCTCGATGTTTACCTCCAGCGTGCCCAGCTTCTGGCTGGGCCTGCTGCTGATGCAGATTTTCTCGGTGAAGCTGGGCTGGCTGCCGGTGTCGGGCTATGGCGGCCCGGACGCCTCGCTGGCCACTCGCCTGTCGCACCTGATCCTGCCCGCCGTGGTGCTGGGCCTGGTCAACTCGGCGCTGATCACCCGCTTTATCCGCGCCAGCATGCTGGACGTACTGCGCGACGATTACGTGCGCACCGCGCGTGCCAAGGGCCTGCCGGAAAGCAAGGTCATCCTGAAGCACGCCGTGCGCAACGCGCTGATTCCCATCCTGACCGTGCTGGGCCTGACCACCGCGCTCTTGATCAGCGGCGCGGTCGTGACCGAGACCGTGTTCGGCCTGCCCGGCGTGGGCAGTCTGGTGGTGTCGGCGGTGCTGCGCCGCGACTACCCCGTCATCCAGGGCGCGCTGCTGATCATCGCGGCCATCTACGTCCTGATCAACCTGATCATCGATCTGCTCTACCTGCTGGTCGACCCCCGGGTGCGCTACTGATATGGCTATTGCAACTTCCCCCCAATCCGCCGGCGGCGCCGACCGCTGGCAGGTGCTGCGCCTGCTGGTGTCGCGCAAGACCGTGCTGCTGAGTCTGATCGTCATCATCGTGCTGGTGGCCGCCGCGCTGCTGGCGCCGTGGGTCAGCCCCTACGATCCCTTCAAGCTGTCCATCATGAACCGGCTGAAGGCGCCGGGCGCCGCGCACTGGTTCGGCACCGACGACTTTGGCCGCGACGTCTTCAGCCGCGTCATCTACGGCGGCCGCCTGTCGCTGATGGTGGGCTTTTCGGTCGTGATCGTGTCCAGCGTGCTGGGCATCGCGCTGGGGCTGATCGCCGGTTTCTTCCGCTCGGCCGACAAGTTTGTCTCGCGGCTGATCGACGCCATGATGGCGTTTCCCGACATCCTGCTGGCCATTTCGCTGGTGGCCGCGCTGGGCCCCTCGCTGATCAACGTAGTGATTGCGCTGGGCATCGTCTACACGCCCCGCCTGGCCCGCATCGTGCGCGCCTCCACGCTGGTGATCCGTGAATTGCCGTTCGTGGAAGCCGCCCGCGCGCTGGGCGTGCCCACGTGGCGCATCGTCACCGTGCACGTGCTGCGCAACCTGGTGTCGCCCATCCTGGTGCAAGGCACGTTCATCTTCGCCTACGCGATTCTGGCCGAAGCCGGCCTGTCGTTCCTGGGCGTGGGCGTTTCGCCCGACATCCCCACCTGGGGCACCATGATCAACGCCGGCCAGCAATACATGGGATCGGCGGACTGGATCATGATTTTCCCCGGCATCGCCATCGTGCTGTCCGTGCTGTCGCTGCAATTGGTGGGCGACGGGCTGCGCGACGTACTCGACCCGCGCCTGCGCAAGGAGCTGTAATCATGACGTCAAGCAACCGAGACGTCGTGCTGTCCGTGGAAGGGCTCAAGACCTGGTTCCACAGCCGCGACGGCATCGCCAAGTCCGTGGACGGCGTCACCTTTGATCTGGCGCGCGGTGAAACGCTGGCCATCGTAGGCGAATCCGGTTCCGGAAAATCCGTGACCAGCCTGTCCATCATGGGGCTGTTGCCCAAACCGGCGGGCCGCATCGAAGCGGGCAAGATCCTGTTTCGCGACCGCCAGGGCGTGCAGCATGACCTGGCACGCGCTTCGTCCGCCACCCTGCAGAAGATACGCGGCGCCGAAATCGCCATGATCTTCCAGGAACCCATGACCAGCCTGAACCCGCTGTACACGGTGGGCGACCAGATCGCCGAAGCCGTGTTGCAGCACGAAGGCGGCTCGTACGCGTCGGCCATCCGCCGCGCCCGCGAAATGCTGGAACGCGTCGAGATCCCGGCCGCCGACCGGCGCGTCAACGAATATCCGCACCAGATGTCGGGCGGCATGCGACAACGCGTGATGATCGCCCTGGCGCTGGCCTGCAACCCGGCGGTACTGATCGCCGACGAGCCCACCACCGCGTTGGACGTGACCGTGCAGGCGCAGATTCTGGACCTGCTGCGCCGGCTGCAAAAAGAAATGAACATGAGCATCCTGTTCATCACGCACAACCTGGGCGTGGTGGCGGAAATCGCGCACCGCGTCGCCGTCATGTACGCCGGCCGCGTGGTGGAAGACGCGGGTGTCTACGACCTGTTCGAAAAACCCACGCACCCGTACACCCGCGGCCTCTTGTCCTGCCTGCCCACGGCCGCGCTATTGGCTTCGGGCGAACGGCTGCGCGCCATTCCCGGCAACGTACCCAGCGTGCTGTCGCTGCCCGCCGGCTGCACCTTCGCCCCGCGCTGCGAACTGGCGGCGGACGATTGCCGCGCCGCCGTGCCCGAACTGGTTGCGGTGCAAGCGGAACACCGCGCGCGCTGCATCAAGGTGAATCCGATATGACTAGCCCCCAAGCCACCGTGCGGGCCCAAGACCCGCTGGTCCGCATTGAAGACCTGAAGGTCCATTTTCCCACGTCGCAAGCCCGTAACGCGCCGGTCGTGCGTGCCGTGGATGGCGTCAGCTTCGATGTGCCGCGCAACACCATCGTCGGCCTGGTCGGCGAATCAGGCTCGGGCAAGACCACGACGGGCCGCGCGTTGCTGCGCCTGTTCAAGCCCACCGCCGGCCGCCTGCTGTTTGACGGCACCGACATCACGCATCTGAACGAAAAGCAGATGCTGCCGTGGCGCCGCCGCATGCAGATTGTGTTCCAGGACCCGTATGCCAGCCTCAACCCCCGCATGACGGTGGCCGAGATCCTGGGTGAAGCGCTGGACACGCACAAGCTGGCGCAACATCGCCGCGCCGCGCGCATCGGCGAACTGCTGGAACGCGTGGGCCTGAACGCGGACCACAGCCGCCGCTACCCGCACGAATTCTCGGGCGGCCAGCGCCAGCGCATCGGCATCGCACGCGCGCTGGCCGTTGAACCCGATTTCATCGTGGCGGACGAGCCGGTGTCGGCGCTGGACGTATCCGTGCAGGCGCAGGTGCTTAACCTGCTGCAAGACCTGCAACGCGATCTGGGCCTGACCATGCTGTTCGTGGCGCACGACCTGGCAGTGGTGGATTACCTGTGCGATGAAGTCGTCGTCATGTATCTGGGCCGCGTGATGGAACGCGGGCCGACCAGCGAGGTCTATGCACGGCCGCGCCACCCCTATACTCGCGCACTGCTGTCGGCCGCGCCCGTGCCGGATCCGCGCGCCCCGCGATCGCGTATTCTGCTCAAGGGCGATATCCCCAGCCCGGTCAATCCGCCGTCCGGCTGCGTGTTCCGCACGCGCTGCCCCCACGCGATCGACGCCTGCGCCACCATCGAGGCGCAAGCCGTCCAGGTGGGCGCGGGCCACTTCGTGGCCTGTTCGCGCCTGGACGCCCCCGAGCTGGCGGCCTAGCGCATTGCACGACCCGATCAGACCCAGGAAACCCCACATGGACATCATCCGCGACATCGTCTTCCAGATACGCAGTCGGCGGGACGCATTGAGCGTGACCGAACGCAAGGTGGCCGACGCCATTCTTGACGACATCATCTGGGGCGCCAGCGCCACCGTCGACCAGCTGGCCACCAAGGCCGGGGTCAGCATCGCCACGATTTCGCGCTTTGCGCGCACCGTGGGCTGCGACGACACGCGCGACCTGAAAATGAAACTGGCGCAGGCCAGCACGGTGGGCAGCCGCTTTCTGGACCCCAGCGCGCCGGCCGAGGAAAGCACCTTTTACGCACGCATCTACGCCGACATCGAAAGCACCTTGCGCGCGCATCTGCCCACGTTCACCGAACCGCTATTCGAACAGGCGGCATCCATCGTGGACGGCGCGCGGATGATCTACGTGTTCGGCATGGGCGGCGCCTCGGCCGTGCTGGCGCAGGAAGTGCAGTCGCGGCTGGTGCGGCTGGGCTACCCCATCGCGGTGTACAGCGATGCCGTGCTGCTGCGCATGGTGGCCGCCACGCTTACCGAGCACGACGCCGTGCTGGTGTTGTCGGCGTCGGGCCTGACGCCGGAAATCCTTGGCGCGGCCCGCATTGTGAAGCAGTATCGCGCCCGCATCGTCGCCATCACCGACGCCACGTCCGAACTGGCCAAGCTGGCCGATGTGGTGCTGCCCATCCGCACGGACGAAACCGACTTCATCTACAAACCCTCGGCATCGCGCTACGCGATGATGCTGGCCATCGACTTGCTGTCCACCGAACTGGCCATGCTGAACCAAGAGGAAAACCGCGAACGCCTGCGCCGCATCAAGCTGGCGCTGGACGAACACCGTGGTGGCCCCAACCGCTTGCCGCTGGGCGATTGAACCTGGAACCCAAGATGTACGACACCCTTATCGGCAACGTCCGTATCCTGGACGGCACCGGCGGCCCCGAGTACCGCGCCAGCGTTGCGCTGGCCGACGGCCGCATCGCAGCCATCGGCGCCTTGCCGGGCGCGCAGGCACGCCAGATCATCGATGGCACCGACCTGGCGCTGGCGCCCGGCTTCATCGACGTGCACACGCACGACGACACCAACGTGATCCGCACTCCGGGCATGCTGCCCAAGCTGTCGCAGGGCGTGACCACCGTGGTGGTGGGCAACTGCGGCATCAGCGCCTCGCCCGTGTCGCTGCGCGCCGACCCGCCGGATCCGATGAACCTGCTGGGTGGCCGTGAAGACTTCAACTACCCCTCGTTCAGCGACTACACGCGCGCCATCGAAGCGGCGCGTCCGGCCGTGAACGTGGCCGCGCTGGTCGGCCATACCGCCCTGCGCAGCAACCACATGGACCGCCTGGACCGCGTCGCCACGCGCGACGAAGTGCTGGCCATGCGCGAACAGCTGCGCGATGCGCTGGCGCACGGCGCCATCGGCCTGAGCACCGGCCTGGCCTATGCGTCCGCCATTGAAGCCGACACCGCTGAAGTCAAACTGCTGGCAGAAGCCCTGGATGAATTCGGCGCGCTGTACACCACGCACCTGCGTTCCGAGTTCGCCGCCATTCTGGATGCCATGCAGGAAGCTTTCGACATTGCCGGGCACGCGCGCGTGCCGGTGGTGGTGTCGCACCTGAAATGCGCGGGCGCGGGCAATTGGGGCCGCACGAAGGAAGTGCTGTTCGCGTTGGAAAACGCAGGCCGCATGCAGCATGTGGGCTGCGATTGCTACCCGTATTCGGCCAGCTCGTCCACGCTGGATTTGAAGCAGGTGACCGACGAATTCGATATCGACATCACGTGGTCGGTGCCGCATCCCGAGCAGGCGCGGCGCAAGCTGGCCGACGTGGCGGCGGACTGGGGCGTGTCCTTGCTGGACGCCGCGCGCCGCCTGCAACCGGCCGGCGCCGTGTATCACAACATGCACGAGGACGACGTGCGCCGCGTGCTGTCGCATCCATTGACGATGGTGGGGTCCGACGGCTTGCCCAATGACCCGATGCCGCACCCGCGCCTGTGGGGCGCGTTTCCGCGCGTGCTGGGTCACTACAGCCGCGACGTGGGCTTGCTGCCGCTGATCCAGGCCGTACACAAGATGACCGGTCTTTCCGCCGCCCGCTTCGGCCTGGCTGATCGCGGCCTGGTGCGCGAGGGCTATCACGCCGACTTGGTGCTGTTCAATCCTGATACCGTCATCGACCGCGCCACCTTCGCCGAGCCGGTGCAAACGGCCGCCGGCATCGAGGCCGTGTGGGTCAACGGCGCGCTGTCCTACCGGCACGGCCAGGCCACCGGCGAACGCGCGGGCCGCTGGCTGCCCCGCAATGGCGATTTGCGCGCCAGCTTCGCGGCGGCCTCGCCCTATTCGGCCTTGGCCTGAATTTCCTTGCCCGAATCATTCTTGCCCACTACGAATTAAGGAGCACCTCCATGAGCAACACTCCCACCCCCGATCAAAACGGCATCACCCGCTACGGCGTCGGTGGCGGCACCGGCCAGGGCGGTTCGCACATGCCGTTCGCGCGCGCGGTCGCCGCCGACGGCTGGCTGCACGTATCCGGCCAGGTGCCGATGGAAAACGGGGAAGTGATTGAGGGCGGCACGGTGGCGCAATGCCACAAGGCCATCCAGCAATTGCTGGCCATCTTGAAGGAAGCGGGCTACGGCCCGGAACACGTCGTGCGCTGCGGCGTATGGCTGGACGACGCGCGCGATTTCCCGTCGTTCAACAAGGTGTTCAAGGAATACTTCGGCGAAAATCCGCCCGCCCGCGCCTGCGTGCAGTCCAGCCTGATGGTGGACGCCAAGGTGGAAATCGATTGCGTGGCGTACAAGCGCCCTTGATGCGGTGAACCGCCGGCCACGCGCCTGCCGGCGCGCGGCGCGGCCTTACATCTTGACGATGTCCACGCCCTTGGGCGCGGTGAACTGGAATTCCTTGGCGGGCAGGCTGGGGTTGGCGGCAATGGACGACAGGTCCACGCGCGTCGTCTGGCCAAACGAATCCAGCAGCTCGACCCGCACGGGCAGGTTGTCTTTCATGCCGATGTCCACGCGCGAAAAGCCCGCATCCGCCGTGCGCGGCTTGGCGCGCAGCCAGTCCACGCCGTCCTTGGACGGCAAGGCCGACACATCAAACGACTGTTCCAGCGAACCCGATCCGAACAGGATCGCGGCCGGCGACGTGCCGATGGCGGCGTCCACCTTGCGTTCGGTAACCTGCGCCAGGTCGGGGTCAAATTGGAACAGCACGCGCCCGTCGGACACCACCAGCTGCTCATAGGGCTTTTGCACCGCCCACTTGAACTTGCCCGGGCGCTGGAATGAAAACACGCCGGTCTGGGCTGGCTGCGTGCGGCCCTGGTTGTTCACGGTGTATTGCGAGAACGAACCGGTGGCCGAGGTGACCGTGGCCACGAACGACTTCAACTGCTCTTGCGCGCTGGCGGCGAACGTCAGCGCGGGCGCCAGGCTCAGGGCGGCGACAACGGCCAGGCGGTGAAACGTCTTCATCAGGCTTCCTCTCGGGCGGCGGCAGCGGCGGGGACCAGGATCTCGCGATTGCCATTGGACTGCATCGCCGACACCATACCCGATTGCTCCATCTGCTCCAGTAACCGGGCCGCGCGGTTGTAACCGATACGCAGGTGGCGCTGCACCAGCGAAATCGACGCGCGGCGATGCTTGAGCACCACTTCGCAGGCCTGGTCGTACATCGGGTCGGATTCCGCGTCGCCACCGATGCCGGTGACGCTGCTGGCGCCTTCGCCGTTATCGCCCTCGACGCCGCCTTCCAGCAGGCCTTCGATGTAGTTGGGCTCGCCTTGTGCCTTCAGGCTTTCCACCACGCGGTGCACTTCATCGTCGCTGCAGAACGCGCCGTGCACGCGCACGGGCAAGCCGGTGCCCGGCGGCATGTAAAGCATGTCGCCCTGGCCCAGCAGGGTTTCGGCGCCCATCTGGTCAAGAATCGTGCGGGAATCGATCTTGGACGACACCTGGAACGCGATGCGCGTCGGGATGTTGGCCTTGATCAGGCCGGTGATGACGTCCACGCTGGGGCGCTGCGTGGCCAGGATCAGGTGGATACCGGCAGCGCGCGCCTTTTGCGCCAGGCGGGCGATCAGTTCTTCTATCTTCTTGCCCACCACCATCATCAGGTCAGCCAATTCGTCGATGACCACCACGATGGTGGGCAGCGGCGCCAGCGGCTCGGGCTGGTCGGGCGTCAGCGAGAACGGGTTCGGGATAGGTTCCTCGCGCTTGATGGCGTCGCGGATCTTGGTGTTGTAGCCCGCCAGGTTGCGCACGCCCATCTTGCTCATCAGGCGATAGCGCTTTTCCATTTCGCCCACGCACCAGTTCAGCGCGTTGGCGGCCTGGCGCATGTCGGTGACAACCGGCGCCAGCAGATGCGGAATACCTTCGTAGACGCTCATTTCAAGCATCTTCGGGTCAATCAGGATCAGGCGCGTGTGCGAAGCGTCGGCCTTGTACAGCAGGGACAGGATCATGGCGTTGATCCCCACCGACTTGCCCGACCCCGTGGTACCCGCCACCAGCAGGTGGGGCATCTTGGCCAGGTCGGCCACGACCGGGTTGCCGGCAATGTCCTTGCCCAGCGCCATCGTCACGACGGAATGGCTGGCGTGATAGGTCTGCGACCCCAGGATTTCCGATAGGCGGACCATCTGGCGGCGCGGGTTGGGCAATTCCAGGCCCATCAGGTTTTTGCCGGGTATGGTTTCCACCACCCGGATACTGACCAGGCTCAAGGCGCGCGCCAGGTCCTTGGCCAGGTTGACGATCTGGCTGCCCTTGACGCCGGTGGCGGGCTCGATTTCGTAGCGCGTAATGACCGGGCCGGCCTGCGCCGCCACCACGGTGACCGACACGCCGAAGTCGGCCAGCTTCTTTTCGATCAGGCGCGAGGTGAATTCGATGGTTTCGGCCGACACCGTTTCCTGGTTGGTCAGCGGGGGGTCCAGCAGGCTGATCGCGGGCAGGTCGCCTTCGGCGCCGCCGGCGGGCGCGAAGAACAGCGACTGCTGCTTTTCCTTTTCGACCCGCTCGGACTTGGGCACCACCGTAATGGCGGGTTCGATCCGCACCGGCTGTTCGTGCACCAGTTTTTCCTGCTTGGCCACGACTTGCTCGGTACGCACGGCCTTGGCCACCTGGCCGACCTTGCGGTCTTCGCGAGCGGCGTAGGAATTACGGACGCGGCGCACCAGGCCTTCCAGCCAGGAGCCCACTCGTTCGGCCACCGCCAACCACGAAAAAGAGAAAAACAGGCTCAGGCCGATGGCCAGCATGACCAAAAAGGCCAGCGTGCTGCCCGTAAAACCGATGCTGCGGCTGATCAAGTCGGCCAGCGTGTGGCCGATGACGCCGCCGGCGCCGCTGGCCGTTTCGGACGCGCCGGGCAGGTGCGTGCCCCGGCTGGACAGGCGCAGGGCTTCCATGCCCAGCGACCCCACCAGCAGCAGGAAGAAGCCGATGCCCTCTTCCCAATGGACGCGCGGCAGCACTTCCGGTTGCTTACTGTTAGTTACCTTAAGCTGGCTGGCCAGGCGCCGGTAGCCCGCGCGAACCCGGTGCAGCAGCAGAATTACCCACCACCAGGCGGAAAAACCGAACAGGTAGAGCAAGATGTCGGCCAGGTAGGCGCCCAGGCGGCCGCCGTGGTTGCGCACCACGTCGCCTGGCACCGAGTGCGACCAGCCAGGGTCGGACGCGCTCCAGGTGGCCAGCACCAGAGTCAGCCAGGCCGCCAGGGCGGCAAATAGGATCCAGCGGGCTTCACGCAGCAACGCGGAGATACGCGTTTGTAGCGGCGAAGGCCCGTTGCGGGTGTTGCGCGAGGCGCGCGGGGAAGCAGTCGAGATACGCGGCATGCGGCTCATTATAATTGGGCGTTAACCTAAAGATACCCGCCCATGTCCACGCCCACGCACGCTAAAGTTTTGATACTCGGTTCCGGCCCCGCCGGTTACACGGCGGCCGTCTATGCGGCACGCGCCAACCTGAGCCCCGTCCTGGTGACCGGCCTGGCCCAAGGCGGCCAGTTGATGACCACCACGGACGTCGATAACTGGCCCGCCGACGCGGATGGCGTCCAGGGTCCGGACCTGATGCAGCGCTTCCAGAAGCACGCCGAACGCTTCAACACCGAAATGCTGTTTGACCACATCGCCAAGGTCGACCTGTCCAAGCGCCCGTTCACGCTGACCGGCGACACAGGCAAGATCTACACCTGCGACGCCCTCATCATCGCCACTGGTGCATCGGCCAAATACCTGGGCCTGCCCTCTGAAGAGGCCTTCATGGGCCGCGGCGTGTCGGGCTGCGCCACCTGCGACGGTTTCTTCTACCGCAACCAGGACGTGGTCGTGGTCGGCGGCGGCAACACCGCCGTGGAAGAAGCCCTGTACCTGTCCAACATCTGCCGCAAGGTCACCCTGATCCATCGCCGCGACAAGTTCCGCGCCGAGCCCATCCTGGTGGACAAGCTGATGTCCAAGGTCGAGAACGGCAACATGGAACTGAAGCTGTTCCATACGCTGGAAGAAGTGCTGGGCGACAACAGCGGTGTAACTGGCGTGCGCGTACGCCACGTGGACACCGGCGTCACGGAAGACATGCCGGTCACCGGCGCCTTCATCGCCATCGGCCACCAGCCCAACACGGAAATCTTCCAGGGCCAGCTGGAAATGAAGGACGGCTACATCGTCACCAAGAGCGGCTTGTCCGGCATGGCCACGATGACGTCCGTGCCCGGCGTGTTCGCCGCCGGCGACGTGCAAGACCACGTCTATCGCCAAGCCATCACCAGCGCCGGGACGGGCTGCATGGCCGCGCTGGACGCCCAACGGTGGTTGGAGAATGCGGGGCAGTAAGGTCGGCCTGGCCGACCTGAAACGCCTGAAGAAAGACCTGCAAACCGAGCGCGAACGCGAAGCGCTTGCCAAGCGGGTTGCCGCCATCAAGAAGCCTGAAACCGCCCCCATGGATGACATGGCGGCGTTTCAGCGCACGATGAAGTCCGTCACGCCGATCAAGCAGGACGCCCGGGTTGAACACAAACCCGTGGCGGAACCTGCCCCGGCGTTGCGGCGGGCCAACGCGCTGGGCGAAACGCCGTCGCGCGCCGATGTGGGCGTATCCGATGGTGGCGAAATCACGCACCTGTTGTCCGAAGGCGGCACCGCCTTTGTGCGTGGTGACGCGGCGCCGGACACCGCGCGCAACCTGCGGCGCGGCCAATGGCGCGCGGGCGCTGAACTGGATCTGCACGGCCTGCGCGTCGAACAGGCGCGCCACGCGCTATTGTCGTTTCTGGACGAATGCCAGGACCATGGCATCCGCTGCGTGCGCATCGTGCACGGCAAAGGCTACGGATCCGAAGGGCTGGAGCCCGTGCTGAAAGACAAGGCGCGGACCTGGCTGGTGCAAAAGAACGAAGTGCTGGCTTTTTCCGAGGCCCCCGAACGCGAAGGCGGCGCCGGTGCGCTGCTGGTGCTGCTGCGGCAATCCGAAGGGTCGCGCAAATGAAATGGCTGTACCTGGGCGTGGCGATCATCGCCGAGATCTTCGCCACCAGCGCGCTGAAGGGTTCCGAAGGATTCACCCGTCTGGTGCCGTCGCTGATCACCGTGTGCGGCTACCTGATTTCGTTCTACTTCCTGTCTCTGACGCTGCGCGAGATCCCGGTGGGCATTGCCTATGCCATCTGGTCCGGCGTGGGCATCGTGCTGATCTCCATCGTGGGCGCGGTGCTCTTCAAGCAGCACCTGGACACGCCCGCGCTGGTTGGCATCGGCCTGATCATCGCCGGCGTGGTGGTGATGAACGTATTTTCGCAGTCGGTATCCCATTGACCGCGCCTGCCGCGGGGGGGGCAGCCGCTGTATGTGACGCGGAATTGTCCGGCGCGGCCTGCTGGCGCGTGGCCAGAATGCCGCTCTGGCGCCAATGGTTTGCCTGGCTGTGCTTTGTCAGCCTGGCCTGCGTGGGCGGGCTCTGGAGCGCCAACGCCATGGCGCAGGACTTCAACCGCGCCGCCGAACTCGTCCGCTACCGCGCCTGGTTCCAGGCATTCACCCACGATCTTGATGCGCTTGCCGCCACGCGCGGCCCGCTGACCGAGGCGCAGCTGGACGAACGCTTTGCGCGCTCCGTCGTGCCCGGTTCGCGCGCCGCCAGCTTCCTGCGCCAAACCTTCACGCGACGTGGCGACGACGGCTTGTACTATCCGCAAGCCGGGTCGCGCGCGGTGTTCACAGGCGTACTTGCCAGCGCCATCCCGGCCGGCCAGGGCGGCGTCTACCCCGAGACCACGCCCGCCGTCGATGTCGGCGATTTGACCGTCTGGTACCTGCACGTGGACGTGGGCGACATGGCCAATACCTACCTGCTGTCACCCGAGCATTTCAAGCCCTACCGGCTACCCCCGCCCGGCAAGCTGGAACGCGACGCCTACCCTTTCCTGCTGATGGACACGCGCGACAAGGCGTTGCGCCTGGGCGGCATCAGCAGCGAACTCTGGGGCCTGATCGTCTACCTGCACAATGCCGCCTATTGATCGCACCTTGCGCCTGCTGCTGCTGACCGGGCTGTCGTGCGCGTCCACGTGGGCGCACGCGCTGTGCCAGCCCATGGCCGCATCGGCCCAGCGCGAGACGGTGGTGGCCCAGGTACGGCTGGACGAAACCGCCACTTTGCTGGCGTTGGACGGCTCGCGCATCAAGACCTGGGAACCGCCCGTTGCGGTGCAAACGGGCACACGCGCCACGCCCGTCATCTGGGCCGAGCAGGTGGACTGGTCGGTGTATGTGACCGATCCGATGGCGAACGCCTCCCCTGCGTCTGGGGCCGCGTCTCCCGCCCCCATCAACGCGGGGTCCAAGGCCAACCCCATCGCCAACGCCATGCTCGGCCCCACCGTGCTGCGGTTCGAGCGCGGCCCCGACGGCGTCCGCCACCTGTGCGGCATCGCCCAATTCGACCCCGGCACACTCCAGGCCGCGCAAGCCGCCGGGCGGCCCGGGCTGCCCAAGCCCGACTACGAAACCCGCTTTCAATACGACAGCGCCGGCCGGCTTGCGGGCTACGAAATGCGTTCTCGGGATGCGAAGGGCAAGCCCAACCCCTCGGCCTATTTCTGTCTGCGCTATGACAGCAACGGATGGCTGGCGGAACATGGCGCCAACGCTTGCAGCGACCCGTCTCGGCCGCTGATGCGCTATGTACACGATGCCGCCGGTCGGCTGCTGCGCACGATTTCCTATGTGGAAAACCAGGGCGATGCCCAGGAAGTCACCCAGTTCGATCAGCAAGGCCAACCCGCCCAGCGCTATCGTCGCCAACGGCTGGACTGGCACAACGAAAAGTTGAGGCTGGGGCTGCCCTATCAGGAACGCCCATCCGAATTTGCCGTCTTGGTGTTGCCCGGCGCGAACTGGGCGGCGCCGGCCATGGAGTCGTATCACTACGACTGGGCCATCGTGCAGCCCAAGGGCGATGACGGCGACGTCTACGGCGCCAGGCGCGATCCATCGTCCATCCTGGCGCAGGGCAATAGCGGCCCGGACGGCCAATTCACCCTTAGCGTGGCGCAGCGCCGCCAAGTCTGGGAAGCGGCAGGGAAAAACCCCGGCGGCGTGCATTGGCTGTGGGCGCCGGGCCAGGTCTACACGCTATTGCAGACGCTGCCCCCAGGCGTGTGGGAAGCGTGCACCAACGCCGACAACCGGCAGGCGAATGCCTGCGGCGCCCCCTAGGAATTGTTGGTGGGCGGCAGCGAATCGCCGGGATGGCGCGCGCCCGGATGCCGCACATAATCCACCAGCGCCAAGGTGGCACGGTCCGGCGGCGGGGTCAGCAGCGACACCACGATGATCGTCAGGAAGGCCACCGGCGCGCCGAACACGCCGGCGGCAATCGGCTGGATGCCCCACCACAGGTCCACCGGCTGCGTGCGTGAAATGCCCAGCACCCATTCGCGCAACCACGGATGCGTATGCGTCATGTAGGCAAAGGTAACCAGCAGCCCGGCCGCCATGCCCAAGGTAGCGCCCCATTTGTTGGCGCGGCGCCAGAACACGCCCATGACCAGGGCAGGAAAGAACGACGAGGCCGCGAACGAGAACGCCGCCGACACCATGAACAGAATGTCGGCAGGCTTGCGCGCGGCGACCCAGGCCGCGCCAAACGCCACCACCAGCAACAGTATCTTGGACACCATTACCCGGCGCGCCGCCGACATGCGCGGCGACACCATCCGGTACCACATGTCGTGCGACAAGGAATTGGACAGCGTCAGCAGCAGGCCGTCGGCCGTGGACAAGGCGGCGGCAAGCCCGCCGGCCGCCACCAGGCCCGAAATCACATAAGGCAAGCCGCCGATCTCGGGCATCGCCAGCACCACCACGTCCGCGCCCATGCTGATCTCGCTTAGCTGCACGACGCCATCGCGATTGATGTCGGTCACGTCAAGCAGGTTGCTGTCGACCGCGCTCCAGGCATGCACCCAATTGGGCAGGCTGAGAAAGTTCGACCCCACCACCTGCGTATAGACCTCGTACTTGACCAGCAGCGCCAGCGCGGGCGCCATGAAGTACAGCAGCAGGATGAACAGCAGTGACCAGAACACCGATTTGCGCGCCTCGATCACCGAGGGCGTGGTGTATGAACGCATCAGAATGTGCGGCATGCCCGCCGTGCCCAGCATCAGGCACAAGACCAGCGCCAGGAAGTTGACGCGCATGTTGCGCTGTTCTTCGGGATCTTTGGCGGGAAAGGGTTCCGCGTGAGGGGTGGCCGGGGCGGCCCGCGCTTCGAACGTGGCGCGCGCCTGCGACCACGCCACCCGCGCGTCTTCCACGCTGGCGGGGTAGGCGGCCAGCTCGCGCTCGGCCGAACGAATCTCGACCATCGGCGCATCCGACGCGTTCAATTGCGCCAGCCGGCTGCGCAGCTTGTCCTTTTCCAGGGTCCAAGATTCGGGCAGGGCCTGTACGCGCGACGCCATTTCATCGGCATGCTGCTGCCACAGCCGCCGCACCTCGATTTCGGAAGGATCGTTTTGCAGATAGATTTCTTTTTCGGTCACCTGCTGCAAGACCACGCCGGCCGACAATTGCGGCACCGGCATGTTCGTATGCTTGACCGACAGCCACACCACCGGCACAAGATAGGCGATGACCAGGATGATGTACTGCCCCACCTGCGTCCACGTTACGGCGCGCATGCCGCCCAGGAACGAACACACCAGCATGCCGCCCAGCGCCACGAAGATGCCCAGCTCGAACGAAATACCCGTCATGCGCGTGGTGATGATGCCCACGCCGTAGATCTGCGCGACCAGGTAGGTGAACGAACAGAGGATGGCGCAGGCCACGCCCGCCAGCCGGGGCATGTTGCCGCCGTAGCGCGCGCCCATGAAGTCGGGAATGGTGTATTGGCCAAAGCGCCGTAGGTAAGGCGCCAGCAACATGGCGACCAGCACGTAGCCGCCCGTCCAGCCCATGATGTAGGCCAGCCCGCCGTAGCCGGTCAGGTACAGGGTGCCCGCCACGCCGATGAACGATGCCACCGACATCCAGTCGGCCGCCGTGGCCATGCCGTTATAGATAGCGGGCACGCGTCGGCCCGCCACGTAGTATTCGACCTGATCCGACGTGCGGCAGACGATGCCGATACCGGCATACAGGCTGACCGTGACCAGCAGGAAAACGTAGCCGATCCAGTTGCGCGGCATCCCCAGGACCTCGGCCAGCGCCATCAGCAGGATCATCAGGGCAAAGCCGGCCGTGTACAGCACGTAGATACGGCGCAGCCGGATCTTGAATTCCTGCGGGGTATCTCCGCTGAACGGCATCAGCGGCCCCCGCCGGCGCGATCGCCGTTGCCGGGGGTGTTGCCGTTGCCGTTGCCGTTGCCGTTGCCGCCCGCAGGGGTCCCCACTTCAGCGCTCCCTCCACCGCCCGCATCGAGCGCCGCCTCGGCGGCTTCATCGGCGCGGTTCATGACCCGCGCGTAGACGCCAACGATGATCAGATACGCCAACGGCGCGCCATAGGCCGCCATCCAGAACGCGAAGGGCCATCCGATGAAATCAAAGCTCAGGCTGCGCGCGAAGAATGCGGGCACGAACGTCAGTGCCGCCCAGACCACAAGCAGCAACAGAATCAGCCGCAGATTGCGGCGCCAATAGGGGGTGGTGATAGGCGGGGAAAGAGATGCGCGGGATTTCGGCATAGCTAGGATGTTTTCAGACCCTATCTGGATAGCGCGAAACGCTGCGTCTGAAAAGCCCTTGCGGATGAAATCCAGGCTTTTTATGCGACAACGGCTGGCACTCTTTGGTGCCAGCCGTTGTGCGTTTTGCTTTTTTTGAGTACTGCTTTACTTTTTTTATGTACCGGTGCCGCCGGTATTTGCCCATGCAGGGCTTTGTCTCCTCACCTGCATGGGAAGAGATTCTGCACCAAGTGCGGGAATGCCACACTAGGGGAATGCCCTAAGACGGAGCATTCATTTACATATTCCTCGCACCACAACGGTGCCATTTGACCGGAAAGTTCTAAATATTGGGATTTTTTGGCAAAAAAGCCGGAATTGAGCCGAATTCAGGAATCTGGCGCGTCCCGCAATATGACGGCCGCCACCGCGCCATGCCCGGAATCGGGCGCGCCGGTCCGGCCCATCAGCCCCCTGGTCCGCCCCGGACGCCGCGCCTTTTTATTTCTTGTTTACACCCGCCCGCCCAACCTATATCCCGTTTTTACCCCCCGCTCCGTAACCTGCCGGTGTCCTGATTGTCACCTGGCCTGCCCCGGCGCGCATCCGCCTTTGCCGCGCAGGCCCGTCGTTCGAAGGGAGCGCTGCTCCCGGGAGGAAAAACGTGGATGCCATCTATATCGCCGCCTTCGCCGTCATGGCCGGCGCGACGCTAGCCCTGCTGCAATTTTGCGCAGCCCTGTCCGGGGGAGAGCCGTCATGAACTGGCTTTACTGGCTTAGCGGCCTGACCGCGGCCGTGCTGTTCGTCTACCTGTTGGTGGCGCTGTTCAAACCGGAGAAATTCTGATGACCGCCGAATTCGTCGGATTGCTGGCCTTGTACCTGGCAATCCTGCTTGCGATCGCGCCGCTGCTCGGGCGCTACATCCGCGTCGCCATGGAAAACGGGCAATCCAGGCTGACCGCCTGGGGCCGCCCGCTGGAGCGCGGCATCTACCGGCTTGCCGGCATTGACCCGCAGGCCGAAATGGGTTGGAAGCGCTACGCCTTGGCCGTGCTGGTGTTCAACATGGTCGGCATCGCGGTCGTCTATGGCTTGCAGCGCTTGCAAGGCATGCTGCCGCTGAACCCTGCCGCCCTGGGCGCCGTCAGCCCGGATTCCGCGCTGAACACCGCGATCAGTTTTGTCAGCAACACCAACTGGCAAGGCTATGGCGGCGAATCCACCATGAGCTACCTGACGCAGATGCTGGCGCTGACGGTGCAGAACTTTGTCTCGGCCGCCACCGGCATCGCCGTGCTGTTTGCGTTGATACGCGGCCTGTCGCGCCACTGTTCGGCCACGGTGGGCAACTTCTGGGCGGACATGGTTCGCTGCACGATGTACGTGCTGCTGCCGCTGTCGTTCGTGCTGGCGCTGTTGCTGGTCAGCCAGGGCGTCATCCAGAACTTCAGCCCGTATCAGGACGTGCAGACGGTGCAGGCCCTGCACTACGAACAGCCGCGCGTGGGCGCCGACGGCCAGCCGGTGCTGGACGCGTCCGGCCAGGCCGTGACCGACCCGGCAGTCACCTCGACACAAACGTTGGCGATGGGCCCCGTGGCCTCGCAGGAAGCCATCAAGCTGCTGGGCACCAACGGCGGCGGCTTCTTCAATGCCAATTCCGCGCACCCGTTCGAGAACCCCACGCCGCTGGCGAACTTCATGCAGATGCTGGCCATCTTGATGATTCCCGCCGCGCTGTGCTTCACCTTTGGCGAAATGGTGGGCAGCCGCCGGCAGGGCATCGCCATCCTGGCCGCGATGACGGTGCTGTTTGCCGCGTTTGCGCTGACCACCGCCTACTTCGAACAGCAGCCCAACCCCATGGCGGCGCAAGCCGGCGCGGACAGCGCCATGACGGCCCTGGCGCCGGGCGGCAACATGGAAGGCAAGGAATCGCGCTTCGGCATCGCGGCCACGTCGCTCTTTGCCATCATCACCACGGCGGCATCGTGCGGCGCGGTGAACGGCATGCACGATTCGTTCAGCGCCATGGGCGGCCTGCCGCCGATGTTGCAGATGCAGTTGGGCGAAGTGGTCTACGGCGGCGTGGGCTCGGGGCTGTACGGCATGTTGGCCTTCGCCGTGCTGGCGGTGTTCATCGCCGGCTTGATGATCGGCCGCACGCCCGAATACCTGGGCAAGAAGATCGAAGCCTACGACATGAAGATGGTGTCCATCATCATCCTCGTTACCCCCTTGCTGGTGCTGGGCGGCAGCGCGCTGGCCGTGTCGGTATCGGCGGGCCAGGCGGGCGTGCTCAATCCGGGCATCCACGGTTTTTCGGAAATCCTGTACGCACTGTCATCGGCCGCCAATAACAACGGCAGCGCGTTTGCCGGGCTATCGGCCAACACGCCTTTCTACAACGTGCTGCTGGGCATCGCGATGTGGTTTGGCCGCTTTGCCGTGATCGTGGCGGTGCTGGCCATGGCCGGCTCGCTGGCGGCCAAGCGGCGCCTGCCCGCCGGCCCCGGCAGCATGCCCACCACCGGCCCGCTTTTCGTCGTGCTGCTGATCGGCGCGGTGCTGCTGGTGGGCGCGCTTACGTATGTGCCCGCGCTGGCCCTGGGGCCGGTCGCTGAACACCTGCAACCTTGAATGCAACAGGCTAGGAAACAACATGGCCAAGATTGAAATGCAAACCTCAAGCGCAGGCGGCGCCGCCGCCTGCGCACCCGACGTCACCCCCCAAGAGCGCCCGTTCGGCATGTGGTCCCGATCGCTGGTCGCGCCCGCGCTGCTGGACAGCCTGCGCAAGTTGTCGCCCGCCGCGCAATTGAAAAACCCCGTCATGTTCGTCGTGTACGTGGGCAGCATCCTGACCACCGTGCTGGGGGTCATGGCCCTGCGCGGCCAGGCCGAAGCGCCCGCCGGCTTCATCCTGGCCATCGCCGTTTGGCTGTGGTTCACGGTGTTGTTCGCCAACTTCGCCGAGGCCCTGGCTGAAGGCCGCGGCAAGCAGCAGGCGGCGACGCTGCGCGGCTTGCGCACCACCATCAACGCGCGCCTGCTCAAGAACTTTCACGATGCCGACGCCCGCGACGCACATCCCGATCAATGGCGCGGCCAGGCCGTCAGCCAGGCTTCGGGCCTGCTGCGCCGAGACGACGTGGTGCTGATCGAAGCGGGTGAAACCATTCCCGGCGACGGGCAGGTCATCGCGGGCGTGGCCTCGGTGGACGAAAGCGCCATCACCGGCGAGTCGGCGCCCGTCATCCGTGAATCGGGTGGCGACTTCTCTTCCGTCACCGGCGGCACGCGCGTGCTGTCCGACTGGATCTTCGTGCGCATCGCGGCCGACCCCGGCGAGAGCTTCCTGGACCGCATGATCTCCATGGTGGAAGGCGCCAAGCGCCAGAAGACGCCCAATGAACTGGCGCTGACCATCCTGCTGGTCGGCCTGACGGTGGTATTCCTGCTGGTGGTCGTGACGCTGATGCCCTTCTCCATCTACGCGGTCAGCGCGGCGGGCGGCGGTGCGGCGGTGACCGTGACCGTGCTGGTGGCGCTGCTGGTGTGCCTGATCCCGACCACCATCGGCGGCCTGCTGTCGGCCATCGGCGTGGCGGGCATGAGCCGCATGATGAGCGCCAACGTCATCGCGACCTCGGGCCGCGCGGTTGAAGCGGCGGGCGATGTCGATGTCCTGCTGCTGGACAAGACGGGCACCATCACCTTCGGCAACCGCCAGGCGTCCACCTTCCTGCCCGCCCCGGGCGTGTCGGCCCGCGAATTGGCGGACGCGGCACGGCTGGCTTCGCTGGCCGATGAAACGCCCGAAGGACGCAGCATCGTGGCGCTGGCCGACAAGACCACGCACGCCCCCGCCACGCGTGTGGAAGACGCGGAGTTCGTCCCGTTCACCGCGCAATCGCGCATGAGCGGCGTGAACCTGGGCGAACGCATGATCCGCAAGGGCGCGATAGACGCCGTACAGTCCTGGCTCAAAGCGCTGGACGCCAACGTGCCCGACGCCGTGTTGCATCAAGCCGAAGACGTAGCCCGGCGCGGCAGCACGCCGCTGCTGGTCAGCGACGGCAATCGCGCGCTGGGCGTGGTCGAGCTGAAAGACATCGTCAAGCCGGGCATCCAGTCGCGCTTTGCCGAACTGCGCCGCATGGGCATCAAGACGGTAATGATCACCGGCGACAACAAGCTGACCGCCGCGTCCATCGCCGCCGAAGCCGGTGTGGACGACTTCCTGGCCGAAGCCACGCCCGAGGCCAAGCTGAAGCTGATCCGCGCCTATCAAGCCGAAGGCCGGCTGGTGGCGATGACGGGCGACGGCACCAACGACGCGCCCGCGCTGGCGCAAGCCGACGTGGCCGTGGCGATGAACTCGGGCACCCAGGCCGCCAAGGAAGCGGGCAACATGGTGGACCTGGATTCCAACCCCACCAAGCTGATCGAGATCGTTGAAATCGGCAAACAGATGCTGATGACGCGCGGAGCCTTGACCACGTTTAGTGTGGCCAACGACGTAGCCAAGTACTTCGCCATCATTCCGGCCGCCTTCGCCACCGTGTATCCGCAGTTGAACGTGCTGAACATCATGCAGCTGGCCACGCCAGCCTCGGCCATCTTGTCGGCCGTGATTTTCAACGCGCTGATCATCGTGGTGCTGATTCCGCTGGCCCTCAAGGGCGTGCGCTATCGGCCGCTGGGCGCCTCGGTGCTGCTGCGCCGCAACCTGCTGATCTACGGCCTGGGCGGCCTGCTGGTCCCGTTCGTCGGCATCAAGCTGGTCGACATGGTGCTGGCCGCGCTGGGGTGGGCCTGACGCCCGCGCCGGCCTGGCGCGGCCCGGCCCGCAACATAAGCACGTAGCCCACGTCTGTCATGCCGCCGACATAACCCGCACCCAGTCACTACCGGCCCCCGGCGCGCGCCTCGCGCCCGCCGGTGAGCCCGCCCAGAGCCTGCCTCATTCAAGGAATTCATTATGCAAGCCACAACTTCCGCAAACGCAGCCGCCACTGCGTCCACCCCGGCCCGCCAAGGCGGCATCCTGCGCCCCGCGCTGGTCGTCTTTGCCGCGCTGTCGCTCGTGACCGGCCTGGCCTACCCCTTCCTGACGCGCGGCGTGGCCGCCGTGGTGTTCCCGCACGAGGCGGCCGGCTCGCTCATCACGCAGGGCGACAAGGTCGTCGGGTCGGCGCTGATCGGCCAGGCGTTCAGCGAACCGCGGTACTTCTGGAGCCGGCCGTCGGCCACCGCGCCCATGCCGTACAACGGCGCGGCCTCCGGCGGGTCCAACCTGGGCCCGCGCAACCCCGCGCTGGCACAAGCCATCCAGGAACGCATCGCGGCCTTGAAAGCGGCCGATCCGGACAACCCCACGCCGGTGCCGGTGGACCTGATCACCGCGTCCGGCAGCGGCCTGGACCCGCACATCAGCCCGGCCGCCGCCAACTATCAGGCCGCGCGGGTGGCGCGCCTCCGCCATCTGCCGCGCGCGCAGGTCGATGCGTTGATCCAGGCGCACACCGAAAAACCCTGGATCGGCGTGCTGGGTGACCCGACCGTCAATGTGTTGACCTTGAACCTGGCGCTGGATGCATTGCGCCCTGCGCCATGACGGCGCGGCGTATAGTAGCGCCAGCCTTTTCCACCCCACACTTTGCGCTTCATGGCTGACATTGCTGGCGAGCGTCCCGATCCCGACGCGCTCTTGAAAACGCTGGACGACGCCGCGCGCCAGGCGGTGCGCGGCAAGCTTCGCGTGTACTTCGGCGCATCGGCCGGCGTGGGCAAGACCTACGCCATGCTGGTGGCCGCCCGCGCGCAAGCCGAGCAAGGCGCGCACGTGCTGGCCGGCATCGTCGAAACCCACGGCCGCCGCGAAACGGCAAGCCTGCTGGAGGGCTTGGCAACGCTGCCCTTGAAAGATGTGGCGTACCGGGGCCACGTGCTGCGCGAATTCGACCTGGACGGCGCGCTGGCCGCCCGGCCCGCGCTGGTGCTGGTGGACGAGCTGGCGCATTCCAACGCGCCGGGCTCGCGCCACGCCAAGCGCTGGCAGGACATCCACGAATTGCTGGCCGCCGGCATCGACGTCTGGACCACGCTGAACGTGCAGCATCTGGACAGCCTGAACGAAGCGGTGGGCAGCATCACCGGCGTGCGCGTGTGGGAAACCGTGCCGGACGAGGTCTTCGACACCGCCGACGAGGTCATCCTGGTGGACCTGTCGGCCGACGAACTGCTGCGGCGCCTGAAAGAAGGCAAGGTCTATCTGCCCGAGCAGGCGCGCCACGCCACGCGCAATTTCTTTCGCAAGGGCAACCTGATCGCGCTGCGCGAACTGGCCTTGCGCCGCACCGCCGACCACGTGGACGACGACGTGCAGGCCTATCGCCGCGACCGCGCCATCGATTCGGTGTGGCGCACGCGCGAAGCCGTGGTGGCCTGCATCGGCCCGGACGCGGACGCCGAATACGTGATCCGCAGCGCGCACCGCCTGAGCCAGCAATTGGACTGCGACCTGCACGTGGTCACCATCGACACGCCGCGCGCGGCGCCCACCCCCCAGGGCCAGCAAGACCGCATGCAGCGCAGCCTGGCGCTTGCCGACGGCCTGGGCGCGCGCACGGAAACGCTGCCCGGCGGCGACATGGTGGATGCCGTTGTGCGCTACGTGCGTCGGCACAACATCACCAAGGCCGTCGTGGGGCGCACCCGCGCAAGCGGCCTGCAACGGCTGCGCGTGTCGCTATCCGCCTTGCTGTCGGCGGCGCTGGCGCCGGGCTGGCTGTGGCGCCGCCACAGCTTTGCCGACATGCTGGCCGCGGGCTGCCCCGAAATCGACATCATCCGGCTGGGCGCACCGCCCCTGCCCGCCAGCGCGGCGCCAGGGCGCGACCCGCTGACGCTGGGGCACCGCGCACGCGCGCAAGCCGATGACCGCAACACCGCGCCTTGGTCGGGCTATGCCTGGGCGCTGTGCTATTGCGCGGCCGCCACGGGCTTGTCGATGCTGGCGTTTCCGGCGCTGCACCAGACCAACATCGTCATGCTGTTCCTGCTGGCGGTAGTGGCCGTGGCGCTGCGTCACGGGCGTGGCCCGGCCGCGCTGGCGTCCGTGGTCAGCGTGGCGTTGTTCGACTTTTTCTTCGTGCAGCCGCTGGCATCCTTTGCCGTGTCGGACGTGCAGTACCTGCTGACGTTCGCCGTGCTGCTGGCCGTGGGCCTGTTGATCGGGCAGCTGACGGCCGGGCTGCGGCTACAGGCGCAGGTGTCGGTCAAGCGCGAAGCGGACGCGCGCAGCCTGTACGAATTCGCGCGCGAGCTGTCGTCGGCATTGTTGCCGGAACAGATCGTGGCGCTGGCCGGCGCATTCGTGCACGCCACGTTCGGCTCGCGCTGCGCGCTGTATATCCTGGGCCTGGACGACCGCCTGAAGCTGGCCTCGCCCGCCGCCGACGATATGCCGGCGCTGGAGTCCGCCTTGGCCCAATGGGTGTATGACCATGGCCAACCGGCCGGCGCGGGCACCGCCACGCTATCCAACAGCGACCTGCTGTACCTGCCCCTGAAGGCGCCGATGCGCACGCGCGGCGTGCTGGCCCTGGCCGCGCCGCGCCGCAGTCTGTTCACGCATCCCGACGCGCGCCGCCAGATCGAGGCCTACGCCACGCTGATCGCCATTGCGCTGGAGCGGCTGCACTATGTCGAAGTCGCGCAGCAGGCACTGGTCAGCATGGAATCCGAACGGCTGCGCAATTCGCTGCTGGCGGCGGTGTCGCATGACCTGCGCACCCCGCTGACCAGCCTGGTCGGCATGACGGACACGCTGACGCGCCGGCCGGGCACGCTGCCGGACGATGTGCAGGACACCATTCGCGCCATGCGCGACCAGGCGCAGCGCATGCATGCGCTGGTGGTCAATCTGCTGGACATGGCGCGGCTGCAAAGCCATGACACGCCGCTGCGCCTGGAATGGCAGTCCATTGAAGAACTGGTGGGCGCGTCGCTGGCCGCCATGCGCGAGCCGCTTGCCGCGCACCACGTCACCGTCGCGCGCCTGTCCGACCTGCCGCTGGTGGAATGCGACGGCGTGCTGATCGAACGCGTGCTGTGCAACCTGCTTGAAAACGCCGCCAAGTACACGCCGCCCGGCAGCACCGTGCATATCCACGCGGCGGTGCACGATGACTCGCTGCGCGTGGCCGTCTGCGACAACGGCCCGGGCGTTACACCGGGCGCCGAGCGCCGCATCTTCGAAAAATTCACGCGCGGCGACCGCGAATCCGCCACCCCCGGCGTGGGCCTGGGCCTGGCGGTATGCGAAGCCATCATCCTGGCCCACCACGGCCGCATCTGGGTGGAGCACACGCCGGGCCAGGCCCATGGCGCGCAGTTCGTCTTCAGCCTGCCGCTGGGCACCCCGCCCGACGTCCAGCCCGAATCCACCGAATCCACCGAATCCCCCGATTCCCCCGATTCCCATTGAAAGCGCCTTTTGCATGTTCGACTACCAGCCTACCGTCCTGATCATTGAAGACGACGCCAACATCCGGCGCTTCGTACGCCAGGCCCTGGAAAGCGAGGGCTGCGCCGTGCACGAGGCCGACACGGTCAAGCGCGGCCTGATCGAGGCCGGCACGCGCCAGCCCGACGCCATCGTGCTGGACCTGGGGCTGCCCGACGAAGACGGCATGACGCTGATCCGCGAGTTGCGCGGCTGGACGCAGGTGCCGGTGCTGGTCCTATCGGCCCGCAGCGCCGAGCCGGACAAGGTGGCGGCGCTGGACGCGGGCGCCGACGATTACCTGACCAAGCCGTTCGGCGTCAGCGAACTTCTCGCGCGGCTGCGCGTGCTGTTGCGCCGCCATGCGCGGGCGGGCGCGGCCAGCGCCGCCGAGATCAGCTTTGGCGACGTGCGCGTCGACTTCTCGCGGCGCGTCGTCGAACGCGGCGGCCAGCACGTGCACCTGACCGCCATGGAATACCGACTGCTTGCCGCACTGCTGGCGCACCGGGGCAAGGTCATGACGCATCGAGAACTGCTGCGCGAGGTGTGGGGGCCGTCGCATATCGAAAGCAACCACTACCTGCGCATCTACATGGGGCACCTGCGGCAAAAGCTCGAAGCCGACCCCGCGCAGCCCGTGTTCCTGCTGACCGAGATCGGCGTGGGGTACCGCTTCGCGGGCTGAGCGGGGCAACGGATCGCGGTGACCGGGATGTAGTGAACGTGGATGTAATCAACGTGTCTGCGATCGCCGTGCCTGTGATCCACATTGACGCGATCTTTACGCGTGCCGCCCGTGTCTTGTCTCGCGCTTTATGCCGATCCTCCTATTGTTGCCATCCGTTCAACAGCAGGAGCATTCCATGTCCCGCAATTCCTTGGCCGCGCTGGCGCTGCTGACGCTGGCCGCCACCGCCCAAGCCAATGACGCCCCGGTCGCCCCCGCCGACCCCGACTTCACTTTGTCCGCAAACCTCAGCCTGACCAGCCAATACCGCTATCGCGGCCTGATGCAGTCGGACAACAAACCCGCCGTGCAAGGCGGCTTCGACCTTGCCCACCGCAGCGGCTTTTATCTGGGCAACTGGAATTCCAGCATCAGCTGGCTCGGCGACAGCAACCCCGACGTTTCCGCCCCCGTGGAAATGGATTTCTACGGCGGCTACAAGGGCAATGTGGCCGACGGCGTGCCCGTGGACCTGGGTGTCTTGCAGTACTACTACCCGGGCGATTTCCCGTCCGGCTACACCAGCCCCGACACCACCGAACTCTACGCCGGCATCGGCTATGGCCCGGTCATGTTCAAGTATTCCATTGCCATGACCAACCTGTTCGGCTTTGCCGACAGCAAATACAGCCAATACTTCGACCTGAGCGCCAACGTCGACACCGGCGTGTGGGGCCTGACCCTGAACGCCCATGCCGGCCGCCAGATGGTGAAAAACGTGGACAACGGGTCGTATACCGACTGGAAGCTGGGGCTGACCAAGGACTTTGGACAAGGCCTGTCGGTATCGCTGGCCTACCTGGACACCAACGCGGATCGCGCCGTCTATACCAACACCCGCGGTCGCGACATGGGCCGCGCGACAGGCGTGCTGTCATTGACCAAAACCTTTTGATCCCCCCGGGCGTTGACGCGATTTTTACGCGCCGCGCCCGCTTTTATCGGCGGGGTTTACGGCGCCCTTCCTATAGTGGAATCGTCATCAACCAACCGATACGCGGATCGCCGCAAGCAGCGCCTTCCGCCCCGCCCCCGCCATGATCGCCCAACCCAATTCCTCTGGCCCCGCCTTGCTTGCCCCCTTTCCCGCGCCTGCGCAGGCGCGCAACGAACAGGTGGCGCTGACGGTCAGGATCGATACGCTGGATGCCTTGAACGTGCGCCTGGCGCTGCATCGGGCCCTGGGCACGCGCATCGGCATCTATTTGCTGTCGGTGGACCACGCCCGCGCGCAAAGCACGCTGCAATTGCAATGCAGCCGGGACCAACTGGATGACATGATGCAAGCCGTCATGCGTGGGCTGCCGCAGGCCGAATTCGGCACCGTGCGCCCGGCCGCCACCCTGACGGGGCAATAACCATGGACATGCCCGTCACCCCCCGCTTTGAAGGCATCTGGCTGCCGATGATCACGCCGCTGCGTGGCGGCTATGTGGACGTGGACGCGGCCCAGGCGCTGGCCCGCTATTACCGCAACGCGGGCATCGCCGGGCTGGTGCTGTTCGGGTCCACCGGCGAAGGCAACTTGCTAAGCCTGTCCGAAAAGATCGACATGGCGCAGGCGATCAACAGCGATCCACACGCGCTGCCGCTGGTGTTCGGCGCGGGCGGCGTGGACACGCGCGGCGTGGCCACGGCCATCCGGCGCCTGGACAAGCTTCGGCCGGCGGGCTATCTAGTGCCGCCGCCTTATTATCTGGGCCCATCGCAGGCGGGCATTCTTTGGCATTACCGGCAGATCGCCTGGGCCACCGATCGCCCCATCATCCTGTACAACATCCCCAAGCGCACCGGCGTGACGATGACGGTGGAAACCATGGAAACACTGGCGTCCTTGCCCAATTTTTCGGCGGTGAAGGAATGCGATGCGCCCGTGCTTGCCGCCCTGAATGCGCGCGGCAAGCTGGATGCGCTGTGTGGCGACGACTTGTCCTTGCTGGACCACTGGCTGGCCGGCGGACACGGCGCCATACCGGCCGCCGCGCATCTGTTTCCCGAACGCCACGTTGAAATCATGCGGCTGGCGCGCGCGGGCCAGGCCGACGCCGCCCGGGCGCTATTCGAACCGCTGCGCGCGTTGATCCGGCTGCTGTTCGCCGAACCGAACCCCGCGCCGATCAAGCGTGCGCTGGCCATGCAAGGCCTGATCGCCGACGAACTGCGCATGCCGATGATGCCCGCCAGCCGCGAGCTTACGCCGCGGCTGCAACGAGCACTGGGCGCAATGCAGGCGCTGCCGAGCCGCTTGCAGACAGCTTGAATACCGACACGGCGCGCGCCAGGCCGTCGGCCTGATCGTGCAGGGTCGAGGCCGACGCGGCAAACTCTTCGACCAGTGCGGCGTTCTGTTGCGTCACGCTGTCCAGATGCGTGACGGCCTGGTTGATCTGTTCGATGCCCGCGCTTTGTTCAGCCGACGCCGTGGCGATTTCCCCCATCAACGGCGCGCTGGTGGCCGCCGATTCCAGCACGCTGCCCATCGTGGCGCTGGCCTGCCCCACGCGTTCGCTGCCGCGCGCCACCGAATCGGACGAGGCTTCGATCAGGTCCTTGATTTCTTTGGCGGCCGTGGCCGAGCGCTGCGCCAAGGCCCGCACCTCGCCCGCAACCACCGCAAACCCACGCCCCTGCTCGCCCGCGCGCGCGGCTTCCACCGCCGCGTTCAGGGCCAGGATGTTGGTCTGGAACGCAATGCCGTCGATCACGCTGATGATCTCGCCGATGCGCTGCGAGCTGTGCGAGATCTCCCGCATGGCGTCGATGGCGTGCTGCGTTTCTTCGCTGCCCTGACGCGCCAACTTTGCCGACTGCGCGGCCAGCGCGCTGACTTCGCGCACGTGTTCCGCGCTTTGGCGGGCAGTAGCCGTAATCTCTTCAACGCTGGCCGCCGTCTGTTCCAGCGCGGCCGCCTGCTTTTCGGTGCGGTCCGACAGGTCCAGGCTGCCCGCCGCGATCTGGCGCGAGGCCGCCGCGATGGACCCGGTCGATTGCACGATGCTGCGCAAGGCCACTTCCAACCGTGTCTGCATGCGCCCCATGGCTTCGAACAGCTGCCCGATCTCGCCACGATGGTTGCTGGACACTTCGCCAGCCAGATCGCCGTTGGCCACGCGTTCGCACAGCGCCACGGCCTCGTCCAAGGGGCGGATCACATGGGTGTGGAAAAAACGCAGCGCCGCCAACAGCAACAACACCAACAGACCGATGGTGGCCCCGCCCTGACGCCAAAGCGTCTGGTAGAACGCGGCGTCCACATCGTCCACATACAGGCCCGTGAAGATCAGCCAGCCCCATTCCGCGTCGTAGGTTGCGTAACTGATCTTCGGCAGCGCCTCCTCCGCGCCGGGGCGTGGAAAGCGGTAGTGCACATAGCCGCCGCCCGCCTTGCCGCCGGCATACAGCCGCTGGAATATGGGCAGGCCGTCCACGTCCTTGATGTCCCGCACGTTGGTGCCCACCAATTTCGGGTCAGGGTGCACCAGCAAGGCGTAGTCATCACCAAAAGCGCCCACATAGCCGTCGTCGCCATAGCGCAGCTGCGACAGGCGCCTGGCCACGTTGCGCTTAGCCTCGGCCAGCGGCATGCCTTCGCTGACGCTTTGCTTGCCGTTGCGCAAAATGCCGGCCGACAGGTCCAGCACGTGCCGCAGTTCCGTCTTGCGGTCCTCGACCATTTCACCCCGGCGCTGCCACGCATCCCAGGCGCCCAGCGCCAGCACGGCCGCGCCTATCGCGAAAACGAACCACAACAACTCTCTGCGCAGACTGGAGTTCTTCACCGGATTTCCTTGTAATGCTTGTCATGCCCACTGCGCGCCTGAAACGACAGACGGCAAAATGTGACTGTTTATGTATTTGCGATTTGTCAGGATACGGAGAAGACACAGGGTTTTCACCAAGCGCGCGCGGGCTTGTTGATCTGGCGCAAGCGCCGGGCGCAAAAAAAACGCAAGGCGCGGGACGCCTTGCGTTTTGTTTGGTGCGGGCCCGGCGGCTGGATGCCGGGTCGTCAGGGATGGGAGGTCATGGCCTCGGGGGCACCGCCGGCGGTGTCACTGGCTGCTTGGTCGGCCGCGGCGTCGTCAGCGCGATCAGCGTGACCACGATCAGCGAGTAATTGGGCACGCTGCGCATGTTGCGAAACATCATCTCCGTCAAGCTGAACGCGCAATAACCCAGGCAGAACAACAAGCCCAGCTGCGCTCCCACCCGTATCACGCGGTCGTCGCTGGCCATGCGCCGGAAGAAAACGCCGGCCGGCACCAGATACAAGGTCAGGATGGTCATCAAGCCCAGCAAGCCATATCCGGACAACGCACCCAGCATATCGTTGTGAGGCTCACCGAAGCCTTCAACCACCTCTTGCGTCACGATCCCCTGCGTCTGCAAGTGCCGCAACTCTTCGCGGAACATGCTGGGGCCCACGCCCACGATGGGGCTTTTCTGGAACATCAGCAGCGACGCATGCCACAGCTGCAAGCGGATGCCAAACGAGGTATCGCGGTTGGACGACGTGGCAAACCCCTGCACGTCGGACGTGATCTCGTGCATGCGGCTGCTGAACGTCCAGATCGCGGCGGCGCTGGCGGCCAGCGCCACGCACAGCGCCAGCGCGCAATACACCTTGTGACGACGGCTCCAGTTGCGCAGGCCCAGCAGGAATACCAGCGCCAGAATCGGCAGCAACATCCAGCTGCTGCGCGTCTCGGACTGCCACGTGGCGTAGACGGTCAGCAGCACTACCGCCAGCTTCACCGCCATTTCGATGCGCGGCCAGCGCGTACAGGCGCCAAAGCCCATCGACAGCAAGGTCATGCCGCCCAGCAGCAGAGTCAGGTTGGCGAACGCCACCGCGTTATAGCGCCCGCCCACGTCCACCATGCCGTTGCGGCCCACCGTCGCCATCGTGACGATCAGCAGCATGGCCCCGCCGAAGGCGCCCACCAGCACGCTCCATTGCACCGCCTTCAACCACGGGCGCGGCGCACGCAGCAGCAGCCACAGCACCGGCAGCGCCAAGGCGAAGCGCAACAGCTTTTCAAGTTCTGAATTGCTCCACACGCCGCGCACCGCCGACGTGATGAACATACAGGCCAGGGGCAGCAGCAGCACCAGCGACATGGGCCACAAGGCCCGGAAGTCCATGGGTTCGTAGCGCTTGACGGCGTTCACGGCCAGCGCGGTCAGCGCAATCAGCGCGCTCAGATAAAGAACGGCGGGGCCGCCCACCGGGCTGGTCAACGCCAGCGCGGGAACCAGCAATACAAGCCAGGTGGCTAGGGATACATATAGTCGGGGCACAGCGATCAACCTGGAAAGAGCAGCGTAAGCGCCAGCGCGCTTCATGCGGATACGTTAGACAAAACCCGCCCGCCATGACGGCGGGCGGGTTCAGCGGACCATCTTGATACGAACCGCGGGTTTACATGTTTTCGATCATGACCTGGCCGAAGCCCGAGCACGACACCTGCGTCGCCCCTTCCAGCAGGCGGGCAAAGTCATACGTGACCTTCTTGGACAGGATGGACTTTTCCATGCTGGAGATGATCAGGTCGGCCGCTTCGGTCCAGCCCATGTGGCGCAGCATCATTTCGGCTGAGAGGATTTCGGAACCGGGGTTCACGTAGTCCTTGCCGGCGTACTTGGGTGCGGTGCCGTGGGTGGCTTCGAACATGGCAACCGAATCCGACAGGTTGGCGCCCGGGGCGATGCCGATGCCGCCCACCTGCGCGGCCAGCGCATCCGAGATGTAGTCGCCGTTCAGGTTCAGCGTGGCGATCACGTCGTATTCGGCCGGACGCAGCAGGATCTGTTGCAGGAAGGCGTCGGCGATCACGTCCTTGACGATGATCTCGCGGCCCGTCTTCGGGTTCTTGAACTTGCACCACGGGCCGCCGTCGATCAGCTGCGCGCCAAATTCCTTTTGCAGCAGCTCGTAGCCCCAGTCCCGGAAGCCGCCTTCCGTGAACTTCATGATGTTGCCCTTGTGCACCAGCGTCAGCGACGTGCGATCGTTGTCGATAACGTACTGCGCGGCCTTGCGCACCAGGCGCTCGGTGCCTTCGCGCGACACCGGCTTGATGCCGATGGACGAGGTGTTCGGAAAGCGGATTTTCTTGACGCCCAGCTTGGTCTGCAGGAACTGGATCAGTTCCTTGGCCTGTTCGCTTTCGGCCATGTATTCGATGCCCGCATAGATGTCTTCCGAGTTCTCGCGGAAGATCACCATGTTGGTCTTTTCGGGTTCACGCACCGGCGAAGGCACACCCTTGAAGTACGCCACCGGGCGCAGGCAGACGTACAGGTCCAGTTGCTGGCGCAGCGCCACGTTCAGCGACCGGATGCCGCCGCCCACGGGGGTGGTCAGCGGGCCCTTGATGGACACCACGTAGTCTTTGACGACTTCCAGGGTTTCATCGGGCAGCCAGACGTCCGGGCCGTAGACCTTGGTGGCCTTCTCGCCGGCATAGACTTCCATCCAATGGATCTTGCGCTTGCCGCCGTAGGCTTTTTGCACCGCGGCATCGACAACCTTGATCATCACCGGGGTGATGTCAGCGCCCGTGCCGTCGCCTTCAATGAAGGGAACGATGGGCTGTTCAGGCACATTCAGCGAGAAATCAGCGTTGACCGTGATTTTCTGGCCGCCAGCGGGAACCTTGATATGTTGGTAGGACATGAATGCTCCATTTGCTCCGGGTGGTATTTCTGCACGCGCCGCATCGAAAAGCGTCCGATTCCGCAGGGAAAAACCCCTGTCTGACCGCACACCGGATGGCGGATAGCAACCAATTCTATATCGCAAAGGGTTCCCGGCAACCGGCGGCCATCGGGCGCGCGGTAAAATAATGCGTCCATAGACCGCATTGCGCCCCCACCGATGTTCAATCCCTCACGCGACCAAGTCCGCGAATTCTTTATCGACACCTGGCGCAAGCACCGCGCCAACGAGGTGCTGACCCCGCTCGAGGCCATCGCGCTGGACTGGATCATCGAGCATCCCGAATACCACGGCGACCTTGAAAGCCCCGAGGCCATGACCATGGAATACGCGGTGGAAAAGGGGCGCACCAACCCCTTCCTGCACCTGTCCATGCATTTGGCCATCGCCGAGCAGTTGTCCATCGACCATCCGCCCGGCATCCGTCTGGCTTACCAGCAGTTGACCGCCCGCTCGGACGCGCACCATGCAGCCCATGAAATCATGGAATGCCTGGGGCAAGTCGTATGGGAGGCGCAGCGCCTGGGCACGCCGCTGGACAGCGACACCTATATCGATCTGATCCGGCGCCGCGCCAGCCTTTGATGCTTGCTTTGACGCTTATGTAGCGTGCAACGCGCAAGCGTTATGGCTTATTTGCGTACGCCCAGGTCGCTGGGCTGAGACGCGAGCCATGCCGACACGTTGGAAATATCCTGGTCGGACAGCTGCGTGGCAAAGGCGCCCATGATGGGGTTCTTGCGCACGTTGGCGGTGGCCGCGCTGCCCGAGGCGCCGCGTTTGTAGGCCTTCAAGGCATGCGACAGGTAGTCGGCATGCTGGCCGGCCAGCGTGGGGTAGGCCGGGTCCACCGCGGTCTTGGCGTCGGCGCCGTGGCACGACGCGCAATTGAATTTGTCGAAAACGGCCTTGCCGGCCGCCAGGTCCTGCGCCTGGACGGAGGCGCCCGCTATGGCGAAAGTCGCGCCCAGAAGGGCAAGCATCGTGCGATTCATTGTTTGCCCCTTATTTCAGATTCGAGTAGTACGCGGCCAGATCGGCGATGTCCTGGTCGGACAGGCTGCCGGCAATGGCGTCCATCGTGGGATGGCTACGCGCGCCTTTCTTGTACTCGTTCAGGGCGGTTTCGATGTATTTGGCGTTCTGGCCAGCAATCATCGGCACGTGATACAGCTCGGGGAACGTCGCCTTGTAGCCTTCGATGCCGTGGCAGCCGATGCACATGGAGACCTTGTCGCGGGCGTTTTGGATATTACCGACAGGCGCTGCGTCGGCAGCAACAGCCTGACCGGCGATCGCACAGGATGCCATCGCGGCCAACACGTAAACCGTGCACTTCAGAGAGGTTCGCAACTTCATTGGAATGGCTCTTCTTGGTATGGCTTAAGGACTAGGGCCTGCTCACACGTCGGCCCCCTGCAAACACGTTGCGGGTCGAACCCAACTGCAAAACCGCCTGATTGTACGATAATTGCTCAGGATTAATACCTTGCGATGGGTATTGATCACCGTCAATCCTCGGAAGCCATAAGCCAATGTCCGCAGCCCAGTCCGCACACTCCGCCTCGCCTGCCCGCTTCAACGGGACCGACAGCTACGTCGCCACCGACGACCTGAAACTGGCCGTCAACGCCGCCCTGACCTTGCAGCGCCCGCTGCTGATCAAAGGCGAACCCGGTACCGGCAAGACCATGCTGGCCGAAGAGGTGGCGCGCGCGCTGGGGCGGCCGCTGCTGCAATGGCACATCAAATCCACCACCAAGGCGCACCAGGGCCTGTACGAATACGACGCCGTCTCGCGCCTGCGCGATTCGCAGCTGGGTGACGAAAAAGTCCGCGATATCCGCAACTACATCGTCCAAGGCACCCTGTGGCAAGCCTTCCAGGCCGATGAGCCGGTGGTGCTGCTGATCGACGAGATCGACAAGGCCGACATCGAATTCCCCAACGACTTGCTGCGCGAACTGGACCGCATGGAATTCCATGTGTACGAAACGCGCGAGACCATTTCGGCGCGCCATCGCCCGCTGGTCATCATCACGTCCAACAACGAAAAAGACCTGCCCGACGCGTTCCTGCGCCGCTGCTTTTTCCACTACATCCGCTTCCCCGACCGCGACACCATGCGGGACATCGTGGCCGTGCACTATCCGCACTTGAAACAGGACGTGCTGCGCGCGGCGCTGGACACCTTTTTTGCGCTGCGCGATGCGCCCGGCCTGAAGAAAAAGCCGTCTACCTCGGAACTGCTGGACTGGCTGCGCCTGCTGCTGGCCGAAAACGCCACGGCGGCCGAGATCGACGCCCACACAGCAACCGCCGTGCCGCTGATGGCCGGCGCGCTTCTGAAGAACGAGCAAGATGTGCACCTGCTGGAACGCCTGGCGGCCATGACCCGCGGCGGCCAGCGCCGCTGATCTTGCAGCCACCGGCGCACCCTATGCTGATCGACTTTTTCTATCACCTGCGGGCGCACAAGCTGCCCGTCTCGGTCAAGGAATACCTGACCCTGGTGGACGCCCTGCGCCACGACCTGATGGCGCCCACGCTGGACGAGTTCTACTTCCTGGCGCGCGCCACGCTGGTCAAGGACGAATCGCTTTACGACCGCTACGACAAGGCTTTCGGCGCCTATTACAAGGGCATCGAAGCCGCGCTGCCGCCAGGCAAGGAAATTCCGCTGGACTGGCTGATCAAGCAGTTTGAAAAGAACCTGACGCCCGAAGAAAAAGCGGCCATCGAAAAGCACGGCTGGGACAAGCTGATGGAGCTTTTCAAGGAACGCATGCAAGAGCAGAAAGAGCGCCACGCGGGCGGCAGCAAATGGATCGGCACCGGCGGAACGTCGCCGTTCGGCAACGGCGGCTACCACCCCGAGGGCATTCGCGTGGGCGGCGCGTCGGCGGGCAACCGGTCGGCCGTCAAGGTCTGGGACATGCGTCAGTTCAAGGACTACGACGACCAGGTCGAACTGGGCACGCGCAACTTCAAGGTGGCGCTACGGCGCTTGCGCCGCTTCGCGCGCCAAGGCGCCGAAATGGAACTGGACCTGGATGACACCATCGCCAGCACCGCGCGCAACGCCGGCCACCTGGACCTGCGCATGGTGCCCGAACGCCACAACACCGTGAAGGTGCTGATGTTGCTGGACGTGGGCGGCAGCATGGACGACCACATCGGCCGCGTCGAAGAATTGTTTTCAGCGGCGCGCAGCGAATTTCGCAATCTGGAAGTCTATTACTTCCACAACTGCCCGTACGAAAGCCTGTGGCAAAGCAACCGCCGCCGCCAGAACGAACGCTTCGACACCTGGGATGTGCTGCGCAAGTACAACCCGGACTGGCGCCTGATCATCGTGGGCGATGCCACCATGAGCCCGTACGAAATCCTGCAACCGGGCGGGTCCGTCGAGCACTACAACAAGGAACCCGGCGCCCAATGGATGCGGCGGCTGCTGGACGCGTGGCCCAAGTCGGTATGGCTGAACCCCGAGCCCACCGCGTCGTGGCAGTATCGGCAGTCCATCGCGCTGATGCGCGACATCATGCAGGACCGCATGTACCCGGTCACCGTCGCCGGCCTGGAACAGGCCATGCGGGTGCTGTCCAAGTAAGGGGTTGCGGTAACGGCGCGCGGTAAGGCCCTGCGGGGCGTCAGCCGTCGACCGGCTGCTCGGGCGTGTCCAGCGTCAGTTGGTAGAACGCCAGATCCAGCCAGCGGCCGAACTTGAACCCGGCCTGGCGAATCGTGCCGGAATGCGTGAAGCCCAGCTTTTCGTGCAGGTGGATGCTGCCTTCGTTCGAGGCGTCGATGCCGCCGACCAACACGTGCACCTGGTTGGCGCGCGCACGTTCGATCAACACCCGCATCATCGCTTCGCCCAGCCCCTTGCCACGAAAACGCGCGTCCACGTAAACGGAATGCTCGACCGAATACTTGAACGCGGGCCAGGCACGGAAGGTGCCGTAGCTGGCGAAGGCCATCAACTCACCGGCCTCGTTTTCGAATCCCACTACCGGAAAACCGCCCTGCTGCTTGGCCTGGAACCAGCCTTGCATAGCCTCTGGCGGACGCGGCTTGTAGTCGTACAACGCCGTGGAATTGACGATGGCGTCGTTGAAGATGGCCAGTATCTGGTCGGCATGGCGCGCATGCGTGCAATCAACCAGGGCGGCGCCTGGTGGGACGTGGATGTCGGGCGAGTTCATGGCGCAAAATTGTACTGTCACGAGCCGCGTCGATAGCATCGGCCGAGAGCGTCCGCACAAAAAAAAGACCGGCGAATCCGCCGGTTCAATGAGGTGTTGCCGCTTCTGGCCACTCTCAGGCGGCGCGGCTCTCCACTGATCGGTTGTTGGCGGACGCATGCCGCAGGCCGGGACATTGGCGCCAGGACAGGTCGTCGCCGTCCATATCCAGGTCAAAGAGATCGTTCGCGGCCGGCCAGGGGTGGCTGCGCGTGGCCGCGCCCTCCATCTCGAGCACGTGCCCGGCAAACCCACGGGGCGAACCACCGCACTCGGCAAAATAACGTTGGGCGTTCAGGTCCACCACATAGGTGGTCATATCATGGGTCAGTATGGCCACGAATTGGCCGTCATCACTGGCATAGGCGTACTGAAACTGTCCTTTGATGCCGTCGCCGTTCAGGGCGCTACCGGTCAATTGGGACAAGGCACGCGTGACGATTTCGGTCAGCATGGGTCGTTCCTCCGAAAAATGCGCCGGCAGGATGCCGGCAGCGAAGGCGCGAACGACAAGCACCGGCGCCGCGCTTGCAGCGGCGTCTGGCGTTGGACGGGAAGCCGGGTAGACGGCTGTCGCGCATCCCGTCGGCAACAGCTACTACGTGTTGAAAAGCTTACACCCGCAAGCCGGGCAAGCTCAAATTTGCCTTGTGCACGAACGGTGTTGCGGTGCAGCACCCTGTGACGACGCCACTTTCGGCCGATTATGCGGCTGCAACCGGCACGCCGCCTATCTCTGCGTCACCGTTATTCTGGCGCAGCCATTGTTCGCGGCGCAGTCGATACAGCACGTGCTCGCGCAGCTTGTGCCCCTCGGGCAAGGCGGGATGATCGAACGTACCTGGCTCGGCCTGCATGCCCAGACGCCTCATCACTGCCTGCGAACGCTGGTTGCCCACGGCGGTGAACGCCACGATTTCGGGAAGGTGCACCTGGTCGAAGCCCACGCGCAGCGCCGCCTCGGCCGCTTCGCTGGCGTAGCCCCGCCCCCAAAAGGGACGAGCCAGCCGCCAGCCCACTTCCACGCCTGGCGCAAACGGAAGCAGGGCCGGCAACGGCTTGATGCCGACAAAGCCGATGAACGGCGCCGCGCCAGGCGCTTCCACCGCCCAAAAGCCCCAGCCGTGCTCGTCGATGCCCGCTGCCAGCCGCTGGGCCATCGCATCGCTTTGCTCGGTGGAAAGCGGGATCAGGAATTCCGTTACGCAAGGGTCGGCATTCATGGTGGCGAAGGGCTTGCGGTCGTCCGCCCGCCATTGCCGCAGCACCAGACGCGGTGTTTCTACTTCAAGAGATAACGACATGTCGCACTTCCTTGTCTTGCGCCCAGGTCCGCAGCCCCTGAACCATTGCCAACGTATACACTCCAACGAATTCTGCCATGCCAAAGGAATTGTCTGCCATGCGCCTGTCCCTGTCGAAGCTGCCGCGCCCGTTGGGTGCGCTGCTGTTCTCCTCCTTCCTGGCCTTCCAGGCCGGCGCCGCCAATCTTCCGGCCGGCGTTTCGGAGGCCGCCTCGGTTGAAGGCATCACCGAATATCGCTTGGCCAATGGCCTTCGGGTGCTGCTGGTACCCGACGAATCCAAACCATCCACCACGGTCAACATGACGTACCTGGTCGGCTCTCGCAACGAGAACTACGGCCAGACCGGCATGGCTCACCTGCTTGAACACATGCTGTTCAAGGGCACGTCCACTACCCGCAACGCCATGGGCGAGTTTTCGCGCCGAGGCTTGCAAGCCAACGGGTCCACCTCCAGCGACCGCACCAACTACTTCGCCAGCTTTGCCGCCAACCCCGACACCTTGAAGTGGTATCTGGGCTGGCAGGCCGACGCCATGGTCAATTCCTTGATCGCCAAGGAAGACCTGGATTCGGAAATGACCGTCGTCCGCAACGAAATGGAAAGCGGCGAAAACAGTCCTTCACGCATTCTGATGCAAAAGATGCAGGCCGCCGCCTACCAGTGGCACAGCTACGGCAAGAACACCATCGGCGCTCGCTCCGACGTTGAAAACGTAGACATCGGCCAGCTGCGCGCCTTCTATCACGAGTACTACCAGCCCGATAACGCCGTGCTGATCGTGGCCGGCAAATTCGACCCGCAAGCCACCCTGGCAGACATCGAGCAAACGCTGGGCAAGCTGCCCAAGCCCGAGCGCAAGCTGCCGCCCGAATACACCGTGGAACCCGTGCAGGACGGCGAACGCTCCGTCACGCTGCGCCGCACGGGCGGCACGCCGCTGGTTGCCGCGATGTACCACATCCCCGCCGCCGGCAGCCCCGACTTCGTGCCGCTGGACCTGGCCACCGTGATCTTGTCCGACACGCCGTCGGGCCGCCTGTACCACGCGCTGGTCGCCACGAAAATGGCCTCGGGCGTATTTGGCTTCACCATGGAAAACCGCGATCCGGGCCTGGCGATGTTCGGCGCGCAGTTGCCGCCCGGCAAAGACCTGGACGCCGCCATGAAGACGCTGACCGGCACGCTGGAATCGTTGGGTAAAAAGCCGTTCACTCAGCAAGAACTGGACCGCGCCCGCAGCAAGTGGCTGACCGCATGGGAACAAACCTACAGCGACCCCGAGCAAGTCGGCGTGGCGTTGTCCGAAGCCATTGCGGCCGGCGACTGGCGCTTGTTCTTCTTGCAGCGCGACCGCGCCCGCAAGGCCACGCTCGCTGAAGTCCAGCAGGCGGCCACCACGTACCTGCTGCAAAGCAATCGCATCGAAGGTCGTTATATCCCCACCGAAAAGCCGCTGCGCGCTCCGCAGACGCAACGCGTGGACCTGACCGCCGTGTTCAAGGACTACAAGGGCGACCCGGACTTCAAGGCCGCCTCGGCCTTTGACCCCACCCCGGAAAACATCGACAAGCTGACGCAAAGGAAGAAGCTGGACCTGCCCAACGGGCCGGTTCAACTGGCGCTGCTGCCCAAGGCCACGCGCGGCAACCGCGTGCAGGCGCAGATGCTGATCCAGTTCGGCAACGAGAAAGACCTGCGCGGGCAACGCGTGAACGCCAGCGCGGTGGCCGACCTGCTGTTACGCGGCACGGCCAAGCTGTCGCGCCAGGACATCCAGGATCGGCTGGACAAGCTCCAGGCTGAACTTGGTTTCAGCGGCGGCGGCACCACGTTGAAGATCGCCATGTCGACCAAGGGCGAAAACCTGCCCGAGCTCACTGCCCTGGCGCTGGACATCGTGCGCAACGCCAACTTCCCGAAAGAGCAGTTGGACGAATACCAGCGTCAGCTGGAAACGTCGATCCAAAACGCCATGACCGAACCGTCAGCCCTGGCCGGACGCACCCTGGCCCGCCAGGACAATCCGTGGCCCGTGGATGACCTGCGCTACGTGCCCACGTTCGAAGAGTCGCTGGCAAATGTACGTGGCCTGAACCGCGACGCGCTGGTCAAATTCCACGCCAAGTTCTACGGCGCCGGCAAGATCGAGTATTCCGCCGTGGGCGACTTTGAACCGGCGGCCGTCGAAAAGGCCATCAAGACGGGCCTTGCCGGCTGGAAGAAGGCGCCTGCCTACACGCGCGTGCCCAACCCGTACCGCGACATCCCCGCCAAGCAGTTCGATATCGACACGCCTGACAAGGCCAATGCGTTCTACTTGTCGCGCATGCCGCTCAAGCTGCAAGACACCGATGCCGACTACGCGGCGCTGTATCTGGGCAATTACCTGTTCGGTGCGTCGGAAACGTCACGCTTGTGGAATCGCGTGCGCGAGACCGAAGGGCTGTCGTACAACGTGCGCAGTTCGTTGTCGGTGTCCTCGTTCGAACCCAGCGCCAGCTGGACCATGTACGCCATCTACGCGCCGCAGAATCGTGAACGGCTGGAAAAGGCCATCAACGAGGAACTGGCTCGCGTGCTGAAAGACGGCTTTTCCGACAAGGAAATCACCGATGGCATCAACGCGCTGCTCAACTACCGCAACCTGGCGCGCGCGCAGGACGACATCCTGGCCAGCACCTGGCTGGACTATCTGCAACGTGGTCGCACGTTTGAGTGGTCAGCCGAGATGGACAAGAAGATCTCGGCCCTGACGCCAGATGCGGTCAACGCCGCGCTGCGCAAGTACCTGCGTCCCGACGGCTTCAGCACCGCCGTCGCCGGCGACTTCAAGAAGAAAGCCGCGCCTTGACCTGAACCGATCCGGGTACTGCCGGCGCCTGAGCGCGCCGGACCCCGCGGTTACGCCCTAGCCCCTGCCGGATGACGGCAGGGGCTTTTTTGCGCCATCTGCCGTCCCGGCGGTAAGGAAAGTTTCCCTGGAGGGCCGCGACCATGCCAAGACCATGCCAAAAACGGGGAGATTTTTCACTATCACGCTTATTACTCGGTTATTTGGAAAGATGTTTTCAACAAGCAAGGGTTTATCCCAGGTGGGATCAAGCGCAGAATTCAGTCATCGGGAACAAACAACGAACCACGACGGAGGGCCGCCGGATTCGGTCCCCATCCAAGATGACACGGAGGTCTCAATCATGAAAACCCTAACCACCACCCTGTTGCTATCCCTGGCGCTTGTTGGCGTTGGCGCCCAAGCCGCCGGTCTGGAACAAGCCAAGACCCGCGACCAGGTCGTGACCGAATTGCAGCAAGCCAAGGCCAGCGGCCAATACACGTTTGGCGAACTGGACTACCCGCCCGCCCAACCCCAGGCAGCCAGCCTGAGCTCGGACGAAGTGCGCGCCCAGCTGCAACAAGCCAAGATCAGCGGCGAATACACCTTTGGTGAACTGCAATACCCGCCCGTCATTGCCACCTCGGCCAGCGCGAAGTCCCGCGCCCAGGTGCAGCAGGAACTGGCGCAAGCCAAGGCCAGCGGCCAGTACACGTTCGGCGAGCTCGAATACCCGCCGATCACCCGGTGAGCTGCTTGCTGTAGCCCGGCCGGTCTCGGGCGGCATCATGGCCTGGGACCGGTTTTTTCCGGCACAGCGGCAACCGCAGTAGTAGTAGCAGTACTTAGCAGTTGAAGTACCAGCAGTTGAAGTACCAGCAGTTGAAGTACCAGCAGTTGAAGTACCAGCAGTTGCAGTACCAAGCAGTTGAAGTACCAAGCAGTTGAAGTACCCAGCAGTTGCAGTACCGACAGTTGAAGTACCAGCAGTTGAAGTACCCAGCAGTTGAAGTACCCAGCAGTTGAAGTACCAAGCAGTTGCAGTACCAGCAGTAAGGCCGCGGCGAGCCAGCCGCGGCCTTTTTACGTTGGGCGATCCTCCACGCCTCCGGGGCCAGGATGATCGCGCATTGCCAAACGCCCCCCAAAAAGAAAAAGCCGCGATTTCCATCGCGGCTTTTTAGCGCCCTTCAACCCGATCAGCTGAAGAATTCCTTCACCCGATCCGTCCAGGACTTGCTTTGCGGCGAGTGGCGATCGCCCCCGTCGTTCAGCGACGTCTCGAACTGGCGCAGGATGCTCTTCTGGTCTTCGCTCAGGCGCACCGGCGTTTCCACCACCACGTGGCAGTACAGATCACCCGGATAGCTGCCGCGCACGCCGCGGATACCCTTGCCGCGCAAGCGGAAAGTCTTGCCCGACTGCGTGCCCTCGGGAATCGAGATCTCGGCCTTGCCACCCAGCGTGGGCACCTGCAATTCGCCGCCCAGTGCCGCCGTGGTGAACGGAATGGTCAGCTCGCAGTGCAGGTCGTCGCCATCGCGCTGGAAGATCTTGTGCTGCTTGATGTGGATTTCCACATACAGGTCGCCCGGAGGACCGCCGTTGATGCCCGGTTCGCCATTGCCGCTGGAGCGGATGCGCATGCCGTCATCAATGCCGGCCGGAATCTTCACCTGCAAGGTCTTGTTGCGGCGGATGCGGCCCACGCCATCGCACGACGGGCACGGGTCGGTGATTTCCTTGCCGTTGCCGTGGCAGGTCGGGCAGGTTTGCTGCACGCTGAAAAAGCCCTGCTGCATACGCACGGCGCCCGAGCCACCGCAGGTGCGGCAGGTCTTGGGCGACGTGCCGACCTTGGCGCCAGAGCCGTGGCAGGTGTCGCAGTTTTCCCAGCTGGGCACGCGGATCTCAGTGTCGAAACCGGCGGCAGCCTGTTCCAACGTGATTTCCAGCGCGTATTTCAGGTCGGCGCCACGATACACCTGCGGGCCGCCGCGACGGCCGCCGCCGCCCGCGCCGCCAAAGATCTCGCCAAAGATGTCGCCGAAGGCGTCGGCAAAGCCGCCGCCCATCCCTGCCCCGCCCATGCCGGCGGAATTGGGATCCACGCCCGCATGGCCGTAGCGGTCATAGGCGGCACGCTTTTGTTCATCGCCCAGGACCTCGTAGGCTTCCTTGGCTTCCTTGAACTTCTCTTCGGCTTCTTTGCTGTCCGGATTGCGGTCCGGATGGTATTTCATGGCCAGCTTTCGATAGGCCTTCTTGAGTTCGTCGTCCGAGGCGTTTTTTGCTACGCCCAGAACTTCGTAATAGTCGCGTTTTGCCATGATCCGTGGGCTCGAATAGAGCCGTCTTTTCAGTGCTACAGAATGAGTACGCCCGGTAGGCGGATTTCTCCGGCTACCGGGCGGCAGAGGCTGGTCAGCGCCCGGCCATTATTGGTCGCGCTTGACTTCCTTGAAGTCGGCGTCGACGACGTTGTCGTCCACCGGCTTCGCGTTATCGGCCGCTTGCTGCTGGCCGGCGGCTTGTTGCGCCTGCATGTCGGCGTACATCTTTTCGCCCAGCTTCTGCGACGCGGTCGACAAGGCTTCCACCTTGGCGTCGATCGCGGCCTTGTCGCCTTCCTTCAGCGTGTCTTCCAGGTCCTTGATGGCGGCCTCGATGCTTTCCTTTTCGGAAGCTTCGAGCTTGTCGCCGTACTCGGTCAACGACTTGCGGGTGGCGTGCACCAGCGCATCGGCCTGGTTGCGCGACTGAGCCAGTTCGGCAACGCGGTGATCTTCCTCGGCGTTGGCCTCGGCATCCTTGACCATGCGTTGGATCTCGTCTTCCGACAGACCCGAGTTGGCCTTGATGGTGATCTTGTTTTCCTTGCCGGTACCCTTGTCTTTCGCGGACACATGCAGGATGCCGTTGGCGTCGATGTCGAACGTGACTTCGATTTGCGGCATGCCGCGCGGCGACGGCGGGATCCCTTCAAGGTTGAACTCGCCCAGCGCCTTGTTGCCCGCGGCGATTTCGCGTTCGCCCTGGAACACCTTGATCGTCACGGCCGGCTGGTTGTCGTCCGCGGTCGAGAAGGTTTGCGAGAACCGGGTCGGGATCGTCGTGTTCTTCTGGATCATCTTCGTCATCACGCCGCCCAGGGTTTCGATACCCAGCGACAGAGGCGTCACGTCCAGCAGCAGCACGTCCTTGCGGTCGCCCGACAGCACGGAACCTTGGATGGCGGCGCCAGCGGCGACGGCTTCGTCAGGGTTCACGTCCTTGCGCGGATCCTTGCCGAAGAATTCCTTCACCTTTTCCTGAACCTTGGGCATGCGGGTCATGCCGCCGACCAGGATCACGTCGTCGATGTCGGAAACCTTCACGCCGGCGTCCTTGATGGCGACGCGGCAGGGCTCGATCGTGCGTTCGATCAGTTCTTCAACCAGCGCTTCCAGCTTGGCGCGCGTGATCTTCAGGTTCAAGTGCTTGGGACCCGAGGCATCCGCCGTGATGTACGGCAGGTTGATTTCGGTCTGCTGGGCCGAGGACAGCTCGATCTTGGCCTTTTCAGCAGCTTCCTTCAGGCGTTGCAGCGCCAGCACGTCCTTGGACAGATCAACGCCTTGTTCTTTCTTGAACTCGGAGATGATGTAGTCGATGATGCGCTGGTCGAAGTCTTCGCCGCCCAGGAAGGTGTCGCCGTTGGTCGACAGCACTTCAAACTGCTTTTCGCCGTCAACGTCAGCGATTTCGATGATGGACACGTCGAACGTGCCGCCACCCAAGTCATACACGGCGATCTTGCGGTCGCCCTTTTCGGTCTTGTCCAGGCCGAACGCCAGCGCGGCCGCGGTGGGCTCGTTGATGATGCGCTTGACTTCCAGACCGGCGATGCGGCCGGCGTCCTTGGTGGCCTGGCGCTGGCTGTCGTTGAAGTAGGCGGGCACGGTGATCACGGCCTCGGTCACTTCTTCGCCCAGGTAGTCCTCGGCGGTCTTCTTCATCTTGCGCAGCACGTCGGCCGACACTTGGGGAGGCGCCATCTTCTTGCCGCGCACTTCGACCCAGGCATCGCCGTTATCGGCGCGTGCGATGGTGTAGGGCATCAGGTCGATGTCCTTTTGCACGGCCTTTTCTTCGAACTTGCGGCCAATCAGGCGCTTGACTGCGTACAGGGTATTGCGGGGATTGGTCACGGCCTGACGCTTGGCGGGAGCGCCAACCAGGGTCTCGCCGTCGTCCATGTAGGCGACGATCGAGGGGGTGGTACGGGCGCCTTCCGCGTTTTCAATGATTTTGACCTGCCCGCCGTCCATCACAGCCACGCAGCTGTTGGTCGTGCCCAGGTCAATGCCAATAATCTTGCTCATGGTGGGTTACCTTGAATTGATCTATGAAAATAGAGAGAAACTTCTTGTCCCCACATAACTGGGGTTAGTCGCAGGGTTTTCAAGACGCCTTGCCGGAATTTTCCGCATTCGGGTCCTGCAACCGCGAAATTGCCGCCGTGAACTGGGGCAATCCGGGCCAACCGGTGATACGACCCAGCCGTTTGCCAGCCCGGTACAGCACGAAAGTGGGGACACCATGCAGGGAAAAGCGCCGGCCCAGGGGTTCGTCGGCGTAAACGTCGGCCTCGAACCAGGTCAGGCCCAGCTTCAGCAACGTTTCCTGGTGCAGCAGCGCCGCCTGCTTGAAAAGATTGCAGTTATAGCAATCCTGTCCCCATAAAAACACACAGCGCAGATCCGTTCCCGGCGCCTGGACCACGGTGGCATCAAAGCCCTCGGTGTCGACATGACGCATGCCGAACACCTGGAAGACTTGAGCCGGATCGAAACGGGGATCGGTCATGACACGCTGCCGGCGTTTCAGCCTTGGCCGGCCGATACGACTACCAGCGCCGGACGCAGCGTGCGGTCGGCAATGGCGTAGCCCTTTTGCAGCAGCTGCACCACCGTGTTGGCGGGTTGCTCGTGGGGGATCGACGAAATCGCCTGATGCAGGTGCGGGTCGAATTTGTCGCCCTGGGCCGGCGCGATGTCCTTGAGCATGTTGCGCTCGAACGCGGCCGACAACTGCTTCAGGGTGACTTCGACGCCTTCGCGCAGCGTCTGGACGGTCTGGTCGGGCTGTGCCAGGGCGGCCTCAAGGCTGTCCTTGACCGGAACCAGGCTTTCGGCAAACGATTCGATGCCGAACTTGCGCGCCTTGGACACTTCTTCCTGCGCGCGGCGGCGCACATTTTCAGCTTCGGCGTGCACACGCAGAAGCTGATCGTGCTGCTCATTGACGGTAGCTTGGGCGGCGTCCAGCTGGGCGCGCAACTCGTTCAGCTCGGCCTCTGCCGCGCCCTGGTCGGCGGGTGCCGCGTCGGCGTTCTGGCCGGCTTCGGGCGTCTTATCTACAGGCTCGTGGGGTGCCGTCATGGGGAATCCTCCAAAAAGAATGGCTTTCGCAGACATGAATGGGGGCCAATACCCCTATTTCAAGCCCGGGAAAGGGAAATATTCCCTGACGGCGCCCGCCCGAGGCAGCAAGCCCGCCCGGGCTTGGCCCGGCGGGGCCGGCTGCTTACTTCCTGTGGGGCTGCGCCGGGGCGACCGGGTCGCTGGCGGGGAAGCTCTCTTCGAGCCCGCGATCCACCTTGTCGTCATCGTCGTCCGGTTCAGGACGGATGGCGATGGGATCGCTGGCGGGAAAGGTCTCGGCTAGCGCTTCGTCCAGATCGTGTTCGACCTGATCCTCGTCCACCGGGGTGGCAACGGTCCCCTTTTTTACGCTCTTGCCGCTCTTGGGATCATGGTGCATGCGCCTTCTCCTTCAAGTCCGTGTTGGCCTGGATCTTCAACGGCCAGCCCTGCAAGTTGCGTTCCACCAAAGTGGCCAAGCCGGCGATCCACGCGGGGTCGTCGTTCAGCGCAGGGATGTAACGAAACTGCTTGCCGCCCGCCTCAATAAAGGCGTCCCGGCATTCCAGGCTGATCTCTTCCAGGGTTTCCAGACAGTCTGCCACAAATCCCGGGCACACCACATCCACCTCGGTAACGCCCGAAGCGGCTAACGCTTTCAGGGTCGGTTCGGTATAGGGCTCAAGCCAGCGGGCAGTACCAAAGCGGCTTTGGAAGGTGACTTCGATCTGTTCGCGCGGCAGCGACAGCCGCTGGGACAACAGGCGGGCCGACTCCATGCAGTCGCGGTAGTAGGGGTCGCCCAGTTCGATGGAATATCGCGGCAAGCCGTGAAAGCTCATGACCAGCTTCTGCGGCTTGCCGTGCTCGCGCCAGAACGACTCGATGCGGGCGGCCAGCGGGTCTAGCCAGGCGGGGTCCTCATGAAAGCGCTTGGTAAAGCGCAGTTCAGGCTGATCCCGCAGGCGCCCGGCATGGCGGGTAACCGCGTCCACGACCGTGGCCGTGGTGCTGGCCGCGTATTGCGGGTACAGCGGCACGGTCAGGATGCGTTCGCAACCGGCCGCGCGCAAACGGGTGATGGCGTCGGGGATGGACGGGTTGCCGTAGCGCATGCCCAGTTCCACCACGGCGTCGATGCCCGCCGCCTCCAGCGCGGCGCGTACGCCGTCCGCCTGGCGCTGGCTATAGACCATCAGGGGCGACCCTTCTTTCAGCCAGACGCCCGCATAGCGCGGCGCCAGCTTCTTGGGTCGCAGCGTCAGCACCAGCCCGTACAGGATGGGTTTCCATAAATAACGTGGAATTTCAATGACGCGGGGGTCGGACAGGAATTCGCCCAGGTATTTGCGGATGCCCTGTTTGTCCGGCGTATCCGGCGTACCCAGGTTGACCAGCAGCACCCCGACTTTGCCGGGCGCGCGGGCCGGCGGGTCTTCGTTGAAGGGGTCGTCCTGCTCGGCTTCCGGCAGGTAGCGTTCAGGCCACAGGTACTTGAACAGGCGAAGAAACACAAAAACTCCCCTTCCTCCGCGAGGAGGATGTAGCTTTGAATGGGACTACTGGTTGTGGCTGAGCGCGTTGGACAGCAGGCGCGCCGTGATGTCCACGATGGGAATCACGCGTTCGTAAGCCATGCGGGTCGGGCCGATGACGCCCAACGTGCCCACGACCTTGCCGTCCACGCCATAGGGCGCGGTAATGACCGAGACCTCTTCCATGGGCACCAATTGGGAATCGCCGCCGATGTAGATCTGCACGCCCTGTGCGCGGCTGGACACGTCCAGCAGTTGCAGCAGGTCGGTCTTTTTCTCGAACAGCGAGAACATCTTGCGCAGCCGGTCCATGTCGGACGCGATATCCGTAACGTCCAGCAGCTTGCGCTCGCCCGAGATGACCATCGTGTCGCCGTCTTCCGCGGCCTCGGCGCTGGCCTCGACCGCCGCCTGCATCAGCCGCGAAATGTCTTCGCGCAGCTGGGCCAGTTCGGTCGATAGCGTCTGGCGCACCGCGTTGAACGACTTGCCCGCGAAATGCATGTTGAAGAAATTGCCGGCTTCCAGCAATTCCGCTTCGGCGTAATCGCGCTGAACAAAGAGAATGCGGTTCTGGACATCGCCATCCGGCGTGACGATGATAAGCAGCACGCGCTTGTCCGACAGCCGGATGAATTCGATCTGCCGGAACACCTGGGCGCGCTTGGGGGTCAGCACCACGCCCGCGAATTGCGTCAGGTTGGACAGCAACGCGGCGGCGGCGTTGACGGCGCGGGTAGGTTCGGCCGCCGACAGCATTTCGCCCATGTTGTGCGGTTGCAGCTGATAAGACTGCACGGCCAGCAGGGAATCGACGAACATGCGATAGCCCCGCGGCGTAGGCACGCGGCCGGCGGAGGTGTGCGGGCTATGGATCAGCCCCAGCTCTTCCAGGTCCGCCATGACATTGCGGATGGTAGCCGGGGACAAGTCAAAGACTTTCGATAGCGTCCGCGAGCCGACGGGCTGCCCATCGGCGATGTAGCGTTCTATCAACGCTTTCAGTAGTGCGCGTGCGCGGTCATCCATAGCGGGCATTTTAAGGAATCTTTTAGGATAAAGGCGATTTTTGTCCCGCAAGCAGATATGCGGCCCCATATAATCGGCTAATCGGCCCATTCCGGGCAGGTTTTGGCTTCGGCTTCGCCCTTTTGATACGCCCGCATCCATGCACTTTCCTACCGTCGCCCTGATCGGCAGATACCAGGACACCGGCCTGGACACCCCGCTAAGAGCCCTTGCGCACGCGCTGACGCAAGCGGGCCGGCATGTGCTGATCGATGCCGACACCGCGCGCAACACCGGCCTGACCGAATACCCAATAGCTACCCTCGAAGAGATCGGCCAGAACGCATCGCTGGCCGTCGTGATGGGCGGCGACGGCACGGTGCTGGGCGCCGGCCGGCATCTGGCGCCATTTGGTGTCCCCCTGGTGGGCATCAACCACGGGCGCCTGGGCTTCATCACCGACATCCCGCTGCAAGACGCGCACGGTGCATTGGCGCGCGTGCTTGAAGGCAGCTTCCAGATTGAAGAACGCATGCTGCTGGAAGGCAGCGTGTGGCGTGGCGACCAGAAAATGTATTCCGCGTCGGCGCTCAACGACGTCGTGCTGAACCGCGCCGGCCGCGGCGGCATGATCGAAGTGCGTGTCGAACTGGACGGCGCCTTCATGTACACACAGCGCGCCGATGGCCTGATCATCGCCACGCCTACCGGCTCGACCGCGTATGCGCTGTCCGCCAACGGCCCCATCCTGCACCCCGGCATGAACGCCATGGTGCTGGTGCCCGTGGCGCCGCAAACGCTGTCGAATCGCCCCATCGTCATCCCGGACACCGGTGTGCTGAACATGACGCTGACCGCGATGGGCCGCGTGGAAGTGGGCGCCAGCGTGCATTTCGACATGCAGACCTGGTCTGACCTGCAACCGGGCGACCGCATCGTCGTGCAGCGCGCGCCGTACACCATTCGCTTCGTGCACCCCGAGGGCTACAGCTTCTTTTCCACCTTGCGCCGCAAGTTGCATTGGAACCTGATGCCCCAGGCCACCGACAACGTAGAGTAGTAAGCGCCCCGACATGCTGCGCACCCTGCATATCCGCGACTTCGTCATCGTCGAACAGACCGAAATCCATTTCGGCCCCGGCTTCACCGTGTTCTCCGGCGAGACCGGGGCGGGCAAATCCATCCTGGTGGACGCGCTGGCGCTTGCGCTGGGCGAACGCGGCGACGCCAGCATGCTGCGCGAAGGCGCACCGCGCGCCGACATCACTGCCGTGTTCGATACGCCGAAGTCATTGCACAGCTGGCTGAATGAACGCGAGATCGACGTCGATGACGAACTGTCGCTGCGCCGGGTCATCGACGCGCAGGGCCGCAGCCGCGCATACATCAACGGCACGCCCGCCACCGTGGGGCAGCTGCGCGAATTGGGCGACAGCCTGGTCGACATCCACGGCCAACACGCCCATCAAAGCCTGATGCGCCCCGACGCACAGCGCGATCTGCTGGACGCGCACGGCGGCCATGGCGATCTGCGCCAGGCCGTGGGTCAGGCGTGGAAGCAATGGCGCGCGCTGGCGCGGCAGCTCGAAGCCGCCGAAAAAGACGCCGCCAGCCTGGCCAACGAACGCGACCGACTGCAATGGCAGGTGGACGAACTGGATCAGCTGGCACTGGGCCCCGACGAATGGGAATCCTTGCAGTCCGAGCACACGCGCTTGTCGCATTCGCAGTCGCTGCTGGACGGCGCCTCGCAAATCCTGGAAGCGCTGGACGGCGAAGGCGATTCCGCGCACCACCGTGTCACAGCCGCCAATCACCGCATTCAGCAAATGCTGCGGCATGACCCCGGCCTGCAAGGCGTGTACGACGAACTCGAGTCCGCCCGCATCGCGATCAGCGAAGCCGTGTCCGACCTGAACAACTACGTCAGCCGCGTCGATCTGGACCCCAAGCGCCTGGCCGACGTCGAAGCACGCCTGGGCCTGGTGTTCGAGACCGCGCGCAAATTCCGCGTCGAGCCCGACGCCCTGTGCGAATTGCGCGATTCCCTGCATGCCGAGCTGGCCGCCTTGCAAGCGGCGGGGGATATCGATGCGCTGCGGGCTCAGTCAGTTGCGGCGCAGTCGCAATACGACACGGCAGCCGCCAAGCTGTCGACCGCCCGCCGCAAGATTGCCAAGGACCTGGGCAAGCAAGTCACCCAGGCCATGCAAACGCTGGCCATGCAAGGCGGCAAGTTCGAACCCACCTTGACCGCCGCCGCGCCGTCCGCGCACGGCAACGAGCAGGTTGAATTCCTGGTGGCCGGCCACGCCGGCACCACCCCGCGCCCCCTGGCCAAAGTGGCTTCGGGCGGCGAGTTGTCGCGGATTTCGCTGGCGCTGTCCGTCATTGCCAGCCGCGCGGCGCGCGTGCCGACGTTGATCTTCGACGAAGTCGACAGCGGCGTAGGCGGCGCGGTGGCCGAAGCCGTGGGCAAGCTGCTGCGCGAGCTGGGCGAACGCCATCAAGTGCTGTGCGTGACCCACTTGCCCCAGGTAGCCGCCTGCGCGAACAACCAATTCCTGGTCAGCAAGACGGAATCTCGCGGCACCACGCGCTCCAGCATCGAAGAACTGGACGCGGCGGCGCGTGTTGAGGAAATCGCCCGGATGCTGGGCGGCATCAAGCTGACCGCCACCACGCGCGAGCACGCCCGCGAAATGCTGGAAGGTTTCGGCCAGCCCGCGGCCTGAGGCGGTTGAGCGCAGCCGGGGGCAAGTCCAGCCCTGGCTCCAAGGCAAATTCGCGCGAACGCCGTACAAAATACGGCACGAAGCCGCGAGAAAGCCAGGCAAAGCCGGGCAAAAGCCCCGCCCCCTCACAGACAAAAAAAAGCCCCTTCATCAAGAAGGGGCTTTTGATCTCACTGGCCCGCAACGAGCGCGGCCACGGACCGTGGGGCGGACGCTAGCGGTTTAGCGCCCTTTCACGCAGCTGCTGCACACGCCGTACAACACCATCGCGTGGCTTTCCAGCGCGAAACCGTTGTCCTTGGCGATCTTCTGCTGGCGCTTTTCGATCTCCGGGTCTGAAAACTCGACCACGGTGCCGCAATTCGTGCAGATCAGGTGATCGTGGTGATCGCCGTCGTTCAGTTCGAACACAGCCTTGCCGCTGTCGAACTGGCTGCGGGCCAGGATGCCGGCCTGCTCGAACTGGGTCAGCACACGGTAGACGGTTGCCAGGCCGATTTCGACGTTTTCGCCGATCAGCGCGCGGTAGACGTCTTCGGCGCTAAGGTGGCGTTGGTCGGATTTGCGGAAAATATCAAGAATTTTCAGGCGCGGAAACGTCGCCTTCAAACCCATGTTCTTCAGTTCGCTTTGGTCGCTCATGGTGTAATCGCTCTCCGTCCGCGTAGGCATGGGCAGGATCAAGGGTGCACCGCGAGTCGGCTCACCTGATTTCATGCCGCCTCGCGGAACTATCCTTATGAAACCTTTATGATAACGGTTTTGTCTGCTTCCAAATAATAGGGGCGCGTAGTGTCCATGATTGCACGAATTCCCTCCCGCTCGCTGAAGACCGGATTGGCCGTCGCCGCCCTGGCCATTGCCCTTGCCGGCTGCTCGGGGGACAAGTGGGGCTTCCCCTACAAGGCCGGTGTCCAGCAAGGCAACTGGATCACCCAGGAGCAAGTCGCGCTGCTCCAGCCGGGCATGAGCCGCGAGCAAGTCCGCTTTGCGCTGGGCAGCCCTACCCTGACCAGCGTGCTGCACGCCAACCGTTGGGACTACCCCTACTATTACAAGCCCGGCTATGGCGAAGCCCGCGAACGCAAGTTCACCGTCTGGTTCGAAAACGACCGCCTGACCCGCTGGGAAGGCGACAAGCAGCCTGATTTGCAGCCCTATCAGCTGAACACGCCCAGCAGCACCGCCGACGAAAAGGCGGACAAGCGCCTGGACCAGGACGAAACCCGCATCAAAGAAGAGGAAGACCTGAAAAAGCGCGATGCCGCCGCTCCGGTCAGCCCGCTGAATCAGTACCCCGGCCAACCGGGCAACGCGCCTGAGCCGCTTCGGTAACCCCTCAAGGATTTTCTTCATGCGTATTGCAATTGCCGGCGCCAGCGGCCGTATGGGCCAGATGCTGATCGACGCCATCCTCAAGTCCACCGACCTGCAATTGGCAGTGGCGTTGGACCGCAATGGGTCGACGTCGCTGGGCCAGGACGCGGGCGCCCCGCTGGGCCAACAGACCGGCGTGCTGATCACCGATGATCTTGACGCGCTGGCCAACGCCGATTGCCTGATCGATTTCACGCGGCCCGAAGGCACGCTTGCCCACTTGCAGGCCTGCGTGAAGCACGGCACGCACGCCGTCATCGGCACCACCGGGTTCGACGACAACGGCCGCGCCGCCATCGAAGTGGCCGCGCAGAAAATCGGCATCGTGTTCGCGCCCAACATGAGCGTGGGTGTGAATGCCACGCTCAAGCTGCTGGACATGGCCGCCCGCATTCTCAATTCCGGTTACGACGTTGAAGTGTTTGAAGCGCACCATCGCAACAAGGTCGATGCGCCTTCGGGCACCGCGTTGAAAATGGGCGAGACCATTGCGTCCGCCTGGGACGTGGCGCTGCCGGACGTGGCCACCTGGAGCCGCCATGGCGACACCGGCGTGCGCAAGCCCGGCACCATCGGCTTTTCCGTGCTGCGCGGGGGCGACATCGTGGGCGACCACACCGTGTCGTTCTGCGGCATTGGCGAGCGCATCGAAATCACGCACCGTTCCAGCAGCCGCGCCACCTACGCAGAAGGCGCCCTGCGCGCCGCACGCTTTCTGCAAGACAAGCACAACGGCCTGTACGACATGCAGTCCGTGCTGGGCTTCTAAGCCAGGCGGCGGCGGTGCACGCCGCGCCGCCGGATCGCCGGCCGCCGGATCGCCGGGCGCCGGAGCGCTCGCCACAAAACCAAAAAGGATCCCTCGGGATCCTTTTTTATCGCACCGTTCGCACCGCGCCCTACACCACCACAGGCTCTGGTTCCAGCACGACACCGTAGCGCGCCTGCACCGACGCTTGAATCGCGCCGGCCAACGCCATGATGTCGGCAGCGTTGGCGCCGCCGCGATTGACCAGCACCAGCGCCTGCCTGTCATGCACCCCCGCCGCGCCCAGGGCCTGCCCCTTCCAGCCGCACTGGTCGATCAGCCAGCCGGCTGCCAACTTGTAGCGGCCGTCCGGTTGCGCGTACGACACCAACCCGGGAAAGCGTTCGGCCAGATCGTCCCGCACGTCGGCGGTCACGATGGGGTTCTTGAAAAAACTGCCGGCGTTGCCGGTCACGGCGGGGTCCGGCAGCTTTGCGCGGCGAATGTCGCAAACCGCGTCGAAAATGTCGCGCGCGCTTGGCACGCCATGGGCCAGCCGTTCGTGGCGTTGCAGGTCCGGGTAGCCCAGCACGGGGCGCCAGGGGCGCGGCAAGGCGAACCGCACGCTGACGATGATCCAGCGGCCGGGCGCGTCGTGCTTGAAGGTGCTATCCCGGTACGAAAAGCGGCAATTGGACGGGCCCATTTCAACAAGCCTTGCCGCCGTCACATCCCAGGCAGTCAGGCTATGGAAGCGCTGTTCGAACTCGACGCCGTAAGCGCCGATGTTCTGCACCGGCGCGGCCCCGACCGTACCGGGAATCAACGCCAGGTTTTCCAGGCCATCCCAACCCTGATCGACGCAATGTTCGACAAAGCCATGCCAGCTTTCGCCACCCGCCGCTTCCACCAGGCGGACGTCGGGCGCGTCTTGCAACAGCTGCACGCCCCTGAAAGCCACCTTGGCCACCAGGCCGGAAACGCGTTCGGGCAGGACAACATTGCTGCCGCCGCCCAGCACCAGAAGGCTGTCCGCGCGGCGTGCCAAGTCGGACAAGGCCGGCAATTGCGCGGCATCGTCCAGTGTGACGAAGGCTTCAGCTTGCGACGCCAGACCCAGCGTATTGAGCCGGCTTAGATCGTGGGCGGCGGGAGTCAGCGCGGCTGGCGCCGTGTTGATAGCAGGGGCAGTTGACATGGGTGCTACGGGCTATGCTATAGTTTCGGTCTTCGCTCATATTACTTGATTGAGTGTTTTGGTTTGAGTACCCCGCTTTTCAACAGCCGCTCTTTATAGAGAACACGGCGAAAACGCGAAAAATCTCAGCCCAATGACAAGCTCGAAAAAATCATGTAAGATGCGCGCCTTCTGATCGATAACCAAGTTGATCAGAGTGCATAAGAAAACGGTTCTGAGCAGTTCATGACGGAACCCATGCGGGAGTAGCTCAGTTGGTAGAGCGCAACCTTGCCAAGGTTGAGGTCGCGAGTTCGAGACTCGTCTCCCGCTCCAAATTCAGATGTGCAGCGGTCAAGCAACCCCGTGTTCTTGATCTCTGCAGTCACCTAAGAAGGGCCCGACACTTGTTGTCCGGCCCTTTTTTCATTTCCGCCGCCATTAGCTGTGCCCGCCATTAGCTGCCTCCGCCAAAACCAGACCCCTGCAATTACCAGACTCCTCTGATTGCTTCTTGCGGATCCGGATGCTTTGCTCTTGGGTTGCATCGCGGACGCCGCGTCGCCGCGTTCGCCGCGCTCCGGAGGCTTGGCCATGACATTGACCCGCGCGGTGTTGCTGCACCGCTTGAAAACCGCCTGCTACACCATCAGCTCCATCGTGCTGATCAGCTGGGTAACCGATGCGCTCAATGAAGGGCTGATGTTCAAGCCTTTGCTGCGCTACTTCTACCCCACCACCGTTGAAAAGTATCAGCATCCGTTCACGGATCACCCCAGCCTGCTGATCTGGCTGGTTCCGTTGCTGGCGGGTTTATCCTTGACGATCGCCTCGTCGGCGATGGCGGTGCACCACCTGAAGCGGCGGCCTCGGTATCGGCTAAGCGCCGCACCCGCCCCACCCTCACAATTGATCGGGCTGGCATCGGGCGGCCGCGCGCTGTCTTCTTTCTGCGCCGCTCGCGGTTCCTTCCAGCCACGCACATTCCATGCCCTGTATCGGCACGCCGACGAGCTGGCCGCGCTTGAAGCGCCATGCGCCGCCGCCGGGGTGCACCTGCAAGGCCATCCGTTGCCAGACGTGCAAGACATGCAGCAGCATCACGCCCACCTGCACCATCTACTGGCCGGCATCCGCCGCGCAGCCGGCCCCGACGCGGCCATCGGCTTTGACCTGAGCGGGCTGCCGGCCGAGCTGGCCAGCATCGCCACGCTGGCGGGTCCGCAGCACGACATCCTGCTGTGCCAGGTCGACAAGCAGGGGCAAGCACGCACCTATCGCGTGGTGGCGGACATGCAGGCCTGAAGCCCATGAGAGCGGCTCGCCAAAAAAAAGCCCCCACCGGAAAACCGGCGGGGGCAGCGCATCACGCAACCATCGCGCGACGCTTATCGCTTAATGCTTAACGCTGCATCCACGCATCGCGCCAATGCGAACCCGTGCCGGGCGCATAGTGCGACGGCGACTGGCTGCACCAGCCGCTGTACGGGAAGATCTTGCATTCAAACGTCTTACCCACGTTCACGACCTTGTCACCCGCCTTATAGATGGTGCCCGCCTTGTACTGCGGGTGCCCACCCACGGCTGCCTGCGCCTGCACCGTCACGGTGTGGCTGGCCTGGACTTCGCCGCGCGAGTTGCTCACCGTCAGCGTAAAGCGGTAAGGCGTGTCCTTCGTGCTGGTCGGCGCGACAAAGCTGATGTCCGCCTGGTCCAACGCACCGGCGAAAATACCCGCGGGCACGGTCCAGCGGTAGCGCAGGTCCGTTCCGGTGGATGCCTTGCCGGACAAGACGACGCGCTCGCCGCCCTTGACCGTGGCGGGGCCGCTCAACTTGGCTTGCGGCGCAATGACTTCAGGCACCACGACCTTGGCCTTGGCTTTCACCACGTGAGTGGCGGTTGCGGTACGACCGCGCTCGTCCGTCACGGCCAGCTTGAACGTCAGGTTGCGATCCTGCGCCAGCGGGGGACCATAAAACGTAACGGTTGCGCCGTTGGCCTGTAGCCCGATCTCGTCCAGGCTCGTCCACACGTACTTCAGGCCTTGGCCCGTGGAACCGCTGGCCGACAAGGTGGCCGGCTGCAACGCCGCGACTTCAGCGGGACCGCTGATGCGAGCAACGGGCAGCGGAATCGGCGTGGGCTCCAGGTCGCAGGACTCGGGCATCTTCCACGGCTTGCCGTACTGCGCCGAGTTCTTGTCCGGCGCGGCGTCCACGTTCCAGTAGTTCTGGTGGTAGACCTTGCCGTTGTACGACACCGCTTCGTTCGGCACGTTGTACACCTTGCGGGCATCCCACGCGGGCGCGTTGGCGCACACGCCCGCCGCCTTCGCCTTGACCAGCACACCATGGTGCGTGGACGCGCTGCGCCCTTGCGAGTCGGTCACTTTCAGCGTGATGCGGTAGGCGACGTCCTTTGCGTTTTCCGGTGCAACAAAGCTGCCCTTGACGCCCTGCTCAATGAACGTCAGCGTGGGCTGGCTGCTCCATGCATAGTTCAAACCCTTGCCAGTCGAATCCGCGGCCGACAACACCACCTTGTCGCCCGCATTCGCTTGCGACGAGCCGACGACATGCGCTTGAGGCGCCTGCCCGCCGACGCTGTCGCCGCCCAGCAGTTCGGCCGCACGCACCAGATCGGGTTGCACACCGATCGGACGAGCCGGATTGACGATGGGCACGGGGTTGCCGCTGTCCACCAGGATCTGCCGCATGACCTTGGGCGGGATATTGCCCAGGCCGCGCTCGCGCGCCAGGCTTTGCAGCCACGCCACGCTACCCGCAATGATGGGGTTGGCGGACGACGTGCCGCTGTACGCCGTGGTGTACAGGTTGTGCTGACCTTCCTTCCAGTCGGTGGTCGTGACGCGCCCACCCCAAGAGAACATATCGACGCGGCTGCCCGTTTCCGAGAACCACGCGACCTGGCCCTGCACCGGGTCGGCCGCGCCGACGTAGATGGCGCCCGAATCGCGCTTGGTACGGTCATAGCGTCCACGGAACCACGGGTCGTCCAGGTTGGCCGCGCCGTTGGCCGCCGCCAGCACCACGTGCACGCCCTTTTCCTTGGTCAGATACGAAATGGCGTCATAGACCACATCCACGTGTTCCACGGGCAACCAGCATGCCGTGGTCGGGCCGCAGCCGTTGCTGAACTTGTAGTGCACGCCGATCTGCACCACGTCGCCGGCCTGCAGCACGTTGCGCAGATCGACCATGCCGCTGGGGCTGTACTTGGTATAGCCGGCCTGCGCTTGCGGCACGATGCCCGTCACGCCATAGCCGTTGTCCTGCCCGAACATGATGCCGGCCGACATCGTGTCGTGCGAATCGGGCTTTTCCACATACTGCCCGTGATGCAGGAAAGGCTTGGGCAGATCAACGTGGTCGAAATCCCAATGGTTGATCTCGTTCGAAATCAGACGCACATTCGCGCCATAGTGCCCGGTCAAGCGCTGCGCCTCGAAGGCGTTGACGCCGCCCAACGGCCAATAGCCGGGCTTGGGCGACTGCATATAGTTCTGGCACGTCGGCGCCATTGCGCCGTCGCACTTGGTGTAGTCCGGCGTGCCGGGCGCCGCGCGCGTGATCGCCATGGCGGGATCGGCTTGCAGGCCGTCACCAATCGACATCGGCACGGGCTCGATCTGCGCGCTTTCCACCAACGGGTTTTCAAGCAGCTGCTTGACCAGCAATTCCGCGTCGCGGCCGCGCATCATCTCGGCCGAAATCTTGTAGTAGCGCGTAAGGTTATGGCGTTCCAGTGCCGCGATATCCTCGTAGTTGCGCATCATCGGCGACATCGGGATCAGCGGCTCCATGCCGGGCGTCAGGCGCGTCAGCGCATCCATGGCGCCGGCCACTTCGGGCGTGGGCGCCGTGCGCTGGGCCGGGTTGGGAGCTTCGGCCTTCAGCCGAACGTAAATGGGCCGGGGTTCGTCGGCTGACGCCGCATGCCCCGGAGCGGAAAACGCCGTGCCTAGTGCCAGCACGAGCATCGAAAACGGTATTTTGTTTTTCATGGCTATTCAGTGATTCGCCTTGACGGCGAATCCAACAACGCAAAAAGAAAGCCCACCTCCCATCGCTGAGAGGGGGCTGGCGTCCAACGCGGGCCAAGGCGTGTTGACCTCGGCCCGCCTTGACAACGACGGCTTACTTCACCAGATCCCAGGCCTGGGTCCAGTAGCCGCCCTTACCGGGCTCGTAATGGAACGGCGACTGGCCGCACCAGTTCGTGTAGGGCCACGGCTTGCACTCGTAGACCTTGCCCAGGTTCGTCACGCGCTCAAGCGCCTTGTAGGCAGTGCCGGCCTTGTAGGCGGGCGGCGTATCGCCGGTGCCACCATTGCCACCGTTACCGCCGGTGCCGCCATTACCGCCATTACCACCATTACCGCCTTCGTCAACGATGACTTCCGGCTTGCCCTTGACCGTCACAACGTGGGTCGCATCCGATGCGCCCTTGTCGTTACGCGTGTTCAGCGTGAACGAGTACTGCTGGTCCTTCGTTTGCGTCGGCGCCACGAAGCTCAGCGTGGGCTGGTCCTTCACCGCGACGGTGATGCCGGCCGGCACGGTCCACGAGAACTTCAGGTCGGTACCGGTCGAGGCCGAGCCCGACAGCTGCACCTTCTGACCCGCTTGCACATTCACCGGGCCGGTGATGCTGGACAGCGGCGGGATCACCACGGGGTCCGGCTTGATCTCGGCCGCTTCCTTGGTCACCACAAAGTGGTACTTGCTGCCGTCCATCGAATAGACGTGCGACTTGTCCACACCCACGATCGGCGTCACGGTCTTGCCGTCAGCGCCCAACTGGCCGATGCGCACGCGCTTGGACGTGCCGTTGACGGCATTGCCCAGCACTTGCGTCCAACGCTCGCCCTGCACGGCGTTCTCGTCCAGCGGCACGCGCAGCTGTTCCAGGTATTCGCCGTTGCGCTTGGGGTCAGCCAAACGCCACACCAGCGAATCGCCCACCTTGGTTTCACCGATGGAGTACAGCGCGCCGATATCCGACGGCTTGATGACGTTGGACACGCCCTCGATGTTCACGTCGCCGCAAGCGCGATAGGACTCGCCCGAGGTCACGCCGTCGCCCACGTGGTTGGTGTTCCAGACGCTCATGATCAGATGGCGGCCGGTCTTGCCGGCGGGCAGCGTGCAGCTGTATTCCTGCTCACGACCTTCGCCCGCCGCGGCCGGCGTGAAGTCGCGCTGTTCGCAGAACTTTTCAAAGTCGGAGAATTGCAGCGGCTTGGTCGAGTCATACGGCATCTTCGTGATGAAGAATTGCAGCGACTTGGTGCGGTGGGCCACGGTGTGGTTCCACTTCAGCGTGACGTTGCCATTGGCATCCGGCTTGAGCGTGGTGATGGGCCATTGGGCCAGCGCGTTCAGGCCGCGATGGGACGGCTTGGTGCCACCGTCGCACAGGCGGTCGCCCGGCGTGGTGGCAACGGTTTTTTCGCCGCCCGGCTTCTGCCAGACTTCACGCCAGTCGTACACGCTGCCGCCCTGCGCCTTGAATGCGGTGCAACCTTCGCTCTGACTGCCCGCGTGGCAATGCAGGATGCGCGCCTTCGGATGCGACATGGTGCCGTGAGCCAAAACCGAACCGGATACGGCCGCCAGTACCAGGCCGCCCACCAGAGTTAATTTGAATTTCGCCATTTTTTTATAAACACTTCAGAGTGAGGTTGAATAAATCACCTTCCATGCAGCACGCAGGACAAGGTGAATTCATTCTCGGCCGGAAGCCCTTTGATAATCAAAGTTGATAAACGATTCCTTAAAGCAATTTCCCCACACTCATTAAAAAAATAACCTGCGGCAAAAAAAATCCCCCGCGCTTTCGCACGAGGGACCAGGAACTTCATTTTTCCGCGTTATTCACTGCGGATTTTCAAGCAGTTTCAGCTCAGACTGAGAACAGTGAAGGGAATTACTTCACCAGGTCCCAAGCTTGCTGCCAAGCCAGGCCCTTGCCGGGAGCGTAGTGCAACGGCGAAGCGCTGCACCATGCGGTCACGGGCCAGATCTTGCACTCGTAGACCTTGCCGCCGTTGGTGACCTTGTCGCCAGCTGCGTACGTGGTGCCTTCCTTGTAGGCCGGGTACTGGCCGGTCTGGCCGCCGTTGCCGCCATCGGTACCACCGTTGCCGCCTTCGTTACCGCCGGTGTTGCCACCGTCAGTGCCGCCGCCGGTTTGGGCTTGCTTCTTGACCAGGACCGAATGCGTCTTGCTCGACGAACCCTTTTCGTTCGTGACCTTGACGGTGAACGAGTAGGACTTGTCTTGCGTCAGCGTCGGAGCCGTGAAGCTCAGGTCAGCCTGGTTCAGCGCCGAAGCGGTGATGCCAGCCGGAGCCGTCCACTGGAACTTCAAGGTGCCACCACCGTTGTTCGAACCCTTGGCCGACAGCGAAACGCGCTCGCCAGCATTGGCCGTTGCCGGGCCAGTCAGTTGAGCCGTAGGCGCATTGATGACGACGGGCGGCGGATCCACCGGCTCGGCAGCCTTCTGGTCAATCGCGAAGCCAACCTTCTTGTTCAGGCCATAGACCTGGTTTTCGGTGTCGCTTTGCTGCGGCAAGACTTGGCCATTGGACTGCATCTTGCCGACCTTGATGACGGACGACTTGTTGTTGACTTCCTTGGCCAGGGCGTACATCCACTGGGCGGCCTTTTCTTCACCGGCCTTGACGATGATCGAATGGCTTTCCAGATCGCCGGCACGGCTCAGATCGAACACGCGCAGGGTCATCTTCGAGCCGACGTTGACTTGGCCGCCTTGCAGCGCGCCGCTGGCTTGCCATTGCACGTTGGCAGGCATCACTTCCACGTTCGAGCAAGAGTAGAAACCTTCCTTGGCGTCGCTCGGGTCACGTTGCCACACGCTGTAAATCACGCGCTTGCCAGTAAAGTGGGCGGGAATCTTGACATCCAGGGGCGTAACGGCGTTCACGACTTCCGGGCGCGGCAGAAAGCCGGTATCGCCGATCAGTTCCAGATCTTCCCAGCGCAGGCCGCGCTTGGGGTCGTAGCTGTCTTTGCTGATGTAGGTCTTGAAGTACGTGGTGATGTGCGGTGCCGTTTGCAGGTACTTGAACTGCGCATTGCCGTTGGCGTCAGGCGTAACTACCGTGGTGGGCCACTGGTGATCGCCATCCAGCGCCTTCCAACTGTCCTTTCCGCCCGCGCACAGCAGGCCATCAGGGATAAGATCCTTGTGGTTGTTGAACACGCCGCCGATCAAGTTGGACTGCCAGTTTCCAATAAGGTCGTTCGCTTTGCCGCAACCGGAGAACTTGGGATTATTCCAAGGAGTATCAAACTTGTGGCAAGCATATTCCCGGCTCGGGGGATCGATCATGGAACCGTGAGCCGAAGCGGTCGTCGGCGCCATGGCCATGAGCACAGCCTGCGTCAGCGCCGCGACCGGCAAGCCAAGCTTGGCGGCTGCACCGCGCAATGTGGTTTTAGTCATCAAATATCCTATGTTTAGTGGATTGTTTTTCGCATTCTCATGAACCGGAAATCACACGGATCTCGTGAAAGCGAAGCCATTATTCCCGGCGCTGGAAAACGGCAAAACCTTTCTCAATACACTATTAAAAGCAGGTGTTGCATCCTTGCCGCATCGCATTGATGACGCGGTAAAACGCGATAAATCACGCAATACATAACGTCCAGACGGCCGAAAAAAAGCGCCACGAGGGCGCTTGTTCATGAGGCGGGATTAAGGCCCGTTCGATAACCGGACCGCGCTTCCTGGCGATTGCCTTCCGCGCACGGAATCGGCGTCAATGGAAATGTGAGTGAAAACTCGCTTCCCTTCCCAGGACGCGAACTGACCGACAATTTTCCGCCGTGCGCATCCACCACCGTGGCCACCAGCGCCAAGCCCATGCCCACGCCGTCACGGCTGCCGGGCTGCACCTGAAAAAACGCCTCGCACAGCTGCGGCATGACCGAATCCGCAATGCCGATACCCTCGTCGATCACACTGATGCGGGCCATATCGCCCTGGCGCTTCAGGCACAACGTGATGCGTGTGGACGGGTTGGAATACTTGATCGCGTTGTCCAGCAGGTTGATGACGGCGCGTTGCAGCATGCAGTAGTCGCCCGACACCCACAGCTTTTCCCCGCATTCGCGGATATGCACGTCGATGCCCTTGCGCTCGGCCAGCAACAGGGTTTGGTCGGCGGCTTCCTGGCCCACGTCGAGCATCGAAACGGGCAGGAAATTCGCCTTATCCAGGCGCTCCGCGCGGGAAAGATGCATGAAGTCCTGCGCCACGGTCAAGCTGTACTGCGCCAGGTCACGCACGGACTGCGCAAAGGCTTCCTGCTTGGGGCAATCGCTTTCGGCGCTTTGCTTTTCCACCATCACCAGGATCGTCGACAGCGGACTGCGCAGGTCATGCATCATTTGCAGCATCACTTCGTTGTCGCGAGCGCAGTTCGGCTTGGCGTGGGTTACGGCAGGCGCATCTACCGGCGCGGCCGTGCGTGCCAAGACACGTTCACGGCGCGCGCCCCGCGTGGCCATGCGCCAGCGGACTACGCTGATGTACGCCAACGCCACGCCCACCACGGGCGCCACCATCGGCGTCCAGCGGCGTGCCGTGATCACGACAAAAGCGGCCAGCAGCCAAAACCCGATCAGCCAACCCAATGCCCGCAAGCGCATTTTCGATTGGCCCGCGATCACGCTGAACAACGCCAGGCCCGCCAGAATGCCGAAGTCCGCCAGCACGCCGGGCGCGGCCGCTGTCAGGGGCTGCCCATCGCTGGGCATGGCAAAGCACAGCAGGATGATGCCCAGGTTGCAGAACAGCAGCGCATCGTTTTTTCTGGCGCCCAGGCGCGTATAAGGCCAAATCAGGAATTTCATCGTCACGCTCGAAAGGTGGGTCGCGATGCGGCAAGCATGCGGTCGGACCGGCAGCGCACGTCAGGCGTGGACTGCGATTGGAAGGGGGGAAGTTGCGTGTACTGCCGAAGCAGCGCGGCGCACTGGCCGGGGCGAATGCCTGCCGGCTTAATACATGCGTTCGAGGCGGTAGCCGTAGTTGTACACGGTAGCGATCACATAGCCATTGCGCGAGCGCAGGCCCAATGACGAACGCAGGTTGCTGACATAGGTTGCCAGGCTGGCGTCGTACTTGCGGTCAACGGTGCCCCAGATGTGCTGGCACAACGCGTCTTTGGTGATGATGCGGCCGGGGCTGCGGAACAGCATCGTGGCCAAGTCGAATTCTCGCGTGGGCAAACTGACGGGGCGCCCATCCACGGTCAACGTCTTGGCTTCCAGGTTGAACGCAAAATGGCCCACCTGGAACTGCGACGCGGTGGCTTCGCCGCGCTGGGATTTGCGCAGCTGTGCGCCCATGCGGGCCAGCAACTCACGCTCGCGCACCGGCTTTTGCAGGTAGTCGTCGGCGCCCATGTTCAGCGCCTGCACGATGCTTTCCTCGTCATCGCGCTGCGTCAGCATCAGGATGGGCATGTTGGGCGCCAGGTTGCATCGCGCCCACTTCAGTACCGCAAGACCCGATGCGCCAGGCACTTCCCAGTCAAGCAGAACGACGTCCACGCGCTGTTGTTGCAGCAGCGCGATGAAGCCGTCGCCATCGCGACGCGAGAAGGCCTGGTGGCCGTGGCTTTGCAGCAGTTTGGTGACCCACTCGACCTGAGTGGGCGAATCTTCAAGAATGGCGACGATCATTGAGTCAACTCTTATGTAAGCGCAATTCCCGAAGATTTTTATTATTACGGCAATCACAATTGATACCCCGACAGAATGATTTCATGCAGGGATAGTCACAACAATAAGAAATTTCTCAAAGCCAAAGTGGGAAAGCCAAATGTCAAGATATGACAACCAGGGCCGAATATGCGGATATTTTCTCGGGCTCTCCAACGGAGAGACCGCGGATTATCAAGAAAATTCCTGGACGTATTTATCTTTTTAATGCGTGATGTGTTGATTAACGCCCATAAATACAAACTTCCAGTCCTGATAACTGGATTTTCCTGACATATCGCCCAACTCGGCATCAAAACCATCCTGCTTGATGGGCTTTTTTTCCGACAGGCTATATACCCCCATGATGCCGCCGTCAGGGGATTTGACGATGCCCCATTCCGTGCTGCCTGTTATCGGGTCAGCGTACAGCCGGCGCAGGTGCCTGCGCGTAAACGACACGCGGTCGTCCTTGAGCAAGGCCTCCATGGTTTTGGGATAGGCCGGCGCGGTGCCGGACAGGTAATAAGACGCCAGCGCTCGTTGATATTGCTGACCGACGAAAAGCAGCTCGGCCTCCTGGTCGCGCAGCTTTTGCATCGACCAGGGCTGCACCACCGCCGTCAGCCCGGTGGCCACCGCCATTACCAGCATCAGCACCGTCAGATAGCCGAAGCCCGCCTGACGGCGCGACAACGCACCGCGATCACCACCGCGCATAGTCCAACCCATCCAGCCCCCTGCCGGTCGCGCCGCTGATTACATCGTTCACGCCCGGCGCATCCCCGTTCTGCGGCAACCAGCTGTCGCGTTTACCCGTCACCGGGTCCATGGGAAGCTCGCGCAGGTATTTGTCGGCCACAAGCACATCCAGCGAATCGGGATTGTTGCCATGGTCGGCGCGGTAATCGTCGATAGCGTGACGGATCGATTGCAGGTTGTGACGCAACACCGTTTCGCGCGCACGGTCGTTGCTTTTGAAAAACGACGGCGCCACCAGCGACATCAAGGCGCCGATGATAGCCATGACCGCCATCAGCTCAATCAGCGTAAAGCCGGCACAGCCGCGCCTACCATTCTTTGTACGGAACGCCATTGAGGCCCCTTCTTTGACTTTTTGAACGCACATCGAACACGTCGCGTCCCGATGAAAACGCATCGACCGAACTGTCATAGCTTCGGGTATCCCAGGTGTCGGCCGCCGAGCGGTTCTCACAGTTTTCACACATCGGGTCCTTGGGCAGGCGGCGCAGGAAATACAACATGCCGCCGTTGGGGTCCGTCTTGTTCTGCACGCCCTTGACCAGGGATTCCAGGTCCGGCGGATAACCGCTGCGGTCCAGCGGCTTATCCACCTTGCCCTCGCGGCTGGCCTGGTAATACGCGTCGATGGCGTTGCGCAGCGTGTGCAGGCTTTGCCGTAGCTCGCGCTCCTGTGCGCGTTGCTTGACCAGCGCCGAGAACGGCAGCGCAACGCTCACCAGCAGGGCCAGCAAGGTCATGGCCGCCATCATTTCAATCAGCGTGAAACCCGATTGCTTGCGCATGTCGCGTCCTCAGAACGGCGGCTTGGCCAGCACCGCGTCCAGCGCCGGGGCGTCGCCGCCCGTCGCCGCGGCTTCCGGGGCGGCGGGCGCCTGGGTGGTCATCGGCATGACGGTGACGCGCGACTCGGTGCCCGACGGGAAGTAGCTGTCGGCAGCCGACGGCAAGGCCATCGAACGTTCGATATGCGGCGTCAACAGCAACACGATTTCCGTGTTCTGGTCCGTCTTCTTCTGGCCGCCGAACAAGCTGCCCAGCCAGCCCATCACGCTCAGTCCGGGCACACCGCTGCTGCTGCGCGTCTGCTGTTGGTTGACCAGGCCGGCCAGCACCTGCGTTTCGCCATCACGCGCCGTCATCACGGTTTCCGCATTGCGCGTGCTCATCGGGTAGACGACGCCGCCGCCAGCCGTCTTGACCTCGCCCTTCAGGTTGCTGACTTCCATGCTGACGCGCACGCTGACTTCATTGCTCAGGCTGATACGGGGCTCTACTTGCAGGATCAGGCCCACGTCCTGATAGTTGACGGATTCCGTCACCACGCCATTGGCGTTGGTGGTGGTCACGACCGGCACCTTTTCACCGATCTTGATGCTGGCCTTTTCCATGTTGCGAACACGGATCTTGGGATTCGCCAGCACCTTGGTCTTGCCGCGCTTTTGCAGCAGGTTCAGCGCCGCCGACAGATCATTGCGGCTGGTCACCCCGATCTTGCCCTGGTTCAGGCCGAGCAGGTCGCCCACCGTGATGCGGCCGTTTTCGCCTTGGGGCAGCACGGAAAACCGCAGGTCGCTGGGGTAGTCCACGCCCACTTCAAGTTCGTCGCTGGCGTTCACCTCCAGCACCTGCACATCCATCGTCACTTCCGACTGCGCGATGTCCAGCGCCGCCACCACGCGTTCCACCACCGCCATCACTTCAGGCGTGTCGCGCACCAGCACGGCATTGGCGCGTTCGTCCAGGTGCACGTTCTTGGGCGCGCTGATCTGCCGCAACGCCGCCAGCACGTGCGTGGCATCGGCATGGTTCAGGTAGAACACGCGCACCATCAGCTCGCGATACTCCTTGTCCTTGTCCGGGCGCGACGGATAGATCAGCAGGGTGTGCGCATCCAGCACCTTCTTTTCCAACTGATTGGTGCGCAGCAACAGGTTGATCGCGTCTTCGGCGGTGGTCTGCCGGGCCATGATGCTGGCCGGCATGGTCGTCTGCACGTCCGGGTCCAGCACGAAGTCCACGCCGGCCGCCAACGAAATCGTGTCCAGGATCTGCACGATGGGTTGCGCCTTGAAGTTCAGCGTCACGGGCTTGCGCAGCGCGTCGGCCAGCCGGGGCTTGACCGATTGGCGGCCGACGTCGCGGCGTTGCAGTTGGGCGCGCAGCGCTTCGGCTGACGGAAAGCCAGGCTGCTCCTGCAAGATGCGATTGACCTTGTACAGGGCCTCGCGCGGGTGGTCGAATTGCAGCCTCACCGCTTCGGCCAGCTCGGCGTTCAGGTGCACACGTTGTTCCAGCTGCGTCTTGAGTTGCTGGGCGCGCATATTGCCAGGGTTGATCGTCAGCAGCTCCAGCACGTCCTGCAGCGCGGCCTCGTCATCGCCCGCGTCCATCTTGACGCGCACACGTTGTAGGATCTCGCGGGTCAACGTCACGCCATCGCGCGCCACGTCCTTGCCCGCTTCGATATCGTTGGGGTTCTTGTCCAGCTTCGCGCGGCCGGCGGCCAGGCGTTCAGCTGTGGTCGGCGCGTCGCCGCCCAGTGCGCGTTTCAGTGATTCCGGGGCCGCGCATCCGCCCAGCAACAGGGTGAAGAATGCGGCTATTACGACAGGTTTTGCAATCATGATGTCTTGCCATTCCCAAAAGAATTTTTTCGTTTCGATGAGCGCCATGCTCATTGCGCCAGCGGCGCCAGGTCCACATGCAGTTCCTTGCCCTGCGGGTCCAACAGCACGGCGCGTTTCGCTTCCAGCGCCTTCAGGCGGTACTGCGGCGTCACGTTGCCGCCCGGCCGCACCGCGCCGTCCATATCGCAGCGCTGGCAGATCAGATAGGTTTCCCCTTGATGCGCCAGCACCACGATGCGGCGCCCGGTGTCGGACCATTCACCGATGGCCGTAAAGGCCGGTGCCGCGGTCGCGCCGACGCCTTCGGGCGCGGTGGGCATGGTGTCGTCCAGGGCCGGCGTGTCGGTCGGCGCGGCGTTGGCCTGGGCGGCGGCGTCCTGGGCAGGTTCGCTGCCGCGATCCAGCAGCGACGCCCAGCTTTGCGAGGGGAACAGATCCACCTCTTGCGCGGTCTCGGCCCACGTGGCGGCCGGTGCCAGGGCGGTGATTACCGCGGTCATCCATCGCTTCATCACACCACCCCCAGCATGCTCAAGCGCATCTTTACGTTCACCAGCATGTTTTCCGGTTTCTGCCTGTCCAAGGACAAGGACTCCAGGCGCAACAGCGGCTCTTCGGTCAACTTGCGCAGACCCGCGCTCAGGTCCTGGTACGAACCCACCGCCGTCACATCCACCGACGTGCGGCGCAAGCGGCCCTGGATGGTGTCTTCGCCCTGATACTGGATGTCGACCAGCAGCAGGCCCGAACGCACCAACTGTTCCATCACGGCCAGCTTGCGCTGGTCGGGGTCCAGGCGCAGTTGCACGCGCAGTTCGTCCATGTCATTGCCGGGTGGCGCAACGTGGGGTTGGCAGGCATGCAGCTCGGCGTTCAGTTCCAGCGCCCGCATTTGCAGCGTGCCCTTTTCCGGCCACAACACCACGACGCAGTGCACGATCAAGACCAGCAAGGCGGCCAGGGCCAACAGCCCGCCGCGCCCGAAGCGTTCGGCCCAACATTGGGCATGCCAACGCAGGGGGGAACCGCCGTTGCCCTGGCGCAGCGCAGCCAGGCGGCGACGAATTTCAGCAAAGGACTTCATCGCAGCTCCACCCGCACGGTGGCCATCGTGGCCAGGTTGGGGTCACCCGACTTGATGCCATGGCGCATCACGGTTGCCCGGATGCCTTCCCCGGCGTTCACGCGCCCGGCAAAGGCGAATATCTCGGTCAGGTCCACCGCCATCAGTTCCAGTTGCACGGTCCTGCCGGCGCCTTCGATCTTCAGGTTCATGACGGCCACGCGGGGGCTCCAGGCCTGTTCGATGGCGCGCAGCAGCACGGGCCGCAACCGGTCCTCGGCACTTTGCGCGGACACCAGCGCGTCCACCTTCTTTTCTTCCGGCGACTGCGCAAGCGCCCGTCGCTGCTCGCGTTCCTGTTGCATGCGGCGTTCGACCAGCTGGCTTTCAAAGCGCGTGACCTCGACCCGCAGCGCCCACAGGTCCCATTGACGCCAGGCGCTCAAGAAGCCTACGCACAGCAACAGCAGCACGACAATGGCGGCAAACGGTTGCGTCGCCCCGCGCTTGGTGAAATCGAGCTTGTTCATCTTCAACCCGGGCATGTCCGTCCTCCCAACATGGCATGGGGAAAGCCCAGCCAGCGCGCGTCTTCGGGCAGCGCGACGTCCGGGGATACCAAGGTGGACGTCCACGCGCATTGCGGCATGACCGGGCGATCGCACAGCGCCTGCGCCGAGGCGACGGCGGATGCGTGGGATTGGCCCGGCGACAACTGCAAGGTGATCATGTCTTCCCACCCCTGCGCCGACGGCCACAGGCACGTCACCGCGCCGGCTTCCGCCAGGACCAGGCAGGCGCCGTCCGTCCGCACGGCGCGTTGAAAGCGATGCAAGGCCGACGACAGCAGATCGTGGCAGGCCGCCACCGTCCACTTCTGTTCGCGCAGCTGGGCTTCCAGGGCGTCCAGCATCACGGCGTCGGCCGCGACGGCCAGGCGGGCCTGCCCATGGCTGGCCGGCCCCAGGCGCACGCGGGTCGGTATCGCGATGCCGCGCTCGCGCAGCAGCGCCTGGGCATAGCCGCACCAGTGCGTATCGCCACCGGGCAAGCCCGGTTGCCACGGCAGCAGCACCGTGTGCACCCAGGGATAACCCAGCCAGACGCGCACGCGGTTGCGCCAGCGCGGGCGCACCGAGGGGCGGCTTGCCAGCAAGGCGGACACGGCTTCGGCGGGCTGGCCGTCATGGACGATCTTCAGCCGCTCGTGCACGGCCGTTGTCGTGGACAACAGGCTGACGTGTTCGGCATCGATCAGAACGGCGTGATCATTCCATAGCGACGGCACGGCAAACCTCCTGATAAGTGGTCAGACCATGGGCCACCGCTTCATGGGCGGCGTCGCGCATCGATTGATAGTCGGGGCATTGCGCCAGGGCTTCCTGGCGGCGCTCGGGCGAGCGGTCCAGCAGCGCGGTCTTCATGCGGCTATCCAGGCGCAGGACTTCAGCCAACGCGATGCGGCCCAGAAAGCCCGTGTGACGGCAGGCCTCACAGCCGGGGCCCGCGCGCGCTTCGCCCGCGGGCGCGCAATGCGGACACAGGCGCCGCACCAGACGCTGCGAGACCACGCCGTTCAGCGATTCGAGGAACGTGGCGGGTTCGACGTCCATATACAAAAAGCGGTCAATCACGCTGAACGCGTCGTTGGCGTGCACGGACGACAACACGCGGTGGCCGGTCAGCGCGGACTGCACGGCGATGACCGCGGTCTCGGCGTCGCGGATTTCACCGACCAGGATCGTGTCCGGATCGTGGCGCAGGATGGACCGCAGGCCGCGCGCGAAGGTCAGGCCCTTTTTCTCGTTCACCGGAATCTGCAAGATGCCGGCCATTTCGTATTCCACCGGATCTTCGATGGTGATCAGCTTTTCGTCGCCGCTGTTCAGCTCGGACAGTGCGCCATACAAGGTGGTGGACTTGCCGCTACCCGTGGGGCCGGTAATCAGCGTCAGCCCATAGGGCAGCTGCGCCAGCACACGAATGCGGCGGGCCGTTTCGGCCGGAAAGCCCAAGGTGTCCAGGCTCAGCTTGTCGCCCCGCTGCGATCGGTCCAACAGACGCAGCACGGCGTTCTCGCCGTGATTGCCCGGCATGATCGACACGCGGAAATCCACCTCGCGCCCTTGCAGCACCACTTTGAAGCGGCCATCCTGCGGCACGCGCTTTTCCGCGATGTCCAGGCTGGACAGCACCTTCAGGCGCGACATCACCTGGTTGGCGGTCACCTGCCCCGGCACCTGGCGGATGCGCAGCATCACGCCGTCGATGCGATAGCGGATCAACAGCCCTTCCTCGTCCGACTCCAGATGGATGTCGCTGGCACGGCTTTGCAAGCCGTCATACAGCGTCATGTTGACCAGGCGGATTACCGGGCTTTCGTCCTTGGCCAGCGAGGCCAGCGAAATCGATTCGACCGCCTTGGCCAACGAGTCGTCCGCCATGTCGACGGCAACGCCGTCCAGCACGCGTTCCGTGGCTTCGGCCTGCTTGAGCCACGCGTCCACCGCGCCGGTGGGGCACACGGCAAAGCGCAATGCGCGGCCGGACAGCATCGCCTGCAACTTCAGGCGCGCATCGCGAGAGAAGGGCGCGGCCATCGCCAGCAGCAATTCGCCATCAACCTGCAAGGGCGCCACGCGGCAGGCCATGGCGTCGGCCAGCGGCAGTACGTCAAAGCGCGGAGTGGCCTGGCGGCATTGCTGCGCGCTTAACGGCTCCATGCCCAGCGCTTGCGCCAGCACAGGCAGCAGTTGCGGGCGCCGCGCCAGTTCCTCGTCCAGGTAATCGGCCAGGGACAGGCTCAGTTCCGCGGCGCGCTCGCGCCACAACCACCATGCCTCGTCGGCGACGGGTTTGGTTTCCATTGCGACCTTCTCCTGACTGATTTCAACTTGGTTCATTGCGTTCATCCCAAACTCCCGGCCATCTCGAAGATGGGCATGTACAGCAAGATGACGATGGTGCCGACCAGCCCTCCAACCACCAGCATCAGCAGCGGCTCGAACACCTTTCCAAAGACTTCGATGGCGTGGTCCAGCGTGCCGTCATGAAATTGGGCGATGCGTTCGCACATGCCGCCCAGATCGCCGCTTTGTTCGCCTACGCGCAGCAGCCGTTCGGCCACTGCCGTGGTCAAGCCGTGGCGCGCCAGCGTCTCCGACACGCTGCGGCCGGCGCGCAGCTCCTGCAACGCCAGGTCCAGCCGTTCGCCGTAGGCGGGCGGCAGGATGCGTTCAGCCAGCTCGAATGCCTGCAATGCGGGCGTGCCGCCTTCGATCAACAGGCCAACGGTGCGATAAAAGCGCGCCAGCACGAACAGGTTGCCCACATCGCGCAGCTTGGGCAGGCGCCAGAACAGGTTCATCAACGCCGCCTTGACCCGCTGCGTGCGCAGCGCCAAGGCAGCAAAGAGCAGGCTGCCGCCTATGCCCGCGCCCAGCCATTGGCCGTCGGACTTGACCAGGCGCGCCCACCACAACATGGCCTCGGCCGTTGCCGGCAAGGTCCGCATGCTTTCAAACACGATGGCAAAGCGCGGCACCACGAAAAACAGCATGAACAGCAAGATGCCAAAGCCCACTGCGATCACGACCAGCGGATACACCAGCGCGCCCACCACCTTCTTGCGGATGTTCTCGATCCGCGTTTCGTAGTACTGGTAGCGCCGCAGCACCACCGGCAATTGGCCACTGCCTTCGGCGGATGCCACCGTGGCCACCAGCAGCGCCGGATACACCAGGGGTTGCGCCTGCATCGCCTTCGATAGCGGCTGGCCCTGGTACAACAAGCGCAACAGCTGGCTCAGCGACGATTGCAGCGCCTTGTTGCCCTTGCCTGCCTTGTCGCTTAACGCCTCCAGCGCTTCGATCAACGCCAGCCCGGCGTCCAGCAACGTGGACAGCTCTTGCAGCAACAGGCCCAGCGAAAATGTCTTCTTGCCGCGCGCCTTGATGCCGCGACGCACGGCCGAACGTTGAATGTCCAGAACCATGCCGTCGGCATCGCTCAACTGCGCGCGGGCCTCGCCTTCGCTGGAGGCGCGCACGGTGTGCACGCGCAACGTGCCCTGCTTGAGCAAGCGGATCCTGAACTCATTCATATCAACGCTCCGCGTGTTGGGACTGGCGATAACGGGCGTCGCGCGCCTGGGTCAGTTGCAGATAGTGTTGCCACACGCGATTCACGTAGCGCTTGCGCGCCGCTTCGCGGTTGGCGGCGCCGCCGGCGTTGTAGGCACCGACCGCGCGCCAGGTGTAGCCATAGCGCTTGATGAAGCCGGCCAGGATTTCGGCGCCGGCATCAATTGACAGACAGGGCTCGTCCAGCAAACGCTGGCGCGTGATGCCCCGCTTGGCCAGGGCCGGCAGATGGATGCTGTTGATCTGCATCAGGCCGACGTCCTGGGTACCGTTGGTGTTGTTGTTGATGGCGCGAGGGTTCAGTGACGACTCCACCTTCGCAATCGCAAACAGCAGCAAGGGGTCCACGCCGTGGCGGTCGCCCGATTCCTGCCAGCAGCTGGCGGCGGCGGCCGCCGAGAACGTCATCCCGACGAGCCCGGCCGCCACCCACTTAGAGGCCGTAGACCAGTTCACCGCTGCCTCCCGCCCGGCCTTCCTCGCCGAAAGAAACCACTTCTGCGTCCGAGCTGCGCCCGGGCACGTTCAGCACGTAGGGACGGCCCCACGCATCGGCCGGCACATCCTTGGCCAGGTACGGGCCGTGCCAGTTGGGTGCGCCCTGCGGGGCCTTGACCAGCGATTCCAAACCTTGCTCGGTGGTGGGATAGCTGCCCACGTCCAGGCGGTATTGGGTCAAGGCATCGCCCAGCGTCTTCATCTGCGCCTGCGTGGCGCGCACCTTGGCGCGGTCGACCTGGGAGAACAACTTGGGGCCGACGTATCCGGCCAGCAACGCAATGATCAGCAGCACGACCAGCAATTCCAGCAAGGTGAAACCTTGTTGCAGGCCAAGACGGCGTCGGAAGGTAAGAGTCTTCATGAGTCCACTTTTTCTGAATGAGCGATTACCGCGCGGCGGCAATCTGGAGTGAAGTGCGAGGGGGGGGCAGAGGCGGGCATCGTGAGCAACGATGCCGATCCGAGCGCCGGTGTGGCCGGGCGCATCAAAGGCGGAAAAATCTCTACGCAGGCCGGCATATTTCCATGCGGACGATGGGCCAACAACGTTTCTAAAGAGAGCCTAAAGGGGCCGGGCGGAGGGGCTTTTGGCCTTCAGGAAGTGTTGAGGAAGATGGCGCGGCAGGGGGTGGCGGCGCTTCAATCTCGCCTCTTGGCCAAGCCCCGCCGCACGCGGAGCCGGCCGGCACCGCTAGAAGGAAGACCATGCATCCCCCCCCCGCCGCCCTGGCCACACAGGCCTACTCCACCTCGCAAATCGCCTTGCATTGGCTCAGTGTCAGCCTGATGGGCATCCTGATTCTTGCCGGCGAATTACGCCACGTGCTGACCGCGCAGACGGGCGTGTCGATGCGCTCGGTAATGATCGTGCACATCGGCTGTGGCATGGCGCTGCTTGCCGTCACGATGGTGCGCACGGTCGTGCGTATCTCGCGCCGCCGCGCCGCCGGCGCCGACTTCAGCATGCAGGATGCCTGCGCCCACGCGGTGCACCTGTTCATCTATGCGTTCATTTTTGCGTCGTGCATGGTGGGCTGGGTCGTGGTCAACGCCAAGGGCCTGGCCGTGCCGGTCCCCTTTACCAACCTGGAGTTTCCGCGCTTGGTCGCCGCCGATCCGGCGCTGGTGGTTACCACGGTGTGGATGCACGACATGCTGACGTGGGGGCTGTACGGCCTGCTGGGGCTGCACATTGTGGCGGCGCTTGCCCACCACTTCATCGCCCGCGACGACACCTTGTCGCGCATGGCCTGGCGCCGCGCTCCGCGCAAGCAGGCCACGCCGGCGTCCTTCAAACCGGCGCGAGTGCGCACAGCGGCATCACGGTCCACGGCCGGCGTGCATTTTTCAAAAAATTAGGTATACTTCCGCCTCGCTTGCCAGAAAACGACATCAAGACGCGGATGGCAATGCATGGCGATAGCGGTAAAACGCAGCAGTGAAGCGGTAGCGATAAAGCGGTAGCCGTAGCGATAAAGCGGTAGCAGTACATTGCGGGAGTAGCTCAGTTGGTAGAGCGCAACCTTGCCAAGGTTGAGGTCGCGAGTTCGAGACTCGTCTCCCGCTCCACATTCAGATTGGCAGCATTGGGTTTTTGCCTGCTGCAAATCAAAAAAGGGCCTTCGGGCCCTGGTAGTTGAAAAAAAGGGCCCCCTGGGCCCTTTTTTCATGCGCGCTCGATACGCTGGTTGGGCGACATGAATTCGCGCGCGGCGTCCAGCAGCATGCGGCCGGCATAGTCCGCGAAGCTGCGGCGCACTACCACTTCCACGCCGCGCGCCTCCAGCGCGCGCACCATCACACCCGCCTTGAAATAGTGGCTTTGCGCGCATTGCCCCGGGCCGAAGACGCGCGGATGCAAATCCAGGGGGCAACCCTTTTCCAGCACATCGCGCGCGGAGTCGCCCAGCAATTGCAGCACCGTATAGCCGCTGCTGACATCCACCACCGTTGCCGATAGCCCGGCCAATGCCGGACGCAGCGCGCCTTCAAGCGCTGGCCGCGCCGGCGCCAGCGACTGCAACCACCATTCATCCGGCCCCATCCACGCCACCAGATGCAGGCGACCTTGGACGACCGTGTTGGGCGCCAGCGGCGGCGCGGCTCCCAGGGCGCGTTCAAGCGCGTCGGTAAAGCCGGGCGACCGTGCATTGCCCCGCAGCACGGCCAGATCCAGAAATGGCCTTTCGACGATGCGCAAGCGCTTGGTGTCGCTCGTTTGCGCGGGTGCCTGTACGGGTTTGAGGCCCTTCAAGGGCGACTCCTGATAGGTTTCAGTCCACATGCTGGCGCCCTCCTTCGGGATCGTAGAAAACCGTGCTGTGTATGGTGGCCGGCATGAAGCCGCCCGTGGGCAGCGCCACTTCCACCAGCTGCCCCATTCGTTCTTGCCCGTCCTGCACCCACCCCAGCGCAATCGACCGGTTCAACGTCGGGCTCATGTAGCTGGACGTGACGTGGCCGATCATGGGCACGATGGGCGCACGGCTTGCACGGTGCATGATCTGGCTGCCCTCGGGCAGCACAACCGCCGGATCGCGCGCCAGCAGACCGACGAATTGCTTGCGCTTTGCGCCGGCCGTGTGGGTGCGTGACAGCGAACGCTTGCCCAGGCAGTCCTTAGACTTGGCAACCATGCCGCCCATGCCCAGGTCCTGCGGCGTCATGGAGCCGTCCGTGTCCTGGCCCACGATGATGTAGCCCTTTTCGGCGCGCAACACGTGCATGGTTTCGGTGCCGTAGGGCGTGATGCCGTGCTCGTGGCCGGCATCCATCAACGCATTCCAGACGCGCTGCCCCAGGTTTGCGGGCACGTTGACTTCGTACGACAGTTCGCCCGAAAAGCTGATGCGCATGATGCGCGCGGGGCTGGACCAACCGGCACCGGCAACCGAGCCGTCACGAAAACTCATGAACGGGAATGCCGCGTTTGAAAAGTCGATGTCGGGGCAGACGCTCTGCAAGACCTTGCGCGCCAGCGGCCCCGCCACGGCGAAGGTGGCGAAATGGTCCGTGACGGTGGTCAGGTGCACATCCAGATGCGGCCATTCGGTTTGCAGCCACCGTTCCATCCATGCCAGCACGCGGGCGGCGCCGCCGGTGGTGGTGCTCATCAGATAGTGTTGCTCGCCCAGGCGCATCGTGACACCGTCGTCGAACACCATGCCGTTCTCGTCCAGCATCAGGCCATAACGGCCCTTGCCCACTTCAAGCTTGCTCCACAGGTTGGTGTAGACCCAGTTCAGCAACGTTGCCGCATCCGGACCCTGGATGTCGATCTTGCCCAGCGTGGACGCATCCAGCATGCCAACGCCGTTGCGCACGGCCAGGCATTCGCGCGCCACCGCGGCCTGCATGCTCTCGCCGGGCAACGGAAAGTACCACGGGCGCTTCCAGTTGCCGACGTCTTCAAAAACCGCACCCCGCGACACGTGCCATTCATGCACGCTGGTCTTGCGGATGGGGTCGAAGAAATCGCCCAGCTCGCGCCCGGCCAGCGCGCCGAACGCCACGGGCGTGTAGTTTGGCCGATAGGTGGTGGTGCCGGTTTGCGCAATGGTCTTGCCCAGCGCGTCGGCCAGGACGGCCGCGCCGTTGATGTTGCCCAGCTTGCCCTGGTCGGTGCCAAAACCCATGGCGGTATAGCGCTTCACGTGCTCGACCGAGTGATAGCCTTCGCGCACGGCCAGGTGGATGTCGGCCACCGTGACATCATTCTGGTAGTCCACGAATTGCTTGGCGCCCCGGCTGGGACGCACACGACCGGCCACCTGCCACAGCGGCATCAACGGATCTTGCGCGATGTCGGCGGTGCGCCAGGCAAGCGCGCCCGCCGGGTTCAGGCCCGCCAGCATCGCTGCCCGGCTGCCCGCCTTTGCCCCACCTTCCAGCGCCAGTGCCAGCGAGAACTCTCCGTTGGCCGCGCCGGCGCTGGCCTGCGCCTGTTGCGAGCCCATCGGCACAAAGCAGGCATGGGCATCGTCCCAGCGCGTCTGCCCGCCCGACTGCGCATGCAGGTGCAACGCCGGGTTCCAGCCGCCGGACACGGCGACCAGATCGCAAGCCAGCCGGGCAGTGGCAGGCCCGGCTTGCCCGCCCACGTAAGAGGCCAGGACCACGCCCTTCACGTGCCGCCCGCCGCGCGCCTGCAACACCACTGATTCATTGCGCACCTCGATGCCGGCGCTGCGCACGGCGTCGGGCAAGGCCCCTCGCCCTGGCGGCCGGGGGTCCACCACGGTCACGTTGGCGCCCTGCTCGCGCAAGTCCAGCGCCGTGCGATACGCGCCGTCGTTGTTGGTGTAGAGCACCACGCGCCGCCCGGGCAGCACGGCGTAGCGCCGCACATAGGTCGACACCGCCGATGCCAGCATGATGCCGGGCAAGTCGTTATTGCCGAACAGCAGCGGCCGTTCGTGCGCGCCGGTGGCCAGCACCACCTGCTTGGCGCGAACCTTCCATAACCGTTGACGCACCCCGCGACGCCCCGTGACGGGGAGATGGTCGCTAAGCTGCTCGCACACCGTCACGAGGTTCTGGTCGTGATAGCCGAACGCCGTGCTGCGCGACAGGATGCGCACATCGCTCATGCCTTGCAGCGCGGCATGCGTTTGACGGACCCAGTCGTTGTTGGCCGCGCCATTGATCAGCGCGGGACTGGACAGCAGGCCGCCGCCCAGTTCGGACTGGTTGTCGACGAGGATCACGCGCGCGCCCGCCATGCCCGCCGCCATCGCCGCGGCCAGGCCGGCAGGCCCGCCTCCCACCACCAGGACATCGCAATGGGCGTAGCGCTTGTCGTAGTGGTCCGGGTCGGGCTGCGCCGGTGCACGCCCCAGCCCGCCCGCCTGGCGGATAAGGCGTTCGTAGCGCGGCCACCAGCGCCTGGGCCACATGAAGGTCTTGTAGTAGAAGCCCGCAGGAATAAAGCGCCCCACCCGTTGCAGGATGGCCATGCGGTCGCGTTCAAGGTCGGGCGCGGCGTTGACGCTGGTGGCGCGCAGGCCTTCATACAGTTCAATTGTCGTGGCGGCCGGGTTGGGCACGGTATGCCCGCCGTCTTCCAGCTGCACCAGGGCATTGGGCTCTTCGACGCCCGCCGTCATGACGCCGCGCGGGCGGTGGTATTTGAAGCTGCGCCCCACGAAATGCTCGCCGTTGGCCAGCAGCGCGGACGCCAGCGTGTCGCCCTGGCAGCCGTAAAGGGTGCGGCCATTGAAGGTGAATTCGATGGACGTCGCCGTGTCGAGGCGTCCGCCGTGCGCGAGCCGATGGGGTTGCCTCATTTGCGTTCTCCGGCCGCGTGCTCGAAAGTGTGGAAGCCATGAAATTCATGGCTGACCGTATCGCGTTCCGCCAGGAACCAGCGGCGGCAACCGTGGGCGTGCTGCCATTGCTCGCGCGCACGGCCGCGTTCGTTGCGCCGCATGAATGCGTAGTCGGCCCATTGCGCGTCGGTCAGGGCATCGCAATCCAGCGGCCGAACGATGTCGGCCTCGCCGCCGCAGGTGAATTCCGTTTCGGCGCGCGGGCCGCAGTAGGGACAAGTCAGCATCAGCATGGGTAAGCTCCGCAATCAATGCGCGACGGCGGCCGCGCCGTGTTCGTCGATCAAGTGGCCGGTATGGAAGCGGTCCAGCGAAAACGGGGCGTTCAGCCGATGCGGCGCGTTGTTGGCCACCGTGTAGGCAAAGACCCATCCCGACCCCGGAGTGGCCTTGAAGCCGCCCGTGCCCCAGCCGCAGTTGAAGTACAGCCCCTTGATGGGCGTCGTTGAAATGATGGGGCAGGCGTCGGGCGACACGTCCACGATGCCGCCCCACTGGCGGTTCATGCGCACGCGGCTGAATGCCGGGAACATCTCGACAATCGCCTGCAAGGTGCTTTCGATCAGGTGGAAGCTGCCGCGCTGCCCATAGCCCACGTACTGGTCGATGCCCGCGCCGATCACGAGATCGCCCTTGTCCGACTGGCTGATATACGCGTGCACCGCGTTGGACATCACGACGGTGTCCAGCACGGGCTTGAGCGGCTCGGACACCAGCGCTTGCAGCGGATGGCTTTCCAAGGGCAGCCGCAGGCCCGCCATGTCGGCAATCACGCTGGAATGGCCCGCGGCCACGACGGCAACCTTGCCCGCCTGGATGAAGCCGCGTGCCGTTTCCACGCCGCGCACCTGACCGTCTTCGCGACGTATCCCCGTGACCGCGCAGTTTTCAATGATGTCCACGCCCAGCCGGTCCGCCGCGCGCGCGTACCCCCACGCCACCGCGTCGTGCCGCGCCACGCCGCCGCGCCGCTGGAACGACGCGCCCAGCACGGGGTAGCGGCAGTCCAGGTTGATGGCGGGAACAATTTCCTTGACCTGCGCGGGGGTCAGCCATTCTCCGTCGATGCCGTTGTAGCGGTTGGCAGTGATACGCCGCTGCGTATCGCGCACGTCTTGCAGCGTGTGCGCCAGGTTCATCACGCCGCGCTGGCTGAACATGACGTTGTAGTTGAGCTCCTGCGACAGCCCTTCCCACAGCTGCATCGATTTTTCATACAGCTGGGACGATTCATCCCACAGGTAGTTGGATCGCACGATCGTGGTGTTGCGCGCGGTATTGCCGCCGCCCACCCAGCCCTTTTCAAGCACGGCGATGTTCTTTAGCCCGTGCTCCTTGGCCAGGTAGTACGCCGTGGCCAGCCCATGGCCCCCGCCGCCGACCACCACGATGTCGTAGGCGGGCCGGGGGTCCGGGCTGCGCCAGGCGCGCGGCCAGCGTTCGTGGTTTGAAAAGCCATTGCGGATCAGGCTGAACAGGGAATAGCGGCTCATCGTGGCTCCTAGACGGTGATCCATTTTTCTCTGAAGGCGCCGGCCATGACGTGCCGCGTCGGCCATGAACTTGCCTGATTCCGACAAGCCCGCCGCCCAGGCGCCCGCTGGCGCATACCGGCTGCTTCATGTCGCACGCGTCAAGGTTGACGGCATTGCGGCTTGCCAAAATCTGGCGGTGGCGGGCACCGGTCCGCATTGATCCGGCCCGGCCGGCAGGGAGACGCAGTCATGGCAGCGAACAGAGGCGTGGTGTACGTGGGCGACGGGCGGGTCGAAGTGCAGTCGATCAGCTTTCCCAAACTGGAGGACCCGCGGGGACGCAAGATCGAACACGGCGTCATCCTGAAGGTGGTCTCCACCAACATCTGCGGCTCGGACCAGCACATGGTGCGCGGCCGCACGACCGCGCAAACGGGCCTGGTGCTGGGCCACGAGATCACCGGAGAGGTCATTGAAGTGGGCCGCGACGTGGAAACGCTGGCGGTGGGCGACCTGGTGTCGGTTCCCTTCAACGTGGCGTGCGGACGCTGCCGCACGTGCAAGGAACAGGACACCGGCGTTTGCCTGACCGTCAACCCGGCGCGCGCGGGCGGCGCCTATGGGTATGTGGACATGGGCGACTGGATCGGCGGACAGGCCGAATTCGTCATGGTGCCGTATGCCGATTTCAACCTGCTGCGGTTTCCGGACCGCGATCAGGCCATGGCCAAGATCCGCGACCTGACCTGCCTGTCGGACATCCTGCCCACCGGTTTCCACGGTGCCGTCAGCGCGGGCGTAGGCCCGGGCAGCACGGTATACGTGGCCGGCGCCGGCCCGGTCGGCATGGCCGCCGCCGCGTCCGCGCGGCTACTGGGCGCGGCGGTGGTCATCGTGGGCGACATGAATCGCCAGCGGCTGCAACACGCACGCAAGGTCGGCTTCGAAACGGCGGACCTGTCGTTGGACGCGCCGCTGGGCGTGCAGATCGCCACGCTGCTGGGCACCCCGGAAGTGGATTGCGCCATCGACGCCGTCGGCTTTGAAGCGCGCGGGCATGGCTCGACCGGGTCGCAGGCGGAAGCGCCGGCCGCCGTGTTGAACGCGCTGATGGACGTGACCCGGGTGGCGGGCCGCATTGGCATTCCCGGGCTGTACGTTACCGACGACCCCGGCGCGAACGATCCCGCCGCGCGCCGCGGCAGCCTGTCAGTGCGCTTCGGCCTGGGCTGGGCCAAGGCGCACAGCTTTCACACGGGCCAAACGCCGGTGCTGAAATACAACCGCGCGCTGATGCAGGCCATCTTGTGGGACCGCATCAACATCGCGGAAGTCGTGGGCGTGCAGGTCATCACGCTGGACGCCGCGCCGGACGGCTATGCGGCGTTTGACGCGGGCGCCCCGAAGAAATTCGTGATCGACCCGCACGCGATGCTGTCCGCCTGAGCCCGGGCTAATCCAGCGCCTGCCTGCGCTCGCTGCTGGGCGAACGCCCGAAGCGGGCGCGGTACGCCTTGCTGAAATGGCAAGGCGACTGAAACCCGCAGGCCACGGTCACGCCCATGATGGTCATGTGGGTCTGAAGCAGCAGTTCGCGCGCGCGCAGCAGGCGCAACCACAGGTAATAGCGCATGGGCGACATGCCCAGGTAGTACTTGAACATGCGTTGCAGCTGGCGTTGCGACAGCCCGATCTGGACGGCGATCTGCCTGAACGACAGCGGGTCTTCGATATGCTCCTCCATCAGCTGCGCGACGTTCAGCAGTTCCTGGCGGTTGAATCCCACGCGGGCCACCATCGGAATGTGCTGCCGTTCCGACGGCAGGCGGATCCGTTCCAGCATGAACTGTTCGGACACGCCCTGCGCCAGTTCGGGTCCGAAGCGTTCGGCGGTGATGCCCAGCATCAGATCGATCGGCGCGGTGCCGCCGGAACTGGTCATGCGGTCGCGGTCGATGACGAAGAGTTCTTCGGTCAGCTCGACAGCGGGAAACTCCTCGCGCACGGCATACAGGTTTTCCCAGTGCATGGCGCAGCGATACCCGGTCATCAGGCCGGCCTTGACCAGCGCGTAGCTGCCGGTGCAGATGCCGCCCAGCGCCACGCCTTGGCGGGCGGCGCTGTGAAGCACTTTGATGACGGGTTCAGTCACCTGGTCCTGCACCTGGAGGCCGCCGCAGACGATCAGCGCATCCCAGTCGTCCACCAGCCCCCGTGAGGGCAAGGGCCGGATCGGCAGCCGGTTGCTGGCTTGCACCGCCGCGCCATCCAGCGTCATGACCGACCAGCGGTAGAGTTCGCGGCGGCTGACGTAGTTGGCCATGCGCAGGACTTCCACCGCGCCCGAAAACGCGATCATCGAAAAATTGGGCAACAGCAAAAAGCCGAAATGCACCTGGCCGGGCTCGACGGCGGGCGCCTCAAGCACCGGCCAGGACGGGTCGGCAATGCGCGCGGACGCTGCGTGCATAGGCATGGGTATTGGCCCCCTCTTCATTTGTCGATGAGCAAATTGCTTAACGGCCGGCTGCAGCATAGCAACACCATGCCCTGATCGATTTCGCGTTGCCGGATACCGCCCTGGTGCTGCATGTTGACGTTGCCTTCCAGCAGCCGCACCTTGCACGTGCCGCACAAGCCCTGGGTGCAGGAAGCCGCCATCCGCAATCCGGCAGCGCGCGCGGCCTCCAGCAACGGCTGGTCGGCCGCGCAGGCAATGGTGCGGTCGCTTTGCTGGAAGCGGATGCTATAGGTGGTGCTGTCCGTGGCGGTATCTGTGGCGGCATCTGTGGCGGCATCTGTGGCGGCATCGGCGGCCCTGGGCGGGTTCGGCGGCGACGCCTCATTGCGCGCCGTCGCCGCATCAGACAGCGTTTCAAACGAGAAGCTCTCTTCGTGATGACGCGCCATGTCGAAGCCCACCGTGCGCAGCATCTGGCTTACCGCCTGCATATACGGCGCGGGGCCGCAGACGAAGATCTCGCGCTGCCGGAAATCAGGCGCAATCAATTCCAGCAAGGGCAGGCTCAAGCGGCCGGTCAAGCCGTGCCATCCGGTGTGCTCGCCCAGGCTTTCGCAGATGAAGTGCGCGCGAAAGTGGCGCTGGCTGGCGGCAAACAGCGCAATTTCGCGGCCGAAGATGATGTCGTCGGGCGTGCGGGCGCTATGCACGAAAACCGTGTCGCGGTCGTCGCAAAGGTCGCGATGGGTGCGCGCCATGGACATCAACGGCGTAATGCCCGACCCGGCCGACAGGAACAGATATCGCTCGGCCGGATGCAAGGCGGACGAAAACACGCCCGCCGGACCCAGCACGCGCAACGGGTCGCCCACCTCCAGGCAGTCATGCAGCCAGTTCGACGCCTTGCCGCCCGGCACACGCTTGACGGTGATGGACAGGGTATGCGGCCGCGTCGGCGGCGACGATATCGTGTAGCAACGGTTCAGGCGTTCGCCGTCGATATCCAGCTCAAACGTCAAAAACTGCCCCGGCGAAAACTGAAACGCATGGCCCGCGCGCGAGCGGAAATAGAAGCTCTTGACGTCGGCGGTCTCTTGCCGAACTTGGCAGCACAGCAGGGTTTCTTCGATGTCGCAGTCCCACGGGGAAGGCAGCCGCTGCCAGAATTCCGGCTGATGAATACGTAAAAGCGCGTGCGGCATGGCGGTCTCTTAATCCAGATAATGGGCCGCCAGGCGGCCGACATACCAGTTGCAGAACTTGTCGACCAGGCTTTCGGTAAACGGCGAATACGGCCCGGGCTGGTACGCGGGGCTGCGCACACCTTGCTGCGAGATCTCGACCAGCGCACGGTCCTGTGCATTGGTGGCCCGCCACACGGCCGTCAGGTTCTGGACGTCGTAATCCACGTTTTCCACCGCGTCCTTGTGCACCAGCCAGCGCGTGCGCACCAGGGTCTTTTCCGGCCCCAGCGGCAGCGCCGAGAACGCGACGATGTGGTCGCTCATGAAGTGGAACCACGCGTTGGGCTGCGTCCACAGCGACAAGCCGCCCAGGTCGCGGCGCGTCAGGGTTCCCAACAGTTTCTTCGAGGCCGCGTTGCCGTCCAGCGTCTGCGACTCGCCGGCCAGATCCAGCGGCAGGCGCCGCACCCGATAGCCCGTCACGCAGCTATCCAGCGCTTCGCGCTCGGCGCTAGGCAGGCCGGCGGCTTCCCATTCGCGGCAACGCGCGGCCGACATTTGCTCGAACTGATCCATTTGCGCGGCGTTGGACAGCGAGGGCTGGTAGCCGTAGCCAAACTCGAACAGCGAGACGGTCAGTTCGGGATGGTTGACGGCGCAGTGGTAGCACTCGCGGTTGTTCTCCATCGTGAGCTTCCAGTTGCAGTCTTCGACGATATCGATCTGCGCGGCGACCTTGGTTTCGCGCAGTTGATGGGGCCGCAGATAAGGTTCCACCTGCGCGCGCATCATCTCGAAGTCGTCGGGCGCGTCCGGGCTCAGGCAGACAAAGATCAGGCCGCTCAAGGTTTCCACGCGGACAGGCTTCAGGCTGTAGAGGCTTTTGTCGAAGTCTTCGCCCATGTGTTCGGCGTAGGCCAGCTTGCCGTTCAAGGTGTAGGTCCACTGGTGGTAGGAACAGACCAGATTGCCGACCGAACCTTGCGGCGTCACGCACAGGCGCGCGCCGCGATGCCGGCAGACGTTGTGATAGCCGCGCACCTGCCCGTCGTCGTCGCGCACCAGCACCACGGACTGCCGGCCGATGTCGACGGCGAGGTAATCGCCGGGCTCGGGGATATCGGGCTCAACCGCCACGAACAGCCAGTGCCGGCCGAAGATGGCTTCCATGTCCATGTCGTACACGGCCGGACTCAGATAGAAGTCGGCGTCCAGGCTATAGCCCGGCCGGCGCGCGGCGATCAGGTTGCGTAGCGATGCATCGATAGGGGGTCGCACCGCGCAAACCTGCTGGATGATGGTCATGTTCCACCTCAGTAGTCGATCAGGCTGTGGGTGCGCAGGTAGTCAATGACCGCCTGCGCCTTTTCGTCGGGGGTTCCTTCGGTGATGACTGTGCCGCCACGGCTTTCCATCGTGATGGCCGCCAGCAGGCGCGCGCGCCCCGACCGCGATTCACGCGCCGCCAACTTGCGCGGGCTGCCCGTGGCGGCCTCGATGCGCGTGGCGGCCAGCGCCGCGGCCGGAACTTTGGGCACGTGCGTCGTCACCTGCCCGGCGCGCTCTTGCGCATAGACGTGCCGCACGTCGAACGCCGCCAGCGGATGCACGGCCACCACCGCGGGCAGGGTTGCGGCCACTTCCCGCCGCCGCCCTTTGGGCAGGCATTGCTGCGTGACGACGCTGCCCGCGTCGATGCGGGCCGACAGCACGGCGGGCAACAAAGGCAGGTGCCGTTTCTGCGCCACCAGATAGGGCAACAGGCCGCTGCCGTCGCCGCTTTCCGCGCGCGTGCCGCACAGCACCAGGTCGTACCCGCGCACGTACTCGGCCAATGCCTCCGCAACGTCGCGCCCCGGCGGCACGTCGATGGCATGGACCGTCGGCGCGCCCAACGCCAGGTAGTCGCGCAGCGCCGGATCGGCAGGGTTGCCGGCATGGACAACGTCAACGTTGGCGTCGCCGCTTGCCATCGTCCGCGCCAAGGCCAGGGCCAACGCGTCATTGCGGCTGAAGCGGGCCGCCCCGCTGACCGGGTGCGCGCCAACCGATACCAGTACCGCAATGCGCAGGTCAGCCATCGGGAGCCTCACGATGACGATGCGCGCCTCGCGCCTGCTTGACGCGGGCGAGCAGCGCCCGCGCCACGCGTTGGGTATCGTCGATGATGCTGAGGTCGGCGCGCCGGACCAGCGGCGCGGCGGCGTCCAGGTTGATCGCAATCACATGGCGGCAGTCTTTGATGCCTTGCAGATGCTGCACCGCGCCCGATATGCCGAACGCCAGATAGGCGCTGGCGCTGACGGTTTTTCCCGTTGCGCCGATCTGCTGGCCCCGCGCGAATCGCCCGTCATCCACGGCCACGCGGCTGGCGCCGATGGCCGCGCCAAGCTCATCGGCCAGCGCATGAAAGCCTTCCAGGTCGCGCATGCCGTTACCCGCGGACACGATCAGGTCGGCCTCTTCCAGGTCCACTTCCGTGGCGGGCAGCGTGCGCGTGCCATGGTCACGGTAGGCCGATGTCATCGGTAGCGGCATGACGCGAGCGGCTTCTCCGTGGCCCACGAAGGGCAAGCGATCATCGACGGCGTCCGGGGCCAGCAACACGATGCGGGGCAACGCGCGACGCGTGCGTCTTGGACCCGTGTGTTGGGGGGTGGGCAGGGTCGGCGGGTTCGGCACGCTCGGCGACCGCGACAGGCCGACGTGAGCCGACGCGACCGGCGTCGATGCCGCGCGGCCGAAGGCGCCACGTCCCACGGCCACCTGGCGATACGGGCTGGCCACTCCGTCGCGGCTCAGTTCCACGACGTGCGTGGCGACCGTGTCGCGCGTGGCGGCGGCCAGGCGTCGGCCCAGGTCGCCGTCGGGCAGCCCGTTGTCGGGCAGGAAGACGTGCAGCGGGCGGTCGCGCTCCATCAGCGCCAGCACCACGGCCAGTTCGGCGTCGGGCGCATAGGCAGGCGGCGCGGCAATGACGGTCAGCCTGTCCGCGCCCAAGTCGGCGGCATCACCCTGGAATTCTCCAAACACCAGCAGGTGGACCCAGGTGTCGTGCGCGGCCAGCAGTGCGGCGGCCGCCACCGCTTGGCAAGCGTGGGCATCCAGCTGCCCGCGATCGCTGTGCGCCACCGCCAGCACGCAGCGCAACGCTTCGGTGGCGCGTACCGGCTTGTGCACGGTGCGCGCTTGCCGGCCAATGGCATCGCCCGAGGGGTCGGCGCCAAGCACCAGGCGGCGAATACCCGAAGGCGCCACGGTGTACTGCCTGCGCGGGTCGATTCTGCGGATCGGGTTCATCATGCCTCCAAGGCGTCGGCGACAAGTTCGGCGATGTCTCGCACGTCGGGGCGGGGGCCGACCACGCCCTCCAGCATGGCCGTGCAATTGGGACAGGCCACCGCCACCAGGCTCGCGCCGGTATCGCGCGCGTCCTGGATGCGGATGTCGGGAATGCGGCGCTCGCCGGGAATATCCGTCAACGCCGCTCCCCCGCCCGCGCCGCAGCAGCGCGCGTTCAAGCCATGGCGTTCCATTTCGTTGATACGCAGGCCCAGTCGGCGCAACAACTTGCGCGGCGCCTCGGTTTCACCGTTGTAGCGGCCCAGGTAGCAGGGGTCGTGATACGTCAGGATGCGCGCGTCGTCAGCCGGCTTGAATCGCAGCCGCCCGGCGTCCGCCAGTTCGGCAAGCAGGCTGGTGTGATGCTGCACCTGGTACAGGCCGCCCAGCGCGGGATATTCATTGCGCAGGCTGTGCAGGATGTGCGGGTCGGCCGTGACGATGCGCGTAAAGCTCAGGCCCGCCAGCGTCTGGATCAGGCGCGTGGCCAGCACCTGGAACGTGGCTTCGTCCCCCAACCGACGGGCAATGTCGCCGGTGTCGGTCTCGCGGTCGCCCAGCACCGCGAAATCCACGCCGCCCGCGTGCATCGCCTTGACCAGCGCGCGCAGGCTGCGTTGGTATCGCAGTCCGAAGGCGCCCTCGCCGACGATCAGCAGCACGTCCACGGCCTGGTCCGGCTGTATCCACGGCACGTTCAGGTCCACCGCCCAGTGGTGGCGCGCGCCCAGGTCATAGCCGCCTGCCGTACCGGTCTCGCGCAGGTTGGCCAGGACGGTGGGCGCCGTCCCGGGCGCGGCGCCGTGCTGCAACGTCTGCTGGCGACGCATATCGATCACGGCGTCCACGTGTTCGATCAGCATGGGGCATTCGTGTACGCAGGCCCTGCACGTGGTGCAGGCCCACAGCGTCTCGGCCGCCACCAGGCCGGGCACTAGCGGTTTGTCCGCCGCGCCTTCGCGTGCGCCGACGGGCACACCCGGCATGGGGCTGCCGGTATAGGCGGCGTCCGACCCACCCGCCATGCCGACGACCATGTCCTGTATCAACTTCTTGGGGTTCAGCGGTTGCCCGGCGGCAAAGGCGGGACACGCGGCTTCGCACTTGCCGCACTGCACGCACGCATCGAAACTTAGCAGTTGGTTCCAGGCGAAGGCGGCCGGTTTGCCCACGCCCAGGGGCTCGGCCGTCGGGTCGCCGCCCAGCGCCAGCGGGCGCAGGGCCGCCTTCTGGCCGGGCAACGCGCGGCCGAAGCGTTCGGGCCGGGGGTGAAAAGCCAGGTGCAGCAGGCCGGCCAGCGCATGTTTCATGGGACCGCCACGCGCCATGCCAACCGTCAGCTCCCAGGCGCCCAGCGCCAGCAGCGCCACGGTGCCCAGGCCGGCCGCGCCCGCCAGCCAGGGCGCGGACACGCCGCCCAGCAGCAACAGGCCCAGCGCCAACGCGCCCAGCATCCAGGGCAGGCGGTCCCACAGGCCGCGCGACAGGCGCTTGGGCGGTTTGCGACGGCGGTGCCAGACGAATATCAGCCCGCCCAGCATCACCAGGGCGGCCACGGCAATGGCCATATCCAACACGGGCGAGTACAGGGCCAGGCCGTAGTTGATGGCCACCAGCACCATGGCCGCGACCGCGCCGCCCGCCGTCGCCACATGAGTCCGGGCGATGTACGGGTCGCGCGCCACCACGCGATGCAGGTCGACAAAATAGCGCTTGGGCACCGCCAACAAATCCAGCCAGCGCACCGGCGCGGCCCGGCCCACGCGCCACAAGGCAGCCCGCCGCCACCCGCCGACGCAGACCCCAAGCAGCGACACCCAGAACAGTGCGGTAACCACGACGGCAAACTGTTCCATGGTCAAAAGTCCTTGCACAGCCGCAATGCGTCATAAATGGCGGCGTGGATGTTGTGCATCGAGACGCAGTCGCCCACCCGAAACAGCAGGAAACGGCCGTCGCCCAGAGGCTGGCCCAGCGCGGGCTGCGGGTCGGCCGCATACAAGGCGTGCAGGTCGGTCTGGCCCATGTTGACGGACTTGCGCTTGAGCATGCCGTACAGCGCGTCATTGGGCACGATGCCGTTTTCAATGACCACCTGATCCACCACGCGCTCTTCGCGATCTTCGGTGTATTCGTTGCGCAGCAGCGCCACCTTCTTGTCGCCTTCCGCACTGACGCGTTCAAGCCAGTGGTTGGGCGTCATCACGACCTGCTGCGCATACAGGCGGCGGTAGAAGATCGGGAACGTGGTGCCGCCCACGTCCTCGGCCACCTTGGTGTCGGGCGTAACGATCTCGACGTGCGCACCCCGGCTGGCCAGGAAGTCGGCTACCCCTGCCCCCGCGTGGGTGCTGACGCCGTCGTACACCAACACGTTTTTCGCGGGCTCGACCTGCCCGGAAAGTATGTCCCAGGAGCTCACGGCCAGCCCGCGCGCCACGCCCCAGCCCTGGTGCTCGTAAACGTGGCTGAGTCCGCCCGTGGCCAACACAACAATATCCGGGCGCTGCGCCAACACCATTTCTTCGGTTGCCAGCGCGCCCAGGCGGCAGTCCACACCCAGGCGCTTGAGCTCCAGCGCGAACCACCGCACGATGCCGTCCATCTGTTCGCGCTGCGGCGCCTTGGCCGCCAGCAGAATCTGGCCGCCAATGGCGGCGGCGCGTTCAAACAGCACGACTTCATGCCCGCGCTCGGCGCACACGCGCGCGGCTTCCATGCCCGCGGGCCCGGCGCCAACCACCACCACTTTTCGCTCCACGCCGCGCGATCGCGCGATCACGTGCGGCATGGTTTCTTCACGAGCCGTTGCCGCGTTCTGGATGCACAGCACGTCCAGCCCGTCGTACTGCCTGTCGATACAGTAGTTCGCGCCCACGCATTGTTTGATCTCGTCTTCGCGGTCGTCGCGGATCTTCACGACCAGATGCGGGTCAGCGATATGCGCGCGCGTCATGCCCACCAGGTCCGCATGGCCGGCTGCCAGCAACCGCTCGGCCTGCACCGCGTCGCGGATGCTTTGCGCGTGCATCACCGGTATCCGCACTACCGACTTGATGCCGGCCGCCAGGTGGGCGAAGGGTTCGGGGGGCAACGCCATCGGCGGCATGCAGTTGGCCAGGGAATTGTGCGTGTCGGCACCGGAGCCGATGACGCCCAGGTAATCGATCAGGCCGGTGTCCGCCATGGCCTGGGCAATTTCGCGCAGCGCCTCGTGGTCGAGCCCATCGTCGTGGAATTCGTCGCCGCACATGCGCAGGCCCACGCAGAAATCGGCGCCGACCGCCTCGCGCACGGCGTGCAGCACGTCCAGCCCGAAGCGCAGGCGGTTGCGCAAGCTGCCGCCATAGGCGTCGGTGCGAAAGTTGGTGCGCGGGCTCCAGAACTGGTCGATCAGATGCTGGTGCGCGGCGGATATCTCGATGCCGTCCATGCCGGCCTGCTGCACCCGCTTTGCCGCGGCGGCAAAGTCGCTGATGATGCGGCCGATCTCTTCGACTTCAATCGTCTTGGCGTTGCCCCGATGCACGGGCTCGCGCACACCGGACGGCGACAGCAAGTGCGGCCAATGCTCCCCGTGCCATGCCGAACGCCGGCCCATGTGCGTTGCCTGGATCATCACCTTGGCGCCGTGGCGATGCATGGCTTCGCTAAGTCTGGCCAACGGTTCGATGACGCGGTCGGTGGTCAGGTTGACCGACCGCCACCACCCTTGCGGGCTATCCAGCGACACGGGGCTGGAGCCGCCGCAGATGGCCAGGCCAAGGCCGCCCTTGGCCTTTTCTTCGTAGTAGGCAATGTAGCGGTCGCCCGGCAAACCGCCCGGGTCCGCGTGCACTTCGGCGTGCGCGGTGCTGACGATGCGATTGCGCAGCACCAGGCGGTTCAGCGTCAGTGGCGCAAACAGGTGGGGATAACGCATGCCGGCCTCAGGTGATGGGGCTAACGGTGAACTCGCAGTGCGCGTGCCCTTCGGCGGCGCATTGGCTTTCCACGCACTGGGCGCGCGTGGCGCCGCCGTGCTGGTCGGCCACCCAGTCCATCGCCCCCGCGAACCATCCGGAAAACATGTGGCAGCGCTTGCCCTCGCCCTGGGGCTGGCCCAGCACGAATGCGGAATGGCGCAGCACGATGCGCGCCGTCATCGCGGTGGGGTCCGCGTCCGTCAGCCGGAACAGCCCCCAGCCGCGCTGCGACAGCCGCATCAGGTAGTGTTCATAAACCGCCAGCCCGCTCAGGCGATGCTCGCGCGACTCTTCATTGCACCAGTGGTAGGCCGAGCGGTGCCCGGCGTCGTACAGAATGCGCGCATAGGCCTCCCGGCCCAACGCCGCCTCTACCGCCGTGTGGTTGTTGATGAAGAAATGGCGCGGCACATACAGCATCGGCATGCCGTCCGTGCTCCACACGCCCGTCTGTTCGTTGACGTCGATCGGAAGCTGGGGATTCATGTTGGTTGCTCCTTAAGCCGCCGGCGCGTCGGCAGGCCAGACGTCGCCAAACACGCGCAGCCAGTTTTCGCCCAGTATTTTTCGGATGTAGATTTCGCTCCAGCCCGCGCGCTGCATCGCATCGGTTAGGTTGGGAAATTGGCCTATCGTCTGGATGCCTTCGGGGTTGCGGATGGCACCGAAGTCCGTCAGCCGGCGGTACCGGCCCTTGTCATGCGTCAGCCAATCAAAAAACGGCTGTCCGTAGCCTTGGGTGAAATCGGTGCCGATGCCCACCGCGTCTTCGCCCACCAGATTCACGACGTAGCCGATGGCTTCGACGTAGTCGTCCACCGTGGCTTGCACGCCGCGCTTGAGGAACGGCGGGAACATCGTCACGCCGATGAAGCCGCCGCGTTCCGCGATAAACCGCAGTTGCGCGTCGCTTTTATTGCGCGGGTGTTCTTTCAGGCCCGCCGGCAGGCAGTGCGAATAGCAAACGGGCCGGGTCGATGCCAGGATCGCTTCTTCGGAGGTTTGGGCGCCCACGTGCGACAGGTCAACCATGATGCCGACGCGGTTCATCTCGGCGATGACTTCGCGGCCGTAACCGGACAAGCCGCCGTCGCGCTCATAGCAGCCGGTGCCGATCAGGTTCTGCGTGTTGTAGCAAAGCTGGACCACGCGCACGCCCATGTCGGCAAAAGCTTCGATGGCGCCCAGATTGTCTTCGAACGCCTGGCCGTTCTGAAAGCCAAGAATGATGCCCGTCTTGCCGTCGCGCTTGGCGCGGCGGATATCGTCCGTGGTGCGCACCAACGTGGCCAGATCGTCGTTGGCGCGGATCAGGGCTTTCATGGCGGCAATGTTCGAGACCGTTTGCTCGAACCCTTCCCACACCGACACCGTGCAGTTGGCCGCGGTCAGGCCGCCTTGCTTCATGTCTTCAAAAACGGACCGGTCCCATTTCGAGATGATCAGGCCGTCGATAACCATGCTTTTCTGATGCAGCGTAGCCATGGGATTTCCCCCCCGATGTTGTGCCGCTTAGTAGATGGGATGGCGCTGGCACAGCGCGTGGACTTCAGCTCGAATGCGTCGTTCGGTTGCTTCGTGTTCGTCGGGGCTGGTGGCCAGCATGTCCACGACATGCACGATCATTTCGCCCACGGCGCGAAACTCGTCTTCGCCAAACCCGCGCGAGGTGGCGGCCGGCGTGCCCAGCCGGATGCCGGAAGTGACCGACGGCTTTTGCGTGTCGAACGGAATGCCGTTCTTGTTGCACGTGATGCCGGCGCGTTCCAGCGTGCGCTCGACATGCGCGCCGGTCAGCCCCTTGGAACGCAGGTCGAGCAGCAGCAGGTGGTTGTCGGTGCCGCCGGAAACCAGGTCGATGCCGCCTTCACGCAGCACGTCGCCCAGCACGTCGGCGTTTGCCAGCACGCGGTCGATGTAGCGTTTGAAGTCCGTATGCAGCGCCTCGCCGAAGGCCACCGCCTTGGCCGCCACCACGTGCATCAGGGGTCCGCCCTGCAAGCCGGGAAACACGGCGGAATTGATCTTCTTGGCGATGGCGCCGTCATTGGTCAGGATGAAGCCGCCGCGCGGGCCGCGCAGGGTCTTGTGCGTGGTGGACGTGACGACATGTGCGTGCGGCACCGGGCTGGGGTGCCTGCCCGCCGCCACCAGGCCCGCGATATGCGCCATGTCGACCATCAGCATGGCGCCGGCCTCGTCGGCGATCTGGCGAAAGCGGGCAAAGTCCGGCTGCCTGGGGTAGGCGGAAAACCCCGCGATGATGAGCTTGGGCCGATGCTCCAGCGCCAGTCGCCGGACCTCGTCGTAATCGATCAGGCTGTCTTCCCGGCGCACGCCGTACTGCACCGCGTTGAACCACTTGCCCGACATTGCCGGCCGTGCGCCGTGGGTCAGGTGCCCGCCGGCATCCAGCGACATGCCCAGCACGGTGTCGCCGGGTTCCAGCAGCGCCAGCATCACCGCGCCGTTGGCCTGCGCGCCGGAATGCGGTTGCACGTTGGCGTAGTCGGCGTGAAACAGTTCGCGTACGCGCAGCAGCGCCAGCGACTCGACCTCGTCCACGTGGTCGCAGCCGCCGTAATAGCGCCGGCCGACGTAGCCTTCGGCGTACTTGTTGGTCAGCACCGAACCCTGCGCTTGCAACACGGCGCGCGACACCAGGTTTTCGGACGCGATCAGCTCGATCTGGGTTTGCTGGCGGCGCAGTTCCCGGTCCTGCATGGCCATCACGACGGGATCGCGCTTGTCGAGCGGCGATGAGAAGAACGGGGATGAAGACTGGAACATGTCGACCTGCCTGAAGGAGCAATGACGTTCAAGAATCCGGCGTAAGCGGGGCCTGTGAAGCATTCTTTCTTAAAGGTCATGTGCACTGTTATCTGAACCGGACCACATCTTGTCCGATTGCGACAGGGGGTCGCACAGCGCGCAAAGGCATATGTCGTAATCCTCTGCAATTTTCGTATTGTTCCTAAGGGCAGACGCGTCCGGCTGGCCTACGATTGCAACGGTCAACTGCCGGAAGGTCAGTACCGGCATTCAGTCCGTGTATTCCTACCAAGGAGCCTAGCCATGACTGCACGTTCGCCGAACCGTGATCGCCGGCACTTGCGCCACTTCGGTTTCCTGCCCTTGCCGCAGTTCACGATGCTGTCGTTCTCGACAGCGATTGAAGTGCTGCGCATGGCCAACCACCTGTTGGGCCGGCAGTATTACCGTTGGTCGGTGGTAGCGCCGTCATGCGGGCCCGTCACGGCCAGCAATGGCTTGCAGGTGCACGCCGACGTGCTGGACGAGGCCACTTTGCCCGACGCCGTGTTCGTTTGCGGCGGCAAGCGCAACCGCGTGGACAACGACCCGGCCACGCGAGACTGGCTGCGGCGCCTGGCGGCGTGCGACGTCACGTTGGGCAGCCTGTGCACCGGCGCGCACACGCTGATGCAGGCCGGTCTGCTCAACGGCTATACCTGCGCCATGCACTGGGAAGACCTGGTCGCGCTGCGCAGCGAATTTCCGCATAGCAGGCTGTCGCACAAGCTGTTCGTTATCGATCGCGACCGCATCACCTGTACAGGCGGCACCGCGCCGCTGGACATGATGCTTAACCTGGTGGGCGAATCCGTGGGACCCGCCATCGTCGCGCTGATCGCTAACCAATTCACCATCGGGCACGTGCGCGACCACAAGGACAGGCAACGCATGCCGACGTCGATTCGCATGCCCGCCTCGCATCCCGCGCTGGCAGAGGTCATCGCGCTGATGGAGGTCAATCTGAAAGAGCCGCTGTCGCTGGAGGAACTGGCGCAATTGTCGGGCGCATCGCAGCGGCAACTGCAACGCCTGTTCCGCGAGCACCTGGGTACGACGCCCAAGCAACATTATCTGAGCCTGCGCCTGCGGCATGCGCGGGCACTGCTGCGGCAGACGCCGATGTCGATCACCCACATCACCACCGCATGCGGATTTCAATCGCCTTGCCATTTCAGCAAGACCTACCGCGCGGTCTATGGCGCGGCGCCCAGCTCGGAACGCCGCAATCCCCGCACGTTCGACCATGACGCCCATGGGCCGGGTTTTGCCTCGGCGATAGGCGCGGAAACCGGGCCCGACGCTTTTTTTCTTCGCCCCACGCGCCCCGCTACACAAGCCTGAAATTCTGTGTATAATCGCTGTCTTTGGTGGACACGGCCTTTGAGAAAAGCTTCTCAAACTTCACCAAAACCGGTGGCGGTTCCAACAGGAATTTCCTTCGGCAAAGCAGGAATACAGCATAAGCAATGGCTGTAAGCAGTACCCCGCGGGAGTAGCTCAGTTGGTAGAGCGCAACCTTGCCAAGGTTGAGGTCGCGAGTTCGAGACTCGTCTCCCGCTCCAAATACAAGAAGGAAGCATCGGCCAACACCGCGCTTCCTTTTTTCTTGCAAGTGCTGGCGCAATGGCAGAGTGGTTATGCAGCGGATTGCAAATCCGTGTACGTCGGTTCGATTCCGGCTTGCGCCTCCAGCATCTTTCCCCCCTCCCCCCAGCATCTCGTTACGCATCCCTACGCGCTGACAATCGAATGATTGCTAAGGTGACGCCGTTTTCCATTGACGTCGACACTATGCACCGCATTCTGAATTTTCGCGCTCGTTCCCCCGTGCTTGCCCTGTCCGCCGCCGCGATGTTGACGTTGGCGCCGATAGCGGCCGAAGCCGACTCCGACCGCCATCATCATCGCCATGGGCGTGAGTACAAAGAAAAGTACTGGGATGGCGCGTGCAAGGTCGAGCGCAAATGGAAGCGCAACGGCGAATATCAGGAAAAGCGCAAGTGCCGCGATGACTATCGCGAAGGCTATTACGCCGCGCCGCAGGTCGTGATGCCGATGCCCGCGCCTGCCATCGTCATCACCCCGCCTTCAATCATCATCCGGCCCTGAACATGGATCAATCGGTAAAGGACGCCATTGCCCGCTGGCCCAACGTGCCGGCCGTGTATGGCTGGCTGTCGCTGGACGGGCGTGGGCGCTGGCGACTGCATCCGCAGGGGCAGGCTGCGCAAGGCGGGCCGGGCGAATCCATCACCAATGCCCAGATCCTGGATTTCATGAATCGGAATTATGAACACGATGACGCGGGCCGCTGGTTTTTCCAGAACGGCCCGCAACGCGTGTTCGTGCGGCTGGATGGCGCGCCCTTCGTGCTGCGCCTGAACGACGACAATCACGGGTTGCGCACGCACACGGATGCGGCGGTCGACGCCGTCAGCGCCTGGTGGCTGGACGATGGCGGCCAGCTATATGCGTCCACGCCGGCGGGCGCCGGGCTGGTGCTGGACCGTGATCTGCCCGCCCTACTGGAAAAACTGTCGGCCAAGGACGGCGCGCCGGTCCTGGACGCCCTGGCAAGCTTGGCGCCTGACGCTGAGATCACCGTGTCATGGCCGGGCGCCTACGCCCCCGCGCCGCTGCGCGCGATCACGCGGCAGGAGGTGGCGCGCCGCCTGGGCTTCGAGCCAAATCCGGCCGCGTAGCGCCAGAACTGCGGCGGGGCAACACGGGGCGGCTACCTGGCAACACAAGGCGTTGCGGGAATCAGCCCCGGCCGCTTTTGACCAGGGCAAATTTGCCATCGCCCAGCAGCATCAGCACGGCGGCCGCCACGGTCAGGAAGATGGGATATTCCCAGCCGCCGCCCGCGTTGCCAAAGCCCCAGCCGTTGCCAAAGTGCACGGTCGACGCTACGAACAACTGCACCACCGCAATGGCCGCCACCCAGCGGGGCACGATGCCCAGGATAAGCAGCACGCCCGCGCCCACTTCAAAGAACGTGACCGGATAGGCCAGCCAGCCGGCAAAGCCGATCTTGGCGAAGAACTGGGCGGTGCCGGGCAGCGTGAAGACCAGCAGCTTGGTCAGGCCGTGGGCCAGGAACATGACGCCAAGCGCCACGCGCAGTAACAGCGCGGCATAGGGAGCGGTACGGGTATCGATCATGGCAAATCCTTCTGGGTAGCGCGGATCGTCCAAGACCGGACGATGCATCAGGCCGCCATTCTTACGATTCCAAAAACAAAGATAAATAGGCAGAATTGCAAATTATTGTTCCCCGATAGGAAACAATCTTGGACACTCACACCGCCATGCAGACCTACGCCAAGGTCGTCGAGCTTGGCCCGTTCGCGGCAGCCGCCGACAAGATGGGCCAGGCGCGTTCGGTCGTGACGCGGCAGATCGCCTACCTGGAACAGAAGTACGGCGTGCGCCTGTTGAACCGCACCACCCGCAAACTCAGCATGACGGACGCGGGGCGCGCCTTCTACGAGCGCGTCCGGCCGATCCTGGCGGAAGTCGCCGACCTGGAGCTGTCGCTACAGGCCGAAGGCCAGCGCCCCAGCGGCCGTTTGCGCGTCAGCGCGCCCGTGTCGTTCGGCATCCTGCACCTGGGGCCGGCCATTGCCGAATACCTGCAACGTTATCCCGACGTCATCATCGACCTGGACCTGAACGACCGCGTGGTGGATCTGGTCGAGGACGGCTACGACGTGGCGGTGCGTATCGGTCCGCTTCAGGATTCATCGTTGGTTGCGCGCCCGCTGGCGCCTCAGCAGTTGCTGGTCTGCGCGGCGCCGGCCTACCTGAAGCAGCACGGCACGCCGACCACCCCGGAAGACTTGAAGCAGCATCGCTGCCTGCACTATTCCTACGCCAGCACCGGCAATGAATGGCATTTCGAGAAGGACGGCGTGACGCATCTGGTTCGGGTGAACGCAGCGCTGCGCGCCAATAACGGCGATGTACTGCGCACGGCGGCGCTGGCGGGCCACGGCGTTATCCTGCAACCCGAATTCCTGGTCGGCGACGACATTCGCGCGGGGCGCCTGGTGGCCTTGCTGGCCGACTATGCGCACACACCCATCTCCATGTACGCCATCTATCCGCATCGCCGCTTCCTGTCGCCCAAGGTCCGCTCTTTTGTCGAGCATCTTGAAGAGCGGTTTGGCGGCAGTGCGCCGGCCACCCCAGGGGGACGCGCCACGGCGCGCCGCAGCCGTTAGAATCCTACCCATGACCGCGAAACCGTCCATCGAATACTTCCCCGCCCCCCGCCGTTCGCTTTTTTGCAGCCAGTGCGCCACGCCCATCACCCGCCGGGTGCCGGAAGGCGACAACCGTGAGCGCGACGTCTGCGATCACTGCGGCGCGATCCACTACCAGAACCCGCGGTTGGTGGTTGGCACGGTGCCCGTGTGGGAAAACCGCGTACTGCTCTGCCGCCGTGCGATCGAACCGCGCTACAACACCTGGACGCTGCCGGCGGGTTTCATGGAATTGGGCGAAAGCACGGCACAAGGCGCGGCCCGCGAAACGCTGGAAGAGTCCGGCGCGCGCATTCAGCTTGGCGAGCTCTACACCATGATCGACCTGCCGCAGATCGACCAGGTGCACGTGTTCTATCTGGCCCAGGCGCTAGGCCCCGAACTGGACCCCGGCCCAGAAAGCCTGGAAGCACGCTGGTACGACGAAGCCGACATTCCCTGGGACGACCTGGCGTTTCGCACGGTGGTAACGACCTTGCAACACTACTTCGACGACCGACGCCAAGGCGCGTTCGTGCCCCATCACTACACCCTAGAATCGCACCGTTGAAGCTGCCCTGGCTTGCCGTCGACACCCCGTTTCCGCCAGCGGAATATGCGCTGACGGAACCCGACGGCCTGCTTGCGGCCGGCGCGGACCTGTCGATGGACAGGCTGATCCAGGCTTACTCGAACGGCATCTTTCCCTGGTATTCCGAAGGCGAGCCCGTGCTGTGGTGGAGCCCCGACCCGCGCATGGTGCTGGCCACCAAGGATTTTTCGCCGTCCCATTCGCTGCGTAAGCTGCTGCGGCAGATCGCAGCGCAGGAAATCGACGCCCAGCCGCGCGTGCAAGTGCGTGTCGACACGGTGTTTTCGAGGGTCATGGCGCAATGCGCCGCGCCGCGTGACGGCCAACCGGGCACCTGGATCACCGCCGCCATGCAGCAGGCGTATGCCGAATGGCACCGGGCGGGCTACGTGCACAGCATCGAAACCTGGATCGACGGCGAGCTCGCCGGTGGCCTGTACGGCATCAGCCTGGGGCGCATGTTCTTTGGCGAATCCATGTTTACGCTCGCCCCTAACGCGTCGAAGATCGCGCTGGCGTACCTGGTTCGCTACCTGGCCGCGCAAGGCGTCGAGCGCATCGATTGCCAGCAGCAGACCCAGCATCTGGCCAGCCTGGGCGCACGCCCGATACCGCGCGCGCAGTTCCTGCAACATGTACGCCGGGCCACCGCCCAGCCCCCGATTTTCTGGGCGCCGGGCACGCTGGACAGCCTGGGCCGCCTGTTGCCCGCGACCCGTTCCACACCCCACCAGGCAGCGGAACCGACGCGGGATTCAGCGTCCGATGCAACGCCACTTAAGCGTTAATATGTAGCCATCGCGTCGCGGACGTACCGCGCGATGCGCACTTCCCCATGAGCCAGCTCAAAGAACTTCCCTTCTCCACGCTGCAGTTCTATGCAACCGCGCCTTACCCGTGCAGCTACCTGCCGGGCCGCCAGGCGCGGTCGCAGGTTGCCGCGCCCGGGCATCTGATCAACGCGGGCACCTATTCCCAACTGGTCGAACAGGGCTTTCGCCGCAGCGGGCTGTTCACGTACCGTCCCCATTGCGACAACTGCCATGCCTGCGTGCCGGTGCGTGTCGACACGTCGGGCTTTGCCCCCAACCGCAGCCAGCGGCGGGCGTGGCGCGATCACCAATCGTTGCAGTCGTTCGTTGCGGAATTGGCGTGGTCGCCCGAGCACTACCGGCTGTATACGCGCTACCAGCAAGGCCGGCATCCAGGCGGCGGCATGGACGAGGACAGCCGCACGCAATATGCGCAGTTTCTGCTGACCAGCCGGGTCAACACGCGGCTGGTTGAATTTCGCGACGCGGACGGTGTGCTGATGATGGTGTCCATCATCGACGTGCTGGATGACGGGCTGTCGTCGGTCTATACCTTTTACGACCCCGATATCGAGGGCAGCCTGGGCACCTACAGCATCCTGTGGCAGATCGAGCAGTGCCGCACGTTGAACCTGCCGTGGCTGTACCTGGGCTACTGGATCGCCGAAAGCCGCAAGATGTCTTACAAGTCCAGCTTCCAACCCGCGCAGTTTCTTGTCGACGGGGAATGGCGGAATCAGGACTACCTGTCCCTTTGATCGTGCCGTACGGTGCGCGGCCCGATTGCGGCAAGCGCGGCGAAATTGGCTCTACAATTCCGCCCCATGTCTATCCTCTTCCACGCCTACCCCCTGGCCCGCCCGGCGCTTTTTGCCATGGACGCGGAAACCGCCCACGAAGTCACGCTGTCGGGCCTGCAACGCGCCTATGAATGCGGCGCGACGCGCAAGCTGATGCATGCGCAGCCCTCGGCGCCTAGCACGCTGATGGGCATGCGGCTGGCCAACCCCATCGGGCTGGCGGCGGGGCTGGACAAGAACGGCGCCTATATCGACGCGCTGGGTAACCTGGGCTTTGGTTTCATTGAAGTCGGCACCGTGACGCCTCGCGCGCAACCCGGCAACCCCAAGCCGCGTATGTTCCGCCTGCCGCGCGCCAACGCGCTGATCAACCGGCTGGGCTTCAACAACCAGGGCCTGCCCGCGTTCCTGGCGAACGTGCAGCGCAGCCAGTGGCGCAAGCAAGGCGGCATCCTGGGCCTGAATATTGGAAAGAACGCGGACACGCCGATCGAGCGCGCCGCTGATGACTACCTGATCGGGCTGGAGGGCGTGTACCCGCATGCCGATTACGTGACGGTGAATATTTCGTCGCCCAACACCAAGAATTTGCGCGCGCTGCAAAGCGGGGACGAGCTCTCGGCCTTGCTCGGGCAGTTGGCCGACAAGCGCCGTGCGCTGGAAGACCAGCACCAGCGCCGCGTGCCCATGGCGGTAAAGATCGCCCCCGACCTGACCGAAGAACAGATCGACGCCATCGCTGACACGCTGCCCCGCCATGGCATTGACGGCGTCATCGCCACCAACACCACGCTGTCGCGCGATGCGGTCACCGGCCAAGCGCATGCCGAAGAAGCCGGCGGCCTGTCGGGCGCGCCGGTGCACGAGCTGTCATTGAAAGTGATTCGCCGCCTGAAGGCTCAGCTGGGTAACAGCCTGGCGATTATCGGAGTGGGCGGCGTGTTGTCGGGCGCACAGGCCCGCGAAAAGATGGACGCCGGGGCGGATGCCGTGCAGCTGTACACCGGCTTGATCTACCGGGGCCCCGCCCTGGTGGGCGAATGCGTGCGGGCTACGGCAAAGCGCTGAACGCTGCCTCCCCACGCTCGCGGCGCGCAGCGCAAAATGCGGGACAAAAAAAAGGGGCCACCCGGTGGGTGGCCCTAATTCCAGCTCTGCTCTGTCACTCAACAGTACTACATTACTGCGATTTGCGCAGCATCGCGCGCCAGGACTCAGGCGGTGCGACGGCTACGGCTGGCAACCTTGGTGGCGGCGTCGGCAGCATCCGTCGCAGCCTTGAAGGTCGCGTTGGCGGCGGCATTCAGGTTCGATTCGGCGACTTCAGCGGCCTGCTTGGCAGCCTTGGTCACGGAGTCGTAGGCGCTGGTCGCGGTGGCCAGCGAGGACTTGATCAGGGCAACGGCGCTTTCCGAACCGGCCGGAGCGTTCTTCGACAGTTGGTCGACGGCTTCGCTCAGTTGCTGCTGGCTTTCAGCGATTTGCTCTTCGGTCAGCTTGACCAGGCTGCCTTGCACGCCGGCAACGATGTCGTACACGTGCTTGGTGTAAGCCATGGCCTTTTCAGCGCCCGGCTGCAGCAGGCCCGACGCAAACGCGGCGGCTTCCTGCGGATCCTTGACTTCAGAGGCTTGTTGCGACTTCTGGGCGACTTCGTCCAGCGTGGCGCGCACAACCTTCATGTTCAGCTCAACCAGCTTTTCAAAGCCGGCGAAAACGGCGGACTGGGCAGCCACAAAAGTGTTGATGCTTGCCTTTTGGCGATCCAGGACTTGCTGCGGAATTGCGCTCATAGAATGCTCCTTTAGGGGTAGCCGGAAGCTTTCCGGCAAGAAGGATTGGTGTCTGCGACGAGAAATAGGAACGTGCGCGGAAACTGGTACTACAAGCTACCGCCGGCCCGTTTGATGCACTGCACAATTCACATTCTAGACTGCCACAAATTGCTGTCAAGCAGTTTTTGTGCAACGCAACAAGTATTTGCACTTTAACGGTGCAGGCGCGTGCACGCCATTGATCCAGAACAAGGTTTTGCCCTGCTTCGGGAAAAACCCGACATGACGGCGTATCAATTCTTTTCTAAACTGCTTTCACGCTGATGACAGAAAAAACAATCCATAAGTCAGCGGCCAAAAACTAAATCGCAGCAAGCAAAACCCTGCAATTGGAGACTTCATGACCTTTATTCCCCGCACGCTTACGGCCCTGCTCGCGGCCAGCGCCATGTTCGCGGCTGGCGCCGCCCAAGCGGAATTTCCGGAACGCCCCATCAATATGGTGGTGCCGTTCGCCGCAGGCGGCCCGACCGACAACGTCGCCCGATCGCTGGCTGAAGCCATGCGGCCGAGCCTGGGACAGACGGTCGTGGTTGAGAACAAGGGCGGTGCCGGCGGCACCATCGGCACCACGCAGGTTGCGCGCGCCCAGCCCGATGGCTATTCCATTCTGCTGATGCACGCCGGCTTCTCCACGGCGCCGTCCCTGTACAAGAACCCCGGCTACGACCCGTACAAGAGCTTTGAGCCCATCGGCCTGGTGGTCGACGTGCCCATGACCATCATCGCGCGTTCGGACTTCCCGCCGAACAACATCAAGGAACTGGCCGAATACGTCAAACAGAACAAGGACAAGGTCTCGCTGGCCAACGCCGGCATCGGCGCGGCCAGCCACCTGTGCGGCACCATGCTGGTGGAAGCGCTGGGCGTCCAGCTGCTGACGATTCCGTACAAGGGCACCGCGCCCGCCATGAACGATTTGCTGGGCAAGCAGGTCGACCTGCTGTGCGACCAGACCACCAACACGACGCAGCAGATCGAAAGCGGCAAGGTCAAGGCCTATGCCGTGACCAGCCTGAAGCGCGTGCCCACGCTGGACAAGCTGCCGACCATGGACGAATCCGGCTACAAGGGTTTCGAAGTGGGCATCTGGCACGGGATGTGGGTGCCCAAGGGCACGCCCAAGCCGGTGGTGGACAAGCTGATCAAGAGCTTGCAGGCCGGCCTGGCCGACCCGAAGTTCCAGGAACGCATGAAGCAGCTTGGTGCCACGGTGCTGACGGCCGAAGCCAACCCGCAGGCACTTGAGGCCAAGGTCAAGCAGCAGGTTCCGCAATGGGCCGAGCTGTTCAAGAAGGCAGGCGTCGAGCAGCAATAAGCTGACGCTGACGGCCGACCCTGGCCGAATGGCAAAAAAGCCCCGAAAGGGGCTTTTTTCATGGTCCGGACCGGCGCGGGCGCGGACTGCTCAGGGCCGCAAGGCTTCCGCCGCCATGCCCAAGCCGTTGAACCCGGTGGACACCGAGGGTTCGTAGCCGAGCGCCTCGGAAATGCTGGCGGCGGTATCGACCAGCGCGCGTATCCAGTCATCCTGCAAGCGTTCGGCCGGGGCCGAGATGGACAGCCCCGCCACCAGCTTGCCGGTATCGTCAAAAATGCCGGCGGCGATGCAACGCACGCCCAGCTCCAGTTCTTCGTTGTCGCGGGCGTACCCATGGCGCCGCACCAACGCCAGTTCACGTTCCAGGCGATCCAGGTCGGTCAGGCTGTTGCGCGTGTGGCCGGCCAGGCCAGTGCGCAGCGCGTACGCGCGCACTTGGCGCGCATCGCCGGTGGACAGGAACAGCTTGCCGGTCGAGGTCAGGTGCAGCGGGGCACGGCCGCCAATGGCACGCACCACCTGCATGCCCGAGCGCTCGCTCCAGGCGCGGTCGATATAGACGATTTCGTCGCCCTGCTGGACCGACAGGTTGATGGTCTGCCCCGTTAGCTTGTGCAGGGACCGCATGGCGGAAATGGCCGCTTCGCGAACGTTCAGCCGCCCTTTCACCAGCGACCCCAATTCCAGCAGGCGCATGCCCAGCTGATACAGGCCGTTGTCCACGCGTTCAACGTAGCGTCCGACGACCAGGTCGTTCAGGATGCGGTGCGCGGTCGAGGCATGCAGGCCGGTGGTGGCCGACAATTCCTTGAGGGTGACCGGGTCTTGCTGCGCGGCCAGGGCGTCAAGCAGGCGCATGGCTCGCTCGATGACCTGGATGGCGATGGGGTGGCCGGACGCGCCTTCGGTCTCGGCGTCCAGGGGAGTGCGGGGTGTCGTCAGACGGGGCATAGGGGGAGATAGGCTCGCGCCGCAACGCCGTAAAGGACCGGCCTTGCGGCAACGCAGCAAACAGTTCTTTCCCGTATTGTGAAATTTAAGACGCCATTTTGCAATGGCTTTTTTGCGACGAGATCAAGCCGCCGCAGGCGGCGCCAGCTTTCCGCCCAGGCGCAGCACCTCGGCGCGCAGGAACTCCAGCGCCTCGGCGGCGGCCGCCGGTTCCCCTTTGACGCCCAGCTCAATATGGGGCGTTCCGCCCGCTTCGCCCACGCTGGGCAGGCTGAAGGCGCGCACGTCGGGCCAGCGGCTTTCCACGCTGACCATAGCCGGCGTGATGCGCGATTCGGGCATGCTGAACACCAGGAAAGAATGCTCGACATGGGCGCGCACATGTTGCAGCGCACGATAGCGCGTGTCCAGGGTCCATTCCAGCATCGGCCAGGCCATCACGGGAAAGCCGGGTACGAAGGTGTGGTCGTGGATGAAGAAGCCCGGAATACGGTTGTACGGGTTGGGAACGATCTCGCAGCCTTGCGGAAACACGCCCATTTGCAGGCGCTGCTGGTTTTCCGGCGCGCTCATGTCGGCCGTGCCCTGGCCCTTGGCCGCCATTTCGGCGGTGCGCAGCGCAATCGCCTGCTCGGCCTCCGGGTGCAGCGCCAATGGCAAGCCCAGCGCGGCAGCGGCGGCTTGGCGGGTGTGGTCATCAGGCGTGCCGCCGATGCCGCCGCAGGAGAACACGACGTCGCCCGTGGCGAAGCTGCGCTTGTAGGCCGCCACCAGTGTGTCGCGGTCGTCGGGCAGGAATTCGGCCCAACCCAGTTGCATGCCGCGAGCACTGAGGAGCTCGACGACCTTTGAAAAATGCTTGTCCTGACGGCGGCCCGAGAGGATTTCGTCGCCAACGATGATAAGACCGATGCGACGGGCGGCGGATTCTGCGGCCATGTCCAGTTCCAAAACGGTAAGGGTTAAATGCCGGTCAGGCTTCGATGACACGATCCTGGCGCAAACGCCGAAGCGCTTCCAGGCCGTAGTGCGCGTAGACCAGCGCCGAAAACACCGGCAGGATAATCCAGGCGGGCGGCAGCAAGTTCAGCAGTGAGCAAATAAGCCCGATGGTCCAGAAGCCGCCGTTGTTGCGTTCCAGGATCAGCTTGCGTTCTTCGGGGCTGGCGTGTTCCACGATGGCGTCCACGCGCATCATCCGCGAAAAAGCAAAGGCCCACCAGAAGATCGACAGGATGATCGCCATGGGCGGCACCAGCCACAAGGGCAGCGTCAGCACCCAGCCGGCGGCGAAGGCGGCCGATACCCAGATGGCGTTCCATACGCTGACCGCCGTCGAGAACTTGCCCTGCGGCGTCACGCTGGCATATTCGCGCTGCCCCACGTGGCGCAGCACAAGCGGCATCACGAAAACAGCGGCAATGGCCAGGCCCAGGATGCCGGACACGGGCAGCAAAATGGCGGCGGCAATGACGGGGATGAGATAGATCTTGAGCGAAAACAGGCCCATTGCGATCATCCATTCATCGGCGCGATTCACCATGTCCCAGTGGGACACCTCGGCGCGCAGCCAGTCGGTCAACGGCGTCCAGAACAGATACAGCAACAGGAACGCGCCAACCAGCGCAATCAGGAACGGCAGCAGCACCGCGAACAGCATCGTGGGATGGCATTGCGACACCAGCGCGCGCTTGAACGCCTGGCCAACGCTGACGGCGCCCGTGCCGGCGCCAGAGAATCGGCCATTGCCGGGCGCGGCGGTATCGGGGCGTAAAGCGGTCATAAGAGCTTGAAAAAGGGGGTGGACATCCCGGGTATGATAGTCAAACACGCCCCGATCTGCTCACATGTCTCTACTCGTACCCGGCTCTGACCTGGCCGCCTTGCGCGCGCGGCTAAGCGCAACCCCCGACACCTGGCTCATCGCCTGCTTCTGCGCGGCCTGGTGCGACACCTGCGAACAGTACAAGCCCAAGCTTGAGGCGTTGGCAGACGCCCTGCCGCAGCACGTGTTCGCCTGGATAGACATCGAAGACCATGCCGAACTGCTGGGCGATATCGATGTCGAGAACTTCCCGACTCTGCTGGTGCAAATCGGGTCGCGCGTGGTGTTCTATGGCCCCATGTTGCCGCACATCGGCCATCTGGAACGCTTGATTGAAAGCGTGGACGCGAACAGCCCGGCAGTCAGTTCCGAATTACCCGATCTGCCAAAACTGCTAGCCGCCTGATTCCCGGCACCGACAAAAAAACCCGCAAGGCCAAACGGCGTTGCGGGTTTTTTTTATGCGGCGCGGGGCGGCGATCAGTTCTTGCGCGAGCCGCCCAGCAACACTGCCACCTGGCGCTTGGGCGACGACGAACCGCTGTCGTTCTTGGGCGCGGGTTCTTGCTCGGACGAAGACGACGCCGAGGGCTCGTAGGGCTTCAGGAAGAAATCATCCACCGGTTGGCGCGAGCCGCCTGACGTGTAGCCCGAGCGGCGATCGGATGAACGGCCACCGCGGTCGCCACGGCTTCCTTCACGGCTTGATTCACGACCCTCGCGCGAGGACGAGGACGAGGACGACGGGCGGTCTTCGCTGCGGCGATGGCTGCGCGCCACGGCGTCGGCCGGCAAGTCCAGCGTGCCGCGCGGCACTTCGCGCTTGATCAGCTTTTCGATGTCGAGCAGGAAACGTTCTTCATCCGGCGTGAACAGCGCAATGGCTTCGCCCGATGCGCCCGCGCGGCCGGTCCGGCCAATGCGGTGCACGTAGTCTTCGGCGTTGTACGGCAGGTCATAGTTGATGACGCAAGGCACGCCGGCCACGTCCAGGCCGCGCGCGGCCACGTCGGTGGCCACCAGCACTTCCAGGTCGCCGGCCTTGAAGGCTTCCAGCGCCTTCATGCGGTCGGCCTGGGTCTTGTCGCCGTGAATCGATTCGGCCTTGACGCCATCGCGTTCAAGTTCGCGGGCCAGCCGGGCCGTGCCGATCTTGGTGTTCGAAAACACGATCACCTGCTTCAGGCCGCGCGACTTCACCAGATGCACGACGGCGGCGCGCTTGGCGTCGCTGGACATCTTGTAGGCGATCTGCGTGATGGTGGTGGCCGTGGCATTGCGCGCCGCGACTTCGATCTCGACCGGCTGGTTCAGGTACGAACGGCCCAGTTTGCGGATTTCGTTGCTGAACGTGGCCGAAAACAGCAGGCCCTGACGCTGCGCGGGCAGCAGGCGGATGATGCGTTCCAGGTCGGGCAGAAAGCCCATGTCCAGCATGCGGTCCGCTTCGTCCAGCACCAGGATGCCGACCTGGCTCAGGTTCACGTTCTTTTGTTCGACGTGGTCCAGCAGGCGGCCGGGCGTGGCCACCAGGATTTCGCAGCCGCGACGCAGCGCTTCTTTTTGCGGACCGATATCCACGCCACCGAACACCACGGCGGAACGCAGGGGCGTTTGCTTGCTGTAGCGCTTGACGCTTTCGAACACCTGGTCGGCCAGCTCGCGCGTGGGCGTGAGGATCAGCGCGCGCACCGGGTGGCGCGCGGGCGAGGCGCTGGTGTTGGCCAGCGGCATCAGGCGGTGCAGGATGGGCACGGTGAACGCGGCCGTCTTGCCGGTGCCGGTTTGGGCGGCGCCCATGACGTCGCGCCCTTCCACCACGACGGGGATGGCTTGCGCCTGAATGGGCGTCGGAATGGTGTAGCCGGTTTCGGCGATGGACTGGAGCAGCAGCGGGTGCAGTCCAAAATCGGCAAACGTCGGCGCGGGCGCGTCGGCGGGGGGTGCTACGGATTGAGTGGATTCAGTCATCAGGGTTTGGCAGATACCGGGACCAGTGAAAAAGAACAAAACGAGAGTGCTACATGCACTGCACTACATATGCATCGGGGCAATCTGAATACGCGTGGTCGCATCGCGACGGCACGCAAATCGCCGCGAAGCGGATTCGGCTTCGCGGGCAATCGGCACCCTGCCTTGCAGGCCAGCGGGCGCATTCGGGATTCGATACTTATGAGGGCAGTACCAGGCCCGGATTGCTGTGGATAACGTGGATTTTAGCGCAGGCGCCCTACCACAACATCAAAGAGTGGTTTCAGACGGGTACGGCAACACCGCCAGACAACGGGCACGCCCGCTTCCAGCCGGTTTAGACTGTCCACCAGATGGACTAATCATGATCGAAAGCCGAACATCAGCCGGCCAGCCAGCGCAGCCCCCACAAGACCAGCATGCCGACCACGATCACCAGCACCGCGCTACGGGTGCGGAGAAAAACCAGGATGGCGACCAGACCGGCCACCAACTTGTAATCAAACACCGGCCCCAAGCCCGCCTTCCAGGGCAAGAGGTCCGGTACGACGATGGCGGTCAGCGCGGCGGCGGGCGCATAGCGCAACGCGCGCCGCACGCCATCGGGCAAAGGAATGTAATCGCCGAAAAGCATGAAGCCGGCGCGCGTCAGGACGCTGCACAGGGCCAGCAACAGGATCGCCGAATAGACGTAGATCTCGGAGGGCCAGAGGGTCATGGACGCGCCTTGAAGAATCGTTCGGCCCACATGCCGGCCACGACGCCCGCGATGACGGCCGCGGCCAAGCCCAGCCGCAATGGCAGCACCTGCCCCGTCCAGGCCACCACGCCGGCGGCCAGCATGGACACCAGCATCGGCTTGGAATTGGCCAGCGGCACGGTAATCGCCAGCAGGGCCAGCACCGCCGCAAAATCCAGCGACCAGCCGGTGGGCACCATGGTGCCCAGGTAAATGCCGACGATGGAAGACGATTGCCACACCAGCCACCCCGGCACGATGGTGCCCAGGAAGAACCAGAGTTGATCGCGCGTGCCGCGTTCGGCCGAATCGCCGTAGCGCGGCATGAACAGCACGAAGCCCATATCGGTGGTGAAGTAGCCCAGCCCCAAACGCTTGGGCCAGGACAGATGCCGGAAATACGGCTGCAAGGCCGCACCGAAAATCAGAAAGCGCAGGTTCACGACAAAGCCGGCGGCGAAGATCAGCCACAGCGGTGCGCCCGTGGCGATCAGCGGCAACGACGTCAACTGAGCCGAGCCCGCGTACAGCAAGAGCGTCATGGCCAACGCCATGGATTCGGTCAGCCCCGACTTGACCATCGCCACACCCGTCACCAGGCCCCAGGTTGCCGTGGCGATCAACGCAGGCACGATAGCGTGCACGCCGGCGCGAAAGGCGTTCAGGCGTTGCTGGCGCACCGCGCCGGGATCTTCGGATTCAGAAAGCGCGGATTCAGAGGACAACGGCTGGCCCCTGGCGGTTCGGACAGGACGACATGGGAACTCTTACGGATTGCGTGGGCCGAATGGCACCACGCCGGTGCGCGAATAGGCCGGTATTGTAACCTCGTCGCTTGATACAATACGCGCCTGAAAATTCTTGGCTGGTCGGGCCTGGCGCGGCGCAAAATCGGCCATGGTGAATGGCCGCGTCCCGAAGTACCATCACTGGCTAAGTCAGTTGTGATTCGCGCGGTGGGTTCAATACCGGCCGCACATTGCCCAACCCGCCGTTTATCGGTTTTTTTATTCAGGAAGATCCATGACCGCTGCCCCGGCCGCCGTCCCGAACGCTCACGAAGTCATTGAAGTCGGCGCTGAAGACCTGCCCGTTTTCTGTCCCGGCCCGAAGGCGCCGCTGTGGAGCATGCACCCGCGCGTCTTCCTTGACGTGGCCCGTACCGGCTCTGCAAGCTGCGCCTACTGCGGCGCGCAATATCGCCTGAAGGCCGGCACGGTGCTGCACGGCCACCACTAAGCCAGCCGCCTTCGACGCTCAACGCCACGGTTACCGCAGCCCTATGTTTGCCACCCCCGAAGAAGCCGAACACGCGTTCTACGAAGCCCTGGAACAGGGGGACTGCGTCCGCCTGATGCAGGTGTGGGCCGACGACGAAGAAGTCGTCTGCATCCACCCCGGGGGCCTGCGCATTGTCGGCCACTCGGCGGTGCACGACTCCTGGCAGCAGGTGCTGTCCAACGGTCCGCTGCATGTCCGTCCGCTGCGCCCGCTGGTCATGCTCAGCATGATGTGCGCGGTGCACGTGCTGGTTGAACAGGTGGCGGTGCGCACGCGCGAAGGCACGCAGTTTGCAAACTGCTACGCCACGAACATCTACCACAAGGGCCCAACCGGATGGCGCATGGTCATGCATCATTCGTCGTCGGCGCCCACGGAAGCCGGGGTGCTCGACTTGCACGACGTACCCGACATGCTGCATTGAATCGGGTGGATTTTTAGTTGGCCGCTGCTCGTCTTGACTCGTCTCCATGCCCCGTCCCCTCCTGGTTACCCGGAGGCGACAGCCAGACGGTCTACGCGTCCTTGTTCGCGCAATACCACCGGATCGCCTTCGTGCGCGACCGAGTGGACACGCCCGACACCGATTTCGTGGACTTCGACTGGACCGGACCCGGCCTGTTTCCGCACAAGGCTGCCGACGGTGCGCCTGTCAGCGGACAGGGCCCGGTTGCCAATGGCAAGACCGCCGCGGCGCGATGGATGACGGCCCCCGACTGGCAGTCGCTGCCGCAAACGCCGGACACCCCCGCGCTGATCCTGTTCCATGGCCTGGAAGGCGGCAGCAACAGCCGCTACGCCCAGTCCGTTGCCCATTATTTCCGCGCGCGCGGCTGGATCGTCGTCATCGCGCATTTTCGGGGTTGTTCGGGCGTGCCCAACCGCTTGGCGCGCGCGTATTACTCGGGTGATTCCGCTGAAGTCGGCTTCCTGCTCAAGACCGTGCGCGACCGCATTCCGCACGCGCGCTGGCATGCGGTGGGCGTGTCGCTGGGCGGCAATGCGCTATTGAAATACCTGGGTGAACACCAGGAAGACACCACCTGGCTGACCGCCGCGGCAGGCGTTTCCGTGCCGCTGGACCTGGTCGCCTGCGGCAAGACCCTGTCCACCGGCATCTTCAACCGGCGCGTTTACACCGCGCATTTCCTGAAGACGCTCAAGCACAAGGTATTGGAAAAGGCGCATCGTTTTCCTGGCGCGATCGACGTGATGCGTATCGCGCATGCGCACGACCTGCGCGAATTCGACGACACCTACACCGCGCCGATGCACGGGTTTCGCAATGCGCTGGACTACTGGACGCGTGCGTCCAGCAAGCCGTGGCTGCCCAAGATCTCGGTGCCCACGCTGGTGCTCAACGCCCGCAACGACCCCTTCATTCCGGCGGCATCGCTGCCCAAGCCGGAAGACTGCTCGCCCACCATCCTGCTGCACCAGCCCAGCGACGGCGGCCATGCCGGCTTTCCGACGGGCGCGTTTCCCGCACACCTGAACTGGCTGCCCCAGCGGCTGGGCCGCTTCTTCGAAACGGGCCTGTAGCTGTAGCGGTAAGCGCGGCAGTAGTTGGCCACTGGCACAAGCGGCGGCCGGATGACCCCGGCCATTACGGCATCGCCGCCTGCCATCAACCCGATTTGAAGCGTTCCAGCAGCTGTCGTTCTTCGGCCAGCTTGTCTTTGACTTCCTTGATCTGCACGTCGATCTGCGATTGCTCGTAGAAGTCGGTCGACAGGCCGCGCGCCTGCTGTAGCTGCGACTCGGCGGCGGCGAACGCCCCGGTCATGACATAAAACCGCGCCAGGTCTCGGCGCGCCTGCACGGGCTTGCCATTGCGCTCTTCGCTTTGCGCCAGCATCTGATACAGGCTGGGTTCGTCGCTGCCCCATTGCTTGATCTTGGCGCGCAGATAATCCTGCGCCTCGGCATGGCGGCCGTTGCTTTGCAACGCCTGCGCATAGGCGATACCCAGCGCCCGCTGGTCCGGCCAGCGCTTGGCGGCGGCCTGCGCCAACTCCACGGCGCGGGCGGTGTCCTTGCGCGCCAGCGCGATGTCGACACTAAGCTTGGCCAATTGCGCGGAATTGCGCCCGTTTGCGGTGGCCAGGTTCCAGTACCGGTCGGCTTCAGCCAGGTTGTTGCGCTGGAACGCTTGCAGGGCCAGCCCGTAATAGGCGGCCGACTGCCGCACCCCCGACAGCGCTTGCGCCTCGTCCTGCAATTGCTGCCCGGCCGAGCGCAGGCTGACGGCGTCGCGCCCCTGCACCACGCGCATCTTGGCGCGCACGTACCAAAAATCGTCGCTGTCGATATGGCGCGAAGCCGGCAATGACCGCACCCGGTTCTGGACATCGGACATCCGTTCGATGGACAAAGGGTGGGTGCTGGCCCATGAACCGCCGCCGGCCCCTTCGTTCAGGCGCGACGCATTCATCAGCCGCGAGAACATCTGGGACATGCCCTCGGCGTCGTACCCCGCCTTGGTCAGCATCTGGAAACCGGCCCGGTCGGCCTCGCGTTCCGCATCGCGTGAAAAGCCCAGCTGGCGGTTGATGGCGGCGGCCTGGCCAAACGCCGCCACGCCCATCGCCAGGTTGCCGCCGCCACCGGCCAGCGCGGCCAGCAACGCGCCGGCCAGGCTGGCCAGCATCACCATGCCGTTCTGGTTCTGCTGCGTCATGCCGCGCGCGATGTGGCGCTGCACGACGTGGCCGATTTCGTGCGCCAGCACAGCGGCCAGTTCCGATTCGCTGCCCGAGGACACGATCAGGCCGGTATTGACGCCGATAAATCCGCCCGGCATCGCAAAAGCGTTGATTTCGGGGTCGCGCACGCCAAACATTTCGACGTCGGGCACGGCCCCCGGCGCAAAGGCCGCCAGCTTGCGGCCCATGGTGGTCAGGTATTGGCTGAGTTCGGGGTCGTCGACATAAGTCGGGTCACGCCGGCCTTGCGACATGATGGCCTCGCCCAGGCTGCGTTCCAGCATGGGCGAGAGCTCGGCGGCGGATGCGGCCCCCATGGTTGGCAGACCCACCGGTTGCGCCCAGGCGGCAACGGGAAGGGAGGGGGCGATCAACGCGGCGCTCAGGGCGAGAATCGCGCTTCGTTTCGCAATAGCGCAAATGGATGGCATGTTCCTGCGGTTCATAAGCCTATGATAGCGATGAGCTTAAAATGTTTCATCGATACTCCCAACGAGGTCTCAATGCGTCCCGTCCGTAAAGCCGTTTTCCCTGTCGCCGGCATGGGCACCCGCTTCCTGCCCGCCACCAAGGCGATGCCCAAGGAAATGCTGCCCGTGGTCGATAAGCCATTGATTCAATACGCCGTTGAAGAAGCGGTCGCCGCCGGCATCACCGATCTGATCTTCGTGACGGGCCGCAATAAGCGCGCCATCGAAGACCACTTCGACTCGGCCCCGGAACTTGAATCCGACCTGGAAAGCAAAGCCAAGCACGAGCTGCTTGCCATGGTGCGGGGCATTCTACCCGCGCATGTCAATTGCCTCTACATCCGCCAATCCGCGCCGCTGGGCCTGGGCCACGCCGTGCTGTCGGCCGCCCCCGCCGTGGGCGACGAACCCTTTGCCGTATTGCTGGCCGATGACCTGATCGACGCCGACACGCCGGCCATGAAGCAATTGGTGGATGTGGCCGTGGCCCAGAACGCCAGCGTGTTGGGCGTGCAGGATGTGCCCCGCGCCGATACCCGCAAGTACGGCATCGTGGCCACCCGCGCCGGCGAAGCGAATCTGGATCCGCGCACGGAACGCGTCACGCATATTGTGGAAAAGCCCGAGCCCGATGCCGCCCCGTCGACGCTGGCCGTCGTGGGCCGCTACGTGCTGGAAGCCGCCATTTTCGACCACCTGCGTTCAACCAAGATGGGCGCGGGCAACGAAATCCAGCTGACGGACGGCATTGCCTCGCTGATGCGCGAGCGCGCCGTGTTCGCGCACCGCTTTGACGGCGTGCGCTACGACTGCGGCAACAAGGCAGGGATGTTCCAGGCCACCGTGGCGCTGGGCAAGAAGTATCACGGACTGGTGCCGGAATAAGCCCCGGCCCGCCTGAACCACGTTCAGGCGGATAGCGCCGCACGGGCCTTGGCCCGGGCGCGCGCATCGCGGTCCACCTTGCGCAGCCGCCCCTTGGCGGACAAGCGCATCAAGGTGCCCAAGGCCACCATCAAGCCGATCACCTCGACCAAGGCAGCCGGAATCCACATCGTGAGGCCGCCGATGGTCTGGTCTGTTTGCGCCGACATGGCGATGGCGCGGCCACAGAGCTCAAACAACGGATAGATATCGCTTTCAGTGAAGGCGATGACGGCGCCCGCCACCATCTGCGGCAGCATGGTCAGCACCGGAGAAATCACGCGTCCGCCCGGCGTCATGGCCGCGGGCGGCGCGGGGCGGCGATCCAGGATCAGGTTCCAGTACATGAAGCCGCTGATCACCACGGACCAGTTCATCAGGCGATACAGGCGCCAGTCCAGCATGGAATAGAACTGCACGGACGGAATCAGCCAGACCAGCACCAGGAAGACGAACAGCGTCGGCACGAAAATCTTGTTGGTCAGTACGGCAACGGTGACCCGCCCGCTACGCGTGCGCAGAAAGTCACGCAGCCGGATGCGCCAGGACATCGGCAGCCCGGCGCGCATGACCTGGCCCGGAAATGCCGCCATCACCAGCAGCGGACCCAAATGGTGTAGCACCAGATGCTGGATGCGGTGGATGAAGAACATCCGTTCGGCGTAGTAGTCGACGCGCGTATGCATCGACAGATACAGCAGCACCAGCCCCAGCCAAAAGAAAAAGCGACGCGCGCCGGTCACATGGTGAACGCGTTGCCCGCGCACGAACAGCACGATCGCCACCACGAAGGAGGCGACCAACGTGGGAGAGAACTCCCAGGGTATGAGCCATTCAAGACTATCCATGCGGGCCATCCGAAAGACATCGGGAAAGACGGGGCCGGCGGCGCGCGCCGGCCTGTGGGCTGATTGTAGTAGACCGCGCCGGCCCGTGGTCCGGTGGGCCGGCAGGATCAGAAGTGATGCGAAACGCCCGCTCCGACGCGCGTGGTGTGGGAATGGGCGGGGTCGAACTGGTCGTCCAGCGTGTAGTTGGACGCGTACCCGGCAAAGCCGTATAGCGTCGTGCGCGGTGACAAGGCATAGGTATAACCCAGGGTCGCCACCTGGGCCTTGCGCGCCGTCATGCCGTTGTCCCACTGCCAGTCGGGTCGCGCCAGGGACCACTGCACCAGCACGGTGCCCGGGCCGAACGGCACGCTGGCGCCCACCAGCCAGGCATTGATGGTGCCGCCCTGGACAAACGGGGCCGGACCCAGGCCCTGGCCCAGGTTGTCGGGGTCGCCGCCGTCCAGGCCGACATAGCCGTTTTGTTGCCGCGACCACGCCAGTGACAGTTTCAGCACTTCAAAGTCGTAAGCCGCGCCCAATTGCACGGCGCGGGGCCGCTTGGCCCCTGCTGCCGAATCGGAACTGGCCAGCTGCAATTGATCCCACGTGGCCACGGCCAGCAGTGGTCCGCTTTCGTACTTCAGCCCGGCGCTGACCGCGCGGGTGTTCTGGTTGGACCGAAACCGATTCTGGTCGCCGGCATCGAACGAGTAGCCCGCGCCTAGCTGGAAGCCGTTCCAGTCCGCCGACGTCACGTTCACCATATTGCTGAACTGGAAGTTGTCCGAGGCCTTGAACGTGGCGCCCATGCCCATGTCCTTCCAGGACGCAATTTCCAGCGCGTTGCCGAACGTCTGGCCGATGGTGCGCTGGCGCCCCAGGCGCACCTCGCCATAGGTATCGTTGCCCAGGCCGACCCAGGCCGCGTAGTTGAACAGGCGGCCCTCGTCTTCCAGCTGGCCGCTGGACGGGTCGAAGCCGCTTTCAAGGCCGAAGCGGCTGCGCCAGCCGCCGCCCAGATCGTCGGTGCCCGACACCCCCCAAAGTGAATCCGTCAGCCCGCCGTTCAGCACGCCGGCGTGGCTGCCTTGGCCGGACACGCTGGTCACCGCTACCCCGGCATCGACGACGCCGTACAGGTGCAGGCCGAAGTCTTCGACGGCGGCGGCCGTGGCCAGCACGGGCGACAAAATCAGCCCACCGGCCATGACGACCGCGCAGAATGCCTTTTTCATGCTTTCTCCTATCAGGGCGAGCGCCTTTGCCCGCCCCGCCAGATGTGACCTTATTGCGGCCTTATTGCCAGCCGTAACGACGTACCCAAATACCCTTGAGCAACTGCGTCAGCACGCAGTAGCTCAGCAACACCCCCACCAGCCAGGGGAAATAGCCCCATGGCAACGCTTGCAGCTGGAAGTACTCGGCCAGCGGCGAGAACGGCAGCATCAGGCCCAGCACCACCACCATTGCCGTCATCGCCATCAACGGCCAGGACGCCCGGCTTTGCAGGAAAGGAATGCGGCGCGTCCGGATCATGTGCACGATCAGCGTCTGCGACAGCAAGCCCTCAACGAACCAGCCGGACTGGAACAGCGTCTGATGCTCGGGCGCATTGGCATGGAACACAAACCACATGATGCCGAACAACGCGATATCGAACAGCGAGCTGATCGGGCCGAAGAACACCATGAAGCGGCCCAGGCCGTCCGCATCCCATTGCTGCGGCTTCTTCAGCAGTTCTTCGTCGACATTGTCGAAGGGAATTGCCGTTTGCGATACGTCGTACATCAAATTCTGCAGCAGCAGGTGAATAGGCAGCATCGGCAGGAACGGCAGGAAGGCGCTGGCGACCAGCACCGAGAACACATTGCCGAAGTTCGAGCTGGCCGTCATCTTCAGGTACTTGAGCATGTTGCAGAAGGTCTTGCGGCCTTCGATCACGCCGTCCTCCAGCACCATCAGGCTCTTTTCCAGCAAGATGATGTCGGCGGCTTCCTTCGAGATATCCACCGCGGAATCCACGGAAATACCGACGTCGGCCGCGCGCAGGGCCGGGGCGTCGTTGATGCCGTCGCCCATGAACCCCACCGTATCGCCTTGTGCACGCAGGCTGCGCACGATGCGTTCCTTGTGCGCGGGCGTCAGGCGGGCAAACACGTTGGCCTGGCGCACCGCCACTGCCAGTTCCGCATCGTCCATGGCTTCAATCTGCGCGCCCAGATACACGCCGCGCACCTCGAAATCGACCTCGCGGCAGACTTTCTGCGTGACTAGTTCCACGTCTCCGGTCAACACCTTGACCTCGATGCCGGACGCCTTCAGCGCGGCCAGCGCCGGGCCGGTCGATTCCTTGGGGGGATCCAGGAAGGCGATGTACCCCACCAGCACCAGGTCCGACTCGTCGGCCACGCCATAGGCCAGTTGCGTGGGCGGCATTTCCTTGACGCCCACCGCGATGACGCGCAGCCCGTCGCGGTTCAGCTCGGCCGTGACGCGCCGGATATCCGCGCGCCGCGCGTCGGTTAGCGGAAATACCGAATCGCCCACGCGCAAGCCCGTGCACGCCGTCAGCATTTCTTCCAGCGCGCCTTTGCAGATCAACTCGTGATGGTCACGGCCGTTTTCCGTTTCGTTGACGACAACGGACATCCGCCGCCGCGAAAAATCAAAAGGAATCTCATCGACCTTGCGGTACTTGGTGGCCAGGTTCAGGCTGCGCTTGACTTCGGCATGCTGCAACACCGCCACATCCAGCAGGTTCTTCAGGCCGGTCTGGTAGTAGCTGTTCAGGTAGGCATAGGCCAACACATCGTCGCTGCTGGATCCGTACACGTCGGTGTGGCGTTCCAGCACGATACGGTCTTGCGTCAGCGTGCCCGTCTTGTCGGTGCACAGCACGTTCATCGCGCCCAGGTTCTGGATCGCATCCAGGCGCTTGACGACGACCTTGCGGCGCGACATGCGCAACGCGCCCTTGGCCAGCGTGGCGGTAACGATCATCGGCAGCATTTCCGGCGTCAGGCCCACGGCGATTGCCAGCGCGAACAGCAAGGCTTCCAGCCAATCGCCCTTGGTGACGCCATTGATGACGAAGACGATGGGAGCCATGACCAGCATGAAGCGGATCAACACCCAGCTGACACGGTTGATGCCCTGCTGAAACTGCGTCGGGGCACGGCTTTCCTGGGTGACCCGGCCGGCCAGCTGACCAAAGTAGGTATTGGCGCCGGTGGCGATGACCAGCGCGCTGCCTGATCCGCTGACCACGTTGGTGCCCATGAAAACCATGTTTTCCAGCTCTAGCGAGTTGTCGGTTTCCTCGCGCTGGACGGCGTGCTTTTCAACGGGCAGGGATTCGCCCGTCAAGGCGGCCTGGGCGATGAACAGGTCCTTGGCGTTCAGGATGCGGCAGTCGGCGGGGATCATGTCGCCGGCCGAAAGCAGCACCACGTCGCCGGGCACCAGTTCAGCCAGCGGCACTTCCAGCTGGTACGAGCCCGAGTCGTGCAGGGGGGCGCCGAACACGCGCCGGCCGTTGGCGGCATCCGGCGTCAACACGTCCGCGCGCAGCACGGTAGCGGTGTTCTGTACCATGGCTTTCAGCGCTTCGGCCGCGCGGTTCGAGCGCAGTTCCTGGGCAAAGCGCAGCACAGTGGAAATCACCACCATGGAGCCGATGATGGCCACGGCTGTCCACGACTTGTCGTCGGCCTCGGCCATCCGCACGTCGGTCAGCCAGGACAGGCCGGCCAGCGCCGTCAGCAGCAGATTGAACGGGTTGCGGTACGACAGCCACAGGTGCGAATACCAGGACAGCGGCTTTTCGTGGTCGACTTCGTTGGCGCCGTGGCGTTCGCGGGCAGCGTCGGCCTGGGCTTGCGTCAAGCCGCCACGGCCACTGGCCAACTGCGTGAACAAGGCGTCCAGCCCCATGCGGGATTGCTCCAGCATGCGGCGGTTGGCGCGCCGCGATGCCTCCGACGGCGTCGACGCAACGGCGGTTTGAGCGCCCTGTTCAAGAATGGGGGTGCGGCGGAAGTGACGGCCTGCGCGGCGGCGGCCGGCGGCCGACGAAAAGAAGGATTTCAGGAAGGTAAACATCGGAGTGCTCCGGTTTTTCTTGGATTTCTTGTCGGAGACACGGCTTTCCCGCCCAGGCGCCGGCCACGCGGGCAGGAACGGGCCACGGCCATGATGGAAAGCCGTGGGTCCGCCCATGCGGGCGTGCGCAGGCACCGGGGCAATGTTGCCGGTGTCCGGATCGCGGTGAATCGCGCCGGAGTGCAAAAAACGGAAAGGGAGCTAGCTGGGAATCGAAACCGGCGCCGTGGACGCGTTCGTCAGTGGGACGCGGTAAGGCCGGGGATTCAATGCTGCGGAGTCCGTCGGAACCGGAAGTCTGTCCGGCCGGTCGGCTCGCAGGCGAGAAGACAGGTCAGACAGGCATGCCGGCGCCATGCACTTGGCGCAATCGAGGGTCGGGGTCTAAGGCACTAGGCATGATCTCTCCTGGGACAAGTGGGCGTTACGCAGCCATTGCGGCGGCTTGCGCGCCGAAATGCACGTGGCGCACGGCGGGGTTGGCGCTGAGGCGGCGCGCTTGCGACATCAATTCAGCACGCAGTTCGGGCGGGCAATTGACGGTGATGCAAGCCGATGCCAGGTTGGGGTCGCGGCCTTGGTCGACCTGCACTTGCGAGACATCCAGGCCGGCGGCGCTGAAGTCCAGGCAGATCTGTTTGCGCAAGGCGCCCAGTTCGTCGCGCGGGCAAATGACCGTCAAACGCGACGTGCCGCGACGGCGGCCCAGGGCGGTGGCACGGTCTACGCCGGCGCGGCGTAGGAACAAGTCGAAGAAACGCATAACGACCTCCATTGCGAAAATGGGGAGCGTGATCGCGAGTACGCGTGCAGCCGGACGCAGCGCATGGCAAACGCGCACAAAAGACGTGCACGAACGCTGACGCTGCGACTAGCGGCGGTTCTGGCGGTTTACGTTGGGGAATTTCCCGGCAAGCCGAAGGCTTGCGCTATTGCCCGGGTTGGAACCCTGGGCTTGGGATACGCCGCAACCTGTATGACAGGATGCGGCAGATGGAGCTCTGCGTGTTTCCTGTCAGACAGCGATGTCGATGCAAGATCGACTACTTTCGCCGGAATCGGTATTCACGAAGACTGCTCCTGGGATGGATAACGGACGGATTTTACGCGGGTTTCCACTGATGGACAAGGTTTTTGCGGTGCAACGACGCAAGTGACGCAAAAAAAGAAAAGCGGCGCGGGCCTGGCAGGCCGTGCGCCATGTTTTCCGTACAGGCCAGCTGCTGTCAGGCGTAGAAATGCCAGCCCAGATAGGCCGCGAACAGGGCATAAAAACCGCCCACCGCCGACAACGCGGGCACGCTCATGACCGAGCGGCGAAAGCGCAGCCACAACAGGCCGATCGACAGCATCGTGAACAGGCCCGCCGCCAGCAAGGGCGCATCCAGCAGCCACGGCGTCATGAAGATACCGAGCGCGCTGGGTATGGTGGCCTGGATCATCATGGCGCCCGAAATATTCGCCAGCGCCAACCGTTCCTTGCCCTGCCGGACCCAGATCAGCGCATTCATGATTTCAGGCAGCTCAGTGGCCACGGGCGCCAGCAACAAGGCGGCCACGTGCGGGGACGCGCCCATGGCGACGCCCAGCAGCTCGATCTGGTTGACGAACACGTGCGATGCACCGGCAATCACCACCAGCGCCAGCACCGTTTGCATCGCCGCCCAGAACATCGACGGGTCGGTGTCGCGGGGCCGCAGCTTAAGCGGTTCGAGGTCTTCGGAATCGGCCCGTTCTTCGTCATGGCTAAGTTCGCGTTTGACGTACATGCCGTAAGTGGCCAGGAACAGAATGCCCAGCCAGGGCTTCCAGGCAAAGGCCAGCAGGCCCAGCCCCACCTTGAAAACGAAAATGCCCATGAACCAGGCCTGGTCGCGGGCCAGCCGGCGCTGGTCCGCGTTGATACAGTTGGCTTTTTCCGGCTGGCCCCCACGGCGGGCGCGCCACAGCGCGATGCCCACCACCGCGTATGCCAGGGTCGCCAGCACCAGGGGGCCGCCCATGGCTGCGCCGACGCCGATGTCTTTCTGTTCAGGGGTGTCGCCGAACACGACGGCCATGAAAGTGACCGCGCTTTCGGGCAAGGCCGTGCCAAAGGCCGCCAGCACGGTGCCGGTAGCGGTAGCGCCCAGATGGAAGCGGTGTCCGACCCATTCAACGCCATTGACGAAGAATTCGCAGGCGAAGTAAATCACTGCCGCGGACAGGAAAAACAGGAACAGGGTGAGCAACATATGAACGCAGCCGGACGAGCAGAAACCAATTGGCGCGACGCAACGGCTCGCCCGGCTAGGGTGAACGCTACGCGGCCAAAGGTCTCGCCTGGCTGATCCATGCGGCGGGCGGGCCGCTTGCATGGAAACCGTTAGCGCCATGGAGTTCTAGCAACCGCTACGCGGCACTGAATCACCAAGTCTGTTGACGCTAACTCCTTTGGGGGCAAAGGATGGCTACTCCCCAATGACAGAGCCGCGATTGTAGCAGCGCAAATCGCGCCGTCCAGTCAAATTCGCCTGGACCGCGCCGGTTGGGTTTCTGCTGTTGTGCGCGCGCGATAGCGGGGTAAAGTAAGCCGCATCCCTCACCTTTCGCGGGGCTCGCGCCCCTGCCCGCCATGAGCCTGCCTCCCGCCGACATCGCTCCCTTTGCCGCCCGCCGCCAACGCTTGATGGAACGGATGCGCGCCGACGGCGGCGGCATCGCCATCTTGCCGACCGCCCCCGAGGCGATCCGCAACCGCGACGCCGAGTTCCCTTACCGCCACGACAGCGACTTCTTCTACCTGACCGGTTTCACCGAGCCGGCAGCCTGGCTGGTACTGATCGCGGGCGCCACGGATCGCGCGCTGTTGTTTTGCCGGCCGCGCCATGTCGAACATGAAATATGGGAAGGCAAGCGGTTCGGCCCCGAAGCGGCCGCCGATTACTTTGGCTTTGACGACGCGCACCCGATCGATGCGCTGGACGAACTGATACCAAAGCTGATGCTGGACCACCCCACGCTGTATGCGCCCCTGGCCGGCGACAAGCATCGCGACGGCCCCCTGCATCGCTGGCTGTCCGCCGCGCGTGATGCGGGGCGGGCCGGGCATGCGCCGCCCAGTCGGCAACAAGACATTCGACCGTTGCTGGCGGAAATGCGGCTGATCAAGGACGCCTCTGAAATCGCCAGCATGCGGCGCGCCGCCAAAATATCGGCCGGCGCGCACGCCCGCGCCATGCGCGTGGCCCGCCCCGGCATGCACGAATACGAACTGGAAGCGGAACTGCTCTATGAATTTCGCCGCCACGGCGCCCAGGCCGTGGCCTACAACAGCATCGTCGCGGCGGGCGCCAACGCCTGCGTGCTGCATTACCCTGCAGGCGAAGCCGTGCTGCGCGACGGCGACCTGGTGCTGATCGACGCGGGCTGCGAAGTCGACAGCTACGCCAGCGACATCACTCGGACCTTTCCCGTCAACGGGCGCTACAGCGGCCCGCAGCGCGCGCTGTACGACCTGACCGTGGCCGCGCAAGAAGCCGCGGCGGCGGCCACCGCGCCCGGGCGCACCTTCAACGACGGCCACGACGCCGCGTTGCGCGTGCTGGCACAGGGCATGATCGACTTGAAGCTGCTGAAGGGGTCCCTGGACGGCGTGCTGGAATCGGGCGACTACAGCCGCTTTTACATGCACCGCACCGGCCATTGGCTGGGGCTGGACGTGCACGACGTGGGCGATTATCGGCAACCCGGCCCCGCCCAGCCCTCCGGCGACCGGCCGTGGCGCACGCTGGAACGGGGCATGATGCTGACGATCGAACCCGGCATCTACGTGCGCCCCTCGGACGATGTGCCGGAAAGCTACTGGAACATCGGCATCCGCACCGAGGACGATGCGCTGGTTACCGATGAAGGCTGCGAATTGATCACGCGCGGGGTGCCGGTGCAGGCATCCGAAATCGAAGCGTTGATGCGCGAATAGGGCCGCCGGGCGGGGGCGGAAAGCGCAGCAGGCCGTGGGCAGCAATGAGCGCCGCGGCGGACAGCATCCCGCGCTACAGCACCAGCCCGTCCAGCCAGCCCATGGCGACCCAGACGTAGACCACCACCATCGCGATGGCGAACATCGACACCACCGAACCCACCAGGCAGGCCAGCAGCGCCACCAGCACCGGGCCCCAGCCCGTGGATGTGGGCCGCCCCAGGTCGGGGTTGTAGCGCCGGTCGAATTTCTCGTCGGACATCAGCGAGAACACGGCGCTTTCAATGAAGCCGTCGATCATCGGGATGAACAACAGGAAGAAGGCCGGGTTGTCGTACCAGACGGGGTAGAAGCGAAACGCGCAGAACAGGCTGACGATGGCCAGCAGCGTTACCGCCCAGGCGTAGCGGCGGCCCAGGTACCACCAATGCGCGCCAAACGAGCCGAACAGGCAGGCCAGCAGCCCCACGGCGACCTTGCCGCGCGGGCGGCGGGCGGTGGCGGATGCAGTGGCGCTAACCGATGCAGCGGACACCGAAGAAGAAGCCTGAACCTGCGTCATGTCGATCAACCGGGAAGGGTTACGCGCGGCCCGCCGCGCTGGCTGTGCCGGATTGTAGTGGACGGTTAAAATCCCGGCATGACTGCATCCGCCTTCGATATCGCGATTCTTGGTGCCGGCCCCGTGGGCCGCGTACTGGCCCTGATGCTGGCGCGCGTCGCGCCGGACCCGTCGCGCATCGCCCTGCTGGCGGGCAGCGTTCCGGCAGCGGCCCCCGCCGCGCCTAGCAGTGCGGTGCCGCCCGCCGCGGGATCGCCCGCCGCTACCAGCCCCGCCGCCACCATTCCCGCCGCCACCATTCCCGCCGCCGATCCGCGCGTGCTTGCCATGAACCACGGCAGCCGCGTGTTGCTGGAGTCGTTGCTGGCGTGGCCGGATCGGTCGGCCGACATACGCAACATCCATGTGTCGCAGCGCGGCCGGCTGGGTCGCACGGTCATTCAGAACACCGATTTCAACGTGCCGCAGCTGGGCAGCGTGGTGGCCTATGCCGGCTTGCACGCCAGGCTGGACGAACGCGTGGCCGCCTGCGGCGTCACCGTGCTGTCCGGCCCCGCCGCGCAGGTCGAACGCCAGGACGCCGACGGCGTGCGCATCGCGCAGGGCGACAACACCCTGCTGTGCCAGGTGGCCGTGCAGTCCGACGGTGCCGGCGCCACGGACCTGCGCCGCGATTACGGCCAGCATGCCGTGCTGACCACGGCCCACGCCACGCTGCCGCGCCGGGGTTGGGCCTGGGAACGCTTCACCGCCGAAGGGCCGCTGGCCCTGTTGCCCCATCCGCAAACGCCCGATGCGTACTCGGTGGTCTGGTGCAGCGCCCCCGAACGCGCCAACGAACTGGCCGCGATGGACAACGCCGCGTTCTCGGCAGCGCTGACGCAAGCTTTTGGCGACCGCCTGGGCCGGCTGTCGAGCCAGTCCCCGCGCCACGTCTTCCCGCTGGCGCTGGCCGCCCGGCGCGCCCAGGTGCAAGGGCGCGTGGTGGCCATCGGCAACGCCGCGCAGACGCTGCACCCCGTGGCCGGCCAGGGCCTGAACCTGGGCCTGCGCGACGCCGCCCGCCTGGCCCAGACGCTGGCCGGCTGGCTGGCGCAGCCGGAATCCAGCCCCACCGCGCGCCTGACGGAATTCGCACAGGCGCGGCAGGTCGACCGTTTCATCACCGCCGGCCTGACCGATTTGATGCCGCGCGTGTTCGCCACGGGGCTGGCGCCCGTCGAGCACGCCTGTGGACTGGCCTTGCTGGGCATGGACCTGGCTTCGCCCCTGCGCGCCCCCCTGGCCCAGCACTTGTTGCAGGGCTTTCGCGCCTGAACCGCGCCGCTTGTTACCAAGCTGTCGGCCTCTGAAAACAGGGGTCCGATTCGAGCCGGTTAAAATGTGACCATGCGCATAGGCCAATGGACCCTTCCCAACAACGTTCTTGTCGCGCCCATGGCGGGCGTGACGGACCGTCCGTTCCGACAACTTTGCAAGAAGTTGGGGGCGGGCTACGCCGTGTCCGAGATGGCCGCCAGCAACCCCAAGCTATGGGATAGCGTCAAGACGTCCCGGCGGCTGAATCATGATGGCGAGATCGCCCCTATTTCGGTCCAGATCGCGGGCGCCGACCCGGCCATGATGGCCGAGGCCGCCGTCTTCAACGCCGGCAAGGGCGCGCGCATTATCGACATCAACATGGGCTGCCCGGTCAAGAAGGTGTGCAACGTGGCGTCCGGGTCCGCGCTGCTGCGCCACGAAGACCTGATCGTCCGCATCCTGGACGCCGTGGTCTCGGCCTGCGCGCCGCTGGGCGTGCCGGTCACGCTGAAGACCCGCACCGGCTGGGACCGCGACAGCCGCAACGCGCTGCGGGTGGCCAAGCTGGCCGAAAATGCCGGCATCGCGGCGCTGACGCTGCACGGCCGCACCCGCGCCGACCTCTATACGGGCGAGGCGGAATATGACACTATCCGCGCCGTCAAGGCCGAGCTGACCATCCCCGTGATCGCAAACGGGGATATCGACTCGCCTGAAAAAGCCAAGCACGTCCTGGATTACACTGGCGCCGACGCGGTCATGATTGGCCGGGCGGCACAAGGCCGTCCCTGGATCTTCCGCGAAATCGATCACTATTTGCGCACGGGCGAGTCACTGGCCCCTCCCTCCTATGGGGAAATGCGCGAGCTGTTGCTTGAACATCTCGACGACCATTACCGGTTTTATGGCGAGCACACCGGCGTACGCACGGCGCGCAAGCATATTGGCTGGTATCTGGACGGCCTGCCGGGGGCGGATTCGTTCTGCGCCCACATGAACCTGATCGACAATACCCGCGACCAGTGGCGGGCGGTGTCGGATTGGTTCGATACCCTCTCGCGCGACGGAGAGCCCCATCCGGCGCCGGTCGCAGAAGCCCTGCTGGCGGCATAACCGCCTCAACACCAACATAAAAATATCTGTACTCAAATGAGCAAGAAAGATGTCCTGGAAGAATGCGTGCGCGCCAGCCTGGAGCGCTATTTCGAAGACTTGGGTGAATCCGAGCCCCACGATATGTGGGACATGGTGATGCGCTGCGTGGAACGCCCGGTGCTTGAAGTGGCGCTGGAGCGGTCGGGCGGCAACCAGTCGCGCGCATCCGAAATGCTGGGCATCACCCGCAACACCCTGCGCAAGAAGTTGCTGGCGCACAATATCCAGGTATAGCTTTTTCAAGAAGGACGGCCCCCCCGGCGGGCACCGTCCTTTCCTTCGCAGATTCCCATCCCGACCTGAACGAGAAAGGCCCACCGCCCGACTCCCGTCCCCCACCATGAAAATCGAAACCGCCCTGCTTTCGGTGTCCGACAAGACCGGCATCGTTGAATTTGCCCGCGCCCTGGCCGCGCGTGGCGTGCGCCTGCTGTCGACCGGCGGCACCGCCAAGCTGCTGGCCGACTCCGGCCTGACCGTCACCGAAGTGGCCGCCCACACGGGGTCGCCGGAAATCCTGGATGGCCGCGTCAAGACGCTGCACCCCAAGATTCACGGCGGCCTGCTGGCCCGTCGCGACAGCGCCGAGCACATGGACACCATCAAGGCGGCGGGCATCGACCGCATCGACATGCTGGTGGTGAACCTGTATCCGTTCCGTGAAACCGTGGCCAAGCCCGATTGCACGTTCGCGGACGCCGTCGAGAACATCGACATCGGCGGCCCGGCGATGCTGCGCGCGGCAGCCAAGAACCACGGCACCGAAGCGGGCGGCGTGACGGTCGTGATCGACCCGGTCGACTATTCGCGCGTGCTGGCCGAAATGGACAAGAGCGGCAGCACGTCCTACGGCCTGCGCCTGGCGCTGGCCTCGAAGGTCTACGCCCACACGGCGGCCTACGACGGCGCCATCGCCGCCTACCTGACCAGCCTGACCGAAGCCGAACCGGCCCAGGAAGCGGTGCCCGCCCGTAACGAATGGCCCGGCACGCTGACCTTGCAGGTCAAGCAGGAACAGGCGCTGCGCTACGGCGAAAACCCCCACCAGACCGCCGCGTTCTACGTCGACGCGCAGCGTCCGGCCGGGCTGCTGGGCAACTACCGCCAATTGCAGGGCAAGGAACTGTCCTACAACAACATCGCCGATGCCGACGCGGCATGGGAATGCGCGCGCAGCTTCGATGTGCCCGCCTGCGTCATCGTCAAGCACGCCAACCCGTGCGGCGTGGCCGTGGCGGCCGACACGCTGGGCGCCTACCAGCAAGCCTTCAAGACCGACCCGACGTCGGCCTTCGGCGGCATCATCGCCTTTAACCGTCCGGTGGACGCGGCCACGGCCGAAGCCGTCAGCGGCCAGTTCATGGAAGTGCTGCTGGCGCCCGCCTACGACGGCGCCGCGCTGGCCATCCTGGCCGCCAAGAAGAACGTGCGCGTGCTGGAAGTGCCGATGGGCGTGGGCCAGAACGCGTTCGACATCAAGCGCGTGGGCGGCGGCTGGCTGGTGCAGACCCCGGACGCCTACAACGTGCCGCGCGATGCGCTCAAGGTGGTCAGCAAGCGCCAGCCCACCGAACAGGAAATGAACGACCTGGCTTTCGCCTGGAAGGTCGCCAAGTACGTCAAGTCCAACGCCATCGTGTTCGTGGGCGGGGGCATGACGCTGGGCGTGGGCGCCGGCCAGATGAGCCGCATCGACTCGGCCCGCATTGCGTCGATCAAGGCGGAAAACGCCGGCCTGACGCTGCAAGGCTCGGCCGTGGCGTCGGACGCGTTCTTCCCGTTCCGCGACGGCCTGGACGTCGTGGTGGCGGCGGGCGCAACCTGCGTCATCCAGCCGGGCGGCAGCATGCGTGACGATGAAGTCATCGCCGCGGCCGACGAGCACAGCATCGCCATGGTGCTGACCGGCACCCGCCACTTCCGCCACTGATGCGCGTCCTGGGCATCGATCCCGGCTTGCGCCGCACCGGCTTCGGTGTGATCGATGCCGAGGGCTCGCGGCTGCGCTATGTCGCCAGCGGGACCATCGTGGTCCCGCCGGCGCTGACGCTGGCCGAGCGCCTGAAAGTCATCCTGGACAATCTGCGCGAGGTCGCGCGCGACACGCAACCCGATGTCGCGGCGCTTGAAATCGTTTTCCTGAACACCAACCCCGCGTCTACCCTGCTGCTGGGCCAGGCCCGTGGCGCCGCGTTGTGCGCGCTGGCCGACAGTTCGCTGGCGGTGCATGAATACACGGCCTTGCAGATCAAGAAAGCCGTGGTCGGCACCGGCCGCGCCGCCAAGGAGCAGGTGCAGATGATGGTGCAGCACCTGCTGTCGCTGGACGGCGTGCCCGCGCCCGACTCCGCCGACGCGCTGGCCTGCGCCATCTGCCACGCCCACGTCGGCCCCTTGCAGGACAAGCTGGAACGGCTGGGCACGGCGCTGCGCATGGGCGGCAAGACGCGCCTGCGCAATGGCCGCCTGATCGGCTGAGCCCGCCGCGCACCGCCTGCCCGGGCGTATAGAATGCCCGCATTCGCCGCGCATTCCGCGCGCGCCATTGCTACCAGGCCATCATCACCATGATCGGACGCATTACCGGAACCCTGATTGAAAAGCTGCCTCCCACCATCTGTGTGGACGTGGGCGGCGTGGGGTATGACATCGACGTGTCCATGAGCACGCTGTATTCGCTGCCGGAGACCGGCGCGCGCGTCACGCTTTATACACACCTGACCGTGCGTGAAGACGCGCACATCCTGTATGGCTTCGGCACCGCCGGCGAACGCAGCGCGTTTCGCCAGCTGATCAAGGTCAGCGGCATTGGCGCGCGCACCGCGCTGTCGGTGTTGTCGGGGATGTCGGTGGCCGACCTGGCGCAGGCCATTACCTTGCAGGAATCGGGCCGCCTGACGCGCGTGCCCGGCATCGGCAAAAAAACGGCGGAACGCCTGTTGCTGGAAATGCGCGGCAAGCTGGGCGCGGATATCGGGGCGTCGTCGCACGCCACGCCGGACAACCAGTCGGACATTTTGAACGCCCTGCTGGCGCTGGGCTATTCAGAGAAGGAATCGCTGTCGGCGCTCAAGACCCTGCCCGAAGGCGTGGGCGTGTCCGACGGCATCAAGCAGGCATTGAAGGCGTTGGCGCGCTAAGGCGCACGCTGTAGGTAGCGTGGCGCCACGGCTTCCAGGCCGGTCGGCACCACGCGCAATTCAGGCGCCATCGGACCCACGCAGACGTTATCGCGGCGCAGGGAATCCAGGTTGTCGCGCGACATCAAGGGTTCGCCGGGCATGCACTCGAACAGGCGCGCCTGGATGCGCCCCACGCCCATCGGCACCGGTACCACCGGGCGCGGATGGCCGCTCCAGGCGGCGCACAGCCGCGCAATTTCACCCAGCGTGTAAACCTGCGGGCCGCCCAGTTCATAGGTCTTGCCACAGGTCTGGGAATCGCCCAGCGCGTTGGCCATGGCCACCACCACGTCGCCCACATACACCGGCTGCATGCGCGCGTTGGCGCCCGCCAGCGGCAAGACCGGCAGCCAGCGCGCCAGCGACGCAAACATATTCGTGAAGTTGTCGTCCGGGCCGAAGATGACCGAGGGCCGGAAGATCGTCCATCCCGTATCGTTGGCGGATGGGAATTCGCTTTTGACGGCGGCCTCGCCGTCGCCCTTGGAGCGCTGGTACATGCTGTCGCCCTGGGAATCCGCCCCCAGCGCGCTCATGTGCAGCAGGCGCCGAACCCCGTGACGTTGGCACGCCCGCGCAATGCGTTGCGGCAGATGCACGTGCGCCCGCGCGAACGCCGAACCATAAGGCCGGCCGACGTTGCCGTGCAAGATGCCGACAAGATTGACCACCGCGTCGCAGCCCCGCACCAGGCGGTCCAGCACGGCATCGTCATGGATGTCAGTCTGGATCAGCGTGGTGGTCGGAAGGACTTGCAGTTCGCTGCCCCGCGCCAACAGGCGGGTGGGCACGATGATCTGGTGCAGGTCGGCGGAAAGTCGGGCAATCAGGTGACGGCCGATGAAACCGGTGCCGCCGATGACAAGGATACGCATGCCGCAGCCCCTGTTCGAGTCAGGATCGAGACCCGATTCTGCCCTGCACGGGCAACAACCGCAAGCACGCATCGACGGCCCGGGGACGGGCCGCCGTTTCCGCGTCAGGAAGCCAGCAGCCGGGAGTAGACCGGAAGGTCGACGTTGCCACCGCTGATGATGACGCCGACCCGCGCGCCGCTTACCGGCACCACGTTTTGCATGACCGCCGCGGCAGCCAGGCAGCCCGTGGGTTCCACCACCATCTTCATGCGTTCGGCAAAGAACTTCATGGTGGTGACCAACTGCGCGTCCGTGACGGTGACGATATCGCGCACATACTTCTGGATCAGCGGGAACGTCAGATTGCCAAGGTGCGTGGTGGCGGCGCCGTCAGCCAGCGTCTTGGGCGCGGGAATCCGGACGATTTCACCCTTGCGCAGCGACTGCTGGCCGTCATTGCCCGCTTCCGGCTCAACGCCGTACACCAGGCAACGCGGGCTTAGCGCAAACGCCGACAGGGCCGATCCCGACAACAAGCCGCCGCCGCCCAGGCAGACGAACAGATAGTCCAGTTCGCCCACTTCCTCGAACAACTCCTTGGCCGCCGTGCCCTGCCCCGTGATCACGTCTTCGTGGTCGTAAGGCGGGATCAGCGTGGCCCCGGTTTCGGCCTGGATGCGCAGCGCGATCTGCTCGCGGTCTTCGGTGTAGCGATCGTAGGTGACGATCTTGCCGCCGTAGCCTTCCGTGGCGGCGCGCTTGGCCGCCGGGGCGTCCAGCGGCATGATGATCGTGGCCGACACGCCTTGCAGCTTGGAAGCCAGCGCGATGGCCTGCGCGTGATTGCCCGACGAAAACGTCACCACGCCCGCCGCGCGCTGCTCCGGCGTCAGGCGCGCGATGGCGTTGAAGCCGCCGCGAAACTTGAACGCGCCCATGCGCTGGAAATTCTCGCACTTGAAGAAGATCGACGCGCCGCTGATCGCGTCGGCCGTGGCCGAGGTCAGGACGGGCGTGCGGTGGGCGTTGCCGGCCAGGCGCTCGCTGGCGCGTACGACGTCATCATAGGTAGGCAGTTCGGGCAGCATGGAAATCTGGTCCTTTGATCGCGGGAATGTCGAAAAACCCCAGGATCATAAACCCGTCACGCCGATTGCGCCGCCCGCCGAGGCGACTAGCCTATTTGTTGAACAGGTCGCCGCTGCCGGTGGCCGCGCCCGCCGGGGGCGCCAGGCCCAGATGGCGCCAGGTGGACAGCGTGGCGGTGCGCCCGCGCGGCGTGCGTTGCAGATAGCCGTGCTGGATCAGGTAAGGCTCGATCACGTCTTCGATGGTGTCGCGTTCTTCGCCGATCGCGGCGGCCAGGCTGTCCACGCCGACCGGGCCGCCATCGAACTTGTGGATGATGGCTTCAAGCAGCTTGCGGTCCATCAGGTCCAGGCCTTGGGGGTCCACTTCCAGCATGGCCAGCGCGCGGCCCGCGACGTCGGCGTCGATGGTGCCACTGGCCTTGACCTCGGCGTAGTCGCGCACGCGGCGCAGCAGGCGGTTGGCGATGCGGGGCGTGCCGCGCGCACGGCGTGCCACTTCCGCCGCGCCGTCGGGCGTGATGACGGCGTTCAGCAAACCCGCGCTGCGGGTGACGATGTGGCCCAGGTCCGTGGCGTTGTAGAACTCAAGCCGCGACACGATGCCAAAACGATCACGCAGCGGGTTGGTCAACATGCCGGCTCGCGTGGTGGCGCCCACCAGCGTGAACGGTTGCAGGTCCAGCTTGACGCTGCGCGCGGCCGGGCCTTCACCGATCAGGATGTCGATCTGGAAGTCTTCCAGCGCCGGGTAGAGAATTTCCTCGACCACGGGCGACAGGCGGTGGATCTCGTCGATGAACAGCACATCGTTCTTTTCCAGGTTGGTCAGCAATGCCGCCAGGTCGCCGGGGCGTTCCAGCACAGGTCCCGACGTCTGGCGCAGTTGCACGCCCATTTCATGCGCAATGATGTGGGCCAACGTGGTCTTGCCCAGGCCGGGGGGGCCGAACAGCAGCACGTGGTCCAGCGCCTCGCCGCGCTTGCGCGCGGCCGCGATGAAGATTTCAAGCTGTTCGCGGGCGCGCTGCTGGCCGACGTATTCCTGAAGGGCCTTGGGCCGCAAGGCGCGCTCGATCGATTCCTCGTTGGGCGACACCGGCTGCGGCGCCACGATACGAGGGGCGTCGGGACGAGAGGAAAGGGAATCGGACTGAATGGCCATGGTGCGAAAAACGACAAGGTACGAAGCAGGATGCATCGTACCGTATGGCGAGTCGGCGGGGGCGGGCCGTGGTGGGGGCGACTAGCTGGCCCCCACCCGCGTCAGCCGTTTTCCGACAACGGCAGCTTCACCCGCACGCACAGCCCGCCGGATTCCGCCTGGCGCAGTTCCAGGGACCCGCCATGCGCGCGCGCAATCGCCTCGGCCAGCGCCAGCCCCAACCCCACGCTGCCCGTGCGGGTACGCGCGTCGTCCAGGCGGCTGAAGGGGCGCAGCGCCTCCTGGCGGCGTTCCGGCACGATGCCGGGGCCATGGTCCGACACGTCCAGCACGGCCTCGCGGTCTTCGCGGCGCAGGCTGACATTGACCGGCGGCGCGCCATGATTGAGCGCATTGCCGATCAGGTTATCCAACAGGCGGCCCAGCGCCACCGCGTCGGCCTGCACCACCAGCGGCGCATCGTCGTCCACGGACGCCAGATGGATATCGGTGCCCGCCCCCTGCCACGCGCCCACGCGTTCGACCAGCCAGTCGGACAGCACGATGGGTGCATAGCGGTAGGCGGCCGGGTCCGTGCCGCGCACAAAACCGATGAACTGGTCGACCATGTGCTGCATGTCTTGCAGGTCGGTGCGCAAGCCTTCCTTCAGCTTGGAATCGTCGGCCATTTCAATGCGCAGCCACATGCGCGACAACGGCCCCTTCAGGTCATGCGGCAGGCCGGACAGCAGCGTGCGGCGCACGGAGTCGGACTCGGCCAGGGCGTCCAGCATGGCGTTGAAACGTTCGCCCAGCGCGCGGGTCTCGTGCGGGCCAGATGGTTCCACGCGCTGCGGCTGCCCGGCGGCAAGCTGGTCGGCCGCATCGGCCAAGCGCGTGATGGGGCGCGTGATGTGCCACGAAAAGCCCACGGCCAACAGCAGCAACAGGCCCAATCCGCCCAGCCAGGCCGCGATGAAGGGCGTGGCAACGGGCGGGTCCAGCCGTTCCAGGGGAATGACCAGCCATTCGCGCAGGCGCGGTACGTCTTCGCTGGCGGAATTGGGCGCCAGCGAAATGAAGATCTCGGGCGTGGGGCCGCGCGACAGCGCCACGCGCGTGCCGTCATTGAGCCGTTCGTTCAGCAACTGCACCAGCACGCGCAGGTCGCGACGGATGTCGTCGGGTTCGGGCTGGTAGCGCTTCATGCGCTCTTCATGGGCGGCGTGGTCGGCCTCGCGCTGCTGGGCGCTGCGCGAGTCGCCGGGGTCGACGCCGCGCCCGTCAGACGGCGGCGGAGGCGGCGATTCGCCGGGCCGGGAGTCGGGTCGCGAATCGGGTCGGGTGTCGGAACGGGTGTCGGAAGGCGGCGGCGGTGGCGGACGTGGCGCGGCACGTGGCGGCGGCGGCGGACGGCGGCCGTTGAAACGCTGAAGCTTGGCTTCGGCCGGCAACACGCGCGACCACAGGCGCCACTGGTTCTGCGACGCGGTGCGCACGAAATCGGCGCGGTCCTCGGCGGGCACCTCGGACAGCGCCGCGCGCAGCGTGCGGATCGTGGTGACGATATAGCCGATGGCCACGTCTTCCATGAACTTGTGCCGGAAGTACGACACCGTCACCAGCGTGGCCGCTTGCGTCAACAGCACAGCGCCCAGGATCAGCAGGATCAGGCGCGCCCGCAACGAGCGCGGCACCAGAAAGCGGGCGGGAAAACGCATCAGGGGGAAAACCGGTAGCCGATGCCCCAGACGGTCTGGATCCAGCGCGGTTGCTTGGGGTCGTCTTCAATGACGCGGCGCAGGCGCAGGATGGCGATGTCGATGGCGCGGTCGTTGCGTTCGCCCGCGTCATCATCGCGCGCCAGCGCCAGCAGGCGTTCGCGCGACAACGGCTTGCCCGCGTTGCGCACCAGCGCTTCCAGCAGGTTGATTTCGCCGCCGGTCAGCTTGACGACGGTGCCGTCACGGGACAACTGGCGGGTGGACGGGTCGAACAGGAACGGGCCGAACGTCACCGGCGCGTCTTTGGTCAGCGCGGACGGGCCGCGCTTGCGACGCAGCACGGCTTCAATGCGGGCCAGCAGTTCGCGCGGGTCGAAGGGCTTGCCGACATAATCGTCGGCGCCGGCTTCCAGGCCGATGATGCGGTCCACCGCCTCGTCGCGCGCGGTCAGCAGAATGACGGGGATGTCCTCGCCTTGCTCGCGCAGGCGGCGGCAGGCGTCGGCGCCATCGCCGCCGGGCAGCATGCGGTCAAGCACGAGCAGGTCGGGCGCGTAGCGGGTAATGCGCGACGACAGATCGGTGGCGTCCGGCGCCAGCAAGGTGTCGTAGCCGTGCCGATTCAGGTAGTCGGCCAGCAGTTGTCTTAGGGCCGGGTCGTCGTCCACGACCAGCAGCTTGGTATGAGGATTGTCCATGGATGCCATAGTGCGGCGCGGCGCGCCAAGCCGCAAGGGGCAGGAAATCAACTGAAATACACCTGTTGCATGATGTACGGCAGGTGTCTGGAAACGCTCCGGCAGCAGCTACCACGGGCGGTGGGCGCGTGATCGGCGGCGGGTTTGCAGGTGCTTGGCCATCTGCAAAACCTGTTCCGGACCCTTTTCCGCACCGGCCGACTAGCCGTAAAATACCGCTTGCCTTGCCGCTGGTCCGGTTTACTAAAAATCGTTTACAGCTACCGCGGCGTCCCCTTTCTACACTGTTTTTATGGTCGCCCCTGCAAACTGGCGCAGACGGCTGTTGCATGCGGCGCTGACGGCGGGAATGTGCTGCCCGCTGGCTACCGCGCTTGCCGACACGCTGGCTGCGTCCCCCCTTCCCAATTCGATGCCCGCCCAGGGCGCGCCGGTGCTGGTGGCACGCGGCATCGGCGTACTGTCCCCGGTACAGCCGATCCCCGTGCGCCCGGCGCCGTCGATCGAATCGCGTGCCGTGCCCCTGGGCCCGCCGCCCTGCGGCTTGCGGGCCGCCGAGCCGGCCTTGGACACCAGCGTGCAAGGCACCGAGGACAGCGGCGACGAAGCAATTCCCGGTTTGAATACCGGCTTGTCGCAAGGCATGGAGGGGGGCGCGCTGGCTTGCGACGATCAGGTTGCGGGCGCGGCCGACGGCAATGCGCCGGACGACAGCGGCACGTCGGACAGCAGCGTGCCGGACTATTCCTTCGCGCTGGAAGAAAGTGACATACCCCGCATCCCCGTCGTGGTGATTTCGGGCGTGTCGCGCCCGACTCGCCCGTGGTTTTCATCGGTCAGTGGCCAGGACGGCCTGCGTTACGGCGGCGACCGCAATTGGGTCTACCGCAACACCGCCGGCCCGTCGCTGACGGTGGGCAACATCAACGCCAACGCCCCCGCCTGGGGCAGCACCGCCCCGGTGGGCGGCTTGCAGATCGCCAATTGGGCCGGGTCGGCCGCCACCGTGCCGGAGGGCAGCTTTGGCTATTCGTCGTCGGTGGGCAAGCTCAACCGCATGGACCCCGCCGCCAGTTCAGGCGCGGTGGACTATGGCGCGTCGGTCGGCATGGGCAGCGTGCGCTACGGCCTGACGCCCGCGCTGACCGTCGAAGGCCAGATGCAAAGCGCCCCGTCGCTGACCACGCGCGGCATGGGCACCACCTATGCCGCTGGCGAATACGGCACCTTCCAGGCCGGCGCCACGCAAAGTTCGTTCGACGCGTCCAACGCCTGGCGCTACCGCTTCGGCTACAACGTCGAGGTTGCGGACGCCGTCAACCTGGGCTACACGAACGAGCAGATCGGTGCGGGGTTCGGCGACCTGTCCAATTACTCCGGCGGCGTGGCCGCGGCCCCGCAATCGCGCAATACGCTGTCGGCCGGTGTGCCGATCCAGGGCTGGGGCACCTTCAGCGGCACCTATTCGGGCCTGCACGAAGGCTCGGTGCTTGCCGAGCAGCGCGTGGGGCTGACCCACAGCATGTTCGTCGCGCCCAAGGTCAAGCTGGCCGTGGGCGCCGACCGCGACATCGTGTCGGGCAACTATGAATGGCGGGCCAACCTGAGCATGCCGGTGGACACCTTCATGCGCGGCACGTGGCTGAGCTGGTAGCAGGCCGCAAGCCGGACGGAAATATCCCCCTGAAACAGGCGCCCGGAAATTGCGGCTTAAAATCCCTGCCATGATGCTTCCGGCCTACCCCCATGTCTGACGCGCGCGCCCTGGGCGTACTACAGCGCGTTTTCGGTTACGAATCCTTCCGCGGCGACCAGCAAGCCATTGTCGAACAAGTGATCGACGGCGGCGACGCGCTGGTCCTGATGCCCACGGGCGGAGGGAAATCGCTCTGTTACCAGATTCCGTCGCTGGTGCGCGAAGGCACCGGCATTGTCGTGTCGCCCCTGATTGCGCTGATGCAGGACCAGGTCGACGCCCTGACCGAATTGGGCGTGCGCGCCGCGTTCCTGAACTCCACGCAGGACTGGCGCGTGGCCCGCGACGTCGAACAGGCGTTTCTGGCCGGCGAGCTGGATCTGCTTTACGTCGCCCCCGAACGGCTGCTGACCGACCGCTGCCTGCAACTGCTGGAACGCGGCCGCATCGCCCTGTTCGCTATCGACGAAGCGCATTGCGTGTCGCAATGGGGCCATGATTTCCGGCCGGAATACCTGGGCCTGTCGATGCTGCACGAGCGCTGGCCAGATGTGCCGCGCATCGCGCTGACGGCCACGGCCACGGCCGAGACCCGGACCGAGATCGCCCAACGCCTGTCGCTGGACGACGCCCGGCACTTCGTGTCCAGCTTCGACCGCCCCAACATCCGCTATCGCATCGTTGAAAAGAACGAAGTGCGCAAGCAACTGCTGGAAATGATCCGCACGGAACACCAGGGCGAGTCCGGCGTGGTGTACGGCCTGTCGCGGGCGCGGGTCGAGGAAACCGCCGAATTCCTGTGCAACCAGGGCATTGACGCCATGCCGTATCACGCGGGGCTCAGCCCGCAGGTGCGCGCCACCAATCAGTCCCGGTTCCTGCGCGAAGACGGCGTGGTCATGGTGGCCACCATTGCCTTCGGCATGGGCATCGACAAGCCTGACGTGCGTTTTGTGGCGCACATCGACCTGCCCAAGTCGGTTGAAGGCTACTACCAGGAAACCGGCCGGGCCGGCCGTGATGGGCTGCCCGCCACGGCGTGGCTGGCTTACGGCCTGCAAGACGTGGTGCAACAGCGCCGCATGATCGATGAATCCCCCGGCGACGAATCCTATCGCCGTCGGTTGGGTCAACAGCTGGACGCGATGCTGGGCCTGTGCGAAACGGTGGAATGCCGGCGCGTGCGGCTGCTGGCGTACTTTGGCCAGCACATTACCGCCTGCGGCAACTGCGACGTCTGCCTGGAACCGCCGCAAGCCTGGGACGGCACGGTGGCCGCGCAGAAAGTGCTGTCCGCCGTCTACCGCTTGTGGAAAGAACGCGGCCAGCGCTATGGCGCGGGCCACATCATCGACATTCTGCGTGGCAAGGTCACCGACCGCACCAAGCAGCACGGCCATGAAACGCTAAGCGTGTTCGGCGTGGGCGAAGACCTTAGCGATACCGCGTGGCGCGGCGTGCTGCGCCAGCTGCTGGCGCAAGGCTTGTTGACGGTGGACAACGAAGGCTTCGGCACCCTGGCCCTGACCGAAGGCAGCCGCGCGGTGCTCAAGGGCGAACGCCAGCTGATGCTGCGCCGCGAATCCGAAAAGAAGACGCGGTCGGGCAAGACCAGCAGCGGGCGGCCCAAGGCAGCGGCCATCGACCTGCCGGCCGAACTGCAACCCGTGTTCGAAGCCCTGCGCGCCTGGCGCGGCGAAGTGGCCAAGAGCCACGGCGTGCCGGCCTATGTCATTTTCCATGACGCCACGCTGCGTGAAATTGCCCTGGCGCAGCCAGAGTCCATGGACGCCCTTAGCCACATCAGCGGCGTGGGCGCACGCAAGCTGGAAGCCTACGGCGAAGAAATCCTGCAACGCGTGGCCAAGCCGGTGCTGTAAGGGCCCGCCCCTGGGGGGCGTTCCTTTTTCCGGCGCCCCGCCCCGCGCCCCACGCCTCAAGCTTCAATACGACGGCGGCGGCAACAGCGGCACCGGCGGGCGTTCCTTGCCGAACACCGACCGGTACGCCAGGATGTTGAACACCAACACCACCGGAATGCCCACGACCGCGCCGGCCATGACCAGGCGCATCGACCCCAGCGCGCCCGCGCCATCCCACAGCGTCATGTCGTCCAGGATCAGGTACGGGAACAGGCTGTAGGCCAAGCCGCTCAACATCAGCAGGAACAGCGCCACGCACAGCACGAAGGGCAACCAGCTGAAGCGGTCGGCGCGGCCGGGAAGGCGCGTCAGCAGCATTTCGGCCGCGACATAGCCTGCCAGCATCAGCACCCACACCGTGGCGGCCAGGCTCAGGTGCGCGATGTTGCTCCATTTGTAGAAGATGCCGGCATTGGCCAGGCCCAGCGTCACGGCAATGGCCACCATGCCCACCGCCGTCCAGCGGATGGCGTGGCGCGCCCAATAGGCGGCGCGGCGTTGCAAATCGCCGTCCACGCGCATGACCAACCACGATGCACCCAGCAGCACATAGGCGGCTACCGCGCACAGGCCGACGAACATGGCGAACCAGCCGTAGCCCGCATCGGACTGATAGCCCGTGGCGATGCGCCCCAGCAGCATGCCCTGCCCGAACGCCGTGATGAGGGAGCCCGCCCAAAAGCCGAAGATCCAGCGCGGCTTCATTTCGTTGCGCGCGCGGATGCGGAATTCAAACGACACGCTGCGCAGCACCACGCCCAGCACCATGAACGTCAACGGCCCGTACAGCTTGCCCAGCACCGCCCCCCACGCAAACGGGAATGCCGAGGCGAACAGCCCCATGCCCAGCAGCAACCAGAATTCGTTGGCGTCGCGCCACGGGCTCAACAGCGACATCATGCGGCCGCGCTCGTGTTCGGGCGCCAGTTGCAGCAGGATGCCCACGCCCAGATCGAAGCCGTCCAGGACCATGCCGGCGGCAATCACCACGAACAACAGGCCCATGAAGGCCAACGGCATCCAGAAAGAAGGGTCTTCGGGGCTGAGCCCCTGCGACGCGGCCAGCATGGCGATCATGGCGAGCCTCCGCCCAATTTACGTACCGGCACCACCCCATAGCGGGCGGCGTGAAACAGCATGCCCGTGAACGCGGCCAGCAGCAGGGCATACAGCAGGCCATAGCCCATCAGCCCGTAGAGCACCGTGCTGGACGGCATCTGCCCCAGCACTTCGGATTGCGTGATCGTGCCGTTCACCACGAAAGGTTGCAGGCCGATGATTGACACCCACCAAGTGGCCACCACGGCGATTCCGCCCGAAAACATCATGCCGCACAGCACGCGCTGCCACCACACGGGCAGCGTCGATGGGTCCAGCCCGCGCCGGAACGTCCACAGGAACGTCACGCACGCCACGGCCAGCATCAACAGCCCCGCCGCCACCGCCACCCGCAGCGACCAGAACGTCAAGGCCACCGGCGGCAACATGCCGGAATACTTGTCCAGGCCCCGGTAGGTGCCGTCGGCGTTGCGATGCAGCCAGCGGCCACCGGCATTGTGAATGGTGATGTCGGACACGTTGGTGTGGGCGCGCGCATCGGGCCAGCCAAACAGCACCAGCTGAGGTTCGGCGCCGCTTTCCCAGAAGCCGGCGGCGGCGGCGGCCTTGGCCGGTTGCAGCTTGGCCACCATCTGGCCCGCGCCGGTGGCCACGGGAATTTGAAGGATCGCGGCCAGCACAGCGATGACCAGCGCGGTCTTGAAGGCGTTGCGTTCGCCATCGCCCAGCGGACGGCGCAGCGCCTGCAATGCCGTCACGCCCATCATCAGGAATGAGGCAGCCAGCGCCGCGCCCACCGCCACCACGGCCATGCGCCAGCCCAACGACGGGTTCAGCACCACGGCCACCCAGTCGTAGACCTGGTAGCGGCCATCGACCAGGATCGCGCCATCGGGTGTCTGCATCCATGACTGCAAGGCCAGCACCCAGAACACCGCCACCAACTGGCCCACGGCCACCATCAGCACGGCCAGGGTATGGGCGCCGTCGGACACCCGGCGCTGCCCGAACAGCATGACGCCCAGAAAGCAGGACTTCAGGATGAATACCGACAGGATGCCGTAGCCCAGCAGCGGGCCGGCCACGTTGCCGATCTTGTCCATCAGGCCCGCCCACAGGCTGCCTATCTGGATCAGCACGGGCACGCTGGCCGCCAATGTCAGGACGAAGGCCAGCGCAAAAATGCGCACCCAGAACCGATAGGCGGCAGTCCAGCCGGGGCGGCCGGACCAGCGGGCGCGCACTTTAAAAAACAGAAGCACCCAGGCAAGCGCCAGGGAAACCGCCAGGAAAAGCGCCAGAAAGCTCAGGCTGGCCACGAACTGCGCACGGGCCAGGGAAAGGGTGGATATATCCATGATGGCCCGTAGTGTAGAGCCAGTTACAAGGCTGTGGGGACAGTTTGAAACCGGTTGCAGAGGGTTCAAAAAGGCCCCTGTTGCGGAACGTGGCAAAATTGACGCTTTGTCGCCGCTTTTTCCTATTCTTTCAAGAATGACCTCCGCCACGACGCCGACCCCTGCTGCATCCAATTTCCTGCTCAACATCGTCCAGGACGACCTCGAAGCCAACCGCTTCCAGGGCAAACGCTGGGCGGGCAAGCCTGGCCCGGCCGCCGTGCAGGAACAGGGCGACCCGGACCCGGCCCGCATCCGCACGCGCTTTCCGCCGGAGCCCAACGGCTACCTGCACATCGGTCACGCCAAGAGCATCTGCGTGAACTTCGGCCTGGCGCGCGACTTCGGCGGTGTCTGTCATCTGCGCTTTGACGACACCAACCCCGAAAAGGAAGACCAGGAATACGTCGACGCCATCATCGAAGCCGTGCGCTGGCTGGGCTTTGACTGGAAGGCCGCCGATGGCAAGGAAAACCTGTACTTCGCCAGCGACTACTTCGGCTATATGTACGAATTCGCCGAAGCCCTGGTCCAAGCCGGCCATGCCTATGTCGACGAGCAAAGCCCCGAGGAAATCCGCGCCAACCGTGGCACGCTGACCGAGCCGGGCACCGATTCGCCGTGGCGCAACCGCCCCGCCGCTGAATCGATCGCCCTGCTGCGCGAGATGCGCGACGGCAAGCATCCCGACGGCAGCCTGGTGCTGCGCGCCAAGATCAACATGGCTTCGCCCAACATCAATTTGCGCGATCCGGTCATGTACCGCGTGCGCCACGCCACCCACCACCGCACGGGCAACCAGTGGTGCATCTACCCGATGTACAGCTGGGCGCATCCGGTGGAGGACGCGCTGGAAGGCATCACGCACAGCGTCTGCACGCTGGAATTCGAAGACCAGCGTCCGTTCTACGACTGGATCCTGACGCGCCTGGCCGAACTGGGCAAGCTGGCCCAGCCGCTGCCGCACCAATATGAATTCGCCCGCCTGAACCTGAGCTACGTCGTCACCAGCAAGCGCAAGCTGTTGCAACTGGTGCGCGAAGGCCACGTCGACGGCTGGGACGACCCGCGCATGCCGACCATCTTCGGCCTGCGCCGCCGTGGCTACACGCCGGCCTCGATCCGCCTGTTCTGCGACCGCACCGCCGTGTCCAAGTCCGATTCGCGCATTGACTACAGCCTGCTTGAGCAAGCCGTGCGCGACGACCTCGACCCCATCGCGGCCCGCTCGGTGGCCGTGCTGGACCCGATCAAGCTGGTCATCACGAACTACCCCGAAGGCCAGTCCGAGCCCTGCACCGCGCCGCGCAACCCGCACGACCCGGAAGCGGGCGTGCGCGAATTCCCGCTGTCGCGCGAACTGTGGATCGAACGCGACGACTTCCGCGAGGAAGCGCCCAAGAAGTACTTCCGCCTGTTCCCGGGCAACACCGTGCGCCTGAAGTACGGCTACGTCGTGCGCTGCACCGGCTTCACCAAGAACGAAGCCGGCGAAATCGTCGAAGTGCAGGCCGAATACCTGCCCGAGACCAAAAGCGGCACGCCGGGCGCGGACAGCGTCAAGGTCAAGGGCAACATCACCTGGGTCAGCGCGGCCCACGCGGTGCCTGCCCAGATCCACCTGTACGACCGCCTGTTCGCCGATGCGCGTCCGGACGGTGGCGACAAGGACTTCCTGACCTGCCTGAACCCGAACTCCAAACAGACCGTCACGGCCTGGCTGGAACCCGGCACCGTCGCCACGCCGGGCGCCACCTGGCAGTTCGAACGCCTGGGTTATTTCACGGCCGACCTGAAAGAATCCACGCCTGACGCGCCGGTGCTCAACCGCATCGTGACCCTGCGCGATTCCTGGGCGCAAGGCTAAGCCGCCGCGCCACGCCGCCACGCGTGCGTAACACGGAAAAAGGCGCCTTCGGGCGCCTTGTTCTTTCGTCTTCCCCCCTGCGCACCCCACCCCGGCGCGGGTTATCATGCCCGACATCCCGCAGCCGGTTACGCGCGCCGTTTTCCTGGCGCCCGGACCGCCAGCCACAATCAAGATGAATACTGAATCGCTAGCCCTGGACTTCAAAAGCGCCACCCTTTATGCCATTCGCGTGGTTCTGCACAGCGCGGACCCCGAACGCCTCGCCGCCGCGCTGGCCAAGCGCATGGCGGATGCCGGCAGCTTTTTTGAAAACGAACCCGTGGTCATCGACGCCAGCCGCGTCGAAGACGCCATCGACTGGCCGGCGCTGGTTGCCGCGCTGCGCGCGCACAACCTGCCCGCCATCGGCGTGGTGGCCGAAGGCGCCAACCTGAAGGCCGCGCGCGACGCCGGCCTGGCACCGGTTGAGCTTTCCACCCCGCCCGCGCGCCCTGCCCCCGTGGTGGACACCGCGCCGCCCAATGATGTGTCGACGCCCGTGCCGTCGGTGCCGGCCGCGGCCGTTGAAACCGCGCCCGCCCCCACGGATACCTCGGCGGCGGATAGCGCAGCCACGGATAGCGCTGCCACGGATAGCGCTGCGGCTGACACGCCCGCCAAGCCCACGTCCGCCGAGCCGATGCCCGCGCGCGAAGCCAGCAACACCACCTCTGCCCCCACCCCCACGCAGGCCGCGCCGCATTCCGCATCGGCGCTGGTCATCACCAAGCCGCTGCGATCGGGCCAGCGCGTGTACGCGCGCCACACGGACCTGGTCGTGATCGGCATGGTCAGCCAGGGTGCCGAAGTCATTGCCGACGGCAATGTGCACGTCTACGGACCCTTGCGCGGCAAGGCCATGGCGGGCGCGCGCGGCGATACCTCGGCGCGCATTTTCACGACGCATCTGGACGCGGAACTGCTGGCCGTGGCCGGCGTGTACCGCGTGGTGGAAGACAAGCTTGACCGCACGTTGCAAAACCAGCCGGCGCTGGTTCGCCTGGATGGCGACACGCTGCGGATCGAGGCCCTGAAAAGCTGATCGGACGATGGCAAGGCGGCGTGCGCGCACGCCACGCACATCGTCCGGAACCTCAGGTCTCAACACATTCTGTAAGAAGCCTTACATGGGCTTTTTGCTTTACGATAACGCGATTTATTCGAACATAAGGGTTTGATCGTCATGACACGCATTGTTGTGGTGACTTCCGGCAAAGGCGGCGTGGGTAAAACCACGACGAGCGCCAGTTTTTCCGCGGGCCTCGCGATGCGGGGCCACAAGACCGCTGTCATCGACTTCGATGTCGGCCTGCGCAATCTCGACCTCATCATGGGCTGCGAGCGTCGCGTGGTGTACGACTTCGTCAACGTGATTCAGGGCGAAGCCACCCTCAACCAGGCGCTGATCAAGGACAAGCAGCTTGAAAACCTGTTCATCCTGCCCGCCTCGCAAACGCGCGACAAAGACGCGCTGACGCAGGAAGGCGTGGAAAAGGTCATCAACGACCTGAAGGAAATGGGTTTCGAATACATCGTCTGCGACTCGCCGGCCGGTATTGAAACGGGCGCGCTGATGGCCGCTTATTTCGCCGACGACGCATTGGTCGTGACAAACCCGGAAGTCTCGTCGGTACGCGATTCCGATCGCATCCTGGGCATCCTGGCGGCCAAGTCCAAGCGCGCGGTGGACGGCGGTGAACCCGTCAAGGAATTCCTGCTGCTCACGCGCTACAACCCCAAGCGCGTGGTCGACGGCGAGATGCTGTCGCTGGGCGATATCGAAGACATTCTGCGCATCAAGCTGATCGGTGTCATTCCCGAATCGGAAGCCGTGCTGCAAGCCTCCAACCAAGGCCTGCCGGCGATCCACCTGAAAGAGACCGACGTCTCCGAAGCGTACAAGGACGTCGTGGCCCGTTACCTTGGCGAAGACAAGGCCCTGCGCTTTACCGATTACGAAAAGCCCGGTTTCCTGAAACGCCTGTTCGGAGGCAAGTAAGCAATGTCCTTCCTGTCGTTTCTGCTTGGTCAAAAGAAAACTTCCGCGTCCGTCGCCAAGGAACGGTTGCAGATCATCCTGGCCCACGAGCGGGGCCGCGGCGACTCGCCCGACTACCTGCCGCAGCTGCAGCAGGAACTTATCGCCGTGATTTCAAAGTACGTGAAGATCAACCCCGAAGACATCAAGGTGCACCTGGAACGCCAGGACACGCTGGAAGTGTTGGAAGTGAAGATCGAGATGCCGCAGAACGAAACGTGATGCGGCGGTCGCGCCGGTTTGCCGGCGCGAATCGCATCTTGGTCACGGCCAAAAAAAAGCCCGGCAATGCCGGGCTTTTTGCTGCTGGGCAGCGTTTAGTGCTTGCCGACCTGATCGCCGATCACGCCGCCGATCGCCGCTCCACCCACCGTACCCAGGACCCCGCCGTTGGTGATGACGGCGCCTGCGACGCCGCCCAAAGCGGCCCCGCCCACCGTGCTCTTTTGACGATGGCTCATGCCATCCCAGGACGAGCAGCCTGCCATGGCGGCGGTCATTGCGAGTGCGACACAGATTTTGGAAAGAGATGCGATTTTCATGATGAGGCTCCTATTCTTATCCCCGGGGCCGCACCATGGACCTGACGCGAGCGCGCGATCCCCATATGGGTTTAGAAACTTCAGGATCTCAAAATATCCGCACGTGTGGTGTTAGGTTTGCCCAGGAATTGTGTCAAACAGCGAGAGAATAATTGCGCGCCCCAGGGACGATGTTGCAGGGCGCGTCGGCTATTTGACGAGACGTAACACCTCGCGAAAACGGGGATGTTCGCAAGTTTGCATCCATTCGAATATCGCCATTTCCGATGTGACGATATCCGCGCCATGTGCCCGCGCGCGGCGCAGCGCGGCGTGGTGGTCCGACGGCTTGCGCGAGCCCGCCGCGTCCGACACGAGCACCGCGTGATAGCCCATGTCGGCCAGGCCGATCACGGTTTGCAGCACGCAGATATGCGCCTCGCAACCGGCCACCAGAATGGTCTTGCGCGCGGCCGGCAGCCACGCTTCAAAGCCTGGTTCACGCGTGGAAGAAAAGTGCATCTTCTGAAAAGTGGACTGCACGATGCCGCGCAACGGGTCCACGGTGACGCCCAGCATCTTGCTGTGATGCTCGGTGGCGATGACCGGCACATCAAGCAAGCGCGCGGCCTGTGCGAGCTTGTGCGTGGTGTGCAGCACGGCCTCATTGTCGTGAATGACGGGCATCAATCGGCCCTGCATGTCGACGATGAGGAACGTGGAATCGGAGGCTTGCAGCAGCATTGGGAATCTCCGGAAAGCCGGCAACGGAATAGACGGGAACCGCAACGCGGCGCAGCCGAAGCGCGCGCGTGTTGCCTAATGATATAGCGGCGACCCGACCGGACAGGTTCAGCGTCTTGGCGACGGACCGCAGACGCTTGTCTTCGGTCCACAGCAAGGCACTGGACGCACGACGCAATTTTGAGTTCATCGCCGCGAAAAAAATCCCGGCGCGTGGGCCGGGATTCTTGGGCTGAACAAGCTGATTGCTAATTCAGCGCTTACTTCAGCACTTACTTCAGCGCTTACTTCAATGCCTTGTAGCGCAGGCGCTTGGGCTTGGCGCCTTCTTCGCCCAGGCGGCGCTTCTTGTCGGCTTCGTACTCTTGGTAGTTGCCATCGAAGAACACCACTTGCGAATCGCCTTCAAAGGCCAGGATGTGCGTGGCGATGCGGTCCAGGAACCAGCGATCGTGGCTGATGACCATGACGCTGCCGGGGAACTCCAGCAAGGCATCTTCCAGCGCGCGCAGCGTTTCAACGTCAAGGTCGTTGGACGGTTCGTCAAGCAGCAGCACGTTGCCGCCGGCGATCAGCGTCTTGGCCATGTGCAGGCGGCCGCGTTCGCCGCCGGACAGCTGACCCACGACCTTGTTCTGGTCGCCGCCCTTGAAGTTGAAGCGGCCCAGGTAGGCGCGCGACGACATTTCGAACTTGCCCACGGTCAGGATGTCGGCGCCGTCGGCCACCGCATCGAACACCGTCTTTTTGTCTTCCAGCGCATCGCGCGACTGGTCCACGTAGGCCAGCTTGACGGTTTGGCCGATGGTGACTTCGCCCGAATCCGGTTGCTCGCGGCCCGCGATCATGCGGAACAGCGTGGACTTACCGGCGCCGTTGGCGCCGATGATGCCGACGATGGCGCCCGGCGGGATCTTGAAGCTCAGGTTATCGATCAACAGGCGATCGCCATACGCCTTGCTGACGTTGTTGAATTCGATGACCTCGTTGCCCAGGCGCTCGCCCACGGGAATGAAGATTTCCTGGGTTTCGTTGCGCTTCTGGTATTCGTAGGACGACAGTTCTTCGAAGCGGGCCAGGCGAGCCTTGGCCTTGGCCTGACGGCCCTTCGGGTTCTGGCGCACCCATTCCAGTTCTTTCTTGATGGTCTTCTGGCGGGCAGATTCCGAGGACTCTTCCTGCTTCAGGCGGTCTTCTTTTTGCTCAAGCCACGAGCTGTAGTTGCCCTTCCAGGGGATGCCGTAGCCGCGATCCAGTTCCAGGATCCATTCGGCGGCGTTGTCCAGGAAGTAGCGATCGTGGGTCACGCCGACGACGGTGCCGGGGAACTTGTGCAGGAATTGCTCCAGCCATTCCACGCTTTCGGCGTCCAAGTGGTTGGTGGGTTCGTCCAGCAGCAGCATGTCGGGCTTGGACAGCAGCAGGCGGCACAGGGCCACGCGGCGCTTTTCACCCCCGGACAGGTTGCCGACGATGGCGTCCCAGGGCGGCAGGCGCAAGGCGTCGGCGGCGATTTCCATCTGATGTTCGATGTCGTCCGAACCGCTGGAGGCGGCGGCGGCGATGATGGCTTCCAGGTCGGCCTGTTCAGCGGCCAGCGCGTCGAAGTCGGCGTCCGGCTCGGCGTAGGCGGCGTAGACCTCGTCCAGGCGCTTCTTGGCGGTGACGACGGCGCCCAGGCCCTCTTCGACCGATTGGCGCACCGTGTGCTCGGGGTTCAGTTGCGGTTCCTGCGGCAGATAGCCGATGTTCAGGCCCGGCATGGGAATGGCTTCGCCTTCGATCTCTTTATCGACGCCCGCCATGATCTTCAGCAGCGTCGACTTGCCCGAGCCGTTCAGGCCCAGCACGCCGATCTTGGCGCCAGGAAAAAACGAAAGCGAGATGTCACGCAGGATCTGCCGCTTGGGCGGCACGATCTTGCCGACGCGGTTCATGGTGTAGACGTATTGGGCCATGGGCTCGTATAGGGAAAGAAAGCTGATGAACCGTCGATTGTAGGCCGGAACCCTGACAGGCGTGCGTCAGCGAGGGAACGTCGGGGTTACCCCCCCGTTCTCCGCCCCGGTTCTCCGTCCCTGTCATTGCCCAAGTCGCTGCTCGGGTCATTGCGCGGGTCACTGCCCGGGTCGCTGCCCCTTCGTCGCCCCTCTACCCGCGCCGTGCCCCCAGGCGCGGGGTACGCATCTGCGCCAGCATGACCCCGGCCAGCGCCAGCAAGCCGCCCACGATATGGAACAGATGCGGCTTTTCGTCCAGGAACACCGAAGCGATAGCCACCGTGCCCACCGGCATCAGGTTCAGGAAAATGCTGGCCCGGTTCGGGCCCAGGTGCTTGACCCCCTGCATCCACAGGAAAGGCGCAAACAGGGACGGAAATATCGCGGCATACAGCACCAGGGGCACGTTATCCGCATTCAACGGCGACGGCGCGGCCATCAGGAATGCCGGCAACTGGAACAGCACGCCAAACCCAATCTGCACGTACAGCGACACCCACGGGCCCACCGGCAAGCCCCAGCGACGCAGCAGCACGCCATACAGCGCATAGGCCAGCGCGGCCATGCCCATCAGCAGGTCACCCGGGTTGGCGCCCACGGACAGCAGCCGCGCGGGGTCGCCTTCGCCGATCAGCAGGGCCAGGCCGGCCAGCGACACCACGCCGCCCAGCATCGCCATCAGCGTGGGCCGCTGGCGCAGCACCACCGTGCCCACCGCGATGGTCAAGAGCGGGATCATGGCGGTGATGATGCCCATATTGGTGGCGGTGGTGCTGGACGCGGCCACATAGGCCAGGCCTTGGTACAGCGCCATGCCCAAGCCGCCCAGCACGGCGAACTTGGGCAGGTACGGCAGGATCAGGCGGCGTTGCGTCCACACGCCTCGCAATGCGAACGGCGTCAGCACGGCGCCGGCCAGCGCCCAGCGGTAAAAGCCGATGACGGCGGGCGAGATCACGCCGGCGGCCATCTTCGTGACGATCATGTTGACGGACCAGATCAGGGCAGCCAACAGCGGAAACAGCAGGTAGCGGGCGGGAACGGCGGAAGGGTCGGATCGCGACATGGATGGGTGATGCGAAAGAGGAATATAAGAACAGGGCGCAAGTGTAGGGCCTGTCCGAATGACGGTGTGCCGTTGCCGCGGTACGCCATCGGGATACGGCCGCGGGTCGGGCATTGCCGGTGGAACAAAGGCTGAAAGCAGGACGCCGGCAAGGACATTGAGCCGCCGGCCCGCGCGGGCCTGACAGCCTTGTAACGCCGCGTCATCCAAGCGCCTGATGCAAGGCAGCGCCGATCGCGCGACAATAGCGCCTGACTTTACGTATCTTGCCGTGCCGTCGCGGCTTCATCGCGCCCAGGAACCCTCTTCATGTCCGCCTCAGCCACTCCCCCAGCCTCCGTCACCCACTTCAGCACGTCCGAGCTGGACATGCTGGCCAAGACCGCCGACGCCCTCAGCGCCTATCTGGGCAAGCCGGTGCTGGCCGAAGTCATCCTGGGCGACGAAGGCACCGAGTGGGTCACCTATGGCGTGCCGATGGACGAAGGCGCGGAAGCGGACGATGAGCAGACTCACGTCCAGATGGGCGGCGCGGGCTCGCGCCTGCTGGGCAATCGCGGCGGGCTGCCGCATGCCGATGACGACACCTACGACTGCCTGTACCTGTGGGCCGTGCAGATTTCGCTGAACGAAGGCGAACGCTTCATCAAGCTGGATCACGACGGCGAAGAATCCGCGTGGTCCGACAACCTGGAAGACGTCCTGCCCTTTGCGCTGACCGAAGAACCGCAAGCGGACCCGAGCACGGCCGACGCAGAGGACGAAGACGAGGACGAGGACGATGAGGACGACGACACGCCGTACGACTCGGTCCACGAACCCCGCCACTGATACCCGGCGGGGTCGCGTCCGGCCCGTGACGGCTTGGGCGCCATTGCAGCCCGCCCTTATCGTTCGGGCGCATCCTTCCTCAGGCGCGTCCTTCCTCTACCGCATGGCAGGCCACCACGGAAACCCCAGTCAACATGGCAACCGGCGCTTCGGCCCGGCAGCGGTCATTGGCGTGCGGGCAGCGCGGATGAAACGTGCACCCTGGTGGCGGGTTCAGCGGATTGGGCACTTCGCCGGCCACCGCCGTGCGCGGCTTGCCCGCCCCGTTGATATCCGGAATCGCCTCAAGCAGCATGCGCGTGTACGGATGCCTGGGCCGCGCAAATAGTTCATCGCGCGGCGCCACTTCCACCATCCGGCCCAGGTACATCACGCCCACCCGGTCGGCCACATGGTGCACCACCGCCAGGTTGTGCGAAATGAACAGATAGGTCAGCCCCAGCTTGCGCTGCAGGTCCTTCATCAGGTTCAACACCTGCGCCTGCACCGATACGTCAAGCGCCGACGTCGGTTCGTCGCACACCAGGAATTCCGGGTTCACCGCCAGCGCCCGCGCAATCGAGATGCGTTGACGCTGCCCGCCCGAAAACTGATGCGGATAACGCCCCTGGTCAGCCGGGTCCAGCCCCACCTGCAACAGCAATTCGCTGACGCGCGCCACACGTTCGGCGGGCGTCATGGTGGTGTGCGTCAGCATGGGTTCGGCGATGATGCGGCCCACGCGCCAACGCGGGTTCAGGCTGGCGTACGGGTCCTGAAAAATCATCTGCAAGCGCTTGCGCAGATTGCGGCCGCCCTTCTCCGACATGCGTGACAGCGGCTGGCCGTCGAAACGGATGTCGCCACGCGTCAGTCCGTACAAGCCCACCAGCATGCGCGCGACCGTGGATTTTCCACAGCCCGATTCGCCCACCAGCGCCAGCGTTTCACCGCGCGCAATGTCGAACGACACACCGTCGACGGCGCGCAGCATCACACGCGGCTTGCCCGCCAGCTTGCGTTCCAGCCACGGCGGCGACACGTCGAACCAGCGCGCGGCATCCTTTACTTCCACCAAGGGCGCGTTCATGCGGCCACCATCGCTTTGTCGTCATGCAACCAACAGGCCGCGCGGGACGTGCCCGCCGGCAGTAATTCGGGGCGCTCGGTCGCGCAGCGCGGCAGGCGCTGGCCGCAACGCGGATTGAACGCGCAGCCCGACGGAATGGCGTTCAGGCGCGGCATGCTGCCGTCGATCTGCACCAGCCGTTCCGTGTGCCCGTCCATTGACGGGATGGACCCCATCAACCCCGCCGTATAGGGATGGCGCGGCTTGTGGATCACGTCGGCCACCGGCCCGATCTCGGCCACGCGGCCCGCGTACATCACCGCCACGCGGTCGGCGGTTTCGGCGATGACGCCCATGTCGTGCGTGATCAGCATGACCGCCGTGCCGTGGTCGCGGCACAGGCGTTTCAGCAGTTCGATGATCTGCGCCTGGATGGACACATCCAGCGCCGTGGTGGGCTCATCGGCCACCACCAGCTTGGGCTCGGCCGCCAGCGCCAGCGCGATGACCACGCGTTGCCGCATGCCGCCCGAGAACTGATGCGGATAGTGGTCAATGCGTTCGCGCGCGGCCGGGATGCCGGTGGACGCCAGCAATTCCACCGCGCGGTTGCGCGCCTGCGACCACGTCATGTCCAGATGCGTGACGATGGTTTCCGCCAACTGCCGGCCCACCGTGTACAGCGGGTTCAGCGACGTCAAGGGGTCCTGGAACACCGCGCCGATTTCGCGGCCGCGCACGCGGCGCATCTGCTCGTCGGGCAGGTTGTCGATGCGGCGGCCCGCCAGCAGGATTTCGCCCGCCGCGATACGGCCCGGCGGTTCCAGCAGGCCGATGATGGAGGCGCCGGTCAGCGATTTGCCGGCTCCCGATTCGCCCACCACGCCCAGCACTTCGCCGGCCTGGATGGAAAAGGACACGTCGTCCAGGGCGCGTAGCGTGCCGCGGCGCGTGGGAAATTCCACGCGCAGATTGCGGACTTCCAGAAGTGCGCTCATGGTTACCTCAATTCAGCCGCGGGTTGAGCGCATCGCGCAGCCAGTCACCCAGCAGGTTGACCGACAGCACCAGCAGCACCAGCGCCGCGCCCGGGAAAATGGTGATCCACCATTCGCCGGAAAACAGGAAATCGTTGCCGATGCGGATCAGCGTGCCCAGCGACGGCGCGGTCGGCGGCACGCCCACCCCCAGGAACGACAAGGTCGCCTCGGTGATGATGGCGGTGGCCAGGTGCACCGTGGCCAGCACCAGCACCGGCCCCAGCACATTGGGCAGCACGTGGCGGAACATGATGACGGGCGAGGCCACGCCGATCACGCGCGCCGCCTGCACGTATTCGCGGTTTTTCTCCACCAGCGTGGACCCGCGCACGGTGCGTGCGTACTGCGGCCAGCCGGCCAGCGCGATGGCGCCGATCAGCACGGGGAACGCGATCAGCTCGTGCATCTCGCGCGGCACGGCGGCACGCGCCACGCCATCGATCAACAGCGCGATCAGAATCGCCGGGAACGACAGCTGCACGTCGGCCACCCGCATGATGAACGCATCGATGCGCCCACCCGCGTAGCCGGAAATCAGCCCCAGCACGATACCGATCAACATCGACAGCAGCACCGACGCCAGCCCGATCAACAGCGACACGCGCGTGCCGTAGAGGATGGCGGAATACAGGTCGCGGCCCTGGCTATCCGTGCCCAGCAGGTAGGTGGCCTGGCCGTTGGCTTCCCAGGCGGGCGGCAGCAAGGCGTCCAGCAGTTCTACCGTAGTCAGATCGAACGGGTTGTGCGGCGCGACCCAGCCAGCGCCGAACGAGCCGATCAGCAGCGTCACCAGCAACAGGGTCGCGATGATGGCCACGGGCGCGCGGCGCCAGGCCCAGGCAATGTCGCTGTCCCACCAACGTTTGAGTGCGGCGCGCATCAGTGAGCCCCCCCGGCGCGAGTCATCCCGGAACGCAAGCGCGGGTCGACGACGAAATAGAGCAGATCGACCACCAGGTTGATCACCACGAACACCAGCGCGATCAGGCACAGGTACGCGGCCATCACGGGCACGTCGGCAAATTGCACCGCCTGGATGAACAGCAGGCCCATGCCCGGCCACTGGAATACGGTTTCCGTGACGATGGCAAACGCGATGATGCCGCCCAGTTGCAAGCCGGTGATCGTGATGACGGGCACCATCGTGTTCTTCAGCGCGTGGCCGAAGTGAATGGCGCGGCGCTTCAGCCCCCGTGCGCGGGCGAACTTGATGTAGTCGGACCGCAGCACTTCCAGCATTTCAGAACGCACCAGGCGCAGCACCAACGTCATCTGGAACAACGACAAGGTGATGGACGGCAGGATCAGGTGCTTCCAGCCGGTGGCGGTGAACAGCCCCGACGTCCACCAGCCCACGGCGACGGTATCGCCCCGCCCGTAGCTGGGCAGCCAGCCCAGCTGCACTGAGAACACCAGGATCAGCAGGATGCCGATCAGGAAGGTGGGCAGCGACACGCCCAGCAAGGAACCGGCCAGCAGCAACTGCGAAACCAGGCTGTTGCGCTTGAGCGCGGTGTACACGCCCAGCGGCACGCCCACCACCAGCGCCAGCAAGGCGGCCACCATGGACAGCTCCAGCGTGGCCGGCAGGCGGGACTTGAGCAAAGTGGAAACGGGTTCGCTCTGGCGCAGCGAAATGCCGAAATTGCCCTGCGCGGCGTTGGCCACGAAATGGCCGAATTGAACGATGGCGGGCTCGTTCAGGCCCAGGCGTTCACGCAGTTCGATGCGCTCGGCATCGGTGGCGTCCTGCCCCAGCATGATGGTGACAGGGTCGCCGACGTATTGAAAAAGCACAAAGGCCAGTAGCGCGACGGTGAGCATCACCGCTACGGCCTGCAACAGGCGGCGCAGTATGAAAGCAAACATAGGGGAACAACCAAAAACAGACGGCGCGCGCCGGGTGGGCGCCGCGCCGTCTGGTTAGCCGGGATCAGTCAACCTTGACCCAGTCGGCAACAAGGCGATTATCGGCACGGTGGATAACCGTGACGTTCTTGCGCATCGCCCAGGGGATGACCTGGTCATGCAGCGGGATGTGGCCGAAGTCCTTGGCGTGCCCTTGCAGCACGGTGATGATGTCGGCGTCGCGCTTGGCGGGATCGGTTTCGGTCTTGATGCGGTCGATGATGACGTCAAGTTCCTTGTTGCTGTAGCCGCCCAGGTTGTACATGCCGTCCGCGCCCTCGCCCTTGGTGCGGATCAGGTTCTGCAACGAGTACATGGCGTCGAACGTGGGCACGCCCCAGCCGAACAGGTAGGCGCTGGTGTCGAACGACTGCACCTTGGGGAAGTACGTGGAACGCGGCATGGCGTTCATCGTGGCCTTCACACCCACCTTGGCCCACATGCCGACCACGGCCTGGCAGATGGCTTCGTCGTTGATGTAGCGGTTGTTGGGGCAGTCCAGCGTGAAGTTCAAGGTGCCGTCGTAGCCGGCTTCCTTGAGCAACGCGCGCGACTTTTCGGGGTCGTAGGGCACGCGCTTGTGCACCGATTCCGCCCAGCCATGCACCTGCGGCGCGATCATCGTGCCGGTGGGCGCGGACAGGCCGCGCATCACGGCGCGCTTGATGGCGTCCACGTCGATGGCGCGGTACAGCGCTTCGCGCACGCGGATGTCCTGGAACGGGTTCTTGCCCTTGATGTTCGAGTACTGCAATTCCGGACGCTTCTGGTCCAGGCCCAGGTAAATGGTGCGGTATTCGTTGCCTTCGACCACCTTCTGCGCCTGGCGCAAGCGCTCCAGATCCTGCGCGGCGGGGTCCAGCACGAAGTCGATTTCGCCGGACAGCAACGCGGCGGTGCGCGTGGCGTTCTGCTTGATGGGCGTAAACACCACCTCGGTCACGTTACCGACCTTGCCGGCCTTGTTCCACCAGTCCTTGTTTTCTTCAAAGACGGTGCGCACGTCCACTTCGCGCGTCTTCAGCTTGTAGGGGCCGGTGCCGTTGGTGTTGCGCGCGCCAAAGGTCTCTTCTTTGTTGACGTAGTCCTGCGGCTTGGCGATGTTGTTCTTTTCGGACCAGGCCTTGTTCATGATGAACACGTTGGTCAGCTGGCGCAGCAGCACCGGGTTGGGCGCCGACGTTTCGATCTCGATGGTCAGGTCGTCGATCTTGCGCGCTTCCTTGATGCCGGTCGTGTAGGCCTTGTAGTTCGACGTGGGCGCCATGGCGCGGTGAATCGAGAACACCGCGTCGTCGGCGGTGAAGGCCGCGCCGTCATGGAACTTCACCCCGGGGCGCAGCTTGAAGCGATACAGCGTCGGCGACACCTGTTCCCATTCCGTGGCCAGGCGCGGCACCACCTTGAACGTCTTGTCGTAGTCCACCAGCGGCTCGTAGATGTAGCTGTTGGCGGCGATCGTCATGCCCTCGTTTTGCGAGTGCGGGTCGAACGTAAGGATGTCGCCTTGGGCGGCCCAACGGAAAGTCTTGGCCTGCCCGATCGAGGGCACAGCCACGGCGGCGGCGATCGCGATAGCAATCAAAGTGCGGCGCATAGGGGTTAACTCCTGACATTAGTCTGAATACCGGCGCCGAGTGTGCCTACGCGTAAGACCCCAGTCAATTCAGGGTTTATGCGTACCGTGGCCCCATTTCACAGAGGGGGATCTATTAAGGGACGCATAAGCATGTAACAAAATTGTTGGGTCGAACAATGTTCGAGTGCGCGGATGCAACGTCCGCCATCACCGCCCGAATCGCCGCCGAATCACCGCGCGCTTATTCCCCGGCGTCGATCGGCAGTTCCAGCGGCACGTGCTCGGTCATCAACACTTCCAGCATGTCGATCAGCAGCGCCGCCTTTTCTTCGCCAAACGGCGCCAGCACGGCTTTTTGATGTTGCAACGCCTGTTCGCACAGGCCCGCGATCAGGTGGGTGCCCTTGGTGGTGATGCACACGCGCGTCTGGCGGCGGTCGGCCCGCACGCCGGTGCGCGCCACCAGCCCCTCGGCCTCCATCCGCTGCACCACCTTGCTTAGCGTGGGTTGCTTGGTGATGGCCAGCACGGCCAGCGTGCCGATGGTTTCGCCGGGGCTGCCTTCCAGGCTGGCCAGCACCCGCCATTCGGTCACCGATAGCCCGGCCGCCTTGACCTGCATATGGAATTCGGCCGAGATGCGCTGGCTGGCCTGCGCCAGCAGGTATGCCAGATAGCCGTCAACGAAACGCGGCCCTGAAGTGCCGCGCCCCGTCAGTTGTGTGTCCCGCTGCTTGTCCAACCGCATGTTGCTTTGCTCCCACGCACCGGAATTCATGAATGGCCGACGGCCGAAAAAACGCATTGCACCACGACGGCGCAAACGCGCGCCATGATGCACGGCAATGCTGTTGCGCAGCACAGGGTATACCCCGAATCGCAACCCGTTTTTGCACCATGGCGGGGCCGAAAACCCGCCATGAAGCTAGAGAACAACCAGTATATACATCCTTGTTTTAGCGTGATATTTTTTGATTTCCATGAAATTTCATCTTTTTTGTTGACAGCTAAAACGTTGACTCCTAAAGTATTTTCAGACGACAATTTCGTGGCACGACGATGCTGCACGGCAGCAAGGCTTGAGGACCGGTCATCCGGCCCCACCAGGAGTTCGAGATGGCTGAAAGGTCTTTCAAGAAAGAAGTCCAGCAGTTGCGCATCGGCGCCGGCGAAGAGTTTCGCGGCGAGGGCATTCTTGCCGTCACCAAAGCCTTGCTGCAATCGGGTGTGGGCTATGTGGCGGGCTATCAGGGTTCGCCCATTTCGCATTTGATGGATGTGCTGGCCGACGCCAACGACATCCTGCAAGAACTGGGCGTGCACTTCGAGGCCAGCGCCTCGGAAGCCACGGCCGCCGCGACCCTGGCGGCGTCCGTCATGTACCCGATACGCGGCGCGGTCACGTGGAAGTCCACCGTGGGCACCAACGTGGCATCGGATGCGCTGGCCAACCTGGCATCGGGCGGCGTGACGGGCGGCGCGCTGGTCATCGTGGGCGAAGACTACGGCGAAGGCTCATCCATCATGCAGGAACGCTCGCACGCGTTCGCCATGAAGTCGCAGATCTGGCTGCTGGACCCGCGCCCCAACCTGGAAAGCATGGTCAAGGCCGTGGAAGACGGCTTTGAATTGTCGGAAGCCAGCAAGACGCCGGTGATGCTGCAACTGCGCATCCGGGGTTGCCACGTGCATGGCCGCTTCATTGCCAAGGAAAACAAGCGGCCCGCGTTTTCGCTGGCGCAGGCGTTGGAAAGCCCGGCGCGCGACACCAGCCGCATCGTGCTGCCGCCCGCGTCCTTTCTGCACGAGCAGGAAAAAATCAAGGATCGCTGGCCCGCCGCCATCCGCTATATCAAAGAACACAAACTGAACGAGCACTTTGACGGCGACCAGGACGATATCGGCCTGATCCTGCAAGGCGGCCTGTACAACGGCGTCATCCGCTCGCTGCAACTGCTGGGCCTGGCCGATAACTTCGGCAACAGCCGCATTCCGCTTTACGTCATGAACGTGACCTACCCCGTCATCGAAGACGAGGTCACGGAATTCTGCCGGGGCAAGCGCGCGGTGCTGCTGCTGGAAGAAGGCCAGCCGGACTACATCGAACAGAACCTGCACGCCGTGCTGCGCAAGGCGGGTATCGACACGCACCTGTCCGGCAAGGACGTGTTGCCGATGGCGGGCGAATACACCACGCAAGTGATGCGCGACGGCGTGCGCGAATTCTTGAAGCGCCATCGTCCTGAATCGCTACAGACGCATGCGGCGGTGGCGGTGGATGCGGTGGCCCAAGCCCAAGCCCCCACCAGCCAACTTGAAATCACCGAAGTCGCGCGTCCGAAGCCTGCGGCAAAGCACGTCGAGCAACCAATCACCTTCCACAAGCAGGTGGACGGACTGGCCTCGGTGGTGCCGCCGCGCCCTGCCGGCTTCTGTACGGGCTGCCCCGAACGCCCGATCTTTTCCGCGCTGACGCTGGCCCAGGAAAAGCTGGGGCAGCATCACATTTCCTGCGACATCGGCTGCCACCTTTTCTCCATCCTGCCGCCCTTCAACCTGGGCGCCACCACCATGGGCTACGGCCTGGGCGCCTCCAGCGCGGCGGCGTTCAATGTGCCCGCCGCCAAGCGCCCCATTTCCATCATGGGCGACGGCGGCTTCTGGCATAACGGCTTGTCGTCCGGCATCGGCAACGCGGTGTTCAACAAGTACGACGGCGTCATCGTCATCGTCGACAACTTCTATGCGTCGGCGACTGGCGGGCAGGACATTTTGTCGTCGCGTGCCGACAACCCCGACCGCTCCACCAACAACCCCATCGATCATGCCGTGCGCGGCGTGGGCGTGAAGTGGGTGCGCACGCTGGACCGCACCTACGACGTGGCCAAGGTGCGCGCCACCATCGAAGAAGCGCTGACCACCGACATCAAGGGTCCGAAGGTCATCATCGCGCAGTCCGAATGCATGCTGAACAAGCAGCGCCGCATCAAGCCGCTGTTCAACAAGGCCGTCAAGGAAGGCCGCCGCGTGGTCAAGGAACGCTTTGGCGTGGACCCCGACGTGTGCACGGGCGACCACGCCTGTATCCGGCTGTCCGGCTGCCCATCGCTGTCCATCAAGGACAGCGGCGACCCCTTGAAGGAAGACCCGGTAGCGCACGTGGAAAGCAGCTGCGTGGGCTGCGGCAACTGCGGCGAAGTGGCCCATGCCGCCGTGCTGTGCCCGTCTTTCTATCGCGCCGATATCGTGCACAACCCCACCGGCACCGACCGCTTCCTGGCACGCATGCGCGGCGCCGTGATCGGTTTCCTGCAACGCCGCCGCGCCGCGCGGCTGGCCCAATACGCCCTGTAAGGACTAGCCCTTCATGAACCCGCCGGCAATGCAGCAAGGCAACCCCATCAAGATCGCCATCCTGGCCATGGGCGGCCAGGGCGGCGGCGTACTGGCCGACTGGATCGTCGACATGGCCGAACACGCCGGCTGGTGGGCGCAAACCACATCGGTGCCCGGCGTGGCGCAGCGCACCGGCGCCACCATCTACTACCTGGAACTGCTGCCCGAAGCGGACGTGGCGCGCGCCGGACGCCCGCCCGCGTTGGCCTTGATGCCCACCCCCGGCGACGTGGATCTGGTCGTTGCCGCCGAACTGATGGAAGGCGGCCGCGCCATCCAGCGTGGCCTGGTCACGCCGGAACGCACGGTGTTGCTGTCCTCGTCGCACCGCAGCTACGCCGTCAGCGAAAAGTCCGCGCCCGGCAACGGCATTGCCGACCCCAACAAAGTGCTGGAAGCCGGCCGCGCCGCCGCCAAGCGCTTCCTGTGCTTCGACCTGCAAGACCTGGCCGACCGCGCCGGCAGCGTCATCAGCGCCAGCCTGTTCGGCGCGGTGGCCGGCAGCGGCGCCCTGCCCTTCACGCGCGACGACTACGAGGCCACCGTGCGCCGCGCGGGCCTGGGCGTGGACGCCAGCCTGCGCGCCTTCGCGCTGGGCTTTGACGCCGCCCATGCCGCGCCCGCCCAACCCGCCGCCATCGACCTGACGCGCCCGGTGGCCGACGTGCCCGAACGCGCCGCCAGCCCGAAGACGCAAGCGCTGCTGGACACCATCAAGCGCGACTTCCCCGCCTGTGCGCAGCCCATGCTGACGGCGGGCGTGCGCCGCCAGCTGGAATTCCAGGACGCCGCCTACGCCGCCGACTACCTGCGCCACATGAAGGCGCTGCGCGACCTGGACGCCCAACACGGCGGCGACGCCCAAGGCTGGGCGCTGACCTGTGCGGCCGCGCGCTACGTGGCCACGGCCATGGCCTACGACGACGTGATCCGCGTGGCCGACCTGAAAACGCGCGGCACCCGCTTTGAACGGGTGCGAAACGAAGTGGGTGCACGGCCGGACCAACTGGTGATGACGACCGACTACATGCACCCGCGCCTGGAAGAAATCTGCGGCACGATGCCCACGCGCATGGGCCGCTGGCTGGAAGGGTCCAAGGCCTTCGGCGGTTTTGTGGAACGCCGCCTGGGCAAAGGCCGCTTGATGCAAAGCGGCACGCTGGGCGGCTTCCTGATGCTGTATTCGCTGGCCGGCATGCGCCGCTTTCGCCGCCGTACATTGCGCCATCAAATCGAATCGGAAGGCTTGCGGCAATGGCTGGACCTGATTGCCCGGCTGGCGCCGCGGGACTACGCGCTGGCGGTTGAAACCGTTAATTGCCGGCGCCTGGTCAAGGGCTATAGCGATACGCACGTGCGCGGCGGCGGCAAGTATCGCCAGCTGATCGCGGCGGCGGCACAGCTGGTGGGCCGCGCCGATGCGGCCGAGACGCTGCGCACGCTGCGCGAGACCGCGCTGGCCAACGAAAGCTGCGCCCCGATGGAACGCCAGATGGCCGAGAAGCTGGCCGAAAAGCTGGCGGCCTGATCCCGCTACCCGAATACCGGAATACCGGAATACCGAAAGAGACAAACGCCGTGCAGACACTGAAACTGATCGTCCGGGAAGTCCGGCAAGAATCGCCGTTGATCCGTTCCTTCCGGCTGGCGCGCGAAGATGCCGGGCCGCTGCCCGCCTTCGGCCCCGGCGCGCATCTGAAGGTCACCGTGCCCGGTGTGCATGAACCGCGCTGCTATTCGCTGGTGCAGCTGACGCCCGACGCCGGCCAGTTCGCGCAGCCCACCGAATACCGGCTGGGCGTACGGCTGGAAGAAACCAGCCAGGGCGGCTCGCGCCACATGCATGCGCTGGCCGAAGGCGACACGCTTAGCGTGGAAGGCCCCAAGAACGATTTTCCGCTGCATGAATCTCCGGCAGGCGACGAACCCGTGGTGCTGATCGCGGGTGGCATCGGCATCACGCCGGTGGCGTCCATGGCCGCCGCGCTCAAAGCCGCCGGGCGCGACTTTCATCTGCACTACTGTGGCCGCAGCAAGGATCAGCTGGCCTTCCTGGGCGAGCTCGAAGCGCTGGCGGGCGGCAACCTGACCGTACACGCGGATGACGACCCCGCCTGCCGCTTCGACCTGCAAGCGCTGCTGGCCGCTTCCAACCCACGCCAGCACCTGTACGTGTGCGGCCCCAAGGGCTTGATCGATGCCGTGATTGCCGGCGCCAAGGCCCGCCACTGGCCCGATGCCCACGTTCACTTCGAACTGTTCGTCACCGCCGCCGCGCAAGCCGGCGACCAGGCGTTTGAAGTCGAGCTGCGCCAGTCCGGCCGCACGCTGACCATTCCCGCCGACAAGACCATCGTCGACGTCATGGAAGAAGAAGGCTGCGACCCGATGTACGACTGCAAGCGCGGCGAATGCGGCGTGTGCCAGGCAACGGTGCTGGAAGGCGAGCCCGATCATCGCGACTACTACCTCTCGGACACCGAGAAGGCCAGCGGCAAGATCATCCAGATCTGTATCTCGCGCGCGAAATCCGCCCGCCTGGTGCTGGACCTGTAACGCTGCCGCCCCGACGACAAGGAAGCGACCATGGCCAAATACCGCGACAACCCCAACGCCATCCGCGCCCTGGTGCGCGACACGGAAGTGCACAAGGACCTGTTCATCGACCAGGAACTATTCGACCTGGAAATGGAACGCCTGTACGCCAACACCTGGGTCTACGTCGGCCACGACAGCCAGGTGCCCAACAACGGCGACTACATCACCACTACCGTCGGCAACCAGCCCGTGGTGATGGTCCGCCACAGCGACAAGACCGTGCGCGTGCTGCACAACCGCTGCCCGCACAAAGGCACGATGGTGGCTGGCGACGCCTGCGGCAACACCGGCAAGTTCTTTCGCTGCCCGTACCACGCCTGGACGTTCAAGACGGACGGCAGCCTGCTGTCGATCCCCCTGAAGAAAGGCTACGAGAACACCGGCCTGGAAAACTGCGAAGCCAGCCAGGGCATGGCCGCCGTCAAAGACGTCAAGAACCATCGCGGCTTTGTGTTCTGCCGCCTGAATCCGGAAGGCCAGTCGTTCGAGGATTTCTTCGGCGATTCCTTGTCCACGCTGGACAACATGGTGGACCGCTCGCCCGAGGGCCGGCTGGAAGTGGCCGGTGGCGTGCTGCGCTACATGCACCGCTGCAACTGGAAGATGCTGGTCGATAACCAGACCGATACCTGTCACCCGATGGTGGCGCACGAATCGTCGGCGGGCACGGCGGTGAAGGTCTGGGAGCAGGCGCCCGAAGGCACGCCCAAGCCGATGGCGGTGGAACTGTTCGCGCCGTTTATCTCGCCGTACGAGTTCTTTGAAAACATGGGCATCCGCGTCTGGGAAAACGGCCACGGGCACACCGGCGTGTCGGACTCGATCCACGCGTCGTACTCCGGCGTGCCGGGCTATTGGGAATCCATGGTGGCCGCCTACGGCGAGGAACGCGCCAAACAGATCCTGGGCGACGTGCGCCACAACACCGTGTACTTCCCCAACATCATGGTGAAGGGCCCGATCCAGACGCTGCGCATCTTCAAGCCCCTTGCCGCCGACCGCACGCTGGTGGAATCGTGGACGTTCCGCCTGGTCGGCGCGCCCGACCTGCTGCTGGAGCGCACGCTGATGTACAACCGGCTGATCAACGCGCCCACCTCCGTTGTCGGCCATGACGACCTGGAAATGTACGAACGCGCCCAAGACGGCCTGAATTCCCGCGCGCGCGACTGGGTCAATGTGGGCCGGCTGTATACGCCCGACGAAGCCGGCCAGAAGAACGTCACCACCAACGGCACCAACGAATGGCAGATGCGCAACCAATACCGCGCATGGGGCCGCTACATGACCGGATCGGAGTCGGTATGAGCGCAAGCGACCGCGAGTTGATCGACTTTGTCTACGCCGAAGCGCGCCTGCTGGACGAGCTGCGCTTCGAAGACTGGCTGAACCTGTACACCGAAGACGGCTACTACTGGATGCCGCTGGCGCACGGCCAGACGGACCCGAAGCTGCACGCATCCCTGATGTACGAAGACAAGCTGCTGCTGCGCGTGCGCGTGGAGCGCTTGGCGGGCCAGCGCACGTTTTCGCAGCAGCCTAAAAGCCGCTGCCATCACCTGCTGCAAGCGCCCACCGTCGAACACGGCCACCCCGACGCCGCGCCTGAAGAAGGCCGCCATGTGGTGCGCACCGCCTTTCACTATGTTGAAACGCGCCAGGACATGCAGACGCTGTACGCCGGCTGGGCCACGCACCACCTGGTGGAACAGGACGGCGCGCTGCGCATCCGTTTGAAGCGCGTTGACCTGGTCAACTGCGACGCCGCCTTCGGCAACATCCAACTGTTCATGTAGGAGCGGCTTGTGAGCACCACCGTCCACCAGGCATTTGCCGACACCGCTTCGCGCTACCGCGCGCAGCCCTTTCTGTGCATCCTGCCGGAAACGGCCCAGGTCTATGGCATAGACGCCGGCGAACTGTCGTATGGCCGCGCGGCCGACGCCATTGAAACGCTGCGCGCCGCCTATGCGGCGGCCGGCTACGGCCACGGCCACCGCGTGGGGCTGCTGCTGGAAAATCGCCCCGCCTTCTTCCTGCATTGGTTCGCCTTGAACGCGCTGGGCGTGTCGGTGGTGCCGATCAACCCGGACCTGCGCGCGGCCGAACTCGAATACCTGACCGGCCATTCCGAGATCGCCCTGGCCGTTGCCCTGCCCACCCGCCACGCCGATTTGCTGGCCGCCGCCGAACGCGCGGGCCGCCCCTTGGGTGTGATGGGCCCCGACGATGCACCGCCGCCCGCCCCCTTCACCGCGCCGCTGGCCGACACCGCGCCCACCGAGCTGACCGAATGCGCCCTGCTGTACACGTCCGGCACGACCGGCCGCCCCAAGGGTTGCATCCTGCCCAACCGCTATTTCCTGCACGCGGGCGGCTGGTATGCGCGCATCGGCGGGCTGGCAACGCTGCGCCCCGGCCAGGAACGCATGCTGACGCCGCTGCCGCTGGTGCACATGAACGCCATGGCGTATTCCGCCATGGCCATGGTGCTGACCGGCGGCTGCCTGATTCCGCTAGACCGCTTCCACCCCAAGACGTGGTGGGACAGCGTGCGCGAGGCCGGCGCCACCGTGCTGCATTACCTGGGCGTGATGCCCGCCATACTGATGAAGGCGCCGCCGTCCGACCGCGACCTGCAACCCGCCATCCGCTTCGGCTTTGGCGCGGGCGTGGACCGCAAGCTGCATGCGCCGTTTGAAGCGCGCTTCGGCTTTCCCTTGCTGGAAGCCTGGGCCATGACCGAAACCGGCGCGGGCGCCGTCATCATCGCCAACCACGAACCGCGCCACGTCGGCACCAGCAGCTTTGGCCGCGAAGAAGACGACGTGCAGGTGCGCATCGTGACGGACGCGGGCCAGCCCGCCGCCGTGGGCGAACACGGCGAACTGCTGGTGCGGCACGCCGGCGACGACCCGCGCTACGGCTTCTTCGCCGGCTACCTGAAAGACGAGGCCGCCACCGACGAGGCCTGGCAAGACGGCTGGTTCCATACGGGCGACATCGTGCGCCGCGAAGCCGACGGCGCGCTGCGCTTCGTGGATCGCAAGAAAAACGTGATCCGCCGCAGCGGCGAAAACATCTCGGCCGTGGAAGTGGAAAGCGTGCTGATGCAGCACCCGCTGGTCAAGGCGGTGGCCGTGGCCGCCGTGCCCGACCCGGTGCGCGGCGACGAAGTGCTGGCCTGCGTCGTGCCCGAAGCCCTGCCCGCTGACGACGCCGCCATGGCCGAGGCCGCGCGCGATATCGTGCAGTGGTGCCTGCAACAGCTGGCCTATTACAAAGCGCCCGGCTATGTGGCCTTTGTGGACAGCCTGCCGCTGACCACCACCAACAAGATCCAGCGCGGCGAAATGAAAACGCTGGCGCCGACCTTGCCCGGCACGGCGCGCTGCATCGACACCAACGCCATGAAAAAGCGCCAGGCGCCCGACCGCCAGGAGTCTGCCCAATGAGCCGCCTGGGCTATGACGGCATCGTGGCGGCCCTGCCCGTCACCATCCCGTACGAACGTTATTCCACGCATGCCGCCCACTGGTGGCTGGGCCGCGCGCTGGGCGCGCTGATCCGGCAATCCGGCGTGGCCAAGCAGGACGTGGACGGCCTGTGCGTGTCCAGCTTTACGTTGGCGCCGGACACCGCCGTCGGCCTGGTCCAGCACCTGGGCATGAGCCCGCGCTGGCTGGACCACATCCCCATGGGCGGCGCCAGCGGCGTGGCCGCCTTGCGCCGCGCGGCCCGCGCGGTGCAGGCGGGCGACGCGAACATCGTGGCCTGCATCGCCGGCGACACCAACCACGTGGACTCGTTTCGCAATACCGTCAGCCAGTTTTCCCGCTTTGCGCAAGACGCCGTCTACCCCTATGGCGCGGGCGGCCCCAACGCCAGCTTCGCGCTGCTGACGGCGCATTACATGCGCACCACCGGCGCCACGCGCGAGGATTTCGGCAAGCTGTGCGTGGCGCAGCGCGACAACGCCTTGCGCTACCCGCACGCGCTGATGAAAAAGCCGCTGAGCCTGCAACAGTATCTGGACGCGCGCGTCATTACCGACCCCATCCATCTGTTCGACTGCGTGATGCCTTGCGCGGGCGCCGACGCGTTCCTCGTCATGCGTGAAGACCAGGCCCGCGCCTTGAACCTGCCCTATGCCCGCATCCTGTCCACCATCGAACGCCACAACGCCTGGATCGAAGACCCCATCCAGACGCGCGGTGGCTGGACCATGGACGTGGACGAACTGTACGGCCAGGCCAACGCCACGCCGGCCGACATGGACTTCCTGCAAGCCTATGACGACTACCCCGTCATCAACCTGATGCAGATCGAAGACCTGGGCTTTTGCAACAAGGGCGACGCGCCGGAATTCGTCCGCGCCCACACCTTCACCGTGGACGGCAGCTTCCCCTTCAACACCAACGGCGGCCAGCTGTCGGTGGGCCAGGCGGGCGCGGCGGGCGGCTACCTGGGCATGGTCGAAGCGCTGCGCCAATTGACCGGCACGGCGGGCGGCACGCAAGTGGCCGACGCGCGCGTTGGCATGGTCAGCGGTTTCGGCATGATCAATTACGACCGCGGCCTGTGCACCGCCGCGGCCATCCTGGCAAGGAGCGACGCATGACCGAGCCGCTAGCCAAGCCGCCCCGGAAGAATCCGGTTGCGCGCACCCGCCAGCCCACCTTGCCGCCCGGCTCGCGCAGCCGCGCGGCGCTGGGCCTGACGGCCGCCGCCGCCGAAGGCCGCTTCGATTTGCAGACCTGCGCCGATTGCGGCGCGGTGCAATATCCGCCGCGCGAAGTGTGCGGCCACTGCCTGTCCGAACACCTGCCCTGGCGGCCGGCCGACCCCAACGGCACGTTGCTGGTCAGCACCACGCTGCATCACAGCAACGACCTGTACTTCCGCGAACGCCTGCCGTGGCGCGTGGGCACGGTGGTGATGGACGCCGGCCCCTCCGTCGTGGCGCACGTGCACCAGGACTGCGCCGACGGCGCCCGCGTGCGGCTGGCGCTGAAGCTGGACCGCAGCGGCCAAGCCGTGATGATCGCCCTGCCTGAAAGGAATACGCCCAACATGGAAGACGACAAGACGCTGCGCGAAACCTCGTGCGACCCGAAGTTCCGCCGCGCGCTGGTCACCGACGGCAAGACCGCCGTGGGCCAGGCCGTGGCGCGCGCCCTGCTGGACGCAGGCTGCCCCACGGTGTTCCTGGGCGATGCGCAGGCCTGGAAGCGCGACGCCGCCTTTGACGCGCTGGCGCAAGACCCGCGCGTGCAATTGGTGGTCCTGGACGTGACGGATTCCGATTCCGTGGATCGGCTTGCCGCCTCAATCGGCGGCAAGGTGGAAATCCTGGTGAACACGGCCGATCTGGAACGCGAAGGCGGCCTGCTCCATCGCAAGGACGTAAACACCGCGCGCGACGCCATGGACGTGAACGTGCTGGGGCTGATGCGCCTGGCGCAGAGCTTCGGCCCTGCCCTGTGCGGCCGCGCCGCCGACGGCGTCAACAACGCCACCGCCTGGGTCAACGTGCTGTCCATCTACGCGCACATGAACCTGCCGTCGCGCGGCATGTGGTCGGCATCGAAGGCCGCCGCCTTGTCGCTGACGCAATGCCTGCGCGCGGAAATGCGCGGCGCGGGCGTGCGGGTGGTGAACGTGTTTCCCGGCCCCGTCGACCACGAATGGGAACAGCGCACGCCGCCGCCGCGCGTGGCCCCCGCCGCCATCGCCGCCGCCATCGTGCGCGCGCTGAAGGACGGCGTGGAAGACGTGTATGTGGGCGACGTGGCGCAGGAATTCCGCGCACGCCTGGCCGACAACCCCAAGGGGCTGGAACGCGAGCTGGGCGCCTGACCGCGCCCGCCACGCCACTGCCCAAGACAACACGCCAGATTCCCTCCGGCGCATCGCGCAAGCGACGCGCCCACCCCCAGGAGCCGCAGCATGAGCCAGAACATTCTTGCCCAATTCATGACGGAACTTGTCACCGGCCGCATCGGCCTGGTGGACTTGACCGAGACGCTGACGCCGGAATTTCCCACCATCGTCCTGCCGCCGGAATTCGGCCAGGCGTGGCCGTTCCGCATGGAAGAAATCTCGCGCTATGACGAGCGCGGCCCGGCTTGGTACTGGAACAATTTTTCGTGTTCCGAGCACACCGGCACGCACTTCGACGCGCCCGCCCACTGGGTATCGGGCAAGGACCAGCCCGACAACACGGTCGACACGATTCCCATCGACGCCTTCATCGCCAGCGCGTGCGTGATCGACTGTTCCGCCGAGGCCCGCGACAACCCCGACTTTCTGCTGACCATCGACTTCGTCAAGGCCTGGGAGGAAAAGCACGGCCGCATCCCCGCGCGGTCGTGGGTGCTGATGCGCACCGATTGGTCCAAGCGCGCCAAGCCCGTCGAATACCTGAACATGCAGGAAGACGGCGCCCACTCGCCCGGCCCGGACGCCGACGTGGTGCCGTGGCTGATCAAGGAACGCGATGTGCACGGCTTCGGCACGGAATCGGTGGGCACCGACGCCGGCCAAGCTCACCACCTGAACCCGCCCTACCCCTGCCACTACTACATGCACGGCAATAACCGCTACGGCTTGCAGTGCCTGACCAACCTGGACCAGTTGCCGCCCACCGGCGCCGTGATTTTCTCGGCCCCGCTGAAGATCCGCAGCGGCTCGGGCAGCCCGCTGCGCGTGCTGGCGCTGGCGCCCCGCGCCTGAGCCCCGCCGGACCTGGCCTATACGGCAACCCAACCAAGGACACGCATGACACAACAATACGTAGCGCTGGTCACCGGCGGCAGCGCCGGCATAGGCGCCGAGATCTGCCGCAGCATGCTGGACGCCGGCTATGAAGTGATTTCAATGGCGCGCCGCGCGGCGGACTTTACTCACCCGCGCCTGCACAACATGCAGGTGGACTTGCTGGATGCGGACGCCACCGCGCAGGCCGGCCAGGAGGCCGCGTCCCGCTTTCCGATCAGCCACGTTATCCACAACGCGGGCGTCATCTGGCCGAATCTGCTGCCCCAGGTAACGCAGGAAGAACTGCACGGCCTGACGCAGATTCACCTGGGCGCCGCGATCAGCCTGGTGCAGGCGGCGCTGCCCGGCATGCAGGAACGCCATTTCGGCCGCATCGTGATGATGTCGTCGCGCGGCGCATTGGGCCTGCCCACGCGCACCGCCTATTCGGCCACCAAGGCCGGCATGGTGGGCATGGCGCGCACCTGGTCGCTGGAACTGGCGCCCCATGGCATCACGGTGAACGTGGTGGCCCCCGGCCCGATCCAGACGGACATGTTCTACGAAGTGATCGAACCCGGCAGCGAACGGGAAAAGCAGCTGGCCAACGGCATTCCGGTCAAGCGCCTGGGCCGCTCCGACGACGTGGCGCGCGCGGTGATGTTCTTTGCCGACCCCGCCAACAGCTTCGTCACCGGCCAGACGCTGTTCGTCTGCGGCGGCGCCAGCGTCAGTTCCATCACCATCTAGTGGACGTTGCGCCATGCATGCTTCGGGTTTTGACGGATAGGTAAGCACCAAGAGCCCGTCTACAGTGCTGATCCTTGCAGGTTAGAAATTTTAAGCAACAAGTAATTCTCGCGATTCCCAAGATTTTCGCTGTTCCCGTTTTCTCCGCTTTTCAGCTGCACCCCCACCCTGCTCCCTATCCGGAGGTTTTGCCATGCTGTCGAAGAAACTCCCCCTGGCCGCGGCCGCCGCCGTTGCCGCCCTGTTCGCCCTGCCCGCGTTGGCGCAAATGAAAGTGGGCGTCGTCACGTCTTCCACCGGCCCGACCGCACTGGTCGGCATTCCGCAGAAGAACACCGTGCCGCTGCTGCCCAAGAAAATCGGCGACCTGACCGTGGAATATGTCTCGCTGGACGACGCCAGCGATTCCACCAACTCGGTGACGGCGTTCAAGAAGCTGATTTCGGAACAGAACGTGGACGCGTTGATCGGCCCGTCGGGTTCGCCCAACGCCATGGGCGTGATCCAGTTCGCCGCCGAGGCCGGCGTGCCGATGCTGGCGCCGGTGGGCACGGCGGCCGTGGTGCTGCCCATGAACGAGCAGAAGAAGTGGGTGTTCAAGACCACGCAGAACGACGACATCATCGCGCGCGCGCTGGTCGACCACATGGCCAAGACCGGCATCAAGACGGTGGGCTTCATCGGCCTGAACGATCCGTATGGCGAGAATTGGTACAAGGTCTTCTCGGGCCTGGCCACCGAGAAAGGCATCAAGATCATTGCCAACGAGCGCTATCTGCGCTTTGACAGCTCGGTCACGGGCCAAGCCTTGAAGATCCTGGCCGCCAAGCCGGACGCCGTGCTGGTGGCCGCCCCCGGCGCCGCCAGCGTGCTGCCGCAGACGACGCTGTTCGATCAGGGCTACAAGGGCAAGTTCTACCAGACCCACGGCGCGGCGCTGCCCGACTTCCTGAAACTGGGCGGCAAGAAGGTTGAAGGCACGGTGCTGGCCGCCAGCCTGATGCTGGTGCTGCCGGAAATGCCGGACAGCAACCCGTCCAAGAAAGTCGCCACCGACTACATCGCCGCGTACGAAAAGCTGAACGGTTCCAAGCCCGCCACCTTCGGCGCCAACGTCTACGACGCCGGGCTGCTGCTGGAAAAGGCCGTGCCGATTGCCGAGAAGGCCGGCAAGCCGGGCACCAAGGAATTCCGCAGCGCCTTGCGCGACGCGCTGGAACAGACCAAAGAGCTGGTGGGCACGCAAGGCGTCTACAACATGAGCGCCGCCGACCACAGCGGTTTCGATGATCGCGGCCGCGAGCTCATCACCGTCAAGGACGGCAACTGGACGCTGGTGAAGTAACGGCTTGGACCTTTTCGCATGAATGCTCAGATCGCCTTGATACTCGGGCAGGACGGCATCACCAACGGCGCGATTTATGCGTTGTTGGCGTTGTCGATCCTGCTGGTCTTTACCGTTACCCGCGTGCTGTTCATCCCCCAGGGCGAGTTCGTCGCCTTCGGCGCGCTGACCATGGCGGCCATCCAGGCCGGCAAGCCCGTGCTGCTGGTGTGGCTGCTGCTGGCCTTCGCGCTGGCTGAAGCCGTGGCCGACCTGATGGCGCGGGCCAAGCGCCCGGGCCGCTCGCGCGGGCTTTGGCGCATCGCGGCCAAGGCGATCTACCCGCTGATCCTGGCGGGGCTGTTGTACCAACTGCCGCTGGCGCAGCTGCCGATGGCCGTGCAGGCGTTGTTGACGCTGCTGCTGGTGGTGCCGATGGGGCCGCAGCTGTATCGGCTGTTCTATCAGCCGATTGCCTCGGCGTCCACGCTGGTGCTGCTGATCGTGTCCATTGCCGTGCACCTTGCGCTGGTGGGCCTGGGCCTGCTGGCGTTCGGCGCCGAGGGCGCGCGCACCGCGCCTTTTTCCGACGCCAGCCTGGCGCTGGGTCCCATCAACGTCAACAGCCAGGCGCTTTGGGTGGTGGCGGTGTCGGCGGTGCTGATCGTGGTGCTGTACCAGTTCTTTGAACGGTCGATGTACGGCAAGGCGCTGCGCGCCGCGGCGTTCAACCGGCTGGGCGCGCGGCTGATGGGCATTTCGCCCATCTTCGCCGGGCGCGCCACGTTCTTTCTTGCCGCGTTGATCGGCACGGTGTCGGGCATACTCATCGCCCCCATCACCACCATGTATTTCGATTCGGGCTTCATGGTCAGCCTGAAGGGCTTCGTGGGCGCCATCATCGGCGGCCTGGTCAGCTACCCCTTGGCGGCGGCCGGCGCGGTGCTGGTCGGGCTGATCGAAGCGTTCTCGTCGTTCTGGGCCAGCGCGTACAAGGAAATCATCGTGTTCACGCTGATCATTCCCGTGCTGCTCTGGCGCTCGTTGAAAAGCCATCACGTCGAGGAAGAAGACGAATGAACCCCCGCATCATCCTCGTCGCGTTCCTGGCGCTGCTGGCGCTGGGGCCGCTGGCCCTGCCGCCGTTCTATATCACGCTGCTGAACTACATCGGCCTGTACGCGCTGGTAGCGCTGGGCCTGGTGCTGCTGACCGGCGTGGGCGGCCTGACCAGCTTCGGCCAGGCGGCCTTCGTGGGCGTGGGCGCCTACACCACGGCGCTGCTGACTACCCGCGCCGACACGCTGCCGTCGTGGCTGGCCTGGCTGGGCGCATCGCCCTGGTTGACGCTGCTGGCCGGCTTGTTGCTGACGCTGGTCATCGCCTACCTGCTGGGCGCGATCACGCTGAAGCTGTCGGGCCACTTCCTGCCGCTGGGCACCATCGCCTGGGGCCTGTCGCTGTACTTTGCGTTCGGCTCGGTGGAAGGGTTGGGCGGCCATACCGGCATCCCTGACATCCCGGCCATCAACCTGTTCGGCTGGACGCTGAACCAGGGCGGCAGCATCTATTACCTGATCTGGGCGTTTCTGATGGTGGCCGTCTGGTCCACGCAGAACCTGCTGGATTCGCGCGAAGGCCGCGCCATCCGCGCGCTCAAGGGCGGCCGCGTGATGGCCGAATCCATGGGCGTGAACACGGCGCGCTCGCGCATGGTGATCTTCATCATCGCGGCGTTGCAGGCTTGCGCGTCCGGCTGGCTGTACGCGCACATGCAGCGCTTTGTGAACCCGAATCCGTTCGGCCTGCAAATGGGTATCGAATATCTGTTCATGACGGTGATTGGCGGCGCGGGCCAGGTCTGGGGCGCGCTGGTGGGCGCCGGCGTGTTTACGGTGGCCAAGCAATGGTTGCAAGACTGGTTGCCCAAGGTGCTGGGGCAGACGGGCAACTTTGAAGTCATCGTGTTCGGCTTCGGCATGGTGCTGTTGCTGCACCGCGCCCGCAGCGGCCTGTGGCCGGTGCTGACGCGCTGGATCCGCGTGAAGAAAGCGGTGCGCCGCGTGGACATGAACGCCGAGCCCCTGCCGCGCAAGCCCATGCCGGCGCGCGGCGAGGTGGTGTTGAAAGCGGTGGACGTGACGCGCAAGTTCGGCGGCCTGGTCGCCAACAACGCCATGAACCTGGAGATACGCGCCGGTGAGATCCTGGCGTTGATCGGCCCCAACGGCGCGGGCAAGAGCACGATGTTCAACCAGATTTCGGGCGTGGACACGCCCACCTCGGGCCAGGTCACGCTGCTGGGGCAATCGGTGGCGGGTGCCGGTGCGCGCAAGATCGCGCGCCTGGGTTTGTCTCGCACGTTCCAGCATGTGCGCCTGTTGGGCCGCATGAGCGTGCTGGAAAACGTGGCGATCGGCGCGCACCTGCGCGGCCATCGTGGCGTGCTGCCGGCCGCCTGGCGCCTGGACCGGGCCGAGGAAGCGCGCCTGCTGGCCGAGGCCGCGCGACAGGTCGAACGCGTGGGGCTGGGCAAGCACCTGCTCGACGAAGCCGGTTCGCTGGCCTTGGGGCAGCAGCGCATTCTGGAAATCGCGCGGGCGCTGGCGTCGGACCCTTGCCTCCTGCTGCTGGACGAGCCGGCGGCGGGGCTGCGCTATCAGGAAAAATGCGAACTGGCCGAGCTGCTTAAGAAGCTGCGTTCGGAAGGCATGGCCATCTTGCTGGTCGAGCACGACATGGATTTCGTGATGGGCTTGGTGGATCGCGTGGTGGTCATGGACTTCGGCGAAAAAATCGCCGAGGGCTTGCCGGCCGAGATCCAGCACAACCCCGCGGTGCTTGAGGCCTATCTGGGCGGAGTGGAATGATGAGCACGAATCTGCTGGAAGTGCGCGACTTGCGCGTGGCGTACGACAAGGTCGAAGCGGTCTCGGGCGTGAGCCTGACGGTGGGCGAAGGCCAGATCGTGACCGTGATCGGCCCCAACGGCGCGGGCAAGACCACCTTGCTGTCGGCCATCATGGGCGTGCTGCCCTCCACGGGCCAGATCGTGTTCGGCGGGAAGCCGCAGGAGCATGCCGAGATCGAGGAAATGGTGGCGGCCGGCATGAACCTGGTGCCCGAAAAGCGCGAGCTGTTTTCTGAAATGACGGTGCACGACAACCTGATGCTGGGCGGCTTCCACCGTTTTCGCACGGGCTTGCGCGACCAGGACAAAACGCTGGCGGAAGTTTACGAGCTGTTCCCGCGACTGAAGGAACGCCATGCGCAACTGGCCGGCACGCTGTCGGGTGGTGAACGCCAGATGCTGGCCGTGGGACGCGCGTTGATGGCCAAGCCGCGCCTGCTGATGCTGGACGAACCCAGCCTGGGGCTGGCGCCGCGCATCGTGCGTGAAGTGTTCAAGATCGTGGCGCGGCTGCGCGAGATGGGCGTGTCGATCCTGCTGATCGAACAGAACGCCCGCGCGGCGCTGCAAGTGGCCGACTACGCCTACGTGCTGGAAACGGGCGCCGTCACGCTGGAAGGGCCTGCCGCCGAGGTGGCGGTGGACCCGCGCGTGGTCGAGGTGTATTTGGGCCTGGGGCATGGCGCGTCCGCGCCTGCCGTGCCCGCCGCCCCCACGGCGGTCTAGGCCACGCCGCGCCGCCGATCCCGCCGGTACAGCGCATAGCCCACCGGCCACATCGCCGCGACCATGAAGCTTGCCATGGGGTTGGTCAGCCGATAGGCGCCCACTGCCGTGGGCACGCCCGAATGCTTCAGGTGCAGCCGAAAGCGCGTGTAGCGCGCGGCCGCCATGATGAATTCGCGCGGGCGGTAGCGGAAGAATTCCAGGTGATGTTGCAGCATGTCCCAGGCCAGCAGGTACAGGCCCTGGGCGTTGTTGCTGACCGACACCGCGCCTTGGGACAAGCCGCCCGGGGTGTCGTGGTACGTGCGCACCACGCGGTTGATGAAGCGGCTGAGATAGCCGGCGCGCGCGATCGCCCACCACACCAGGCTTTCCGGCACGAAGCCGGCCACGTCTTCCGGAAAAGGATATTTGCGCAGGATGTCGGTGCGCATACAGCCGAACTTCTCGCCCTTGATGCGATAGCGGAAGTACACGTCCACGGCGGTGCTGTCGAACACGTCTTGCGGATAGCGGTCGCCGACGATGCTGCCGTCGGGCCGCGCGCACAGCCCGGTCACGGCCACATAGGAATCGCGGCGCGCGGGCGGGATGGCTTCCCAGGCTTCCTTGAAGATGGCCAGCGCGTCGGGCGGCATTTCGTCGTCGCTGTCCAGGCCGACGATCATCTGGCCGTTGGCTTCGCGCACGCCCCGATTGAAGGCGGTTTTCTTGTGCTGGTTGTTCTGCCAGATGTAGCGGATGGGAAAATCCGCGCGCGTCTGCCAGTCCAGGATGGACTCGTGGGTGTTGTCGGTGGAGCCGTCGTCCACCACGACCCATTCGAAGTCCCTGAATGTCTGCCGGGAAAGCGATTCGTACACCCGGTGCAGCGTACCCGCCCGGTTGTAGGTGGGCGTTAGAACGGTGAAAAACGTTGGTGTATCGGTCATGCCTGCTATGCCCCTTTGCGATCTCCGTGCCACCGCTGCGGTCTTGGTCTGTCTGTTTTCGCCTGAAGTGTAGGGGATATGCCAACGTGAACCGATGCCACGGCATTCAAATTTGCAATCAAATCTGTCAACCCATGCGATTTTTAGGCAATATCGCGCGGCTGTGGCGCGGCGTTGGCGAATTTATCGCGATCTTTTGACCAAGCGCTGCCGTGCGCGAGTGGCGTAAACTCGTGCGGCCAAATCCGGAACGCCTATGGAAGCTTCGACCGTCCAGCTCAATGACATTGCCTTGTTTGTAGAGGTCGCCAAGCGCAAGAGCTTCAGCATGGCCGCGCGCGCGCTGGACATGCCTACGTCCACGCTGTCGCGGCGTATCAACGAACTGGAACGCGCGATCGGCCTGCGGCTGATCAACCGCAACACCCGGCGGCTGGACCTGACCGAAGCGGGCGCCGCCTACATGCGCCGCTGCCAGGGCCTGATCGACGAGGCCCGGCTGGCGCACGAGCAGTTGCTGTCGCTGTCCGGCGGCCCGTCGGGCAACCTGCGGGTGTCGATGCCGTACAGCCTGGCGATGTGGCTGCTGCCCGAAACCATCAAGGACTTCACCGACCAGTACCCCGACGTCGAATGCGAATTCGACCTGAGCATGATGACGGCGTCCGACGCGCAAGGCACGCCGTTTGACGTGGTGCTGCGGTTTGGCCGCGATGGGGATATTTCGCCGACGACGCTGGACGTCGGCCATGGCAACGGGAACGGTAACGGCAATGGCGGCGACGCCGGCCGCCCGGTTGGCGCCGTGGTGCAGGAGCTGGTGTCCCTGGACAACTACCTGTATGCGTCCGAGCGCTACCTGCAACGCCATGGCGAACCCCGGACACCGGGCGAATTGACGCAACACCAGTGCCTGCGAACCACGATCGACGACGCGCATTCGCACTGGACGCTGCACGACGGCACGGTCAGCGAAGTGGTGCCGGTCAGCGGCCATCTGGCGGCCAACAACATGAGCATCGCGGGCACGCTTGCCGGCCTGGACCTGGCCATCACCCGCATGCCCAACTGCCTGGCGCTGGACCCGATCATCAAGCGCAACTCGCTGCGCCGCGTGCTGCCGGGCTGGTCAGTGGACCCGATCTCGATCTACGCGGTGTACCCGTCAAGCATCCAACCGGCCAAGACGCGCGCGTTCATGGATTTCATCAAGCCCAAGCTTGGCCCGGCCCCGGCATAAAAAAATCCCCGCAAGGCACGAAGCCCTGCGGGGATTTTTCAGATCCAGAACGTCGATTAGACGCGCTTGATCTTTTCCAGCATCTTGAAAACACCCTTGGGCGACTTGACGAACAAGCGCTTGAAGGCCTTGCCCAGGCAACGGCGTTCCAGGGTGTTACGACGCACGCGTTTGCGTTCAGCCATGTTGATTCTCCTGTTGAATTTGCGGAAAAAAGTCACCGCACAACCGGATATCAGGCTGGCGGAAAAAATTCGGATAACTTGGCATTTTAGCCTGAAATTTCCCGCCGACGCCAATGGCGGGCATTTGGGGTGCATGGCGGCGCGGCGGGGACCCGTCCCTGAATTGATCCAGGCGGCATCGACCGCCTCCACCCCCGCTCCCGCGCCCCCCGCCCCAGGCCTACTTCGACCCCGCGGCGCCCTGCCCCGCCAGCAACGCCAGGCGTTCCCGAACCTGTTCGGCACGCGGCAGCGGGTCCACCGCGCCATAGCCCAGGGTGGACAGCGCCGCCGCCGCGTTGGCATAGCGCACGGCCTCTTCCCAGCTGTCGCCCTGGCAGCGCCGGGCCAGCAGGCTGCCGGCAAAGCAGTCGCCCGCCCCGGTGGCGTCCACGGCGTCCACGCGCAGGGCGGCCATCGGCGTGCGTGTCTTGCCGTCGTCGATGATGGAACCGTCCTTGCCCAGTTTCAGCACGACCACGCCTGCGGCGCCGCCGTCGCGGATCCAGTCCAGCGTGCGTTCGGGGTCGTCATTGCCGGTCAGGTGCTGCATGTCGTCCATGCTGGGCAGGAACAGATCGGCCTGCCGCATCGTTTCGCGCAGGATGGCGCGGGCGCGGTCCACGGGCCACAGGCGCAGGCGCAAGTTGGAATCCAGGCTGATCTGGGTGCCCGCCGCCCTGGCCCGTTGCATGGCGGCAAACACCGTGTCGCAGGCGCTGGTGCTGATTGCCATGCTGATGCCCGACACATGCAGGAAGCGGCTGCGTTCGATCAGCCCGCTGTCCAGCAGGGCCGGCGTCATCAGGCTGGCGGCCGAGCCCCGGCGCAGGTAGCTGAACGCATGGCCGTCGGGCCCGTGCTGCACGAAATACAGGCCCGTGTGCGCGTCGTCGTCGCGCTGCACGCCGGACGTGTCCACGCCTTCTGCCTGCCACAGGTCCAGGAACTGCGCGCCGAAGGCGTCGTTGCCCACCCGGGTCAGGTAGGCGCAGCGCGCGCCTTGCCGGGCCGCCGCGATGGCTGCGTTGGAGGTATCGCCGCCAAAGCCTTGCAGATATTGAAACTGGCCCTTGTGGGTCTGGTTCAACTCAATCAGCGGCTCGCCCAGCGCGACGATGTCGAAGTCCACGTCAGCCATGGGACGCCTCCAGGGTGCGAGTGATCTGCGCGACCAGAGCCGCCGTATCGCGCGCGGCGAAGGCGGCCTTGTCATAAAGGTTGCTGCCGATGCCGACCAAGCCGGCCCCGGCCGCGAAATACGCGCCCATGTTTTCCTGCGTGACGCCGCCCGTGGGGCAGAAGATGGTGTCGGGAAACACGGATTTCAGGGCGGCCAGGTGCTTGGGGCCGCCCGTATCCGCCGGAAAAACCTTCACCACATCCACGCCCGCGCGCCGCGCGGCCAATACTTCGGTGGGGGTAAAGGCGCCCAACAGGCACAGGGCGTCGGCGGCATGGGCCATGTCGACGATATCGGTGGCCAGGCCCGGCGACACCAGGAAATCGGCGCCGGCCACCAGCGCCTCGCGCGCCTGGGTTTCGTCCAGCACGGTGCCCACGCCCAGCAGCAGGCTGGGGCCGTGCTTGTCGCGCAGCGCGCGAACCAGGTCGGTCACGCCGGGAATCGTCCAGGTCAATTCCAGGGTGCGGCAACCGGCCGCCACCGCCACTTCGGCGGCATAGGCGGCGGTGGCGGCGTCGGTATAGCGCAGCACGGGCACGACCCGGGCCGCCAGCAAGGCGGATAGCTTGGACGCGAGGGGAGCGGATGCGGTCATGGGATTCCTCTGAGGCTGACGGTCAGGCGCCGCCGGTGGACACCGGCAACACGGCAAGTTTGGCCACGGCGGCATCGCGCAGCCGCAGCAAGGGGTCGATATAAGCGGTTTGGGGATCGTCCTGGCGCCGGAACAGCAGCGTGCTGACGCTAACGCCCGCCACCGGCCGGCCGGCCGCGTCGCACAGCGCCACGCCATAGCAGACGATACCGGCTTCATTTTCTTCGTCGTCCATGGCGTAGCCCCGGCCTCGGGCTTCGTCCAGCACGGCGCGCAGCGCCGGCAAGCTGGTGACGGTGCCCGGCATGCGCGCCGGCAGGGGCAGCCCGCGCAGCAACTGTTCGCGAGCCGCCTCGTCCAGCGCGGCCAGATAGGCCTTGCCCACCGCGCTGGAATGCAGCGCCACGGACGCGCCCACGCGCGACACCATGCGGACAGGCCCGGGGCTTTCCAGTTTGTCGATATAGATCATTTCGTGGCCCGCCGGCACGGCCAGATGGACCGTTTCGCCGGTGGCATCGCGCAGGGCTTGCAGGTCGGGCGCCAGGGCGGCGCGCAGGTCGAACCGCGACCACGCCCGGCTGGCCAGCGATATCAGCCGCGTGCCCAGCCGATAGGCGCCGCCCGTTTCGGCCACCATGCCCTGCTCGGCCAGCGCGGCCACGATGCGGTAGACGGTGGGGCGGGGATAGCCGCAAACGCGCGCCAGCGCGGCGGCCGTGGGCGGCTCTGGCGCATCGGCAACGGCTTGCAGCACGGCCATGAATTTCCCGAACGCGGCAGCGCCCGCGACCTTGGTTTCCGACAAGAACGTCCCCAGATAAGACCCATGCGCCGTCCTGGGACGGCACATGGAACGGCGTAGACCTTCAACTCGAAAATTCGAAGAAGTCCTAAGAACGCCACAGATTCGAAATGCAGGCAGCGCGGATTTCAGACGAATCTGCGATACTGTTTATTTGTACAGCTAGACCGCCTAGCGTTGTCCATAATGTGGACAACCGCATCACAATATAGGCAATTATTCCATATCGCCGCGCTTGGAACCAGCGATGGGTTATCGCTCGGGCAGGCGGCTTCCTCAGGCTACGATACCGTCCATGAGCTCCCAAATCCGCATCGTTGGCGCACGCCAGAACAACCTTAAAAACCTGGACCTGACCCTCGCCACCGGCGAATTGGTCGTTGTGACCGGCGTGTCGGGGTCCGGCAAAAGTTCGCTGGCTTTCGACACCCTGTACGCCGAGGGCCAACGGCGCTACGTGGAAACCTTCTCGCCCTACGCGCGCCAGTTCCTGGACCGCATGGACAAGCCCCAGGTAGACCGCATCGAGGGCATTTTGCCCGCCATCGCCATCGATCAGACCAACCCGGTGCGCAGCTCGCGCAGCACGGTCGGCACGATGACCGAACTGAACGACCACCTGAAACTGCTGTTTGCGCGCGGCGCGCGGCTGTACTGCCGGGGCTGCGGCAAGCTGGTCCGTCGCGACACGCCCGAATCCGTCTATCACTCGCTGGCCGAACGCGCCGCCGTGGCCGGCGACCCGCGCCTGGTAGTGACCTTTCCCATTGCCGTGCCCGCCAACTTCACCGAAGACGAAGTGCGCGGCTTTCTTGAGCAGCAGGGCTACACCCGCGTGCACGCCGAGGAAACGGCGGTGCCGCGCGCCACCGTGGCCAAGCCGGCCAAAGGCGCCAAGAAGGGCAAGGCCGCCAAGGACGCCGGCGAAGAACGCCGCATCCTGCACGTCATCCAAGACCGTTTCCGCTTCGCCGGCACCGAACGCGAACGCGTGATGGAAGCGCTGGACACGGCACTGCGCATGGGCGCCGGGCACCTGGCCGTCTACGTCATGAACGCCGAGGGCGAGAACGCGGACATCTGGAAATACAGCGACCGCCTGCACTGCGCCGACTGCAACATCGAATACACCGACCCGTTGCCCAGCAGCTTCTCGTTCAATTCCCCGCTGGGCGCCTGCGAGGCGTGCCGGGGCTTTGGCCGCGTGATCGGCATCGACTTCGGCCTGGTCATCCCCGACGAAAACAAGACCCTGATGGAAGGCGCCATCAAGCCCTGGACCACGCCGTCCTACAAGGAATGCCAGGACGAGCTGCAAAAGTACGCCCCCCGCGCGGGCGTGCCGCTGGGCGTGCCCTGGAAAAGCCTTAGCGAAGAACACAAGCGCTGGGTGCTGTACGGCACGCCCGACTGGAAGGGCGGCAACGATGCCTGGAAGCACCAGTGGTACGGCGTGCAGCGCTTTTTCGACTGGCTGGAAACCAAGGCGTACAAGATGCACGTGCGCGTGCTGCTGTCCAAGTACCGCAGCTACACGCCCTGCCCCACCTGCAACGGCGCGCGCCTGAAACCGGATGCGCTGCTGTGGCGCCTGGGCACCAAGGAAGAAGCCGACACCGTGCTGCCGCCCGAAGACGGCCGCTATCAGCGCTTCATGCCGGTCGCCGCCAACTGGTCGCGCGATCAGCTGAACAACATCGGCGGCCTGTCGATCCATGACGTGATGCTGTTGCCCATCGAACGGGTACGGCGCTTCTTTGACGGCCTGTCTTTCTCGGGCGCGCTGGATGCGGCCACCGACCTCTTGATGACCGAGGTGCGCGCGCGCCTGAAGTTCCTGTGCGACGTGGGCCTGGGCTACCTGACGCTGGACCGCCAGAGCCGCACGCTGTCGGGCGGCGAAGTGCAGCGCATCAACCTGACCACCGCGCTGGGCACCTCGCTGGTGAACACGCTGTTCGTGCTGGACGAGCCGTCCATCGGCCTGCACCCGCGCGACATGCACCGCGTGGTCGAAGTCATGCATCGCTTGCGCAACGCCGGCAACACGCTGGTGGTGGTGGAGCACGACCCGCAGGTCATGGTGGCGGCCGATCGCATCATCGACATCGGCCCCGGCCCCGGCGAACGCGGCGGCTACATCGTTTTTGACGGCACGCCCAAGCAACTGCGCGCGGCCGACACGCTGACGGGCAACTACCTGGGCGGACGCCAGCGCGTGGAAGCGCCGCGCCCCATGCCGGTGGCAGCCAACACGCCGCGCCTGCTGCTCGAAGGTGTCAACGCGCACAACCTGAAAAACGTGTCCGTCGAACTGCCGCTGGGTCGGCTGGTCTGCGTGACCGGCGTGTCCGGTTCGGGCAAGTCCACGCTGGTGCAAGACGTGCTGTACCCCGCGCTGCTGAAGCAAAAGGGCAAGCCGTCGGAAACGCCCGGCGCGTTCGACCGCCTGTTGGGCGCCGAGCAGATCGCCGACGTGGTCATGGTGGACCAGACGCCCATCGGCAAGACGGCGCGGTCCAACCCCGCCAGCTACGTGGGCGCGTTTGACGCCATCCGCAAGCTGTTTGCCCAGGCCCCGCTGGCGCGCGAACGCGCCTACACGGCCGGCACGTTCAGCTTCAACGGTGGCGACGGCCGCTGCCCCACCTGCGGCGGCACCGGCTTCGAACACGTTGAAATGCAGTTCCTGTCCGACGTCTACCTGCGTTGCCCCGACTGCGACGGCAAGCGATTCCGCCCCGAAGTGCTGGAAGTGCGTGTCGAACACCTGGGCAAAAGCGCGTCCATCGACGAAGTGCTGGCCATGACGGTCAGCGAAGCGCTGGACTTCTTCAAGGGCCTGCGCGACGTGCAGACCGGCCTGGCGCCGCTGGCCGACGTGGGCCTGGAATACGTGCGGCTGGGGCAACCCGTGCCCACGCTGTCCGGTGGCGAGGCGCAGCGCCTGAAGCTGGCCGGCCACCTGGCCGAGGCCGCGCGCAGCGGCATTTCCACCGCCAAGGTCGCCAAGAAGGGCAGCCTGTTCCTGTTCGACGAACCCACCACCGGCCTGCACTTTGACGACGTGGCGCGGCTGATGCGCGCGTTTCGCAAGCTGCTGGCCGCCGGCCACACGCTGCTGGTCATCGAACACAATCTGGACGTGATCCGCGCGGCCGACTGGCTGATCGACCTGGGCCCCGAAGGCGGCGACGCCGGCGGCCTGCTGATCGGCGTGGGCACCCCGCAAGACCTGATGGACAACCCCAAGTCGCATACCGGCGCGGCGCTGCGTGACTACGAAGTCAGCATCCTGCCGGCCGACGTGGTGGTCACCAGCGACATCGACGCGCAGGAAGTCGAGCAAGCCGGCCTGACCGCGCGCATCGCCGAGCCCACCGCCGTCTACAACGGCGCGGACGTGGCCACCGATGCCGCCGGCCCCGGCGCCGGCGAAGGCACGCCATTGCAGTCCGTGATGCGCGCGCGTCGCCAAGGCAACATGGCCATCGAGATCCGCAACGCGCGCGAGCACAACCTGAAGAACATCAGCGTTGAAATCCCGCACGATAAATTCACCGTGATCACGGGCGTGTCGGGCTCGGGCAAGTCAACCCTGGCGTTCGACATCCTGTTCAACGAAGGCCAGCGCCGCTACTTGGAATCGCTGAACGCCTACGCCCGCGCCATCGTGCAGCCGGCCGGCAAGCCCGACGTGGACGCCATCTTCGGCATTCCGCCCACCGTGGCCATCGAACAGCGCACCAGCCGTGGCGGGCGCAAGTCCACCGTGGCCACGATGACGGAAATCCACCATTTCCTGCGCCTGCTCTATGTGAAGCTGGGCACGCAGTACTGCCCGGATTGCAACGTGGCCGTTGAACCGCAGAACACGGACCAGATCGTGGCGCGCCTGCTGCGCGACCACAAGGGCGTGCACATCGGGCTGCTGGCCCCGCTGGTCACCGCGCGCAAGGGTTATTACACGGACCTGGCCAAGTGGGCCGGTTCGAAGGGCCATTCGCACCTGCGCGTGGATGGCGAGTTCATCCCCGTGGCCCCGTGGCCGCGCCTGGACCGCTACAAGGAACACACCATCGAACTGCCCGTGGCGGACGTGGTGGTGGATCCGGCCAACGAGGCCGACCTGCGCGCCGCCGTCAAAAGCGCGCTGGAAAACGGCCAGGGCGTGATGTCGGTGGTATGGCCGGTGAACAAGCTGCACGAAGCGCTGAACAGCGAATTGCAGCAGCAGCATTTTTCGGTCAAGCGCGCGTGCCCGTCTTGCGGCACCAGCTTCCCGGAACCCGATCCGCGCCTGTTCTCGTACAACTCCAAGCACGGCTGGTGCACGGGCTGCTACGGCACGGGCCTGCAATTGCAGGGCTTTGACGAAGAGCAGACGGGCGAGGAAACCGCCTGGAACGCCTGGTACGAAGGCGAGGCCAAGGCGTGCACGCAATGCGACGGGCAGCGCCTGAACCGCGTGGCGCGCGCCGTGCGCTGGCGCGACAAGTCCATTGCCGAACTGGCGTCGCTGCCGGTGTCGGACGCGCACACCTTCTTTACCGGACTGGTGGCGCGTGGCCGCGAAGGCGAGATCGCCCGCGACATCCTGACCGAAATTCGCGGCCGCCTGAACTTCATGCAGGAAGTGGGCCTGAACTACCTGGCGCTGGACCGCGCCGCGCCCACGCTGTCCGGCGGCGAAGCGCAGCGCATCCGCCTGGCCGCGCAGCTGGGTTCCAACCTGCAAGGTGTTTGCTACGTGCTGGATGAGCCCACCATCGGCCTGCACCCGCGCGACAACCGCATCCTGCTGGACGCGCTGGCGCGCCTGGAAGGCAACGGCAACACGCTGGTGGTGGTGGAACATGACGACGACACCATCCGCCGCGCCTCGCACGTGATCGACATCGGGCCGGGCGCGGGCATCCGTGGCGGTCGGGTCGTGGCGCAAGGCACCGTGGAAGACGTCATGAACGCGCCGGAATCCATCACCGGCCGCTACCTGAAGACGCCGCTGGCGCATCCGCTGCAAGGCCGCCGTCCGGTGGAAGCGGACACGCCCATGATCGAAATCCGAGGCGCGCGCCTGCATAACCTGCGCAGCGTGGACGCCAAGATTCCGGTGGGCCGGCTGAGCGTCGTGACCGGGGTGTCCGGTTCCGGCAAGTCCACGCTGGCGCGCGAAGTGCTGCTGGACAACCTGACGCAAGCCGTGTCGCAGGGCAAGGCCCCGGGCTGGGCGGGCTGCGAAAGCATCAAGGGCTGGGAAGCCATCGACCGCGTACTGGAAGTGGATCAGACCCCCATCGGCAAGACGCCGCGCTCGTGCCCGGCCACCTATGTGGGCTTCTGGGACGACGTGCGCAAGCAGTTCGCCGATACCCGCGAAGCCCGCATGCGCGGCTGGACGGCGGCGCGCTTCTCGTTCAACACCGGCGATGGCCGCTGCCCCATCTGCGAAGGCCAGGGCATGCGCACCATCGAAATGAACTTCCTGCCCGACGTCAAAGTGCCGTGCGACGCCTGCAACGGCGCGCGCTTCAACAGCGACACGCTCAGCGTGCAGATGCGCGGCAAGAACGCCGGCGAGCTGCTGTCCATGGAAGTGGACGACGCCATCGGCTACTTTGCCGCGCACCCGAAGATCCATCGCCCGCTGCAATTGATGCAGGACGTGGGCCTGGGTTATTTGACGCTGGGCCAGCCGTCGCCCACGCTGTCGGGCGGCGAGGCCCAGCGCATCAAGCTGGTGACCGAGCTATCCAAGGCGCGCCTGACCGACGGGCTGATCAAGACCGGCCGCGCCTCGCGCATCCCGCACACGCTGTACGTGCTGGACGAGCCCACGGTGGGCTTGTCGATGGCCGACGTCGAAAAGCTCATCCACGTGCTGCATCGCCTGGTGGAAGCCGGCAATACGGTGGTCGTGATCGAGCATAATCTGGACGTCATCGCCGAAGCCGACTGGCTGCTGGACCTGGGCCCCGAAGGCGGCACGGGCGGCGGGCAGCTGGTTGCCGAAGGCTCGCCGGAACATGTGATGACCCTGGCCGACCATTCCCACACGGGACGCGTCCTGACGGAATTCCTGGCTCATCAACATCCGTAGCAAGCATGCATTGTCGTTTTGAAGACCGGCTGGCCGGTCGCGCACTGAAGTTCGAGGGCTTTTGCTCCCGGATCGAGGCACGCACCGCCGCCGAGGTCGGCCCGGCACTGGCGGCCATCGAGGCCGCCCGGCAGCAGGGCCGCTGGGTGGCCCTGCTGCTGGACTACGAATTGGGCGAATGGCTGCTGCCCGAAGCCACGCGGGCGGCGCCGACCGGCTCTTGGACGGCTCCCCAAGACGACGGCCGCCCACGCCTGACCGCGCTGGTGTTCGAACGCAAGGTCGACGAAGCGCCGTGGGACGCGCCCGACGCGGCAAGCGCCGATGCGGCAAGCGCCAACTCCGCCATCACCCTGCCCGCGCCGCGCATGACGGAGGCCGACTACGTGCGCCAGATCAACGCCATCCAGGGCCTGATCGAAGACGGCGAGCTATACCAAGTCAACTACACCCAGCCGCTGGACGTGCAAGTCCAGGGGGATGCGGCCACGCTTTACCGGCGCATCGCCGCCCGCAACCCGGTCGCCCACGCCGCCTTTATCCAGGACGGCGCGCGCACGGTGCTGTCGTTTTCGCCCGAGCTTTTCGTACGGCGAGACGGCTCGCGGCTGACGACCCGCCCCATGAAGGGCACCGCGCCACGCCATGCCGATGCCGGGGAAGACACGCGGCTGGGGCAGGCCCTGCTGGCCAGCGAGAAAAACCGCGCCGAAAACCTGATGATCGTGGACCTGCTGCGCAACGACCTGGGTCGCCTGGCCCAGGCGGGCTCGGTCAAGGTCGACGCGTTGTTCTCGCTGGAGCGCTATCCCACCGTCTGGACCATGACGTCCACCGTGTCGGCACAGGCGCCCGACGCCACCCTGGAAGCCGTGCTGCGCGCGCTGTTCCCCTGCGGATCGATCACCGGTGCCCCCAAGGTCGCGGCCATGCGCCGCATCCGCCAGATGGAAACCGGCCCGCGCGGCCTGTATTGCGGCAGCGTGGGCTGGCTGGCGCCGGATGGCGATTTTTCGTTGAACGTGGCGATCCGCACCCTGGTGCTGGATGACGCCGGCCACGGCGTCTACAGCGTGGGCGGCGGCATCGTGCACGATTCGGACCCCGCCGAGGAATGGCAGGAGTGCCATTGGAAAGCCCGGATCCTGCGGGCCTGATGCCGCGCTGGAACTTCCGGCGACGGCGGTAGTAGCATAGAGCCCGGCCACACCCGCCACGACCAGGAGCGACCCATGCAACCCGAATTGATCGAGACCATCCTGGTTGATGCCGAACAGCGCGTGCCCTTGCTGGACCGCCACCTGAAGCGGCTGGAGGCGTCCTGCAAGGACCTGGGTTATGTCTGGGCCGGGCGCGCCGTTGAAGGCGACATCATGATCGCCGCTACCAGCCTGGTGACCCCGGGCGCGCATCGGCTGCGGTTGCTGGTGGCCCGCGACGGCAGCCGCCAGATCCAGACCGCCATGCTGCCGCCCCTGCCCGCCGTGCAGGAAGTGATGCTGGCGCCCGAAACGCTGCGCTCGACTGAACCGCTGCTGCGCTACAAAACCACGCACCGCCCCTGGTACACCAAGACCATCGAATGGCTGCCGGCGCATCCGCACCTCTTTGACCTGCTCTATCTGAACGAACGCGGCGAACTTTGCGAAGGCAGCCGCAGCAACGTGTACCTGCGCCTGGACGGCCGCTGGTATACGCCCCCGGTGGACAGCGGCTGCCTGCCCGGCGTGCAGCGCGGCGAATTGCTGGATACGGCCAACGTGCGCGAACGCGTGCTGACGCTGGCCGACTTGCATGCCGCCGACGAAATCCGGCTGTCGAACGCGCTGCGCGGCTGGTTCAACGTCACGCTGCGGGAAGCCTGACCCGCCCGTCCGGCTCGGCAAACTGCTCCACCACCACCTGCCGCAGCCACTGATTGGCGGGATCGCGATGGTTGCGCGCGTGCCAGAACACATTGATGACCGACTCCGGAATCTTCACCGGACAGGGCGCAGTCGCCAGCCCGAAGGGCGCACAGGCGCAATCGGCAAAACGCTGCGGCACCACCGCGATCATGTCGGTGGCCTGCAACACCGGCCCCACCGCAATGAAGTGCGGCACCGTTAACCGCAAGCGGCGCTGGATGCCGGCACGTGCGATCACCTCGTCCACCACGCCATGCCCGGTGCCTTCGGACACGATGGCCACGTGCTCGGCCGCGCGGAATTGTTTGGCTGACACGCCCGAATGCGCCAGCGGATGGTCGCGCCGGAAAATGCACACATAAGGCTGGCTGAACAGCTTGCGCTGAAAAAAACCGCTTTGCAGGCCGGGCAGGAAACCCATCGCCACATCGATGCGGCCGCGCTCCATTTCGTCACGCACGTCGATCGACGTGGTGCGCACCGTGCGGATGGTGACGCCAGGGGCGGCGGCGTCCAGCGCCCGCATCAGCCGTGGCAGGAAATAGGTTTCGCCCACATCGTTCACACCGATCACAAAGGCCCGTTCGCTGTTTGCGGGGTCGAACACGGCGCGCGCGTTCAGCGTGCCATGCAGCGCCGCCAGCGCGTCCGCGATGGGCTGGGCCAGCGCCTCGGCATAGGGCGTGGGCACCATGCCGCGCGACGTGCGCAGGAACAGCTCATCGCCCAGCAGCTTGCGCAGACGGGTCAGCGCGTTGCTGACGCCGGGCTGCGAGATGCCCAGGCTGTGCGCGGCGGCGGAAACCCGGCCATGCCTGTGCAGTTCGTTGAAGACGACCAGCAGGTTCAGGTCCACGTCTTTCAGGTTCATGCGCTTGTCTCCACCAATATTGATTCTGGTGATGCGTTCTATTGACCAGATTCTATTTATTTATTTTTGCGCGTGGCGGAACATGGACCGATAAAAGCAGCGATAAAAGCAGCGATAAAAGCCGCGACAACGACTCGGAGACAAGCCATGCCCATCGACCCGCCCTGGCCGGACGACGGTTCCCACCGCATTCCGTTCGGCGTCTACACCGACGCCGCCCTGCACCAACGCGAGCTGGAACGTTTTTTCTACCAGGCGCACTGGTGCTATGTTGGCCTGGAAGCCGAAATCCCCAACCCCGGCGACTTCAAGCGCACCGCCGTCGGCGAACGTTCCGTCATCCTGCTGCGCGACAACGACGGCCAGGTCCGCGTGGTGGAAAACGTATGCGCCCACCGTGGCGTGCAGTTCTGCCGCGAACGTTCCGGCAACCGCACCGAATTCGTCTGCCCCTATCACCAGTGGAACTACGACCTGCAAGGCAACCTGATCGGCGTGCCGTTCCGGCGCGGCGTCAAGCAGGACGGCAAGGTCAACGGCGGCATGCCGCCCGACTTCAAAACCGAGGACCATAGCCTGACCAAGCTGGCGGTGGCCTGTCGCAACGGCGTCGTGTTCGCCTCGTTCGACCACGACGCCGAACCGCTCGAAGACTATCTGGGCCCGGACATCCTGCATTACTTCGACCGCGTGTTCGACGGCCGCCAGCTGCTTATCCACGGCTACAGCCGCCAGCGCATCCCCGGCAACTGGAAGCTGATGCAGGAAAACATCAAGGACCCCTACCACCCGGGCCTGCTGCACACCTGGTTCGTCACCTTTGGCCTGTGGCGCGCCGACAACCGCTCAGAACTGAAGATGGACCGCCATTTTCGCCACGCCGCCATGATTTCCACGCGCGGCCAGGGCGGCAAGGGCAGCGTAACCAGCGGCGTGTCCAGCTTCAAGGAACAGATGTCGCTGAACGATGACCGCTTCCTGGACATCGTGCCGGAGCCCTGGTGGAACGGCCCCACCGCCGTGCTGATGACGCTGTTTCCCAGCGTCATCATCCAGCAGCAGGTCAATTCGCTATCCACCCGCCACATCCAGCCCGTGGGCCACGACGCCTTCGACTTCGTCTGGACGCACTTCGGCTTTGCCGATGACACGCCCGAGATGACGCAACGGCGGCTGCGCCAGGCAAACCTGTTTGGCCCGGCCGGCTTCGTGTCGGCCGACGACGGCGAAGTGATCGAATTTTCGCAATCGGGTTTTCAACAGAAGCCGTGGCACCGCAGCGTGGCCGAATTGGGTGGCAAGACGGCCGAGAACACCGACCACATGGTCACTGAAACGTTGATACGCGGCATGTACGCGTATTGGCGCCGCGTGATGGAGGCATGACGATGCTGGACTTTCCGCTTTATTACCGGCTGACCTGCCTGTACACCGACTACGCCGCCGCGCTGGACGCAGAGCAATGGGACAAGTGGCCCGACTTTTTCCTGGAAGACTGCATCTACAAGGTGCTGCCCCGCGAAAACCATGAACGCGGCTACCCACTGGCCACCATGGCGTTCGAAAGCCGCGGCATGCTGAAAGACCGCATTTACGGCGCCACCGAAACGATCTTCCACGACCCGTATTACCAGCGCCACGTGGTCGGAGCGCCGCGCGTGCTATCGGTCCAGGGCGACCGCATCGAATCCGAAGCCAACTACGCCGTCTTTCGCACCAAGCCCAACCAGCTGACCACGGTATTCAACGTGGGCCGCTACCTGGACGTGGTGCGCAACACGCCCGACGGCATGAAGTTCGAATCGCGCTTGTGCATCTTCGACAGCGAACTGGTGCCCAATTCGCTGATCTACCCCATCTAGCCTAGCCAGGATCACCGCCATGACGATGACCACCCAATGGATACAGGCCATCGCCCATGCCGATGTGCCCGAAGACGACGTGATTGCCGTGCAGGCGGGCGACCGCGAAATTGCGCTGTACGGCGTGGACGGCCAGGTCTACGCCACGGACAACCTCTGTACGCACGGCAACGCCCGCCTGTGCGACGGCTTTTTGACCGGCCATGAAATTGAATGCCCGCTGCACCAGGGGCGTTTCGATGTGCGCGACGGCCGGGCGCTGTGTTCGCCCTTGCGCGACAACGTGGCCACCTATCCCGTCAGGATCGAAGACGGAATGGTGTTCGTGGCGCTGTAGCGCCGCGTTCAGATCGCCATGCGCAACGCTTCGTTGGCCGCTGCCATGCCCATGGCCGCCGTCACCGTCACCACCGAGCCGTAGCCCGCGCAGGACAAGCCTTGCGGGGCGGTCGCCTGGCCGGCGGCGCCGACATCGTCCTCGCCTTCAGTGGGGCGCGTCCAGGCGTCGGGCAGAATGGCCGGCTGGTCGAACCACAGCGCATGCACGCCCATCTTGGGCACGCGCTTGAGCGCCTTGCCGTGCTGGTCGGACGCGCGCGGAAACCCGTGTTCGCGGCGCAGCTTGTTGCGCAGCTTGGACAACAAGGCGTCGTTCACCGCCGCCGACAAGTCCCCTGCCCGCAACGCCAGCGGATCGGTCTTGCCGCCCGCGCCGCCGCACAGCAGCATCGGCACACCCAATGCGCGCGCGTGCAGGATCATTGCGATCTTGGCGGCTGCCTGGTCGGTGCAATCGATGATGACGGTGTAGGGGCCGGGCAGCACCTCGGCCACGTTCTCGGGCGACACGAAGTCATCCACCCGGGTCACGCGGCATTCGGGGTTGATCTCCAGCACCCGCTCGGCCATCGCATCCACCTTGGACTTGCCCAACGTGGACGTCAGCGCGTGCAGTTGCCGATTGACGTTGGATTCGGCGATGTGATCCAGGTCGATCAACGTCAACGCGCCCACGCCGCAACGCGCCAGCGCCTCAACCGTCCACGACCCGACGCCGCCCAAGCCGGCCACGGCCACGTGCGCGCGCTGCAAGTGCGCGGGCGCTTGCGGGCCGTACAAACGGGAAAGGCCGCCGAAACGGCGGTCCAGGTCGGCGGCGGGGGCTGGGGTGGGGTCGGGAAAGTCCATGGCGGCTATTTTAGGGCAAGGGCCGGGCCTGAGTCCGAGCCTGGGTCTGGGTCTGCGCCTGGGTCTCAGCCTGGGCCTGAGCCTCAGTCTGCGCCTGATCATCCCCGCCCAGCGCCCGGTACACCGTCACCTGGTTCACCAGGCGGTTCAAGCCGTTTTCGTCGCGCGCGATCTCGGCGCTGCGGCGCTTCTCCTGTGCGTCCAGCCAATCCTTGAGCGACACCGCCCCTGCCCGATACCGCACTTCGTACAGGCGTTCGGCATCGCGCGCCGCGCGCAGCGACACCGCCAGCTGCTCGGCCTGCAAGCTCAGCTGCGTCCGGTTCGACAAGGCGTTTTCAACATCCGCCATGGCCTGATACAGCGTCTGCCGGAAATTGACGACGCGCTCTTCGTAGTCGGCCTTGGATATCTTGATGTTCAGCTGCATCTGGTTCCATTGCAGGAACGGCAGCGTCAAGCCCACGCCCAGGGCGGCGACGGGGTTTTGCAGCACGTTCGACAGCGTGGGGCTGGCGCTGCCCACCGCCCCCGTCAGCGTCACGGGCGGATAGAAGCTGGCGCGGGTGGCGTCCACGGTGGCCAGCGCCTCGCGCAGGCGCAGTTCGGCGGCGCGCAGGTCGGGGCGACGGCCCAGCAAATCGGCGGGCACGCCTGCGCGCGCCTCAGGCAACGGGTACGGCGGCAGGCGCAGCGGGTTGGCCATGCTGCGGTCGGGCGGGCCGTCAAACAGGATGGCCAGCGCGTTGGTGTATTCCACGCGCTGCTGCACCAGCAGCGTGTGCGCCGCCTGCTGGCTGGCCACGGTCTGTTCGGCTTCGGCAAGTTCCAGCGCCGACGCGCCGCCCGCTGCGTACTGCGCGCGCACCAGGTCCTGCGTGCGGCGCGCGTAGGCGATGCTTTCCTCGCTGCTGGCGATGCGCTGGTTGATGAACGCCGTCTGCCAATACAGCGTGGCGGTAGTGCCCACCAGCGACAAAGCGGCGGACTGGCGGTCTTGCTCGGTGGCCAGTGCTTCCCACTGGGCCGCATCGCGCTGGCGCGACAGCTTGCCCCACAGGTCCACTTCGTAGCTGACCGTCAGCTGGGCCTGGTTGTTGCGGGTGATGATGCGGTCGCCGTACAGGTTGCGGTTGCGCGTCACGCTGGCGTCGCCACCCAGTTGCGGCATCAGCTGGTCTTCGGTCAAGCCGGCCTGGTATTGCGCGCGGCGCACACGGATCGCGGCAGCCGCCAGATCGTTGTTGCGCGCCAGCACGGCGTCGATCAAGCCATTGAGCACCGGGTCGTTGAAGTTGCGCCACCACTGGCCGCCCTGGGCCAGGGGCGCATGCAGGTTTTCCGAACCGCCATGGGTCCAGGCGGCGGGCGTCTGGGTCATGGGGGGTTCGTAGTCACTGCGCAGCAGGCTGCCGCATCCGCCCAGCGCAACAAGCAGCGCCAGCGCGACGGGTTTGCAAATCAGGGAAACCGCTTTCATCGTCCTCATTCCCGGGCCAAGGCCTCGACGGGATCCAGGCGCGCCGCGTTGCGCGCCGGCAAATAGCCAAAAAGCACACCGATCAGCGTCGAGCACGTAAATGCCGCCACCATCGATGCCGTGGAATAAATCATCTGGAACGAGCCGCCCGTGGCCTTGGACACCAGCACGCCCAACGCCAGCGACAGCATGATGCCCACCGCGCCGCCGATCAGGCAGACCAGCACGGCCTCAATCAGGAACTGCTGCATGATGTCGCTGCGCCGCGCGCCCACCGCCATGCGCACGCCGATCTCGCGCGTGCGTTCGGTAACGGACACCAGCATGATGTTCATCACCCCGATGCCACCCACCATCAGCGAAATCAACGCAATCAGCGACACCAGCAGCGTCATCGTCGCCGTGGTGCGCTCGATGGTCTTGCGGATGGCGTCCGTGTTGAACACGAAGAAATCCTTCACCACGTGGCGGCGCATCAGCAGCCGTTCGATGGATTTCTCGGCGGCGGCCGGCGGCGTGGCGTCGCTGACGCGCACCGTGATGCTTTTCAGATGCTGCTGCCCCAGCACGCGGGATAACGCCGTGGTGTAGGGAATCCAGACGTTCAGCGATTCATTGTTGCCGAACACCGAGTCTTTCTTGGCGGTCACGCCGATCACGCGCGCGGGCATGGACCCCAGGAACACCACCTGCCCGATGGGCTCGGTGTGCGAGCCGAACAGCGCGCGCCGCGTGCCTTCGTCGATCACCACTTCCTGTGCGCGGCGCACCACGCTGGTCTCGTCGAAGAACTTGCCTTGCGCCAGCTTGATGGCGCGCACGCGGAAATACTGTTCGCCCACGCCCTGGATCGAGCCGTTCACCGACACGTTGCGATAGCGCAGCGTATTGCTGGTGGCGACCTCGGGCGTGACGCTGTCCACATAGGGCTCGCGCGCCAGGGCGTCGGCGTCCGCCGCGACCAGCGTGCGAATGTTGACGGCCTTTTCGTCGCCAAAGTCCTTGCCCGGAAAGACTTCCACCGTGTTGGTGCCGATGGCGCTGATGTCTTCCAGGATCTTGCGCCGCGACCCTTCCCCCAGCGCCACCACCGACACCACGGCGGCAATGCCGATGATGATGCCCAGCATGGTCAACGAGGTGCGCAGGCGGTGCGCGTTCATGGACAACAGCGCCATGCGCAGGGCTTCGCCGCAGCGGTCCAGGTAGGCCTGCCACGCGGGCCGCCTGGGCAGTTCGGGCGGGGCATCGCGCGCGGCGTCCCGGCGCGGGGCGTCGGGGTTGCGCTTGTCCGCCACGATCTCGCCGTCGCTGATCTCGATGATGCGCTGCGCGTGGCGCGCCACATTCATGTCGTGCGTGACGATGATGATGGTGTGCCCGGCCGCATTCAGCTCTTCCAGAATGCGCAGCACTTCCTGCCCGGTATGCGTGTCCAGCGCGCCGGTGGGCTCGTCGGCCAGGATGATGTCGCCACCGTTCATCAGCGCACGCGCAATGCTCACGCGCTGCTGCTGGCCGCCGGACAATTGGCCGGGCCGGTGCTCGGACCGGTCAGCCAGGCCCAGCCGCGCCAGCAGTTGTTCGGCGCGGTCCATGCGGGCCTCGCGGCGCTTGCCGGCATACACGGCGGGCATTTCGACGTTGCCCTGCGCGGTCAGGTCCGACAGCAGGTGATAGCGCTGGAAGATAAAGCCGAAATGCTCGCGGCGCAGTTCGGCAAGCTCGTCCGGACCCAGCTCGCCCGTGCTGCGACCGCCCACGCGGTAGTCGCCCCGCGTCGGGCGGTCCAGGCAGCCCAGGATGTTCATCAGCGTGGACTTGCCCGAGCCGGACGCGCCCACGATGGCGACCATCTCGCCGGCTTCGATGGTCAGGTTGACGTCTTTCAGGACGGCGATGGTCTGGTCGCCGGCGGGAAATTCACGCCGTACGCCGGACAACGCAATCAGCGGACCGCTCATGTCAGGCCCCCGGCGCGGCGGCGGCGGCCGGGGCGGAATCCGCCGACACGACCCGCTCGCCTACCTCCAGCCCTTCCAGCACCTGCGCCTGCACGTTGTTGTTCATGCCGATCTTGACGTGGCGCACCTCGGTCTTGTTGTCCTTCAGGACGACGCGCACGGCATAGCGGCCGTCCTCGCCCCGCTTGCCCAGCGCCGAGGCCGGCACCACGACGGCGTCGCGCGCCTCGCCCAGCACGATGAAGACCTGCGTGGTCATCGAGATGCGCAGTTTTTCGTCGGGGTTGGGCACATCGAACAGGCCGTTGTAGTAGACGGCGGCGGTAGTCGAGCTGCCGCTGGATGCGGTCAGCGACGTGGTGGCGTCGTCTTTCTGGATGGAGTCGGGCGCCGGTTCCACGGCGCGCAAGGTCGCGTGATAGCGCTGGTCGGGCTCGCCAAGAATCGTGAAGTACACGGGCAGCCCGGGTTTGACGCGGGTGACGTCCGCTTCGGAAATCTGCGCCTTGATCGTCATGGTGTCCACCTGGGCCACCTTGATGATGGTGGGCGCGCTTTGGATGGCGTTGACCGTCTGCCCTTCCTTGGTCACCACGGCCACGACCATGCCGTCGATGGGCGAGACGATGCGGGTGTAGCCCAGGTTGACCTTGGCCGTGTCCACCTGGATCTCGGCCTGCGCGATCTGCGCATCCAGCGAGGCGATCTCGGCGCGGGTCACGCCCAGCGTGGCCTCGGCGGATTCGTAGGCTTCGCGCGAACTGGCGTCGGCGGCCAGCATCTGGCGTTGGCGCTTGAAGGCCAGTTCCGCCTGCTTCAGCATGGCGACCTTGGCGGCCCGCTCGGCGCGCCGGGTCTGAAGGGCGGCCTCGGCGTTGCGCAGATCGTTCTGCTGGGTCAGGTCGTCGATCTCGGCGACCAGCTGCCCTTTCTTGACGCGGTCACCCAGCTGCACTTTCAGGGACTTGAGCTGGCCGGTCGCCTGCGCACCGACGCTGACGCGCTCAATGGCGTCCAGCGTGCCGCTGGCCAGCACGCTGTCTTCCAGGTTGGCACGGGCGACCTCGGCGACGGCGAAGGTGGGCGGCGGCGGGGCCGAGAAGAACATGGCGCGCACCGCCAGCCCCCCCAACAGGACGACGACGGCGATCAACGCGTAACGCTTGAACTTACTGCGGGACTTTTTCATTGCACCTGAGAATGAGTGACCGGCAAGGCGGCCGTAACGTAACGCCACGCCATCGCAGCGCCACGCCCTCGCAACGCCACGCAGTCGCGCAACGTCGGGCCGCCATCCTAAACGGGGCGAGGGTGCGTGGCGATGACCGATTGCGGCGAAACGGTGAAAAACCGTAAAGCGGGTTTCGGCCGGGACGCCGGCAAGAACGATTGTTCCGTTGCGTGAACGATACAACGGCAATGGCGCATGCACGAAACCGCCGTCCTGCGCCTGCCGGGATCGTGCCGCCAACGTGCCGCCTCTTGTTGCGTAAGGCCGCGACTTGGCCGCTAGATGGCCGCTATCTTGTTCGCGCCGCCTGAAACATTTTGCCGCGCCGCAAAAAAACCGCGCCTCGACATAGCCCGACGATCCGCACAGAATGATTGCAGTTAACGCCGTGTCTACCTCCAACAGATCCCCCTCCTCGCCCTCTGGTTCCCCGGAATTTTCCGGGGCGGTGCTGCTGTGTCTGTTGGCGATGATGAACCACGTGGCGCTGACGGGCGGCCGGATCACTGTGTCGCTGACCGCGCTGCAAATGGGCCTGTCCACCTTCAAGGTCGGCACCCTGGTCGCGGTGTTCGCCGTGCTGCCGATGCTGTTCTCGGTGCGCGCGGGCCGCTGGGTGGACCGCGTGGGCATCGTGCGCCCGCTGGTCATTGGCACGTCTTTGGTCGCCATCGGCACCGCTTTGCCCTTTATCTTTCAGACACAGACGGCCCTGCTGGTGGCGTCCTGCTGTATCGGCATCGGTTTCATGCTGCACCAAGTCGCCACGCAAGATCTGCTGGGCCACGCCGAACCGGCGCAGCGGCTGCGCAACTTCTCTTTCATGTCGCTGGCCTTGGCCGGATCCGGCTTTTCGGGACCGCTGATCGCGGGTCTGGCCATCGACAACCTGGGCACGCGAACCGCCTTCGGCCTGCTGGCCCTGGGCCCCATCCTGTCCGGCATCGGCCTTTATTACCTGCGCCACCAACTGAAAGCGGTGGACTCGCAGCTGTCCGGCGCCAAAGAGGCCCAGCGCCGCCGCGTGACCGAACTGCTGGCGGTGCCGGCCCTGCGCCGCATCCTGATGGTCAACACAATTCTGTCGGGCGCCTGGGACACGCATCTGTTCGTGGTGCCGATTTTCGGCGTGGCGATCGGGCTGTCCGCCACCACCATCGGCGTCATTCTGGCGTCGTTCGCGGCGGCAACGTTCGTGATCCGGCTGGTATTGCCGCTGATCATGCGCCGGGTGCGGTCCTGGACGCTGGTGCGCGTGGCCATGGCCACCGCCGCCATCGACTTCATGCTTTACCCGCTGTTCACCGACGTTACCGTGTTGATCGTGCTGTCTTTCATTCTTGGGCTGGCGCTGGGCTGTTGCCAACCGAGTATGCTGTCGCTCTTGCACCAGCATTCCCCGCCCGGCCGCGCGGCCGAAGCCGTGGGCCTGCGCATGGCGCTGATCAACGGTTCTCAGGTGTCCCTGCCGTTGACCTTCGGCGCGCTGGGTGCGGTAATTGGCGTTGCCCCCCTGTTCTGGGCCTATTCGCTGGCCCTGATGGCGGGCGGGTGGGCCAATCGAAATCCCCCGCTCGAGTCTGACCGGAAGCCTTAAGTGAACACGCAGTCCCCTCCCTCCGCCCCCGGCGTCGCCGGCGCCAGCTTGCCTTTTCGCCTGTGGACGCCCGAAGAAAGACAGGCCTCGCTGGACGACGCGCTGCGCCATTGGCAGGCGGGAGACGACGTCTGGGTATATGGGTACGGGTCGCTGATCTGGCGCCCGGACTTTGACTTCATGGAGCGCCGGCTGGCGACCTTGCGCGGCCACCACCGGGCGCTGTGCCTGTGGTCGCGGGTCAACCGGGGCACGCCGGAATGCCCGGGGCTGGTGTTCGGGCTGGACCGGGGCGGCTCCTGCCGCGGCGTCGTGTACCGCCTGGCGGGCGACCAGGTGCCCAACTATTTCCCTGCCTTGTGGGAACGCGAGATGTCCACCGGCGCCTACCTGCCCCGCTGGATCAACTGCACTACCGACGCCGGCACCGTGCGCGCGCTGGTGTTCATCATGAACCGCGACAACCCCGCGTACATCCGCGCGCTGCCCCAGGACGAACTGCTGGCCATCGTGCGCCGGGCGGCCGGCCGCTACGGCCCCTGCACCGATTACGTGGTGCAGACGGCCCAGGCGCTGCGGGCGGCCGGCATCCACGATGCCCGGCTGGACGCCATTGCGCGGCTGCTGGAAGAAGACGGACACAGGCTGCCTGAAGGCGCCTGAATCGGGCGGGAACGGGGTGGGTAGTGCTGCCCGGCCACACCCCGGGCCGGAAACATCCCCGAGGTCTGCGCGGGGTCAAAGGGCGGGTGGTGGTGCGGGCGGTATAAACTCCCTGTTATCCACCCTGAATCCCCATCCTCATGTCCGTCTCCGATCTGCGTCAAAGCTACGAAAAGAACGTCCTGTTGGAAAACCAGGCCGCCGCCTCGCCGTTCGAGCAATTTACCCGCTGGTTCGACGAAGCCCTGGCCGCCAAGGTGCCCGAGCCCAACGCGATGACGTTGGCCACGGTCGACGCAAGCGGCCAGCCCAGCGCCCGCATCGTCCTCATCAAGGGCTTTGACGAACGCGGCTTCACGTTCTTCACCAACTACGAGTCCCGCAAGGGGCAAGACCTGTTGGCCGAGCCGCGCGCCAGCCTGCTGTTTTTCTGGCAGCCCCTGGAACGCCAGGTCCGGATTGAGGGCGTGGTGGAAAAAGTGGCGCCCGAAGAGTCGGACGCCTACTATCACAGCCGCCCCGCCGGATCGCGCATCGGCGCCTGGGCTTCGCCCCAGAGCCAGCCCATTACCCGTGAAGCGCTGGAAGCCCGTGAAAAGGAATTCCGCGAACGTTTCGGTGAGCAGCCGCCGCGTCCGCCGCACTGGGGCGGTTACCGCTTGAAGCCCACCGCCATCGAATTCTGGCAAGGCAGGCCGTCGCGCCTGCACGACCGCCTGCGCTACGTCGCGGACGGCCCGGCCTGGAAGATCGAACGCCTGTCGCCCTGATGTCGGGCGCGTTTGCGCGCCCGCCCAATTACCGATTGCATGCCCGCCTCCTCCCCTGATTTTGACGCCGCTTTTTTCCGCACCGCGCTGGGCCGCTACGCCACCGGCGTCACGGTCGTGACGGCCGCCGGGCTTGATGGCGCCCCCATCGGCCTGACGGTCAGCTCGTTCAACTCGGTGTCGCTGAACCCGCCGCTGATCCTGTGGAGCCTGTCGCGCTCGTCGTCCTCGCTGGCGGCGTTCGAACAGTGCGAGCGCTACGTGGTCAACGTCCTGAGCGCCGAGCAGATCGCGCTGGCGCGCCGCTTCGCCACGGGCAAGACGCCCGACCGCTACGCCGGCCTGACGGTGCATTACGCGCCAGGCGGCACACCGATGCTGGACGGCCATTGCGCCGCCTGGTTCGAATGCCGCAACCGCAGCCGCTACGAAGAAGGCGACCACATCATCATGGTGGGCGAAGTGGAACGCTGCGGCCACAGCAACGAACCGCCGCTGGTGTTTCACGCCGGCGGCTTTGACCTGACGCCCGCGGGCGGCCGGTCCGAAAGGAAGACGCCATGAGCGTGGACGTAGATTGCGTCGTCATCGGCGCGGGCGTGGTGGGGCTGGCCGTGGCCCGCGCGCTGGCGCAAGCCGGCCGGGAAGTGCTGGTGACCGAAGCCACCGAAGCCATCGGCACGGGCACCAGCTCGCGCAATTCCGAAGTGATCCACGCCGGTATCTATTACCCGGCGGGCAGCCTGAAGGCGCGCCTGTGCGTGCGCGGCAAGCACCTGCTGTACGCGTACTGCGCCGAACGCGGCGTGCCGCACAAGCGCCTGGGCAAGCTGATCGTGGCCACCGACCGCGATCAGGCGGCCCAGCTTGAGGGCATCGCCCAGCGCGCGCGCGCCAACGGCGTGGACGATTTGCAGTTCATTTCCGGCGAAGAAGCCATGCGCCTGGAGCCCGCGCTGCAATGCACCGCCGCGCTGGTGTCGCCATCCACCGGCATCGTCGACAGCCATGCCCTGATGCTGTCATTCCAGGGCGACGCCGAAAATGCTGGCGCGCAGTGTGTCTTTCACACGCCACTGGTGTCCGGCCGCGTGCGCCCCGAAGGCGGGTTCGAACTGCAATTCGGCGGCGACGAAGCCATGACGCTGACCTGTAACGTGCTGATCAATTCAGCCGGGCTGCAAGCGCCCGCGCTGGCCCGCCGCATCGACGGCGTGCCGCCCGCCACCATCCCGACCGATTACCTGTGCAAGGGCAGCTACTTCACGCTGGCCGGCCGCGCGCCCTTCACGCGCCTGATCTACCCCGTGCCGCAACACGCCGGCCTGGGCGTGCACCTGACGCTGGACATGGGCGGCCAAGCGAAATTCGGACCCGATACCGAATGGATCGGCACCGAAGACTACACACTGGACCCGGCGCGCGCCGACGTGTTCTACGACGCGGTGCGCAGCTACTGGCCGGCGCTGCCGGACCATGCACTGGCGCCCGGCTACACCGGCATCCGGCCCAAGATCTCGGGCCCACACGAACCCGCCGCCGACTTCGTCATTGCCGGCCCCGCCGTGCATGGCGTGCCCGGGCTGGTGAACCTGTTCGGCATTGAATCTCCCGGGCTGACCTCCAGCCTGGCCCTGGCGGAAGAAACCCTGGCGCGCCTGAGCGCCTGATTCCGCCCATCCCCTCTTCTCCTTACCTCGGCCTATTCCCGCACCATGCAGCACAACGACTACATCCTGACCCTGTCCTGCCCTGACCGCACCGGCATCGTCTACCGCGTCAGCGGCCTGTTGTTCGAATTGGGTTGCAACATCCTGGATTCGCAGCAATTCGGCGACGAGGAAACGGGCCAGTTCTTCCTGCGCGTGCACTTCGACCTGCCTGTGGCCGTGAACCCCGACGACCTGCGCGGCCGCCTGGATACGCTGTCGGCGGACTACGGCATGGACCTGAAGCTGCATGACGCGCGCCGCAAGCAGCGCCTGTTGATCATGGTCAGCAAGCAGGGCCATTGCCTGAACGACCTGCTGTTTCGCGTGCATAGCGGGCATTTGCACGCCGAAGTGGCGGCCATCGTGTCCAACCACAACGACTACGCCAGCCTGGCGGCGTCCTACGGCATCCCGTTCCATTACCTGCCCGTCACGGCCGACACGAAGGCCGAGCAGGAAAAGCAGGTATTGCAGATTGCCGACCAGTCCAACACCGACCTGGTGGTGCTGGCCCGCTACATGCAGATCCTGTCGGCGGATATGTGCCGCGCGCTGAACGGCCGCGCCATCAACATCCACCACAGCTTCCTGCCCAGCTTCAAGGGCGCGCGCCCGTATCACCAGGCGCACGCGCGCGGGGTGAAGATCATCGGCGCCACCGCTCATTACGTGACGTCGGACCTGGACGAAGGCCCCATCATCGATCAGGACATCGAACGCGTGGACCACACCATGACGGCGGCCGACCTGACGCAAGTGGGCAGCGATATTGAATCGCTGGTGCTGTCGCGCGCGGTGCGCAGCCATGTCGAACACCGCATCTTGCTGAACCGCAACAAAACCGTCGTGTTCCGCTGATCGTCAATCCGCCTGCTGGGCCACCGCCGGCGTGGCCGGCGGAAAATGGCGCGTCACCAGCGCCATGGCCCGATGCTGCAAAGGCGACTGCGCGCCGGCTTGCCAGATCACCTGGCTGACCGAGCGCGCCGCGTGTTCGAACGCAATGAAGCGCGTGCCGGCCAGCCCGCTGCGCGACAGGCAGGACGGCACGATCGACACGCCCAGCCCCTGCGACACCAGCGACGCCACGCTAAGCCAATGCCGCACTTCGTGGCGGACCACCGGCATGAAGCCGGCCGCCACGCACATCGACAACACGGTTTCGTAATAGCTGGGTGAGGCCGCACGGGCGAAGAAGACGAAGTCATCGCCCGCCAGGTCGGCCAGCCGCAACGACGCGCGCGCGGCCAGCGGGTGAGAATCGGGCAGGCACACCACAAAAGGTTCGGCGATCAGGTCACGCGCCAGCACCTCTTCGGGCACCGGGTTGGCATGGATGAACCCCAGGTCCTGTTCCCCGCGCCGCACGGCTTCGATCTGCTCGTGCGAGTTCAACTCGGTCAGCACGTGCTCCACGTCGGGCAGTTCGGCGCGCATGGCGTTCAGCAGCACCGGCAGGCCGCGATACAGCATCGACCCGACGAAGCCGATGCGCAGCCGGCCGCGCAGGCCCGCGTCCACCCGCTGCACCAGTGTGCGCACTTCCTCGGCCTGCCGCAGCAACGTCAGCGCCTCGCGATACAGCACGTGGCCGGCGTCGGTCAGTTCCACATGGCGGCTGGTTCGGGCAAGCAGGCGCGCGCCCACGTTGTCTTCCAGCTGGCGAATGGCGTAGCTGAGCGGCGGCTGCGAGATATGCAGGCGGGTGGCGGCGCGGCTGAAATGGCGCTCTTCGGCTACCGCGATGAAGTAGCGCAACAGGCGCGGGTCCAGATCCATGGTCTCCCCCTATCTATATTTTTTATGGATTGTTCTACACCAAAACGGTATTTGCATAGATTAATCTACCCGCGCAACATCGGCCATCTTCCCGATTTTTCGCAGGATGCCGCCATGGACGCCCCCGCCCGCCCCAATCCCTCCGTTGCCACTTCCGCCGCCTCCACCCCGGTGCCGGATTCACGCGGGCTGAACCTGTTCACTGCCGACCCCTACGCCGCCGCGCTCAGCCGGCGCTACCTGCCCGCACCGCTGCACGCCCATCTGCTGCCCCACCTGGAACGCCTGGGCGGCTTGGCCGGAGGCGTGATGGACGAACTGGCCGCCACGGCGGACAAGCATCCGCCCACGCTGTCGGTACGCAGCCGGGCCGGGGCCGACGAATCGCGGGTGGACAAGCACCCCGCCTATGTGGAACTGGAACGGCTGGCGTACAGCGAATTCGGCTTGGCCGCGCTGTCGCATCGCGGCGGCGTGCTGGGCTGGCCCGAACCCATGCCGGCCGCCGCCAAGTACGCGTTGAGCCATTTGTTCGTGCAAGCGGAATTCGGCCTGTGCTGCCCGGTCAGCATGACCGATTCGCTGGCGCGCACGCTGCGCAAGTTCGGCGACCCGGCGCTGGTGCAACGCGTGCTGCCGCAAGTGACCACGCAGGATTTCGATGCGTTGCGCCAAGGCGCCATGTTCATGACGGAACAAGGCGCGGGCTCGGACGTCAGCGCCACCGAAGTCACCGCCGACCTGCAAGCGGACGGCAGCTGGCGCATCCACGGCGACAAGTGGTTCTGCTCAAACCCCGACGCGGGTTTTGCGATGGTGCTGGCGCGCAGCGAAACCGCGCCCGGCCTGAAAGGCGTCTCGCTGTTCCTGTTGCCGCGCGACCTGGCCGACGGCAGCCACAACCACTACCGCATCCTGCGTCTGAAAGACAAGCTGGGTACGCGTTCCATGGCCAGCGGCGAAATCCGGCTGGAAGGCGCCGTGGCCTGGCTGGTGGGCGAGCGCGGCCGGGGCTTCAAGCACATGGCCGACATGATCAATAACTCGCGCTTGTCCAACGGCATGCGCGCGGCCGGGCTGATGCGCCGCGCGGTGACCGAAGCGATCTTCGTATCGCAGCAGCGCCGCGCCTTCGGCAAGCGCCTGATCGACATGCCGCTGATGCAACGCCAGCTGGTCAAGATGACGGTCTGGGCCGAGCAGGCGCGCAGCGTCATGTTCCAGACGGCGCGCGCGCTGGCCGACGCCGACCAGGGCATGGCCGACCCGGCGTTGGCGCGCATCCTGACCCCGCTGATCAAGTTCCGCGCCTGCCGCGACGCGCGCAAGGTGACGGGCGACGCCATGGAAGTGCGCGGCGGCTGCGGCTATATCGAAGAATGGACCGAGCCACGCCTGGTGCGCGACGCGCATCTGGGATCCATCTGGGAAGGCACCAGCAACATCGTCGCGCTGGACGTGCTGCGCGCCATCAAGAAAGAAAATTCACTGCCCGCGCTGCGCGCCCATATCGACCAGCTGCTGGCAGACGGCGCGCCCTGCCCGCCCGCGCTGGCCGCGTTGCAGGCCGACGCGCTGGCCAAGACCTTTGCGCTGGCCGAGCACGCCGCCATGGGCGACCACGCCGAACTGGCCCGCCAGGCGGCGTCCCTGCTTTACCACGCCGTGTCCATGGCCGCCTTGCGCTGGGAAGCCACGGACGCGGGCATGCAAAGCCGTGCGCAACTGGCCGACCAGGTGCTGCTGCACCGCCTGGCGCCGCGCGACCCCTACGCCATTCCCCCCAACGAAAGCGCCGCCTGCCAGGCCATCTTGCAGTACGCGCTGTAATCCGCGACGCCGGCGGCACAGCCGGCGCGCCCCCCTCACAGGAGACACCACCATGAAACGCCTATTTGCCCCCTTGCTGCTGGCCGTGGCCACCACCGTGGCGCCCGCCGCGCCCGCGCTGGCGGCCGATGCTTACCCCAGCGCCAAACCCATCACGTTGATCGTGCCGTTCCCGCCGGGCGGACCCACCGACGCCATGGCGCGCCGCCTGGCCGAAAAACTGCGTGAACCGCTCAAGCAGAACGTCATCGTGGAAAACCGCAGCGGCGCGGGCGGCAACATCGGCTCGGAATACGTGGCGTCGGCCAAGCCCGACGGCTACACGATCCTGTTCGGCACGTCCGGCCCGCTGGCCATCAACGTCAGCCTTTACAAGAAGCAGGGCTACAACCCCGAAACCAGCTTCGCGCCGATCATCCGCCTGGGCCACCTGCCCAACATCCTGGTCGTGAACCCGTCGGTGCCGGTCAACAACGCCAAAGAACTCATCGCGTACGCCAAGCAGAATCCGGACAAGCTCAGCTACGCCTCGTCGGGCAACGGCGCGTCATCGCATCTGGCCGGCATTCTGTTCAACCAGATGGCCGGCACCAAGATCATGCACATCCCGTACAAGGGCACGGGCCCGGCGCTGAACGATCTGCTGGGCGGGCAGGTATCGATGTCATTCACCGACATCCTGACCGCGCTGCCTTACATCAAGGCCGGCAAGCTGCGCGCCATCGGCCTGGCCAGCGCGCAACGCTCTGACGCATTGCCCGACCTGCCCACCTTGTCCGAGCAAGGACTGACGGGCTACGACGTCAGCGTCTTCTTCGGCATCGTGGCGCCCAAGGGCACGCCGGCCGATGTGGTCGATACCTTGAACCGCGCGTTCAAGACGGCGCTGTCGGACCCGGCCATCGAACAGACGCTGCGTTCGCAAGGCATCGTTGCCGCAGAAGACCAGACGCCGCAAGGGCTGGCCGCGTTCATCACCACCGAAGTCCCCAAGTGGCGCGAGCTGATCAAGAGCGCCAACGTTTCCATCGACTGAAGCAGACCACCCATGGCCCCTACCCTACCGAACGCCGGCGCGCTTGCCGGCTGCAAAGTCATCGACCTGTCGCGCGTGCTGGGCGGCCCGTATTGCACGCAGATCCTGGCCGACCACGGCGCCGACGTGTTGAAGATCGAACCGCCGGGCGGTGATGAAACGCGCGGCTGGGGGCCGCCTTTCCTGGGCGACACGGCTTCGTACTTCATCGGCGTGAACCGCAACAAGGAAGGCATGACGCTGGACCTGTCGCAACCGGCGGGCCAGGAACTGCTGCGCCATCTGCTGGCCGACGCGGACGTGCTGGTCGAGAACTTCAAGCCCGGCACGTTGGAAAAATGGGGCCTGGGGTTTGACACGTTAAGCCAGGCGTTTCCCAAGCTGGTGCATTGCCGCGTCAGCGGGTTCGGCGCCGATGGCCCGTTGGGCGGCTTGCCCGGCTACGACGCCTGCGCGCAAGCCATGTGCGGCCTGATGAGCGTGAACGGCGAAGCCGACGGCGACGCCACGCGCGTGGGCTTGCCGGTGGTGGACATGGTGACTGGCTTGAACGCCGCCGTCGCCATCCTGCTGGCGCTGAACGAACGCCATCGCAGCGGCCTGGGCCAGTTCCTGGACATCACTTTGTACGACTGCGCGCTGTCGCTGTTGCATCCGCACGCCGCCAATTTTTTCTACAGCGGCAAGGTGCCCAAGCGCAGTGGCAACGCGCATCCGAACATCGCGCCTTACGAAACGCTGCCCACCGCCAGCGGCCCGATCTTCCTGGCCGTGGGCAACAACCGGCAGTTTGCATTGATGGCGCAGGTGCTGGACGCGCCGACACTTGCCGCCGACCCGCGCTTTGCCACCAACGCCGATCGCCTGCAAAACCGCCAGGCCTTGCGCGACGCCTTGTCCGACCTGCTGGCGCCGCAACACGCCGCGCCATTGGCCGACCGCCTGCTGCGCGCGGGCGTGCCCGCCGCGGCGGTGCAGACGGTGGACGAGGCGCTGGCGCACCCGCACACGCGCCATCGCGGCATGGTGGTGGAACAGGGCGACTACAAGGGGGTGGGCTCACCCATCAAGCTGTCGCGCACGCCCGCCACCTTGCGCAAGCTGCCGCCCGCGCTGCAAGAGGCGCCATCAACGAATACCAACAACTAAGACATTTCGTTGCACCGCTGTAGCAACGGCTGCTACGTCCTCCCCTTAGACTTTTCGGGTCGCCTCCCGCGAGTCAAAGAAAGAGGAGAAAAAGAAGATGGCTACAACCGATGTAAAAGCCCCATCGCAATCGGAAAACGCGCCGCTCAAGCGCGTGATGGGCCCCAAGCTGCTGTTGCTGTTCATTGTTGGCGACATCCTGGGCACAGGCGTTTATGCACTGACCGGCCAGGTCGCCGCCGAAGTTGGCGGCGCGGCCTGGCTGCCCTTCCTGGTGGCGTTTGCCATCGCGCTGCTGACCGCGCTGTCCTACCTGGAACTGGTCACCAAGTACCCCAAGGCGGCAGGCGCCGCGCTGTATGTGCACAAGGCGTTCGGCGTGCACTTTTTGACCTTCATCGTCTGCTTCACCGTCATGTGTTCGGGGCTGACATCGGCGGCCACGGCGTCCCAGGCATTCGCCGCGAACCTGTTCGCCGCATTCGGCATCAAGGCCGAGAAGACGTGGATCACGTTCGGCGCGCTGGGCTTCATGCTGCTGGTGATGCTGGTGAACCTGCGCGGCGCGGCCGAAAGCGTGAAGGCAAACGTGGTGCTGACGCTGATCGAGCTGTCGGGCCTGCTGATGGTGATCTTGCTGGGCTTTTATGCCATCGCCGGCGGGCAGGCGGATTTCTCGCGCGTGGTGGCGTTCGACACGCCCGAGGATAAAAGCGTGTTCCTGGCCGTGACGTCGGCTACCGCGTTGGCGTTCTTCGCGATGGTCGGGTTCGAGGACTCGGTCAACATGGCCGAGGAAACGCACGAGCCCAGCCGCATTTTTCCCAAGGTGATGTTGACGGGGCTGGGCATTACGGCCGTGATCTACGTGCTGGTGTCGATCTGCGCGGTGGCGTTGGTGCCGGTGGGCGAACTGGCCAAGAGCTCGACGCCGCTGGTGCTGGTGGTCAAGCGCGCCGCCCCGGGCCTGCCGGTGGAATACATCATGCCGATCATCTCGATGTTTGCCGTGGCGAATTCGGCGCTGATCAATATGATGATGGCCAGCCGCCTGCTGTACGGCATGTCGCGCCAGGGCGTGCTGCCGGCCTTTCTGGCGCACGTGCATCGCAAGAACCAGACGCCGTGGACGGCCATTCTGTTCACGACCGTGCTGGCCTTCGGCCTGATCATCCTGGTGTCGCTGGCCGACTCCGAAGCCATCCGCGCGTTGGGCGGCACCACGGCGCTGCTGTTGCTGGGGGTGTTCGCCTTCGTCAACGTGGCGGTGCTGGTCCTGCGCCGCGACAAAGTCCAGCATCAGCACTTCACGATCAATCGCATCGTGCCGTGGCTGGGCGCGGCGGCCTGCCTGTTCATGGTGACCCCGCTGACCGGGCGCGACGTCATCCAATATCAGGTGGCGGGCTGGTTGCTGCTGCTGGGCGTGGTGATGTGGGGCGTGACGTACGTGGCGCACCGCAAGGAAGCGCGCATGGAGATCGACCCGGCCTCGCTGGATTGAGGCGGCATTGCGGGGTCGCGGGACCGCTTGATCGGACGTCACAGCGTCGATCTGGCGGGGCGGCAAGGCATGGGCCTTGCCCGAAATGGGCGGGTGCGCATCGCGCCCCGCCTTGCTCCCGCCTTGCGCGGCTTCAACCGCCCTTGGCCAGCCCTTCGCGGCGCGGGTCCGCGCCCCCTTGCAAGCCCTGCCCGTCGATCACGATGCCGTGTATCCCGCTGGGAAATTCCGTGATGCGCACCGGATGCCCCATGGCTTCCAGCGCGGGCGCCAGCGCCTCCAGCGCAGTCCCCTTTTCCAGTTCGGTTTCCTTGTTGCGGCTGCCCATGTTGGGCAGCGCGATGGCGGCCTGCATGTCCAGGCCCCAATCCAGCACGCCCACGATGGTCTTGGCCACGTAGTTGATGATGGCGCTGCCGCCGGGCGATCCCACCAGCATGACGGGCTTGCCGTCACGCAGCACGATCATGGGCGCCATCGAGCTGCGCGGCCGTTTTCCCGCTTCGACGCGGTTGGCCACGAGCCGGCCTTCGGGGTCCTTGAACGACGAAGAAAAATCCGTCATTTCGTTGTTCAGCAAAAAACCGCGCACGAAGATCTTGCTGCCGAACTCGCTTTCGATGGTGGTCGTCATGGACAGCGCGTTGCCCTTGGCGTCCACCGCGACCAGGTGGCTGGTGGACGGCACTTCCAGCGCGTTGTCGCGGCCCAGGGTCAGCAGCTTGCCTTCGGGGTCGCCGGGCAGGGCCACCTTCATGCTGCGGTCGGGCTGAATCAACGCCCCGCGCGCGCGCAGATAGGCCGGGTCCAGCAGCGCGCGCACCGGCACGTTGACGAAGTCCGGATCGGCCACGTAGAAGTCGCGGTCGGCAAAGGCCAGCCGGCCCGCCTCGGAAAAATAATGCACGGCCTGCACGGAACCGGGCGTGTAGGTGGCGACCGGATACTGTTCCAGCTCGCCCAACATCTGCAACACCGCGATGCCGCCGCTGCTGGGCGGCGCCATGCCGCACAGCTGGTAGCCGCGATACGGCCCGCACACCGGGTCGCGCGTCTTGGCGCGGTAGTTGGCCAGGTCCGCCAGCGTCAGGTCGCCCGGTTTGGCGTGGCCGTGCACGGCGGCCACGATGTCGCGCGCGATGTCACCCTGGTAGAACGCATCGGCGCCCTGCTTGGCCACGGCGCGCAGCGTGCGCGCGAATTCGGGATTTTTCAGCACATGGCCTACTGGCCAGGGCGCGCCGTCGGGCGCGTAGAAATACGCGGCGGCGGCGGCCTGCGTGGGCAGCGCCTTGTTGCCGGCCAGCAGCGTGTGCAGGCGGGGCGACACGGCGAAGCCCTGTTCGGCCAGGTCAATGGCGGGCTGGAACAGGTCGGCCCAGGGCAGCACGCCCGCTTCTTTGTGGGCCAGTTCCAGGCCGCGCAACAAGCCCGGCACCCCCACCGACATGCCGTTGTTGACGGCCTGCGCAAACGGCAGCGGCTTGCCGTCGGCGTCCAGGAAACGGTCGGGGCGCGCGGCGGCGGGCGCGGTTTCGCGGCTGTCGACGGTCTGGATGCGCCCGGACTTGGCCGAATACCACACGATGAAGGCGCCGCCGCCGATACCGGACGATTGGGGCTCGACCAGGTTCAGCACCAGCTGCGTCGCGATGGCGGCGTCGATCACCGAGCCGCCCTTGCGCAGCATGGCATCGCCCGCCTCGGTAGCCAGCGGGTTGGCCGACACCATCATGTAATGCTTGGCGCGAACCAGTTCGCGCGCCTTGGCGCCGCTGGCGGCTTCGGGGTTGATGTCTTCGGTGGCCGGCGTGCGGGCCCAGGCGGCCGGGACGGGGGCCATGCTGGCCGTCAGGGTGGCGGCAAGCAAGACGGCGGCGGCGTGGCGGCAAGCGCGCATGGTGAGCTCCAGGGTGGCGCCGGGTGTCCGGCAGGCGTCCATGATGATCGGCCAGCGGGTCGCGCGCCGTCAACCGCTTAGAATCGCGGTTCCGGTCCCCTATCCTGTCCTGCCATGCGCCTGCGCCACATCGAAATCTTCGAAGCGATCCGTCGTACCGGTTCCCTGACCGAGGCGGCCGCCGCGCTGCATATCTCGCAGCCGGCCGCCAGCAAGCTGCTGGCGCACGCCGAGGCGCAGCTGGGCTTCAAGCTGTTTGATCGCGTCAAAGGCCGGCTGGTGGCCACGCGAGAAGCCGAGATCCTGACGCCCGAGGTCGCGCGGTTGAACCAGGACCTGAACAGCGTGCGCCGGCTGGTCGCCAACCTGCGCGACCGGCCGCATGGGCATTTGCGCCTGGGCTGCGCCCCCGCGCTGGGTCTGGGCCTGCTGCCCGGCGTGGTGCGCGACAGCCGCGACGCGCAGCCCGGCATCACGTTCGACATCCACACGCATCACAGTGCGGAACTCGTGCAAGGCCTGCTCACGCGCGAGCTGGACCTGGCCATTACCTTCGACACCAACGACTATCCCGGCCTGACGCGCACCGGCCTGGGCCACACCGAGCTTGTGCACCTGAGCCGTCGGCCGGCCACGGGGCCCATGCGCCTGGCCGAACTGGCCGATCCCACCGGTGAAACGCTGATCGTGCTGGATGCGGGCGATGCGTCCGGCGCGTTGCTGCAAATGGCGCTGGACGCGCAGGGGCTGGCGCCGCAGGTCTCCATCCAGGTGCAAACGCATTACGTGGCCTGCGCGCTGGTGGACGCGGGTTGCGGCGACGCCATTGTCGACGCCATCACCGCGCAGGCCATGTTGCGTCCCGGCATGAGCCTGCGCCGCCTGGAGCCCGCGCTGCGCGTGCCGATCAGCATCATGGTGCGCAACCAGGACCCTTTGTCGGCGCTGCATGCTGACCTGATCGAGCGGCTGCGCGCGGCCTGCGCCGCCCGCGTGGCGTCCTTGGATGTGGCGGGGTAGTCCGGGTAAATGGAGTAGCTGAAGCAGCCGGGCCGACGTTGCAAGACTGGCCGCGCGCGCATTCGGCCGCCGTCGTGTCGCCGTCGTGTCGCCGTCGTGCCGGCATCACTGCACGGCATAAAAAAAAACGGGCGCCCGTCAGGGCGCCCGTCTCATTTCAGCATCAGGAACCGGCTAGGCAGCCAGCCCCAAGCCGGATCAATCCAGCTTGATGTTCTGCTTCTTCACCACGTCTTGAGCCCAGTCGAACTGCTCTTTGATTTCCTTGGCGAACTCTTCAGGCGTGTTGCCCGACGGCGCCGAGCCCTGGTCGTCCAGCGCCTTGATGACCTTCGGGTCCTTCAGGGCCACGACGGCAGCGTCACGCAGCTTGTTCACGACCTCCATCGGCGTGCCCTTGGGGGCCAGCAGGCCGTACCAGACCGGCTGGTTCAGCACCGGGAAGCCGGCTTCCTTGAACGTGGGCACGCCCTTGACGGCGGGAATCTGCTCGGGCCAGGCGATGGCCATGGCGTTCAGCTTGCCCGCCTGGATCTGCGGCATCGAGGACGGCAGGTTGTCGAACAGGATTTCGATCTGGCCGCCGACGGCGTCGGCCACGGCCGGGCCCGAACCCTTGTACGGCACGTGCACGATGTCGGTGCCCGTGGCCATCTTGAACGATTCGCCCATCAAGTGCAGCACGCCGCACGTGCCCGAGCTGCCATACGAGTACTTGCCGGGGTTCTTCTTCAGTTCTTCGATGAAGCCCTTGAAGTCCTTGGCGGGGAACTTCGGATTCACGGCAACCACGTTCGCCGTGTTGGCGAAGTTGGTGACCGGCTGGAAGTCCTTGATCGGGTCGTACGGCAGGTCCTTCGGACGGCAGGCCGGGTTGACGGCCATGGTCGAGACCGTGGCGATCGACAGCGTGTAGCCGTCGGCATCGGCGCGCGCGGCTTCAGAGGCACCGATGGCGCCACCCGCGCCACCCTTGTTTTCCACGACCATCGGCTGGCCAAGTTCCTGGCTCATGCGTTGCGTCACGAGGCGCGCGATGATGTCGGTGGAACCGCCGGGCGCGAACGGAACGATCACGCGGATAGGCTTGCTGGGGTACTTGTCGGCGGCATGCGCGACGGAGGCGCCAAGCGTGCCGGCGGCGCCGGTAGCCAAAGCGATAGCAACGGCCAGGGAGCGAACTTTATTCATAGGTGTGTTTCCTCCAAGAGTGCGAGCCCGTATGTAAACGGACCGTTTTGAGATGGTCTCCGCCTGTGGACGGGCCAGCAGATAACGGTGGGAGCGCATTGCTTCTGTGCAGCGTGTGTGGCGCTGCTTTTATAAGGTGCTTGTGGCAGACGCGCCCGCCAGAATGACGGAGAATAGCAGCAAATGCTTACACCCGCATAGCGTGCCGATCCCCGGTCAACGCGCTGTTAAAACACCCTTTCCTCATGTCGGTCGCCTTCCTGGTTTTCCCTGATTTCATGCTGGTCGCGCTCGGTTGGGCGCTGCGTCACAAGCTGGGTTTTTCGCGCGAGTTTTTTGCGGGCACCGAGCGTCTCGTCTACTTCGTCCTGTTCCCCGCGCTGCTGTTCCAATCCATTCTGCGCACGCCCATCACCGCGGGCAACGCGGCCATGTTGCTACAGGCCACGGCGGCGGTGGTGGTGGCCGGCGTGGCGATGGCGTGGCTGGCCGGCTGGGTGTTGCGGCCGTCGTCGGTGGGGCTGGCGTCGTCGGCCCAGTGCGGGTACCGCTTCAACACGTATATCGGCCTGGCGCTGTCGGCAAGCCTTGCCGGCACGCAGGGCCAGACGGTGATGGCGCTGATCGTCGGCTTTGCCGTGCCCATGGCCAATGTGGCCGCGGTCTATGGCCTGGCGCGCCACAACGGCGGCAATCTGCTGCGCGAGCTGGCGCGCAACCCCCTGGTCGTGTCCACGCTGGTCGGGCTGGCATGCAACCTGGCGGGCCTGCACCTGCCCGGCCCCGTCGACACGGTGCTGGGGCGGCTGGGCGCGGCGGCGCTGGCGCTGGGGATTATTTGCGTAGGCGCCAGCCTGGCCTGGGAAGGCGGCAAGGGTTATGGCACGTTGATCGCCTGGATGCTGGCCGTGAAACTGGTCGCGCTGCCCGCCGTGGCGCTGGGCGTGGCGATGCTGCTGGGCCTGCCGCCGCTGGAAGCGCGCATGCTGCTGCTGTTCGCGGCCCTGCCGACGGCCTCGGCCGCTTATGTACTGGCCATGCGCATGGGGGGTGACGGGCGCATGGTGGCGGTGCTGATATCGCTGGGCACGCTGTTCTCGGCGGTGACGATACCGATGTGGCTGCTGCTGGCCGGGCAGCCCTGATCCGACGAAAAAAAGGCTGCCGGGTCGGGCAGCCTTGTTGGGCTTGGGCTGGGCTTGGGCTGGGCTTGGGCTGGGCTTGGGCTGGGCTTGGGCTGGGCTTGGGCTTGGCTTGGCTTGGCTTGGCCCTGTGCTTGAGCCCTGTCCCCAGACGTTTACGACTTGTGCGCGTTGGTCATGGACCCGGGCACCACCCATTCGGCGAACTGCGCTTCGGTCACGTAACCCAGCGCCAGCGCCGACTCCTTCAGCGACAAGCCTTCCTTGTGCGCCTTCTTGGCAATCTGCGCGGCCTTGTCGTAGCCGATGTGCGGGTTCAGCGCCGTCACCAGCATCAGTGACCGGTCGACCAGTTCAGCGATGCGCTCGTGGTTGGGTTCGATGCCGGCCGCGCAATGCGCGTTGAAGCTGGCCATGCCGTCCGTCAGCAGGCGCACCGATTGCAGGAAGTTGTGGATCACCAGCGGCTTGAACACGTTCAGTTCGAAGTTGCCGCTGGCGCCGCCAATATTGATGGCGACGTCGTTGCCCAAGACCTGCGCGGCCAGCATGGTGACGGCTTCGCACTGCGTGGGGTTGACCTTGCCCGGCATGATCGAGCTGCCCGGCTCATTTTCCGGAATGCTGATTTCGCCCAGGCCCGAACGCGGGCCGCTGGACAGCCAGCGCACGTCGTTGGCAATCTTCATCAGCCCGGCCGCCAGCGACTTCAACGCGCCGTGCGCGAACAGCAAGGCCTCGTGCGAGGCCAGTGCCTGGAATTTGTTGGGCGCCGACACAAAGGCCGTGCCGGTGGCATGCGCCAGATCGGCCGACACCTTGGCGCTGAATTCGGGATGCGCGTTCAGGCCCGTGCCCACCGCCGTGCCGCCAATGGCCAACTGATGCAGGCCGGGCAGCGTGGCGCGGATCTGCTGTTCAGCCAGATCCAGCTGCGCCACATAGCCGGACAGTTCCTGGCCCAGCGTCAAGGGCGTGGCGTCCTGCAAATGCGTGCGGCCGATCTTGACGATGTCGTAGAAGGCGGCGCTTTTCTCGGCCAGCGTGGCGCGCAACTGCTTCAGCGAGGGCAGCAGGTGATGTTCGACTTCGACGGCGGCGGCCACGTGCATGGCGGTCGGGAACGTATCGTTGGACGACTGGCCGCGGTTGACGTGGTCGTTCGGGTGCACCTTGCGCTCTTCGCCACGCACGCCGCCCAGCAGTTCCGAGGCGCGATTGGCCAGCACTTCATTCATGTTCATGTTGCTTTGCGTGCCCGACCCCGTCTGCCAGACCGACAGCGGAAATTCGTTGGGCCACTTGCCGGCGATGACTTCGTCGGCCGCGCGAATGATGCCGTCGGCGATCTTGGGGTCCAGCTCGCCAAGTTCGGCATTGACCTTGGCGGCGGCGCGCTTCAGGCGCGCCATGGCGTTGACCAGCGGGACAGGCATCTTTTCCGTGGAAATCGCGAAAAAATGCAGCGAACGTTGCGTTTGGGCGCCCCAGAGGTGATCCTCGGGGACTTCGATCGGCCCAAACGTGTCTTTTTCGATGCGGGTCTTCATGGCGCGTACAACTCCGTGGCGGCTGACAGTCGCAAAGCGCGGCGTCGGCCGCAAGCGACTTATTGAGAATGAAAATCACTAAATATATTAGCAGAAACCCGCATTCCTATAATTGCGGAAATCCGAAATCCCTCCACCGTTTTTTACCACTCGCCCCGCGCCATGTCCGCCCCTCTTTGCAGCCTGACCTTGCACCTGCCCGACGAAGCCGCCACGGAATCGCTGGCGCGGCAGCTTGCCCCGTTGGTTTCCGGGGGACAGACCGGGCCCGCCGGCGCCTGCATACACCTGCAAGGCGACCTTGGCGCGGGCAAAACGGCCTTCACCCGCGCCCTGTTGCGCGAATGCGGCATCACCGGCCGAATCAAAAGTCCCAGCTACGCGCTGCTTGAATCCTATAAAGTTTCTAACTTATACTTCTATCATCTTGATTTTTATAGATTTAGTGATTCACGCGAATGGTTGGACGCAGGATTTCGGGATTTACTGCGTGAAGACGCGGTGGTTTTGATCGAATGGCCGGAGCGGGCCGAGGGCCTTTTGCCCCCGCCCGACTTGCTGATTTCCCTGGCTTATGCCGATGAGGGCCGCGACGCCACCCTGACCGCGTACACCGCACGAGGACAAACATGGTTGAACGCGATTGTCCCCCCGCCAAAGACGGCGCCCTTCCCTCGGCAGGCGCCACCCGACGACGCCTGATCAGCGTCGCCGCCACTCTGCTCGTCTTGCCGGTCCTGCCGCGTCTGGCGCAGGCGGCAACGATCCTGGCCGTACGTACCTGGCCGGCCGACGAATACACCCGAGTCACGCTGGAGCTCGATAGCGAGCTGAAGGCGGAACAATTCACGCTTGAAAATCCCCATCGGCTGGTCGTGGATATCGAGGGACTGACCCTTAGCGCGGCCTTGAACGACCTGGTCTCCAAGGTCCGCCCCGACGACCCCTATATCCAAAGCCTGCGCGTGGCGCAGAACCGCCCGAACGTGGTGCGGCTGGTGTTCGACCTGAAGCAGCCCGTGGCGCCGCAGGTATTCACGCTCAAGCCCGTGGCCGACTACCAGTACCGCCTGGTGCTGGACCTGTATCCGAAGATCGCCCAGGACCCGCTGGTGGCGATCCTGAACAAAAGCGGCCCCGACGTCGACGACCCCCTGGCGCGCATCCTGGAAGACATCCAGCGCAACCCGGTTACGCGGGCCGACCCGCCCGAGCCGCCGCGCGTGCGCGGCCAGCAGCCGGCCCCGCCCCTGCCCACCGCGCCCAAGTCGCCCCCGGCCACCGCCGGCCGTGGCAAGCAGCGCATGCTGACCATCGCGCTTGATCCCGGCCACGGCGGCGAAGATCCCGGCGCCATCGGCAGCAGCGGCCTGCGCGAAAAAGACGTGGTGCTGCGCATCGCCCGGCGCCTGAAAGCGCTGATCGACAGCCAGCCCTACATGCGCGCCTACCTGACCCGCGACGACGATTATTTCGTGCCGCTGCATGTCCGCGTGCAAAAGGCCCGCCGCGTGCATGCCGACCTGTTCATCTCGATCCATGCCGATGCCTGGGTCAAGCCGTCGGCCAACGGCTCGTCGGTGTTCGCGCTGTCGCAACGTGGCGCGTCCAGCGCGCAGGCGCGCTGGATGGCCGACAAGGAAAACGCGGCCGACCTGATCGGCGGCGTCAACCTGGGCAGCCACGACCGTCAGGTGGCCAAGGTGCTGCTGGACTTGTCCACCACCGCGCAGATCAACGATTCGCTCAAGGTGGGCAACGCCTTCCTGGACGAAATCAAGAAGATCAACCGCCTGCACAAGAACAGCGTCGAGCAGGCCGGCTTTGCCGTGCTGAAAGCGCCGGACATCCCTTCGGTGCTGGTCGAAACCGCCTTCATCAGCAACCCGCAGGAAGAAGCCCTGTTGCGCAGCAATTCGCACCAGGACAAACTGGCGCAAGCCATGATGACCGGCATTCAACGCTACTTCACGGCCAACCCGCCGCTGGCGCGTCTGGGCGACGTCAGCTGAACCCGCCGGCGTAACCACCAACAACCGCGACAACGGTCGGGATAAAAAAAGGGCGATGCGCTTGATGGCGCATCGCCCTTTTTTCGACCCCGCGCAGCGTTGCGCGGGGTGGCCCTTGGGCTGTTACGCCCGGCGTGACTTGATGAGCTTGAACACGCCCGCGCCCACCACGGGCACGATCGCGGCGGCCAGGCCCAGCAGGACGATGGTGTTCAGGTGTTCGCGCACCAGCGGGATGTTGCCGAAGAAATAACCGGCCGCCACCAGGCTGATCACCCAGAACAGGGCGCCCAGGATGTTGAACATCTGGAAGCGCGACATCGACATATCGGCCACGCCCGCCACGAAGGGCGCGAACGTGCGCACAACGGGAATGAAGCGCGACATGACGATCGTCTTGCCGCCGTGCTTTTCGTAGAACGCGTGCGTGCGCATCAGCGCGCCCCGGTCCAGAAAGCGCAAGTTCATGGAGAACACACGCGGGCCGATGTAGCGCCCTATCATGTAGTTCAGCGTGTTTCCGGAAATGGCGGCCACGATCAGCAGCACGGCCATCAACACCGGGTCGATATGCCCCGTGGCGCCGAATGCGCCCGCGATGAACAGCAGGGAATCGCCGGGCAGGAACGGCAACACGACCAAGCCGGTCTCGGCGAATACGATCAGGAACAGCACCAGGTACACCCACACGCCATATTGCGCGACCCAGACGCCCAGCGTCTTGTCGATGTGGAGGACCATATTGAAAAATTCGAGCATTCAGCGGCCTGGAAGTCGGAAGAAAGGTTAAACCTTCGCGACTATAGCCCACCGGCCCATGACGCTAAAATCGTCCACACAGCACCATCAGACTTTAGCCTAATGACAGAACGCCGTTCCATTCTTGCGCTTCCCGACCTGTTGATCAGCCAGATTGCCGCTGGCGAAGTCATCGAGCGGCCCGCCTCCGTGCTCAAGGAAATTCTTGAGAACGCCATCGATGCGGGCGGCCGCGCCATTGAAGTGCGCCTGGAAGGCGGCGGCATCCGCCGCATTGCCGTCACGGACGACGGCGGCGGCATTCCGCCCGACGAGCTGCCGCTGGCGCTGGCGCGTCACGCCACCAGCAAGATCCGCTCGCTGAACGAGCTGGAATCGGTGGCGTCGATGGGGTTTCGGGGCGAGGCCCTGGCGTCGATTGCCTCGGTGGCCCAGGTGACCATCATTTCGCGCACCCGCGACGGCGAGCATGCCTGGCAGATCGATGCGGGCAGCATGCAGGTCAGCCCCGCTTCCGGCCCACCGGGCACCACCGTGGACGTGCGGCAGCTGTTCGATGCCGTGCCGGCGCGGCGCAAATTCCTGCGGTCCGAGGCTACCGAATTCGGCCATTGCGTTGACGCGATGGAACGCATCGCGCTGGCGCATCCGCAGATTGCGTTCCGCCTGTTTCACCATGATCGCGCGCAGCGGCAATGGTTGCCGGCCGAGCCGCCCCAGCGCATCCGCGACGTGCTGGGCGCGGAATTCGCCGAGCACGGGCTGCTGCTGTCGCACTCGGTCGGCACGGTGAGCTTGGCCGGGATGATCACCCGCCCGACCGCCGCCCGCGCCCGCGCCGACCGCCAATACCTGTACGTAAACGGCCGCTACGTGCGCGACCGCACGGTCAGCCACGCGCTGCGCGCCGCCTATGCCGACGTGCTGCACGGCGACCGCCAACCCGCGTACGTGCTGTTCCTGGACATAGACCCGGCCGCCGTGGACGTGAACGTGCACCCGGCCAAACACGAAGTCCGCTTCCGCGATAGCGGCGCGGTGCACCGTTTTGTGTCGCACGCCGTGGGCCAGACGCTGGCGCAGACGGGCGGCTCGTCCGCCGTCACGCCTTCGCGGCAGGAGCAGGAGGAAGACGGCGGCTTTGAGACCGTGGCGTCGGCCACGGCGGCAGGGGGCTCCGGTTCGGGCTTGGGTTCGGGTTCTGGCTTGGCGGCCGGCTCGGGCTTGGGTTCCGGCTCGGGCTTGGGGGCCGGCTCGGGCTTGGGTTCCGGCTCGGGCTTGGGGGCCGGTTCAGTTTCCGGATCGGGTTCCGGATCGAGCTTGGCTTCTGGGTCGGGCTTCGGCGCCGGCGCCGGTGCCGATGCCGGTCACACTGCCGTCGCGGACGCCGCCTCCGCCCACGCACGCACTCAGGACGGCCACGGTGCCTCCGGTACTGCGCCGAACGCCCTTCGCCCCGGCTACACCGGCCAGAACGCCGCCTACGGCCTGCGTCCGTCGCCCGCGCCGCAACGCGCTCACACCCAGGTGCCGTTCCGCCTGCATAGCGAGCCCGCCGGCATCCCCGCCGCCGACTGGCAATCCCTGTATCGCCCCCTGAACGACGACACGGCCGCCCAGGTCACGCCGGTCAGCGAGCCCCGGCCCGCGCCCTCCTTGCCCATGGACGAGGAACATCCGTTGGGCATGGCGCTGGCGCAACTGCACGGCATCTACATCCTGGCGCAGAACCGCCGGGGCATGGTGCTGGTGGACATGCACGCCGCGCACGAGCGCGTCGTCTACGAACAGCTTAAGCAGGCGTTGGACGCGCGCAGCCTGCCGCGCCAGGACCTACTGGTGCCGGTGGTGTTCCACGCCCAGGAAAAAGACGTGGCGCTGATCGAGGAATTTGAAGAGCAGCTCAGCGAGCTGGGTTTCGAGATGCGCCCTTCCGGCCCCACGTCCATCGCCGTGCGCTCGGTGCCCGCCATCCTGGCGCGCGGCGATATCGAAACGCTGGCACGCGCGGTGTTGCGTGACCTTGGCGCCGTGGGCGTATCGCGCCTGTTGACCGAACAACGCAACGAACTGCTGTCCACCATGGCGTGCCACGGATCGGTGCGCGCCAACCGCAGATTGACCATCGAAGAAATGAACGGGCTGCTGCGCCAGATGGAAGCCACCGAACGCGCCGACCAGTGCAACCACGGCCGCCCGACCTGGGTGCAATGGTCGGTGTCCGACCTGGACAAGCTCTTTCTGCGCGGACAATAAGTTTGCCCTCTTCCCTGCCCCCCGATACTCCGCTGGTGATTTGCCTGGCCGGCCCCACGGCCGCCGGCAAAAGCGCGTCCACCCTGGCCCTGGCCGAGCGCTGGCCGATGGAAATCGTCAACGTCGATTCGGCCACCATCTACCGAGGCATGGATATCGGCACCGCCAAGCCCTCGCCCGAGGAACAGGCCCGCGTACCGCAGCACCTGCTGGACATCCTGGACCCCGCGCAGTCGTATTCGGCCGCCGAGTTTCGCGCCGATGCGCTGCGATTGATCGACGAGATCCGTGCGCGCGGGCGCATTCCGCTGCTGGCCGGCGGCACGATGATGTACTACAAGGCCCTGCGCGATGGGCTGGACGACCTGCCTCAGGCGGACCCCGCCTTGCGCGCCGAAATCGAAGCGCGCGCGGCCATCCAGGGCTGGCCCGCGCTGCATGCCGAACTGGCGCGGCAAGACCCCGTCACCGCGGCGCGCCTGGCGCCCAATGACAGCCAGCGCATCCAGCGCGCGCTGGAAATCTGCCAGTTGACGGGTCAACCGATGTCCGCATTGCTGTCGCGCGGCCAGCAAAAGCCGGACGACGACGCCAACCACTACCTGACCATCAGCCTTGAACCGTCGGAGCGCGCCGCGTTGCACGCGCGCATCGAACAGCGCTTTGACGCCATGCTGGCCAACGGCCTGCTGGACGAAGTGCGCGCGCTGCGCGCCCGGGCCGATTTGCATCCGGGGCTGCCGTCCGTGCGCTGCGTGGGCTATCGGCAGATGTGGGCGCATCTGGACGGCGAGGTCGACCTGCCCACCGCGCGTGAACAGGGCATTGCCGCCACGCGCCAACTAGCCAAGCGCCAGATCACCTGGCTGCGCGCCCAGCCCGACCGCGTCATCGTCGACTGCCTGGCCAGCGACGCGGTGGCGCAAACCATCGACGCCGTGGCGCTGGCGCTGGCGGGCAAGCGCTTGTAGCAGAATGACGCTTGCCCAAGTCGCGCCTCGCGCGTGGCAAAACGTGGCGAAATGCGGCGAAACGCCGGCGACAGCACGAGCTGCTTCGGGCCCGCCCATGAAAAAACCCGCCAACGGCGGGTTATTTCATGCTCATGCACGCGAAGCGAAACCAGTCGGGCTTACACCACGAAGGTTTGCGCCATGCCTTCGGCCTGCGCGACGATTTCGCCGATCTTGTTGACCGTTTCACCTTGCTCGCGCAAGGTCGCGGCGATGGCGTCGGCCTGGGCCGCATCCACCACCAGCACCATGCCGATGCCGCAGTTGAAGACGCGGTGCATTTCCGTGTCTTCAACGCCGCCCTGCTCTTGCAGCCACTGGAACAGCTTGGGCATTTCCCAGCCGTCGCGATGCAGCTTGGCCGACAGGCCGGCTTGCAGGATGCGCGGCACGTTGTCCAGAAGGCCGCCGCCGGTGATGTGGGCCAGGCCCTTGATGTCGGTGCCGTGCTTGGCCAGCGCGGCCAGCACTTGCTTGACGTAGATGCGCGTGGGCGCCATCACCACGTCAACCAGCGGCTGGCCGTGGAAGTCGTCGGTCGGCTTGGCGCCGGCGCGTTCGATGATCTTGCGCACCAGCGAAAAACCGTTGGAGTGCACGCCGCTGGAGGCCAGGCCCAGCACCACGTCGCCCGGCTTGATCGACTTGCCGTCGATGATCGCGGACTTTTCCACCGCGCCCACCGCAAAGCCGGCCAGATCGTATTCGCCGTCCGGGTACATGCCCGGCATTTCAGCGGTTTCACCGCCGATCAGCGCGCAGCCCGACAATTCGCAGCCCTTGGCAATGCCGCCCACCACCGACGCCGCCGTGTCCACCGAAAGCTTGCCGCAGGCAAAGTAGTCCAGGAAGAACAGCGGCTCGGCGCCCTGTACCAGGATGTCGTTGACGCTCATGGCGACCAGGTCGATGCCCACGGTGTCGTGGCGGTTCCATTCGAACGCCAGGCGCAGCTTGGTGCCCACGCCGTCGGTACCCGACACCAGCACGGGCTCGTTGTACTTCTTGGGCACTTCGAACAGCGCGCCAAAGCCGCCGATACCGGCCAGCACCCCGGGGCGCATGGTGCGCGCGGCGAGGGGTTTGATACGGTCGACCAGGGCGTCGCCTGCGTCGATGTCGACACCGGCATCGCGGTAGGTCAAGGGGGCTTTAGGTTGATTCGTCATGAGAAATGCCGTGGGGTATGTAACAATTGCTGGGAATTTGGTGGAACGCCCCGCATTTTACGATGTTGCGGGCCTGTGCAGGGTTCGGACTGGCCGGGCGCCGCGAAAGCGGCGGGGGCGAGACGGGCTGGCCGGGGGGCAAAAAGGGCGCAAACCCAAGCCTGGCAAAGCCCTTGAGCGCGACACCATCCCCCCAGGTGGTTTAAAGTGTTGGGTTGGCCGGGTTGGATTTTGCCAGTTTCTGGCGGGCATTACCCGAATCGGCCCCGTGTATCACCGTTTTTTGGCTTTTCCGGCAACACCGGCATGCCCATCGCGCCGCAGCGAGCCTTGCGCAGACGTACCGCGCAGGGCATTGGAAGTACCGAACAAGCCTGATTGATAACCTCTCATGAACCGCCAGCTGCTGCTCGACGTTCTTCCCGCGCCAGCGCCATCGCTGAACAACTATATCGCCGGCCCCAACGGGGAAGCGCTGGCGGCCGTGCGCGCGCTCAATCCGGGTCGCGCGCTGTATATATGGGGCGCCGCGGGCTGCGGCCGCACTCACCTGCTGCGCGCCCTGACCGCGCGGCCGGACGCCGTCTTCGTTGATCCGGCCAAGGGCGAAACCATGCTGCGCCGCCTGGCCGAAGCCGATTCCAAATCGCCCATGCCGAAATTCGTGGCGGTTGACGACGTGCACCGCATGGACGACAGCCGCCAGGCCGCCTTGTTCGCGCTGTACAACCGCTGGCGTGAATCCGCCGCCACGGGCCGCGCGTTTGCGCTGGCGCTGGCCGGCGACCGCGCGCCGCTGTCCATGCCGCTGCGCGAAGACCTGCGCACCCGCCTGGGCTGGGACCTGGTGTTTCGCCTGGACCCGCTGTCCGACGCCGACAAGCTGGCCGCGCTGTCCGCGCAGGCCGCCGAACGCGGCATGCACCTGGCTCCCGAAATCATCAACTGGATGCTGATTCATCACGAACGCGACATCCGCAAACTGGCCGCGTTGATCGACGCGCTTGACCGCTATTCCCTGGCCACCGGCCGTCCCATCACCCTGCCATTGCTGCGCGCCATGCTCGCAGATCCTGATTCGCAACGCACATGACATCCCGACGTCTCGCCCTGTTCGACCTGGACCACACCCTGTTGCCGCTGGACAGCGACTATCAATGGGCCGACTACCTGGCCCGCACCGGCCGCGCGGGAGACCCCGTCCAGGCCCGTCGCCAGAACGACGACCTGATGGACCGCTACAACCGCGGCGAACTCACCGCCGAACAGGCCGCCGAATTCATGCTGGGCCTGCTGGCGGCGCATTCGCCGTTCGACCTGGCCGACTGGCACGAAGAATTCATGCGCGAAGTCATCCGCCCGTCCATCACGGTCGACGCGCGCGCGCTGGTGCAATCCCACCTGGACGCCGGCGACCTGTGCGCCATCGTCACGGCCACCAACAGCTTTGTCACCGCCCCCATCGCGCGCGCCTTCGGCGTGCCCTACCTGGTCGCCACCGACGCCGAATACCTGCGCGGGCGCTATACCGGCCGCATCCTGGGCACGCCCAGTTTCAAGGAAGGCAAGGTTGTGCGCGTGAACGAATGGCTGTCCAATCTGGGATTGGCGCTTGCGGATTTCCCCGAATCGTTTTTCTATAGCGATTCGGTCAATGATGTGCCTCTGCTGGAAAAGGTGACCCGTCCGATCGCCGCCAACCCCAGCCCGACCCTGCGCACCATCGCAAAGGACCGTGGCTGGCAAGTGATCGACTTGTTCGACCACATGGAAGACTCGAAGTCCTAATGATCACTGAAACCATAAAAAAATTCGTCGGCCGCTTGTTCGCGCCGGCACCCCGGGGGCCGTTGCGCATTGGGCGCGACAAGCACGGCATTGATCGCCGTAACGTTTCTCGCCACGCCATCAAGGTCTGCGAAGTCTTGCGCCAGCACGGCTACGAAGGCTATATCGTGGGCGGAGCGGTGCGTGACCTGATCGTCGGACTGGAACCCAAGGATTTCGACGTGGCCACCAACGCCACGCCCGAACAGATCCGCCCGCTGTTCCGCCGCGCGCGCATCATCGGCCGCCGCTTTCAGCTGGTGCACGTGGTGTTTGGCCAGGAAATCATCGAAACCTCCACCTTCCGCGCCCCGGCGTCCGAAGAGCAGGAAACCGATGAGCACGGCCGCATCCTGCGCGACAACGTGTTCGGGTCACAAGAAGAAGACGCCAAGCGCCGCGACTTCACCATGAACGCGCTGTACTACGACCCGCACACCGAGGAAGTCATCGACTACCACAACGGTGTGGCCGACCTGAAAAAACGCCAGGTCCGCATCATCGGCGACCCGGTCAAGCGTTACCGCGAAGACCCGGTGCGCATGCTGCGCGCCGTGCGTTTCGCCGCCAAGCTCAACGGCACGATCGACCCCGCCACGCGCGAGCCCATCAGCACCATGGCCGAGCTCATCGAAAACGTGCCGGCCTCGCGCCTGTTCGACGAAATGCTCAAGCTGTTGACCTGCGGCCACGCCATGGACTGCCTGCGCCAGCTGCGCGCCGACGGCCTGCACAACGGCCTGCTGCCCTTGCTGGACGTGGTGCTGGAGCAGCCCGGTGGCGAACACTTCGTGGAGCTGGCGCTGGAACGCACCGACGCCCGCGTGCGCGCCGGCAAGACCGTCAGCCCCAGCTTCCTGTTTGCCGCGCTGCTGTGGCAGCAGGTGGATGTGCGCTGGAAGCAGCTGCGCGCGCAGGGCGAACACACCATACCCGCGCTGTCCCAGGCAGCCGATTCGGTGCTGGACGAACAGACGGAAAAGCTGGCCATCCAGCGTCGCTTCTCGTCCGACATGCGCGAGATCTGGTTCATGCAGCCGCGTTTCGAGCGCCGCATGGGCAAGACGATTTTCCGCATGATCGAACAACCGCGCTTCCGCGCCGCCTGCGACTTCCTGCAATTGCGCGCCGCTGCCGGCGAATTCGACAGCGTGTTGGCACAGTGGTGGATGGACCTGGCCAATGCCGACGACGTGACGCGCGCCGACATGATCGAGGAAGTGGCGCGCCTGCCGCGCGAGGCGGGTGATGGCGGCATGGGCGGCATGGGCGGCCCCGCTGCGTCGACCGGCACGCGCAAGCGCCGGCGTCCGCGCCGTTCGCCGTCGCGCGGCCCGGCCACCCCCGAGTAAACCGTGTCGCCCGCTTTGGTCCGCGCCTATATCGGCCTGGGCGCCAACCTGGGCGACAGCGCGGCCACCTTGCGCCGCGTGCTGGCCCAATTGCAGGCCACGGACGGCATCGACGCCGTGACGGCGTCGCCGTTCTACCGCAGCGCGCCGGTGGACGCCGCCGGCCCCGACTTCGTCAATGCGGTGGCGGCACTGGACACGCGGCTGCCGCCGCTGGCCTTGCTGGATGCGCTACAGGCGCTGGAAAACCAGCACGGGCGGCTGCGCCCTTACAAAAACGCCCCGCGCACGCTGGATCTTGATCTGTTGACATACAGCGACGTGTTGCTGGATCACGAACGGCTGATCCTGCCGCATCCGCGCATGCATCAACGCGCGTTCGTGCTGCTGCCGCTGCACGACCTGGCGCCGGACATGCTGGTGAATGGCCGGCCGATTTCGACGTGGGTCGCCCAGATTCGCGATCAGGCGATCGAACGCTTGCCGGATTGATCGGGCAGGCAGCCTGCAAGCTTGGGCTCGATGGCTGCCCGGATGCCTGCCCCGATGCCTACCCCCGGCGCCTGCCCCCGCCGACCGCCCCCGCGCCTACGCTTTAGGCGCAAACGCCATCATCGCGCGTTCCACGTCTTCCACTTGCGGCAACCCGGCCTCGTTGCCCAAGTGCTGGATCTTATGCGCCGACGCCGCGCGCGCAAAGGTGAAGTGTTCCAACCAGGGCAGCTCCGGCCGGTTCAAATACGACCACACATAGGCGCCGTGAAACACGTCGCCCGCGCCCGAGGTATCCACGATGCGTTCGCCCGGCACATCCAGCGATGGCAAGGTGTCGACGCGCCCCGTTTCGTCATACCAAAGCATGCCGCGCTCGCCCATCGTGACGGCGCCGATGCGGCAGCCGCGCGCCTTCAGCAAGTCCAGCAGCCGGGCTGGGCTCAGCTCCAGCTGTTCGCACATGCGCTCGGCGCACACGGCCACGTCGATATGGCGCAGCAGCTCGTCGGTGTTCTCGCGCACGCCGCCGCCGTCCAGCGACGTCAGCACGCCCGCCTGCCGGCACGCGCGCGCATAGTGCAGCGCGGCATCCGGCTGATGCCCGTCCAGGTGCAATGCGCGATACGCGCCGACATCCAGCCGGGGGAAATCATTCAGGTACTGCACGTCGCGCGCGCGCACGATGGCGCGCTTGCCGTGGTTGGGCATGATGAACGACAACGATGACCGGCGCACGTGCCGCGCATGCAGCGTGATGCCGTGCGCGGCGGCCATGTCGGTGTACATGTGGCCCAGCCAATCGGGCGCCAGCGAACAGATCAGGTCGGGCGGCGTGCCCAGCTTGCCGCAAGCAAACGCCGCCGTGACGGCGTTGCCGCCGAAGGACACGGCGTAGTCACGCGCCACGCTTTTTTCGTCGCCGGTGGGCCATTCGTCGGCCAATACGGTGACGTCGATGTAGGTATGCCCGATAAACAGCGCATGGCTCATGGGGGGGTCTGTTCCCCGGCCTGCGCCAGCACCAGCCGCGCGCGCGCGATCACGGGCGCGTCCACCATCTTGCCTTCCAGCATGAAGGTGCCCGCCGCCGTCTCGCGATGTGCAGCCACCACGCGCCGCGCCCAGGCCAGTTCTTCGCGCGCGGGCACGAAGGCCGCGTGAATCACCGGCACCTGCGCCGGGTGGATGCACAGCATGCCGCCAAAGCCCATTTGCTGCGCGCGCGCCGCCGCGGCGGCCAGCCCGGCCGTGTCCTGCACGCCGGGAAACACGCCGTCCAACGCGGGCGCGAGCCCGGCGGCGCGGTTGTGCAGCAATACCTGCACGCGCGCCTGATCCAGCACGGTTTCGGCGCCGGGGGTGTCGGGGGTCAGGCCCATGTCAAGCGCGTAGTCCAGGCTGCCGAACGCCAGCCGCGCCACGCCGGGCGTGGCGGCCACTTCGGACGCGTTCAGCAGCCCGCGCGCGGTTTCAATCAGGGGGATGACGGGCAGACCGGTTTGCGCCACGTGCCGCACCTGCGCCAGTGTTTCTGCCTTGGGCAGCAGGATGCCCGCGATGTTGGGCCGGCCACGGCAGGCTTTCAGGTCATCGTCGTGCCAGGACGTGGACGCGTCGTTGATGCGCACCCACAGGCGGGCGTCGCGATGCGTCCCCAGGAAGTCGCACAGCGCCTCGCGGGCAGACGCCTTGGCCAGATGCTCGACAGCGTCTTCCAGGTCCACGATAACGGTGTCGGCCCCGGCGGCCAGCGCTTTGGGGATGCGCTCGGCGCGCGACGCCGGCACGAACAGGGCGCTACGAACGACGGAATGCGTCACACGACCTCCGAAGCATGCAATTGCGCCACCTGATCGGGCGCGTATCCCAGCGATGCTAGCACCGCATCCGTGTTTTCGCCCACGGCGGGCACGGCGGCCATGCGCGGCGCGAATGCGCTGCTGCTGGCGGGCGGCAACAGCGCGGGCAGCATGCCGGCCGGGCTGTCGACCTGGCTCCAGCGCGCGCGCGCCTGCAATTGCGGGTGCGCCCACACGCCGGCCATGTCATTGACGCGGGCGTTGGCGATCTGGGCATCTTCCAGCCGCTGTGTGACCTGTTCGATCGACAGATCGGCAAACGCCGCCACGATCAGGTCGCGCAACGCGTCGCGGTTGGCGGTGCGCTGCGAATTCGAGATAAAGCGCGCGTCTTCCGCCAGCGTGGGCTGGCGCAGCACCTGCGCGCAGAACACCCGCCATTCGCGTTCGTTTTGCAGGCCCAGCATGATGGTCGAGCCATCGCCCACCGGAAACGGGCCATAGGGATAGATCGACGCATGGGCCGCCCCCGCGCGCACGGGCGGCTTGGCGCCTTCGAACGCGTAGTACATCGGAAAGCCCATCCACTCGACCATGCTTTCCAGCATGGACACGTCCAGGCGGCTGCCCAGGCCGGTTTTCTGGCGCAGCAACAAGGCGTTCAGGATGGCCGAATACGCGTACATGCCGGCCGCGATATCGGCGATGGAACACCCGGCCTTGACCGGATCGTCCTTAGTGCCCGTGACCGACAGAAAGCCGCTTTCGCTTTGGATCAGCAGGTCATACGCCTTCTTGTCCTGATACGGGCCGCCCTCGCCATAGCCGGAAATATCGCAGACGATCAGGCGCGGATAGCGCGCGTGCAGGGCCTCGAACGACAGCCCCAGCCGGGCCGCCGCGCCGGGCGCCAGGTTTTGCACCAGCACGTCGGCCGATTCCAGCAGGCGTTCCATGATGCCGCCCGCCTCGTCGCGCTTCAGGTCCAGCGTCAGGCTTTCCTTGGACCGGTTGGTCCAGACGAAATGCGAAGACAGGCCACGCACGCGTTCGTCGTAGCCGCGCGCGAAGTCGCCGCTGCCGGGCCGTTCGATCTTGATGACGCGCGCGCCCATGTCCGCCAGTTGACGGGTGCAAAAGGGTGCGGCGATGGCGTGTTCCAGGCTGACGACGGTAATGCCGTCCAACGGGCGGGATGCCTGTGTGCTCATTCGGTAAACCTCAGTTCGGCTTGATGGGCCAGCGTGCCGTCCTGCTCGGCCCACAGCTGGGCGACGCCCGGCTCGGTCAAGCGGCCGGCCACCTGGAAGGGCGTAGGCGAAATCAGCGGACGCAGGCCGCGGTAGCTCAGGTGCGTAGGGCGAGCTCGGGGATGGGCGCGCGTAAAGGCGGCAACCATCTCGGTGGCAATCAGGGGGCCGTGCACGACCAGGCCCGGATACCCTTCCACGTCCGTGACATAGGGGTGGTCGTAATGGATGCGATGGCCGTTGAAGGTCACCGCCGAATAGCGGAACAGCAGCACTGACGTAGGGTTGACGGTGTCGCGCCATTGCGCCTGGGGCGCGGGCTCGCTGCCCGACAGCTTGGGCGGCGACGGCTGGCGGTAGACGATGTCCTGCTCTTCTTCGATGACGATGTCGCCGGCCTGATGGTATTCATGGCGCACGGTGACGAACAGCAGCGCGCCGGTGCGGCCCGCCTTCTCTTCAACCTTGAGCACCTTGGACACCCGTTCGGCCGGCACGCCCACCTTCAAAGGCTGATGCCATTGCACCCGGCCGCCCGCCCACATGCGGTTACGGTCCTGTGCCGGCGGCAAGAAGCCGCCGCGCGCGGGGTGCCCATCCGTCCCCAACCCGTCCATGCCCACCGTGCTGATGAAAAACGCCCATTGCCACAAGGGCGGCAGGGCCTCGCCCACGCCCGGCGCCTGACCGCCCAGGGTGGCCGCGATGCGCGCGGCGTGGCCGGGGTCCATGGCGTCCGGCTTGCGTTCGCCGCTGCCGATCCAGGCTGCCGGGTCTGTAGAAGTCATGCCCATATCCTTTGGTGGGGTTGTTCGGTGGGATTGTTGGTAAGCGTCAAGGATGCCCGCAAGCCGTCCCCGTTGTGAATTCGTTTTTCCTCAAGGCGGGGTTTGCGGCGCCTGAATCGACAGCCCACGCCCGGGCCCGGCGCGGCGCGCCGTAATATATGGCCCATGCACTTCGACCTAGCCGACCTACGCCTGTTCATCCACATCGCCGAATCCCCCAGCCTGACCCAGGCCGCGAAACGAGCGCATCTGTCCCTGGCCGCCGTCAGCGTGCGGATCAAGGCGCTGGAGAACCAGCTCAATTCCCGCCTGCTGTACCGCGACAGCCGTGGGGTGGAAATCACGCCCGCCGGGCAGAAACTGCTGCAACATGCCCGCGTCATCATGCGGCAGGTGGACCACCTGAAGCACGACTTCCAAGAGCAATCCGACGGCGATGCCGGGCACATCCGCATCTTTGCCAACACCACGGCCGTGACCGAATTCATGCCCGACATCCTGGCGCAGTTCCTGTCGGGGCACCCGGGCGTCACGGTGGACCTGCAAGAACGCCTGACGCGCGACATCGTGCGCGGCGTGCTGGACGGCACCACCGACCTGGGCATCGTGGCCGGCCCGGTCGATGCGCCCGAGCTGCAAGCCATCCACTTCAGCACCGACCGGCTGGTGCTGGTGGTGCCCAACGGCCATCCGCTGCAAGACCAGGACAAGGTCAAACTGGTGGACGCCGTGCGCTACCCGTTCATCACCATGCACGAAGGCTCCACGCTGGTGGCCTTCTTGCGTGACCAGCTGGAACGCAGCGGCCAGCGCCTGCCGCAACGCATCCAGCTGTACAGCTTCGATTCCATTTGCCGCATGGTGCAGGCGGGCGTGGGCATCGGCGTGATTCCCGATTCCGCCGCGCGCCGCTATGGCGCCGACACCAAGTTGCGCGTGGTAGAGCTGGATGAACCCTGGGTGGTGCGTGAACGTAAGCTGCTGGTGCGCGACATCGACGCCCTGCCCGGCTGCGCGCGTGACCTGATCGAACAGATCCAGGTACCCCGCGCGCCTTGACCTTCAGGGCGCGAGGCAAGCACCGGTCGCTCAGGTCCCCGTGAACGCGGGCGGCCGCTTTTCGGCAAAGGCGCGCATGCCTTCCAGGTAGTCGTCGGTGTAGCCAAGCTCGCGCTGCAACTGGCATTCCAGATCGAACTGCTGGGCCAGCGTATTGCCGCTGGACGCGTGCAGCGCCGCCTTGGTGGCCGCGTAGGCCCGCGTTGGCCCGGCGGCCAATGTGGCGGTGACGTCCGACACGGTGGCGACCACCGCGTCGTCAGGCACGACACGCCAGATCAGCCCCCACGCGGCGGCCTCGGTGGCGCTGACGGCCTCGCCAAACAATGCCGCGCCCATCGCGCGCGCCGAGCCCACCAGCCGGGGCAAAAACCATGTGCCGCCCGCATCCGGCAGCAAGCCGATCTTGCTGAACGCCTGCACGAAGCGGGCCGACTGCGCGGCAAACACCACGTCGCAGGCCAGCACCAGGCTGGCGCCCGCGCCCGCCGCCACGCCGTTCATCACGCACACTACCGGCACCGGCAGCGCGCGCAAACGGGTGATCAACGGGCGATAGCACTTTTCCAGCATCAGGCTCAGGTCGCGCCGCGAGCCGTCCTCGGAGGGCTTGCGCTCGCTCAGATCCTGCCCCGCGCAAAAGCCCCGCCCCGCGCCGGTGATGACCAGGCCGCGCAGACCGGCGTGCGACTCCATCACATCCAGCGCGCGCGCCAGTTCGCCGTGCATGACTTCCGTAAAGCTGTTGAGCCGGTCCGGCCGGTTCAGGGTAATGACGCCCACGCCGTCTTCCAGCGTGAAGCGGATCTGCGTGTAGCCGTCGGCTGCGTTGTCGTGCGTTGCGCTCATGCCTGCTCCTCCAGCATCGCCACTTCCTCCAGCACCGCCAGTTGTTCGGCCGTGTCGCCCAGCAACGGATCCACCATGGTCAGCCGCTTGAAATAATCGCCGACTTCCAGCTCGTCGGTCATGCCCATGCCGCCGTGCAACTGCACCGCCATCTGCGCCACCTGGCGCCCGGCGCGCGCGGCTTCCAGCTTGGCCGACGCGATCATGCGGCGGCGCTGCACGGCATCGGGTTCGGTCAGCGCGGCCACGGCCACATAGGCCATCGACAAAGCCAGTTCCTTGGCCACCAGCATCTCGGCCAATCGGTGTTGCAGCGCCTGGAACGAGGCCAGCGGCTGACCGAACTGCTTGCGCGTCTTCAGATAATCAACGGTGATTTCCAGCAGCCGGTCGATCGCGCCCGCTGCGTGCGCACACAGCGCCGCCGTGCCCCACTGCAACGCCTGGGCCAGGGCGTCGTCGGCCTGCGCGCCTTCGGCCAGCAAGGCATCGTCGGGCAGGCCCACCGCGTCGAAATCCAGCCGGGCGCAGCGCGCGCCGTCCAGCGTGGGCGTGTCGGTGACGCGCACGCCGGCAACGTCCGACGGCACGGCCAGCAACACCGTCTGGCCCTCGGCGCCCAATGCGCTGACCAGCCACGCTTTGGCCGCCGCGCCGTGCCACACCAGATGCTTGGCGCCATCCAGCCGCCAACCCTGGGCAGTCTTGGCCGCGCGGCATTCGCGCGGCTGCGTGTCGTAGCGACGGCCGGGTTCTTGATAGGCCACGGTAACGATCGTCTCGCCCGAGGCTATACCCGGCAACCAGCGGCCACGCGCCGCGTCGCCGCACGCATCCAGCAATGCCGCGCCCATGACCGCGCTGGGAATGACGGGTTCGGACACCAGCGCGCGGCCCAGTTCCACATGCACGGGCAGCAGGCTGGCCGGCACTTCGCCAAAGCCGCCAAAGTCCTGCGAAATGGTCAGGCCCAGCACGCCCAGTTCGGCCAGCGCGGCCCAGGCGCGGGCATCCAGCGTGCCGGTGGCCTGCCGCGCGCGGCGTTGGGGAAATGTCCATGCCTGGTCCACCAGGCGGCGCAGGCTGTCGGCCAGCATGCGCTGTTCTTCGGTATAGATGAAATCCATGCGTGTCTTCCTGTCGGATGGCGCGGCGGGCCTACAGGCCCAGCACCAGGCGGGCGATGATGCCCTTCTGCACTTCGGTCGTGCCGCCGTAGATGGACGTCTTGCGCATATCGGCATAGCCCGCGCCCGACGCCGCGGCCATCGCCGGGCCCGGCCCGTGATCGTCGTGGTCGGCCAGCAGCCAATCCGGGTCGTAGGGCCAGGCGTCCGGCCCCGCCACTTCCATTTGCAGCATGGCCAGATCCTGCTGGATTTCAGACCCGCGAATCTTCAGCACCGAGGCCTCGGGGCCGGGCGTGCCGTCGTTGCTGGACGCTACGCGCAGCAACAACATTTCCAGCGCCATGATGTCCACTTCAATGCGCGAGATGCGGTCGCGAAAACGGCTGTCGGCCAGCAAGGGCTTGCCGCGCGATTGCGCTTGCGCCGCCATGTGTTTCAAGATGCCCAGCTCGCGATGGCAATGGCCCAGCCCGGCGATGCCGGTGCGCTCGTGGCCCAACAGGTACTTGGCGTAGGTCCAACCCTGGTTCTCTTCGCCCACCAGGTTTTCCACCGGTACGCGCACGTCTTCCAGCCAGACTTCATTGACGTCGTGGCCGCCGTCCAGCGTGCGGATGGGGCGCACCGTCACGCCCGGCGCGCGCATGTCCAGCAGCAGCATCGAGATGCCGCGTTGCGCGCGCGCGTCGGGGTCGGTGCGGGCCAGGCAGAACATCCAGTCGGCGTATTGCGCCAGCGTGGTCCAGGTTTTCTGACCGTTGACAACGTAATCATCGCCATCGCGCACGGCGCGTGTTTTCAGCGACGCCAGGTCCGACCCCGAACCCGGTTCGGAATAGCCCTGGCACCACCAATCCTGCACCCGAGGGATGCGCGGCAAAAAGCGCGATTGTTGTTGCGCGCTGCCGTATTTCATCAGCACGGGGCCGATCATCGACAAGCCGAACGGCAGCAGGCGCGGCGCGCCAGCCTTGAAGCATTCCACCTCGAAGATCAGGCGCTGCAAGGCGTTCCAGCCGGTGCCGCCGTGCTCTACCGGCCAGTTCGGCGCGCCCCAGCCCTGGTCCGCCAGGATGTTGTGCCAGCGCACGTAGTCGTCGCGTTCCAGCCGCTGATGGCGCAACACCTTGTCTCGGATGTCGGCGGGCAGGCGGGTGGCGGCAAACGCGCGCACCTCGTCGCGGAATTGGCGCTCTTGCGGCGTCCAGGTCAGGTTCATGGTCTACCTCCTTTGCCCGGTATCTAGCCATGGCGCGGACAGCCCCACAATCTGCCTCTTCCGAAGACCGGCTTCGCGCTGGATGTAGGGCAACATCCCGGACGGCGCGAGCGGCCCACTACCGCTTCGCAAAAGGCCTGCTTCAGCAATGAAGAATGGCAGAACCTTGGCGCAGTACCGACACTAGCAGCCGTCATCCACTGGAATCCCATCGCACCATGACTGTTTCCGATCACAAGGAAGGCGTGTCGCAGGGCGTCGAGGCGCAGTACCGCCAGGCGCTCGACCAGGGCCGCTTTCTTATCCAGCACTGTGGCGGTTGCGACCGCGCGGTGTTCTATCCCCGCATGGTCTGCCCGCATTGCGGCGCGGACAAGCTGGCCTTCACGCCGGCCGACGGACGCGGCACCGTTTATTCCACCACCGTTGTGCGCCGCAAGCCCGAGGCGGGCGGCGACTACAACGTGGCGCTGATCGACCTGCACGAAGGCGTGCGCATGATGAGCCGCGTTGAAGGCGTTGCGCCGGCCGACGTGCGCATCGGCATGGCCGTGCGCGCCCGTGTGATTCAACAGGACGGTCACGGCCTGGTGGTCTTTGACGCTAAGCAGGAGGCGGCATGACGCTTAACGATTTGCGCGGCGCGGTGGCCGTGGCCGGCGTCGGCCATGCGGGCCTGGGACAGGCCAACGGCTTTACCGAAATGGAAATCCTGGTGCAGGCGGCGCAGCGCGCCGTGGCCGACGCGGGCCTGACCCTGCGCGACATTGACGGCATCTGCACCGCCAGCGTGGCCGCGCCGATGTGGGCCATGCCGGTGATCGAACACCTGGGCATCCGCCCCACCTTCATCGACAGCACCATGCTGGGCGGCTCCAGCTTCGTCGCGCACCTGTTGCCGGCCATGCACGCGCTGGCGTCCGGCCAGTGCAACGCCGTGCTGGTCTGCTATGGCAGCACGCAGCGCACGTCGACCCTGAGCCGCGCCGAAGTGGGCCGCGTGCGCAAGCAGTTCGACCCGCAACCCTATGAAACCCCTTACGACCCGCTCAGCCCGCTGTCGTCATACGCGCTGGCGGCGGCGCGCCACATGCATCAGTACGGCACGCGCCGCGAGCATCTGGCGCAGGTGGCGTTGGCGGCCAACCAATGGGCACAGTTGAACCCCGAGGCGCAGTTGCGCCAACCCACGACGCTGGATGAAATTCTGTCGGCGCGCATGGTGTCCGACCCCTTGAGCGTGCGCGATTGCTGCCTGGTTACCGACGGGGCGGGCGCTTTTGTGCTGGTGCGCGCCGACCGCGCGCGCGACTTGCCGCGTCCGCCTGTCTACGTACTGGGCAACGCCACCGCCGTGTGGAACCGGCAGATCTCTTCCATGCACGACCTGACGGTGACGGCCGCCGCGCAGTCGGGCAAGCAGGCCTTCGACATGGCCGGCGTGTCGCCGCGCGATATCGACGTCGTTGAACTCTACGACGCCTTCACCATCAACACCTTGCTGTTCCTGGAGGACCTGGGCTTTTGCGCCAAGGGCGAATCCAAGGACTTCATCGCGGACGGCGCGATTGCGCCGGGCGGCAGGCTGCCCGTCAACACCAATGGCGGCGGTTTGTGCTGCGTGCATCCCGGCATGTACGGCGTCTTCATCATGATTGAAGCCGTGCGGCAATTGCGTGGGGAATGCGGCGACCGGCAGGTGGCCGACGCGCAGCTGGCGCTGGTGCACGGCAACGGCGGCACGCTGTCCAGCCAGTCCACCGCCATCCTGGGCACCCAGGCCACGCTGTGATCCCGGCTTTGATCCCGGCTTTGATCGACTCACCCGCACTTTGACCGACACGCCACCTTCGATGTCTCAAGCAGAAACCCTTACCCGCATCCATGAACTGCTGGCCCGGCAAGCGCGCCGGCAACCCGACGCCATCGTGCTGTACGAAGAAGGCGGCGGCACCGTCACCTATGCGCAGCTATGGCAGCGCGTGCAGGCCGTGGCCGACTGGCTGCGCGGGCAAGGCGTGCAGCCCGGCCATCGTGTGCTGATGGTGGGGGAAAACTGCACCGCGATGATCGCCGCGCTGTTCGGATGCGGCGTGGTGGGCGCGTGGCCGGTGGGCGTGAACGCGAGGCTGTCCGGCCGCGAAGTGGACAACATCCGCCAGCACGCGCAGCCTGAACTGCTGCTGTACACCACCGGCGTGTCGTCCGCCGCCACTGCGCATGCCGCTGACGCCCGCGCGGTGGATGCGGACCCTGCCGTGTGGGGGCCGGGCGTGCAGGCCGCGCGCGCCGCCACGCCCACCGCTGCTGAAACCGATGCGCTGGCCTCGGAAGTGGCCACCGTCATCTATACGTCGGGCACCACAGGCGCGCCCAAGGGCGTGCTGGTGCCGCATCGCGGCCTGCTGCATTTTGCGCGCGTGTCGGCAGCGTCGCGGCGCTTGACACCGCACGACATCGGCTACGCGGCGTTGCCCATGTCGCACATCTTCGGCATCGCCACGGTGCTGATGGCCACGGTGCACGCGGGCGCCAGCCTGGTGCTGCGCAGCCGCTTCGACGCCGACGACGCCTTCAAGGCGCTGGCGCATCCCGGCGTCAGCATCCTGCAAGGCGTGCCCACCATGTTCAGCCGCATGATGGCCGTGGCGCCACCGCGCGCCGAGCTGCGCGCCCCCGCCCTGCGCTATCTGTACACCGGCGGCGCTGCGCTGGACCCCACATTGAAACGCGACGCCGAACGCTACTTTGGCGTGGCGATGCATCACGGCTACGGCATCACCGAATACGCGGGCTCCATGTTCATCACGCGCATCGATGAGCCGCGCGATGACTGCTCAGCCGGCTACGCGGTAGACGGCGTGGAAATGCGCCTGGGCAGCCCCGACGCGGGCGCGCCGAAACCCGGCCAACGTGGCGACATCCTGATCCGAGGCCCCGGCGTCATGCTGGGCTACTACCGCAATCCCGAACAGACCGAGCAAGCGCTGCTGCCCGGCGGCTGGCTCAACACCGGCGACATCGGTTATGTGGACGACAGCGGCGCGTTGTTCATCGCCGGCCGCTCCAAGGACTTGATCATCCGCTCGGGCTTCAACGTCTACCCCATCGAAGTGGAATCGGTGATCAACGCGTTTCCGGGCGTGCGCCTGTCCGCCGTGGTCGGTCGCAACACGGCCGACCAGAACGAAGAAGTGATCGCGTTCGTCGAACCGCTACCGGGTGCACGCGTCGACACCGACCTCTTGATGTTGCACCTGCGTGCCCAGCTGGCGCCGTACAAGCGGCCCGCGCGCATCATTTCCATCGACACGATTCCCACGACCGTCAGCGGCAAGATCCTCAAGCAACCGCTGAAAGAAAGGCTGGCGTAGGCGCGGACCCGCTGTTCCGCTCCACGACCGGCCACCTATACACAAGGAGACAACAGCGTGAAACTCAAGACCCTGTTTGCCGTGGCCGCCGCCACGGCCGCCTTCGCCATGGCGTCCAGCGCCGGCGCGCAGACGTACCCCGACCGCCCCATCCGCCTGCTGGTGGGCTACGCGCCCGGCGGCCCCGTGGACACCACAGCCCGCGTCTTTGCCAAATACCTGGGCGACAAGCTGGGCCAGACCGTCGTCGTGGAAAACCGCGCGGGCGCCAGCGGCATGATCGCCTCTGACGCCACCGCCAAGGCCACGCCCGACGGCTACCTGCTGGGCTTTGCCGCCAGCCCCACGCTGACCATGTCGCCGCTGGTCCAGCGCAGCACGCTGTTCGACCCGCGCCACGACTTCTCATTGATCGGCCTGGTGGTCGATTACGCCAACGTGCTGTTGATCGGCCCGCAGATTCCCGCCAAGAACGTGGGCGAGCTGGTCAGCTACGCGCGCTCGCACCCCGACGCCGTGTCGTTCGGATCCGCCGGCATCGGCGCGTCCAACCACTTGTCGGCCGAACTGCTTAAAAAGCAGGCCGATGCGTCGATGCTGCACGTGCCGTATCGCGGCAACTCGCCCGCCATGATGGACGTAATCAGCGGCAAGGTGACCTTCATGTTCGACATCACCAGCACCGCAATCCCATTCATCAAAAGCGGCAAGGCCCGCGCGCTGGCCGTCACGTCCAAGACCCGTAACCCCGAACTGCCCGACGTGCCCACCATGATGGAAGCCGGCATGAAGGACTACGAGGTGGTGGGCTGGTACGCGCTGGTCGGCCCCAAGAAGTTGCCCGACGCCGTTTCGGCCCGCCTGACCCGCGCGCTGCAAGACGTGTCCAAAGACCCCGCGTTCCGCAAAGCCATGACCGAAGGCGGCTACACCATCAATGCGGGCGACTCCGCCGCCCTGCAATCCCGCATCGACCGCGAGTACGCGTTGTGGTCGGACGTTATCCAAAGCGCCAACATCCAGGCCAACTGACCCTTACCGGAGCCCACTGATGCCCGCCCCGCTTGCGCTACGCGCCCAGACCCGCCTGCCGATCATCGGCGCCCCCATGTTTCTGGTCTCTGGGCCCGAGCTGGTCGTGGCGCAATGCGCGGCCGGCATCATCGGCACCTTTCCCTCCCTGAACGCTCGTCCGCAAGAACAGTTGCAAGACTGGATCACGCGCATTGAAGACGGGCTGGCCGCCAAACGCCGCGCCCATCCGCACGCCAAGTTGGCGCCCTACGGCGTGAACCTGATCATCCACCCCAGCAACCCGCGCTGGCAGGGCGACCTGGCGATCTGCGCCGAACGCCGCGTGCCGCTCATCATCACGTCGCTGCACGCGCCCGAAGCGGTGGTGCGGGCGGTGCACCCTTACGGCGGGCTGGTCTATCACGACGTCACCAACGTGCGGCATGCCAAGCGCGCGTTGGAGGCGGGCGTGGACGGCTTGATCCTGGTAGCGGCGGGCGCGGGCGGCCACGCCGGCCAGGTCAATCCGATTGCGCTGGTCAACGAAATCCGTGCGTTCTACGACGGCCCTTTGGCGCTATCGGGCTGTATCAGCCATGGCAAGGACGTGCTGGCCGCGCAGGTGCTGGGCTGCGACTTCGCCTACATGGGCACGCGCTTCATCGCCACGCAGGAATCGCTGGCAAACGACGCCTACCGCGAGATGGTGCTGCAAGCGCAAGCAGCCGACGTGACCTACACGCCTTACTTTTCGGGCGTGCCCGCGAACTACCTGTCGGCCAGCATTCTGGCGGCGGGCCTGGACCCGGTGGCCTTATCGCGCAATGGCGAGTCGCCGCCGGCCAACATGGACAAGAACTCGCGGCCCAAGGCGTGGAAGGATGTCTGGAGCGCCGGCCAGGGGGTAGGGGCGGCGCAAGAAATCCTGTCCATCGCGACGCTGGTGGATCAGCTGGAAGCCGAATATCTCAGCGCGCGCGCGGCGTTGGTGGCGGTAGCGGGCTAGCGTGTAGCGGCGGCGTCACTTCTCCGACTCCCCCAACAAATCCATACTCGGCCCGCCAGCGATGAACTGATCCAGCAGGCGCTTCTCGGCCGCAATTTTCTCCGGGTCCACATACCGAGCGGGTGGCGGGGCGTTACGCGCGCTTTCTTGCGTCAGTTCCGCAAACCGTTGCAGAAACTCCGGTGACGGCGCTTCGCTCAAGGTACGGGTTTGCGGGCGCAGCTTCACGCCAAAGGGATCGTTGGCCGGCTTCTGACCCGGCGTCGGCGAACTGATGGTGATCACCGTTACCCGGTCGTCACGGCGCAGCGGGACGATGGCGCTGGTGTCGGCGTTCAGATAGCTGGCCATGGTGGCTAGCGCAATTCCCACAAAGGGAGACGCCGCACCCGTGTCGCCCAGGCGTTGCGTCAGGTCGTAGCTTTGGTCCGAAGCCAGCAGGTCGAGCGAGCTGTCGGCCATCTGCAAAGCGGGGAGCAGATCGGCCAGGGCGGAACGGTGCAAGCCTGCGTCGTAGAAGACTCGCGTGGGCGCGTGAGCCAGAGGCGTCACGGCCTGTGTCCAGGCGTTTGCGATTGCCGCATGGCGGGCCTCGCCTTTCAGGGGGATGCTGTCGGATTGCAGCGACACTTCGACCGGGCGGTGCAGCCGCGCCAACGGCGTCAGGCGGTCCCATTGCTGGAAGCCGCGTTCGGTGATCGGTTGAGGGAACCAGGGGCTGGGTTGAAAGGAATATGGCGGGTTGCGGCGCCAGCCGGTGAAGGCGGGGTCAATGTCGTTCTTGTGCGGTTTGGTGTATTTAGCAAAGCCGCGCAACCAGTCCAGGCGCTCGGGGCGGGCAAAGACGATGGCGGTGACGGCGTCTGTCAGCTCGCCGGGTTGGCGGGGACCAGTCGCCACACCCTTGCGCTTGTCATTGCGACTGCCCATTGCATAGAACATGCCAAAGCCGTCGACGGCATAAACCAGCAGCGCGGGCATATCGGGGTTCTTTTCGAAGACACTGAACAGATACTCCACGAACTCTTCCGGCGTACTGTTGCAAATAACGCCGGGTCTGAGCGGCTTACTTCGATGCCAATGCAATCCCGCAGGCCCCATCGTTCGGTCGGCCATCCCGTTGAGGGAAATAGACGCTCTTTCTGGAGAAAAGCGCAGTCGGGGCACCGTCGGGTCGTAATCGCGCACAACCGTCAAGGTGGGAATGGCCCAACGTTCAGGAAAGCCGCGCAGCGCCAACTCCAATGCGTTGGCCTTACGCTGCGCCCAGGCCATGTCCTTATCTTCCGCTATGGTTGGATAGAACGCAGGGTCCATCTGCAACGCGGTCCCGACCTGCAATGCGTCGGATTGTGAAGAGTTCTGTTGTAGCAGTTGTGCCCACACCTGACCTTGTCGATAGACGTCCAAGCTCAAGCCAACGCGGATGATGTCCAACGTCTCCAGGCGTGGGGACGAGGAGGGCGCAGCGAAAATAGGCATCACAACTCCGGGGGCTTGCGGAATGGGGTCAACGGGAATCCATGCATCAGGCGCTGGGGGCAATTCGCAAGCCACGTCCTTCCACTCGGAGGACTCCCTTGAACTTTCGGCGTCGGCGCGTACCTCTTGCTGAAACGTAGCAGCCAACAAAAAGGCCATAGCGCAAGATATGAACTTCATTCCGGCTCCCCGTCCGCAGCCGTGAGATCGCGGCCAGCATCTCTGTCCTTTCGGGTCTGCGTAGACACCAAGGTGGGTAACTTCATTTGATGGATCGAGGCGGGCAAACTGCCTCCTCCCCTAGTCAACAACTTCCCATCTTCGTCATAGACCGCAACTCGCCGACTTCGATAGAGGTCGGTAGCATTGATGAGTTCGAGATTCTCGGAGCTTTCGTTTCTGTAGTAATCCAAGGTTGCCTCGTCCGGCAGTGCCGCGTCGTTCTCTTTGCTAGCGTTTGGTTCCACATCGAACTCCACCCAAGCCATCCTCCAATCCGCCACCCGACACAAATACGCATAGAACGGCTCATCATCAATACTGCGTGCCTGCCCTATCGCCAGGTCGTACGCCATCGCGCGTTGGCTATGCATCGAATTCGCGGGGATTGATGAATGAAAGGAGATCGGGCTTTGCTCGTCCACCCCCGCGTCCATTCTTCGCCGACGCGCCTCGTTCGGGCTTTCCTGATATGTCACGTTAAAGCGGCGCCCGCCCACGTGGTCGACGCCGGTGATCCGGTGCCAGTCCGCTGCCCAATCGTTGTTTTCGGGTGCGGTGTACGGGTTGCGCAGCGGGTCGTTCAAGTCCGTGAGTTCGGCTTCAAGCAATGGCGCATACGCCAGGCTTGCACTGCGGGAGCTATAGGTTTGCGGGACCGGTCCGGCGCTTTCCGGTAAGGTCACCACGCGGGTACCCGCCACACGTATTCCCTTGTTCGTAATGGCAATCGATGCATCAATCGGATCATCCGGCGCGTGTACCGGTGCAATACCCGCCGATGCCTGCTCGGCCATTACCACGCCGCCCGACCTGAAGTCCGCCAGAAACGGCTGCGGCAGGGCTGGCGCGTTGATGGGCACCGACTGGCCAGGCGCGAAGTCGGCGTTGGCCGCCCATCGCTGCGGCAGGCCCATGCCCGAACCCTCCCAGGTGCTTTCATGCTGCCGGCGCAAAACGTAGTCCTGCGTTGGCGGCGAACCAATGGGTTGGCTCTCGCCGTCCCGCGCTCGCATGGTGAATACGCGTTGATGAAAATGGCCACCCAGTGCGGACAATCCGGGGCCGTAAATATCACCCACCCACTGCTTCGCCATGTTGCCCACCATCGTGGGCACGAAATCCACCATCGTCCTTGGCTTGTGCGCAGGCATGGCCTGGTAAGTCAAGGTGTCGGCAATGCCTTGCCAGCCGATACCCTGCACATTGCGCATGCCGACGGTTTTGTCCTCGGGAGAGAAATACAGGAACACGCGGCCGCGATTGTCACGCTCGGAAAAGGCAACGTCTTTGCCTTCCAGCGTGGTCTGGCATTGCAAGCCATTCCAACGCAATCCACCGATGCAGGACGGGCTTGAGGGGTCGGCCATCTGAGCGAAGGTGGGCACCGGGTTGGGATTTGCGCCGATGAAGCCGACGATATTCGCAAGCGTTGTCACGCGCGCCTTGGTGGTCTGCTGCGCTTCGGACATCTCCATGCGCTCGAAGCGGGACTCCAGCAGGCTGTATGGCGGGTTCATCATGATGACCGCATCCACGGCGCGTTTGCCTTCGTCCTTGAGCAAGGCGTTGGCCAGCAGGGTGATCAGCGTGCCCTGGCTGTGCCCGACCACGTTGATCGTGTCGTTTTCGCCGGTGGTCTTGCCGCCAGGATGGCGATAGGCGCGAATCATATTCACCAGCATGGCCAGGCGCCTGGCCGCCAGCAGCATGTACTTGCGGCTGGGCGCCATGACCAGTGGGTGGTCGGGCGACCCAAACAAGGGGTTGATCGGCAGCAGGCCCATCAGCTTGCCGGAGAAGCCCTCACCCCACATATCCGGGATGGAAGTCGTGGCGTTCGCGAACATCCCGCCCTGCTTGATGCCGTCTCTGTCGAGCCTGTTGTGGTAACGGTCCAGCCATTCTCCGTGCTCGGTCTTCTTGTCGATGTATTGCTCTTCTTCGCGAAAGCCCCAATAGAACGGGATGACGACACTGCGCGACGCGCCGCCGAACTTGCCGGCGGATGCTCGGCGGCGATAGTAGACGGCGTCAGGATTGGGCGCCGCGCCCTGATCCTCGGCGGGCAATCGGTAACTGGCGGGGTTCAGGGCGGCGCAGCTTCTACTGCCGTCCGCGGCCTTCAAATGATCCAGGCGCTCATTCAAGCCCACGCAGATGCCGGTTTCCAGGTCGTCATACACGCCGGCCAGATCATTCACTCCGTGAATCAGAATCACCACGCAGGGCTTTGCCTGTTGTACCCGCACGATCGCAGGGCGCGCGCCGGGCAACAGCAGCGCCTCGGGCTGGCCCGTCAATGGGACGGAATGTGTTGCCATGGAACCTCCTTGGTCGAAGTGAATTGGACCGCTGGCAGCCCGGCCAATCGCATCACGGCCCGCCCCCTTGCCGCGTCAATCGGCGTCGTGCACAGTCAGCGTCGCGATGTGCACTGCGTCGCTTTGCACCAATTGCGTCGCGCCTTGCGCGTCGGTGACGCCTTGCACGGTTTCGCCATTGTTCAACGTGATCGTGTAGCGGCGGTGGGCCACCGGGCGCACACCGTCCGGCAGGGTCACGATGAATTTTCGTTGGGTCTGGCCAAGGTCAAACCGGGGGAGTTCCGCTGCCAGGCTGGCCGCCCCCAACATCTGGTGGCTGGCCGCCTTGACCGTGAACGCGCCGGGGCAGCCGAACTCAATCGCGCCATCCTGCATCTTGATGTAGGCCCCGCCGCACAACAGCGTGATGTGCTTGTCGGCAACCGCCAGGACATGCGCGTCGGCCGAGGAAATTTCAACGCTTTTTTCGGCCTGCACGCGGACGCTGCCATGTTGCGCCTGCAACAGCATCTGGCCTTGGTGGGCGATGTGCCGCATATCCCCACCTTGTGTGAAGAGGCTGATTCCCTGCCCCGCATTCATAACGACGGATTGCCCCGCCGTCAGGTGCAGGTTCTTCTGCGCGACGGTATCCGCGTTGCCGCCTGCGGCCAGGGTGATTGACGCCGGCGTCCCCACGGCGATGCCCGCCGGGCTGCTCAACCCAATAACGGGTCGGCCGCCGTTGCTGCCCGCGGCGTCGTCGTTGGCGCCATGTCCAAGGTCCCGCACGTTGTCCGTCAGCTGCTGTTGGCGCGTGGGGTCAAGCGTCAGCGCCTCGTGGCGGGCGGCGTGTTCGCCCAGGTTACGGGCCAATTCCAGCGCGCTTTCCAAGCCCTGCACCAGTTCGCTACGGGATAGCTGCCCGCCCTTGGCGTGTGCCTGTCCGTCTGTCGTCAGCAATATCCCCTTTGCCGCGCGCACCGCGCCCTGTCCGTCCGTGCGCAGCTCGAACCCTTCACCACGGGGCGCCCCGCCTTCGGGCCTGGGCTGCGTCAAATAACCCAGATGCAGATCGGAGGCGGCATGGTCGCTCATCAGCGCCGCGCTGATCTGGGCCAAGGTGTCGTCCAGCCGCAGTTCGTTCGCGCGGTGCCCTTTGTGCTCTTTGGATTTGATGGTGGCAATCGTGTTGTGCCGGGGCAGCGCGTAAGGCGGCAGGTTGGTTGCGCGGAATAGCCGCCCCATGGCAATTGGCTGGTCGCAATCACCGTTCAAGAAATTCACGACGACCTCTTGACCGATACGCGGGACCGCCATATGCCCCCACTGCGCGCCCGCCCAATCCTGCGCCACGCGTATCCAGCACGAGCTGTGTTCGTTGTTGCGGCCGAGGCGGTCCCAGGGAAATTGCACTTTTATCCTGCCAAACTCGTCGCAGAAGATTTCTTCGTTGGGCGGGCCGACAACGGTGGCCGTTTGCGGTCCATCGATGCACGGTCTGCCGCGGGGCGACGGCTTCCAGTCTGTTTTATCGGGCACAAGTTCAGCCGTGTAGCCGTAGTGCGTGCCTGACTGGGCGTGCGCGCCGTCTTGCTCCTGGCTGACATGCTGAACCCCATGGTGACGCATGCGTACCGGGCGCCACTTGCGGTTCCACTCGTTGCGCGCGTGGCCCTGCAACAAAAAGGCCAGGCCGGGAACAAGGCGCGGGTCGTCGCCTTCGACAGACGCGCTGCAAGCGTCGTTACGCCGCCCCAGCAGGCGGGTCCGGGTGAAGGGCTTGCCCGCCTCATCGCGCTTGTAGCGCCCGGGATAGTCGTAACGCTCGTAGCGGGTGTCGTGATGCGCCTGATCCTCGGCGACAGCGCTGTGTTCCTGCTCGTACCGGGGGTGCGTATAGGTGTAGTCGCGTTGTGTCTGGATGGCGGTACGTACGCGCTCGGCATAGCTAAAGCGCTGCAAGCCGGGCGCGGGCGGGTCGCCGCCGCGGGTGGGGTGGTAGATGACCGGGTCACCCGGGATGTCGTCGTTGAGGGTGATGCGGTCGCCGTGTATCAGACGATGCCCGCCGTCGGAATGCGCGTAGTAATAGAAATAGCCTTCCTCGGCGGCAAGCCTGTCCAGGAAAGCCAGGTCCGTGTCGCCTGCCTGCACGCAATACTCGCGCGGCAGGTGTTCGTGGGTGCTGATCTGTTCGTAGTCGGTGATGCCCTGGCGTTTGATCACGTCGGCCATGATCTCGGGCACGGACAGGTGCTGATAGATGCGCCAATCGGAACATAGGGCGGCACGCGCCAATGACGGTTCGACCACTGCCCGATAGCGGGTACGGCGAAAGCCGGTAGCGGCTTGTTCAAATTCAGTGACGATGCCGTGTACGTGGCGCCCGGCTTGCGCACCATGCCAGATGGTGAACAAGGCCGCTTCGTCCAGCATGGCGCCGATATCCATGGCGGATGCCGTGCTGGATAGCCACAGCGTCAAGCGATACGTTTCCGACAGCGCTTCGTCCAGCGTGAACTCGACAACGTCGAAGGCAACGCCGATCGCACTTGCCTTGACAGGTTCAAAGGTGAAACGGAACGTCGACTGGCTGGGCATGGCAGAGTCCGTAAGGATTTCCTGCCGGGAGCCTAGCCGACCCCACGCCAAACAGATATAGAACAAATCTGAAATGCGGCAGCGCAATCCGAAGCCCCTATCCGGATTCATCAATCTGCCCGATGCGGTCTGCCTTATTTCATCTGCTCTATCTCATCTGCTCTATCTCATCTGCCTTATTCCAGCTTGATATTCGCCGTCTTGATCAGGTCGCGCCATTTCACGATCTCGTCGCGCACGAAGGCGCCGAACTGTTCGGGCGTGCCGGGCTTGGGCTCGGCGCCCGCCGCGATCAAGCTCTTGGCCGTGGCCGGGTCGGACAGCACCTTGACCATGTCGGCATTGATGCGCTTGACGATGTCGGGCGGCGTGCCCTTGGGCGCCATCACGCCGCTCCAGGAATAGGCCTCGTAGCCGGGCAGGCCCGACTCGGCGATGGTGGGCACGTCGGGCAGCATGCTGGAACGCGTGGGGTTGCCCACGCCCAGCGCGCGGACCTTGCCGCCCTTCAGGTGCGGCACGGCGGACGGGCCATCGGCGAACATCACCTGCACCTGCCCGCCCAGCAAATCCTGCATGGCCGGCGCGCTGCCGCGATAGGGCACGTGCTGGATGCGGATGCCGGCCATGGCATTGAACAACTCTCCCGCCAGGTGCGTGCCGCCGCCCGTGCCGGACGACCCGAACGACAGCTTGCCCGGGTTCTTCTTGGCGTAGGCGGTCAATTCGCTGACGGAGTTCACCGGTAGCGATGCGTTCACCACCAGCACGATGGGAAACACCGCGGCCATGCCCACCGGCACGAAATCGGTGGTGATGTCGTACGTCAGGTTGTTGCGCAGGCTGGGCAGCACCGCGTGATGGATGGATGCGAAAAAGAAGTTGTAGCCATCGGGCTCGGCCTTGGCCGCGAACTGCGCGCCGACGATGCCGCCCGCGCCCGACTTGTTGTCCACCACGGTGGGCACCGACCACATCTGCCCCAGCGGCTGCGTGGTGAAGCGCGCGGTGGTATCCACCGGCCCGCCCGCCGGAAACGGCACGATGAACGTCACGGCATGGCCGGGCCAGGTGGCGGCGCGTGCGGGCGATGAAAACAAAGTGGGCAGCACGGCCGAGGCGCACGCGGCGCCCAGCCCCGCGATGACGCGGCGGCGTTGAGGATCAATCACTGCGGTCTCCTGGGTCTCGGTGTTGTTCGCGATCAGGCGTTGGATGCTGCCGCCCGCCGCTCTTTTTCTTCGCGTGGGTCGCCTCACGCTTTTTTATTATTTTCCGAGAGCCGGGATTCGCCGCTACACATTTTCAAAAGCCCCTCTTTCGTACCCGCTCCAATGTTCGATCATCGGACAGGAATTTCCCTAAGCCCCGTCGCGCCTACGACATACGCACGAGGGCCGGCTTACGCCGACTGGCCGCGCGCCGCGCGTTGCACGTGCTCGATGAAGCACTCGGCAAAGCTGGGCAGGTCGCGGCCGCGCTGGCGGCACAGCAAGCGGTCGCGCAGCGCCCAGGCGTCTTCCAGCTTCAGCACGTGCAGCGCATCGGGGCGGCTGTAGCGCGCGGCGCAGGCGCGTGGCACCACGGCAATGCCCGCGCCCGCCTCGACCATGCGGCACACCGCTTCGAAGCTGCCCACGTGCACGCGCTGGCACAGGCGCTTGCCCAGGCCGCTGGCAATGTCTTCCAGAAAGGTCTGGATGGCGCTGTCGGGGTGGATGCCCACGAACTGGTAGGCGTCGACCAGGTCCGCGAAGTGCGCGGACTGGGAGGCGGCCAGCGGATGGTCCAGCGACGTCACCACGGTGAGCTCGTCGCGAAACAAGGGCGTGACATCCAGGCCTTCAACGTCGATATTGCCGGCCACCAGCCCCAGGTCACCCGCGCCCGCGCGGATGGCGATGACAATGTCGCCAGAAATTTTCTCTTCGAGCTCGACGTCCACGTCAGGGTTTTCCGCCAGGAACGTGGACAAGGCATCGGCCAGGAACGAATTGGTGGCCGTGGTGTTGGCCAGCAGGCGCAAGCGCCCTTTCAGGCCGCTGGCATAGGGTTGCAGATCCGCGTTCAGGCATTCCAGCTGTCGAAAGACGGCATTGGCGTGCTTGAGCAGCACCTCGCCCGCCGGCGTCAGCGCCACGCCCGTGGCCAGCCGCACCAACAGGCGCGCCTTGAAGGCTTCTTCCATGTGCTTGACCCGGGCACTTGCCGCCGGCAAGGACAGGAACGTGCGTTCCGCGGCCCGGGTCAGGTTGAGGGTTTCGCCCACGTTCAAGAACAAACGCAGGTCCGTCAGATCATGTCTCATGTTCCACCACGCAGAAGGGGGGCATTTCTAATTTTGAATTCTTCGAATGCCGCCACGAATCTACCATGGGGCATTCCCATGAACCAGACCGGTTGATGCGGAACTGTTTTCCATCGACGGCGCGTGCGCCGCAGCAAAGGAGTCAGGGCAATGAGCGGCATCGTTTCCGGAAAGGTAGTGGTCGTCACCGGCGCGGGCGGAGGCATCGGGCGCAGCATTGCGCTGGCGATGGCCGAGGCGGGCGCCAAGGTGGTGGTGAACGACATCGGCGTGTCGCTGACCGGCGAAGGCGGCGGCGAAGGCCCCGCACAAGCAGTCGTGCGCGAAATCACGGCGGCAGGCGGACAGGCGGTGGCCAACACCGACAGCGTGGCGGCGTACGACAGCGCCAGCCGCGTCGTTCAGACGGCCATCGACGCGTTCGGACGCATCGATGCCGTCGTCAACAACGCGGGCAATCTGCGCGACCGGGTTTTCCACAAGATGAGCGAAGAGGAATGGCGCCAGGTGATCGACGTGCACCTGAACGGTTCGTTCTTCATGAGCCGCGCGGCCGCGCCGTATTTCCGCGAGCAGGAATCGGGCGCGTTCGTGCACATGACATCCACCTCGGGCCTGATCGGCAACTTCGGCCAGGCCAACTACGCGGCCGCGAAGCTGGGCATCGTGGCGCTGTCCAAATCCATCGCGCTGGACATGGCGCGCTACAACGTGCGTTCGAACTGCATTGCGCCCTTTGCCTGGAGCCGCATGACCAGTTCCATTCCGGCGGAAACCGACGAAGAGAAAGCGCGCGTCGAAAAACTGAAGAAGATGGAAGCGGGCAAGGTCGCGCCGATGGCCGTGTTTCTGGCCAGCGACGCGGCGAGCGAAATCACCGCGCAGATCTTCGCGGTGCGCGCCAACGAAATCATGTTGATCAGCCAGCCGCGCCCGCTGCGCACGGTGCACCACAGCGAAGGCTGGACGCCCGAACGCATCGCCGACATCGCCGTGCCTGCCATGCGCAAGCACTTCTACGCGTTGGAGCGTTCGCCCGACGTGATCGACTGGGACCCCATCTGAGACCGCCATGCCGCTGGATTACGCGACCGTAAAGAACTGGCGCTTTGACGAGGTCCGTCAGCGCTACGACCACAAAGACACCATGCTGTACGCGCTGGGCATCGGCTTGGGCCAGGACCCCGAGGACACCCGCCAGCTGCGCTACGTGTACGAAGAAGACCTGCAAGCATTTCCCACGATGGGCGTCGTGCTGGCGTACCCGGGCTTCTGGGTGCGCGATGCGCGCAGCAGCATCGACTGGGTCAAGGTGGTGCACGGCGAACAACGCCTGACCGTGCACGCGCCGCTGCCGCCGGCGGGCCAGGTCACCAGCCGCAGCCGCAACACGCATGTGATCGACAAGGGCGCGGACAAAGGCGCCATCGTCATCACCGAACGCACGCTGCACGGCGAGGACGGCGCCTGCCTGGCCACCTTGCGGCAAAGCACCTTCTGCCGGGGCGACGGCGGCTTTGGCCAGGGCGATGCCAGCCCGGAGCCCCTGCCCGCCGCGCCGGACGGCGACCCGACCCTGCGCTGCGAAATGCGCATCGCCCCCAACGCCGCACTGTTGTATCGCTTGAACGCCGACCCCAATCCGCTGCATGTCGACCCCGAGGTCGCGCGCCAGGCCGGGTATCCGCGCCCCATCCTGCATGGGCTGTGCTCGTATGGCGTGGTGGCGCACGCGATCGTGAAAAGCTGCTGCGACTACGACGCCTCGCGGCTGACCAGCCTGAACACGCGTTTCTCGGCGCCGGTGTATCCCGGTGAAACGCTGCAATGCGACATCTGGCGGCTGCCGGACGGGCAGATCCAGTTCCTGGCGCGCTCGCGCGAACGCAACGTCGTGGTGATGAGCCACGGTACCGCGACGGTGCAATCATGACGCGCGCGCCCGCGCTGGACGGCATCCGCGTGCTGGACCTGTCGCGCATCCTGGCCGGCCCCTGGTGCACGCAGAACCTGGCCGATCTGGGCGCCGACGTCATCAAGATCGAACGCCCGCGCGTGGGCGACGACACGCGCGCCTGGGGGCCGCCGTACCTGAAGGATGGCGACGGCCAGGACACCAGCGAGTCCGCCTATTACCTCAGCGCCAACCGCAACAAGCGTTCGGTGGAAGCGGACATGGCCACGCCCGAAGGCGCGGCGCTGATCCGCGAGCTGGCCGCTGTCAGCGACATCCTGGTCGAAAACTTCAAGGTGGGCGGCCTGGCCAAATACGGGCTGGACTACGACAGCCTGAAGGCCGTCAACCCGCGCCTGATCTACTGCTCGGTCACGGGCTTTGGGCAGGACGGACCCTTTGCACAGCGCCCCGGCTACGACTTCATGATCCAGGGCATGGGCGGGCTGATGAGCATCACCGGCGAACGCGACGACTTGCCCGGCGGCGGCCCGCAGAAGGCGGGCGTGGCGGTGACAGACATCGTCACCGGCATGTACGCCACCGTAGCGATTCTGGCGGCCTTGCAGGAACGGCATCGCAGCGGCTTGGGGCAGCATCTGGACATCGCCCTGTTGGACAGCCACGTGGCATTGTTGGCAAACCAGAATTCCAACTACTTCAACTCTGGCGTGGCCCCCACCCGCGCGGGCAACGCCCACCAGAACGTGGTGCCGTATCAGGTGTTCGCCGCCAGCGACGGCCACCTGATCGTGGCCACGGGCAATGAATCGCAGTACCGCGCGTACTGCCGCGCCATCGGCGTGCCGGAATTGGGCGACGACCCGCGCTTTGCCACGAACCGGTTGCGCGTGACGAACCGCGAAACACTGATCGGCATCCTGACGGCGATCATGCAGGAAGGCCGCCGCGACGACTGGATTGCCAAACTGGAAGCGGTGGGCGTGCCATGCGGCCCGATCAACAATATTGCGCAGGCCTTTGCGCACCCGCAGGCGCAGGCCCGGCAGTTGCGCCGCGACATGCCGCATCCCTTGGGCGGCGTGGCGCCGGTGACGGCCAGCCCATTGCGCTTTTCGGGGTCGCCGGTGGTGTATCGGCGCGCCCCACCGCTGCTGGGCGAACACACGGAGGAAGTGCTGCGCGAGGTGCTGGGCAAATCGCCGGACGCGATAGCGGCGTTCACGAAGGGCACGCGCGGCGCCTAGGCGCCATGCCACGCCGCGTCAAAAAAAACGGCCGCTGATTTCTCAGCGGCCGTTTTTATGTCAGCGCGCAACGCTGCGTGGATTACGCCACCGCAACCGGGATCTTCCCGATCTTGGCCTGCCATTCCTTCGGACCCGTCGTGTGGACCGACGTGCCCTTGGCGTCCACCGCCACGGTCACCGGCATGTCCTTCACGTCGAATTCGTAGATGGCTTCCATGCCCAGGTCGGCAAAGCCCAGCACCTTGGCGCCGCGAATGGCCTTGGACACCAGGTAGGCCGCGCCACCCACGGCCATCAGGTAGGCCGAGCCGTGCTTCTTGATGGCTTCGATGGCGACCGGGCCACGTTCGGACTTGCCGATCATCGAGATCAGGCCCGTCTTCTCAAGCATCATGTCAGTGAACTTGTCCATGCGCGTGGCGGTGGTGGGACCGGCGGGGCCGACCACTTCATCGCCCACCGGATCCACCGGACCCACGTAATAGATCACGCGGTTGGTGAAGTCCACCGGCAGCGGCTCGCCCTTGGCCAGCATGTCCTGGATGCGCTTGTGCGCGGCGTCGCGGCCGGTCAGCATCTTGCCCGACAGCAGCAGCGTCTGACCCGGCTTCCAGCTGGCCACTTCTTCCTTGGTCAGCGTGTTCAGGTCGACTTGCTTGGACTTGTTGTAGTCCGGCGCCCAATGCACTTCGGGCCATTCGGACAGCGACGGCGGGTCCAGGCGCGCGGGGCCCGTGCCGTCCAGTTCAAAGTGCGCGTGACGCGTGGCGGCGCAGTTCGGGATCATGGCAACCGGCTTGGACGCGGCGTGCGTGGGGAAGGTGCTGATCTTGACGTCCAGCACGGTCGTCAGGCCGCCCAGGCCCTGCGCGCCGATACCCAGCGCGTTAACCTTTTCGTACAGCTCGATGCGCAGTTCTTCCAGCTTGTTCTGCGGGCCACGGGCCAGCAGTTCGTACATGTCGATGTCTTCCATCAACGACTGCTTGGCCATCAGCATGGCCTTTTCAGCGGTGCCGCCAACGCCGATGCCCAGCATGCCCGGCGGGCACCAGCCGGCGCCCATCGTCGGGACGGTTTTCAGCACCCAATCGACCAGCGAGTCGCTGGGATTGAGCATGGCGAACTTGGATTTGTTTTCAGAACCGCCGCCCTTGGAAGCGATCTGCACGTCGACCTTGTCGCCCTGGACCAGTTCGACGTGCAGGATACACGGCGTGTTGTCGCGCGTATTCTTGCGGGCGAACAGCGGGTCGTCCAGCACGGAGGCGCGCAGCGGATTGTCCGGGTTCAGGTAGCCACGGCGCACGCCTTCGTCGCACAGTTCCTGCAAGGTGCGCTTGGTGTCAAAGCGCACGCTCATGCCGATCTTCAGGAAGACGTTGACGATGCCGGTGTCCTGGCACAGCGGACGCTTGCCTTCGGCGCACATGCGGGAATTGGTCAGGATCTGCGCCATCGCGTCACGCGCGGCGGGGCTTTCCTCGCGCTCGTACGCGCGGGCCAGATGGCGGATGTAGTCGACGGGGTGGTAGTAGCTGATGAACTGGATGCCATCGGCTATCGACTGGATGAAGTCTTCTTCTTTAATGATGACGGACATGGCGATTTGCGGGTCTAGATGGAAAACTGGATATTGAAAACGCGGCTGGCGGGTGAAGCTAACCACAAGGGAGCACAGATCGTTATTGTTGCCCGGCCGCCTTGAAAGGCGGCCGGAGATACTCATTACTTGCCTTGCCAGACCGGCTTGCGCTTTTCAGCGAAAGCGGTGGCGCCTTCCTTGGCGTCGGCCGACGAAAAGATATGGGCGATCAACGGGCGTTGGCGGTCGAACATGCCGTCCTGTTCCCAATCAACGGCCTGCGACACGATGCTCTTGGCGGTCTGCACGGCCAGCGGGCCGTTTTCAACAATGGCGCGCGCCAGTTCCAGCGCGCCGGCCAATGCGCCGCCCGGCTCGGTCAGGCGGTTGACCAGGCCGAACGAGTAAGCGCGTTCAGCCGTCAGCATTTCGCCCGTCAAGATCACTTCCATGGCGATGTGGTACGGCAGGCGGCGCGGCAGGCGCAGCATGCCGCCGGCGCCGGCCACCAGGCCGCGCTTGACTTCAGGCAGGCCGAATTTGGCGTTGTTGGCGGCCACGATCAGGTCGGAAGCCAAGGCCATTTCGCAGCCACCGGCCAGCGCGTAGCCTTCCACGGCGGCGATCAGCGGCTTCTTGGGCGGGCGTTCGTTCAGGCCGGCAAAACCACGGCCTTCAACGTAGGGGCGCTGCCCGGATTTGGCGAATGCCTTCAAGTCCATGCCCGACGAGAACGTGCCGCCGCCACCCGTCAGGATGCCGATGCGGATGTCGTCGCGGCTGTCCAGCTGGTCCAGCGCGGCGGCCATGGCCTGGGCGGTTTCCAGGTTGATGGCGTTCTTGGCTTCGGGGCGGTTGATCGTGATGATCTGGATGCCGTCGGTGACTTCCACCGTGATCAGGTCTGACATAGGACTGCTCCTTCCGGGATTTCTCGGAATCGGGTTCCGGGTTTTATATAAGACTTGGGACGTAACCCGGAATCATACGACCATTGGTTTGCAGGCGCAGCGAGGCCGCCCCCAAGCGTCCGCCAGGGGCACACCTGGCCCGGCCGGGGGATGCCGTCCGGACATAGATGTAACCGCGCGGCGGCGCCCGCCAAACGGGACGGCCCCGGGCCAGTTAAAATGCCCGGTTTCCCACGCCCACGGCAGGCCTTGCCCGGCGGTCGAATTCCAAGAATCCTATGCTCACCTTTCAGCAAATCATCCTTACGCTCCAGGAATACTGGGACAAGCAGGGTTGCGCCCTGCTGCAACCCTACGACATGGAAGTCGGCGCCGGTACCTCGCACACGGCCACGTTCCTGCGCGCGATCGGCCCGGAGCCGTGGCGCGCCGCCTACGTACAGCCCTCGCGCCGCCCCAAGGATGGCCGCTACGGCGAAAACCCCAATCGTCTCCAGCACTATTACCAATACCAGGTGGTGCTCAAGCCCGCGCCGCCCGACATCCTGGACCTGTACATCGGTTCGCTGAAGGCGCTGGGCATCGACCCCACCCAACACGACATCCGCTTTGTGGAAGACGACTGGGAAAACCCCACGCTGGGCGCCTGGGGCCTGGGCTGGGAGGTCTGGCTGAACGGCATGGAAGTGACGCAATTCACGTACTTCCAGCAGGTGGGCGGGCTGGATTGCACCCCCACCACCGGCGAAATCACCTACGGCCTGGAACGCTTGGCCATGTACCTGCAAGAGGTGCAAAGCGTCTACGACCTGGTCTGGACCGAAGGCGCCAACGGCAACCGCGTGCTGTACCGCGACGTGTTCCACCAGAACGAGGTCGAGCAGTCGACCTACAACTTCGAGCACTCGTCGGCCGACATGCTGTTTGCGCACTTCAACGACTACGAAGCCGAGGCCAAGCGCCTGATGGAAGTGCCCCTGGCGCTGCCGGCCTACGAGGCCGCGCTGAAAGCCGCGCACACCTTCAACATGCTGGACGCGCGCGGCGCGATCAGCGTGACCGAGCGCGCCGCCTACATCGGCCGCATCCGCAACCTGTCGCGCGCCGTCGCGCAGGCTTATTTCGATTCCCGCGAACGACTGGGCTTTCCCATGCTGCGCCGCAACCAGGCCGCCGGGGAGGCTGCATAAATGACGACGAACATCCGCCCCCTGCTGGTCGAACTGCTGACCGAAGAACTGCCGCCCAAGGCCCTGCAAAAGCTGGGCCAGGCCTTTGCCGAAGGCGTGCGCGCCACGCTGGAACGCCACGGCCTGTTGGCCGACGGCTGCGCCGTGACCGCGTATTCCACGCCGCGCCGCCTGGCCGTGCATCTGTCCGCCGTGCTGGAGCAGGCGCCCGACCAGCCCTATGCCGAAAAGCTGATGCCCGCCAAGATCGGCCTGACCGAAGACGGCAAGGCCACGCCCGCACTGCAAAAGAAGCTGGCCGCCAAGGGCCTGGAAAACATAGACCTGTCCACGCTGGACCGCGAATCCGACGGCAAGCAGGACTACCTGGTTGCCCGCGGCACCGCCACCGGTTCGTCGCTGGCTGCCGGTTTGCAGGAAGGCATCGACACGGCGTTGAACAGCCTGCCGATTCCCAAGGTGATGCGCTATCAGCTGGCCGACGGCGTCACCACCGTCAAGTTCGTGCGCCCGGCGCATGGCCTGGTCGCCCTGTTCGGCGCCGACGTGGTGCCCGTGTCCACGCTGGGCATGCAGGCCGGCCGCGACACGCTGGGCCACCGCTTCATGTCCGCCGGCCCGGTCTCGTTTGCCGATGCCGATTCCTACGCCGCCACGCTGGCGGAAAAAGGCCGCGTCGTGGCGTCCTTCGAAGGCCGCCGCGATGAGATCCAGCGTCAGTTGCTGGACCACGCCGGCCGCCTGTCGGCCACGCTGGGCGATGACCCGGAAGTGGCCGCGCTGCTGGACGAAGTGACGGCGCTGGTCGAACACCCCACCGTGTACGTGGGCCAGTTTGAAGAGCAGTTCCTGCAAGTGCCGCAGGAATGCCTGATCCTGACCATGCGGCTGAACCAGAAGTATTTCCCGCTATTCGACCCGGCCACCGGCCGCCTGACGCACCGCTTCCTGATCGTGAGCAACATGCACACGGACAACCCGGTGAATATCGTCGAAGGCAACCAGCGCGTGGTGCGTCCGCGCCTGGCGGATGCGCAGTTCTTCTTCGAAACCGATCGCAAGACGCCGCTGGCTTCGCGCGTGGAGCAGCTGGGTTCCATCGTTTATCACAACAAGCTGGGCACCCAGCTTGAACGCGTCGAACGCGTGCGCGCCATCGCGCGTGGCGTGGCCGAGCAACTGGGCGGCGACGTTGCCGCCGCCGACCGCGCCGCCATGCTGGCCAAGGCCGACCTGGGTTCGAACATGGTGGGCGAATTCCCCGAGCTGCAAGGCATCATGGGCGCTTACTACGCAGCCGGCGATGGTGAGCCGGACAGCGTCGTGCAAGCGCTGCGCACGCAATACCGCAACCGCTACGACGCCCCCGTCACGCCAGACACGCTGACCGCCGCCACGCTGTTCATCGCCGAGCGCGTGGAAACGATGGTCGGCATCTGGGCCATCGGCCTGGCGCCCACGGGCGAGCGCGACCCCTTCGGCCTGCGCCGCGCGGCGCTGGGCCTAATCAGCGCGTTTGAACAACTGGCGGCCGGCGGCTGGCTGAAGGTCAGCCAGGACGGCCCGCTGTCGCTCGACGGCCTGTTGACCCTGGCCGCCGGCACCTTCCCCGCCGGGAAGATTCCGGCCGACACGCTGGCCGAAGTGCGCACCTTCATCTACGAGCGCTATCGCAACCAGCTCATCAACGACTTCGACCGCAACGCGGTGGAAGCCGTGATTGCGCTGACGCCGCCGCTGCATCAGGTGGCCGAACGCGTGCGCGCCGCCGCCGCATTCGCGCAACTGCCCGAAGCCGCCAGCCTGGCCGCCGCCAACAAGCGTATCGGCAACCTGCTGAAAAAGGCCGAGGGCGAGATCGGTTCGGTGAACGACGCCGCGCTGGTGGAACCGGCTGAAAAGGCCTTGGCCGCCACGGTCGCCACGCTGCGCCCGCAAGCCGAAGCCCAGTTGGCCGCCGGCGACTTTGCCGGCAGCCTGTCCACGCTGGCGCAAGCCCGCGAACCGGTGGACGCCTTCTTTGCCGACGTCATGGTCATGGCCGAAGACCCGGCCGTGCGCGCCAACCGGCTGGCGTTGTTGAGCCAGCTGCATGGCCTGATGAACCAGGTGGCCGACATTTCCAGGCTGGCACAGTGAAACTGATCATCCTAGACCGCGACGGCGTCATCAATCAGGACAGCGATGCGTTCGTCAAGAATCCCGACGAATGGATCGCCCTGCCCGGCAGCCTGCAAGCCATTGCGCGGCTGACGCAGGCCGACTGGAAAGTGGTGGTGGCCAGCAACCAGTCGGGCCTGGCGCGCGGCCTGTTCGACATGGACACGCTGACCGCCATCCACACCAAGATGCGGCGCGAACTGGCCGCCGTGGGCGGCACGATCGACGCCGTGTTCCTGTGCCCGCACGGGCCGGATGACAACTGCACCTGCCGCAAGCCGCGCCCGGGCCTGTTCGAACAGATCGGCCATCGCTACGACATCAGCCTGGCCGGCGTGCCGGCGGTGGGCGATTCGCTGCGCGATCTGCAAGCGTCGGCGGCCGTGGGCTGCGCGCCGTGGTTGGTGCACACCGGCAACGGCAAGAAGACGCTGGCCAAGGGCGGCCTGCCCGAGAACACCCGGGTCTGCGAAGACCTGTCGGCCGTGGTCGACATTCTGCTTCAGGACAATTGATTCAATGGCCCGGCTACGTTCGCTGCTGTATTTCCTGTTCCTGGCCATCACGGTCATTCCCTACGCGTTCCTGTGCATCCTGTGGGCGCCGCTGCCGCTGCATTGGCGCTACAAGCTGACGGTGGGCTGGCCGCGCCTGGCCATCTGGGGCGCCAAGGTGTTCTGCGGTATCCGCTGGCAGGTCAAGGGCTGGGAAAACCTGCCCGACGGCCCGGCGGTGATCCTGTCCAAGCACCAGTCGGCCTGGGAAACGCTGTTCTTTCCCGCGCACATGCCGCGCGAAGTGTGCTTCGTCTACAAGAAAGAACTGCACATGGTGCCGTTCTTCGGTTGGGGCCTGGCGCTGCTGCGCATGATTGCCATTGACCGCTCGAAGGGCCGCGACGCCTTCGACCAGGTGGTCAAGCAGGGCCAGACGCGCATGGACGAAGGCCGCTGGCCGCTGCTGTTTCCCGAGGGCACGCGCGTGCCGCCGGGCAAGACGGCGCGCTTCAAGATGGGCGGAGCGCTGCTGGCCTCGCGCACCGGCGCGGTGGTTATTCCGGTGGCGCACAACGCCGGCGAGTGCTGGCGGCGCAACGCTTTCGTCAAATATCCGGGGCTGGTCACCCTGTCGATCGGTCCCGCGATAGAATCCAAAGGACTCTCCCCCGACGAACTGAACCAGAAGGTTCAGGAATGGATCGAAGGGGAAATGCGGCGTCTGAATCCTGAAAGGTATGCCCAGCACTGATCAGCTCGAACTCTTGTTCGACATGCAAGAACACGACGCGCCCCACGGCGCGTCGCCGCTGATCGCCACGCCGAAGCCGCGGCCGCAGCCCAGGCTTGAACCGCAGCCTCAGCCCCAGCCCCAGCCTGTCACACCGGTGAACTTGTTCCCCGACGCCTCTCAAGGCGATGCCGGCAAGGGCGAGCCGCTGCTGACGCTGTCGCCCAATGCCGCCTCGCGCGTGCCCACGCCCTGCCCCGACCCGCTGCCGCCCGGCGCGCGCTGGCGCGAAATTCCCACCGACCAACAACCCATCGGCTTCGTGCTGCTGCGTTCGCGCCGGCGCAGCATTGGCTTTGTCATCACCGACGACGGCCTGCGGGTCACCGCGCCCAGCTGGGTCACGCTGACGCAGATTGACGACGCGGTCCGCGAGAAAGCGCGCTGGATCGTCACCAAGCTGCGCGAATGGCACGCTCGCAAGCAGCAGCTGGCCATGGCGCACACGCGCTGGCAGGCGGGCGGCGAACTGCCTTACCTGGGCAAGCGCATCCTGATCGGCGTAGGCGGCGACAGCCGCCAGTCGCGCCTGTCGGGCGATGCCGACGCGCCCGAGGACGGCGACACGCTGTGGCTGGCGCTGCCGTCCACGGCCGACCAAAGCCGCATCCGCGACGCCGCGCAAGCCTGGCTACAGCAGCGCGCGGGCGCCTGGTTCGGCGCGCGGCTGGCGCACTTCCTGCAAATCAGCGGCTTGAAGATCCGCCGCTGGCGACTGTCGTCCGCCGCCACGCGCTGGGGCTCCTGCACCAGCGACGGCAACATCATGCTGAACTGGCGCCTGATCCATTTCGCGCCCGGCATCATCGACTACGTCATCGCGCACGAGCTTGCGCATCTGCGCGAGATGAACCACAGTCAGGACTTCTGGCGCGAAGTCGGCCAGATCCTTCCCGACTTCGAAGACGCCAAGAACGTCCTGCGGCGCCACGACCCCGCTTCGCTGCCTCAGTTCTGAGGCGCACTGGAGACAAGACAATGTTGCTGCTGATTCCTGGCCCGGTCACGACCGACGCGCGGGTGAAGGCCGCCATGGCGCAAGACTACGCGCCGTGGGACAACGATTTCCGCGCAGCCTACCGACAGGTCTGCGACGGCGTCTTGCAGGTGGCCCAGGGCTTGGCCGACGAGCACGTGGCGCTGGCGCTGCCCGGCTGCGGCCACTTTGCGGTGGAAGCCGCCGTGCGCACCTTCGTGCCGCCCGGCGGCCGCCTGCTGGCGCCGTCCACTGGCGCGTACGCGGCCCGCCTGCAAAAGTTGGCCAGCGACGCCGGACGCATCGCCGTGCCGCTGGCGGTGGGCGCCACCGAACGCCTGGACCCGGCCGCCGTGGCCGCCGCGCTGGAACAAGACCCCACGCTGACGCACCTGGCGCTGGTCTATAGCGAAACGGGCAGCGGCATCTGCCACGACGTGCCGGCGTTGGCGCGCATTGCCCACGCGCTGGGCCGCCGCGTCATCGTCGACGCGGTATCCGCCTTCGGCGCGTTGCCGCTGGATGTCTCCTCCCTGCCCGCCGTGGATGCCGTGGTGCTGACGGCCAATAAATGCCTGGAAGGGCTGCCCGGCGCCGCGTTCGTCGTGGCCCGCCGCGACCGCCTGGAGGCCGCGCGCGGCAACGCGGGCAGCTGGTCGCTGGACCTGGCCGACATCTATCAACACACGCTGGCGCCCAATGCCGGCCCGCGCTTCACGCCGCCCGCACCCACGCTGGCGGCGCTGGCCGTGGCGCTGGACCTGTACCGCCAGGAAGGCCGCGAGGCGCGGCTGGCGCGTTACACGGCCAACATGCGCACGCTTTATGATGGCGTCAGCGAACTGGGCCTGACGCCCTACCTATCGCGCGATCTGCAAGGCCCCATCGTCGTCAACGTGCATGCGCCGGATTCCCCGAACTGGCATCTGCAATTGTTCGTGGACGCCCTGAAGGCGCGCGGCTACGTGCTCAGTAATTTCTTCAACACCGAACAACCCACGTTCCGGGTCGGCTGCATCGGCGCCTTTGGCGCGGACCAGATGCGGCAGGCGGTCGCCGCCATGGGCGGCGCACTGCGCGACATCGGCATTACGCGGCAACACTCGGGCAACCCCGGGTTCCTGCCACAACCCCTCATCGCCTAAGGAAGATCTCCATGCGTATGCTCCACACCATGCTGCGAGTCGGCAACCTTGATAAATCCATCGATTTCTACACCAACGTGCTCGGCATGCGCGTGCTGCGCCGCAACGACTACCCGGAAGGCAAGTTCACGCTGGCCTTCGTGGGTTATCAAGACGAATCCGAAGGCGCGGTCATCGAACTGACCCACAACTGGGACACCGAAAAGTACGACCTGGGCAACGGCTACGGCCACATCGCGCTGGAAGTGGACAACGCCTACGAAGCCTGTGACAAGGTCAAGGAACGCGGCGGCAAGGTCACCCGCGAAGCCGGCCCGATGAAGCACGGCAAGACCGTGATCGCCTTTGTGGAAGACCCGGACGGCTACAAGATCGAGTTCATCCAGAAGAAAGGCCGTCAGGACTGACGCGTACCGCCATGATCCACCCCATCCTGAAAATGGGCGACCCGCGCCTGCTGCGCGTGGCCCCACCCGTCGATACATTCGACACGCCCGAGCTGCACGCCCTGATCGACGACATGTTTGAAACCATGGCGGCCGCGCAAGGCGTGGGGCTGGCGGCGCCGCAGATCGGCGTGGACCTGCAATTGGTGATCTTCGGCTTTGACCGCAACGACCGCTATCCCGACGCGCCCCCCGTGCCGCAGACCATCTTGTGCAACCCGGTCATCACGCCGCTGTCGGACGAGATGGAAGACGGCTGGGAAGGCTGCCTGTCGGTGCCCGGCCTGCGCGGGCTGGTGCCGCGCTATCGCCACATCCGCTACAGCGGCCGCGACCCGTATGGCCAGTTGATCGAGCGCGAAGCCGAAGACTTTCATGCCCGCGTGGTGCAGCACGAATGCGACCACCTGATCGGCCGCCTGTACCCATCGCGCATTCAGGATTTCACGAAGTTCGGCTTCACTGAAATCCTGTTTCCGGGCATGGATCCGAACGCCGACGACTAAGCGTCGGGTTCCGGGGCCTGTTCGGAAGCGGACGTCGAATCAGGGCTTGCCGCCTGGGGCGACAGCTCTTGCGGCGCAAAATCATCCACCTGCAAGACCTTGGACACCATCGCGTCCGCCGCCTCCAGCTGCGCGGCCTGGGCGTCCGTGATGGCGCCCAGCTGATGCGCCTGGCGCCAATTGCGCACGTTCGACTGGCGCAGGCGGTCGCGGATGGGCTGCACCGCTTCAACCAGCGCGAAGGCGCGGGTCAGATCCGCCAAGGGGTCGCTGCCCGCGCGGCCGCCCCCCAGCAGTACGCCAGCCCCCGCGCCGCTGCCCGGCTCGCGATGCAGATCGGCCGCCAGCCGGTCATGCGTAGGTGATGGCTTCAACAGCAGGTCTGCGCAGGCGCGCGTCAGGGCGTCGTTCGGCCCGCGTGCCAGGCGCCACGGCAGGATGGCGGCGCGCAGGCCCCACGCCAGCACGCGGCCCGGCAGGTTGCGCAGCACGTCGTCCAGGCTTTTCTCGATGCTGGCGTAGCCTTGTTCCATGCACCAATGCACCAGCGGCAGATCGTCGTGCTTGCGGCCTTCGTCTTCCCAACGCTTGAGCACCGCCGACAGCAGGTAAAGCTGCGACAACACATCGCCCAGCCGCGCCGAGATCATTTCGCGCCGCTTCAGCCCGCCACCCAATTGCGCCAACGTAGCGTCGGCCAACAGCGCAAAACCGGACGCATAGCGTCCCAGCCGCCGGTAGTGCCCGGCCGTAGGGCCGGACACCGGCGACGGCGCCAGCAAGGCGCCCGACCAGGCGCGCCCGATCGCACGCAGCGTGTTCTTGCCGGCGTGCCGCAGATGGCGCCAGAATACGTCATGGAACACCTCGATACCGCGTTCTTCGTCGGGGTTGGCCAGCGCCAGCATTTCCGGCATCAGATAGGGATGCGCGCGGATGGCGCCCTGCCCGAAGATGATGAGGTTGCGCGTCAGGATGTTGGCGCCTTCGACCGTGATGGCGATGGGCACCGCGCGGTACAGCGCGCCCAGGTAGTTGCTGGGGCCGTCGATGACCGCGCGGCCCGCGTGCACGTCCATCGCGGCGTTGACCGAATCGCGCATGCGCTCGGTGGCGTGGTATTTCATGATGCCGGACACAACGGCCGGCTTTACATCCTGGTTCAGCGCGGCGCAGGTCAGGCGGCGCGCCGCCTCGACCAGATAGGCGTTGCCCGCCAGCCGGGCCAACTGTTCCTGCACGCCTTCGAACTTGCCGATGGGGATGCCGAACTGCTCACGCACCCGCGCGTACATGCCGGTGGTGTGCGCGCACATGACGGCGGCAGCGGCCGACAGCGACGGCAGCGAAATGCCGCGCCCGGCGGCCAAGGCGCTCATCAGCATCTTCCAGCCCTGGCCGGCGCGGGCCTCGCCGCCGATCAGCGCATCCAGCGGCACGAACACATCGCGCCCTTTGTTCGGGCCGTTCTGAAACACCTGCATGGCCGGCAGATGGCGTCGGCCGATTTCCACGCCCGGCGCCTCGGTGGGCACCAGCGCCACCGAAATGCCGATGTCTGCCGGGCCGCCCAGAATGCCGTCGGGGTCTGACATCTTGAACGCCAGCCCCAGCACCGTGGCCACCGGCCCCAGCGTGATGTAGCGCTTGTGCCAGTTGAGCCGGATACCGATCAGTTCGCGGCCATCGACCACCTGGCGGCAGACGACGCCCGTGTCCACCATGGACGCGGCATCCGAGCCCGCCTCGGGGCTGGTCAGCCCGAAGCACGGCACCTCGCGGCCATCGGCCAGGCGCGGCAACCAGTAATCACGCTGCGCGGGCGTGCCGAACTGCATCAGCAGTTCGCCGGGGCCCAGTGAATTGGGCACCATGACGGTCACGCCCGCCGTGATGGAATAGGCCGATATGCGGCGCACCACTTCGGAATGCGCGTACGGGGAAAAGCCCAGCCCGCCATAGCGGCGCGGAATGATCATGCCGAAAAAGCGCTGCGATTTCAGAAAGCTCCAGACTTGCGGTGGCAGGTCGCGCCGGTTCCAGGTGATGTCCCATTCGTCCAGCATCGTGCACAGCTGCGCCACGGGGCCATCGATAAAGGCCTGCTCTTCGGGGGTGAGGGTGGCGGCGGGCACGTCCAGCAGCTTGCGCCAGTTGGGGTTGCCGGTGAACAGGTCGGCGTCCCACCAGGTGTCTCCGGCCTCGATGGCCTCGCGCTCGGTGGCCGACATGGGGGGCAAGGCGTTGCGCGCCCAGCGGTACGCGGGTTCCGAGATGCGGCGACGGCGCCAGGCATTGAAATCCATGAGTGTCCCTCACTGTTATGGCCCTAGGGCGGTTCGGCCCAAAGTACCAGAATTGGCGCCGCGCGGCCAAGCTGGCCAGGGCTGACTCTGCGACAATGAGCGTCCCCGCGCTGGTGCGCAATCAACCGCTGTCCGGGCATCGTCACGCATGCTGAACAAACTCTGGCTGGGCTTCTTCCTGACCGCCGCCGCCGCCGCGCTGTACCGCTGGCTGGCCATTGGAGACCCCGACGTCTTTCGCCTGATGGTGGCCAGCCTGTTCGACATGGCGCGCGTGTCGGTCGAAGTGATGGTGCTGCTGTTCGGCACGCTGACCTTGTGGCTGGGCTTCCTGCGTATCGCCGAAGCCGCCGGGCTGGTGGAAAAGCTGGCGCGCCTGCTGGGGCCGCTGTTCGCACGCCTGATGCCCGGCGTGCCGCGCAATCACCCCGCCATCGGTCTGATCACGCTGAACTTCGCGGCCAACGGTCTGGGGCTGGACAACGCCGCCACCCCCATCGGCCTGCGCGCCATGCGCGAACTGCAATCCCTGAACCCCACGCCTGAAACCGCCAGCAACGCGCAGATCCTGTTCCTGGTGCTGAACGCGTCATCGCTGACGCTGCTGCCCGTCACGCTGTTCATGTTCCGCGCGCAGCAGGGCGCGGCTGACCCCACGCTGGTATTCCTGCCCATCCTGCTGGCAACCAGCGCGTCGACGTTGGCGGGCTTTCTTGCCGTGGCCGTGTGCCAGCGCCTGCGGCTGACCGACCCGGTAGTGATGCTGTGGCTGGGCGGCGCGGCCTTGCTCATGGGCGGCTTCATGGCGCTGCTGGCCGGCATGTCGGCCACGGCCATCGCGTCGTTATCGTCCGTGATGGGCAACCTGGCGCTGTTCGGCATCCTGCTGGCGTTCTTGGTCGTGGGCGCCTGGAAAAAGGTGCCGGTCTACGAGACGTTCATCGAGGGCGCCAAGGAAGGCTTCGACATTGCCAAGAGCCTGCTGCCGTATCTGGTGGCCATGCTGTGCGCGGTGGGGGTGCTGCGCGCATCGGGCGCGCTGGATTTTCTGCTGGACGGCATCCGCTGGCTGGCGCTGCAAGCCGGGTGGGACACGCGCTTTGTCGACGCACTGCCAACCGCGCTGGTCAAGCCGTTTTCCGGCAGCGCGGCGCGCGCGATGATGCTGGAAACCATGACGCATTTCGGCGTGGACAGCTTCCCCGCCCTGCTGTCGGCCGTGATGCAGGGCAGCACCGAAACCACCTTCTACGTGCTGGCGGTGTACTTCGGGTCGGTGGGGATATTGCGCGCGCGCCACGCGGTGGGCTGCGCGCTGATCGCCGATGCGGCCGGCGTGATGGCCGCCATCGGCGTGTGCTACTGGTTCTTTGGCTGAAAGCCGGCCAGGCGGGCGTAGCGGGGCCGGGTCGCGGCCCCGCACGCCCGGGTCAATCCACCAGCAGGATCTTCATGCCGTTGGTGCCGCCGCTGTCGCGGTAGAAATCGCCCTTGGTCAGGATGACCCAGTCGCCCGTCTTGACCAGGTTGCGCTTGCGCAGTTCGTCGATGGCGGCCTCGCTGAGTTCGGCCGGTTCGTAGTCCGACGGCGCGAACGGAATGGTGTAGACGCCCCGGAACATCGCCACGCGGTTCTGCGTCAGGCTGTGCGGGCTGTAGCAGTAGATCGGCACGCCCGAACGAATGCGCGACATGATCAGCGGCGTGTGCCCGCTTTCGGTCAAGGCGATGATGGCCTTGACGCCCGGAAAGTGGTTGGCCGCGTACATGGCCGCCAGCGCAATGGTTTCATCGCAGCGCGTGAAGGTCTCGCCCATGCGGTGATGCGACACGGTGGACGTCGGGTGCTTTTCCGCGCCCAGGCAAACGCGCGCCATGGCTTGCACGGTTTCAACGGGATACTGGCCCGACGCGCTTTCCGCCGACAGCATCACGGCGTCGGTGTAGTCCAGCACCGCGTTGGCCACGTCCGACACTTCGGCGCGGGTGGGCATGGGGCTGGAGATCATGGATTCCATCATCTGCGTCGCGGTGATGACCACCTTATTCAGCGTGCGCGCGTGCTGGATGATGCGCTTCTGGATGCCGACGAGTTCGGCGTCGCCCACTTCCACGCCAAGGTCGCCGCGCGCCACCATCACGCCATCGCTGGCGCGAATCAGCGAGTCCAGCGCTTCGTCGTCGGCCACGGCTTCGGCGCGTTCGATCTTGGCGATGATCCATGCCTGGCTGCCGGCCTCGGCCAACAGGGCGCGGGCCTCGTCGATGTCGCTGCCATAGCGCGGGAACGACACGGCCACGTAATCCAGTTCCATTTCGGCCGCCAGCTTGATGTCGACGCGGTCCTTGTCGGTGAGGCTGGGCGCGGACAAGCCGCCGCCACGGCGGTTGATGCCCTTGTTGTTCGACAGCGGGCCGCCCACCGTAACGGTGGTGTGGACTTCATCGCCTTCGACGCGGTCCACCACCAGCACGACACGGCCATCGTCCAGCAGCAGTTCGTCGCCCACGCGGCAATCCGTGACCAGTTCCGGGTAATCGATGCCGACGATGCTGGCCGTGCCCGCATCCTTGGGATGCACGCGCGACAGCGTGAATGGCTGGCCGACGTGCAGTTGCACCAGCTTGTCGGTGAAGCGCGCGATACGGATCTTGGGGCCTTGCAGGTCGCCCATGATGGCGACGAAACGGCCCTGCTTGGCGGCAATGTCGCGCACCAGGCGCGCGCGGTCGCGGTGGTCGTCCGCGCTGCCGTGCGAGAAGTTCAAACGGGCCACGTCAAGGCCCGCACGGATCAGCGCTTCAATGCGTTCGGGCGTCGAAGTCGAAGGGCCCAAGGTGGCAACAATTTTGGTGCGGCGCAATACAGGCATGACGGTCCACTCTCGCAAAAACAACGAAAGCGCTATGGTACGCCGCCTGCGTCGGCGCGGGTATCATGGCCCTTGCTCCAGCAGTTATTCCAGCAGTTACTCCAGCCCTGACTCCCACCGATTACGAGGCGACCCCAACCCGTGAAAATCGTCATTGCTCCCGACTCCTTCAAGGAAAGCGTGTCCGCCCCCGACGCGGCGGCGGCCATTGCGCGCGGCGTGAAAGCCGCCTGCCCCGGCGCCCACACGATATGCGTGCCCATGGCCGACGGCGGCGAAGGCACGGTCGAAGCCGTGCTGGCCGCCACCGGCGGCAAGGAACAGCAGCTGACGGTGAACGACGCGCTGGGCTACAAGGTCGATGCCGTGTGGGGCCTGCTGGAAGACGGCACGGCCGTGATCGAAATGGCGGCGGCGGCGGGGCTGGAACTGATCTCGCCATCCAGGCGCGACCCGATGCGCGCCAGCAGCCACGGTGTGGGCGAGCTGATGCTGGCGGCCGTGAACGCGGGCGCCACGCGCATCATCCTGGGCTTGGGCGGGTCCGCCACCAACGACGCGGGCGCCGGCATGCTGACGGCGCTGGGCGTGCGCCTGCTGGACGCGGGCGGCAACAGCCTGCCGCCCGGTGGCGGCGCGCTGGGCAAGTTGGCCGCCATCGACACGCGCGGACTGGATCCGCGCCTGGCCAGGATCCACATCGATATCGCGTCAGACGTCGACAATCCGCTGTGCGGCCCGCATGGCGCATCGCACGTGTTCGGGCCGCAAAAAGGCGCCACGCCGGAACAGGTGTTGGCGCTGGACCAGATGCTGTCCAATTTTGCCGATGTGTGCGCGCGCCACCTGGGCGTGGATCATCGCAACGAACCCGGCGCGGGCGCGGCGGGTGGTCTGGGCTTTGCGGCCAAGGCGTTCTTGCAGGCGCACTTTCGCCCGGGCGTGGAAATTGTGGCCGAGCTTGGCGGCCTGGCCGACGCCATCGAAGGCGCCACGCTGGTGTTCACCGGCGAAGGCCGCATGGACGCGCAAACGCTGCGCGGCAAGACCCCGGCGGGCGTGGCCAAGATCGCGCAGCAGGCCGGCGTGCCGGTGGTGGCGCTGGCGGGGTCGTTGGGCGAGGGCTACGAAGCGCTGCACGCCGGCGGCATCAGCGCCGCGTTCAGCTTGGCGCCGGGCCCCATCACGTTGCAACAAGCACTGGCCGATGCGGAAAAGCTGCTTGCCGAGCGTGCGCGCGACGTCATGCAGCTATGGATGGCCGCGCAAAAACGCATGTTGTGACGCGCGTGGCGCGGATAGCGTGACACGCGCCACGCTTGCATTGCGTGACACGCGCCACGCCCGCTTGAAGCGCTCCGCGCTTTGCGCTTATTGAAGCAGGCCCGCTGCCACCAGCGCATCCGACAGGCGGATATACCGGTCCACCGAAATGTCCTCGGCGCGCGCGGTCGGCGCAATGTCCAGCGCTTCCCAGGGCACTTGCGGCGCCCAGTCGGCCAACACGCGACGCAGCATCTTGCGGCGCTGCGAAAAGGCGCGCGCCACCACGGTTTCAAAGGCACGCACGCTGACCGGTTGCAGGCGGTCGGCCGGCAGCGGCACCATGCGCACAATGGCCGACACCACCTTGGGCGGCGGATCGAACGCTTCGGGCGGCACATCGAACAGCTTGTGCATGCGATAGCGCGACTGCAACATCACGGACAAGCGGCTGAAATCGCCGGAGCCCGCTTGCGCCACCATGCGGTCGATGACTTCGCGCTGCAACATGAAATGCTGGTCGCGGATGTGGTCGGCCCACGTCATCAGATGGAACAGCAGCGGGCTGGAAATGTTGTAGGGCAGATTGCCCACCACGCGCAGCGCGCTGCCGAATTGCGAGAAATCCACCGTCAACGCGTCGGCTTCGACCACGGTCAGGCGCGACGCATCAAACTGCTTGCGCAGGCGCGCGGCCAGGTCGCGGTCGATTTCCACGGCGGTGAGATGGTCCAGACGCTCTAGCAGCGGCCGGGTCAAGGCAGATAACCCTGGGCCGATTTCGACCACGGCATCGTCACGGGCGGGGCCAACCGCCCGGACGATGGACTCGACGACGCTTTCGTCGGTCAGGAAGTTCTGGCCGAAGCGCTTGCGCGCCTGGTGTTGAGACATGAAAAGCCCGTAATGCGTTTAGCGGTTGTTCTGCTGGATCTTTTGCTGCTTTTCAAGCCGGTTGTCGACGTAAGCCTGAGCACGCAATTGCTCCAGCCAGTCTTCAAAAGCAGGCTGGGCGCGACGCTCGAACAGAATCTGGCGCGCCTTCATGCGGGCCAGGTCGTCGGTGGCGTCGTGTTCGCGGCGTTCTTCGACTTCAATCAGGTGCCAGCCAAAGGGCGACTGGATCGGGGGGCTGATTTCGCCCGGCTTCAGCGCGTTCATGGCGGCTTCGAACGGCGGCACGGTTTCACCCGGGTTCAGCCATCCCAGTTCGCCGCCCTGCGGCGCGGTGGCGTCCTGCGAATACTGGCGCGCCATGTCTTCAAACTTGGCGCCGCCCGACACCAGGCGCTGGCGCACCTGTTCCAGGCGCTGGCGCGCGGTTTCGTCGCTCATGACGGTAGACGTCTTGATCAGGATGTGGCGCGCGCGGGTCTGCATGACCTTGGTCGGGCCTTGCTGCGCGGGCGCTTGCGGCCGCGCGGCGGGCTGCGGTGCCGGCGTGGGGGCCGGCGTGCGCGCGGTGCGGCCAGGCGCCGGCTGGGCCGTGCCGCGGTCCATCACCTTGATGATGTGGAAGCCGTTGCCGCTTTGGATCAGGTTGCTGACCTGGCCCTTTTGCAGATTGCCGATGGCCTTGACGAACAGGTCGGGCCAGCCGTCCAGCGGACGCACGCCCATCACGCCGCCTTGCAAGGCTTCGGGGCCATCCGACGATGCTGCCGCCAAGCTGGCGAAGTCGTCGCCGCGCTTGGCGCGCGCCAGGATGTCTTCGGCCTTCTTGCGCAGCACCGCCAGCTGTTCGGGGGTGGAGCCTTCCGGCACGCGCACCAGAATCTGGGCCAGCGCGTACAGCATCGGGCCCGAGGGCGCGGCGGCCTGCTCGGGCGCGGGCTCGGGCTGCGCCTGCGGTTGTGGCTGCTGCTGCGCTTGCGGCGCGGCGCCAAACGCCGGGTTGCGGCGCTGGTCCTTCAGGAACGCGTCGACCTCGGTGTCGGAAATGACGATGGTGGAATCCACCGCGCGCTGGCGCAGGCGATCGGTGCGGATCTCGTCACGCAGCGACTTGCGGTAGGTATCCCAATTGGTGCCTGACTTTTCGATTTCGCCGCGCAGTTGCGCCACGCTGATCTTGTTGCGCGCCGCGATGGTCTGGATGGCCTGGTCCACCTGGGCATCGTCCACGCGAATGCCAAGCCGGTCGGCTTCGTGGCGTTGCACGCGTTCCATGATCAGGCGCTGCAACACTTGATGTTGCAAGGTCTGGTCGTCGGGCACCTGGATGCCGCGCGATTTCAGTTCGGTCGAAATGCGGATGGACGCGTCGCGCAGTTCGCGCAACGTGATCACGTCCTTGTCGACCACGGCCGCGATGCCGTCCACGAACTGCTCGCCCTTGGGCGCCGGCGTGGTTTTCTGAGCGGCGGGCGCGGCCTTGGCGCCATTGTTCGCGGCCCGGCCTGTTGGCTCGGCCGCGTGCGCGGCGGGAAGGCCGGCGCATAAGGCCAACAACAGCGCACTGCCGGACAGGCGGCGCAAAGAGTGCAACCTACGCATCATTCATACCTTTCAAATGTGGTCCCAGCCGGCACGGGCGGTGTAATGCTGGTGTAGCCGGGGATACTTCTGTTCAGCAGGTTCATCGGGTCGGTTCCCAGGGAACCCAGACCGGTCAGCTCAAGCTGGAAGAACACAGCGGAGTTCGCGTCCGTTGCCGATACAGCATAGCGCTGGTAGACCACGCGGCCCACCCAGCAGCAATCGCCCTTGTACTCGACGCCGGCGATGGCCTGCGTGACACGGGGAGATTCCGTCGTGTTGGCCACCGTGCTGGACGGCCCGGAGCGCAAGGAATAATCCACGCGACCCACGCCGTACCAACGCTTGTTGAACGGCCATTGCAACGCCAGGCTGACCTGGTTCTGGCCTTGGGGCTGATACTGAACGCCCGGTTGCGGATCGCGCTGATAACGATACGACAGCGCCACCGTGGTCAGGCGCTGCGGCGACCAGCGTGCGCTGACCAAGCCGCGCGACCACTGGTTCTGGTAAGGATTGTACTGAGCGGCCACGTCGGTGCTCAGGGTGTCGGTCAGTGCCGCGCTGGCGCCCACCAGGAAGTCGGACCGCACGTTTTCACGCGGCGTTTCGCCCGGCAGCGTGACCTTTTGATCTTCAAAATACAGGCGCTGCGCCACGGCCAGCGACATGCGCTCGAAGCCCGTATTGGCGTCCAGCCAGCGCGTGGTCAAGGCGGCCGTCAGCTGGTTGGCGTTCGAGATACGGTCCCAGCCGCCGGTGTAGATGTTTTCTTCGAAGGCCTGCGAGAAGCTGAAGTCGGCCAGCGACGTGTCGTAGACCGGCATCTTGGACTGGTCGCGGTACGGCACGCGCAGGTAGTACAGGCGCGGTTCGAGCGTTTGCGTGGACGCCTTGCCGAACAGCGACGTGTCGCGTTCGAAGATCAGGCCGGCGTCCAGCGACATGATCGGCACGGTGCGCGATTGCGAACGCGGCAGGCCGTCGGCCGAACCGCCGTTCAGGCCCAGCGCATCCGCGCCATACCATTTGGTCTGGTACTGGGTGTAGTTCACGCCCGCCTTGGGGATGATGAACCAGCCCGGGCGCACGATGGGGTACGACACCGTCGGGTACGACTGCAAGCGGTCACCATCAGGGTAGCGAACGGTCGAGCCGAAATCGGGACGGCGGAAACGCACGGCGGTAGACGTCCAGTCAACGTCGAAACCGCCCCAGTCATAGCGCGCACCGCGCAGGTACAACTCGGGTTCCTTGTCGTACGGCGGCACCAGCGGCGCGTCCGGATCCTGCAGCGTCTGGTACTTGTAGACCTGTGCGTACGTGCTCCAGTAGTTGGAGGCCCAGCCCACGCGGCCGCGCTGCGGCAGGTAGGTGGTCGACGCCTGGTTCAGGCCCAGCTGCGAGATGTCGCGGAAGTAGTCGTCGTCAGAAACCTTGGCGATGTCCCAGTCGGCGTAGAAGCCGTGCGAGAACGTCTGCTGGTGGCGCCACCAGTACATCCAGCGGTCTTCGCTGGTGACGTTGTCGTTAGGCAGGTAGGTGCCGTCCAGGGTGCCCAGATAGGACGAGCCCAGGTAGCGGAATTCGCCGCCCAGCTGCATGCCGCGCTTGGAAAAGTAGCGCGGCTGGACCGTCATGTCGTAGTTGGGCGCCAGGTTCAGGTAGTACGGCAGCGAAATGTCGAAGCCGCCCTGGCTGGTGGTGCCATACGTCGGCATCAGGAAGCCCGACTTGCGTTCTTTCTTGACCGGGAAGGTCATGTAGGGCGACGCCAGGATCGGCACGTCCTTGAAATACAGCACGCCGTTGCGCGCCACGCCTTCGTTTTCGTCGAAATCGATGTCGACGGTGTTGGCCTTGATGTACCAGGACGGCGTTTCGCACGAGCAGCCGCTGTACGTGACCGTATGCAGCCGCATCTGCGACTTGCTGAAGATGTCGGCGTGTTCGGCAACGGCGAAGCCGCCGGTGGCGCCCATCCAGAAGTTGGGCTTTTCGACCTGGCCTGAATATTTGTCGACGTTGAACTTGGCGTTGGGGCCGGTCACCAAGGTGCCGTCGCGCATCATGCGCGCACTGCCCTGGACATCGACTTCGCCGGTGTCCTTGCGGTAGTTGATGCGGTCGCCCTTGATGACGCCATCGATGCGGCGCACTTGCGCGCTGCCGTTCAGGGTCAGGTCGGAATCGGGGTCGCCCTCGATGCTGTCGGCTTCCAGGTACGCGGGGATGCTTTCATCGGGCAGGCGGTGAATGCGCAGACCCGGCGACGTACGCAACACGGGGGCCGCGGAGGTCGCGGTTGCTGCGGACGCCGCGGGAGTCGAACCTTGGCTGCCTTGAGCCTGGACGGCTCCGGCGGCCACGCTGACAGCAGAGAGGATCAACCACCGAACCTTGCGCACGAGTGAAAACAGCCCTTTTTGACGATGGGAAAACCTGGCATTGGCGGCGGAGAACGGCCGATGCTGGTGTAAACGAGCCGGTATTATAGAGAAGCCGCGCCATACGCCCAGCCTTATGTGCGCCGAATGCAAATTTCAGCAATATTGCCCTTCTGACACGGATCTTCCTTGAAAAACGATCACGACCCCCGCCTGGTGCAGATCCGCAACTGGCTGGAAAGCCTGCCCCAAGCCTTGAACCTGGCCGTGGACACGCTGCGCCCGGCCTCCGCCGACGCCAGTTTTCGCCGTTATTTCCGTTTGGACGCCGGCGAGCGCACCCTGATTGTCATGGACGCGCCGCCGGCGCACGAAGACTGCCGCCCCTTCCTGCACGTGGGCCAACTGCTGGCCGAAGCCGGGCTGAACGTGCCTCAGGTGCTGGAACAGGACCTGGACCAGGGCCTGCTGCTGCTGTCCGACCTGGGTGAGCAAACCTACTATCAGCGCATCCAGGCCGGCATTTCCGATAGCGAACTGCAAACGCTGTACCGCGAGGCACTGGCCGCGCTGGTGCGCTTGCAACAGGCGTCCACCCGCGGCCTGGCCACGTACGACACCAACCGGCTGGCCGACGAGCTCAAGCTATTCCCCGAGTGGTACGTCAACAAGCACCACGGCGTCACGCTGGACGACAAGACCGCCAACGCCCTGGAAAAGATCTTCGCCCTGCTGTCGACCAGCAACGGCGGCCAGGCGCAGGTACTGGTGCATCGCGACTTTCATTCGCCCAACCTGATGGTGTGCGACCAGCCGCAGTACGGTCCCAACCCCGGCGTCATCGATTTCCAGGACGCGCTGGTGGGCCCCATCACCTATGACCTGGCCTCATTGGTTACCGACGCCCGCACCACCTGGGAAGAACCGCAGCAGCTGGACTGGGCCATCCGCTATTGGGAAATGGCGCGCGCGGCGGGCCTGCCCGTGGACGCCGACTTTGCCGAATTCCATCGCGCCTACGAATGGATGGGCCTGCAACGCAACCTGCGCATCATGGGCGTATTCGCCCGCCTGAACCACCGCGACGGCAAGGCGCATTACCTGGCCCACATGCCGCGCATGAACGGCTACGTCCGTCAGGTGGCCCAGCGCTACGGCGTTTTCACCCCCCTGCTGCGCCTGCTCGACCAACTGGACGACCGCCAGGTCAGCGTCGGATACACCTTTTGATGCAAGCCATGATTCTTGCCGCGGGCCGCGGCGAACGCATGCGCCCGCTGACCGATCGGCTGCCCAAGCCCCTGCTGGCGGTCGGCGGCAAGCCCCTGATCGCCTGGCATTTGGAACGGCTGGCGGCGGCGGGCATCCGCCAGATCGTCATCAACCATGCCTGGCTGGGCCACGAGATCGAACGCGCGCTGGGCGATGGCGGTGCTTTCGGCGTGCAGATTCGGTATTCAGCCGAAGGCACCGCGCTGGAAACCGCCGGCGGCATCGCCCAGGCGCTTGCCCTGCTGGGCGATGCGCCGTTCCTGGTTGTGAACGGCGACGTCTGGTGCGACTGGGACCCCGCGCAGGCGCCGTCCCTGGCGGCCAATGTGCCGGATGGTGGCGTGGGCTTGTTGATGGTCGACAACCCCGTGCAGCACCCGACCGGTGATTTCCGGCTATCGCCCGATGGCGTCCTGCATGCCGACGGCGAGCCGCGTTTGACCTACGCAGGCATCGGCGTCTACCATCCCTCGTTGTTCGCGGATGTCCAGCGCGGCACGGCGGCGCCCCTGGCGCCCCTGCTACGGCAGGCAATGGCCAAAAACCTGGCGCGCGGCGCACGCCACGACGGCCGCTGGGTCGATGTCGGCACCCCGCAACGGCTTGCCGATCTGGACGCGGAGCTCCTCGCAGCAGCACGCTGACGCTCACATATTTCACAATATCAAGGTGCGCAACCAGGCTTGTCCGCGCACCCAACCGCCCCGGCTAACGGGGTATTCTCTGACGCTTTGGCGCGCGCGGGCACCCGCGCGAACAAGCACATACACAGGAAGTTTTCTAGGAATGGGGATGTTTGGAAGATCGCAACGGGCTGTATTCAAGCCCTCCGTGTACCAACCCGGTCAACGCACGCGGCGCCTGCCGCGCTGGCTTGTCCTGCTGCTGGTGGGAATTGCCCTGGGTGCGGGCGGCGTGCTCTTCCTGCAAACGAACTACGGCCCGCAACGCCTGACCGTCGAGCAGTCCGAGTCCCTGCATAGCGAGCTGAGCGCGTCCAACCTGGAACGCCAGCGCCTGCAAACCCAGCTGGAAGAAGCCACCCAACAGCGCGACGCCAATAAGTCCGGCCACGAAAAGCTGACCACCGACCTGGCCGATGCCCGCGCCAAGATCGATACGCTGAACAAAGAACTGGTCCTGTTCCAGGACGCCATGCCGCCGGACCCGCGCGGCGGCAACCTGGGCATCCGCTCGGCCACGTTCAAGCGCGCTCCCGGCCAGCTTGACTACCAAGTTCTGGTGATGCGCGAAGAGCGCACCGGCGCGCCGTTCAAGGGCACGCTGACGTTCAGCATCGAAGGCAGCTATTCCAATGGCCGCGCCGCAACCGTCACCCCGGAAGGCCCCACGCTGAATGTCGACCGCTACGACTACGCGCTGGGCCAGCTGAAGCTGCCCGACGGCTTCAACGCCCGCGTGGTGGTGCTGCGCGTCATGGACGCCAACCAGAAACAGCAGGCGATGCGCATCTACAACGTGCGCAACTAAGCGTGCGCAACTAAGCGCGCCGCGCCCTTTTCGAAAAACCCGCCCGATTCGATCCGGCGGGTTTTTTTACGTCCCGCCAAAGTAGTTGCGCGCGCAACTTATGAAGAATATAGTTGCGCAAACAACCAAATATTCTGGAGACAAGATGCCGCTACCCGCGCATGTACCCGTGTTGATTGCCGGCGGAGGCCCGGTCGGCCTGACGCTGGCCGCCCTGCTGGCCGAGTACGGCATCGCCTCGCTCACGGTCGAGGCAGACGACGACTATTGCAGCGGCAGCCGCGCCATCTGCATATCCCGCCGCTCGCAGGAAATCCTGGGCTGGGTGGGCGCGGACAAGCCGCTGATGGAAACCGGCCTGGCCTGGACGGGCGGGCGCAGCTACTACCGCGACCGCGAAGTGCTGCACTTCCAGATGCCGCACGACCCCTTGCAGCGCTACGCGCCCATGGTCAACATCCAGCAATACTCGGTGGAGGAATACGCGCATCAGGCCATGCAGCGCCACCCCGATCTGGCCGCGTTGCAGTGGTCGGCCCGCGTGGCCGGCCTGCACGCCGACGCCGATGGCGTCACGGTCCAGATCGACACCGACGGCTCGCGCCAGACCGTGCGCGCCGACTGGTTGATTGCCTGCGACGGCGGCCGCAGCACCGTGCGCGAGGCCATGGGGCTGAAGCTGGAAGGCATGCAGTACGAAGGCCGCTACGTCATCGTCGACATCGAACAGGCATCGACCCGCCCCGTTGAACGCCTGGCCTGGTTCGACCCGCCGTCCAACCCCGGTTCGACCCTGCTGATGCACCGCCAGCCCGGCAACGTGTGGCGCGTGGACTACCAGATTCGCGACGACGAAGACCCCGACGAAGCCGTCAAACCGGAAAACGTCTTGCCGCGCGTGCAAAGCCATCTGGACATGATCGGCGAAACCGCGCCGTGGAAAGCCCTGTGGATTTCGGTCTACAACGCCAAGTGCCTGACGCTGGCGCAGTACCGCCACGGACGCGTATTGTTTGCCGGTGACGCCGGCCACCTGGTGCCCATCTTCGGTGTGCGTGGCCTGAACTCCGGCCTGGACGATGCCGGCAACCTGGCCTGGAAACTGGCCTGGGTCTTGAAGGGCCAGGCCCCGGACAGCCTGCTGGACAGCTACAGCATCGAACGCGTGCACGCCACGCGCCAGAACCTGGCTTATGGCGCCAAGAGCACGGAATTCATGGCGCCGCCGGACTTCGGCTTTCGCTTGATGCGCGAAGCCGCGTTGCGGCTGGCGTTGGTGGACGAGGCGGTGCGCCCGCTGATCAATCCCCGCCAGTCCGCGCCTATTTCGTACGACGCCTCGCCCTTGAACCTGCACGACGGCGCGCCGCAAGCCGGCCCCGCCGCCGCCCCCGGCCAACCCGTGCCCGATGCGCAGCTGCAAGACGGCCCCGCTGTCCGCTACCTGAGCCAGAGTTTCGGCCGGGGCTTCGTGCTGCTGGCGGTATCGCCCGACGCGTCGCTGGCCCGCGAATTGAATGCCCTGGCCACGGCCACGCAAAGCGCGCCGCACCCTTTGCAGATCGTGCAGGTGGGCGCCGGGGCGGGCTCGGGCTCGGGCTCGGGCTCGGGCTCTGGCTGTCTGGACGACGCGCATGGGCAGTTGCGCCAGCGCCATGGCGCCACCGACGGCCTGGTCACGCTGATCCGCCCGGACGGCTATGTGCTGGGCCGTTGGTCCACGCCTGACGCCCAGCAGCTACGCGCCGCGCTGGCGCCCTACTATCCTTCGATCGCCCAGTCCGCAACCCAGGAAGGCCAAGCATGAACAACGACGATCTAGACCAGGTGTACACCGGCATGGCGCAAGCGCTGACGCGCGTGGGCGAATCCCAGGCGCCGCTGTTTCTTTCGATATTGGGCTTGTCGCTGCTGTCCCGCCAGCCCCACGCGGACACGGCGCTGGCGCTGCTGGCGCAGGCCGAAAGCGCCTGCCTGGACCAGGCCGCTGTGGCAAACTATCCCGCCGCCACAACCACCACCACCGCCCGCCCGACGTGAAACCGCCTGCCCTGGAACGATTCCTGACGTATCGCCTGCACGTGCTCAACAAGATCACGGACCGGGACACGAATCGCGCCTACCTGGAAGACTGCGGCATTCCCCTGGGCGAAGCCCGCTGCCTGGCTGCCATCGGGCGCTACGCGCCGCTGTCCGTCAATGACCTGGCGCGCGCGGCCAACCTGAACAAAGGCCAGGCCAGCCGGTCGGCGCAGGCATTGGTGGAACGCGGTCTGGTGGAAAAAACGTTGTCGGCCTCGGATGGGCGCGGCGTGGTGCTGACGCCCACGGCCGAGGGCATGGCGCAATATCAACGCATCATTGATTTGATCGCGCGCCGTAACGACGAAATATTCGGCTGCCTGGATGCCGACGAACAGCGCGCGCTGGGCCAGATGCTCGATCGCCTGATCGAGCATCTGCAAGCGCGCGAAGACGCGGCAGCGGACAGCGACGGCTAGGCGTCCGACTTCGGCGCCGTGGCGCCCATCTGCGTAGCCGCCTCGTCCATGAACTGCGCCATGCGCACGTCCAGCTCGGTCACTCCGCCCGCGTCATGCGTGGTCAGCGTCACGTCCACCCGGTTATAGACGTTGGTCCATTCCGGGTGGTGGTTCAGCTTTTCCGCGAACATGGCCACGCGCGCCATGAACCCGAAAGCCGCGTTGAAGTTCGGAAAGCGGTAGCGCTTTTCAATGGCGTCGCGCGTGGCCGCGGCCTGCCAACCGGTCAGCGCGGCCACGGCGGTATCGGTGCCGATACGGGCGGGGGGAAGCATGCTCATGAGACGGACCTTATTGCTTGACGGCGTACAAGTAGATTTCCACGCGCCGATTCAGCGCGCGCCCTTCGGCGGTCGCATTGTCGCCGATCGGGTCGCTGGGGCCGCGCCCTTCCACCGCCATGCGCCCGGACGCCACGCCCTGTTTGGCCAGGTAGTCCGTCACGCTCTTGGCGCGGTTGATCGATAGCGTCTGGTTATGCGCCAGCGCGCCGGTGCTGTCGGTATGGCCGACCACCTTGGTGCGCAATTCGGGATGCTGGTTCAGCGAACGGGCCACGCTGTCCAGCACCGGCAGCAGGGCCGGCTTGAGCTGCGTCTTGTCCGTGTCGAACGACACGCCGCTGGGGATGTTGACCTTGAGGCTGCCATCGGGCATTTCGACCACGTCGATGCCCAACGAGGATGCGCCGGACTGCTGCACATCTTCCTTGACCACCTTCCAGTTGTAGCCGACCAGTCCGCCCGCCACGGCGCCAATGCCGGCGCCGATTGCCGCGCCCTTGCCGTGGCCGATCAACGCGCCGATGCCGGCGCCCACCGCCGCGCCCGCGCCCGTGCCGACCGCGGTATTGGTTTGCTGTTGCGTTGCACAGCCCGCCAGCAGCGCCCCTGCCGCCGCCACCACGGCCATCCGGTTGATCATTGTTCTTGAGTTCATGGCAACCTCCAACTATTGCATCGTTCTGCCGGGTGATTCCGGCTGAACCATGCTAGCAAGGGGATGCGGGGCGACAAGCAACATTTTGTACTGCCCCAGGCGGCGCTTTCAGCCGCGTCTGCCCAGCAGCATCGTCAGGCCGAACAGTGCGCCCAGCCCCCCAACGATTGCCAACGAGACCGACGGTTCGCGCAGGTTCATGGCCAGCGCTGCCGCCGCCACGCCCACCGCGGTGATGAACCCGCCCACCACGCGGCCACCGGCGGAACCATAGAAGTGCGTGCGTCGCGCGCGCTCGGCGCCGGCGGGCTGGCGCTGTTGCCAGGCGTTCAAGGCCTGCTCGAAGTCACGCAGCAACCGCTCGCGGCTGGGCAGGTCAACCGGGCTGACCAGCAGGGTGGGCAAGCCCGGGCGGATCAGTTTCAGATAATCGTCCGTGCCCCAGCTTTTCAGATCGGCAAACGCAATCGGCCCGCGCCGCGAAAACTCCAGGCCGTCGGGCGTGACCTTGACGGCATTGCGGGTGGGAAAGCCACGAAAGGCAATCAGCGGCGGCACCAGCAAACCCAGCACGGCCAGCACAATCGCCATGACCATCGGCCCCCGATTAAAGACGATCAGCATGAAGCTGCCGGCGGCCAGCGCAAAGCCTAAGGGCACCGACAGCTGGTGCCAGCGCGTATACACGGCGGCCTGGATGCCTTCATTGCTCTGCATGCTTGAACCCTGTCAATTTTTTGCTTTCACGAGATTGGTGCCATCGCTGCCCACCGGCAACGCGCGTACTTCCGGCATGCGTTCCGGGTCGGGCCAGAACTCGATCTTCAAAAACGCTTCGGTGAAGATGTCGTCGTCCACCAGCACCTCGGTGCGCAGCGTCGCGTAGCCATTGTGAACCTGGAACTGCACCGAATCTTCCCACGGTTTGCCCGTGAATTCGATAGCCTGGCTACGGTCCTTGCGGACCCAGCGCCAGATGTCGGCCCAGCCCGGCCGCGCGCTCAGGCCATCCACATAATCATCAACCTTGTCCATCCACGTCCGGGGGTCGGGCCGACCCGCCACCATCTGCGCCTGCGAGGGCGCGCGCGGTTGCAGTTCCGGGTCCTGCGCGCGGGGCGAGCCCCGGCTGGACACCACGGCCGTCACGCCGGCGCCGCCCAGTTTCAGGCAGTACGCGTAGTCGCTGCTTTGCGTGTAGCCGGGCATGGTCACTTCCAGCAGCAGCCGGTCGCGGCCCGCCACTTCGCCGCTCCAGAAGCCATACCATTGCAGCGTCACGCGCACGCCGAACACCGCGGTGTTGAAATCTTCCAGCTCTTCTTCGCGGGTCGGATACAGCTCGCGGCCTTGCACGCCTTCGAATTCTTCCGCGCGCATGCAGCAGCGCGTATACCAGACCTCCAGCTCGCTTTCGGTCGCGCTGTCGCCCCAGAACTTGAAGTACAGACCGGCCACCAGCAGGCACAACCCCAGCGCGATCCAGCCCCACACCGGAATGCCCAGCAGCACCGTGCCGCCGCTGGTCAAACCCACCATCGCCCCGCCGAAACCGCCCGCGCCCGCCGCCACGCCGGCCGTGCTGAACGCGCCGCCCACGGCGATCACCGCCGTGGCCACGCCGGTCAGGCTGGACATCAACAAGAACGCGGACGACGTGGCATAGGCCCCGCCCGCTTCATAGTTGTGCACGTCGTACTGGTCCTTGGCGTTCATGGCGTTGTTGGCGCTGTCCACGAACGTCGCGGCGGTGGCGAACACCGCGCCCGCCGTGCGGAACGTGGCCAGCCGCAAGTTCAGCCGCAGGTTCATCGTGAACGCAGTGTTCGCGCCAACCCGGGCGCCAATTGCGCCCGTCGTGACTTCAATCGCCACGCTGCCCACCCCCAGCACGCCCGTGGTGATGCCGAACCAGGCCTTGCGTTCTTTTTTCGCATCGCCAAGGGCTTGCGCGGCGTTCAGATCCGACACCGACGTGTAAATCGCCACCAGCGCCATCACCCCCGTCGCGCCCGCGAACTGTGCGTCGCGCGACTTGGCGTACTTGATCAGCCCCGCCATCGGCGACATCGTAGGCGCGGGCAACGCCAGCATCGGCGGTGGCGCGGGCAGGCCCAACGGCGGCGCTGCCGTGGGCGTCGGCCGTGGCCGCCCCGCCGGCGCCGCATTCAGCTGCGCATCGACTTCTTCGGGAATCACGTAGTTGACGGTGACCGGCCGCGAAGCCTCGGATTGCGTGCCGATCCAGCCCGAACTCATGTGCTGGGTTGCGGTGACACCGCCCCCCGCCGTGATCGCCAACGACGGGTTCTTGGAATCCCAGATGATGTTGTGCATATCCGCGATCATGCGCGGCACCGTGGTGGTGTGGCTGCGCACCACCAACACAGTGTTCATGCGCGCCGCCATCGTCATCTGTACGCGCGCCGCCACCCGTTCCGCGATGGGGTCGCGCGCCAGCGTCAGCCGCAACAGCTGCGTCGCCATGAACCGGCCAATGGCCGTGGTGGCCGCGCGCGTCGGCGTCGGCAGTCCCTTCGCCCGGCGCTCCTTGAGCCAGTCGTTATAGCTCTTGATCATCTTGCGCACGGTGGACACCTGCTTGGCCAACTTGCCGCGCGCTTCTTTTTGCAGGAAGGCCAGCAGCTCGCCGTCGTTCGAGGCCAGGCCGCGCCAGATGGCCTCGTACAGCCCGTCCCTGTCGTCTTCCTTCAGCGATTCGTCGATGGCCTTGTGTTCGCTGTGGACCGCGCCCGCGCCGTCCACGCACAGCGCCAGGTCCTCTTCCAGCCGCGCGCCGGCCGCCGCGTCGTTGGGCGAGTACGCTTTCAGCGTCATCCAGAACGCTTCGCGGCCATACCACCACGCCCAATCCTTGCCCGCGCCCTCGATCAGGTCCTTCATGCGGTCGATGCTGGCGCGGTTCTCGCGGATGGTCTTGGTGACCTTGCTCATGTTGATGCGCTGGTGCATCCGCTTGATCTCATCGCCCGACGCGTCCATCTGCTTTTCCAGCCCCTGGATGATCTGCGCCACGCCCACTTCGCGCAGCCGCGTCGGGTCCAGATGGTGTTCGGCCAGTTCCCCCATGCGCTTGTTGCGCCACGTGGAGATGTCCGCCAGCAAGCCGACGGGGTCGCGCAGCGCCAGCACCACGCCGCCCTTGGACGACATCTGCCGCATCTTTTCCGCCATCGCGCCGGCCTTGCCGCCGAAGGTGGACACGGCCGGACTCAGCGTGTTGTTGAACAGCGTCGCGGCGCCGGCGGCATCGCGGAATTCAACCGAATGCGCGGCCAGGTTGGCGCCATCCGCCGTCACGCGGTAGCCGGTGTCGGGCTTGGGATGCCCACCGCCCCAGACGGCGCGCGCATCCAGCTCGACCATGATCTTGCTGCGCCAGCGTTCGTTGCGCGTGAGTTCGCGGCGGATATCGCGCGTCCACCACACGCGCGAATAGCCGACCCACACCGGCCGCGACGCATTGGCCGGCGCTTCCACGTTGATCAAGGCGGATTCCAGGCCATGCCCTTCGCGCGTGCAGGTGAACGTGGGCTGCTCGGACGGACGGTTGTCGTCGTCCACCGGCACCTCTTTCATCTGGCCGGTGGCCGTGGCGGCAAACGCGCGCCAACCGTAGCTGCGGCGCGGGTCCCACACGTACACATAGCCGGCGGTGATGGCGCGCAGCATGTAGGCGCCCTGGCGCATGGTTTCGTAATGCAGCTCGGCATCCGCGTACACGCCGTTGGGCAAATCGTTTTTGCCGCCCGGCACGTAGCCGATCCGCATCGGCAGGATCGGCAAACCCGGCCGGCCGCAAAACTTGCCCTTGCAGGGAAGCGCGTCGTAGTCAGTCGTCATGCTTGTCGATCCTCCGGGGCCTGCGCCTGCCGCGCAAACCTCCACCAATCCTCATCGTCCATGTCTTCGACCGCGCTGCGCAGACGGCCACCCTCTTCCTGCACCTCGCGCAGCAGCGCGGCGAACGACGGCGCACGTTCCAGCGGCGCATCCAGCCGCACGCGCCAGGCTGCGAACAGGGCGGCGTCTTCGTCGTCTTTGATGCCGCAGTCGGCCGCTGCGTCCAGCGCACGGCGTATCGGCTCCAGTGCCGCCGGGCCAACAGTCAGGCCACCCGCGTTCAAGCGTTGCAGCACCGCGTTCACCTGACCCAGCCGCGCCAGCCGGGGCCAATCCGGCGTGGCCGTCTGCATTGGGCCGGGCAAGTCCGGCAACGCCTGCCAGCGCGCGAAACCGTCAATGCTCATCCAGGTCGCGCCCGCGATCCATGACGCGGGCGCGCAGCCCGCATACAGCTCGCTTTGGAATTGCGTCGTGCGCGGGTCCCAGAACCGCAGGATGCGCATGCGACCCTGGGCATCGCGCAACCGCGCGCGCAAGCTCAGCCGCTGCGCCACTTCGGCCAGCGGCAGGTCCGTGGCCAGCCACGCCGACATCGAGCGCGCGCGCTTGATCGCGGGCGCGGGCTGCATGGCTTCGTCGACCGCCAATCGGATGCTGGCATTGACCAGCCGTTCATCGGCGATCTCGTCCGGCACTTCGGCCAGGTACAGAGGCGGCGCGGACGCGCCTTGCGAAAGCAGGTCCACCGACCGCCGCTGCAACCCGGCGCGGGCGATGTCGTCCGCCAGCGGATCGGCCAGCGTGGAATCGCACAGCAGCAGCACACGGCGGCTGGGGCGTGCGTCCAGCACGGCGCGCAGCCCGGCAATGGCCTGTTCGACGGCGGCGTCAGCGCGCGCGTGGGCGGGCGGCGTGGCCTCTCCACGCGCGTCGCCGGACGGGGTCGCCGCGACACGTGATTGCCCTGGCGCGGCGGCCGGTTGTTTCGCAACGGTCGTCATGCCGCCAACGCCCCGCTGCCTGCCGCGTCTTCCAGCGCGGCGGCGCAGCCTTCCAGTTCGCCTTGCGGCGGTTGCGCCGGTCCCGCCCCGCTTTGTGGGCCGACCCAGTTGTGCACACCCGCCTTCAACTCGACCTTGCCGGGCGCGTGCAACTGAATGCCGCCGCCCTCGATACGCATGTAGGCCCCCGCCGCCGTGGCAAGCACCTTTTTCGATGCCGTCACATCCACAGCCCCCTGCGCGGACACCAGCGTTACCGCTTTCTCGGCGATCAGCCGCATGCGCGCCTTCTGGCTTTGCAGGCGCAGCTTGCCGCCGGCCGCATGCAGCCGGATGCCTTGTTCCTGCACCGCCCGGCCGCTGCCGCCCAAGCCCTTGGTGAACAACACCACGCCTTGCGCGACGCACACCGCCAGATTCGCGCCCGCCGCCCAGTTCACGTCCGGCGCCACCTGGCACAGCGTGGTGCCCGCCACCGTGTAGGCGTTGTGCGGCGTGTATTGGCCAATGCCCTTGGGCGCGCTGACCTGGATGTGCGGCTGCGTGTAGGCCGGCACGTTCACGTCCTGCTCGGCCTGCGTGCCTTCGATGATCTTGCGCACCGCGTCCAGCTCCTCCAGCGCGCGCGTCTTGTCCGCATCGCCGGGCAACGCGGCTTCCTGGCGCGCCGCTGCCTTGGACAATTCACCGGCCTGCTCGATGGATTTTTCCATCTGGGTGATGGCTTCTCCGCTATCCAGCAAGCCGCCCGCTGCCCCTTCGCGCTTGTCGGCGCTGATCAGCAAACCTTCACCGGCGCGCAGGGCCAGCGCCTCGCTGGTGGCCAGCTCGGCGCCATGGCCCAGGTCCGACAGCCGTTCGTTGTCGCGCTGCTGCTTCAGGTGGCCCAGGCTCAGCCGGGCGTCCGCCTGCGTGGTCGAAGCCATCAACCGCGACTGCCCCGGTGTGTCGTCCTGCACCAGCTGGTTGTAGCCGCCCATGCCCTGGCCGCTTTGCGCCAGCGCCTGCGTCTTGAAGCCCGACATCACCACGTTGTGCGCATGGCCGTCCTGCGTGCCCGCGAACCATGCGGGCGCATTACCCGTGGCCTTGGCCGCGCCGCCCTGCACCTGATTGTTGGCCGCGTTCTCCGCGCCCGCGCCGTTATATAAAGCGCCCACCACAACGGGGCGGTCGATGTCGCCGTGCAAAAACTGCACCAGCACTTCCTGGCCCAGGCGCGGAATGAAGTGGCCGCCCCAGTCCGACCCCGCCACGGGTTCGGCCACGCGCACCCAGGTGCCCAGCGCGTCCGCCGCCGGGGCGTTATCGTCGCCTGCCGGGTGCGTCTGCCGATTGCTGGACGCGCTGCCGCGCTGCCAATGAAACTGGATCTTGATGCGGTGATCGCGGTCGGTATGGACCGGGTCCTTGGCGCCCACCACCAAGGCCGTTTGCGCGCCGTGCACCGTGGGCCGGGGATGCAGCCGCGCGCCATGGCCGTCGCGCGTGCGGGGCCGGTATTCCAGCGTGGCGGCAATGGCGTCGAAGCGGTTGCGATAGAAGTCGGTTTCGGAATTGCCATCGGCTGGAGTGGCCGCGGTTCCACCCGCGCCCAGGGCCGCTGCCACCGCTTGCCCCAGGCTTTCGTCAAAGTTGTTGCGCGCCTCGTGCTCGATACGCATCACCACGAAATCGCTGCCTTCGCCTTGCGACGGTGCCCAGTGCCCCGTCAGCGCAAAGCGCAAGCCTGGCGCCAGCGTGCGCACCGTGCCCGCGCCCTCGTACAGCGACTGGCCCACGCGCTGCGCAGCCAGCGCGTTGTGCGCCAGGCGGTCACCCTGGTTGCCGTCTTCGAACAGGTATTGGCCGGGGTAATCGGCATCGGCCAGCTCCAGCGTGTTCGGCACCTTGTCATCCACCTGCGCGCTGGCCTGGCGGGCCTGCATGGCGCGGTAGTCCCAGGTGGCCAGCCGCAGCGCGTTGGTGCGCCACGCGCGTCGCTTGCGCCACGCCTGGATCGTGTCCTCGGTTTCGGTGGCGTCAGCGCGTTGGAACTTCACGCTGTCTTGCGGGCCGCTTTTGAAGGCGCCGTTGTGGTCGGCAATGACGACGGTATGCGTGCCCGGCTCGCCGTCGCCCGCCTCGTGCTCGACCCAGTAGAACAACCCTTCCTCGGCCAGCAGCCGTTCGACGAAGGCGTAATCGGTTTCTCGGTATTGGATGGTCAGGCTGCGCTTGGCGTAGACGTCGCGGTCTTTCAATTCCCAGCGCCATTGCGCGGCCACCGCGCCTTGCCCGCTGTAGTCGCCGAACACGCTGTCCACGATGTCGATCACGGACTGGTCCTGAAAGGCATAGCTGTCGCGCCGCTGGCGCAGTAACGCCAGCCACGGTTCAATGCGCAGCCGGTAGCGGGCAAAGCCGCCGTTGGCGCCTTCGAAGCGCGCCTCGGACACCAGCCCGCACCAGACGCGGCGTTCGTCGCGGCCCAAGGCGGTTTGCAATGTCAGCTGCACCGGTTGGCCGATCAGCGTTTTCAACGCGATGTGCGCATCGTCGGACAGCGCATCCACTTGCAAGGCAAAGCCACCGTCGCTCAACTGCTCGGAGCCGTGCAGGCGTTCGGCCAGCAGCTTGTCCGGCCCCAGCGGCGTGCTCAGGTCCAGCAACCGATCCGCTTGGGTAAAGGCTGCGGCAAGCGGGCTTGCGGCAAGCGGACTTGCGGCAAGCGAACTTGCGGCGGCGGCGACAGTTTCTCGGGGCATAGTCGGCGTCTCCCGATCAGCTCATGCGAAAACGGAAGTCGCCGTTCTTGCCCGCGCCCACGCGGATCTTGGCAATGGCTTCGCCTTGCGCCATGCGCCCAAGCACCTGCTCGGCAATCTCGGGCAGTAGCGCTCCGTTCAGAATGTGGTCCACGTTGCGCGCACCGGTGTCCACCTCGGTGCAGCGCGCCAGCACGGCCTCGACCAGGGCCTCGTCCCATTCGAACGCCGCGCGGTGCGTGGCCTGCACGCGGCGCGCGATGCGCGCCAGCTTCAGGCCGATGATGTGCGCCAGCGCGTCGTCATCCACCGGGAAGTACGGAATGGTCTTCATGCGGCCCAGGAAGGCGGGCTTGAACGCCTTGTACAGTTGCGGCGCCAGCAGCTCGGTCAGCTGGTCCGGCGTGGGGCGTTCTTCGGCGGGCTTGTTCAGGCAGGCCTGCATGATGGTGCTGGACCCGACGTTCGAGGTCAGGATGATGAGCGTGTTGCGGAAGTCGATTTCGCGGCCTTCGGCGTCGTCCATCACGCCCTTGTCGAACACCTGGAAGAACATCTCCAGCACGTCCGGATGCGCCTTTTCGATTTCATCCAGCAGCACCACGCTGTAGGGTTGGCGCCGCACGGCTTCGGTCAGCACGCCGCCTTCGCCGTAGCCCACGTAGCCCGGTGGCGATCCCTTCAAGCCCGAAATGCTGTGGGCTTCCTGGTATTCGCTCATGTTGATGGTGATCAGCTTGCGCTCGCCGCCATACAGGATGTCGGCCAGCGCCAGCGCCGTTTCGGTCTTGCCCACGCCCGACGGGCCGACGAACAGGAACACGCCCTTGGGCTTGTCCGGGTCTTCCAGCCCGGCGCGCGCCGTGCGCACGCGTTGCGCGATGGCATGCAGCGCGTGGTCCTGGCCGATCACGCGTTCGGCCAGCATGGGCTGCAATTGCAGCACCGTGCGAATTTCGTCGTTGATCATGCGGCCCAGCGGGATGCCGGTCCAGGCCGAAATAATCTCGGCCACGATCTGCGCATCCACGCACGCGGGCACCAGCGGCTGTTCGCCTTGCAGCGCCCGCAGCTCGTCCATCAGGCCGGCCAGGCGCTGCTGTTCCGGCGTCAAGGCCGGCGCGGCCGCCTTGCGGCGCGAGGCGGAAGGCGCGGCGGTCGCCGCAGCCTTGGCACCGCCTGCCGCAGGTCCGCCTGCCGCATCCTCCATTGCCGTCGTGTCTTGGCCTTGCGCTTCCAGTTCGGCGCGCAGCGCATGGATGCGTTCCACCAGGCCGGTTTCCGCCTGATGGCGCGCCTCGGCGTCCGTCAGCGTCTGCTGCACCGTGGTGATTTCCTGTTCCAGTTCGGCCAGGCGCGATTGCGGCGTGCCGGTGGCGGCCTCGCGGCGCAGCGCGGCCTGTTCGGTGCGCAGCCGCGTCAGCCGGTGACGCGCATCGTCGATCAATGCGGGCGTTGCGCTGCGGCCCAGGGCCACGCGCGCGCAGGCCGTATCCAGCACGCTGACCGCCTTGTCGGGCAACTGCCTGCCGGTGATGTAGCGGTGCGACAAGCGCGCCGCCGCGCTGACCGCCTCGTCCAGGATGCGCACGCCAAAATGCCGCTCCATCAGCGGCGCCATGCCGCGCAGCATCGATGCGGCCAGGGCCTCGTCCGGTTCCTCGACCTTCACAACCTGGAAGCGCCGGGCCAATGCCGCGTCTTTTTCGAAGTACTTTTTGTATTCGCTCCACGTCGTGGCGGCGATCGTGCGCAATTCGCCACGCGCCAGCGCCGGCTTGAGCAGGTTGGCGGCGTCGTTCTGGCCCGCCTGCCCGCCCGCGCCGATCATCGTGTGCGCCTCGTCAATGAACAGGATGATGGGCGACGGGCTTTTCTTGACCTCGTCGATCACGTTCTTCAACCGGTTCTCGAATTCGCCCTTGACGCTGGCGCCGGCCTGCAACAGGCCCATGTCCAGCACGCGCAGCGTCACGTCGGCCAGCGCGGGCGGCACATCGCCCGCCACGATGCGCAGCGCCAGGCCTTCCACCACAGCCGTCTTGCCCACGCCCGCCTCGCCGGTCAGGATGGGGTTGTTCTGCCGCCGCCGCGTCAGGATGTCGATCATCTGGCGGATCTCGGCATCGCGCCCGATCACCGGGTCGATCTTGCCGTCCCGCGCGCGTTCGGTCAGGTTGGTCGTGTACTGGTCCAGTGCGGGCGATGCCGACAAGCCCGGCGCGGGCTGCGTGGCGTCGCCCTGGGCCGGCGCGCCGTCGGCAAAGCCCACCGCCTGCCCCGCCTCTTCCGAGCCCTCGGTCAGCGCCGCGAAGTCATGCTTCATCGCGTCCAGGCGGAACGATTCAAACAAGGGCGAACCGCGCCGCGCCAACTGCGCCAGATCGGGTTCTGTCAACAAGGCCAAGAGCAGATGCCCCGAGCGAATGCGCGTCGTCTGCGTGTCCAGCGAGGCAATCAGCCAGGCGTGTTCAAACAGTTTGGGCAGATGCGCCGAGAACACCGGCGTGCGCGTATTGCCGTTCTTGAAACGGGCGATCTCGGCCTTCAGGTCGGCTTCCAGCGCATCCGTGGGAATGTGGCAGCGGCGCGCAATCATGGCCAGATCGCTGGCGGGCTTTTCCAGCAGCGCCAGGAACAGGTGTTCCAGGTCCACCTCGTAATGGCCCTGCGCCATGCACAGGCTGGCCGCGCGTTCGGCGGCCTGGCGGCAGGTCTGGTTCAACTTCCCGATCAGGGTTTTCAGCGGTGTGGCCATGGATTTGTTCTTCTACGTCGATGGATCAGTGAATCGTGTGCAGTTCGTAGCTGGCGTCGTCGCGGTCGCGCGTGGCCGGTTCGGTGGACAGGAAGGAATTCCACCCCAGCCGCACATCGCCGTCCCCGCCCAATTGGCTGGGCCCGATGCTGTCGCGCGCCAATACCAGGCGCACTTCGTATTCGAAGGTCATGCCGCCAAACATGGTCAGCAGTTTTTCCAGCGCCTGGGCGCGCTCGCCGCCGGGAAGAAAGTCGGCGAAGGCCTGGCGCGACAGCGGGCCGATCCACAGGCGGATCCGCAGGTCGCGCTGCCAGATGCGATCGCCCGCCAGCGCCGACACGCCCAACACCGCGCCGGGCCGGCCCAACTGCGTGCGGTTCTGCGGCGGCACGTCGTACCAACGGCCCACGAATTGCTCCACGCGCAGCGGCACGCCGAAGTAGTCCTGCAACACGCGCTGCAAGAACGGCGCGGACACAGGCCGCTGGCGCGCGGCCGCGGCGTAGTGCGCGACGGATTCGTCGAACACGCGGCCGGCGCCGTTGTGCAAGCGGTCGCGCAGCGCCGGATGGCCGATACCGCCCAGCGCCAGCAGCAATGGCAGGTAGTGGTGATCTTGTTCGGCTTCGTGCCGCAACGGCATGCGGTATTTCTTCCAGGCCGCATAGAACAGCGCCGCGGCGCGATTGGAAAAAATATCGAAGAAGGCGCGCGCGCCCCGGTCGCGCCGCAGGCTTTCGCGGGTGGCCAGCATTTCGGAATAATGCAGCGGCAACGCGCCCTGCGCACCCAGCAGCCCGAAGAACGCGGGTGTCACGTCCACGCGGCCCAGCCGCCCTTCCGACACCGCGGCCCGGCGCGCGGCTTCGTCGGCAAGCACCTCGCCATTCTTGTCATAGGCCACGGCGTCGACGATTTCGCTGGGCGGAAAGCCCAGGCCCGGCGCGTTCGGAAAGCGCAGGTGCACCGGCACCGTATGCCGCGTGCCGCCGCGCTCCTGGCGCGCAAAGCACTGTTCAAGCAGACGCACCGCCTGGAAAAACTTGAAGCGCTGCGGCTCTGCCAGCAGCGCATCCATCACGCTAGTATGGCGTCGCCGTTGCATGGGGGGCATCGTAGAAGTTCCTCTGCGCCACGGCGCGACAGCACCACCAACTGCACGAAGCTGTTGGCGTGCACGTACAGGCCGAAGAATCGGTTGATGACGGCCACGAAGGTGTGCAGGCTGGTGCCCACGAAGTGGTCTTCGTTGACGGTCAGGCGGATTTCAATGCCGCGCACGAAGGTGGCGAACGGCTCGCCCGGCATCCAGTGCGTGGCGGGTTTGTAGTCCAGCCCGACCAGCCCTTCGATCTGACGCGCGGCCACCGCCGAGCCGGACAGGTCGTACAGGCGCAACGTTTCCTTCAGCGCGGGCAAGCCGCTTTGCACCAGCGACAAATGGTTCAGCGCCAGATGCGAAATCAAGCGCCAATGCGCCGCGCGCCCTTGCTGGAAGCGATGGCTGTTGGTGGGACGGCGCAGCATGCGAATCGCACGCGCCACCGTGCCGCCTTCCATGAACAGGTCACCGCCCGACTGCCCCACCGCAATCTGCGCAGGCAGGTCGCGATTGGTGCAGGTCAGGTCCAGGCTCAGCGTTTCGGTTTGTGGAATGGACGGGTCGAAATCGATATCCACAATCGATATTTCGGTTTCGTAGCCGGGGCTGCGTTGCGCCATCGCGGCGTCGCGGCGCATCGTCCAGTAATGCCCCGCCGTCTCGGGCGATTCGCCATGGTGCAGCGAATAGAAGGGCCTGAAATCCACCACGGCATCGCCCTGCGCGTTCTGCCGCACCTGGCGCACCCGGTCAATCGAATAGACCTCGTAGCCGTAGGCGCGGCGGGCGTCGGCCACCACCGGGTACGAGGCCGATGCGTGCGTCACGCGGATCGGGTCGGCCCGCTGCGTGAACAGGTTCACTACGGGCGTGCAACCCAGCCGCAGGTTGTCCGCCGTAATCGATTCCAGCAGGCGCGCGGTATTGGAATCGGCGCGCACGCCCGCCACCGGCAGATGCAGCGTGAACTGGCGCACGGTGCCCAGGTAGGGGCGCAGTGCCGCCAGGTCGATATCGACAAAGTTGAATTTTTCCGAGAAAACAAAATACTCGGCCAGCAGACGATAGGCCGGATGCGAACTGGCCGGAAAGTCGATCAGCGCGTCCTCTTCGGCCAGCCCCACCTGGGCTAGCGGAATCGTGGGCAGACGGTCCCAGCGCCCGGGTTGCAGCTCGACATAAGCCGCCGCCGTGCGCAGGAACAGCGCGTCGCGCAGCGCCGCCACGAAAGACGGTTCGCCGTGCAGATACACGCGCAGCTTGTCCAGCCCCGGCATGCCGAAATGCTGATTTTCGCCTTGGCATCCCAGCGTGACGGCAAAGCGCCCCGTCACGCCCGCCGGCAGCTTGGCCGTGGCCGGCGCGTTGGCGCTGGAAAAATAACCCGCGCGCTGCACTTCGATGGGCGCCAGCGTTACGTCGTACGCGGTGCGAAAGCGGCACGATACGCCGCGCACCGGATGCGATTTCAGTTCCGTGCCGCGCGCCACGCGCACGGCGGCGGACAGCTGCGCGCCGGCCCCGCCCAGGTCAAACTGCGCCACGCTGCACGAAGGAAACGGCCGCAGATAATGCGGGTACATCACCTCGAACAGCGCTTCGGTGAATTCGGGGTAGTCGTCGTCCAGCTTCTTGTTGATGCGGGCGCTCAACAAGGCGAACGATTCGATCATGCGTTCTACGTGCGGGTCTTCGCAGGTTTCGCCCGACAAGCCCAGCCGCGCGGCGATCTTCGGATACTGCTGCGCGAAGTCGCGCGACGACGTCCGCAAAAACCCAAGTTCGCGCTCGTAATAAGGCAGCAATTCTTCCATTGTTGTCTTCCTTTCCAGCGCGCAAGCCGCACCTGCACTACAGATTCATTCTTCAGACCGTGGCAGGCGTCTTGGCCCAACCACGGGTCACGGAGTACTGCAACGTCGACGGCTGCAAGGTGGCGTCAAACGTCACGGGCTCGTGGGCCGGGCCCACGTCCAACATGGCCGTAATCGCAAAATACAGCACCGACGTCGCGCGGCTATCCACCTGCAACATCACCCGAACGTGAGTCAGCCTAGGCTCGTGCCGCGCAATCGCCTGCTCCAGCGAACGGCAGATGAATTCGCGGTCGTAATGGCTGGCCAGGCTCAGCCCGGAAAAATCCGACAGCCCGTAGGTCAGCAACGAACGCTGGCAATTCGGATAACGCCGCAGGTCTTCCTCGGTGAACACCATGCGGGTGTTCAGCAGCGCCTCGATGTCGCGCGCCACCGTTTCCTTCATTTCCTCGATCGACAGGCGCCGAAGCGCGTAGGGCGATTGCCCCTCGCCTTCGAACAGCTTGTCGAACAGGCTCGGCTCGAAACCTTTCATGGGGCCTCACATAAAAAAAGACGGCGACCCGGCTCGGGCCGCGGTCTTTTGCGTGCCCGGCTGCGATCAGACCGAGTAGGTCTTGTCGTTCTTGGTCAGGCTCCAGGCGCCCTGGGCGTTACCGCCCTGGTTGCCGCCCACCTTCTGCTGCGTGTACTTCCACTGCACGGCGGCGTACTTCAGCGAGAACGATTCGTGCGGCAGGCCTTCGGCAACCACCTCGGGCGCAACGCGCGCGATGATCACGTACTTGAGCTTGATTTCCAGGTACTTGACGCGGTTGCCTTCGCCGTCGGCACGCAGGAAGTCGATGGTGACTTCGTCAAAGGTCGTGCCGCCCGAGGCGTGCTGATACAGCAGCGGGCTGACCACGTCCAGGTCCTTGGTAAAGACCATTTCGCCATGTTCGGTACGTTCGGCGGTATGGCCACCCGAGGTCGAGGCGGTAGCGGAACGCGGCTGAATGATCTCGTGACGCCACGAGCTGACTTCGATCCAATCCGGGTGGTCCTTGTCTTGCGATTCGCCCTTGAGCGCCGGATTGCCGAACTTGACGTAGATGTCCTTCATTGTTGTAAACCTCTTTGAATGGATGAGTTGTCAGTGCAACGACGATCAGGATTTCTGAGCCTGCGCCGGCAATTCGGCAACCAGGCGCAACGAGATCGAGAGTTCGTCAAGCTGGAAATGCGGCCGCAAAAACGCCACGGCCCGGAAGACGCCAGGACGTCCAGGAACCTCGGCCACCTGCACCGAGGCTTCGCGCAGCGGGAACTGCGCTTTTTGTTCCTGCGTCGCGTTGTCGTCCAGCAGCACGTACTGCGACACCCAACGATTCAGGAAACTCTCTACGGACTGCGCCGACGCAAAGCTGCCGATCTTGTCGCGCATCATCGCCTTCAGGTAATGCGCCACGCGCGATACCGAGAAGATGTATTGCAGCTGCGCCGACAACACCGCGTTGGCGTTGGCGCTGTCCGTGTTGTATTTCTTTGCCTTCTGCACCGACTGCGCGCCGAAGAAGGCGGCGTAGTCCGAGTTTTTGCAATGCACCAGCGGGATCAGGCCCTGGTCGCTCAGTTCTTTTTCGCGGCGGTCGGTAATGGCGATTTCCGTCGGGCACTTCAGCGCGATTTCGCCGTCGTCCGTCTTGAAGGTGTGCGTCGGCAGGTTCTCGACCAGGCCACCGCCCTCGACGCCACGGATGGCGGCGCACCAGCCAAAGTCCGCGAACGCGGCCGTCAGGCGCGCACCGAACGCCCAGGCGGCGTTGCACCACAGGTACTTGGAATGGTCGGTGCCGTCCACGTCTTCAACAAAGTTGAAGCCTTCGACGGTGGTGCCTTCCACGGGGTCGTACGGCAAGCGGCCCAGAAAGCGCGGCATGGTCAGGCCGACGTAACGCGAATCTTCCGAATCGCGGAAGCTGCGCCACTTGGTGTATTCCACCGTGTCGAACACCTTGGCCAGGTCGCGCGGGCGACCCAGGTCGGCAAAGCTGTCCAGGCCGAGCAGCTCGGGCGAGGCCGACGCGATGAACGGTGCGTGCGAAGCGGCGGCCACGTGCGACATCTGCTCGATGAAGTACATGTCCTCGGGCTGGCGCGTGATTTCGAAGTTGCCGAGCAAGGCGCCAAACGGCGCGCCGCCGAAGGTGCCGAATTCTTCTTCGTAGACCTTCTTGAACATCAGGCTCTGATCGAAGTCGATCGCAGTCTGGAAGTCGCGAACCAGGTCGCGCTTGGTGGTGTTCAAGACCTTGATCTTCAGCATCGGGCTGGTGTCGGTCTCTTGGCACAGGTAGTGCAGGCCGCGCCAGGTGCTTTCCAGCTTCTGGAATTCCGGGGCGTGCATCACTTCGCTAAGCTGCGCCGAGATCAGGCGGTCAAGCTCGGCGACGCGCGCGTCCAGCATGGCCGACAGGTTGTCGGAGACGACCACGGTGCCCTTCATCACTTCGCGCACCAGCTCGCCGATGATGTCCTTGGCGCGGTCGTGTTCGGCGGTGGACTTGGCCACGCGGCTTTGCTCGACGATCTGGTCCAGCAGGCCGCTTTGGCTGTCGGCCGATGCGGCGGCGGTGGCGCTGTTCTGTGCGGCGGCGGAATTACTCATTGCGGCCTCCCTTGTCGGTCTCGCTGGTCAGCTGTTGCAGTTTTTCGGTGCTGGTCAGCACTTCGCCCAGCAGGTCTTCCAGCTTGTCGTTGCCGGCAAGCTTGTTGCGCAGGTCGGCCAGCTTGGTGCGGATATCCAGCAGCTCGCGCAGCGGGTCCACCTGTTGCACGACGGCTTCCGGGCGGAAGTCCTCGATGGAGCGGAACTTCAGGTCCACGCCGAACGTGCCGCCTTCTTCGGTCAGGCTGTTCTTGACGCGGTAGGCGGCGCGCGGTTCCAGGCCGCGCATCACGTCGTCGAAATTGTCGACGTCGATGTTGACGAATTTGCGGTCTTTCAAACGCGGCAGTTCGGCTTCGGACTGCGCGCTGAAATCCCCCACCACACCGACCACGAACGGAAGTTCCTTCTGTTCGATGGCGTCGCCCTTCTCAACGTCATACGTGAGCTGAACGCGCGGCGGACGGACTTTCTGCAGTCGTTTCTGAACGCTTTCTTTCTTGGCCATGGAAGGCTCCGTGCAAAGGATCGTGTCTATCGGTCAGCCGTAAGCCGCATGGGGCGGCGCACGATGAGGCGGTTACTTGGTAAGCAGGTCGCCGAACGGATTCGGCGCGCGGTTGGGCTGCTGGGCGGGCGAAGTAGAAGGAGTTTGCGTAGCGGGCTGGCGGCCGGGTTGCGCGGCGGGTTGTGCAGCGGGCGCGGCGCCAGACGATGCGGCTTGCGAACCAGGCATGCCGGCGGGCATACCGGCTGCGGGCGTACCGGCTGCGGGCGTACCGGCTGCGGGCATACCGGCTGCGGGCGTACCGGCTGCGGGCGTACCGGCTGCGGGCATACCGGCTGCGGGCGTACCGGCGGCAGGCGCGGTCGGTTCCACCTTGCGCGGCTGACGCGGGCGCGGCGGCGGGCGGCGGCCTTCCGGGAACAACACGTCCTGGCCCAACGTTTCGCGCATCGAGGCGGCCAGCGCCACCGCGTCGGCGCGGGCATTGCCGGCCAGCAACGCGTCGGCACGCAGGTCGGCCAGTGATTGCATCGCCACGCGCAGCCCGCCCACGGCGCGCACCGTCTTGGCCACGAAGTCGTCCGGATCGCGGCTTAACGTTTCATCGGCGGCCACGATGGCCTGGCCATATTTCTGTTCGTCGAAACGAATTTTCGCGATGTAGGACCACGGTGCGCCCTGCGACGGATTGCGTTGGGCGATCTCTTCGAATTGCGCGACGGCCTGCTCCGCGCCCTTCTGCGCCAGCGTCTTTTCAGCGGCGGCCATGGACTGTTTGTATTCCGCTTCCGACTGCGGTTTTACCGACGCACAACCGGCCATCAAAGCGACGACGCCGGCGACTACGACGAGGCGGGAAAAGGGCATGTTTTAAGCACCTAGCAGGGGTTGTAACTAGGGGCCGTATTTCAACAACCTTTTGTTAGCGCGGCGCTACAGCGCGTGACTTCATGTTACTTGCGTCGAAACTGCACGCAACGTGCCGCGATCTGTATTGCTTCACACACTTCCGGTATAAAGGGCCATGTCCAAACATATCCATTTATCACGTTTGTTCGCAGCGGCGGCTTGCACGCTGGCAAGCACCGCCATCACTGGATGTGCAGCGGTTTCGGCCATCGGAGCGGTGGCTGGTTTGACCGGGAATGCGATGGAGATGGCGGGCCTGAAAAAGCAGGAAAACGCGCCGGTGGAAGTGAAATTAGCAATTCATGCGGGAGAAAATTTGAACGCCGGCTCGGGGCAAGCGATGGCCGTCGTTACAAAAATATACTACCTGAAGAATCCTGAGCAATTCCAACGTGCGCCACTCACGCAATTGATAGACACTGCGCAAGAGAAAACCACGCTGGGGGAAACCGTGCTGGGTTCACGCGAGCTTACGCTCACGCCAGGACAGCGCGTTGAGAGCGTTGAAAAAGTCCCCAAGCAAGCGGAGTACATCGCGGTCGCCGGCCTGTTCTATGCGCCGGCGCCGATGCGTTGGAAGTACGTATTCAAAGTCGACGACGTGAAAGACAGTGGCATCGTCCTGGGCGCGCACGCTTGCGCGCTGACGGTGGCCACGGGCAAACCCACGTTGCCGGCAGGCATACCCAGCTACGACCCCGCGCGCCTGTCCGGCGTGCAGTGTCCTGGTTGACGCGCACTGCGCGATTGCCCGCCTTCTATATATAGAGATAGAAAGACAAGGAGCGCCAACTTGAGTTATTCAGCCAAAGTCCTGTGGGGCGAGGGCCTGTTCCTCCGGCCGCAACATTTTCAGCGGCAGGACGCGTATCACGAGGACCGCTTGGCCGAGATGGCCCGCGCGCTGCATCCTTATGCGTGGGGGCTGCGATCCGCGCGTTTCGATGCGTCGGCACTGGCCAACGGCATGCTGCGCGCCATTGAAATGACGGCCGTGTTTCCCGACGGCGAGCTCTACAACGCGCCGCATGGCGACGAGCTGCCCCCGCCCGTCGCGCTGACCGCGCTGGACGGTGTGAGCGAAGCGGTGTTCTACCTGGCCATCCATCCGCTCAAGGCGATTGGCGGCAATTATCGCGACGGCCAGAGCGCCGGCAATTTCGATACCCGCTACACGCACGACAATGCCCCCGCGCCCGATCTGTACACCGGCGCCACCACGGCCGAGCTGACATTCCTGCGCAAGGACGTGCGGTTGATTTCCGAATTCGAACCGCGCGACGAACTGCTGGCGATTCCGGTGGCGCGCGTGCGCCGCACGGCCAGCGCGGGTTACGAGCTGGACAATTCGTTCATCGCCCCCAGCCTGTCGCTGACGGCTTCGGGCGCGCTGCACGAACAGCTGCGCCGACTGCTGGACGCGCTGCAAGCCAAGGTCAATGCGCTATACGGCTTTCATCGCGAGCCCAGCAAGAACATCATTGAATTCCGCTCGGGCGATGTTGCGTCGTTCTGGCTGCTGCACACGGCCAACGAAGCCTACGCCACGCTGTCGCACTTGTTCCACCACCCGCAGTTGCATCCCGAACGCCTGTTCCAGGAACTGTTGCGGCTGGCGGGCGCGCTGATGACGTTCTCGAAGGTGCACACGCTGGCCGACCTGCCCGTGTACCGCCACGACGCGCCCGGCCCGGCGTTTGCCCGCATGGACGAAATCTTGCGCGACCTGCTGGAAACGGTGATCTCGACGCGCTACTTTTCCATCGTGCTGGAAGAGCTGCGCCCGTCGTTCCACATGGGCCGGCTGGACTCCGAAAAGCTGGACGAGACCACCTCGCTGTATCTGTCGGTGCAAGCCGCCATGCCGGCCCGCGAGCTGTCGGAAAGCGTGCCGATGCGCTTCAAGGTGGGCGCCCCCGAAGACGTCGACAAGCTGGTGCTGTCCGCCATGCCGGGCGTGCCGCTGACCTATACGCCGCAGGTGCCGCCCGCCGTGCCCGTGAAACCGGGCGCGGTCTATTTCGCGCTACAGACGCGCGGCTCGCTCTATGACCGCATGCTGCAAGCACGCAGCATTGCCATCTACGCCCCCGCGGGCATTCCCGAACTGAAGTTGGATTTGATCGCCGTCACCCGCTGACAGGAACCGTGCCATGACCGCCGACGCCCCTTCCCTGATGTCCGGCGCGACGCTGCCTCAGCGCGCCGCCGACTTCCATGCCAGCCGCCCCGCCAAGTCATTGCTGGACCTGCTGTACGACGGCTTCCTGATGCTGTTCCTGGTCAAGAGCGGCCAGGAACCGACCGACGCCGCGGCCTTCTCGGCGCGCGTGCAGCAGTTTCTGGCGGACTACGAACGCGCTGCCAAGAAGCTGGATATTCCAGCCGAAGACGTCTACGCCACCAAGTACGCCTTTTGCGCCGCCGTCGATGAAACCGTGTTGAATTCCGGCTTCGCGATTCGTGACGCGTGGATGTTGCAGCCGCTGCAACTGACGCTGTTCGGCGAGCAGCTGGCGGGCGAGAACTTTTTTGCGCGGCTGGAAGACCTGCGTGCGCAAGGCGCGCCGCGCCTGCAATCGCTTGAGATCTACTACATGTGCCTGCTGCTGGGTTTCCAGGGCAAGTACCTGATCGAAGGCCAGGAAAAGCTGGGTTACCTGACCGCGCGCCTGGGTGATGAGATTGCCCTGCTGCGCGGCAAGCGCACCGGTTTTGCGCCGCATTGGCAACTGCCCGACAAGATCGCCCACACGCTCAAGCGCGACGTGCCGCTGTGGTCGATCATGGCGGTGTTTGCGCTGCTGGGCCTGTTGGCATTCCTGGGCATGGGCCACTTTTTGAATTCGGAAATGCAGACGGCGATGGCGCCGTACCACGACATCGTCAAGCTGGGTCCGCGCGCCGCGCACCTGACCATTTCGTTGCCATGAACACTACGCCTTCGAACCCGTCAAGCGCCTCGGCCTACTCGTCGATGAACATCGCCACCTTGTCGCAACAGGCGCGCATGCTGCGCGTCAGCACGCCGCTGGACGCTGAATTGGTGCCCGAGCAGATGACGCTGCGCGAAGGCGTGTCGCGCCTGTTCGCGTTGACGCTGGATTGCCTGGCCGCCAGCGCCGAGCTCGATGTGAGCGGCCTGCTGGGCAAGGAGATCACCGTCAGCCTGTTGCAGGCGGATGGGTCGATGCGCCGCTGGCATGCCGTGGTCGAAGGCGTGGACGCGCTGGGCGCCGATGGCGGTCTGGCCCGCTACCGCTTGCACGCCGCGCCGTGGATGGCCGCGCTGGCGCTGCGCCGCGACAGCTTCATCTACCAAGATCAGTCCGTGCAGGACATCGTCAGCGACATCTTTGCGGATTATCCCCAGGCGGCCTTCGCGTTCGAAGTCAGCGAGGCATTGCCCGCGCGCGCGGCTTGCACGCAGTACCGCGAATCGGATCTGCAATTCGTGCAGCGCATCCTGGCCGAGGCGGGCCTGTCGTATCGCTTCGAGCACCAACAGGACGACGGCCAGGCGGCCGGCGGCGGAGCGCGCCATCGCGTCGTGATCTTCGATGCGGGCGCGGCGCGGCCCGAAGACCCGGCCTCGCCCCTGCGTTTTCATCGCAGCGACGCCACTGAAACCCGCGACAGCATCACGCATTTTTCAGCGGCCCAATCCGTGCGCCCGAACGCCGTGGCGCGCGCCGCCTGGAATGAACGCACACTGACCGCGCATGCCGCGCAAAGCCGCTCGCCAGTGCAGGTGGAAGCCCTGCCCGTGCTTGAGGATTACGACTACGCCGGCCACGGCCGTTACGCCGACGACGAGGCCGCCGAACAAAGCGCCGCGCGCTCGTTGCGCGCCCACGAATCGCGCATCGTCCGCTTCGAAGGCGCGGGCACGGCGCGGTCGCTGGCCCCCGGCCGCTTGTTCGCCATGACGCAGCACGAACGCTATGCCGAGGGCGGCGGCGGGCAGGCGGTGGACGAGCTGGGCGGCAACCGTTACGTGGTGCTGGAGGTGGTGCACGAAGCCACCAACAACCTGGGGGCACAGGCCCCCCAGGTGGCAAGCAGTGCCGACATGGAACGCGGCACCTATCGGAACCGCTTCACGGCCCAGCCCGAGGCGGCCGCGCTGATGCCCGCGTGGCGCCCGCGCCCGACCGCGCCGGAAGGCCTGGCGGCGGTGGTGGTCAGCGCCGGCGACGCCCCCATCACGTCCGACCGCGACCTGCGCGTGAAGGTGCAGTTTCCCTGGCAGCGCGGCGACAAGCCCGTCACGGGTGGCCTGCCGCACAAGACGCACGGCGACGCCAGCGGCAACGCACCGGGCGACGACCGCTCGGGCACGTGGCTGCGCGTGGCCAGCGCGCAAGCGGGCCCCAACTGGGGCGCGCATCATCTGCCCCGTGGCGGCACCGAAGTCATCGTGGAATTTATCGATGGCGATATCGACAGGCCGGTGGTTGCCGGCCAGCTATACAACGACGCGGACCTGCCGCCCTGGTCCGCTGGCGAGAACGCCGAAGCGAATCACGCCGGCGTATTGAGCGGCTGGCATAGCCACGGCCTGGACGGCGCGGGCCGCAACCAGTGGGTGTTTGACGACACGCGCGGCAAGCTGCGCACGCGGCTGGCCAGCTCGACCGCCGCCACGCAGCTGGGCCTGGGCCATCTGGTCGAACAGGACCTGGACGACGCCAACCGCGGCCAATGGCGCGGCACGGGCTTTGAACTGCGCTCGGACGCGTGGACGGTCGTGCGGTCGGGCCAGGGCATGCTGGTGTCGTCCACCGCCCGCGAACAGGCCAAGTCCACGCAGGCGGACGCGCAGGAAGCCTTGCTGCTGCTGCGCGGCGCGCAAGACGCCACGCGCCGCTTGAACGACAGCGCCGGCCAGCATCAGGCGCGCACGTTGGCGGCGGCCGACGGCTATGACGAATTGCTTGCCGCACTGGACCCGGAACAGGACGGACGCTATCCGGCCCAGATCAACGGCCAGGCCGCCGGCAAGGCCGCCAACGGCCAGCGCACGGACTCGGCCGCCGTCGAACGCATCAACGGCCCGCACCTGCTGATCGATTCCCCCAATTCCCTGAACCTGGCCACGCCGGCCAGCGCCGTGCTGCATGCGGGCAAGCACCTGCACGCCACCGCGCAATCGGACGCGCACGTGTCCGCGCAGCAGACGTATTCGGCGGTGTCCGCGCGCTCGGCCAGCGTGTTCGCGCAGCAGGGCCCTATCCGGGCGATCTCGGCGCAAGCGCCCGTGTCGCTGCACGCACATACCGACATCCTGGAAGCGCTGGCGGGCCAGGACATCACCGTAACGTCGTCGGCCGAAGGCATCGAAATCCTTGGCAACCAGCGCGTAACCCTGCAAGCCGCGGGCGGCAGCGTGACGTTGGATGGGGCCGACATTGTGTTCAAGGGGCCGGGCCTGTTCTCGGTCAAGGGCGCCACGCACAATTTCGTGGGTCCGGCCAGTGACGCGGCCAACTTGCCGGCCTTGCCCAGCACCACGGTCGACGATCCGCTGATCGTCAGCGCCGAGCTGGTGCACAAGGACGGCGCCACGGCGTCCGCCGTCAAGAAGGCCGCGTCCGGATTGATGGCCGGTTTCGGCGGCGCGGCGGGAGCCGGCGCCGGCACCGGGCTGGGGGCACTGGGCGATGCCATGCCCAGCGGCCTGGCCAGCCTGGGCCAGACGGCGGCAGGCGCCGCCTCCAAGCTGTCGCAGCTTGCCGGCCAGGCCAACACGCTGGCCGGGCTGGCCAAGAACCCGATGGGCGCGCTGTCCGCCGCCCCGGGCCTGCTGGGCAACGCCAGCCCCGCGATGGGCGGGCTGCTGAACACCGCCAAGAACACGATGGGCATGGTCTCGCAGGCGCAAGGCATGGTCGCTCAGGCAAAGGCCATCGTCGCAAACCCCATGTCGGCGCTGCCCGCCGCCTCCGGCATGCTGGGTTCGGTGGCCCCGGGCGCCAGCGGCATGATCGATTCCGCCGCGTCGGCGGCGGGCACCGTGTCGCAAGCGGCGGCCTTCATCAAGAACCCTTCGGCGGCATTGCCCGCCGCGACGGACATGCTGGCTGCCGTCGCGCCGGAAGGCGCGTCGGGAATGATTTCCGGAGCGGCGACGTTCGCGGGGGTGGGATCGGGGGCTGGAGCGACGTCCGTGGCAAGCGCCACGCCGGCGGCGACTGGTACGCCAAGCGCGGCAACTGCCGGTACAGCGTCTGCGCCGCAAGCATCTGCCGCGAGTTCGGCTGCGAATCCCTCCGGAGCGCCCTCGCCTGCGGTTGCGAGCGCATCGCCTGACGCATTGGCATCGTCCGACGGGGCTGGGGCTGGGGCTGGCGGTGGTGCTGGTGCTGGTGTTGGTGCTGGTGTTGGTGCTGGGGCTGGGGCTGGTGTTGGTGCTGGTGCTGGTGTTGGTGCTGGTGCTGGTGTTGGTGTTGGTGCTGGGGCTGGTGCTGGTGTTGGTGCTGGTGCTGGTGCTGGTGCTGGTGTTGGCGCAGCGCCGGTCGCAAACAACAGCGTGTCGGTCGCGCCCGCGCCAACGACAGGTGCAGCGTCGACGGCTGCGAACCCTACCGCGACCGCCGACGCAGGCGGCGCGACCAGCGCCTCCGGTACCGCTGGCGTCGTAGCGTCTGCCCCGCCAACTGCCGGCACGGGCGCACCCGTGTCGAGCGCTTCCGCCGCAGGTACGGCAACCGTCAACGCAACCGGTACCTCGTCCGTTGCGACGTCGGCCCCGTCTGCTGTCGCAACACCCGATGCGCCCGCCAGCGATTCCCTGATCGCGAACACTGGGGCGCCCTCCGTTGCCGATGCGGCCGGGTCGTCGGCCGCCCCTTCGATTGCCGTCGCAAGCGCATCCACGGTCGCGCCTTCGATTACCGCTACTGGTGCGTCTACCGTCGCGCCTTCGATTGCTGCTGCCGGTGCGTCTACCGTCGCGCCTTCGATCGCCGCTGCCGGTGCGTCGACGGTCGCGCCTTCGTTCGCTGCTGCCGGTGCGTCTACCGTCGGGCCTTCGATCACCGCTGCCGGTGCGTCTACGGTCGCGCCTTCGATTGCTGCTGCCGGTGCTGCGTCGGCCACGCCTTCGATTACGGCTGCGAGTGCGTCCGCAGTCATATCGGGCGGCGCATCTACTGGCGCCACCTCGATTGCGGCGGCTGGGGCGGCTACCGGTGCTTCGTCATTCGCCGCTTCGGTAGCGCCCACGACGCCTTCATTCGACGCGTCCGCGGTTGCGGGCGCTTCAGACACTTTCGTATCTCCCACGGCGGACGTGGCCGTGTCGCCGGCTTCGGCGGCCCTCGTCTCGGCGTCCACGGAAAGCATCGCGTTGCCGGGCGACGTTGTGTCGGCCGCGTCAGTGCAAGCCGGACCGGCAGCCGGCGACTTCACCGGCGCCGCCACGTCGTCGCCACCATCCATCGCGACGGACCTCGGCATGACCGCCGCGACCGCCACGACCGCCGAGAACTCCGTGAACGCGGCCTACAGCGGGGCAGTCTCCTCTGGCGAGGCCTATAACGCCGCCTCTTCTCACGTCGGCTCTTCTCACGTCGACTCGTCTCACGTCGCCGCTTCTAACGTCGCCGCACCTAGCGCCGCCCCTTCTAACGCGGCATCTTTCAACAGCGCATCCACTCCCCCCGCGACCTTAGCGGCAGCATCCGCCCACGCAGCATCGCAAGTCGGCGCGCTGGCGGGTTCCGGAGCTGCTTCGGTGGCCGCAACCGCCGCCCGCGCGTCGGCCACGGCGGCGGACGGAGCTTCGCCGCTGACGACGGATCTGCCGCCGGGGTCCGGCGCGGCAACCTTTACGGCAGGTTCGGCGACGAACCATGGCATCGGCTTGTTGACCACTGTGGCCGCAACGATTGGCGCGGCCCCCACGCTGCGCGTGCAGGAGCCTAGGCAAGGCCATGCCGTTGACGACCGGCCCGCTGACACATCCGCCAGTTCCGCAGCCTCGCTTGCTGCGGGATCGACCGCGACGATAGCCGGGACGGCAAACGCCCAGGGCCACGGACGTGCGCCGTCGACGCCGTCCAGCCCTGACACCCACGTCGCGCCGGGGTCCGGCGCGCCCGACACCCACTTCGCCCAGACAAGCGCCGACGCCGACCGGCGGAAGCAGGTCGACGAGACATCGGCCGCCGCAACAACGCAGCCATCGCCCAGCTTCGCGACCGCTGCGGCAACAACGCAATCGTCGCCCACTTCCGCGCCCGCCTCCGCGTCCGCCGCAGTGGGGACGCAATCGTCGCCCTCTTTCGCTGCGTCCGTGTCTCCCGGCCAACAAGGCGCGGCCTCAGTCACAGCATCCGCGCACCCACGCGACACGCGCGACACGTCGACTTTGCCGAACGCTACGCTGCTCGCGACCGTGACCGCCAGCGCGGGCACGCTGCTGGCCGGCGCCGCAAACGCGGCCGGCAATACGGCAGCCGCAGCATCTTCGGCAGCCGTTGCTGGCGGCGCGCTGTCTGACCCGGCTACGCTGGCCACCGTCGTTCCGCAGTCCTCTGGCGCCTTGCACGGATTCAGCTGGCCCGGCGCCGTGAACGGCGCATCGCCGTCCTCTGCCGGGACCGTGACGCAAGGCGACCAGCTTGCGCAATTAACGAGCACCGGCCGAGACGCAGGTTCGGCAACGGGACTTTCGGCCGACGTCTCCGCCGGTATCCCCGCTGGTATGTCCGCTGAGGTTTCCGCTAACGTCTCCGCTGGTATGCCCGTTGAGGTTCCCGCTAACGTCTCCGCTAACGTCCCCGCGGACGTCTCTGCAAACGTCTCCGCCCATGCCGCTGGCGTTGCAGCCCCGGACGGCGGCGCGTTGATCGCATCCAGCGACACCCTGCCGGCGACGGGCGGCCTGTCTGGCGACGGCCCTGCCGTGGCCGCCGGCATCCCCACGCAAACGCCTGGCTTCGTCCCTGCCTCGCAAAGCACCCTGCCGCAGGGCGCGGGCCTGCCCGGCGGCTCGGGTGAAGGCGGCTTGAACTTCCCCAGCAACCCCTCATCAGCGGGGGCCAGCGCGACATCCGGCGTTGGCGGGATCGGCGCAGGCGCGGGTGGCATCGGTGCAGGCGCGGGTGGCATCGGCGCAGGCAGCATCGGCCCAGGCGCAGGCGGCATCGGTGCAGGCGCGGCAGCGGGCCTGGGAGGCTCCGGCGGCAGCGCGGCTGGCTCGACTACGGCAGCGACCAGCGCCGCGACGGGCTCCGGCGGCAGCGCTGCGACCTCCGCCGCCGCGCCTGCCGCAGCCTCACCTGACGTAGCGACAAGCGCAGCCGGAGCAACCCCGGCAAGCGTCACCGCGACGACCGCCGCCGGGGACTCGTCCGTCGCCAGCGTCGCGGGAAGCGAGTCCGGCTCCGCGGCGTCGGCAGGCGCGGGCGTCAATACGGCGCCCTCCGCAGCGGACGCTAGCTCGACCGGCACCGTCGGCGGTACCGCGAACGCAGCTACTGCGGCTGGTGCACCGGCGACCGCCTCGGCCGCCCCCACGGCGGACGCTGCTTCCAGCGCCAGCGCCGGCACTTCCACCAGCGCGCCAGCCCATGCGGCCGGCGGCCCATCGGGCGGCGCGACAACAACAGCCGGCGGCCCATCGGGCGGCGCGACGACAACAGCCGGCGGCCCATCGGGCGGCGCGACGACAACGGCCGACGGCGCATCGGGCAGCGCGACGACAACGGCCAGCGCCGCCTCGGCCAACGGCGCGTCCACTCCCACATCGGCTTCGCCCGCCGGCAGCGCGCCCTTAAGCAAAGCCCCCGCCGCAACGCCACCCGCCCCAGCCAGCACGGCGGCCACCGCTGCGCCTGCCACGCCGGATGCAAACCTGGGTAGCGCCACCGCGCGCGCGGCGGGCATGTCCGACAGCACGCCGGCCACCCGCGCCACTGACCTGTCCGCCACAGCCGGTGCGGGTGCGGGCGCGTCCGCGGCTGCTTCCAGCGCCGGCAGTTCCGGCGCTGTGGGCATCGGCGCCGTTGCGGCTGGCGGCGGGCTGGCGACCTTTGCGCAACAGGCCAGCGCCGCGTCCACCGCGCTGTCCAGCGCATCCACCTTCGCGGCGGGCGGCGTCAGCGCCAACGTGGGCGCGGCCATTGTGCCGGTCATGACGCAGGCGCTGAACGCTGGCGGCGACCGCATGGCGGCCTTGAGTTCCGCCGTTGACACGCTGTTCACGTTGCCCGACGTCAAGCAAGCCAACATCCCGTCGGTGGCGGGCGCCATCCTCAGCATGCCGGGCCTGTCATCGTCGTCGGTGCCCAGCGTGATCGGCGCCATCCTGCAATCGCCCACCTTGGCCACCGAGACGCTGCCCAAGGTGGCCGAGGTGCTGATGAAGATACCCGGCGTGGCCGAGTCCCCGCTGCCGCAGATCGCGCGCGACGTGCTTGACTCGGTCGGCCTGGGACCCGTGGCGCGCACCCAGGGCACCAACCTGCCTGGCGGCACGCCGCCCGCCGGCGGCTCCGGCCGCGCGGTGCCCGGCGTGTCCACCTACCGCGCCCGCCAGGACGGCGCGCGCCTGCAATACGTGAACCTGGAACAGGTGGCCGAACGCTGGAACGACGGCAGCGCGCTGACCACCACCGAACGGCAATCGAACCGCCCGCGCATCCACGTGGAATTCAATCGCCCCGGCCAGCACCGCTTCACCATCACCGTGAAGGCCGACCCCGCCAACATTCCGTACTCCGCGCGCGAACGTGGCCGCCGCGCCAGCTATCAGGAACCGCACAGCAACCCGCGCAGCTACGTCACCAACGCCGACGGCACCCGCATCGTCGACGACATCACGCTGCCGGCCGCCGGCCTGAACCTGTACCTGTTCGAAGTGCGCGACGAACGCGGGCAATTGATCAAGACCGAACGCGTTGAAACCGTGCGCCGCCTGTACATCCAGGAGGTCATGTGCATGAGCGCGCATCCGGCCGGCCACCTGGCCGACGTCACGCCCGTCACCGCGGAATTCGCGCTGCACGGTATCGATATGATCCAGCTTCCGCGCCTGCAATTCCGGGGCCGCTCGGCGGTTGACGCCGCCGACACCGTCGAGTCGCAGCAAGCCATCATGAACGCCGTTCGCGCGGTCTATGCCCCTTCCCCGGGCAAGCAGCGCGAACCCTATACGCTGGTCGTTTGCCACGTTGACCGCCTGGCCGCGCCGGGCGTCAGCGGCGACATGCGGCTGCCGGTGCCCGCCGGCCCCGGCGGACGCGTCATGACGGTGCCCATCGTCAACGACGACCGCAGCCGCTCCAGCCTCTGGTACGAATTCGATGCCAGCGACGACTGGCTGGTGCACGCGCGCTACATCCACACGGACGCCTCCGGCGCCGAACGGTCGATTCCGATTCCGCGCCACCTGATCACCCCCATCCGCGAAAGCAATGGGTCGGTCTGGTCGGTGTCCGTGGACCTGACCCGCATATCGCCCACGCCGCTGACCGGCATGCTGAACATCCAGTTCAACACCGTGGCCGCCAGCTACGCCGGCCTTGCCATCACGGGCACCAACCTGCTGTTCGTCTCGACGCTGGACCCCTACGAACCCAACTCGCAGGCCTACCTGACCGAAACCCTGGCCCACGAAATGGGCCACTTGCTGGGCATGGTGCCCAGCGGCCCCGACTGGCCCGGCCTGCGCAACCAGGACGAGTCGGCCGACGATTCAAAGCTGGACCCGCCGCCGAACTTCTACTACAACGCGGGGGGGCACTGCTATTACGGCCTGCCCGACCAGAATGGCGAGTACAACGAGGAAATCGGACAGTGCGTGATGTACGGCATCACCTGCGCGAACATTCATTTCTGCCCCAGTTGCAGCAAGGCCGTGCGCAAGGTCGACTGCTCCGAAGGCTGGACGGCGTTCTGACGCCGGCCTTTTCCAGATAACCGACATGCCCGAACCGACATGCCCATCATGACGACCGACTGGATTGAACCCGCCACCTTTGCCTCGGTGCCCTCGCACTCGCAAAAAGAACACGCCTGCATGCCGCCGCTGCAAGGCTACGACGCGCAGATGCGCATCGCCGCGCCCACCCGCGTGACGATCCGCGACGGCAGCACGCTGACCATTCCCATCTGCGCGCGCGGCATCCTGCCCGTGGTAGACGAGCCGCAGCTACCGCGTTTCGTGGCGGTGGACACGCGCACCGGCAAGGTCTATCGCGGCATCGCGTTCAACTACGTGCGGCCCAAGCTGCCCAATGTGTCGGTGGACCCCAGCGAAGGCGCGGCCCCGCCCAAGATTCCGCTGCCGCCCGGCATGACCGTGGAAACCCGCTTCACCACGGATATGGCGGGCGTCCTGCATCTGCCCGCCACGCCCGCGACCTACGAGGTGTATATCGAGGCAGAGAACGTGAAGTCGAATACGGTGACGATAGCGGTCGAAGCGGGCAAGACGTAAGCGGCATCGAAGGCGCCACGCACGTCCTTCATTCGTCGCGTCACGGCCGCGCCGGTGTCATCTGTTGAATGTTCTGCTCTGCCCGGGCAGCCTGGGCCTCGACCTTTTCCGCGTTGCGCATGTCCTTGGCTCGCTGCGCCATTTCGGCCTTGGCGTCGGTCTTGGCGAATACATCCTTGTCGCGGACGCGGAAGTACATCGTGGTGCTTGCCAACAGGTGATCGGGCCAACTGCTCAACATGGCGTCGTGCACCAGCCAGTCGAACAAGGTCATGACCTTCGGGGGCAGCTGCGTTTTGCCGTCGCGCGCCTCGCGCCAGGCGGTCAGCAGGCGTTGCTGAACCGCGCGCTCGGCCTTGATGTCGGCCAGGGGGTCGGCGGCCTTTTCCGGCGTGCCGCCGCCGCGCTTGATCAGTTCATTGCGCATGTTCTCGCGGTCGCGCATGTCCTTGTCCATCAACTCCATCGTGCGCAACACCTGCGGGCTATTGCGCTCCAGGTCCGCGCGGCGCTGCGCGGTATCGGCATCCTGCTGTTCCGCGTGCTCCAGGCTCTTGTACTCCTCTTCCAGGCGTTCCCACAGCGGCTTGAATCGTTGCGGAGGCAATTCGCCACGGCTTGCCGAGGCGCGTTCCCAACGCTCATTCTTAAGCGCCTCCAGCTCGCGCAGGCGGGCCGTATTCTCGGGCTTGTTGCGTTCCTCGGCGGGCAATGCCGACACGCGCCGCAGTTCTTGGTTGTATTCCTGTTCCGGCGTGAAGTAGTCCCGGTCCTTGATCCACGCCTCGGCCGGGTCCGACAGCTCGGCGCGGAACGTGGGGTCCTGGTAACGCACGGCCAGCCAGCGCAGGAATGCCTCCATATGCGGCATGAAGTCGATGCCCGGCTCGTACTTGACGACCTCGCGATACGCTTTGACCAGATCCAGAATCTGGCTCTTCGTACTGCCATCCACAATCGGTTCGGATAGCGAAAACTGCAAATAGGTATCGGGCTTCAGGTCGGCCAGCCTTTCCATGCTATGAAAGGCCGCGCCGTGCGACAGGGCCTGGTTCATCATGTCGCGCAGCGCCACGCGCGACAGCTCGACCCGCGCATTCAGCGACCCGGGCGGACTGACGCCCGTCACGTCGCCACTGGACCCGGGATACAGATACTGCAGGCCGCGCGTCTTTTCCAGGCTGTCCATGCGCTGATTGCGGCGCAGCTCATGCGCGCCCGCGAAATGCACGCACGCCTGCACGGCGGCCGGCACCGTCAACGTCCTGTCCTTGTGCGTCTGCTTGATAAGGTCAGTGACGGGCAAAAAGCCCAGGAACGTGTTTTCGTCCATGATGGACGCGACCGAATCCAGCAAGCCCATGAAGCGGATCTGGATATCGGCATCTGACTTGTTCTTCGTTCGGTCGCCAATCACCGCCAGGTCGGCATCGTGACGGCGGCGGTACTTCTTGACCAGGTCATTGACGAACTGGCGCGCGACCACACCGCCGCGGTCCGCGCCGAACACGGTGATTTCAATGCGGCGCACATTCTGCCCTTCGCTCACGGCGTCATAGGCGGCCTTGAACTGGCGCAATGCCGAGTCCACGCGCACGTCGACGCCCGTGCCCATCAGGTAGGCCACCGTTTCCTGATCGCGGATGATCGGCACCGTTTCCATCATGGTTGACTTGGCGGCTTCCTTGCCGGCCGTCCACGCGACCTTCAGGGGATTTTTCTTGAAGCCGGCCCAGAAGCCTCGAATGGTGGCGCGCGCACGGTTCACCACGCGCTCGGGGTCCCACGCATTCCAGATCCGGACCGCCTTTTCGGGCAACGTCCGCACATCTTTCACGACGTCCTTGTATGCCTTGACCATGGGCTGATAGGAGGACTCACGCAGCGACTTCTTCACCGCCGCCGTCAGACGCCCGCTGAGCTTATGGTTGGGAATCTCGTCCGTGCGCAAGACATTGCCGACGTTGGCCGATACTGCCTTTTGCGCGTTGCTCGCCGCTTTCATGCCCGCCTTCGCGGCGGCATAAATCATGTCGTCGTTTTCCGCATCGGCATTCAGATCCGTGCCCAGACCCGAGTAATAAAACCGAAACCAGTGGTGCTTTTCAGGGCGGCCGGGATCGCTCTGGACATAGTGCGCTTCCCACAAGCGGCAGATGTTCGAATAGTACGTGGGGTGCTTCGCATCTTCGTCGCGGCTACGGCCGAAGCCGTCAAAAAAGAACCCCATCCGCAGGACCGCACCGCATTCATTGCAGTCGTCCTTGGGGTACGCCGCCTCGTTCTGGGCCATTGCCTTCAGCACCGATGCTGGCGTACGGTTCTCCGGCGGCAAGTCACTGGATTGCGCGTCAGACATGCTTATCTCCCGCCGGGGTGCCCATGGCTTTGATCTGCTCCAGCTTTGCCGGCGGCAACGCCGCGACGTCCCGGGCGAAATCGCCCGGCGCGCGTCCCGGCTTGTCCAGGATCGCCTTCACCTGTGGATCCGAATCGAAGTTCGACGCCACCGTGAAGTACAGCAGCATGTACTGGCGCAGGTCTTGCTTGTCTTCGATACGGTATTTTTTCCATGCCGGCTGCAACGCCTTCGCGGTCGCGCGCAGCAGTTCGGCGTCACTGCGGTAAGCGCCAAGCGCTGCGCGATGCTCGCGCCATAGCCAGTCCACGGTATCGACAATGGGAATCCGCGTCTGGCCCAGGAGCTTGCGGCTTAGCGCCAGCTCCATGTGTTCGTCGGGGTAGATGTGCAGCTCCAGATACAGCGGACCCTCGCCCGCCGGGATCTCGGCGGCCGGAAATTTGATGGCGCCCTGCCGATCGAAATAGAGCGAGTCGGCCTTGCCATCGTGCAAATGCTTGCGCAGCAGCTCGGCGTCGACGCCGCGCCAGTCCACGGTGAAATCGGTGCCCTTGAGCGTGAAGCAGCAGGTAACCGAGCCCTCGCCGCCGCCCGGGCTGACCTGCATCGTCGACGCCACGCCTTCGCCCTTGTCCTTGACGCTGATGCCGCGGATATTCCACGGCGTGTAGTTATAGGCGATGAAACTGACGCCTTGGTAGACCGGCTCGCTATTGCAACCCGCCAGCATGCCCAGCCACAACAGCGCGGCGATCAATCCCTTACGCATTCATCTCTCCTGAAGGCCCATCCTGACCGGCCCAATGCAAGGCCTGCACCTCGTCCCACACCGCGTCCGGCACGCCCGCCAGCGCCTTTGCCAGCGCGCCGTCGTCACCGGGCTGATACCCCTGCAAGCCCGCACGAATCAGCGGATGCTCATCAAAGCGCGGGGATATCGATACGCCCCACGCCACATAGTCGAACATGTCCTTGTCGCCCGCCACGCCGTGTGCGCGCGCGCGTTCCAACTGCACTTGCACTTGCGGCACCAGCGCGTCCTGATCCGGGTCGCCCGGCAGCAGACCGGGATACAAGCGGCGTAGTTGCACCGCGAGTTTGTCGGGGTAGTCCAGGTCGAACAGCATCTGGTGCTGCTCGGGCGTAAAGCGTTGGATGCCGTCGGGCGCCTCTGTGGGCAGCCTGCCGGTGCCCGACAGCTCGGCCTGCGAGCCATCGCGCAACGCGTAGCGCAAGGTGATCAGCGGCGAGGCGAAGCGGGTGCGTTGTTCGGCGGTCCAGACTTGCAGGGCGCGCGCCAGGATGCGCGTGTCGTACCAGTGCAGGAAGAACTCGGTATCGTCGGGCAAGGCGTAGTCGCAAAACCGTCCGAAATGCGCGATCAGCTTTTCCAGGGGCACGGCGGAGGCGAAGCTCATCATTGCGTAGCGGCCGCCGCTGCGTTCGTGCAGGGCGTTCAACACGCGCACGAGCGGCGTACTGAAATCGGGCCGGCGTGGCCCGCGCAGCACGCCTTGCGATGCGCCGTCCACTTCGATCAGCAGTGGCGCCACGTCGCCATAAATGTCCAGCCCGGTTTGCGCCCAGATCGAGCCAAAACTCAGGTCTTCGGTGGCACTGATGCGTGCCAGCAGATCCGGGTGTCCCCGAAAATCCACGATCACATACGCGCGCGCGGCTTCGCCATACGGCCCGCGGTGATGCGGCAATTGCGCAAAGGTGGAAAGCAGCGCCTGCTGCCAGGAATAAGCCATCGCCGTCACGCCTTTTCGGTAATGGATTGCACGCTGTCCTGGGCGTCCAGCACGCAGCTTTTGCATACCGTGAACTGCGGAAAGGGATACGGCATCTGGGTGGGGCCGGCGAACTGTTTGTTGCCGGTCTTGACGTCGATACGGCCGGGCGCGGTGACGGTGATATTGCCGCCTTCGATGACGATGCTGGCACCCGCCGCGTTGGCAATGCGGATGCGCTTGGGCGATGCGTATTCGATGCCGGCGTTGGCGCTGACCATGCGCAGGTCCTGCTGCGCCTGCACGGTCAGCACGTCATGCTGCGACATCACGTCGACTTCGCCCGTGCCGGCGATCAGATCCAGGCCGGATTCGGCGCCGCCCTTCTGCACGCCGGCCACGATGCCCAGCGCCTGGCCGGTATGCACGCGCAGCGAGCCGATGACGGCCAGGTTGTGGTCCAGCCCCGATGACCAGTGCACCAGTTCGCCGGCCGATATCTGCACGTTGCGTCCGGCCGCTTGCGTGAGCCCCGCGCGGCCCGCCATCAGCACCAGCGGGTCCGTCAGGTGCGGGACCTTGCCGTCGACCACTTCCGTATGCTTGGCAGAGGCATCGCCCGCCGCGCCGCTGATCGCCTGGCCGTCCACGGTGCCGGAGACGGCGCGCGTCATCGCGGCCAGGGGCGCGCGTTCACCGTCCAGTCGGCTGGCGCCTGCTGACGTGGTGCCGCGTGCCGAAGCCAGGCGCACGCCCTGATGCGCGCCGATCACGCCGTCAAACGACTGCGCCATGATGTCGGCCTGCCCGGCCAGCGCCAGGGGCGCCGCCGCGTCGCCTGCCGGTTCGCCGCCGCCGGCCGTGTAGGTGGTCAGCAACACGCCCGCGCCGCCCCGCAGCGCGCCAAACGCATCGGTGCGCAATTCCGCGCCCACGCCGCGCACGTTGCCGCGATAGTTGCCAGCCTGGTGGATCAGATGGCCCAGGTTCAGTTCGCTGGCCGACTGCGTGGACTTGATCTGCATGCGCAGCTGGCCGTCGCTGTCGTCGAAGACGATCTGGTTGTAGCCGTCGCCGCCAAATTCCTTGCTCTTGAAGCCGCTTAACGCGGCCGCATTGCGATGCTGTTCGTCGCCTGCCGCCGCGCCGTGCCAGGCGGGTGCATTGCCGCTGGCCAGGTTGGCCTGCGCGCTCGGCTTGCCGTCGAGGGCGGCCGCGTACACCTCGGTGTTCATGGGTTCGCCGGCCTTGCCGCCTGGCGTAGCCGGTATGCCGCCTTCGCCGCGCCCGTTGTAGAGCGCACCGACGACCAGGGGCTGGTCGATGTCTTCGTCCAGGAAGCGCACCAGCACTTCCTGCCCGATACGCGGCACGAAGCTCATGCCCATGCCCGCGCCCGCCTGGCGCTGCGCCACGCGTGCCCAACGGCTTTTCGCCAGGCCCTGGCCGTCGGTCTGCCAGTGAAAGCGCACGCGCACGTCGCCCCGCGCGTTGCGGTGGATTTCGTCTTCGCCGCTGGCCTCGGTGGCCCCTTCGGCGTTGGTGACAATCGCCGTGTGCACGCCCACGGCCGACGGCGCGCCGGCCAATCGGGCACCGCGCGCGGCGGCCGGCAAGGCGCGCCAGGGGCGGTCGCAACGCACCGCGCAAAAGCGGTTGGCGTAGCCCACTTCATGCGCCCGCGCCAGCACGGCGGCGTCAGGCCGGCCGACGCCGATCAATGCGTCGTCTGGCGGGTAGGCGGAATCGTCGTCGGCCGGGTCGTCGTGATTGGCACGCTGAATGTCTGCGTCGCTATTCAACGCGGCGTCTTCGTCGTCGTCAAAGCACAGGAAGTCGTCCAGCGCGCCCATCTGGCCGGACAAGTTGGCGTCGGCCTGGCCCGGCAGGTTGTTGACGCCGACGTGTTCAATACGGTCCAACGCGAACACGGGTTCGAAGCCGGCCTCGCCCTTGGGCCCTAACGGCGACATGTCTTGCAGCGTGAAGCGTGTGCCCGACCGGAACGTGCGCACGTTGCCACGTCCGATGAACGTTTCGGCGCGAGCCTGCGCGGCCTGCATCAACAGCGTGGCCTGAAACTGCGCGTGCGCCTGGTTCAACAAGCCGCCGTGGCCCAGGGGTTCAAACCATTCCAGCCCGGCGGTTGCGTCGTCGGACCCGCTGGCCGGGCCGGCCAGGGCCTGGCCCGTGATGGCGTGCTTGCCGCTGTCGTGCCAGCCTAGAACGGTGACGCGTTCCACCGCGCGCCGCTGCCTGCGCGCCAGGGCCTGCACGCCGTCGCGCGTCTCGGTGGCATGCGCGCGTTGAAAGCGCACGCCGCCGCCCGAGGACTCTTCGTCTTCGGGCAACGTGCGGCTGTCGGCAAAGATCAGCACGGCATGGCGCGAAGGCGCCGCCTTGTCCTCGACGGTGGTCCAGCCCAGGCCGGATTCCGCCAGCAGGCGCGACAGAAAGGCGTAGTCGGTTTCGCGATACTGCGTGGTGTAAGGCCGCGTGGGCAGGTCGGCAAGGTGGCGCTCGACGTCGTCGGCAAGCTTGTAGGTGTAGCCCTCGTAGCTGTCCAGCACATGCCGCACGATTTCCAGCACGGGCTGGTTTTCATAGATGCGGCTGGCGCGCCGCTGCGTGGCCAGCCATAGCCAGGGCGCCAGCGTGATGCGATAGCGCGCCTTGCCCGCGTTGCCACCCAGCATCTCGGCGGCACGCACGACGCCGCTGCGGCCAATCTCGCTGCCGTCGGCGCGCGTGGCCCACAGCGTGGCGGGCCGCGACACCATGTCGTTAAGATCCAGCGAAGCGTCGTCGGCCAGCGCAACGATGCGCGCTTCGCTCAAGTCCGACAGGCCTTCACGCGCCACCCAGCCTTCCACTTGCAGGGACGCGATCGCGCCCTCGCCATCCAGGCGATACAGCCGGGATGGGGCGCTGGCACCGCCGTTGCTTGCGTTCACAGCCATGGAGCAAAAACCTCGCGGGGGGACAGGGGCGATAAAAGCCGGAGTGGGGCGTTGCGCATTCAGGGTTCGACGTTGGCTTGCGGCGTCGGGCATTCAGCGGCCGTGCCCCATTGGCCGGCGCACACGCGCAGGCGGCATTGTTCGCCTTCAAAGAAACTGAGCTTGCGGCATTCCTTCAAGCGTTCGGACAACGGCGAGCCCGGCATCTCGCGCATGAAAATGCCATCGGTTTTATAGACGCGCGTGCCGGGCGGAGACGCGGGCGGCAGGCCGTAATTCATCAGTGCGGACAACAGCGCCGCGTCGGTGTCGGAGGGCTGTGCGGCCTTGCGCGGCGTGGCGGCGGGCTTAACGGCGCGCGGCGCATTGCCATGCGGGACCACGGCTTCGCGCGCGCGTTGTTCCGCCGCCTGGCGCGTGGGACCGGGCGCGGTCGCGGCAGGGGCGGCGGTGGCCGGCGGCGTCATCGCCAGCACGGACAGCGGGTTGGTCGGTTCGCGCGATGGTTCCGGTTCACCACGGCCCACATCCGCATCGCGCGCGGGCGGCGATTCATCGATGATGGCGGCTACCGCGGGCGGCTTGTCGGACGCCTCTTGCGTCGCGTTGGCCTGCGGCGCGCGCGTGGCGGCGGGCGGGGCGCCCGATGCCGCTGGCGACGCGGGCCGATTCGCCTGCGAAGCATCCGCGCTCAATCCCGTAGCACCCGGCGCCTGGGCCTGCATCGCGCCCGTGGGGTCCTCGTGGATGAACCACGTGATGCCACCGGCCAACAGCGCCAGCAGCAACGCCAGCGCCACCCAGCGCCGCGCGCGCGGGTCGCGCCGCGCGGCCAGGTGTTTGACCTCGGCTTCAGGCGCGCGCCCTTCCAGCGCCGCCAGTATTCGTGTGGACTCGGCCTCGCCTCGCGCGGCTGTGGAACCGCTGAGCAGACTCGGCGCGGTCATCGTAGGGCGAGCTTCTTTTTCGTCTTCTGCCATGCGGGTTCCCGTGTCAGCAGGAGGCGTGTGCAGCCCCCCTGTAACCAAGCCCGTCGAGAATACCCGAACACCTCATTTGGAACATCGATTCTTGTTACGATTTCTAAGGGTCCGACGCGGTTTGCAACGCCGGATCGCTTGCCTCCCACGCGAATAGAACAAAAGATGACGCCTTCCGCATGAGGGACCGATCTTGTTACTGCTACTGCCCCTGTATTTTTTGCTGGCGGTGGGCGTTTCCGCTCTCCTGTTTTTCCCTGCACTGCGCCAAGGCGCGGTGCGGGGTTTGCGCGCGTGCGCACAGGGCGTGGCGCGCGGCGCAACGCGTGGCGCAAGCCAGGCGGGCGGTGCGGTGGGTGGCACGGCCGGGGCCTTGCACAGCGGGGTGAAAACGTCGGCGGGATGGGTGGCGCGGCATCGCTGGCAAGTGGCAATCGGCCTTGCAATTGTGTTGCTGCCGTCACTTTTTGCTTTCGTCATGCGACACAATCACACATTCATTTACAGCCCTCAGATGACGGGCCCGGACCGCCGGATTCAGGCCTTGCTGGAAGGCGAAAGGCTGGCCCCCCCGGCCCCCTTGCCGCCCGACGCGTTCACCACGCGTGAGGTGGAATTGGTGCGGCCGAAGCTGGGGGGCGCAAGCCGCAATTGGGACCTGCTGGATGCGGATTTCCGCCAGCGTCTGCTGTTGGCTTATCGCATCATGCGCGAGCAGCACGGCTACGAAATGGCGCTGATCGAGGGCTATCGCAGCCCGCAGCGCCAGGAAGAATTGGCGGGCATGGGCACGCACGTGACCAACGCGGGTGCGTTCCAGAGCTATCACCAATATGGCCTGGCCGCCGACAGCGCGTTCTATCGCGACGGCAAGATCGTCATTTCGGAAAAAGACCCGTGGGCCATGCGTGGCTACGAGCTGTTCGGCCAGACCGCCGAGCTGGTTGGCCTGACCTGGGGCGGCCGCTGGAAGATGATGGACTTCGGTCACGTAGAGCTGCGTCGGCCCGGCGCCATGCAGCGCGCGGGAGACACGGCGAAATGAACGCGACGCATTGCAAGGCGCGCGCCGGCGCCCCGATAACAACAACTTCATTCCTCTGACCGGGCGCACATGGCACGTTTGCTGAAAAAAGGCTTGCTGGTTCTGGCGCTGTTCGCGGTGGTGTGGCTGGCCGTCATCATCTGGTGGCAAGAGTCGCGCACGCTGCCGACCGGCGTGGACATCGGGCTGTATCTGTTTGCGCTGCCGCTGGCGCTGTTGGGCGCGCTGTGGCTGGGCGCGCGCATCGTGCGCGCGGCGCGTGCGCCCAAGCCGCAACCGGTGGCGTCAGCGCCCGCTGCCGAGGCGGCGCCGGCGGCTCGGGCCGAACTGCGCGTCGTTGCGGTCGCGGCGCGCGCGGGGGCCGGGCCGGACGCAGCATCGATTGCCGAGGCGTTGATCGAACAACGGCGCCCCGAGCTGGATCCCGAACTAAAGACCTTGCAGGGCTTTCCCGTCTTCGCGGCGCGCGTGCCGCAGTTGGACGACGTTGAGCTGTACGCCGCCGCACGCGAGCGCGGCGCGCCCGCCGACGCGTTGGCCACGGCGGGTCTGCGCGCAACGGCCTTGCTGGTCGATGTCGCGACCACATTGACCGACCAAGCGCATCGCCGCGTCACCGAACTGGATGTGCCGGCGCGCAACGAAGACTGGCCGTTGCTGCGCTTTGACCTCCTGCTGCCCGCAAGCTGGTCGCAGCCCGCGCGTGAGCGCGCGCGCGCCGAAGTGCTGGCGGCAGCGGGCGTCTGGCCCGATAGCCGCGTCAGCGTCACGGAACACATCGCGCATGACGTGATGGCCACCGAGACACTGCTGCGTGAATTGGCGTCGCTGCCCGTCGACACCAAGGCCGCGCCAACGTGGCGCATCGTGCTGGCCGGTGACGGCTACATCGATCAGGATCAGGTGGCGCAATGGGACGCGGACGCCACGCTGCTGACGCACGCCAATCCGCACGGCCGCGTGCCGGGCGAGGCCGCAGCCGGCTTGTTATTGAACCTGGTGGATACCCAGGCGGGTGTGGCCGACGCAGGGCCGACCGCATCGAACGCGGCTGCGACGGCCCCCTCCTTTACATCCACCGACCTGCGCGTCGCCCTGTCACCCATGATCCAACGCCAGAAGCCCGCGGATGCACGGGGCGCGTTGCCTGAGCCCGCGCTGGCCGAACTGGCGCGCGACCTGTTGCAGCGCGCGGCCGTTGCGCCAGACACCGTCGTGCACGTGGTCAGCGACGCCGATCATCGCGGCAGCCGTCCGTTGGAAGCCCTGGGCGTGACGTCGCAATTGTTTGAACACCTGGATGCCAGCAAGGACTGCCACGCGGTGGGCGTGGCCTGTGGCCACACCGGCGTGGCCGCCTCGTTGCTGACCTTGGCCATCGCCGGTGAAGCCTGTATGCAGGCCGAACACCCGGTGCTGACCCTTACCCTGCAAGACCCCGCATTGCGCTGCGCGTCCCTGGTCTATCGACCGGCCGCCGGCACTACCGCCTGACTCGGAAAATAACAGCGAAAACCATGCGTAGCCCCTCAGGATTCCTATCTTCTCTTTCCAGTTCCATGAGCGATATTCGCTACTGGGGCGCGCGCGTGTTCGCCAACCCGCGCACCTTCATGGTGATCGGGTTGATCGCGCTGATCGTCTTCCTGTTCCTGTTCGCGGACACCATGCAGATCGGGTTGATATGGGCCGGCACGGCGCTGGGCGTATTGCTGTTGCTGTGGCTGTGCGTGCAGCTGTGGCGGCGCCGCCGCACGCGGCGCGCCAACCAGCAGCTGGGCGACATGCTGGAGCAACAGGTGCAAACGGGCGCCGTGTCCAGCCCCGCCGCCAACCGCAACGACATCGATGCCTTGCGCCAACGGCTGACGCAGGCGGTGCGCACGATCAAGACGTCAAAGATCGGCCAGACGTCGGGTAACGAAGCCCTGTACGAACTGCCCTGGTACATCGTCATCGGCAACCCGGCGGCCGGCAAGAGCAGCGCGGTCATCAACTCGGGCCTGCAATTTCCGTTTGCGGACAAGAACGGCGCGGCCGTGCGCGGCGTGGGCGGCACGCGCAACTGCGATTGGTTCTTCACCACGGAAGGCATCCTGCTGGACACGGCGGGCCGCTATTCGGTGCACGAAGAAGACCGCAACGAATGGATGAGTTTTCTGGACCTGCTCAAGCGCCATCGCCCGAAGGCGCCGATCAACGGCATCATCGTGGCGGCCAGCATCAGCGAGCTGACAGATTCCGGCCCGGAATTTGCCATCAACCTGGCCAAGAACCTGCGCCAGCGCGTGCAGGAACTGACCGACCGGCTGGAGGTGTTTGCGCCGGTGTATGTGATTTTCACGAAGGCGGATCTGATCGCTGGCTTCTCGGAGTTTTTTGCGGATGCCGACCCGCGCGAGCGCGACCGCGTGTGGGGCGCCACGCTGCCGTATGGCGCGGACGAAAGCCGCGACGTGCTGACGCAATTCGACGAGCGTTTTGACGAGCTGTATGAAGGCCTGAAGGAAATGGGCACGGCGCAGATTTCGCTGCGACGCAGCGGCGCCCTGCCCCCGGGCCTGCTGACTTTTCCGCCGGAATTCGCGGCGATCAAACCCGCGCTGCGCACGTTTCTGTCGACCTTGTTCGAGACCAATCCGTTCCAGTACAAGCCGGTGTTTCGCGGCTTTTACTTCACCAGCGCCCTGCAGGAAGGCGCCTCGCGCAGCACCTCCACGGAAAAGCTGGCCGAGCGCTTCAGCCTGCGCCCATCCACGCGCGGCGCGGCGCCCAACACGGCATCGCACAACGGCCTGTTCCTGCGCGACCTGTTTTCCAACGTGATCTTTGCCGACAAGAAGCTGGTGCGCCAACACGCCAGCCCGAACAAAGTCCGCATGCGTTACCTGACCTTCTTCGGCCTGGTGCTGGCGCTGGGCCTGGTGCTGGGCGGCTGGAGCTGGTCGTACCTGGGCAACCGCCAGTTGGCCACCAACGTGCAGGCGGATCTGGACAAGGTGGTGCGCCTGCAAAGCGAACGCACCGATCTGCAAAGCCGTCTGGAAGCGATGGAGATCCTGCAAGACCGCATCGAACAGCTGGACCGCTATTCGTCCAGCCGCCCCCTGTCGTTGGGCCTGGGGCTGTACCAGGGCGATGTGCTGCGCGAACGCCTGCTGGCCGAGTACTACAACGGCCTGCGCCAGTTCATGCTGGTGCCGGTGAAGGCCAGCCTGGAAGAGTATCTGGGCCGAGTGGATACGTCGAAGGCCGCGGCATCCGGCGCGACGGCCACGCCGGTGTCCACCCAGGCGTCTGCCCAGGCACAGGGACAGCCGGCGCGCGCCAATGCCGGCGACACCTTGTTCCAGGACGCCTCGCCCACCAACGTGGACGACGCGTACAACGCGCTCAAGACGTACCTGATGATGGCCAACCGCGAGCACGTGGACCCGACCCACCTGTCGGATCAGATCACGCGCTTTTGGCGCGGCTGGCTGGAAACCAATCGCGGCGCCATGCCGCGCGACCAGTTGATCCGCAGCGCGGAGCGGCTGATTTCGTTTTACGTGGCGCGCGCCGCCGATGCCGATTGGCCGCAGATCGAGACCAATCTGGCGTTGGTGGAACGCACGCGCGGCAATCTGCGCAGCGTGATGCAGGGCATGCCGGCGCGCGAACGCGCCTATTCCACGCTGAAGGCGCGTGCCGCCACGCGCTTCCCGGCAATGACCGTGGCGCGCATCATGGGCGAAGCCGACGCCGCCGTGGTGGCGGGCAGCTACGCCGTGCCCGGCACCTTCACCCGCGAAGCCTGGGAGCAATACATCGAGCCCGCCATCGGCGAGGCCGCGCGGCGCGAAGTGCAGACCAGCGACTGGGTGCTGGGCGTGAACGCGCGCGACGATCTCACGCTGGAAGGCAGCCCGGAACAAATCCAGAAAAGCCTGGCCACGATGTACAAGACCGAGTACGCGCAGGAATGGCAGAAGATGCTGCGCGGGGTCACGATCAAACCGTTCAACAGTTTTGAGCAAGCGGTGCACGGCATGAACCGCCTGGGCGATCCGCAGAATTCGCCGCTGGTCAAACTGATCAACACCACCTACGAGCAAACGTCGTGGGACAACCCGTCGCTGATCAACACCGGCATTTCGCAGGCGCAGACGGGTGTGGTGGCGTGGTTCAAGCGCGTGATCCTGCGCCAGGGCCAGCCCAAGCCCGCGCAGACGGCGGCCAACGGCGAACAGATTCCGATGGGGCCGGTGGGCCGCGAGTTCTCGGACGTGGCCCGATTGGTGGTCACGCGCGACAACCAGTCGCTGATGGGCAACTACATGACGGCGCTGTCGAAGATCCGCACGCGCTTTAACCTGATCAACAACCAGGGCGACCCGGGTCCCGGCGCCTTGCTGCTGATGCGCCAGACGCTGGAAGGCAAGGACTCGGAGCTTGCCGATGCGCTGAAGCTGGTTGATGAACAGATGCTGGCCGGCCTGACGCCCGCGCAACGCGAGACGCTGCGCCCGCTGCTGGTACGCCCGCTGATCCAGGGCTATGCCGTGGCCATGCAACCGGCCCAGACCGAGCTGAACAAGGTGTGGAACGCGCAGGTCTATCAGCCCTTCAGCCAGGGCCTGGCCGACAAGTATCCGTTCTCGACCAAGGCCGGCATCGAGGCCAGCGGCGAAGAAATCGGCCAGGTGTTCGGCCCGCAAGGCAGCATCGCCAAGTACGTGAACGACACGCTGGGGCCGCTGACCGTGCGGCGCGGCGACATCCTCACGGCGCGTACCTGGGGCGACATGGGCATAGATTTGCAGCCCTCGTTCACTGCCAACTTTGCACAGTGGGTGGCCCCGCTGGCGGGCGGGGCGGCAGGCTCGGGCGCGGCGTCGCAGCCGCAGACGCTGTTCCAGATCCAACCCAAGCCGGCGGGCGGCGTCACGGAATACACCATCGAGATCGACGGCCAGCAACTGCGCTATCGCAACACGCCGCCGCAGTGGGTCAACTTCGTGTGGCCCAATGCGCAGGGCGCACCGGGCGCGCGCATCACGGCCACCGCGTTTGACGGCACCGTGGTCGAGGTCATCAACGAGCCCGGCCGCTTTGGCCTGGAACGCCTGATCTCCGGGTCGCAGCGCAAGCCCAACCCCGACGGCAGCTTCGACATGAGCTGGACCAAGTCGAACATCACCGTGCCGGTCAAGCTGCGCATCATCAGCAACGCGCAAGCCGCCAGCGCGGGCGGCACCGAACCCGGCAGCCAAGGGCTGCGCAACCTGCGCCTTCCCGCCTCGGTGGTGGGCGCGTCCTCTCAACCTCCCGTCGCCCCGACGCCTGCCGGAGCGCAGCAATGAGCCATCCGCAGTCCCCCATGTTCCGTACGGCCTACTTCGGCAAAATCCCGTCTCGCGGTGATTTCGTGAAGAACACCTCGCACCCCCAGCTGATGTCGACGCTGGATGCGTGGGTGGCGAACACCATGGAGATCCTGGCGCAAGACCCGCACTGGAAGACGCTGTACGACGAGGCGCAGCCCGTGCCCTTCGCGGTCTTGGGCTCGCGCGGCAAGCTGGCCATTGCCGGCCACCTGCAACCCAGCCGCGACCAGTCAGGGCGGCGCTTTCCGTTCATCAGCGCGACGTCGGTAGAGGTAGCGCGTCCGCTGGATTTCATCGCGCGCAGCCCGCTGGCGTTCAGCCGCATGTGGAACCGCATGGGCGCGGCCGCCGCGCAGCTGATGCAGGACGGCGACCCCGCCCTCGCGCTGCAAACGCTGAACGACCTGGAAGGCGAGATCCGCACGGCGGCCGACGACGGCTTCGATGCGTTCATCGACCTGCAAACGATCGAGCGCGTAGAGGCCATGCTGCGCAACAACGGCCACGCGGCCAGCATGCACGACATCGTGCTGGCGCTGGGCATCCTGCTTGCACCCGTGATGTCCAGCGGCTCGTCGCAGCTGGACACGGGGCTGGCGTTGCCGCTGCCGGACGACCCGCTCTACATCAACCTGGTGGCCACGTATTGGATGACGCTGATCGCGCCCTTCCTGACGCGCGCCGACTTTGAAATCGCCATGTTCATCGGCAGGGTGGCGGGCAAGCATCGGCTGGTGGTGGGCTTTCGGGGCGCATCGCCGCAGACGCTGGCCAGCCTGTTGTCCACGCCGCAGACCTTGTCGCAGCACTACATCGTGCTGGAGGGCGCGCCGTGGGTGCGCGACCATGTCAGCGCCAGCCACGGGCTGGCCAAGCTGTCGAGCTATCTGGATCAACCGCGGCTTTCCTTGCGCCAGGCGCTGGAAACGTTCCGCGAAGTTTTCATCGGAGCCTAGCGCATGCGCACGCTTATTCTTGCCCTGGCCGCCACGCTGTCGTGCGCGGCCCATGCCCAGGATGCCGCAACGGTGGTGCCGGCCAACGTCATCCCCCAACCCGGCCAGGTGGTGGCCAGCGGCGCGGTGCCCGACGAGGCCACCAAGGCCGACGTGCTGGCGCGTTTGCAGAAGGTCTATGGCGTGGGGAACGTGATTGATCGCATCGACGTGGGCGGCGTGGTCGCGCCGGCGAACTGGTCGCAACACGTCAGCAAGCTGCTGGACACCCCGCTCAAGCAGATCAACCGGGGTCAGCTGGAGATCGACGGCACGCAGATCCGCTTGCGCGGCGAGGTCGACAACGAAGCGTCGCGGCAACAGATCGCCAGCACCTTCGCCACGTCGCTGAACCCCACGTACAAGATCGTCAACGGCCTGCGCGTATCGGCTGGCAAGGACGAACAGGATGTGCTGGACAACCTGCTGAGCAACCGCGTCGTGGAATTCGAAACGGGCAGCACGCGGTTGACGGCACGCGGCCGCGAGTTGCTGGACCGCGTGGCGGATGCGGTGCCCAAGCTGCGCGCCGACAAGATCCAGATCATCGGCCACACCGACAGTTCAGGCAGCCGCAGCACCAACCTGGCGCTGAGCCAGGCGCGCGCGGATGCGGTGCGGGATTATCTGGTGGACAAGGGCTTGCCGGTGTCGCGCTTCGAGGCGATGGGCGCGGGCCCGGATCAACCGGTCGCGACCAACGCCACGGCCGAGGGGCGGGCCAAGAACCGACGCATCGAATTCCGCGCGGCGCGATAAGGCTGGCGGTTGGCCCGACGCCTGTTGCCCGACGCCTGTTGCCCGACGTCTGTTGCCTGAAGTCTGTTGCCCGACGTCTGTTGCCTGACATCGGCGGCCAGACCTCGGCCGCCACACATCAGCCGTTCTCGCCGGCCTTCTTGATGCCCAGCAGTTCTTCCAGGCCCGACAGGGTCTCGTCGTTCTTGACCACCGTGCGCAGCCACAGGTGCAGCGACATCTCGCCCCAGCTGGCCGCTTTGTCGGCCAGATAGGCTACCGGGCTGTGCGGCTCGGTGCGGCGGAAGAAATCAGCCACCTCGCGCAGCTGCGCCAACGCCTGCTCGCGCGTCTGGATCGGACCACGCACGGCGGGCGTCGCGGGGATGCCGACCGGCGCACCGGCGGCAGGGAAGGAATCGTCGGCGGGCAAGGTCGGCTCCACACGGGTGGGAACGGCGGGCGCCAAGGGCGGCTGTGGCAAGGTCGGCGCCATATCGGCGCGCACCAGCAAACCAGCGTCGCGCGCAAAGCGGTGGACCAATTCGGTCACGTTGCGCAGCGCCTCGCGCACCCTCGAAAACGCCGGGCTTTCGTCGCCCAGGCGCTCGTCCAGCGTGCGTTCCAGCTGCGCCAACGCCTGCGCGCAACCTTCCAGCTGGCCGTCCAATTCAGAATAGAACGACGGCGGCGTATCCCGCCGCGCCGCATCAAAGCGGTCTAGCGTGAGCTTGCCCCGGGTCAGCTCGTTGGCGTTGTCCGGCGTGCGCTTGACGGCGTTAGCCAACTGGCTGGCGGCCTCCCAGAGCACCGCGCCATAACGCGCGCCGTCCGCCTGCGTCAGCGGAATCTCACCAATCAGTTGCTGCGACCGCGACAGCAGCCACGCCAGGTTGCCCACGCGTTGCTGCACGTCGCCATCCTCGGGCACGGGGTGCAGGCCATCCCAATAGTTCTGACACAGGCCGTCGATCAACAGATAACCGTCGCGCAAGCCCGCAAAGCCGCGCGTCTTGGCCCACGCTTCCGCCAGCCACGACGCAATGCGTATGTCCTTGCTACGGTTGCGCAGCGCCTCGGAACAGATGCGCGCCACTTCCGGCCAGTCGGCCTCTTTCAAATCAATGATCCAGTCGCCTTGGTCCAGCTGCGGATCATCGTGCCGACGCGCTTCGCGTATGGCGTCGAATTCGGGCGAGAACACCAGGTCCACGCCGCAGGGCGCATCGCCGGGTATTGGAAGCAACAAGGCGTTGATGTCGGTCATAGTTCTGGAAGGCGGTAGCGGGGCTGGCGGCGTCAGGGCCCAAAGGCGAAGACAACGCTGCCAGCGGCGGGATTGGCGGAAATGATCCCACATTCGCTTACGCATAACGTTCAAAGATGACACGTCCTATTACAAGGCGCATCACGATGCATCGTTATGATTTCGGCTCCTACCCAAGGAGCGTCCATGACGACGAAATCCATCCGCATGTTGCCCGACGGGCACTTCATTGCCGGCACCCCGCGCCGAGCGCCCGACGGCACCTATGTCGGCGGCGAAGGCCCCATCACCCGCGCCCCCGACGGCACGTACGTGGCAGGCACCCCGCAACGCGCGCCGGACGGCAGCTACAAAGGCGGCGGCGGCCCCGTGCGCATGGCGCCCGACGGCACGTTCGTGGTCGGCCCTGCCCGGCGCGCGCCGGACGGCACGTATCTGTAAACAGATATCTCGCGCCATGTCCCAACGCCCCGTCATCCGCAAAGGCGACAAGACGTCGCACGGCGGCGTCGTCGTGACCGGCGATGAAACCGTCATCATCTTCGGCCAGCCCATGGCCCGCGTCGGCGACCGCGTCACCTGCCCCAAATGTGGCGACACGCACACCATCGTCGAAGGCGTGCACAACGTCAGCTCCGACCGCATGACCGCGCTGGAAGGCATGCGCACGTCCTGCGGCGCGACGCTGATCGCGAGCCAGAGTTTTTATCAGTTGGAGTTCGGGTGAGGCGTGCAATGCAATGACGGGCCGGGGGTAGGTATCCCTGTCCCGTCGGAATCGCGCAAAGCAAAAGGCCGGAAAGCAAAAAGCCCACCGCATGCGGTGGGCTTTTTTTGCCTGGTGCACCAAGTTTCCCGGGTACGACCAAAAATTCTGGTGGGCTGTGAGTGGCTCGAACACTCGACCTACGGATTAAGAGTCCGCTGCTCTACCAACTGAGCTAACAGCCCTGCAATGCACGCATTTCGATTCGTTTTCAACCGCGCGGCTATCTGTTGATGGCCTTGCTGCTGACTGCGTTTCGCTATGTGTGTAGTGCGAAGAAGCAAGATTATATGTAGGTTTTTTTGTTTGTGCAAGTCGGGTGCGAAAAAACTTTCACACCCGCTGCGTCAGGCTGCGTAGCCGCCGTCCACCGACAGGCTGGCGCCCGTGATGTAACGCCCTTCCGGGCCGGCCAGGAAGGCCACCATGCCCGCGATGTCGCGCGGTTCGCCATAGTGCGGCAGCGACAGCACGGCGACGAGGTCGGCCGCGTGGTCGCCGTTCGCCGGGTTCATGTCGGTGTCGATCGGGCCGGGGTGCACGACGTTGACGGTGATGCCGCGTGCGCCCAGGTCGCGGGCCAGGCCTTGGCTGAGCCCGATCAGCGCGGTCTTGCTGGCCGCGTACAGCGCCACGCCGGGGCGGCCGGCGCGTTGGGACAGGCAACTGCCGATGTTGATGATGCGGCCGCCGTCCGGCATGGATGCCTGCGCGGTGCGGATGGCCACGAACGGAGCGCGCACGTTGATGTTCATCGTGCGTTCGTATTCCTCAAGGCTGGTGTCGCCGATGACGCCGGTGACGAAAATGCCCGCGTTGTTGACCAGCACGTCCACCGGTCCAAGCAGCTTGATCGCTTCTTCCACGGCCTGCCTGACGGCCAGCGCATCTTCCGCATCGGCCTGGATGGCGCGCACCCGGCGTGCGTCGGTGGTCAATTCCGTTGCCAGTGCCTTGGCTGCGTCAGCCGAGGAAGGGCTGACGTAGGTGAAGGCGACGTGCGCGCCCTCGGCGGCCAGCCGGCGCACGATGGCCGCGCCGATGCCACGACTGCCGCCTGTCACGAATGCGACCTTTCCGTTCAAGTTGCCCATGTTTCATCCTTATTTGTAGTGATCGATACAAATATCATCGCCGCGAAATATTTGCGGCGTCAACAAATTTTTTATCGATCAACACAAAATAGGCGTCGCAGGTAAAATCCCGCCATGGCAGAACGTGGGCGCCCCCGGAGCTTTGACCGGGCCCAGGCCTTGCAAAAGGCAATGGAAGTTTTCTGGTCGAAGGGATATGAAGCAGCATCGCTGTCCGAACTCACGGAAGCGATGGGCATTAACTCGCCCAGCCTTTATGGCGCGTTCGGCTCCAAGGAAGACCTGTTTCGTGAAGCCGTCGAGCTATACCGTGAGACCGCCGGCGGGGGATCGCGGCGCGCATTGCAAGACGGCGCAACTGCGCGTGAAGGCGTTCAAGCCATGCTGATGGCCGCAGCCGAACGCTTCACCGCGCCGGGCACGCCGCCCGGCTGCATGATCGTATTGGGCGCGCCGTCCGGCAGCGTCAACCACGCCAGCGTTGGCGAATTCCTGTGCGATAGCCGGCGAGAGATGCAGGCCCGGATTCAGGCCCGCCTTGCCGCCGGCGTTGCCGACGGCGAACTGCCTGCCGGCACCGACGTGAAAGCGCTGGCGGCGTTCTACACGACCGTGTTGCACGGCATGTCGATCCAGGCGCGCGACGGCGCCAGCCGCAAGACTTTGCAGTCAGTGGCTCGGCAAGCCATGTGCGCTTGGGACGCCCTGACGGGCAGCCGGCCGCCTTCAGGCGTGCCTCCGGGCCACGCCCGTTCCTGACGGCCGCGACCATGTTCCGCATCGACCTTCGGCGCCTTATCCTTTGGATCTGCCTGCTGTCGGTCGTTTTGGTGCTGGCCGGCGGATTGCACGCCAGCTACCTGGTGCAGCGCGACCTGCTGCTGCACAACGCGCTTGAGGTCAACCGCGTCTACGCGTCCAAGCTTGCCGTCACCACCGACCTGTTCCTGGCGGACGTGCGGCGTTATCTGGCGTATAGCGCCGACGTGCTGACCGACATGGAAGCGCGCCCCGGCTTGATGGTCGAAGAAACGCGGCGCCAGCAAGCGCAGATGGGGCAGTTCAATTCCACCGTCGTGGTCTCGCCGACGGGCAAGGTCATTGCGGCATCGTCGGCGTATCCGCAACTGCTGGGCCAGCAACTGACCAGCGAGCCGTCGCGCAATGCCATCCGCACGCAGCAGCCGAATATCAGCGAACCCTATCAGGCCAGCAACAACCGCTGGCTGATTCTGTATTCGCATCCGATTTTCTCGCGTGATTACCGGTACCTGGGGTACATCGCCGGCACGCTGTATCTGCACGAGGACAACGCGCTGGATCGCCTGCTGGACAAGCATTTCTATCGCGATGATTCCTTCGTGTACGTGATGGATCGCAACGGCACGCTGATCTATCACCCGGATCGCAGCCTGCTGGGCCACAAGGCGCCGGACATCGACGCATTGGCGGCGGCGCGGCGGGGTGAAACGGGTGAAATGCGGTTTACCGATCAGCAAGGCCGCGACATGCTTGCGGGTTACGCCCCCGTGCCCAGCACCGGCTGGAGCATCGTCGCGCAGCGGCCGGTCGCGGGCACCCTGCAACCCTTGAGCGACCTGCTCATGGCCACCGCGCGCAATACCCTGCCCTTGCTGCTGTTGTCGATCATCACGATCTGGGTACTGTCGGGCTGGATTGCCCGGCCGCTGGGCGAACTGGCGGGCATCGCCAAGCGCATGGAAGACCCGGATTCCGCCGACCGCATCCGCGACGTGCGGTCGTGGTATTTCGAGGCGGCGCAGCTCAAGCGCGCGCTCATCATCGGCTTGGCGTCGATCCATCACAAGATTCGCGACCTGCGCCGTGAAAGCACCACCGACACGTTGACGGGGCTGCTGAACCGGCGCGGCCTGGACGAGGCCATGGCGCTCTTGCAAGCGGGCGAATCGCCCGTGGCGCTGCTGGCCATCGACATCGACCACTTCAAGACCATCAATGACCGCTATGGGCACACGGCGGGCGACCGGGCCTTGCAGGCGTTGGCGGCCGTCATGGGCGAAGGCTCGCGGGTGGGCGACACCCTGGCGCGCGCGGGTGGCGAAGAATTCGTGGTGCTGATGCCGGGCGCCTCGCTGCATTCCGCGGCGGCTGCCGCCGAACGGCTGCGGCAGCAGATCGCCTCGCGGCAGCCGCCGGATTCCATCGGGTCGCCGCTGACGGTGTCGGTGGGCGTGGCGCGCTATCCCGAACACGGCGCCACGCTGGAAGCGGTCTACCGGCGGGCGGACAAGGCGCTTTATTACGCGAAGAACAACGGCCGCAACGCCGTGTGCGTGGCGGATGACGCCGAACCGGAAGGTGCCCGGCGCGTGTCGCCGAAGTAGCGATGCCGCAGGTGGCGGCGCGGCGGCGGCGCGGAGGCACGGCGGCCCTTTAACCGAGGGCCGCCATCCTGACCGACCTACTTCCCCTTCTGCGCCGGCGCGGTCGGCGGCTTGCGCATCTGTTCCAGCAACGGCCCGCACGCGTTTTCGTCGTTGGTGCTGGGCGCGATCAAGGCCAGCAGGCCGGCGGCCGGGGTCAGCAACACGCCCAGCGCCACCATGCCCGCGCCGCGCGCGGCCAGCGGGCCCACGTGCACGCCCACATCGGGGTCGCCGAACGTACCGCGCACGTACAAGGGCGAACGCAGCGAAAAGATGCGGAAGCCCTTGCTGTCGGGCGTGACGTCCATATCGATTTTTTCGTTCTTGAAATCGGCCGTGCCGGTGATGCTGATCAGCGCGTTTTCAGTGTCGAAAACAAAGACGCGCGGCGTCATCACGCCGTTCTTCATGGCCAGGTCGGCGGCGCCGCAATTGATCTTTACCTCGTCGTCGCCAAACAGCTTGGACACCACGTAGTTGCCTACATTCAGGCCGGCGATCTCCATCAGGCTGCGGCTGATGACGCCGTCGTTGACCAGCATTTTGATGTCGCCGGTGGACGTACCCAGCAGCGCCGCCACGGAATTGCCGGTGCCGCTGACGGCAAGATCTCCGTTCAGTTCGCCCAGCGTCTTCTGCATGGCTTCGGTGGCGGGGAACAGCTGCTTGAGCCGCAGGCGGCGCGCATGCAGGTCCACGCGCCCGGCCATGGCCTCGTGGGCACCATCCAGATTGATGGTGCCGTTGATGTTGCCCCCCGCGATGCCGAACTTGAAGGGGTCCAGCGTCAGCTTGCCGTCCTGCAAGACCACGTGCACCGACAGGTCTGACAAGGGCAGCTTGCTGTCGTGGATGATGCGGCCGGCGTCCAGCGACACGTCGGCATCCATGTCGCGCCAGCGGTCGGTGCGAAACGCCTGCGTGGGCAGCACCTTGCCGCCCTTGGGCTTGGCTGGCGCGTCCTTTGTCTTGTCGGCGGGTGCCGCGGCGGTGCCGTCTGCCGGCACCCCGATCAACGGCCCCAGGTCGACCATGCGCAATTGCTTGGACGACAACTTGCCCGTCAGCTTGGGCCGCGGCGCCCCCAGGGCAAAGGTGATGTCGCCATGCAAGTCGCTATTGCCGACCTTGCCGTTGAAGTCCTTGTAGTCAAACACGGCGCCGCCCGGGTTTTGCAGCTTGGCCACCAAATGCCCATCCGTGGAATACGGCGGCGTATCCGGCAAGGTCACGCCCGTCAGCGGGTACAGCTGCGCCATGGATGCGCCGGCCAGCTTCAGGCGCAAGTCCAGTGCGCCCAGGTTGGCGGGGTCGGTCACGGTGCCGGTGATCGACGCCTTGGTGCCGCCCACGGCGACATCCGCCTGCACCGGAAAGGGTTGCTTGGGATCTTGCAGGGCCAACATGCCGCCGACCTTGCCTTCGCCTTTGGTGTCCAGACCTTTGTATTTGCCGTCAACCTTCCAGCCGAAGACATAGTCGCGCGGCGCCGGGGCCTGGCCGTCCTGTGGCGCGACGGCGGCGCCCGCCACGTCGGCGAACGGGACGGGCTTGCCCAGCGGATCGACCAGCACCGTCAGGTCGGCTTTAAGCGTCTCGTCGACGAAACCAACGCGGCCCTTGTCGAAACCGATCTCGTTGATGTCCAGCACCCACGGCGACGGCTCGCCGGATTCAGGCAGCGTGAATACCCAGTTGGCGCGGCCATCGGCCAGCCGTTGCAGATCGGCGGCGGGCTCGGTCAGCTGGATTCTGCGAATGACGACGCGCTGGCGCAGCAATGGCAACAGCGCCAGGCTGAACTCGCCGCGCTTGAGGGTGGCGAAGTTCGGGGCCTTGGCCCAAGGCGCATTGCCGATCGAAATATCGTTGGCGACCACGTGCGGCCACGGCACCCAGGCCCGCCAACCGCCCTCGTCCCGTTCACGCTGCCACTTGACGCTGAGATCGCCATTGATGGCGAACGGCCTGCCGATGGCGGCGCTGGCGCGCTCGTTGATCATGGGCTTGGCGCGATTCCAGTCAAAGGTGGCGATCACCACCGCCAATACCAGCACGATCAAGGCCAGAGCCCCTACAATCCCGATCGCTATTTTTCTTGTTCGCGTCATGGCGTTCATCCTTGGCGTTATGGCCGGCCCGTCACCGCCGACCCCATTTACCGACAAGGGTATCGCGGCCCGGGGCAAGGGTTAAGCTTGCCGGCCCCATAATGTGTGCGGATCTTTCCAAGCGGCGGCGCTGCGTACCGGCCGACATGGCGGTCGTCGCCTTGCCTGACGCAGCATGCGGCGTGCCCGGTAAAGGTGAAGCACAATAAGGGCCGTTACAAAGCGAAATAGCCGAAGCGGTGACCGGCGTGGTCGGGCGCGCGGATTCGCTGAATTTTCTACGCGGTCCCTGATCCAATGCCCGCAAGATTGGTTTCGGCCCACCGGGCCGGATGCAGAACAACCTGGAGGCCCAATGCGGCATTCAACCCTGATTTTCGTAGTGGCGGCATTTGCGCTGCTGACGTTGAGCCGCTTGGCGCTGGCCGCCTGGCAGTGGCAGCGCGTGCGCAATGCCGGTGGCCTGGTCCCCTTGTTGCTGGGCGGCTTGCGCATCGACGCGCATCAGATCGCCGTGCTGGCCGCGCTGCCGGCGGTGCTGTCGCCTTTCTTTGGCCACTTTCCGATTGCCGCCTCGCTTGCCGGATATTGGTACCTGGTGGCCTTCATGCTGCTGGCCTTTCTGGAAGTGGCCTCGCCGCCCTTCATCCTGGAATACGACTCCCGGCCCAACCGCCTGTTCGTTGAATACCTGAAGCACCCGCGCGAAGTCTCGGGCATGCTGTGGCGCGGCTACAAGCTGGTGCTGGTGGGCGCCTTTGCCGCCCTGGCGCTGATCGGCTGGGGCGCGTACGCCCTGTTCGGACACGCCCAGGCCGACGCGGCGCTGACCTGGTGGCAGATGCCGATTGCCAGCGTGGTGATCCTGGCGGTAGTCATCCTGGCCATACGCGGCACGCTCGGCCATCGCCCGATCAACCCGTCTTCGGTGGCCTATTGCTCGGACGGCATGCTGAACACGCTGGCGCTCAATTCGCTCTACAACGTGTTCTACGCCGTCTACAGCATGAAGAACGAAAAGTCGGCCTCGGCGGTGTACGGCGGCATGGACGATGACCGGATGCACGATCTGGTGCTGGCGCAAGCCGGCCTGCCCAATCCGCCCGCCAACCCCGACTACCCCAGCCTGCATCGCCAACCCGCCACGCGCAAGACGGCTCGGCCGCTGAACTTGGTGATCATTCTTGAAGAGAGCCTGGGCGCGCAGTACAGCGCGGGCTTGGGCGGCGCCAACCTGACGCCGGAACTGGATGCGCTGGCGCGCGAAGCCTGGGCGTTTACGCGCGCCTATGCCACCGGCACGCGCTCGGTGCGCGGGCTGGAAGCCGTGGTGACGGGCTTTTTGCCCACGCCTGCCCAGGCCGTCTTGAAGCTGCCCCGCTCGCAGCGCGGTTTTTTCTCGCTGGCTGACCTGCTGGGCCGCCATGGCTACCATTCGCGCTTCATCTACGGCGGCGAATCGCACTTTGACAATATGAAGGGCTTCTTCCTGGGCAACGGCTTCAAGCAGATCGTTGACCGCGCCGACTTCGTCGACCCCGCATTCGTGGGCACCTGGGGCGCGTCGGACGAAGACATGTTCAATCAGCTTGACCGCCTGCTGCGCGAAGACGGCGACAAGCCCACCTTCACGCTGGCGTTCAGCGTATCGAACCACACCCCTTGGGAATACCCCGCCGGCCGCATCCAGACGGAAGGCAACCCCGCCACCGTGGAGAACACGGTGCGCTATGCGGACTGGGCGCTGGGCCGCTTCTTTGAACGCGCCAAGGCATCGCCGTACTGGGAGAACACCGTGTTCCTGGTGGCGGCCGACCACGATTCGCGCGTGTTCGGCGCCAGCCTGGTGCCGGTGCGCCACTTCCATATTCCCGCCGTGATCCTGGGCGCCGGCGTCGAGGCACGCCGCGACGACCGCCTGATCAGCCAGATCGACCTGCCGCCCACCTTGCTGTCGCTGATCGGCGTGGACACCGAACACCCGATGATCGGCCACGACCTGACGCGCAGCACACCGGGCCGCGCCATCATGCAGTACGACAACACGTACGGGTATCTGAAGGAAAACGACTTGCTGGTGCTGGCGCCCAACAAAACGCCGGTGCAGTACCGCTACACCGCGCCTGAAGACTACGCGCCCGTTGCCCTGAACCCCGAACTGGCCACCGAAGCGCTGGCCCATGCGCTATGGCCCAGCTGGGCGTATCGCGAAGGCCGTTACAGCCTGCCCGGGCTGACGCCCGAAATGGCGGCCACGCCGGTGGACGCCGCCAAGCGCTGATCCACGCGCCACGCGCTGATCAGCGCGGGCGCAGGAACCCCTTGCGCGCCTTGTCGCTGGGCGCATGGCAATGGCAGTCGGGGGTGTGGTCGTTGACCATGCCCACCGATTGCATGAAGGCGTAGACAGTGGTGGGCCCGACGAACTTCCAGCCCAGCTTTTTTAATGCCTTGGACAGCGCGATGGATTGCTCTGACGTTGACGCGCCCAGCGTCGATGGCGACCCGTCGGGCGCTTCAAAGCGCCAGAAGAACGCGGCCAGGGACCCTTCCCGATCGATCATTTCCAACGCGCGCGCCGCGTTGTTGATCACGGCTTCAATCTTGCCCCGATGGCGCACGATGCCGGCATCGGCCAACAACGCCTGGATGTCTTGCTCGCCAAACTTCGCGACGCGGGCGGGGTCGAACTCGGCAAAGGCGCGACGAAACGCCGCGCGCTTGTTCAGGATGGTGCGCCAGCTGAGGCCCGACTGAAATCCTTCAAGGCAAAGCTGTTCGAACAGCGCGCGATCATCCCCTTGCGGGCGCCCCCACTCGGTGTCGTGATAGGCCATGTATTCGGCGGATGTATCCACCCAGCCGCAACGGGCAAGGCCGTCGGGGAAGTCGTTTTTGGCGTTCAAGGCAAAGCTCCAGGCTGCGGTCAGGTATCGATGCTAACGCAGCAACGTCCCCGAAAAAAGTCGTAGCAGCCGCAGTCTGAATCCAGCTACTATTTGCGCTCTGATCCCGTGCCGGCCCTGTCCGCGCGCGCCCCGGATCCCAAACGGGCTTGCACCAACAGCAAGCCCGTTTTGCGTCCATCCCGGGGTTGGGCAGGCTTGCCAAACTTCTCCCCTCTCTCATGTCGCTGCTAGAGACCGCTGTTCTGACGTTCGTGTCGCCCGCCATCCTGGCCGGTGACAAGGCCGATGCCAACCCTTGCCTGGACTGCGGCGCCTGTTGCTCGCACTTTCGGGTGTCGTTCTATTGCGGCGAGCTGGCGGGCGAAAACGGTGGCCACGTGCCGGTGGAATTGGTCACGCAGATGAGCCCGCTGCGTGCCTGCATGAAGGGCACCGAAATGGGAGGCGGCCGCTGCATTTCGCTGCGTGGCGAACTGGGCAAGCCCGGCATCCACTGCGCCATCTACGAAGACCGCCCCACGCCCTGCCGGGAATTCGATATCTGGATGCCCGATGGGTCGCCGAACCCGGACTGCCAGCGCCTGCGCGCAGGCCTGGGGCTGGCGCCCGTTGCGCCCCGCCCCGATGCGGAAAACGACCCGCAAGGCCCGATGCACCCGGATCAACCGGCCGCGGCGTAGCCACGCGCCCGCCGCACGGTCAATGCGGTTGCAGCCCCGCCAGATAACGCGTGGGCGTCATGCCGAAAGCCGCCCGGAAACTGCCGATGAAGGCGCTGGTGCTTTCGTAGCCCACCGACAAGGCAGCCTGCGTTACCGAGCCGCCCCGGCACAGCATTTCAAGTGCGCGCAGCAAGCGCGCCTGCTGCCGCCACTGCCCCAGCGTGACGCCGGTCTCTTGCCGAAACCTGCGCATCAAGGTGCGCGACGACATGTTCAGCCGCTGCGCCCATTCATCGATGCCTGCCATGTCGTCAGGCGTATCCAGCAGCGTGTTGGCCAGGTCTTGCAGACGCGGGTCAACGGGCATCGGCAGCAGTTGCGGCGTATGCGCGCGCGAGTCCAGTTCGTGCAACAGCACGTCAAACAGCTGAGCCTGGTAGGCGCCGGAAATTTCGCCCGGCTGGCTGCCGCTGAACCGGTCAACCAAGGCTTCGATAAGTTTGGATGACGGCCATGACCGGCAGTGCGCCGGCAACCGGTGGCAGACGTCGGGCCGCACGTAGAGGAACGTGCCGCGGGCATCGCCGAACCAGCGGGCGCCGTGCGGCGTGCCGGGGGGAATCCAGCCCAGGCTGCCCGGCATCACCGTCCAGACCTGCGAGCCGGCCTGAACCACCACCAGGCCTTCATGCACCAGCGTCAGCATGCCTTCGTCATGCACGTGCAAGGGCACGGCGATGCCCTTGGACTCGCGCCGCCCTTGCACGCTGAACGATGTCAGCAGCGTATCGGGGCGCGCGTTGGCGATGGCCATGTGAAGCATGGTTGGCAACTTTGAGCTACAGGTTGACGGGTTCCCGTTAGCGGGCGAAGTTGAAAATGTACATCATTCTCATCAGTCGGGCATCAGCCCCCCGAAGGAGAAAACGATGGACACTACGCGGCTGCGCGACGCCGGCATTAAAGCCACCTTCCCGCGTCTGAAGATTCTTGATCTGTTTTATCAGCACGCCGATCAACACATGAGCGCGGCCGACATTTACCGCAATCTGATCTCGGACCGCAGCAGCATCGGCCTGGCCACGGTGTATCGCGTGATCACGCAACTTGAAGACGCCGGCCTGCTCAAACGCACTCAGCTCGACGCGCACAACACCGTGTTCGAGCTTAACGACAAAGGGCACCACGACCATCTGGTCTGCAAGCACTGCGGACAGATCCTGGAATCCAGCGATCCCGCCATGGCGCAACTGGTGCGCAAGATCGCCAAGCGCAGCGGTTTCCTGCTGGACTCCTACAGCCTGGTGCTCTACGGCAGTTGCGGCTGCAAAGCCGCCGCGCCGCTCGCCCAAGGAGAATTCGAATGAACCGCGATCATTTTTTCTTTCACGATCTATCGCGCTTTCCCATCGTGACCGCCAAACACGGCGGCGCCCCCGCCGGTTATTCGGCCAGCTGGATACGCGAGATGGAAATGCTGGTGGACAACCCGCAAAGCTTCGTCATGGTCATGCCAGACATGCGTATGGAAGCCGGCCACGACGACCGCAAGGCGATGATCGATTGGCAGACGCGCAATATGCAGCGCTTGAAAGCACGTTGCCGCGCCTTTATTGCGGTTGAACGGGAACCTGATGCGCTGAACCGCATCCGCCAACGCGGCGAGAAAATGGCGCGCGCGTTCGGCATGCCGTTCCTGGCGGTGGCCACCAGCGCCGAAGCCCTGCAATGCGCGCGAGAACTGCTTGGCCACAGCGGCCCCAGTGGATTCGTCGTGGATTGAATTTGTGTGTATCGCGGTAGTACCTGCGCGCCTTCGGGCGCGTTTTGCATTTCCGGCGCTGCACAAAAACGCCGAGATTGCCGAAATTCGAATGCAATATTGATTATTTTGCGATTGTGGCAAAAGGCGTTGCTGGCATAAATTCCGTCTTTGGCACTTCCGCTGGTCCCTGCCCGCCGGGACTTGCGTGCGACGGCCGTTTCCGATGCCATCCGCCCCGCGCGCCATTTTTGCGGCTGCCAACCGCTTGGACTCGACATTGAGATTTACGGCATCCACGTCAATGAAGCGATTCCACTTCGATAGCACCGCGCTTCGTTATTTTCTTACCGTCGTCGACACCGGGTCCGTCAATGGCGCCGCCGCGCGGCTGAACGTGGTCAGCTCGGCGGTCAGCCGGCAGATCGCAGGGCTGGAACAGCGCCTGCAAAACCAGCTGTTTGAACGCCATCCCAAAGGCATGCGCGTGACCGAGGTGGGCCGCATCCTGGCGGACCATGCACGGCGCGTGGAAGCCGATGCCGCACGCACGTATGCCGAAATCGGCGGCCAGAACGGGCGTTACACGCAAACCGTGAAGATCGCCGGCGCCCATGGCATTGCGGCGCGCGCGCTGCCGCCTAAATTCGCGGCGTTCCAGACAGAGCATCCGTCGGTGCGCTTTAACCTGACCGTGCTGGACGCCGGGCTGATCACTGAAAGAGTGCGCTCGGCGCAGGCCGACATCGGCGTCACGTACAGCCACGCAGCCGAAAAGGACATTGCCGTCATCTGTGCACGGCCGGCCGAGATCGTGGCCGTGATGCGCCCCGGCCATCCGCTGGCCGCCCATGGCTCGTTGCATTTGACGCAGCTGTCGGCCTATCCGCTGGCGTTGCCCGAAGGCGGCAGCGCGTTGCGCCGGCTGCTGGACATGGCCTCAAGCCTGTACAACACCACCCTGTCGCCCGCCTTCACCTCCAATCACCCCGATGCGGTCTACCACTATGTGCTGACGGGCAACGCGGTGACCTTGTGCGCCCGCTTGACCGCCGCCGCCCAGCTGACGGCCGGCACATTGGTTTGCCGGCCCGTTCAAGACGCGCTGCTGAACGGCGGCCAGATCCAGATCCAGACCCACGTATCGCGCCCGCTGCCCGACGCGGCCCAGCGGTTTTTGCGGTATCTGCGCAGCGACACCGAAGGATTGTTCTAGGCACGGGCGCGCCGCCGCCAGCTGCGTTGCCGAAACGACAACGGGGCGCTGAGAAATGATCAATTGTTAAAGTTGTAATCTAAATTTACAGTCGACGCGGGTTTATCACTTGATCTTGGCGGCGGCTTTGCGCCGACCGCCCTTGCTGGAGTCTCGCGCATGTTTAAGAACCTGAAAATTCGGACCGGGCTGTTGTCCGTCCTTACGCTGTTCGTCCTGGCGCTGGCCGCCGCCACCGGCATGGGCTGGTCATTCGCCAAGGTGGCCGATGAAGCGGTCGACAACCTCAATCTGGTGTCTACCGAGCAGACCCGCCCGCTTTACGAGACGCAAGTCCTGCTATTGCGCACCCGCATCACGCTGGTGGCCGCCTATCTGGACGTGCAGGCCGGACGCACCGCTCAGGCGCAGGCCAGCGTCGAGCAGGCGGGCAAGTTCCTGGCCAGCGCGCGCAAACGCTATGCCGTATTCCAGACGGTGCCCAAGCTGACGGACGCCGCCCGCAAAATGACGGCGGACATGGACGGCGTATTCGACGCCTATGTCCGCAGCATCGACGCGCTGGGCGATGCGCTGCAAAAGCAATCCGCCGAAGGCTACGTCGCGGCGGTGGCCGAGGCCCGCGTTGCGGACGCGCGATTCGAAGAACGGCTTGGCGCCATCCTGTCCCACACGGAGCGGCGCGCCGTGGAGATCAACGACGCGTCGGACCGCCGCTATCTGCAAGCCGAAACCGCCGCCATCGTCATGTTGAGCCTGGCGTTGATTCTTGCCATCGGTTGCTGGCGCTTCATCAGCCGCCAGGTGCTGTCTCCGTTGAAAGAGGCCGCGGTGCACTTTGACCGCATCGCCTCGGGCGACCTGACGCAGCGCGTCCACACCGGGGCCGACAACGAGATCGGCGTGTTGTTCTCGGCCCTGAAGCGCATGCAGGAAAGCCTGACGCGCACCGTGGCCGAAGTGCGCCGCAGCGTGAACGAAATCAACACGGGCGCGGCCGAGATCGCGTCGGGCAATACCAATTTGTCTTCCCGCACGGAAGAGCAGGCTGCGTCGCTGGAAGAAACGGCCGCCAGCATGGAAGAGCTGGCCACGGCGGTCAAGCAGAACACCGAACACGCCCACCAGGCCAACGCGCTGGCGGCGGAAAGCCGCGGGGTGGCAATGCGCGGTGGCGAAGCGGTGCACCAGGTGGTGGAAACCATGTCGCGCATTTCGGATAGCTCGCGCCGCATCGCCGAGATCGTTTCGGTCATTGACGGCATCGCGTTCCAGACCAATATCCTGGCGCTGAACGCTGCCGTGGAAGCGGCCCGGGCCGGCGAGCAAGGCAAGGGCTTTGCGGTAGTGGCGGGCGAAGTGCGGTCGCTGGCGCAACGCAGCGCGCAAGCCGCGCGCGAGGTCAAGGACCTGATCGAACAGTCCACCACCAACGTGGACAGCGGCGCCGAACAGGTGCGCCAGGCCGGTGAGACCATGCAGGAAATCGTGTCGTCCGTGCAGCGCGTTACGCAGATCATGGCGGAAATCACCGAAGCGTCGACGGAGCAATCGCAAGGTATCGACCAGATCAACCGCGCGGTTACGCAAATGGACGACGTGACGCAGCAAAACGCCGCCTTGGTCGAGCAAGCCGCCGCTGCCGCGTCGTCGCTGGAAGACCAGGCCAAGCGTCTGGCCGCTACGGCCGCGTTTTTCAAGGTGCCGGCTGAAACCATTATCGACGTCACGCCGCAGGCGGTTGCGTTACGTCACGCCCACGCGCACTGAGGCGATGACCGCCGCCTCATGCAAATGGCCGATATTGCCCCGTCACCCCATCCATTTGTATGAGTATTTTTTCCCTAAGCCGTTTTCCGGTTTAAGACTTGCCGGCCTGTGGCCGTTGTTAAAGGTGTAGGCGCCGTTATCCACGCGGCGCCTTGCCCCCCACCACAACGAGCCGCCCGCCAAAATGAATCGCGCCCTTGCCTGTATTTTTTGCCATTCAACGCTGGCCCAGGGCGCGCCGTTGCTGGAAAAAAACGGTGCAGCCATCTGCAAGCGCTGCGTCGACCAATTCTCGGAACGCTTTTCGGAACGCGCCTGGGTCATGGCGGCCACGCTGGAAGAACAGCTGGACGTGCTGCTGGAAGAAAGCCGGCGGGCGTTGACGCAAAGCGAAGCGCTGTCCGAACGGGCACGCAGTTGCGGCCTGAGCCTGCACTTGCTGTCGGGCGCATCGGCGCGCACGCCATCCTGACGCAACACGTATTCCAGGGACGCATGGCATTGGGATATATGGACGCTTATATCGGCCTTCCTTAGGGCTTTGAAGCTGTCAGCTATCCGTAAGATCGCCTGCGCACGTTGCAAAACACTGTTGGGCTGATTATTAAAAGCTGCACGCCTGACGCGTTTTTGTTTTTTGTCGACATTATCGAACGTGCCGGCCCGTCCGCTTTCCCTTCGTCTGTGAAATGGCCCTCCCGCGTTTAGTACCCAGTATTAAGCGTGCACCGTTTTGCCGTCGCCCATCTCATTACCGAAAAGCAAAAATGCCTTCCTACGAAATGAAAAAACGGGCGATTTGTCTTGCCCTGCAATCACTTGGCCTGAGCGGCGCGTGGTCGTTAAGCCTGCTGGCCGCGACGCCCGCGCTGGCCCAGAACATCACGTGGACCGGCACGCAGAACAGCGATTGGCAAGAGGCGCAAAACTGGTCCACCGCGACGCTTCCTGGTGCCGCCGGTTATTTATTCATCAATAGCGTGGCGCCCAACGCACCGGTTATCAACAACAGCGCCGGACAGGCGGGCATATTGTTTCTGGGCGCAATCGGCGGGCCATCGTTGACGTTGATCAATGGCGGGACGTTAAACAGCGACAGTGCCATCGTCGGCAATTCGAATAATGGCTTTACGGCCGGCACGTCCGAGCTTGAATCTGGTACGGCTACCATCAGCGGCGCCGGCTCGCAATGGAACGCCACCTTTTTAACCCTCGGTTTATATGGCGCGGGCACGTTGAACATTACCGCGGGCGGCAAAGCCGTCACGGCCAACACTGTGTCGCTGGGCGCGCACGCCACGTCCCACGGCACGCTGAATATTTCGGGCGTGGGCAGCGCGTTGCAGGCGGGGCAGATTACCGTCAGCGACAGCGGCGCCAGCCTGTTGCGAATTTCGGATCACGGCACGGCGCAGGGTTCCTCCTTGCTGGTCGCCAATAGCGCGGGCTCGGTGGGTACCGTCGAGATCCTCGGCGCCGGGGCCTCATTACAGACCAGCGGCAGCATGACGATCGGCGCGCGCGGCACTGGCACCGTCACCATCACCGGCGGCGCGTCGGCCACATCGGCCACCCGAACCTATTTGGGCTCATATGCCGGCGGTGTCGGCAAACTGGCGGTGTCCGGCGTTGGCAGCCGGTTCTCGTCGGTGAACGATATGGTCGCCATCGGCATGGATGCAGGATCGAAAGGCGAACTGACGGCAACGGACGGCGCGCTGGTCGACACGTTTCAGATCGTGGCGGGATACAGCGCGGCAAGCGAGGGCACCGTCGTCGCCGACGGCCCGCAAACCAAAGTCAGAACGACCAGCGCATTCCTGGTGGGCTATTACGGCAATGGCACCGTCAGCCTGTCCAATGGCGCCATGCTGGAAACGGCTAACCGCGTCCGGATCGGTGACGCTACCGGCTCGACCGGCACCCTGAATATCGGCGCCGCCGCCGGCGATGCCGCCACGGCTCCCGGCGTGGTGCAGGCGGCGCTGGGCGTGCGCTTTGGCAATGGGACCGGCAAGCTGGTCTTCAACCACACCGGCACGGATTATGTCTTTGCCCCCGCAATCAATTCCTTGTCACCGGGAATGGGCACGATCGACGTGCTGGCGGGCACGACCATCTTGACGGGCGATTCCAGCGCCTTCAGCGGGCAGACCCATGTGCAAGGCGGCGTCCTGACGGTGAACGGCATCCTGGGCGGCACGTTGAACGTAGCCGGCGGCGCGTCATTGCGCGGGGTCGGGCAGGTTGGCACGACCACGCTGCAAAGCGGCGCCATTCTGTCGCCCGGCAAGCTTGGCGGCGCGCTGACCGTAGCGGGCGACCTGACATTCTCGCCAGGATCGGTCTACCAGGTGATGGCGGATTCGCAATCGTCGGCAAGCAGCCGCGTAGTGGTCAGCGGCACGGCGAATCTGGCGGGGTCCGCCGTCCATATCGGCCCGGATGGCGGGTTCCAGACGCAGCGCGAATACACCATTCTTAGCGCCGGCACGATCAACGGGCGGTTCGACTCCTTGTCGTCCAACTACGCTTTTCTGGACCCGGCGTTGCATTACGACGCCCAGAACGTCGTGATGCAGCTTGGCCGCAAGCAGGTGCCCGTGGACCCGGGTACGCCCGGCACCCCGGAAACGCCGACCCGCCCCATCGCCTTCGCCGACGCGGCGCAAAGCGGCAACCAACGTGCCGTGGCCAACGCGCTGGACAGCCTGCCCGCCGGCAACCCGCTGCACGACTACATCCTGACGCTGCCGGAAGGCGCCACCAGCGCCGCGTTCAACAGCCTGTCCGGCGAAGCGCACGCCAGCGTGACCTCCAGCCTGACCGGCTTTAACAACACGGTGCGCACCGTGCCGCTGGCCTATCTGCGCGCCAATATGGGCGCCGGCATGCGGCCGGGCGCCCCCACCGCGCAAGCCGGCGGCACGCCCTTAGCGTCCGCCTTGCCTTCGTCAAACGCGCAGCCCGCCTGGGCCGAAGTGATCGGCAACTGGCAAACCTTGAAAGGCAACAGCGATGCCGGCCAAGTCCGCCAGAAGACCGGCGGCGTCTTCGCCGGCGTGGACCATGCCCTGGGCGGCGGCTGGCGCCTGGGAGGCGCGCTGGGCTTTACCGACGCCGACATACGCGTTGACGACCGCTCGTCCAAAGCCGACGTCGCCGGGTACAGCGCGGCCGTGTTCGGCGGCAAAGTGTTTGAGATGGGGCCGGGCAAGTTGAATCTGATGCTGGGCACGTCGTACACCTGGCACGACATATCCACCGAACGTCACGCCAACGTGGCAGGTGCTTCGCAAAAGCTGACGGCCGATTATGGCGCCAGCACGACGCAATTGTTCACGGAACTGGGCTACGCCCTGCCCGTTTCGGATCACGTCAGCATCGAGCCCTTTGCCGGCCTGGCATGGAGCGACACGCGCACCCGCGGCTTCTCGGAATCAGGCGGTTCAGCCGCGCTGCGCGGGGAAAGCGACAGCACCACGCAGACCAGCAGCACGCTGGGCTTGCGCGCACTGACGAACTTTACGGTGGGCCAAACCGAAGGCCGCCTCCAGGCAACGTTGGGGTGGCGACATGCTTTTGGCGATGTGCAGCCCCAATCCGTGATGTCTTTTGATGGCGGACAAGCCTTTACCGTGGCGGGCGCGCCCATCGCACGCAATGCCGCGCTGGCCGAGTTGGGCGTCGAAACCGCCGTCACCAAAAACGCGACGATTGGTTTGACCTACAGTGGGCAGTTCGGCGGTGGTAACCGTGAAAACGCGGGGTCACTGCATATGACATGGAGATACTGACCGCCGCGTTTTGTTTTGTCGTTCAATAATAATTAGTGTTTCAAACTTCGCATTTCATATAACAGGATGGTATCTGCCGGCCATTTATTAATACTGCGGTTGGTATCCGCCGCGCCTGCGATTTCAGAATGGATGGTATCTGTTTGCAGGCGTTTTGCTATATAAAAGAACTGGTATAAATTGCGTCCTTTTTTTCGTTAACCCATTCGGTCCACACATATTGGCCTGTTACGTAGAAATACGTTTAAAACAATCCAGCAATGTTTGTGCCGTGGATTATTAATCGAGACAAAGGACGCAGTTTTGATATACGGCACGAAGAAGTGGCTGACGGCGACGCTGGCGCTGGGGACAACTTACTGCGGCGGCGTCATGGCCGCCGACTTGACGGTTTCGCCCGGTAATACGCAAGTGTTCGATGGCTCGGCCAATTACGCCGGGGGCGTGGACGTCAACGGCGGTACGCTGGTTATCGGTGGCAATGGCGGTGGCGCGGGCGTCACGCTGGGCGGCAACGTCAACGCATCATCGAATGGCACGGTGGCGGGCTTCGGCACCGTCAATGGTGACTTGAACGTCTCCGGCGCGCGGGTTGCCCCCGGCTACGAAGTCGGCACGCCAACGGGCGTTTCCAACGGCAACCTGGTCGTCAACGGCAACCTGTCGATGAACAACAGCGTGTTTGCCTTCGAGACCGGCTACGCGGGCCTGCCCATCACCCAACCCGGCACGGGCGACAACATCACGGTCCGTGGCGACGCCGCCATCAACAACACGACGCTGAACGTCACGGTGAATACCTTGGGCGTGAACGCGGGCTATTACCGCATCCTGTCGTACGGCGGCAGCTTGTCGGGCAACGGGCTGACGCTGGGCAGCGTCACCGGCGACTCGGCACCCGGGGCCACCATCCAGTCGTTGACGGGCGATAAGCAGATCAACCTTATCCTTGGCCCCAGCACGACCAATCTGTGGAACGGCAACGGCGCGGCATCCGCCACGCGCGCGGGTGGCGGCAACGGCACCTGGAGCGCCGCAAGCACCAACTGGAATAGCCCCGGCAACGCCACGGGCGCGCTGCCGGATGGCGGCTACGCGATTTTCACGGGCGCGGCCGGCACGGTTACCGTGGACGGCGGCGCGGGCCCTGTCCGCGTGTCCGGCATCCAGTTCGCTACCGACCGCTACCGCCTGCAAGGCGCGCCCATCACGCTGGTGGGCAACGGCGGCAACCCACCGGCCATCGTCGTGGGCGATGGCACCTATGCCTCGGGCCAGTTCGTCGACATTATCGACAACCCCTTGCAGGGCACACAGGGCTTCGTCAAGACCGGCCCGGGCTCGGTCATCCTGACCGCCGACAGCAGCGGCCTGACCGGCCCCATCCTGATCGCGGACGGCGCACTGGAAATCGACGGCAAGTTGAACGGCCCCGTGGATATCGGCCGCGAAGTCGTGCTGGCCGGGGTGGGCCAATTGGGCAGCACCACGCTTTACCCGACCGCCGTGGTGTCGCCGGGCAATGATGGATCGCCCATCGGCACGCTGACCATCAACGGCAACCTGAACTTTGGCCAGGACACGATCTATCGCGTGCACGCCGACCCGGCCAGCAGCGCCAGCGACCGCATCCACGTCACCGGCGTTGCCTACCTGGACGGCAGCGTCGCGCATGTGGGCCCGGACGGCAACTACGCGCCGCGCACAACGTACAACATCCTGACGGCGGATGGCGGCATCCAGGGCCGGTTCACGGGCGCGTCCAGCGGCTATGCGTTCCTGACGCCCACCCTGAGCTACGACGCCAAGAACGCCTTCATGACGCTGACGCGCAACGACGTGCCGATCGGCAGCGTGGGCAACACGGGCAACGAAAACAGCGTGGGCGGCGCACTGGACCAGGAAGCACCGGCCGCGGGCGGCAACGGGTCCGCGTCGGCGGGTAATGGCTCGGCGCCGGCAGGCGGTGGGTCGACATCCACGGGTAATGGTTCGACGCCGGCAGGCGGTGGGTCGGCGTCCACGGGTAATGGTTCGACGCCGGCAGGCAATGGTTCGGCGCCTGCGGGGAACGGTTCGACGTCCACCGGTAATGGCTCGGCGCCGGCAGGCAATGGATCAACGGCCACGGGTAATGGATCGGCGTCGGTAGGCACCGGCTCGACGTCCACCGGCAACGCGTCGACCGCAACCGGCGGCACTTCGGCCTCCACCTCCACCCCCTCCGCATCGACGACGCCCCCTGCCACCGGCAACGGCGCCACGCCGACTACCTCCGGTTCCACGGTCGTCGCCAGTGGCAGCACATCCGGCAAAGCCACGGCCGCCAGCCAGGTAACCAACGCGGTGCTGGCCATGACGCCGGGCCAAGCGCGAGCGGCCTTGGCGATGCTGTCTGGCGAAGCGTACGCCAGCACCACCAGCATCCTGCAAAGCCAGTCGGATGCCGTGCGCACCCTTCCCCTTTCGCACCTGCGCGCCAACCTGGACGCACCCGCGATGGCGGGCCGGCCCACGGCGCAACTGGGATCACCCTCGTCCAACGCGCTACCGCAAAGCGGTGCGTACCCCGTATGGGCGCAGGCGTTCGGCAACTGGAGCACGTTCAAGGGTGACGGCAACGCGTCCAGCGTCAACCAGTCGGCCGGCGGCTTCTTCTTCGGCGCCGATGGCGACGTGGGCAATGGATGGCGGATGGGCGGCGCGCTGGGCTACATCGGCAGCCACAACTCGATGGCTGACGTATCGTCGCGCACGAACGTCGACAGCTACACGGCATCGTTGTTCGGCGGACGCAATTTCAGCGCAGGCCCGGGCGCCATCCGCTTCATGGCGGGTGCTGCGTACACGTGGCACGACATCGACGCCAAGCGCAACGTGGCGGCCGGCAGCCTGAATCAACGACTGGAATCGTCTTACCACGCGTCGTCGACGCAGCTGTTCACCGAACTGGGCTACAAGCTGCCGATGAGCGACACGACCAGCATCGAACCCTACGCCGGCTTGGCGTGGAACCAGCTGCGCACGCGTGATTTCAAGGAGACGGGCGGCACGGCGGCATTGCACGGTTCGGGCAACACGGACGACGTGACCAGCACCACGCTGGGCCTGCGCGGTTCGTGGGATTTCGCATCCAACCGCGCGCCGGGTCGACTGACCGCAACGCTGGGCTGGCGCCATGCGATGGGCGATGTGAGCCCCAAGCAGGAATTGGCGTTTGAAGGCGGCAGCACGTTCTCGGTGACGGGCGTTCCCATCGCGCGTGACGCGGCGGTGTTGGGCTTGGGCGCTGAAATGGCCATCGCCCGGAACACCACGGCGGGCGTGGCCTACGACGCGCAGTTCGGCGGCGGCAACCGCCAGCAGTCGGGCGTGCTGAAGTTGGCGGTTCGGTTCTAAGAAGGAAAGTTCGGGAGCGGGCTCAGGGAGTCCGTTCTTGGATGACGCCTTGGACGCCGGCTTTGCGCGGCGGTCCTGGATGCCGGTCTTGGCCGGCGGTCCTGGATGCCCTTCTTGGGCGCCGTTATTGGTCACCCGTTATTGGTCACCCGTTATTGGTCGCCCCATTCTTGGTCGCCCCGTTCTTGCCGTCCGTTCGTAAAGGCAGATCCAAGCAATCCCCCCGGGAGGTTCCGCGAAGCGCCTCCGACCCGCAGATGAAAAAAAACGCCGCAAAAAAAACGCCGCTAGTGATAGCGGCGTTTTTTTCATTGCGGGTCTTGCGGTGTTCTGTGGTGGGCTGAGCGAGACTCGAACTCGCGACCAACGGATTAAAAGTCCGCTGCTCTACCGACTGAGCTATCAGCCCGACCGAAGCCAGAAATTATGGCGGATTTCTTCGGACTTGTCAAAATAATGACGCCCCGTTCCGCTCAAGCCATCCGTGCGTCCATAAAAAACGGCCGCTTGCGGCGGCCGTTTCCGAGCGGTGCGGCGTCCTGGATTACCAGGCGGCCACCACGGCGCCCTTGTACTTGGTCTCGATGAACTGCTTCACGGCCGGGCTGTGATAGATGCTGACCAGCTTGGCGAATTCGGCGCGGTCCTTGTCCTTTTCACGCACGACCAGCACGTTGGCGTAAGGCGAATCCGGCGATTCCTGGGCGATGGCGTCCTTGGTCGGGTTCAGGCCGGCTTCCAGCGCGAAGTTGGTGTTGATGGCCGACGCGTCGGTGTCGTCCAGCGAACGCGGCAACTGGGCGGCGTCCAGTTCGATGAAGCGCAGCTTCTTCTTGTTTTCCACGACGTCGATCGGGGTCGCCTTCAGGCCCGCTTCCGGACGCAGCTTGATCAAGCCATTGGCTTGCAGCAGCAACAGGGCACGACCACCGTTGGTCGGGTCGTTCGGCAGCGCAATGCGCGCGCCGTCTTTCAGTTCGGCCAGCGACTTGATCTTCTTGCTGTAGATGCCGATCGGGAAAATCACCGTCTTGGCGATGCTGACCAGCTTGTAGCCGCGGTCGGCGTTGGCGTTGTCCAGATAGGGCTGATGCTGGTAGCTGTTCACATCCAGGTCGCCCGCGGCCAGTGCCACGTTGGGCTGCACGTAGTCGGTGAATTCGATGATCTGGATGTTCAGCCCTTGCTTGGCGGCTTCGGCCTTGACCACATCAAAGATCTGCGCGTGTGGGCCGGCGGTGACGCCAACCTTCAACGGCTTGTCCTGTGCCAGCGCGGGCTGGGCGAATACGGCGGCGCCAAGCGCGAATGCAGCCAGCGACTTCAAAACCTTGATGCTCATGTTGCGATATCCCGAGTAACGGAAGTAGAAAGAAGATTGAAGCAAGAGTGAAGCGATGTCGCGTTCAGCGATGCGACATGCGGCGCACGAAACGGTCGCCCAGGCTTTGAATCGCCTGCACCAACACGATCAGCACGATCACGACCGCGGCCATGACGTCCGATTGAAAACGCTGGTAGCCGTAGCGAATGGCCAGGTCGCCCAGGCCACCGCCACCAATGGCGCCGGCCATTGCCGAATAGCCGATCAGGCTGACCACGGTGACGATGGTGGCGGCGATCAGGCCGGGCAAGGCCTCGGGCAGCAGCACCTTCAGGATGATCTGCATCGGCGATGCGCCCATGGCGCGCGCCGCCGTGATCAGGCCCGGGTCCACTTCGCGCATGGCGTTTTCAGCGATGCGGGCCATGAACGGAATCGCGGCCACCGACAGCGGCACGATCGCGGCCGTGGTGCCGATGGACGTCTGCGCCACCAGCCGCGTGAACGGAATGATGGCGACCATCAGGATCACAAAGGGCACCGAACGCGTGGCGTTGATGATGGCGCCCAACACGTGGTTCACCGGCTGGTTCTCCAGCATGTTGCCGCGCGCGGTGACGGTCAGCGTCACGCCCAGCGGAATGCCGATGACCACCGCTATCGCGCTGGCCACGCCCACCATCAACAAGGTGTCAAGCAGCGACGTAATAAGCAGGTCGATCAGTTGCGGACTCATGAGCTATTTCTTCAACGGTAATGTCACGGGCGGTCAACGCGGCAATCGCGTCCTTGACCGCGGCGGGCGTGCCTTGGGCCAGCACGAACATCGTGCCCACGGCCACACCCTGGATGTCTTCAACGCGGGCCTGCACCAGGCCCACGTCCAGCGAAAACTGCTTGGATAGATCGGTCAGGAACGAGCCCGACGAATCCGTGCCGGTCAGAGACAGGCGCAACAAGCGCACGGCCTGGCCGGGCTGTGCGGCGGCCAGCGCGGCGATGCGTTCTTTCACGGCGGCCAAGGTGGCGTCGGTCAGGTCGGACGCGGTAGCGGCCGACACCATGCCGCGCGTGACGTCATGGCGCGGCTGCGCGAACACTTCGCGCGTGCTGCCGATTTCCACCACTTCACCTTGCGACAGCACGGCCACCCGGTCGCACACTTCGCGCACCACTTCCATCTGGTGCGTGATCATCACGACCGTCACGCCCGTCTTGCGGTTGATGTCGCGCAGCAGCGCCAGGATGTTGTGCGTGGTTTCCGGGTCCAGCGCGGACGTGGCTTCATCGCTGAGCAGCACGTCGGGGTTATTGGCCAAGGCGCGCGCGATACCGACGCGCTGCTTCTGGCCGCCGCTGATCTGGCTGGGATAACGGTCGCGCAGATGCTCCAGGCCCACCAGCGCCAACAAGCGCTCGACGCGCGCCGGGATCTCGGCCTTGGCCACGCCGGCGATTTCCAGCGGCAGCGCAACGTTGCCGTACACCGTGCGGCGCGACAGCAGGTTAAAGCCCTGGAACACCATGCCGATACGACGGCGCTGGCCACGCAACTGCGCCTCATTCAGTCCGGTAAGTTGCTGTCCGCCGATGGCAATCGTGCCTTCGTTCGGGCGCTCAAGCAGGTTGATGCACTGGACCAGCGTGCTTTTACCGGCCCCGCTGGGGCCGATGATGCCGAAGACCTCGCCCTGCTCAATGTGCAGGTTGATGCCTCGCAGCGCCTGGAATTGTCCATGCGGCGTGGCATAGGTCTTGGATAGGTTCTCGATGTGAATCATGGCAAGCGATTTTGTATCTTTTCTCTTCTGAAGAGAACGACCGTTTTTTTCATTTTTAATAACTATAAGTAATATTGCGCGCCGTAGCGCGCCCGCGATTCATTGGCCCGCCTCGCCGCAGGAAGGGTCGCGATACGGACACGGCAAAACGCGTAAAGGGCAGTCAGGAAGGAAAGCCTTCCTGACTGCCCCTTTTATGACGATGACCGGGGAGCCGGCCGCGCCGATGTCAGCGTGCGCGCGAAATGCGGACTTCCGCCCCCCGGCGCTTGACCTCAAGGCCTTCGGACGGCGAAATACGCAGCCCTTCAAGCCCCTTGATGTAGCTGGAGCCCTGCATCTGCATCACGCGGATCTTGTTGCGCATGACAACCGGGTTGTGCACCGGCATGCCGAACATCCAGACTTCGTCCAGGATACGGGCCGAATTGAATTCGCCCGTATGCTGCGCGGCGGGCCCCAGACAGAGCATGTGCCCTTCACGGCCAAAAACCGGGAACTGGCCCAGCTCGCAGTCGATCGTCCAGGTGGTGCCGCCTTCGTAGCGATGGCCGGTGTTCAGATCCCACCAGGCTTCGCCCTTGGGCAGATACACGCGCACCTGCTTGCCCGGTTCGGTAACCGGCGCCACCAGCAGGGCCGGGCCCAGCAGGTATTGCAGATCCCATTCGTGGGCGTGCGGGTCGTTCGGGAACGACAGCGCCATGGAACGCTGCACCGGCAAACCGGTGCGGGCGGAGTCCTCGATGGCGCCCAGCACATAGGGAACCAGGCGATAACGCCATTGCATCCAGGTGCGGGCTTGCGCCAGGGTGTCTTCGTCGAAGTCCCAAGGCATCAGGCCTTCCACGCCCTGGAACGAGAAGTTGGCCGAGAACACTCCCACGGTCAACCAGCGCAAATACAGTTCGGACGTCATGCCGGCGCGATCGCGCGAGGCCGAACCAATGCCATGGACCTGCACGGGCAGGCCGCTGGCGCCGATCGACAAGGCGGTGCGCAAGGTATGGCGCAGGCCATCCCAGGAGTTTTCCGCCTGTGGCCCCACCTGCCACGGCAGGCGCTGCGCGGCGGGGAACAGGTCAGAGCTGGGCACGACGCCTTCGGGCGGCACTTTCAGGCCGGCCACGGCATCGAACAACGCGCGGCGCACCAGCAGCGGGTACATCGTGCGCAACGCGGGGCCCGTTTCGCCATTGCGTGCCGTCACGCCATCGGGGATGGCGATCTGGGCGTCGCAAGCGGGCGCATCCAGGCCGTCGTCGATCAGCTGGCGATGACGCTCGACCCACAGGTTGTAGATGTCGCGATAGGTCAGGTCCAGCAAGCCGAAGGGCTGACCGGAGGTGGCGGCGATGCCGTCGAACACCTGCGCGGCGCCGTCTTCCTTGGCCAGCAGCCAGCCGCGATCTTCCAGTTCCTCGAACAACGGGCTGCTCTTGAGCACGCCGGGGAAACCGGAGGCCGCGACATGCACGTTGTGCTTATGGAAAAGCGCCAGCATCTGCTTGGCGTCAGGGAAGCGCTGGGCGTCCCATTCGAAAACCGCCTTGTCGGACTGGAAGCCCCACGCCACCGGCTGCGCCAATGTGACGGCGTCCACCGGAATCTGGTTTTCGCGCATGCGCGCCACCAGGGCGACCGTCTGCGTAGGCATTTCACCGGCAGCCTGGGCCAGCCACGCGCCCATGGCCCACAACACGGGCTGGCCGGCACGGCCGGTCAGCGCGGTGTATTGGTTCAGGATTTCGGCGGGCTCGCCGGCGAACAGGAACACGTCCAGCACGGCATCGTCAACGGTCAGCACGTAGGCCGAATCCGCCGGCGCGACGCCCACGGCATGTTCCACGCGACGCATCGTGTTGACGTAAACGCCCCAGCCGCGCGGGCTCCATGCCAATGGCAAGGCGCGATGCTCGGGGTCGTCAGAGACAACGGATTCTTCGCGGCGGTTCAAGTCGCCCGGGGTTTCGCCCAGGCCAAAGACACGCTCGTCGGCCAGCAAGGTGAACCCCGCCGTCCAGACTGCGTCGTCTTCCTTGTCCAGCGCGTTATGCCCGAATGCGGGCGTATGCGCCGAGACTTCCGACTCGAATACCCGTTCGTCGTTGCGATACATCGCAACGCGCACGGGGTTGGACTGGATCTCCAGGGCGACGTCGCCCTGGGTGATGCGCCAGCCATCGCCGCCATCGCGCGGGGCAATGGTGGCTTCGCCCACGGCCTCTTGGCGCGCGAGCAGCATCTCGGCCACGGCGCGCGCACGCGCGCCGGGCTTGTCATCGTTCAGGTGGTTCGCCTCGCCGCAGCGCAGGCGAAAAACACCAGGCGCATGCGCCTCGACTACCAGGTGCAACCCATCGCCCGCGTCGAAATCAAAACGACTGGGGCGGGACGTCAGCAGCTCGATGTTGTCGAGCTGGGTAGTATGGGCAAAGTCGAACTTGGGCGGCACAGAGCATCCCCCGGCTTAAGCCAAAAACCATCAAAAGACGCTATTTTGACGGATTTGAGCTTTGAAATAAACTCGGTCCCTCTTCTGGATGGGTTTCTCATCCTTAAAAAGGGGTCGTAAAGCCCTCGGCCAACGCCTCCCGGCCTAGAGCCGCGCGCCGCCGAAACGCCAACATCAGGCCCATTACGGTCTATTTGGCGCCAAATCCTGGCAATTACCGCAATTCTACGCCACCTGGCTCCGGCCCCTGCCAGAGACCGAACTTTTTTTCACCTTGGTGAAATAAGTTGGGCCAGATCGGTTTCCAGCACATCCGGCTCGCCGCTCACGCGTGCCGCGATCACATCGCCCATCAGCGCCGACCACGACAAGCCCCGCGACGCATAGCCTACGGCTATCCAAAGCCCGGGCGCATGCCGCAATTCCCCCACGGCGGGCAGCCGCCCAGGCAACACGGCGCGCCAGCCCGCCCACCCCGGCAGCGACCCGGGCACCAAGGCCTCAAAAACTGGAAAGTGGCCGCCCAGCAGCCCCGCCGCCTTGGCCAAGGTGGTGCGCTGGCCCGGCTCGGTGACCAAGGCTTGGGCCGCGCCGTGTTCGTAAGTGCTGCCGACCACGCAACCTGCACCCACATCCGGCAGCAGATAACCTTCGCCCCCCACAATGCAGCGCGGACCGCCGTCAAGCGCCGCAGCGGGCACCAGCGTGACTTCGCCCGCCAGCGCGTGCATCTGCGCCACGCGCGGCAGAGGGTCCAGCAACCCGCTTTGCTTCAATACCGCTTGCGCACCAAAGGCGTTGGCCAGGATGACGGTTTGCGCCTGCGCCAATTCTTTGCCCTGGGCGTCCAAGACACGCCAGCCCTGCCCCGACGCCTCGACACGGGCCGCGTTGCCCGGCACAACGCCGACGCCGGGCGTTTGCAGCAACGCGTCGATAAGACGGTTGGGCTGAACCAGCATGCCTTGTCCGAAGTACACGCCGCCCCGGGCCACCGGCAGGCCGGCCAAGGCGCTGGCTTCGTCACGGTCGACCACCCGCACCCAATCGCGCGGGAACGCCAAGGTTTGCAATGTGCCGGCCAGCGCGGCGGATTTGCCGGCGTCGCGTTCAACCTGGACCGTACCGCAAACCTGGGGCGCGGCATCGCCGCCCAGCCCTTGCCAGCGGGCCTGCGCGCGTTGGCTTCCGGCGCGGGACAGGCGTGCGCGTGCATTGTCGTCGCGTGCCACCACGGGCGTCAGGGCGGCGGCCACATGGCCCGCATGCGCGGGCTTGCCCAGCGCCCGGGCCGCATCCAGCACCGTTACACGCCAACCGCGCCCGGCCAGCGACTGCGCGATGCCGGCCCCCGCCAGCCCTGCGCCGATCACCACGGCATGCTTGACGGCCACCGGCCCGGCGATGGCGGCGGCTACCTGGCCCGGCGCGCGGGCGATGCCCTCGGTCATATGCCATTTGCCGCCGTAGCCGGGCGTGCGCCGCACGTCAAAACCCGCGTCCTGCAGGGCCTGGCGCAGCTCGCCGCTGCATGCCCAGGTGGCTACCGTGGCGCCAGGCGCGGCCAGTTGCGCCAGATCGCGCAGCAATGGCGCGGACCACATGCCCGGATTGCGCTCTGGCGCGAAGCCGTCCAGGAAGAAGGCGTCCACGCGCGCCGACAGGCGCGGTGCAATTGCTTCGGCATCGCCAAAGCCCAGCGTCAACGTCACTGCGCCGTTCTCGAATTCGAGCCGATGCAGCCCCGGCAGCAGCGCGGGCCATTGGTCCACCAGGCGCTGCGCCAACTCGGCCAGTGGCGTAGCGGCGTAGCGAGCCAGCAAGGCGGCAAGGTCATCGCGGGTAAAGGGATGCCCCTCTATCGACACCACATGCAGCGCGGCAGGCCGCTGGGGATCTTGCCGCCAGGCGTGCCACAGCGCCAGAAAATTGAGTCCCAGGCCGAAACCGGTCTCGCAAACGGTAAATGCGTCGCGTCCACGCCAGCGCGCCGGCAGCCCGTTACCACGCAGGAACACGTGTTCGGCCTGCCCCACCGATCCGGGGTGCGGGTGATAGACGTCGCCGTACACGGCGCTGTACAGCTTGCCGTCGGCGTCGAATTCGATCACTGCGGGGGTCAGGGGAACGTAAGGCGCGGACATGGGGTTTTTCGAAAGAATGGACAGAGTTGTGACAAACGCGAATTATCGACGGGCCGCCGCGCAGACGTTGGATGGACGCCACGCGGCGCCCGGCTTTCGCGCGGCTGCCGCGGGTTTGACGCAATCATGGGCTTACACTGGTTTGCATGGACACCTATGATCAGCCCCGCTCACTGGCCCAGCCCATCGACCTGTGCGCCGCGATCGATGCGGCAGTTACCGCAGCGCATGGCGGCGCGGCCATCTTGCAATCCTACGCGCATCATCGCGCCGATCTCGTGATCGACCGCAAGGCGCGCAACGATCTCGTCTCGCAGGCGGACCGCGAAGCCGAGGCCGTCATTATTCAGGAACTGCGCGAGCGTACGCCCAAGTTCGGCATCGTGGCCGAAGAGACGGGCGGCAAGCCGCAAGGCAGCGCCACCTGGTACATCGACCCGCTTGATGGCACCACCAACTTCCTGCACGACATTCCCCACTACGCCGTTTCCATCGCGCTGATCGCGCACGCGGGCACGGCGGTATCAGCCACCGAAACACTTGCCGAAGACACGCCCGTTATTGGCGTGGTGTACGACCCGAATCGCGAAGAACTGTTTACCGCCGTGTACGGCATCGGCGCCTGGTTGAACGGCCGCCGCATCAAGTGTTCGCGCACGCAGACCATCGAAGATTCCGTGCTGGCCACCGGCTTTCCGTTCCGCGACTTTTCCTTTGCCGACCAATACATGCCCATGCTGAACGACGCCATCAAGCGCGCGCGCGGCGTGCGGCGCATGGGCGCGGCCGCGCTGGACCTGGCATGGACGGCTTGCGGCCGCTACGACGGGTATTGGGAGATGGGGCTGGCGCCGTGGGACGTGGCCGCCGGCACGCTGATCCTGCGCGAAGCGGGCGGCACGTGTTCAGACATGCACAAGCTGGATCCCTGGCCTATCGGTGGACGCGTCGTGGCGGGCAACCCCGCCATCGAACGCGCCCTGCACGACATGATTGCGCCGCATCTGGACAACGGGCCGGCAGCCGCCTAGCGAGCGGTCGCGCCCGCATTTGCGCCTGTGTTCGCGCCTGGGTTGGCGCCAGATGGCGACGCGGCGGGTGCGGATGAAGACGCGTCGGGCCGCAATTCGCGGCGCAGGATCTTGCCCACGTTGCTCTTGGGCAATTCGTCGCGGAATTCCACGAAGCGCGGTCGCTTGTACCCCGTGAGCTTTTCGCGGCACCAGTCCTGCACCTGCGCCTCGGTCAACGACGGGTCGCTCTTGACCACGAACACCTTCACCGATTCTCCGGAGTGTTCGTCCGGCACGCCGATGGCCGCGCATTCAAGTACGCCCGGCATCTGCGCCACCACGGCCTCGACCTCGTTCGGATAGACCTTGAATCCGGACACCGCGATCATGTCCTTTTTGCGGTCCACGATGCGCGTATAACCCTTATCGTCCATGATGCCGATGTCGCCCGTGCGAAAGAACCCGTCGGCCGTCATCGATTGCTGCGTTTCTTCGGGCTTTTGCCAATAGCCCAGCATCACCTGCGGCCCGCGTATGCCCACTTCGCCGCGTTCGCCCAGCGGCACTTCGTGACCGGCATCGTCAAGAATGGCCACATCGGTGGACGGCAACGGCAGGCCGATCGAACCGGAATACGCAGTGGCGTTGGTGGGGTTCACCGTCGCCACCGGCGACGTTTCCGACAAGCCATAGCCTTCAATCAAAGGGCGGCCCGTGATCTTCAGCCAGCGTTCGGCCACCGGTTGCTGCACGGCCATGCCGCCGCCCAGCGTCAAGCGCAGGGCCGAAAAATCCAGCTTGGCAAAGTCGGCGTTGTGGGCCAGCGCATTGAACAAAGTGTTGACGCCCGGGAACAGATTGATCGGCACCTTGCGCCAGGCCGCAATCAGCGAAGGCTGGTCGCGCGGGTTGATGATCAGCACGTTGCGCATGCCCGCATGCAGGCCATACAAGCCGCAAACCGTCATCGCAAACACGTGATACAGCGGCAGCGCACTGATGATGGTGAGCTGGGAATTTGCCAGATCGTGCACGACGGGCTGCGCGACCGCTTCGGTTTGAAGCACGTTGGCCGTCAGGTTGCGGTGCGACAGCATCGCGCCCTTGGGTACGCCTGTGGTGCCGCCCGTGTACTGCAACACCGCCACGTCATCCATCGTCAGCGCGGGCGGCGTGAATGGCAGGTTGGCGCCGGCGGCCAAGACCTTGGGCAAGGACTGCGCGCCATCGATGTTCCAGGCGGGAACGATCTTCTTGATATGGCGGGCCACGAAGTTGACCAGCGGCGCCTTCAGCCCACCGAGCAGATCGCCCGGCCCCGTCACGACAATGTGCTTGAGCCGACCGCGATTCTTCACGCCCTGCAAGGTGTGGGCAAAGTTTTCCAGGATCAGGATCACGGACGCGCCGCTGTCTTGCAACTGGCGTTCCAGTTCGTCGGCTGTGTACAGCGGGTTCACGTTCACCACGACCATGCCCGCGCGCAGCGTGCCCAGCATGCCGACCAGGTAGGCCGGCACGTTGGGCATCATCAGCGCCACGCGGGCGCCCTTTTCCAGGCCCAGGCTTTGCAACCATCCGGCGAAGGCGCGCGCATGCCGATCCAGCTGCGCATAGGTGATATCGCTGCCCATCGCCGTGCAGGCGATGCGCGTGGCGTACTGTTTGCAAGCGCGGTCGAGCAGGTCGGCCAGCGAGGAATAACCCTCGGTGGAGATCTCTGCCGGCACCCCTTGCGGGTAATGGGCAAGCCACGGACGCGTCATGGTGTTTGTCTCCATTAAATAGATTTTTGAATGATGATAACCTTGTTGCGTTCCCTTTTTTTGCCCGACCTTTCCCCATGAAACTGCTCGAACCCATCGTCGCCTGGCACCAGGATATTTCGAAGATCCGCCGCGACATCCACGCGCATCCCGAACTGGCTTTCGAAGAATTCCGCACCGCCGACGTGGTGGCGGCCAAGCTTGAAGAATGGGGCATCGAGGTCGACCGTGGCTTGGGTGGCACGGGCGTGGTCGGCATCATCCGCGGCAACCAGCCCGGCGATCGCGCAGTGGGCCTGCGCGCCGACATGGACGCGCTGCCCATGCAAGAAGTGAATAGCTTTGCGCACGCCAGCAAGAACGACGGCAAGATGCACGCCTGCGGTCATGACGGCCACACCGCGATGCTGCTGGCCGCCGCGCAATACCTGGCGCAACACCGCGATTACGCCGGCACCGTCTATGTGATTTTCCAGCCGGCCGAAGAAGGCGGTGGCGGCGCCAAGCGCATGATCGACGACGGCCTGTTCAAGCGCTTCCCCATGGAAGCCGTGTTCGGCATGCACAACTGGCCCGGCATGAAGCCCGGCCAATTCGGCTTGACGCCCGGCCCCATCATGGCGTCCAGCAACGAGTTTTCGATTGTCGTCAAAGGCAAGGGCACCCACGCCGGCATGCCCAACCTGGGCATCGACCCGGTCATGGCCGCCGTACAGTTGGCGCAGTCGTTGCAGACCATCATCACGCGCAACCGCAATCCGCTGGACGCCGCGGTGCTCAGCATTACGCAGATCCATGCCGGCAGCGCCGACAACGTCGTGCCCAACCACGCTGAACTGCGCGGCACCGTGCGCACGTTCACGCTGGACGTGCTGGACCTGATCGAACGCCGTATGGAAGAGATCACGCGCCACACCTGCGCCGCCATGGATTGCGAGGTGGAGTTCACGTTCCAGCGCAACTACCCGCCCACCATCAACCACGCCGAAGAGGCCGCGTTCTGCGCCGAGGTGCTGCGCGACATCGTGGGCGAGGCCAACGTCAACGACCACGTGCAGCCCACGATGGGCGCGGAAGACTTTGCGTTCATGCTCCAGGAACTGCCGGGCTGCTACGTCTGGATCGGCAATGGCACGGGCGAACACCGCGACAGCGGCCACGGCCTGGGCCCCTGCATGCTGCATAACGGCAGCTACGACTTCAACGACGAACTGCTGCCGCTGGGCGGCACGTATTGGGTCCAGCTGGCCTTGAAGCGCCTGGCCAAAGCCTGACCGCTACCCGCCGTCCGCCGCCCCGACCGCCAGGCACATCGCCAGAAAGCGTTCAGCGGCGCGGGCGGCCGCATCCGCATGCGGCACCAGGATGCTCAGGGTGCGCGTCAACGGCCGGGGCAACAAGCGCAGCGCCGCCAGGGCGCCGTCTTCATGCCGCATCGACATGACGGACACAAAGCCCACGCCCAGCCCCGCCCGCACCGCCTGCTTCACCCCTTCCACCCCTGCCAATTCCAGACCCACCGACGGCGCCAGCCCGGCATCGGCGAAGGCGCGCTCGACCAGCCGACGCACGCCCGACCCGGGCTCGCGCATGACCAGGGCAGACGCCGCCAGATCACGCAAGGTCACCGCGCCCTTGGACGCCAGCGCGTGGTCGGCGCGCACGATCGCCACCACTTCGTCCTGGCGCCACGCATGTACGGCCGTGTCGGCGGGCAGCCCCGAGGGCACATCCCCTTCAATAAAAGCCAGGTCCAGCGCGGGCAAGCGCTCGACGATTTCGCGGGTATTGCCATCTGACAGATGCAGGCTGACCGCCGGAAAGGCGGAACGGAAGTCGGCCACCAGCCGGGGCAGCAGATAGCTGGCGGGCGTGGTGCTGGCGCCCAGCCGCAACGCACCCGTTTCCAGCCCGCGCCACGATTCGCGCACGGCCTGCGCCTGCCGGTACACCTGCCGCAGCTGCCGTGCCTGTTCGGCCAGACGCTCGCCAGCCTCGGTCAGCGCAATGCCATGGCCGCTGCGCCGGTACAGCGGTTCGCCAAACCAATCTTGTAGCGCACGCAACTGCCCGGATACGGCCGGCTGAGACAAATTCAGCACCTGCGCCGCGCGGCTGATGTTGCCGGTATCGGCCACGCAGGCGAATGTGAGGAGCTGGTCAGGGGTCATGGATTGCTGTGCTTATTATCAGTATTTCCGATATTACATATCCGAATTGAAGATTTTTCAAATAACGGCCCGCAACTTAATATTTCGCCTAGTTATTTAGATATGCCGCAAAGGCCCGTCATGAGCACCTCTTCCAGCACCGCCGTTCCCCTGCCCGCCTCGGCGGCACCTGCCGCAACCGCCGCCCCCACAGCCACCGCCACGCCCTGGCGCGACAAGCTCAATGGCGTGTTGTTCGTCGGCCTGATGGCGGCTGCCGTGATGCAACTGGCGGACTTGCCCGCCATTCGCCAGCTGGGCTTTTCGCCGCTGGTCGTGGGCATCGTCTGCGGCATGCTGTATGGCAATTTCCTGCGCGGCACCATGCCGGCGGACTGGGGCGTGGGCGTGAACTTCACGGCGCGCCGCCTGTTGCGTATCGCCGTGGCGTTCTACGGCTTGAACATCAGCATCCAGCAGATCGCCGCCGTGGGCCTGCCCGGCCTGGCCGTGTCGGTCGCGGTAGTGCTGGGCACGTTGGTAATTGGCACGGTCGTGGGGCAGCGCCTGCTTGGCCTGGACCGCGACACCGCCATGCTGACCGCCGCCGGCAGCGCCATTTGCGGCGCGGCGGCGGTGCTGGCGTTCGAACCCACGCTGCGGGCGGCGCCCCACAAAAGCGCGGTCGCCGTGGCCACGGTCGTGCTTTTCGGCACGCTCTCCATGTTCCTGTATCCGATTCTTTATCACGCGGGCTGGCTCGGCCTGGACACGCAGGCGCTGGGCATCTATATCGGGGGCACCATCCACGAAGTGGCGCAAGTGGTGGGCGCGGCCAGCAATATCGACCCGGCCACCACCGAAGTCGCCACCATCGTCAAGATGACCCGCGTGGCGCTGCTGGTGCCGGTGCTGCTGGTGTTGGGCATGTATCTGCGCAGCGCGGCCAGCCAGTCGGGCGGCCAGGCCAAGGGCGGCAAGCTGCCCATTCCGTGGTTCGCCGTCGGCTTCCTGGTGCTGGCCATCATCAATTCGCTGAACATCATCCCCGCCGACGCCATCGCCGCCATCCGCCGCCTGGACATCTTTGCGCTGACCATGGCCATGACCGCGCTGGGCATCGAAACGCGCTTTGCCCAGATCAAGAAGGCGGGCCCCCGCGTAATGGCCCTGGGGCTCATTCTGTATGCCTGGCTGTTGGTTGGCGGCTACGGCATCGTGAAGTTGGCGACCTGATTTTCAGGCCGTCGCGGCAAAGCGCCGCGACGGCCTGCGCCGCGCACGCCGCTGTCTCGTTTTTCCTGCATAATCGGCTGGTTCCCATGCATTGGAGTCGGCCGCATGACCTCCAGCCCGAAAACCCCGTTTACGACTTTGCCCGCCAATCGCGACGCGGTATTGCGCGTCATGCCGATGCCGGCCGACGCAAATATCCACGGGGACGTTTTTGGCGGATGGATCATGGCCCAGGTGGACATCGCCGGCTCGATTCCCGCCGCGCGCCGCGCCGCCGGCCGGGTCGCCACCGTGGCGGTCAACGCCTTCCAGTTCAAAGAGCCCGTCTTCGTGGGCGACCTGCTCAGCTTTTACGCGGCCATCGTCAAGACCGGCACCACTTCGGTCACCGTGTCCGTCGAGGTCTACGCGCAGCGCCAACGCCTGGACGCTGAAGTCGTCAAGGTCACCGAGGCCACGCTGACCTACGTCGCCACCGACGAAGCGCGGCGCAGCCGCCCCCTACCTTCTCTTTGAGCCGTAACGCATGACGCAGTCCGCCGCCGCGCAGAAACCGCCCGCGACGCCCCGCCGCCTCGACCCGGAAGACGCCCAGACCGCCCTGGCCGAAGTGCAGGAACGCCTGCGCCGCCAGCAGTTGGTGGCCGACCTGGTGCATCGCCAGGAAGAAGGCGATGCCAAGGCGCCGCTGGTTGAAGACCTGGTCCACCGCCAGCACGAAGCCGAACTCAAGACGCTGCTTGACGGCCTGCACCCGGCCGACATCGCCTTCATCCTGGAATCGCTGCCCAAGGACGAACGCCAGGCCATCTGGAAGCTGGTCAGCCCCGAGCACGACGCCGACGTGCTGCTGGAAGTCGAAGACTGGGTGCGCGAATCGCTGATCGAAGCGATGGACCGCCAGGACCTGGTTGCCGCCACCGGCAACATGGACGCCGACGAGTTGGCGGACCTGGCGCCCGACCTGCCGCCCGACGTGGTGGCCGAAGTGCAAAAGGGCCTGACCGAAGAAGAACGTGCGCAGCTGCTGGAAGCCATGGGCTATCCGGAAGACAGCGTGGGCGCGATCATGGACTTCGAAATGGTCCGTGTGCGCGAGGACGTCACGCTGGAAGTGGTGCTGCGCTACCTGCGCCGCCTGCACGAGCTGCCCGATCACACCGACCAGATCTTCGTCGTGGACCGCCAGGACAAGCTGCAAGGCATTCTGCCCTTGTCGCGCCTGTTGGTCAGCGAACCCGAGACCGAAGTGCGCGCCGTCATGAACTCGGACTTTCTGGCGCTGAACCCGCTGGATTCCGACGCCGACGCCGCCGGCGCGTTCGAACGCTACGACCTGGTGTCCGCGCCGGTAATGGACGACCAGGGCCGCCTGATCGGCCGCGTCACCATTGCGGACGTCGTGGACGTGATGCGTGAAGACTCGCAAGAACAAGCGCTGTCGCGTGCCGGTCTGCAAGAAGAAGACATCTTCGCGCCCGTCACCACCGCCCTGCGCAACCGCGCGCCCTGGCTGCTGTTCAACCTCTGTACCGCCGCCACGGCATCTTTCGTGGCATCCCAATTCGAAGGCACGGTCAGCCAGATCGTGATCCTGGCGTTTTTGATGTCGATCGTTGCGGGTATCGGCGGCAACTCGGGCAACCAGACCATGACGCTGATCATCCGGGCGCTGGCCATGGGCCGGATCACCGGGCGCAACCTGTGGCAGCTGGTCAAGCGTGAGCTTTTCGTGACGTTGCTGGTCGGCCTGTGCGGCAGCCTGGTGGCGGCGCTGTTCGCCTGGGTCATCTCGCATTCGCTGTCAATCGCGCTAGTGATGATGGCGGCGATGATCTGCAACATGCTGGTCGGTGCATCGGTGGGCGTGCTGGTGCCGATGGTGCGCGCGCGGTTCGGCAAGGACCCGGCAATGGGGTCGTCGGTCCTGCTGACGTTCGCCACCGATTCATTGGGCTTCTTCATCTTTCTGGGCTTGGCCACGATCTTCTTGCTGTAGCTCGGCCACCACAGAAAATTCTTGTTTTTGCGCAGGTGTGCCGCCCCCTTCCTGGGGCGGTGTCTACGCACGCCGATGCATGACAGCCATCTGACAGGGATGCAGCGATGACTACATGTACAGTCATCGAATTGTCATCTTTACCCCTGTTTACCCGCAATGAACGCCAAATTTCGGGCAGCGATCCTCTGTCTGCTGCTCTCGACTTTCACCGCCGCCGCGCAGGCCTGTGAAAGCCTGCCCTCGTGGGCGCAATCCGCTTGCAATCGCCTGGACCAGATCTGGACCGAAGGCGGCCACGACCTCTACGTTTCCGGCTACGCCTGGCACAACCGCGCCACGTACAGCAAAGAAAAAATCGACAGCTTCAACGAGCTGGCATGGGGCGGCGGCTATGGCCGCAGCATCTATGACGAAGACGGCGACTGGCAGGGCCTGTACGCCATGGCGTTTCTGGATTCGCACAGCAAGGTCGAGCCCATCGCCGGCTATGGCTTCCTGAAAATCGGACAGGTCAGCGAGAACTTCCGGTTGGGCGCGGGCTACACCGTCTTCCTGACCGCGCGGCACGACATCATGGGCTACGTGCCGTTTCCGGGCATCCTGCCGCTGGTGGGCGCCGGCTACAAAGACGCGATGTTCTACGCGACCTATATCCCCGGCGCGTCCGGCGCGGGCAACGTGCTGTATATGTTCGGGCGCTGGCACTTCTAAGGCGCCACGCGCAAGCTTAAAACGCCTGGCCCAGCCTGCGCACCAGATCGCCCAGCCGCCAGTCGTCGATCCCGTGGGCGCGCAACGCGCGTTCGGTTTCCACCACGTAATCCAGGCAAGGCCCCGAGTGCCCCACGGCACTGCGCACGGACGCGATCAGGCGATCGTCGCAAAGATCGGCGGCATATTCGTCGCAGGCGCGATTCAGCAGGAATACCAGCCCGCGCACCGGCGCGGATTCGGTGTGGCAAGTCAGCCAGCGGGGCGTATAGGCGCCCGTCACCATCTCGCGGCGCCACAGCGCCTGGAACACGTCGGGCACATCGGCGGCGGCGATTTGATACGCCACGCCCCGGCAGCAACCGCCCCGGTTCAAGCCGAACACCAGCCCCGGGTTGTCAGGAGAACCACGATGATCGCGCGACCACAGGCACAAGGACCGGTGATAACCGCGCACGGTTGCCAAGCGGCGTTCGCGCCACGCAAAGCCGGGATGCCAGATCAGGGAACCGTAGGCGAACACCCACAAGTCGTCGACGCCGTTCCAGCCGGCCAACAGGTCGTCCACCGATAGCGCTTGCCGCGTTTTTTCCAGACCGGCACAGCCGGCGGGTACTGCGAACGACATAGGGTCCTCTGATATCCCGATTCATTCCCCAGCAGGGAATGAGCGATATCCTACGCCGACGGCCGCGCAAAAGAATTGCGAGATAGGCGTTTTGCAACGCGCCGAAAGAAATTTGCATCCGCCCTAACTGCCCGCAATGAAAAAAATTTGCGCGGCGCGTGCTACACCGCGTCCAGCGGTAATTCCGTGGTGCTTTTGATGATTTCCATCGAGAAGCTGGCGCTGACGTCCAGCAAGTCCACGGCGCCGATCAGCCGGCGGTAGAAGCGGTCATACGCCGCCATGTCCTCGACCACAACCTTGAGCAGGTAGTCGATGTCGCCCGCCATGCGGTGAAATTCAACGACATTGGGCAAGGCCATGACTGCGTTGATCAGGCTTTGCGTCCATTTTTCGTTGTGCTGGCTGGTCTTGATCGAGACAAAAACGGTCAGGTTCAACCCCAGCGCGCGCGGGTCCAGCAAGATGGCGTTGCGCGCAATGACCCCGTCGTCCTTGAGCTTCTGAATTCGCCGCCAGCATGGTGTGACCGACAGATTCACCTGTTCGGCGATTTCCGCGACCGAGCACGTGGCGTCCTTTTGCAGCAACCGCAATATCTTGATGTCGGTCTGGTCCATGGGCTTTTTCTCGAACGGCATGGGTGCCAATCTTGCCTGTTAGTCCCGCGCGCGTCCAGCGCGGGACCCCAGTTGCGCCTAGTACGTGCCGGGGTAGCCGCCGCCGTCGATCAGCACGCTTTGTGCGGTCATATAGCCGGCCTGCGCCGAGCACAGATACGCGCACAGCGCGCCCACTTCCTCGGGCTGCCCATAGCGGCCCGCCGGGTTGCCGCGCGCGCGTTCGTCCCACAGTTGCTCGAACGTCTTGCCGCCAGCCTCGTCCAGCATGCCCTGGATGTGGCGAATCTGTGCATCCGTGGCGAAGGCGCCGGGCAGCAGGTTGTTGATGGTGACGTTGTGCCGCACGGTCTGGCGCGCCAGGCCACCCACGAAACCGATCAGCCCCGAACGCGCGCCGTTGGACAGGCCAAGTTCCGCATGCGGCGCCTTGACGCTGCGCGACACGATATTGACGATGCGGCCAAAACGGCGCTCGACCATGCCGTCCACCACGCGCCGGATCATGTCGATGGGGCCCAGCATCATGGCGTCCAGCGCCGCGATCCAATCGTCCCGGGACCAATCACGAAAATCGCCGGGCAGCGGGCCGTCGGCGTTGTTGACGAGGATGTCCGGATGCGGGCACGCCGCCAGCGCCGCATCGCGGCCAGTTGCCTGGGTCAAGTCGGCCGACACCCAGCCCACGCCGATGCCGGTTTCCTTCGAGATCTCGGCGGCTGCCTGCTCAAGCGTCTGCGGGTTGCGTGCCGCGATAGTCACCGCCACGCCCTCGCGCGCCAGCTGCAAGGCGCACGCGCGCCCCATGCCGCGGCTGCCACCAAACACCAAAGCCGTCTTGCCACTGATCCCCAGATCCATGCCCGATTCCCCGTTGATGTGTTGCAGACCGCGCGGCCTCGCCGCGCCAAAGCGGATCAGTATAGGACCAGCGGCAGTGCGCGCAGGCAAAAAAAAGGGCCCCGAAGGGCCCTGGGTACCGCTGCGCGATCAGGCGCGAATTAGCCCATCCACTGGCTGACCGGCGCGGCCGCGTCCTGCAAGGGCTGCGCCACCACGTCGATCAGCGCCGGGCCGTCATGTTCCATGGCGGCCTTGATGGCGGCGTCCAGCTTGGCGGGATCTTCCACGCGCCATGCCTTCACGCCATAGGCTTCGGCAATGCGGGCATGGTCGGTGCGGTTGAAGTCCACGCTGTAGTAGCGCTCGTCGTAGCCGGCCTTCTGGCTGGCCTTGATCCAGCCGTAGACGGAATTGGAAAACACGATCATCAGCAACGGCGCCTTGTGGCGGACGATGGTTTCCAGTTCGCCAACGGTAAAGCCGAAGCTGCCGTCGCCCATGACCGATACGCATTTGGACTGCGGGCGGCCCACCCACGCACCCAGCGCGGCCGACATCGAGAAGCCCAGCGCGCCATGTGCGCGGTTGGTAATGAAATGCCGGCCGGGGCGCGACACGTCGTAGTACGCCGAAAAGTACGGGCAAGGCGTGCCCGGGTCCGCGCACACGACGGCATCGTCGGGCAGCAGCCGGTTCAGCGATTGCACGACGCGCTCGGGGCGAATCGGGGCCTCGAGGCTGTTGGCCAACGACTCCAACTGCGCGCGACGCGCGGCCTTGGCGCGGCCGGCCAGCACAGCGCCATCCACGGCGTCCGAATTGCGGTGCGCCAGACGCGCCTGTACTTCGGCGCCCAGGGCCTCCAACGCCAGCTTGGCGTCGCCCACCAGGCCCACTTCGGTCAGGTAGTTGGCGCCGATCACCATTGGATCGACGTCGATGTGCAGGATCGGCACGTCGCGGTTCGGGAAGCGCCAGTGTTCCGTGGACGTGGACCCGGCCCGGCAGCCCACGAACAGCACCACGTCGGCCGCGGCGACCACGTCGCGCGTGGCCATCACGCCGCCGTTGGAGCCGACCACGCCCGCGTTCAGGGGATGCGTGTCGGCCAGGCTGCCCTGCCCGCTCACGGTCACGCACACGGCGGCCTTCAGCGCTTCGGCCAATTCCTGCAACGCGCCGCTGGCGCCGGCGATGACCACACCGCCACCGCAGATGATGACGGGCGACCGCGCGCCCACCAGGCGCTGCGCGGCACGCGCCACGTCCGCGGGGTCCGGCGCCACGCGCATGGCGGGGAAGCGGCCGTGTTCGGGCTGCGCCCAGATGTCGGAAGCGTCCACTTGCTGCTTCATCACGTCATACGGAAAGCACAGGTGCGCCGCGCCGGGCTTGCCGGTCGTCATGGCGCGGAACGCCGCGCGCACCATGCCGGGGATCTGGTCGGCGCGGTCGATCGTGCGGTTCCACTTTGTCAGCGGGCGGTACAGCGCTTCCTGGTCAAGTTCCGTCAACGGATACTTGCCGCGCGAGCCCACCGCGACGTCGGACGTAATGCCCAACACCGGAATCGACGATTCATTGGCCTCGACCAAACCAGGCAACAGGTAGGTGGCGCCGCCACCGCTGGGGCCTTCACACACGCCGACCTTGCCGGTCACGCGCGCATAGGCGTCGGCCATGTAGCCCGCGCTACGTTCGTCGCGCGTCAGGATGTGCTGCATGCCGTGATCCAGGCGGTACAGCGCGTCGTAGAACGGCAGGCTGGTGTCGCCGCACAGGCCAAAAATATGTTTGACACCGTTGTGTTGCAGCATCCGCACCATGGCTTCGGCGCCGGTCAAATTTTCCATGTCATCTCCACGAGTATCGCGGACGGGACCGGGCGGCGCGCCGCCCGGTTTACCGCCGCTCAGTTATCCAGATTGATGTTGCTGCTCTTGATGAAGGCGCTCCAGCGGTCGTATTCCGACTTCACGTAGGCGTCCAGTTCGGGGCCGTTCGACGCCACGATTTCGAAGCCCGCTTCCGTCACCTTCTTCTTGATGTCCGGGTCAGCCAGCACCGCCTTGAAGTCGGCCGTCAGCTTTTTCACGGTCGCGTCGGGCGTGCCCTTCGGGGCGAACATGCCGCTCCAGGAATACGCGACAAAGCCCGGAAAGCCCGATTCGATCACCGTCGGCACGTTGGGCAATTCAGGCAGGCGCTTTTCGCCGGCCACGGCCAGGGGCTTGATCTTGCCGCCCTGGATCTGCCCGCGCAGCGCCGCAAAGCTCAGCCACGTCATATTGGCCTGCCCGCCCACCACGGCCTGGATGGCCGGGCCGCCGCCGCCATACGGCACATGCAGCAGTTCAACCTTCGACAGGCGCTTGAGTTCTTCGGGCGCCAGATGGTTGAGCGAACCCACGCCGGTGGACGCGTAGTTGAATTTGTTGGGCGATTCCTTCGCCGCTGCGGCCAGGAACTCTTTCAGGTTATTGCCGGGCACATTGGGGTTGGCGCCGATGACCAGCGGAAAACGCACGGTCTGCGAGATGGCAACAAAGTCCTTGAAGGTGTCGTAGGGCAGTTTGGGCTTTACGGCCGGGTTGATGCCGTGATTGTCGAAGCTGACCAGCAACGTATTGCCATCGGGTTCGGCGCGCGCCACGAAAGCGGTCGCGATCTGGCTGGCCGCGCCGGGGCGGTTTTCAACCACGACCGCGCGCCCACCCAGTTGCTGGGACAGACGCGGCTGCAAGATGCGCGCCAGGATGTCGGTGCTGCCGCCCGGCGGGTACGGCACCACCAGGATCAACGGCCGTTCTTCGGCGGCGACGGGTGCGGCCACCATGGCGCCCCCGGCGGCAGCCAGCGTGCATAAGCCCGCCAGGATCCGCTTCATTGTGTGATTCATTATTTTTCCCCTGCTGTTGTGGTGTTGGCCGGCGCTACCGTGGCGGGTTCGGCCTGGTCCCGCATGTAAATCGTAGAAAAGCCTGTGCGTATCACGTCGGTAATCTGATCCAGGCGGCGCCCGATATGCGCGCCCATCAGCGCGGGCAGCGCATCCATGTCGCGCTGTTCCAGCGCCTGCACGATGCGCAGGTGTTCGCCCTGCGTGTGGCTGCGCCGGCCCTGCTGCATATCGATCCAGCGCACGAAGTGAATCCGGGCATTGACGCTTTCCAGGGCCCGCACGAATTCTTCATTGCGCGACAGCCCCGCCAGATTCAGGTGAAACGCTTCGTCCAGTTCCAGCAAGCGGGTGGCGTCGCTGTCTTCCGGCACATCGCGCGACCGCTCGACGAATGCCCGCAACTGGGCCAGTTCTTCGTCGCTGGCACGCTCGCACGCGGCGCGCACGATGCCCGCTTCCAGCACCGCGCGGTATTCGTACAGGCTGTGAATCTGCTTGGCGTCCAGCAAGCGGGCGATAAATCCGCGGTTGACCGAGCGGGTCAGGAAGCCTTCAACCATCAACTGGTTCAGCACCTCCCGCAGCGGCGTACGGCTGACGTTCAAACGGCGCGCCAGCTCAACTTCGTTGATGCGTTCGCCGGGCTTGAAATCAAAGCGCACCGCCATCGCCTTGACCGCGCCGTACAGCTCGGCCTGGCCCGCGGAGGTGCGGGCAGCGGGACGATGGACGGTGGGCGACTGCGTCATGGAGCGGAATCCGGCTGGCAAATAGAGGAGATCGGGGTGGGGAAATGCGGCGGGATGAAGTGCATACTAAAGTGCATACACTTTGCCTTGCAAGCAGGGTTTGCCCGCAAGAGGCGGGTCCGGGCGCCGCGAAGCCAAAAAAGGGACGCAACGCGACACGGCTGCGAAAAATGCAGCCCGGGATCACAAGTGTGGAAGTCAGAAAACGGGCGCGGCGCGACCGACACGCCCGTTGGCAAGCTACAGGCCGGTATCGAGCGTGTAGTGGGCGCCGTCGCGGTTTTCCAGCGTCAGCGTGGACAACACGGGCGTCACCGCTGCCGCGTCTTGCTGAACGTGAATGCGCAGATTGGCCAGCGGCACGTCCCAGCCGCCAGAAGCGGCTTCGGCGGACACGTCCGCCACCCGCGCCAGGCGCTCGGCCACCGCTTGCGCATCCGCCGCGCGCGCGTCGATGCGAATCAGGCTGCGCGCGCCATTAGGATGCGCCATCAATGCCGGCGACCACACGCATTCCGGCGTCAGGTGTCGGCAGAAATACATGCGGATGCCGGGCAAGGGCTGCTCGGCAAAACGCACGGTATGGAACTTGGCCTGCACTTCCTGGCCGTCCAGCATCGCCGGGCGAGTCAGTTCTTGTACAGGGTTCACGGCGAACCCGGCTGCCTTGAGCCGTTCGTAGGTGGCGTCGGCGTCATAGGTGCGAAACACCAGTGCTTCCAGCCCGAACGGCGAATCCGCGATCTCCTTGCGGGCGGGCGGCGCCCCCGGCGGCCATCCCAGCAATTCGACATACGTGCCTTCCAGCACGATCAGCCGATTGCAGGACCCCAGGTTATGCACCGCCTTGTCGCTCAGGTGAAAGCCCTGGCGCTCAAAGTGCGGCGCCAGCGCATCCAGCCGGTCGCGCACCATCACGACGGCGTGGTCGAATTCGGTGCGGCCGACAGAATGCAGCATGGCGTTATCCCCTGATCAGACCAGCTTGCCGTGGCACTGCTTGTACTTCTTGCCGCTGCCGCACGGGCAAGGGTCGTTGCGGCCGACCTTGGGCAGCGCGTTGCGCACGGGCTGCGCGCTGTCGTCCGATTCCGTCTGGGCCAGTGCCTCGTCGTAGTCGGAATGGTGGTATTGCACGTTTTGCACGTGCGATTGCGCCGCTTCCGCTTCGGCTTGCTCGACCTGCTCGGACGACTGCACGCGCACCGTCATCAACACGCGCACGACGTCGTCGCGAATGCGATCCAGCATGCCCGAGAACAGTTCGAAGGCTTCGCGCTTGTATTCCTGCTTGGGGTTCTTCTGCGCGTAGCCGCGCAGATGGATGCCCTGGCGCAGGTAGTCCAGCGACGACAAGTGTTCGCGCCAGTGCGTGTCGATCGATTGCAGCATGATCGAACGTTCAAACTGCGACCACGACTCAACGCCCACCTGGTCAACCTTGGCCTGGTACGCATCGCGCGCCGCGGCCACCACGCGTTCGCGCAGGTCTTCGTCGGTCAGGTTGGATTCCTTCTCCAGCATTTCCGTCAGCGGAAGGTGCAAGTGCCAGTCGGCTTCCAGCGCCTTTTGCAGGCCGGGGACGTCCCATTGGTCTTCGACCGATTCCGGCGGCACGTACGTGTTGAACAGTTCGACCACGGCGGCATCGCGCAGGTTGTTCACCGTGGCGCTGACGCTGGCGGCTTCCAGCACGTCGTTACGCTGCGAATACAGCACCTTGCGCTGGTCGTTGGCAACGTCGTCGTATTCCAGCAATTGCTTGCGGATGTCGAAGTTGCGGCCTTCCACCTTGCGCTGCGCGGTTTCGATCGAACGCGTCACCATGCCCGCCTCGATGGGCTCGCCCTCGGGCAGCTTCAGGCGTTCCATGATGGCGCGCACGCGGTCGCCCGCGAAGATGCGCATCAGCGAGTCTTCCAGCGACAGGTAGAAACGGGACGAACCCGGGTCACCCTGGCGGCCGGCGCGGCCACGCAGCTGGTTGTCGATACGGCGCGATTCGTGGCGCTCGGTGCCGATGATGCGCAGGCCGCCAGCGGCCTTGACCTGCTCGTTCAGCGGCTTCCATTCAGCGCGGATCTTCTCGATGCGCGCATTCTTTTCGGCTTCCGACAGCGATTCGTCGGCGCGGATCAGGTCGACCTGCTTGTCCACACTGCCGCCCAGCACGATGTCGGTACCCCGACCGGCCATGTTGGTGGCGATGGTGATGTGACCCGGCTTGCCGGCTTCGGCAACGATCTCGGCTTCGCGGGCGTGCTGCTTGGCGTTCAGCACTTCGTGCGGCAGCTTGGCCTTTTTCAGCAGGCCCGACAGCAGCTCGGAGTTTTCAATGCTGGTCGTGCCCACCAGCACGGGCTGGCCGCGCTCGTGGCAGTCGCGGATGTCTTCGAGGATCGCGTTGTACTTTTCCGGATCGGTCTTGAAGACCTGATCGTTCTGGTCCTTGCGGATCATCGGCTTGTTGGTCGGGATGATGACCGTTTCAAGCCCGTAGATTTCCTGGAATTCGTACGCTTCCGTATCGGCCGTACCGGTCATGCCGGACAGCTTTTCGTACATGCGGAAGTAGTTCTGGAACGTGATGGATGCCAGCGTCTGGTTCTCGTGCTGGATCTTCACGCCTTCCTTGGCTTCAACGGCCTGGTGCAGGCCGTCGGACCAACGGCGGCCCACCATCAGGCGGCCCGTGAATTCGTCGACGATCACCACTTCGCCGTCCTGCACCACGTATTGCTGATCGCGGAAGAACAGGTTGTTGGCGCGCAAGGCCACCATCAGGTGGTGCATCAGGGCAATGTGGCGCGGGTCGTACAGCGATTCGCCTTCCGGCAGGATGCCCAGGCGGGCCAAAATGGCCTCGGCATTCTCGTGACCGGCTTCCGACAGGTAAACCTGCTGGCTTTTTTCGTCGACCCAGTAATCGCCTTCGGGTTCCGGCTCTTGCGGCTTGGGCTCGCTGGCCATGCGCTTGAGCAGCGGCGGCACCGCGTTCATGCGGATGTAGAGCTCGGTGTGATCCTCGGCCTGGCCCGAAATGATCAGCGGCGTACGGGCTTCGTCGATCAGGATCGAGTCCACTTCGTCGACGATGGCGTAGAACAGCACGCGCTGGCGGCGGTCCTCAACACGGTATTCCATGTTGTCGCGCAGGTAGTCGAAGCCGAATTCGTTATTGGTGCCGTAAGTGATGTCGGCGGCGTAGGCGGCCTTTTTCTCTTCGTTAGGCTGCTGCGGCACCACCACGCCCGTGGTCATGCCCAGGAAGTGGTACAGGCGCCCCATCCATTCCGCGTCACGGCGGGCAAGATAGTCGTTCACCGTCACCACGTGCACGCCCTTGCCGGCGCATGCATTCAGGTAAACGGGCAACGTCGCCATCAGCGTTTTGCCTTCCCCCGTGCGCATTTCGGCAATCTTGCCGCTGTGCAGCGCGATGCCGCCCAGCAACTGAGAGTCGAAATGGCGCATCCCGAACACGCGCTTGCCGGCTTCGCGCACGACGGCGAAAGCTTCGGGCAGCAGGTCGTCAAGCGACGTACCTTGGGCGTATCGGGATCGGAATTCGTCAGTTTTGGCCGCCAGCTCCGCATCGGAAAGCGCGGAAATCTTGGGCTCGAGCCCATTGATCTGGGTTACCAGCTTGCGATACTGCTTAAGCAGCCGGTCGTTGCGGCTACCTATGAGTTTTTTGAGCAGAGAAACCATGCGTATGTCGGCCGCACGAGCCACGCCGCGCCTGCAAAGGGCAAGGGCAGCGCCTCCCGTGACTTTGATTTATTGGTTGAGCGGGGGTCCGCTGGGAAACGAACCAGTTTAACGCACCTGGCGCGTAATAGCCTGGCCCTATGGCCAGAGTGCTGAAGATGACCGGTTTGACCGGTCAGCGCGCCGCAGGTTCAGTCGCGGCGGCCTGGGCCACGGCGGGCGGCGCGTTCTGCTGCGATCCCAGGAACAAACGGGGGTCCAGCGGTTGTCCGGCAAGGCGGACCTCAAAGTGCAGATGCGGGCCGGTCGAACGGCCGGAACTGCCCACGCGAGCCACTTGCTGGCCGCGTTCCACCAGTTGCCCCTGCTTGACCATCAGCGACGACGCATGCGCGTAGCGCGTGATCAGGCCGTCGCCATGGTCGATTTCGACCATATTGCCAAAGCCGGGCTGGAACTTGGCTTCCAGCACCACGCCGCCGGAAGCGGCCAGGATCGGGGTGCCCGAAGGCGCCGCGAAGTCCAGGCCTTCGTGCATGGCGGTGCGACCCGTCACCGGATTGCGGCGCCAGCCGTAGGAGGAACTCAGATAGGGATAATCGGTGATGGGCATCGCCGTGGGCATGCGGGCCTGGTCGGCCGACCGCTTGGTCAGCGCCGCGTCCAGCAGCTTCAGGTTGTCGGATTGCTGCGCCAGCCGCGCCTGGATTTCGTCCAGCTGGCGGCCCAGCGCTTCGGCGGACGCCGCGCTGGGCGGCGGGTGGTCGGTGAACAGGTCATCCATGACCTGGGTCGCTTCCGGCTGGGTCAGCGCTTCGGGCTGCGCCACGGCCAGTTGCTTGGCTAGTTCCGGGTCGGTGTACGCCACGCCCGCCACCTTGGCCACGCGCTGGCCCAAGCCGTCGATGCTGACCAACTTGGCTTGAAGGGCGCCTACCTTGGCGGCCAGCAGGTTCATGTTTCCACGCAGGAAATCGGTATCGCGACCCGGTTGTTGTGCCAGCGGCCAGCCCACGGTGTGTACCGCCGGCAGGATGGGAGTAAGGTAGCGCTGTAGCGCGGCGCCAAAGATGGCGGCTGTCATCAGAGCGGCCCCAAGCAGCAACGCCAGCCGCGCGCCACCCAGGGTGAAATGCCCGTCCCGCCCGTCGCGGGCGTGCATAATCACGATTTTCAAGATTGCTTCCTAATTCTCTAGAGCCGGGATGAATAGACCCACTTCATACCGTCAACGTTCCAGTTCCAGCCGGCGGAAAGAAAATACCGCTCTGGGATGGCTGGGTCATGACATGCGGGGCGCCGGAGTGTTGGCGACTGCCCGCAAGCACTTGCAAATTCAGTATGCGGTGGCGGCGGTTCTGCCCGCCCCGCTAGGTGCCGTCTGCCAGGTGGGCAAACTGGAAAACCAGTGCCTGCATCTTGTGGTGCCCAGTGCCGCGCACGCAGCCAAGATGCGTCAGTTGGCGCCGCGCGTGGCGCGTGCCCTGGCCGATCAAGGCTGGAACCTTAACGAAATTGCCGTCAAGGTACAAGCGGGGTTACCGAAGCCCGGCGCCCGTCAGCCACGCCCTCCCAAAGAGGCGCAACCCCTGGGCAATACCGCCTTGGGCGCGTTCGAGACGCTGCACGAAAAACTGCGCCCCGGCCCGTTGGCCGACGCGGTTGCCAAGCTCTTGAGGCATCACAAGAGTAGCTGAAGCTATCCGGCTTTGTCCGGCGCGCACGGCGCATGGAAACGAAGCGAAACCAAGTTCTTGTCGGACTACGACGATGGTTTGCAGCCGGATGGCGACTGTTGCATCAGGGGATGATGACCGGCCCCGCCCATTGGTCGGGCAAGGCGGTAAACGGACGAAATCGGGGCATCGCGCCCCCGCCCGCATCCCGTCAGGAACCCGGCGTTACGCCAGCTTCCATTCGTGGCGGAAGGCTTGCGGCGCTTCAGCCTGCGATTCATAGGTGATCAGTTCCCAGGCATCTTGCTGCGCGAGCAGCGCACGGGCCAACTGATTGTTCAGGCCGTGGCCCGACTTGCACGCCACGTAGCGGGCCACCAGGGGCTTGCCCAACAGATACAGGTCGCCGATGGCGTCCAGGATCTTGTGCTTCACGAATTCATCGTCATAGCGCAGCCCGTCGCTGTTCAGCACCCGGTATTCGTCCATGACGATGGCGTTGTCCAGGCTGCCGCCACGGGCCAGGCCCATCGAGCGCAGCGCTTCCACTTCATTGACGAAACCGAACGTGCGCGCGCGGGCAATTTCACGCACGTACGAATGCGTGGCGAAATCGATCTCGGCAAAATTGGCGGTGGAATCAATGGCGGGGTGGCGGAAGTCGATCGAGAAGGCCAATGCGTAGCCTTCGTGCGGTTCCAGCCGCGCCCATTTTTCGTTGCGGCCTTCGCCTTCGCGCACTTCCACCGTCTTTTTAACGCGGATGAACTGCTTGGGCGCGTTCTGCTCGACGATGCCCGCCGAGCGCAACAGATAAACAAAGGTTGCCGCACTGCCGTCCATGATGGGGACTTCTTCGGCAGTGAGGTCGATATGCAGGTTGTCGATACCCAGGCCGGCCAAAGCCGACATCAGGTGCTCTACCGTGGATACGCGGACGTTGCCCTGTTGCAGGACGGACGCCATGCGCGTGTCGCCCACGCCGGTGGCCTGAGCAGGCAGGTCCACGACTTCGGGCAAATCAACACGGTGGAAAACAATGCCCGTATTGGGCTGTGCCGGACGCAGGGTGAGCTCTACCCGCCGTCCGGAGTGGACGCCGACGCCTGTCGTGCGGACGAGATTCTGAATGCTGCGCTGTCGGAACATGATGCTTGGGTATTAGAGCCAGGAAGCCGGCACGAAGAGTACAGATTGCCGGCGTAACTGACGTATTGTAACGCTGTCCGATCCTTGGCGCCATCAAGCAACCCGGATCGACCGATACTTCCGTCCCTTTATAGAACCGTGCAAGGGAAACACGGACCGCTCCGCCTCCGGCTCGCCCGCGGGGACAAGCGAGCCGGAGATGAGGGAGTTGCGATTCAGAGCCTGTAGTCGGCTCTTTCGTTTAATCCGCCTGCTTGCGCAGGAATGCCGGGATGTCGAAATGATCCATGCCCGAGCTTTCCAACGCACGCACCTGGGCCGACGCCTGGCTGCGCGGGTTGCGCATGACAGACGGCATATCCAGATTGCGGTAATCGCCACCTTGACCAGCCGGCATCGTGCCCATGGGCATGTTGTCGGTACCGGTACGCAGCACTTCAGCCGTGCTTTGCACCAGTTGCGGACGCGCTTGCGCACGGCCCAGGCCGGTTGCAACCACGGTCACGCGCAGGTTTTCACCCATGGATTCGTCGTAGGCCGTACCGAAGATCACGGTCGCGTCGTCCGAAGCGTAGCTGCGGATCGTTTCCATGATTTCGCGCGTTTCGCGCATCTTCAGCGAGCGGCTGGCGGTGATGTTGACCAGCACGCCACGCGCGCCGTTCAAGTCCACGCCTTCCAACAACGGGCATGCAATGGCGTGCTCGGCGGCGACACGTGCACGGTCCGCGCCCGATGCCGATGCCGTGCCCATCATGGCCTGGCCCTGCTCACCCATGATCGTCTTGACGTCTTCGAAGTCGACGTTGACGTTACCTTCGACGTTGATGATTTCGGCGATGCCCGCGCAAGCGTTGTGCAGGATATCGTCGGCCGAACGGAAGCAGTCTTCCTGCGTCGCGTCCTCGTCCATCAGTTCATAGAGGTTCTCGTTGAGGACCACGATGAGCGAATGCACGTGCTTGGCCAGTTCGGCAATGCCGTCCTCGGCCATCTTCAGGCGCTTGTTGCCTTCAAACGTGAAAGGCTTGGTGACCACGCCAACGGTCAGGATGCCCAGTTCCTTTGCCACTTCGGCCACGACCGGACCCGCGCCGGTGCCGGTGCCACCGCCCATGCCGGCGGTGATGAAGACCATGTGAGCGCCGTTCAGCGCAGCACGGATCTCCTCGCGCGCGGTTTCAGCCGACGCACGTCCTTGCTCGGGCTTGGCGCCCGCGCCCAGGCCGGTACGGCCCAAGCGAATCTGCACCGGGGCATTGGTTGCCGCCAGCGCTTGCGCATCGGTGTTGGCGCAGATGAAATCCACGCCGTGCACGCCGCTGCGAATCATGTGCGCGACGGCATTGCCGCCCGCACCGCCCACACCAACGACCTTGATTACGGTCCCTTTGGTGTTGTTCTCAAGCATCTCAAAGTTCATCATGATGACTCCCTCACAAGTCCGATTTTGCAAATCACAAAAATTCCCCAACAACCTATATTTTGTGAATCGCCTCAAAGCCGATGCCGACTGCTATGGTCCGCGACGGGTTTGAGACGCCTCCCCTTTCTGGTCCGCCCCGCGATACTGCCGCGACGCGTTCCAAGGAGCAGGCCCCAACCTGCCCCTTCCTCTTTAATTCATGAACCATTCCTTCATGCGCGCTAGCAGGCTTTTGAAATTGCCTGTCTGAGCGGCGACCTTGCGACCTCGCACACGCTGCATCCGTGCTTCCTGCAACAAACCCATGACCGTCGAGAAGCGCGGGTTGCGCATCACGTCGGCCAAGCTTCCTTCGTATTCGGGTACCGCCACACGCACCGGCTTGAGGAACACGTCCTCGGCCAGTTCGATCATGCCGGGCAACTGCGCCGACCCACCGGTCAGGACAACGCCCGAAGCCAGCAGATCTTCGTAGCCGGAATCGCGCACCACCTGCTGCACCAGCGTGAACAGTTCTTCGACGCGCGGCTCGATCACGGCGCCCAAGGCCTGGCGCTTGACCTGGCGCGGGCCGCGATCGCCCAGGCCGGGCACTTCGACGGATTCGTCCGGGCTGGCCAGCACCTGCTTGGCCACGCCGTAGCGCAGCTTGATCTCTTCGGCGTCCGGCGTCGGCGTGCGCAGCATGGCCGCGATGTCGTTGGTGATCTGGTCGCCGGCAATCGGCAACACCGCGGTGTGGCGAATGGCGCCGCCGGTAAAGATGGCGACATCGGTGGTGCCGCCGCCGATGTCCACCAGCACGACGCCCAGCTCTTTTTCGTCGGCCGTCAGCACGGCCAGGCTCGAGGCCAGCGGTTGCAGGATCAGGTCCTGCACTTCCAGGCCGCAGCGGCGCACGCACTTGACGATGTTCTGCGCGGCGCTGACCGCGCCCGTCACGATGTGCACGCGCACTTCCAGGCGCAGGCCGCTCATGCCGATGGGCTCGCGGATGTCTTCCTGGCCATCAACGATGAACTCCTGGGTCAGCACATGCAGCACTTGCTGGTCGGTAGGGATGTTCACCGCCTTGGCGGTCTCGATGACGCGGGCAACGTCGGTGGCGGTGACTTCTTTGTCCTTCACAGCGACCATGCCGCTGGAATTGAAGCTGCGGATATGGCTGCCGGCAATGCCGGTGTAGACGTCGCGAATCTTGCAATCTGCCATCAGCTCGGCTTCTTCAAGCGCGCGCTGAATGGAATTCACAGTGGTCTCGATGTTGACGACCACGCCCTTGCGCATGCCGCGCGATTCGTGCTGGCCAAGGCCGAGCACTTCGAATCGCCCTTCGGGCAAAATTTCAGCCACCACAGCCACCACCTTGCTGGTGCCGATATCGAGGGCGACGATAAGGTCCTTGATGTCACGGGTCATGGCGTTAGCGTTTCTTGGGAGGTTTCGGTGTGGATTTGGATTTGGTTTCCGACGCGGGCAACGGAGCCAGCGCCAGGGCGAAACCATTCGGATAGCGCAGGTCGGCCTGCGTGATGGTGCGCCCTTCCAGGCGCCCCGACACGACGGGCCACGCCTGCACAAAGCGTTGAATACGAGCCGCGAACGGCAAGGCGCCGGGCAGGCCATGCGGGTCCGGCGCGTCGGCGCCCGGGTCCCGGCCCAGGTCCAGCAGCATGCCGTTGGACAGCACCACCCGCCAGGCATAGCGCGGGCTCAGCTCCAACTGTTTGACATGCATGTCCAGCGGCGCGAACCACCGCGCCAATTCGGCGTAGCGCTGCACCACCAGCGATTCCGTGCCCTCGGGGCCCGAGAACTGCGGCAGCACGGTTTCGTCGTCCACCTCGCCCGTGTTGGCCGTGAACGCTTCGCCCCAGGTGTTGATCATCTGGTTTTCGTTCCACAGCGCCAAGGGCTGCTGTTCCTCGATCCGCACGCGCAGCACGTTGGGCCAGATGCGGCGCACGGTGGCATGGCGTACCCACGGCACGGATTCGAAGATCTCGCGCGCGTCGTCCAGGTCCACCGTGAAGAAGTTGCCCTTGAAGCGACCCGCGATGGCCGAGCGCACCGCTTGCGGCGACACGTAGTGCAATTCGGTGTCCGGCATCGATTCCAGCTCGATGGCCGTCAGCGTGAAGAACGGGCGTTGCGCTACCCAGACCACGCCCGCGATCAGCATGGCGCAAACCGCCAGCACGGCTAGCGTGTTGGCGATCAGGTTGGTAGTGCGAGCGTCGTTCCACACGGATTATCCAGGTCAAGCGTTACGCGGGGCGCTGTGCACTTTGCACGAGGCCTCGGACAAAATCGCCACGCAGAGTTCGGCGTAGCTGATCCCTACGGCCTTCGCGGCCATCGGCACCAAAGAATGGCTGGTCATGCCAGGCGAGGTATTCATTTCAAGCAGCCACGGCCGGTTGTCGCGGTCGAGGATGAAGTCGGCGCGGCCCCAGCCTTCGCAGCCCAGCGCCTGATAGGCCTTAACGGCAATTGCGGCGACTTCTTCAGCCACGCCGTCCGGCAGCGTTGCCGGGCAGAAGTACTGCGTGTCGTCCGAGAAATACTTGTGTTCGTAGTCGTAGTTGCCACCGGGTGCGGCGATCTCGATGACGGGCAGCGCGCGCGCGCCCTTGCCCGAACCCAGCACTGCCACCGTCAGCTCGCGGCCGGTGATGAATTGTTCGGCCAGCACCTCGCTGTCAAAACGCGCGGCGGCGGCATAGGCTTCTTTCATGTCGGAATAGCCCACTACCTTGGTGATGCCCACGGTCGACCCTTCATGCGGCGGCTTGACGATCAGCGGCAGGCTCAGACGGTCCGGCACCAGGCGAAGTTCCGTGTCGGCGTCCAACACTTCGAATTCGGGCGTGGGCAGGCCGTTTTGCAGCCACACGCGCTTGGTCATGGTCTTGTCCATGGCCAGGGCGGATGCCATCGGGCCGCTGCCCGTGTACGGAATGCCCAGCAATTCCAGCGCGCCCTGGATCGTGCCGTCTTCGCCGTAGCGGCCATGCAGCGCGATGAAGACACGGTCAAAACCTTCGGCGGCCAGCTCAGCCAGGCTGCGCTCGCCCGTGTCGAACAGGTGCGCGTCCACGCCGGCGCTGGCTAGCGCCTGCTGCACGCCCTTGCCAGACATCAGCGACACTTCGCGTTCAGCGGAGCGTCCGCCGTACAACACACCCACTTTGCCGAATTGCGCGCTCATGCCAGTTCTCCTACTTGGGCGGGGACCTTGCTGATCGAACCCGCTCCCATCACGATCACGACGTCGCCGTTGCGCACGAAGTCGACCACAGCCTGCGGCAGTTCAGCCACGTCTTCGACGAACACCGGCTCGACCTTGCCCGCCACCCGCAACGCGCGCGACAGCGCACGGCCGTCCGCGGCCACCAGCGGCGGTTCGCCGGCGGCGTAGACCTCGGTCAGCAACACGGCGTCGGCCGTGCCCAGCACCCGTACAAAATCTTCAAAGCAATCCCGCGTACGCGTGTAGCGGTGCGGCTGAAAGGCCAGCACGATGCGGCGATCGGGCCAGGCGCCGCGCGCGGCGGCCAGCGTGGCGGCCATTTCCACGGGGTGATGGCCGTAGTCATCAATCACCGTGAAGGTGCCGCCGCCATGGGTGGCCGGCACCGGAAATTCGCCCGTCTGGGTGAACCGGCGGCCCACGCCCTTGAAGGCGGCCAGCGAATCGCGGATGGCGTCATCGGACACGCCCAGCTCGGTTGCGACGGCAATCGCGGCCAGCGCGTTGCGCACGTTATGCAGGCCGGGCAGGTTCAGTTCCACCTGCAACGGCGGCAGCAGCGTGTCGCGATGCGTGCGCTGCACGTTAAAGCGCATGCGCGTGCCGGACGGCTGCACTTCATAAGCGCGCACCTGCGCGTCTTCGTTCAAGCCGTAGGTAGTGATCGGGCGCGACACGAAGGGCATGATCTCGCGCACATTGGCGTCATCCGAGCACAGCACGGCGCTGCCGTAGAACGGCAGGCGCTGCGTGAATTCGATGAACGCGCTTTTCAGGCGCGCCACATCGTGCCCATAGGTGTCCATGTGGTCGGCGTCGATGTTGGTCACGATGGCCATCACCGGCAGCAGATTCAGGAACGACGCGTCGGACTCATCCGCTTCGACAACGATGTAGTCGCCCTGCCCCAACCGCGCGTTGGCGCCGGCCGAATTCAAGCGGCCACCGATCACGAAGGTGGGGTCCAGGTCGCCGGCGGCAAGCACGCTGGCGACCAGGCTGGTGGTGGTGGTCTTGCCATGCGTGCCCGCCACGGCGATGCCGCGCTTCAGGCGCATCAGCTCGGCCAGCATGATGGCGCGCGGCACCACGGGGATACGCGCAGCGCGCGCAGCGATGACCTCGGGGTTGTCGCCCGCCACCGCGGTGGACGTGACGATGGCGGCCGCGCCAGTGACGTTGCTGGCCACATGGCCGATGGCGATCTTCACGCCCAGACCGGCCAGACGGCGCGTGACCGCCGATTCGTTCAGGTCGGAACCGCTGATCGTGTAGCCCAGGTTGAGCAGGACCTCGGCAATGCCGCTCATCCCCGAGCCGCCGATGCCCACGAAATGGATATGTTGAATTCTGTGTTTCATGATGAACGCCCCGCTGCTTGTTCGCAGACATCGGCGATATGGGCCGCGGCTTCCGGCTGCGCATGCGCGCGCGCACGGCCGGCGACGGCCTGGAGTTCTTGTCGGGAACGCTGGGCCAGCCAGTCCGCCAGCCACTCGGGCGTCAGGGCGGATTGTGGCTGTAGCCAAGCGGCTTCTGCATCGCTCAAAAAGCGCGCATTGGCGGTCTGGTGGTCATCGATGGCATGCGGCAGTGGCACGAACAGGGCGGCGACGCCCGCGGCAGCCACTTCGGACACCGTCATGGCGCCCGCGCGGCAGATCAGCAGGTCGGCATCGCTCATCGCGCCCGCCATGTCTTCGATGAACGCGCGGCAGTCGGCCTGCACGCCCGCCTGGGCGTAGGCTTGTTGCAGCGCGGGTAAATGTTGTTCGCCAGCCTGATGGACAACGACCGGGCGGCGCTCTTGCGGCAAGCGCGCCAGCGCCTGCGGCACGGCAATGTTCAGCGCCTGCGCGCCCAGGCTTCCGCCCACCACAAGCAGGCGTAGCGGACCGGAGCGGCTGGCGTAACGCACGGCCGGGTCGGGCAATGCGCACAGGTCGGCGCGCACCGGGTTGCCCATCGCCTCGCCCTTGGGCAGCACGCCCGGGAACCCGCTGAGCACGCGGCGCGACATCTTTGCCAGGCACTTGTTCGCGGTGCCGGCAACGGCATTCTGTTCGTGCACCACCAGCGGCGTGCCGCGCAGGGCCGCGATCACGCCCCCGGGGAACGCCACGTAGCCGCCCATGCCCAGCACCACGTCGGGACGCACGTCCGCCAGACGCGACCAGGCTTGCGCAAAGGCGCGCAGCAGCAGGAACGGCAGTTTCAGCAGCGCGGACGCGCCCTTGCCACGCACGCCTTGAAAGCGCAGCGGCACCAGTTCAATACCGCGCGGCGGCACGAGCTTGCCTTCCATCTTGTCGGGGTTGCCCAACCACATCACGCGCCAGCCACGGGCGCGCAGCACATCAGCCACGGCCAGGCCGGGCATGATGTGGCCGCCGGTGCCGCCGGCCATGATCAGGATGGTGCGCGCGGCGGTCATACCCGTCCCCCACGCATCATCACGCGATTTTCCACGTCGACCCGGATCAGCATGGCCAGTGCGCACAGATTCATCACCACGCCCGAACCGCCGTAGCTCATCAGCGGCAAGGTCAGGCCCTTGGTGGGCAGCAAGCCCAGGCACACGCCCATGTTGATGAAGGACTGCACGCCGAACCACATCGCCACGCCATGCGCCACCAGACCCGCGAACGTGCGTTCCATGGCGATGGCCTGGCGTCCGATATCGAAGCCGCGGTAGACGATGATGGCGAACAGCGTGATCACCAGCATGACGCCGGCAAAGCCCAGCTCTTCGCCCACTACCGCCATCAGGAAGTCGGTGTGCGCTTCGGGCAGGTAATGCAGTTTTTCAACACTGGCGCCCAGACCCACGCCCAGCCATTCGCCGCGGCCCAGGGCAATCAACGAGTGCGACAGCTGATAGGCGCTGCCGTAGGCGTTGTCTTCGTTCCAGGGGTCCAGGTACGCGAACAGCCGCGCACGGCGCCACGGCGACAGCCAGATCAACATCAGGAAGGTGCTGACCAGCACGCCCAACAGGCTGCTGAAGTACTTGCCGTTGATGCCGCCCAAAAACAGGATGCCGATGGCAATGGCCACGATCACCATGAAGGCGCCCAGGTCGGGCTCAAGCAGCAGCAGCATGCCCACGCCCGCCAGCGCAAACGCCATCGGCAGAAAGCCGCGCGCGAACGCCTGCATGTGTTCCTGCTTGCGCACCGTGTAGTCGGCGGCGTAAAGCAGGGCCGCCAGCTTCATCAATTCAGACGGCTGGAAATTCAGCGGACCCAGCGGGATCCAGCGGTGTGCGCCGTTGACTTCGCGGCCGATGCCGGGGATCAGCACCGCTACCAGCAGCACCATCGCCACCACGAACAGCGGCACGGCCATGCGCTGCCAGACCCGGATCGGGATGGCCAGCACGACCGCGCCCGCAACCAGACCCGCGCTGACGAACAGGCCATGGCGGATCACGAAGTAGTAGCGGCCATAGGACGCGTAACGCGGGCCATCGGCCAGCGCGATCGACGCCGAATACACCATCAGCAAGCCCAGCAGCAACAAGGTCGACGCCGCGATGACCAGCGGCAGATCGAAGTTGCGCATCTTGGTACGGCCGGGCCGTACGGCATTGACGCTGGCGGTGAGATCGGCGATCAGGCTCATGCCACTTCTCCGCGATCGCGGGCCAGGTCTTCGACCTCTTCCATGAACACTTGCCCACGGTGCGGATAATTGCGGAACATGTCCAGGCTGGCGCAAGCGGGCGACAGCAACACGGCGTCGCCCGGCTGCGCCAATTCAGCCGCGCCGCGCACGGCGGCATGCAGCGAATCAACAGTGATGCAGTTGACACCGGTGGACGCCAGCACACGGCCGATCTCGGGCCCGTCCACGCCGATCAGCATGACGGCGCGCGCATGGCGCGACACCACGGGAATCAGCGGAGAAAAGTCCTGGCCCTTGCCTTGCCCGCCGGCGATCAGCACGACTGGTTGGCCCAGGCCTTCCAGCGCGGCCACCGTGGCACCGACGTTGGTGCCCTTGCTGTCGTTGATATAGTCCACACCGCCGATCTGACGCACGAACGCTGCGCGATGCGGTTCGCCCGCGTATTCGCGCAGGGTACGCAGCATGGCGCCCCAGCCCAGGTCCAGGCAGCGGGCCAGCTGCAACGCGGCCAGTGCGTTCAAGGCGTTGTGGATGCCCCGAATGCGCAACGCGTCCACCGGCATCAGGCGGCTTTTGCGGCCATTGGCACGCACGGGTTCGGGCGCGTCTTTCTTGCGGCGCGTGGGCGGTGCGGGTTCGTCGAAATCGCTAGGTTCGCAGGCAACGAGCCAAGCCACGCCCTGCCCGAGTTCAAGACCCATGTCGCCGACCAGCTCGGGCATGTCGCGGCCAAAGCTGCGCACGTTCAGCGCGTTCACGGTGGGCACCATGGCCACGGTAAGCGGGTCATCACGGTTGACGATGGCGATACGCGCCATCTTCAGGATGCGGGCCTTGGCAGCGGCGTAGGATTCCATGCCGCCATGCCAGTCCAGGTGATCTTGCGTTACGTTCAGCACGACGGCGGCGTCGGCCATCAGCGAGCGCGTCGTTTCCAGTTGGAAGCTGGACAGCTCCAGCACCCACACCTGCGGCAGCGCATCGTTGTCCAGCGCGTCCATCAGCGCGGTCAGCGCGGCCGGACTGATGTTTCCGGCGGCCACCACCGACAGGCCGCTGGCGTCGATCAAGTCGCGCGTCAGAGCAGTAACGGTGGTCTTGCCGTTGGTGCCGGTTACGGTCAACAGGCGCGGACGGTATTCGCGCGTTTCGGCCAGATCGGCCAACGCGCGGGCAAAGAGTTCGATTTCACCAACCACCTCGATGCCGCGGGCCTCGGCCTCGCGCAGCAGATCGGCGGCGGGTGCTTGCGTGGGCGCCAGGCCGGGACTGAGGACGATTTGCGTCACGCCATCCAGCAGCGCGGGATCAAACGACGCATCGCATCCCAGCTGGTACTGCACATCACTTTGCGCCAGCGCCTCTTGCAGCGCGGCAAGGCCACCCGGTTCAGCGCGCGTGTCGGCCACACGCAAGCGGGCGCCCAGGCGGGCGCACCAGCGTGCGGCGGCGACACCCGTCTCGCCCAATCCGAGGATCAGGACAAGCGGCGCGTCAGCGCGGGAGGTTTCCATCGTATTCATCGCAACTTCAGGGTTGAGAGGCCAATCAGCACCAGCATCATGCTGATGATCCAGAAACGCACGACCACCTGGGTTTCTTTCCAGCCGCCCACTTCAAAGTGATGATGCAGCGGGGCCATGCGGAATATGCGTCGACCTGTTCCATAACGTCGCTTGGTGTACTTGAACCACGTCACCTGGATCATCACCGACAGCGTTTCCACCACGAACACGCCGCCCATGATGAACAGCACGATTTCCTGGCGCACGATGACCGCGATGGTGCCCAGCGCGCCGCCCAGGGCAAGCGCGCCGACGTCGCCCATGAAGACCTGGGCCGGATACGCGTTGAACCATAAAAAGGCGAGTCCCGCGCCCCCTATCGCCGCGCACAGCACCATGAGTTCGGACGCACCGGGTATGTAGGGGAACAGCAAGTACTTGGAATAGTCCACGCGGCCGACCACGTAGGCGAAGATGCCCAGCGCGCTGCCCACCATCACGGTGGGCATGATGGCCAGGCCATCCAGGCCGTCAGTCAGGTTCACGGCATTGCTGGTGCCGACAATCACGGCCCAGGTCAGCGCCACGAACCCCAGCACGCCCAGCGGATAGCTGACCGACTTGAAGAACGGCACGATCAAGTCGGCACGCGTGGGCAGCGACATCGTGAAGCCGCTACCCACCCAGGCCTTGAACAAGGGCCACAGGTCGGTGTTGGCGGGCGCCGACACGGCAAACGCCAGGTACACCGCGGCCACCATGCCGATGGTGGCCTGCCAGAAGAATTTTTGCCGTGCGGGCATGCCTTCGGGATCGCGATAGACAACCTTGCGGTAGTCGTCCATCCAGCCGATCCAGCCGAAGCCGAACGTGACAAGCAGCACCACCCACACGAAGCGGTTGGTCCAGTCGGCCCACAGCAAGGTGCTGATGGCGATGGAAATCAGGATCAGCACGCCGCCCATCGTGGGGGTGCCGGTCTTGACCAGATGCGTTTCCGGGCCATAGGCGCGCACGGCCTGGCCGATCTTCATTTCGGTCAACTTGCGAATCACACGCGGACCGGCCACCAGGCCGATCAGCAACGCCGTCGCGCACGCCAGCACGGCGCGCAACGTGATGTATTCGAACACGCCCAGGGCGCGCACATCATCGGAAAGCAGACGGGCTAGCTCAAGCAGCATGCTGCTCTCCCTGCGCCTTGGCCGTCTGTTCGTCGTTCGTGGAAAAAGCCTTCACTACCCGCTCCATGCGCATAAAGCGCGATCCCTTTATCAATACGCTGGACGGGCGCAAGCCGCGCAAGGCGGCCACCACTTCGTCTACCGATGTGCACGCTTGCGCGCCGGGTCCGTATGCGGCCGCGGCCGCCCGGCTGGCATCGCCCAGCGTGATCAACGCGTCAAGCCCTTGCTCGCGCGCATAGTGGCCCGCCTCGGCGTGCAAGGCAGGGCCGTTGTCCCCGATTTCACCCATGTCGCCCAACACCAGGACACGCGTGCCGGCGATTCGCGCCAGCACGTCGATGGCCACGCGAACCGAATCGGGGTTGGCATTGTAGGTGTCATCGATCAGCAACGTTCCGTCGCTTAATTGTTTGTGCTGCATGCGGCCGGCCACCGGCGCAAAGCCCGCCAGCGCGCGCACGGCAACGTCCAGCGGCGCGCCTGCTGCGATGGCGCTGGCGATGGCGGCCAGCGCATTGCGCAGGTTGTGCAGGCCGGGCACGGGCAAGACCAGGTCCGCAACGCCCACCGGCGTCACAACGCGGCAACGGGTCGAGCCCACATCGGCAAGGATCTGCTCGGCGTAGACGTCCAGCCCGGGCTGCAAGCCGAAGCGCAACACGCGGCGCGGTTCAGCCAGCGCATCCCAAATGGCGCAATAGGGTTCGTCGCCGGGATACACGGCAACGCCGTCATCCGGCAACGCAGCGATGGCAGCGCCGTTTTCGTGCGCCACCGCTTCCACGGTGTGCATGAATTCCTGGTGTTCGCGCTGTGCGTTGGTCACCAGCGCGACCGTGGGCGCGGCCATGTCGGCCAACTGTGCGATTTCGCCCGGGTGGTTCATGCCCAGTTCAAACACCGCGGCGCGATGTTCAGCGCGCAGGCGCAGCAGCGTCAGCGGCACGCCGATGTCGTTGTTCAAATTGCCGGCGGTGGCCAAACGGCCCGACTCGCCCTGCCATTCGGCCAACATCGCCGAGATCATTTCCTTGGTGGTCGTCTTGCCGTTGCTGCCGGTCACCGCCACCACGGGCAGCGTGAACTGCGCGCGCCACGCGGCACCGATGCGCATCAGCGCAATGCGGGTATCGCCCAGCACCAATTGCGGCAGCCGGGCGTCGGGCACCGCGTGCGCCACGACGGCCGCGCAGGCGCCGCGGCCTTCGGCCTGGTCAAGATAGTTATGCGCGTCGAAGTTCTCGCCGACCAGCGCCACGAACAACTCTCCCGAGCCGATGCGGCGGGTATCCGTGGACACGCCCTTGACCTGCGGCAGCAGCAGCGACAGGCGCGCCCACTCGCGGTCATCAAAGGGCAGTTTTTCGCCGCCGACGTCCTGGTACGTTTCATGGCCCTTGCCCGCCAGCAGCACGACATCGTCTGGCGAGGCGGACCAGATGGTCTGCATGATGGCGCGCGCGCGATCAACCTGGGCGTCGGCGTGCACAGCGTCCGGGATGCCGGCCAGGATCTGGTCGACGATGGCTTGCGGGGATTCGGTGCGCGGATTGTCGCTGGACACCACAACGTGGTCAGCCAGCTGCGCGGCGATACGGCCCATTTCCGGGCGCTTGCCCGGATCGCGCTCGCCGCCGCAACCAAACAGGCAGATCAAGCGGCCGGACCGGGCGATGGCCACGGGGCGCAGCGCGGTCAATGCGCGAGACAAGGCATCCGGCGTGTGCGCGTAGTCCACCACCACCAGCGCGCCCCGGCCAGCGGAAGACTGGGGCGACACCGCTATCGGCTCCACGGTCTGCAAGCGCCCGTCAACCGGGTCCGTCGCGGCCAATTCGCGCGCGATCTGTGCAAACGGCAGGCCCAGCTTGTACAGCACGCCGGCCACCAACAGCAGGTTCGACACGTTGTGCGCGCCCAGCAGGCGCGTCACGATCTGGGCCTCGCCGTGCGGGGACACCAACGTAAAGATCTGGCCCTGCGATGTGGCCTGCAAATCCCGCGCGCGCATCGCGGCGGGGATGTCGGGCGAATCGCTCAGGCTGTAGCCCATCGTGGCCATGCCTTGCGGCAGGCTTGCCAGCAGGCGGCGACCGGCTTCGTCGTCGGCATTGACGACGGCGGCGGTCAAGCCAGGCCATTGGAACAAACGCGCCTTGGCGGCTTCGTAGCGTTCCATCGTGCCGTGATAGTCAAGATGGTCGCGCGTCAGGTTGGTGAAGGCGGCCAGCGCCACGCGCACACCGTCCAGGCGGCCTTGCTCGATACCAATTGACGACGCTTCCATGGCCACGGCCTGGGCGCCGGCGTCGCGCATCGCGGCCAGCGTGCGGTGCACGGTCAGGACGTCGGGCGTGGTCAGGTCGCCGCCCAGCGTGCGGCCGTCCGGCAGCACGGCGCCCAAGGTACCGATGGTGCCGCAAGGCTTGTCGTTGCGGCTGAGCGCGTGCGCAATCCATTGCACCGACGAGGTCTTGCCGTTGGTGCCGGTCACGGCCACCACGGCCAGCGCCGCCGACGGGCGGCCGTACCAGGTGTCGGCCAATTCGCCCAGCAAGGCGCGCAGCCCCGTCACCGGCAGCATCGGCGTGCCCGACGCGGCGTTCTGAAGCGCTTCGGTGGCGGGCGCTTCGAACAAGACGGCGCTGGCGCCAAGCGCCAATGCCTTATCTATATAGAGACGTCCGTCGCTGGACAGGCCCGGGCAGGCAACGAACACGTCGCCCGGCTCGATATCGCGCGAGTCCAGTTTCAGATGCGCCGTCAACGAGACGCGCGCATGCAACCACGCCACGGTTTCAGCAACCGTGGCGACAGGGGTAGAGAGGAAGCCGTTGGCGCTCATCTGCCTGGCTCCTTGAGACCAGCAACAATCGTGGATTCAAAAGGCGCGTCGGGCCGCACCCCCATCAACCGGAGGCTTCCGCCCACGATGTGGGAGAACACCGGCGCGGCGATGGCGCCGCCGTAATAACCGCCAACCGTGGGCTCGTCGATGGACACGGCCACGACGATCTTCGGATCGGACACTGGCGCAAAACCCACGTACGAGCTGCGATAGCGCTGCATGCTGTATTTGCCGTCGACGATCTTGCGAGCGGTGCCGCTCTTGCCGGCCACGCGATAGCCCTGCACCTGGGCTGCCTTGGTGCCTTCGGGGCCGGCGGCGGCTTCGAGCATCGCGCGCACCATGGCGGTGGTCTTGGGCGTGTAGATCTTGACGCTGGTCGGGTCGCTGTCGCGCTTGACCAGCGTCAGCGACACCATGTCGCCGTTACGGGCGAAGACGGTGTAAGCGCGCGCCACTTGCAGCAGCGACACGGACAGGCCGTAGCCGTAGGCCATGGTGGCCTTTTCGATCAGGCGCCAACGGTCCCAGGGACGCAACCGGCCGGGTGCTGCGCCGGGGAATCCCACTTGAGGGGCCTGGCCCAAGCCTAATTCGGTGAAGCGGTCCCACATTTCACGGGATTCCAGCTTCTCGGAAATCATCGTCATGCCGATGTTGCTGGACTTGCGCAACACCCCGGCAACGTCCAGCGTGCCGTTGCGGCTGACGTCGCTGATCGTGCTGCCTTGATAGGTGAAGCGGCCATTGCCCGTTTCGAACAGGGTCGACGTCGTGATGCGGCCCAGGTCCAGCGCCAGCGCGGCCGTGAACGGCTTCATGATGGAGCCGGGCTCGAACGTGTCGGTAATGGCCTGGTTGCGCAGCTTGGAACCATGAAAGGTTTCACGCTTGTTCGGGTCAAACGTCGGCACGTTGGCCAACGCCAGGATTTCGCCGGTATGCACGTCCACGACCACGGCGGTGGCGCCCTTGGCCTGGTGCTTTTCCATGGCGTCCTTCAATTCCTTGAACACCAGGTACTGCAAGCGGGTATCGATCGACAGGCGCAGGTCGCGCCCATCAACGGGCAACGTCACGGCCTGCACGTCTTCGATGACGCGGCCCAGCCGGTCCTTGATGACGCGGCGGCTGCCCGGGCGGCCCTGCAATTGCTGGTTGAACGTGAGTTCAACCCCTTCCTGGCCCTGATCTTCAACGCTGTTGAAGCCAACCACATGGGCCATGACGTCGCCGTCGGGATAGTAGCGGCGCGTTTCGGGCTGCTGATGGATGCCCGGCATGTTCAGCTGCTTGATCTTGTCGGCCACGTCCATTGCGACCTGGCGCTTCAAGTAGACGAAGTTCTTGTCTTCGTCGACCAGGCGATGGCGCAGGTCGGCCACCGGCGTTTCCAGCAACTTGGCCAGCGCATCCATTTGCGCGGGCGTGCCTTGCTTGGCGTCTTCCGGGATTGCCCAGATGGCGCGCGCCGGCACACTGGAGGCCAGCACCGCGCCGTTGCGGTCCATGATCTTGCCGCGCGTGGCGGCCAGCGTCAGCGTGCGTTCGTAGCGGCGTTCGCCCTGCTGCTGCAGGAACTCCGTCGACAAACCCTGCAAGAACAAGGCGCGCCCGGCCAGCACCGTGAAACCGCCAAACAGCAGTATCAGCACCAGGCGCGCGCGCCACGTGGGCAGTTGCCCGCGCAGTACAGGGTTATCGAAGAAGGGAACGCGTTTCATTGCGCGCCTCCGGTGGCAGCGCCGGACGCCTGATTTACATACAGCGTACGGTCCGGGACGATGGAGATCATCTTCAGGCCGTCACGTGCAATGGCGTCCACCCGCGCATTGCGGGCAAGCTCGGCGCGCTCAAGCTGCAATCGGCGCCAGTTGGTTTCCAGGTCGCGCGCCTGCGCCTGATCGCGTCCCAGCTCAACAAAAAGCTGGCGCGACTGATACCGGCTGGTGACCAGGGAAATGGCCGACAGCATCAGTAGCGCCGCAACGATCAGGTTGACACGACCCATCAGCGCCGCCCCCCTTTGCCACCGCGGCGAGGCGGCGGAGCCAGGTCGCTGCCAGGCAACGAGCCGATCTTCACAAACGCAAAACCGCCCTCGGGGGGCAGCGGTGTTTCGGTGCGTTCGGCAACCCGCAAGACGGCAGAGCGGGCGCGGGCATTGCCGGAGACTTCGTCGTCTTCGGCCTGGACCCTTCCCAGGGAACGGAGGATAGGCTGGGGCATCTCGCTTTCGCGCAGCGGCAGGCGTGCATGCGCGGCGGCCGGCCGAGCCGCCGCCACGATGCACTGCTTGACCATGCGGTCTTCAAGCGAATGAAAGCTGATCACCGCCAACCTCCCTCCCGGGGCAAGCAGGTCTAGAGCTGCCGCGAGGGTGCGCGCGAGCTCTTCGAGTTCCCGATTGATGTAAATCCGTAAAGCTTGAAAGGTGCGTGTGGCCGGATGCTGCCCCTTTTCGCGCGTGCGGACGGCGCTGGCGACGCACTCGGCAAGCTCGAGCGTGGTGCACAGCGGCCTTGTTGCGCGGCGAGCAGCAATCGCCTTTGCAACCTGAAAAGCAAACCGTTCTTCGCCATAATCCGCTATGACCTCCCGCATCTCATCCACACTGGCTTGCGCCAGCCATTCCGCCACCGTGGGACCACGAGTGGTGTCCATCCGCATATCGAGCGGGCCGTCTCGCATGAACGAGAAGCCGCGCTCGGCGTCATCGATCTGAGGCGACGACACGCCCAGATCCAGCATCACGCCATCGACCTTGTCGATGCCGAGCTGCTGCAATTCTTCTGCCATGGTGGCAAAGCCGCCATGTACTACCGTGACCCGCGGGTCCGCAGCCGCCAACGCATTGGCTACCGCGATCGCCTCGGGGTCCTTGTCGAACACCACCAGCCGCGCGGACTTGCCCAAGCGCCCAAGCAGTTCGCGACTGTGCCCGCCGCGGCCGAAGGTGCCGTCGACAAACACGCCGCGTTCCGCCCGCGTAGCCGTATCCGGCTCGGTCTGGGAGTGCGACCGTGTCGCGCCTTTGCCGCCGAAGTCTGGCAGCAGTAGTGCGTCCACCGTCGGCTCCAGCAGAACGGGCCGATGTTCGAATTCCATAAAATTTTTCAGAACGAAAACTGGTTCAACACATCCGGCATACCCTTGGCCAAGTCTTCCGCCTCGCGGCTGGCCAGAGTAGCGGCGTCCCACAGCTCGAAGTGCGCGCCCAGACCGAGCAGCATCACATCGCGCGTCATACCGGAAGCGTTGCGCAGTTCAGGAGCGATCAGAACCCGGCCGGAGCCATCCAGTTCGACATCCTGAGCGTTGCCCAGCAACAGCCGCTGCAACGCACGAGCCGTCATGGGAAAAGCGGCGATCTGCTCGCGCTTCTTTTCCCATTCAGGCCGCGGGTACACCAGCAAGCAGCCGTCAGGGTGGCGGGTCAGGGTCAGCCGGCCATCGGCCTGCGACATGAGCGCGTCACGATGCCGGGTCGGAATCGAGATCCGCCCCTTCGCATCCAGCGTGAGTGCGCTGCTTCCCTGAAACACCACTTTTACCCCACTTAATTGCACAATTTCCTACTATTTCCCACTCTACGGTATGGCAATGGGGCGGTCAAGCGAGTGGTTGCAATTTTTTCAATCACAACAAGGACTTAGGCCAATATGTAAAACCGCAAAAAGAAAAACCTCCTGATTTATCAGGAGGTTGCGGCACACACTAAAAGTCCTTCGTCAGAAGTAGCGGCTAACGATGCCTTTGCATTGTTTTACGCCGCGCCCTTTGCACCGGTTGGCGAGGCTTCCCGCCGAACGCCCCATTTTGGCGCCGGGAAAAAATCGCCGGCGCATGCCGCGCGGCCAGGCATTGATGCCCGGCGCCGCGCGAGTGGGAATATTCGATGCAAGACGGGTCTATAGGCCGGATTCTGTACACCAGGTTGCCCTGGCGGACGATCATTCCTCTGCGCGGATCATTGCTGAGCCGCTCTAGCCATCTACCCGCATGCTTGGACGGAGCCGCCCTTCGCGACCCGAGGGCCGCACGCATGCCTATTTGATGTTGCTCCGGATAGAGGTTGCCGCGTTTCACCCTGAGACGCCGCCATTCGTTGCCGAACGACGCGATACGGAGATGGCCGTACCTGTGCGCGCAAAGCGCGCCCGCTTCCCAGTCTCGTCTCTGTGGCCCTATTCCTCAACCGCGCCCGAGGACGCGGCCGGACGGCCGTTAGCCGTTATCCTGCCCTGTGGAGTCCGGACCTTCCTCGATGGATTCGCATCCACCGCGATCGCCCAACCCGTCTTGCGGTTCGTATTCTATTACAGGTAGCGGCACTGTCCCCGACACGCCCCGGTCTTGGCCCATTCAACGGCTTGCCGAGGTTCCTGCGACAATACGCGTTGATCCGCTTAGAAGCCGCAGAAAAGACCGACTACATGGCCCTCGCTACCCTCATCACCCTGACCGACATTCAGCTGGCCTATGGCCACCACCCGTTGCTGGACCATGCCGACTTCGCCATTCAGGCCGGCGAGCGCATCGGCCTGATTGGCCGCAATGGCGCCGGCAAGTCGTCGCTGCTCAGGCTGCTGGACGGCCGCACGCTGCCCGACGACGGCGACATCGCCCGCAGCTCGGGGTTGCGCGTGGCCACCGTCGAACAGGAACCCGAGCTGGACGAAAACGCCACGGTGTTCGACGTGGTCTGCAACGTGGAAGGCGACCATGAAGACTGGCAACGCCCTTCACGCGTGCGCGCCATGCTGGAAAAGCTGGGCTTGCCCGCTGACGTGCAGATCGCGGGCTTGTCGGGCGGCACGCGCAAGCGCGTCGCCCTGGCGCGCGCCCTGGTTGAAGAACCCGACCTTCTGCTACTGGACGAACCCACCAACCATCTGGACTTCGAAGGCATTGCCTGGCTGGAAGAGATGCTGCGCGGCTGGCGCGGCGCCGCCGTCATCATCACCCACGACCGGCGCTTTCTGGACGCCGTCACCACCCGCATCGTCGAACTGGACCGCGGCCGCCTGCTGAGCTTTCCCGGCAACTTCTCGCAGTGGCAGGAACGCAAGGCCCAATGGCTGGAATCTGAACGCCTGGAACAGGCCCGCTTCGATAAGCTGCTTGCGCAGGAAGAAGTCTGGATCCGCAAGGGTGTCGAGGCCCGCCGTACGCGCAATGAAGGCCGCGTGCGCCGCCTGGAAAGCCTGCGGGTCCAGCGCGCTGAACGTCGTGAGCGAATTGGCGACGTCTCGTTGGCACTGGCTGAGGGCCAACGTTCGGGCAAGCTGGTGGCCGAGCTCGAGCATGTCGGCAAGACCTTCGGCGACAAGGTGGTCGTGAACGACTACTCCACCACCATCCTGCGCGGCGACCGCATCGGCATCATCGGGCCCAACGGCGCCGGCAAGACCACGCTGCTCAAGCTCATCCTGGGCGAGATGCAGCCCGACAGCGGCACGACGCGAATGGGTACCAATGTGGCCGTCGCGTATTTCGACCAGATGCGCGCGCAGCTGGATGAAAACGCGTCGCTGGTGGACATCATCAGCCCGGGCAGCGAATGGGTTGAAATCGGCGGCACCCGCAAACACGTGATGACTTATCTGGGCGACTTCCTGTTCTCGCCCGCCCGCGCCGGCTCGCCCGTGCGCAGCCTGTCCGGCGGCGAACGCGCCCGCTTGCTGTTGGCGCGCCTGTTCGCCCGCCCTGCCAACGTGCTGGTGCTGGACGAACCCACCAACGACCTGGACATCGAAACGCTTGAGCTCCTGGAAGAGCTGTTGCAGGAATATGCCGGCACCGTGCTGCTGGTCAGCCACGACCGGGCGTTTTTGAACAACGTTGTCACGCAGACCATCGCCTACGAAGGCGACGGACACTGGCGCGATTACGTCGGCGGATACGATGAATGGGTGGCGCAGCGGCCCGCGCCTGCCGCAGTGGAAACCGATGTGGAAGCCACCGCCAAGCCCGCTGACGAAAGCGCCGCGCGCGCCAAAGTGGCCCGTGCCAAGCCGGCCAAGGCCAGCAAGATCAATGCATGGGACTTGCGCGAGCTTGAAGGCCTTCCCGATGCCATCGCCGCGCTGGAGGCGCAGCAGGCGGAACTGGCCGGCAAGTTGGCGGACGGCAGCCTCTACCGCGACGCGCCGGCGGAAGTCGAGCGCATCAACGGCGAACTGGCCAAGCTGGAAAGCGAGCTTGAAGAAAAGTTCGCGCGTTGGGAATTGCTGGAAGCTCGCCGCGACGGCACGCTGTAAAACGCCGGCACGCCTTTTTTCGGCAGCTTATATTTGGTCATCTATATATAGGCACATCTATATCGGCCTATTGACCGCCCGCGACACAGCAAAAAATCGGGGTGATCGGCAACATGCCGATCACCCCGATTCACGTTAGTGGCCGCGCCCGAGCGCGCCCTGTCCCGCTCAAGCGTGAGCGCGCCAAGCCAGCGCCTCACCCGCCGCCAACGGCACCAGCGTCGTGTTGCCGAATGCCAGTTCTTCGGGCACCTGATACGTTTCGCGCACCAGCGTCAGCGTGCCGGTATTGCGCGGCAGACCATAAAAATCCGGACCATGGAAGCTTGCAAAGCCTTCCAGCTTGTCCAGCTTGCCCACGGCATCAAACGCGGTCGCATACAGCTCCATCGCGTGCAGCGCGGTGTAGCAACCCGCACAGCCGCAGGCGTGTTCCTTCAGGCCGCGGGCGTGCGGTGCGCTGTCCGTTCCCAGGAAAAACCGGGGGCTGCCGCTGGTGGCGGCCTCGACCAGGGCAAGGCGGTGCGTTTCGCGCTTCAGGATTGGCAGGCAATACCAATGCGGGCGCACGCCACCTTGGAAGATCGCGTTGCGGTTGTAGAGCATGTGCTGAGGGGTGATCGTCGCGGCCGTCGGCCCTTCAGCATCACGCACATATTCGGCGCCTTCTTTCGTCGTGATGTGTTCGAACACGACCTTCAAGGCCGGGAATGCGCGGCGCAAGGGTTTCATGACGCGTTCGACAAAAATGGCTTCGCGGTCGAATACGTCGATAGCAGGATCCGTCACCTCGCCGTGCACGAGCAGCGGCATTCCGCATTTTTCCAATGCTTCCAGCGCCTGGGTGCACTTGCCCAACAAGTCAGTCACGCCGGCGTCCGAGTTGGTCGTCGCACCCGCGGGATAGAGCTTCACCGCGTAGACCTGACCGGATGCATGCGCGTTGCGGATCTCTTCGGCTGAGGTGTTGTCCGTCAGATAAAGCGTCATCAGCGGAGTGAAGGCGTCGGCGTTGCCACCCGCCTTGCGCAACGCTTGAAGGATGCGATCCCGATACGCCAGCGCCTGCTCGGTGGTGGTCACCGGCGGCTTCAGATTCGGCATGATGATGGCTCGCGCAAACTGGCGCGCGGTGTCGGCCACCACGGCTTCCAGTGCCGCGCCATCGCGCAGATGCAGGTGCCAATCATCAGGGCGGGTGATAGTAAGCTGAGTCGTGCTTTGAGTAGACATGGAAGAGGCTTCTTAATCTGCCAGCGGCATGCCCCGTTCTGCCAGCGCGGCGAACATCGCGCTGCCCAGGGGAATGACCGCATCGTTGAAATCAAAATGAGAGTTGTGCAGCACGCAGCCGGACTCGGCGCCGCCTTGGCCCAGGCGGAAGTATGCACCTGGCTTGCTCTGCAACATGAACGAGAAATCTTCGGAGCCCATCGACGGCACCAGATCGCGCACCACGTTTTCTTTGCCGATCATCTCGGTGGCGATGTCGGCCACCAGGTTCGCATGCTGCGGCGTGTTCAAGGTGGCGGGATAGATGCGTTCGTAGATCAGTTCAGCGGTCCCGCCGAACGCGCTGGCGATTGCGGTGACCAGCTCTCGCATGCGAGTCTCGACCATTTCCTGGACCGACTTGCGAAACGTACGCACAGTGCCCACCAACTTGGCTTCGCGCGGGATGACGCTCATGGCGCCGGGATGGCCCGCCTGCATCGACCCGATCGACACCACGGCGGAATCCAGCGGGTTCACGTTGCGCGACACGATCGTCTGGAGCGCCGTGATGATCTGGCCGGCGATGGTTACCGGATCAATGGTTTGATAAGGATGCGCGCCATGGCCGCCGCGCCCGGTGATCTGGATCTCAAAACGATCTGCCGCCGCCATCATCGGCCCAGGGTTGATGCCGATGGTACCTGGCCGCAAGCCGGGCCAGTTGTGCAGGGCATAGATGGCATCACACGGAAACGTGTCGAAAAGGCCATCCTCCAGCATCGCGCGCGCACCACCTCGGCCTTCCTCGGCGGGTTGGAAAATCAAGACTGCCGTACCGTCAAAATTGCGCGTCTGAGCCAAGTATTTGGCGGCACCGATCAGCACCGCCGTGTGCCCGTCGTGACCGCATCCGTGCATCAAGCCAGGCTTGGTGGACTTATGACCGAAGTCGTTGTCCTCGGTCATCGGCAAGGCGTCCATGTCCGCGCGCAGCCCGATCATGCGGCCGCTGTCGCAGCGGCGGCCACGTATCACGCCGACCACGCCCGTCTTGCCTATCCCCCGATGCACTTCGATGCCCAACGCTTCCAACGCGCCGGCGACGATCCCGGAGGTTCGCACCTCTTCGAAACCCAATTCGGGGTGGGCATGCAAATCGCGTCGCAGCGCAGTCAACTCGTCATGAAAAAGTCGAATTGATTCCAAGGCAGATCGTGCGTACATAGGAGGTTACAGAATGGCGTGATAGAGGGGACGGTGCGTATATTTTAGTTGCTACAGAGGATAAATGCCTTTGTCTTTACCAGAGAGACACGTTATGCTCCGGCCGCAGGACAATTTTTCCAACAGCCAGAGAAGGAGCGCCGCATTATGGCCACAACCTCCAAACCCGCGACCGCGCGCAAGCCGAACGCTGCATTCATGAAGCCCCTGACCCCCAGCGCCGAGTTGGCCGCTGTCATCGGCTCGGAAGCCGTGCCGCGTACCGAGGTCACCAAGAAGATCTGGGAATACATCAAGAAGCACAACCTGCAAGATGCCAGCAACAAGCGCAACATCAACGCCGATGCCAAGCTGCGCCCGATCTTTGGCAAAGATCAGGTCACGATGTTCGAACTGACCAAACTGGTCAACGCACATCTGAAGTAAGCAGGCAAAGGGCGTACCCCGTACGTCCCTGCCTCCTGGATTGTCGCGACGCCCTGGCTTTTCGCCGGGCTAGCCAACCCTCTGTTCAGCTGCGCCATCTTCGGCGCACCATCCCAAATCCACGTTCTGTGGATGCGGCGAAGCTCAATCCCCATACCGCCCCAGCACTTTCGGATCGCCCCGTTTGCGCCCCGTTTGACGCGCCGTTGTGTCTGCTCGTATGTGCGTCCAAGCCCTTGCGTCGGGACGCGCTTAACGCCTGTCTGCGCGCGACGCGTCTTTGCGAGGGCATCGCGATCACAGCCAATTCGTGGACGTAAAAAAGCCGGCATTTCTGCCGGCCTTCTAAGCGCCTACAAGACGCTTTTTCCCAATCAGGCGTAGGGAGTCGGTGAGCTGCCTTCCAACAGCGCCAGCCAGCCTTTGATCAAGCGATACAGCACCCACACGACCGTCGCGATCAAGCTGATCCAGCCAATGAAGATGTACACCGCGATGGCGCTGATCGCCAGCCACAGCATCGCCCACCAGAACGTACGCAACATCCAATCGAAGTGGCCAGCGTAAACCGTGCCGGCGGCGTCAGAGCGTTTCAGGTACATCAGCACCACGGCCGCCAATGTCGCAATGCCCAGAATTCCACTTGTCAGAAATCCCAGGGCGAATAAACCGTATGCCACATGGGTCAGCGTGCGCAGGTCCAACGTTGTGCCGGGCACGGGGGTCTGGGGATCACTCACGATAACGCTCCAACGAATTGACTCGGACAATCTTACCGCACAATACCCACCCATCCACGGGCGTTGTTATTTCGGCACATTCAGCATTGGCGCGGCTTGCAGCGTGATTGATAGCGCCCTTGCGGCGTCAATTGGACGTTCATTTCCGGGCTCATTTTGAGCCTGAGTTCGAACTGTTATCGCTAAAGACAAAGCCCCACCGTGAACGGCGGGGCTTTGAGGGATAAGAGCTTGACGATGACCTACTTTCACAGACGTCCGTCCACTATCATCGGCGCGAAGGCGTTTCACTGTCCTGTTCGGGATGGGAAGGAGTGGTACCACCTT